>JAXLYX010000008.1:0-549516 GCA_046351215.1 Polyangiales bacterium | reverse complement strand
GGGCGCGACTCTAGCGCGCCCGGGCCCCTTCCCGCAGGCGTTCCGACGCCCAGCGCAGGGCCTCGTCCTTGGTCTTGAACGACTCGTGCGGGAAACGCGGGGGCTTCAGCCAGAAGACGGCGGTCACGACCCCGCGGAGGAGTGCGTTCGGGACGATGATCGCCGACCCCTGGTTCCACGCGAGGTCGTGGGGCTCGAAGCGCTGCAGGTGGTCTCCGAAGATCCGCCGCTGCCTCGCCGTCACGTTGCCGAGGTTGGTCATGTCGACGACCCATGCGACGGGGAAGCGGGCGACGTTCATCCATCGCTCGCGGGCGGCACACATGTCGAGGAGGACCTCGTCCGTGGGATCGCTCGGGAACGAGAGCTGGTACAGCGGCGCTCTCGATTCGTCGATCCAAGGACTTCCGATCGAGGGAAGCGGGATCATCGCGTCATCCTGCCACGGAATCCGAGACGACACGATCTCCGCCCAGGCGCTTGGCTTCGTAGGCCAATTCGTCGGCGCGGCGGATCAGCTCCTCCGAGGTCTCCCCCCGACGCACGATGGCGAGGCCGACGCTCGCCGTGACCACGCATTCCGCGTGGAATTCCCTTGCAGCTGCACGGACCGAGTCGACGAGGAGCTGCGCGCGGGCGGCGATCTCGTCGCTCCCGCCCCGGAAGAGGACGACGAATTCGTCTCCTCCGAAGCGGCAGACCTCGTCCCGCGCGGAGGCGTTCACCGCGAGCGATCGGGCGAGCGAGCGCAGGAGCGCGTCGCCCTGCACGTGGCCGAGACGATCGTTCACCGCCTTGAACCGATCGAGGTCGAAGACGGCGAGGCCGAGCTCCTGGGTCGAGCCCGTCGCGATGGCCGCACCGAGCTCCGAGAGCAGGTGACGGCGGTTCCAGAGATCCGTCAGCGGGTCGCGCTCCGAGAGATCCGCGAGCCGGGCGTTCGCGGCGCGCAGCTCGCGCTCGCGTTGCCGGTTCGCGTCGACGAGGGCGCCCGTGATCGCGGAGGTCGTGTAGAGCAACGCCGAGACGATGCCCCAGACGACGAAGGCCTCGCCCGCCGTCGGCGGCGGCATCGGCTGGCCCCCATGGGTGCTGGCGTAGGGGACGACGCCGAGGGACTCGGCGGCGAGGACGGCCCCGTACATGAACGAGGCGAGCCCCGAGAGCAGCGTCCCGACGCGCCGGCTCACCACGAGCGCGTTGATCATCCCCGTGAAGATGTAGATCGACACGAGGAACGACGTGGCGCTCCCGACCCTGTGCAGGGTGAACGTGAGCATGGCCATGTCGACGAACCCGCCCAGGATGGCGCGGGGCCGGTCCCCGATCCGGAGGATGATCAGGACCTCGAAGACGATGGCGGTGATCAGGTAGAGACCGTAGACCCAGCGCACCTCGGCGATGCCCGGATAGATCGCCGCGAGCGCCGTCACGGCGAGCACGCCGATCAGCAGGCGGATCAACCCCGCCGCCATGCGGATCTCGTCCGGTTCCGTGAGCCTCGCCATGAAGCGGGGCGAGGATACCAGACTCGGCCCGCGGCCGGCTCAACGCTGGGTGGGATCCTGCCGGGCGTTCGACGAGCCCCAGGGCTCCGCCGCGAGGAGCGAGGTCGCCCTGGCCCGGAGCGCCTCGTCGAGCTTCCCCTCGATCGCGTCGGAGAAGGCCCGGGCGAAGTCGCTGGCTCGGGCGAAGCGGTCTTCGGGGCGCTTCGCGAGGCCGATCCGCAGGACGAAGGCGACGTCGTCCGGGAGGGCCCGATGCTTCCGGGGGTCGCTCGGGACTTCGTGCATGACCGCGAGGAGGACCTGGCTCACGTCGCCCTTGCCGAAGGGCATGTGGCCGGTCGCGGCGCGGTAGGCGATCGCGGCGAGGCCGTGGATGTCCGCGCGATGATCGACGTCGAGGCCGCCCTTGGCCTGCTCCGGAGCCATGTAGTGCGGAGTGCCGAGGAGCTGGTTCGCCGTGAGGGTGGCGTCCTCGCCGAAGAGGTTCTTCGAGACCCCGAAATCGAGGATCTTCCAGAGGCGCTTCCCGCCGCCGGCCTCGGCCAGGAAGAGGTTGTGGGGCTTCATGTCGCGGTGGACGATGCCGCTCGCGTGGGCGGCGTCGAGGCCCGCCGAGACCTCGTTCAGGAGGATGGAGACCTCCTTCAACGGAAGGCTCCCCCGATTGCGGAGCTCGGTGACGAGCTCGAGCCCCCGGAGCCGCTCCATCGCGATGTAGGGCAAGGGGGCGTCGAGCCCTCCGACCTCGTAGACGGCGACCACGTGGGGGGAGCGGAGCCCCGCGACGATGCGCGCCTCGCGCTCGAAGCGCCGGACGATGTCGCGGTCGGCGAGGACGTCGCGTCGGAGCAGCTTCACGGCGGCGAGCGAGCCGTCGTCGATGCGGACGGCCTCGTAGACCTCGCCCATCCCGCCGCGCCCGAGCACGTCGCCGAGGCGGTAGCTGCCGAGCTCCTGGCCGGAGAACTGACCGGGCCCACCGAGCTCGGCCGCGCGATCGAGCTCGGCCCGCGCTTCGCGGAGCAGGGCGTCCCGATGGGCCGCGGTGCGCACGACCTCCTCGAGGCTCTCGACGAGACGGGCGTTGTCCCCGCTCGCGAGCCGGCCCACGAGGTAGGCGGTCGCGTAGACGAGCTCGACGAACGCGACGTCGATGAAGGTCGTGAGCTTCGGCTGGTCCGCGAGGTAGAGCAGCCCGGTGCTCGAGGTCACGTCGAGGAGGGCGAGGAGGCCCATCACGGCCTCCGAGAGGGCGACGACCAGGTAGATCGCGAGCGCGTGCCGCGAGGGAACGCTGAGGCAGTAGAGGATCAGGCCTACGGCGATGAGGCCCGTGAACGGCGAGACGAGGCCCGCGCCGAGGCTGATGCCGGAGGCGCCGACCGCCTGCAGGATCGCGACGGGGAGCGTCTCCTCGATGCGCAGGGATTCGGGGGTGATCGCGCGACGGAACATCCAGTAGTAGCTGGCGAGCAGGATGCCGAGGGAAACGAGGCAGACGACGCGATCGGTCGTGCTCCCCGGGATGAGGGCGATCAGCGGGATGCCGAGCAGGCCCCAGCCGATCATCGCGCCCGTGTACATGCGCAGGCGGTTGACGGCGCCCTGCTCGAGCGCCTCGCGCGCGCTGCCGATCGCCTTCGAGTGCCCCGTCGTCGCGCCCGTGAGCGAGAAGAAGGTGCTCTTCCCCGAGGCCGACGAGCGGCCTCCGACCGAAGAGACCGGGCCGACGCTCAGGGTGCCCGAGGTCGGCGACGACGGGCCGCCGAGGGAGGCGTCGACGATGGGCGCGCCTCCAGAGACGACGACGACGCGGCCGGACGGCGGAATCGAAGCCGGCCGGTCGACGCGCGCCCCTCGGGAAGCCGCGCGCGTCCTGTCGTCGTCGAAAGAGTCCCCCTCCATCCGAGCTCCCAGGGTAGCGGATCGCCGGAGCCGTCGTGTCCAGGAACGCTGCGAAAGGCCTCGATGGCCATCGGCGAGGTAGGCGGAGGCACCACGTGTGCACCGATGTGGTCGCTCGAGGCGTCGGAGTCCCTCCGCCGCACGGGGGATGCGATCGCCCCGGGGACCCCGGGGCCCCCATGGTATGCTCTCCCACATGGTCGCGTCGCGAGACTCCTCGGGGAAGGGTGGAGACGGCACCGACGCCACGGCCGAAGGGACGAACCCGGACGCCGCGGACGAGTCGAAGCCGGCTCCCGACGGCCGCACACGCATTCCCTACAAGCATCCGGGGCAGATGGTCGTGTCGAGCGCGGCCGCGCCGGGACGACGGGAGACGACGCTCGTCGAGTACCCGGCGCCCGTCGATCCGCCACCGAAGGCCGTCGCCGGGGCCAAGAAGCCCGCGGCCGCGCCGCCGAAGGTCTCCGCGCCGCGCGCGAGCGCCGCTCCGACTCCGCCGCGCGCGAGCGCCGCTCCGACTCCGCCGCGCGCGAGCGCCGCTCCGACTCCGCCGCGCGCGAGCGCCGCTCCGACTCCACCGCGCGCGAGCGCCGCTCCGACTCCGCCGCCGACGCGGACGAGCACGCCGCCGCCCACGCCACCGACCCGCACGAGCGCGCCGCCGCCGACGCCTCCTCGCACGAGCACGCCTCCGCCCACGCCGCCTCGCACGAGCGCGCCTCCCGAGCCTCCTCCGGCCGCCGCGCCCTCGTCCACCGAGCTCCTACGCACGGGCGACTACGCGATCGTGCACGACCCCGACTCGGGCGAGGACGTGCTCTCGTCGCGTGACATGCTGCTCGAGCCCGCGCCTCCGGCGCCGCCGTCGGCGCCCCCCGCCGCCCGCTTCGAGCCCGATTCACCGCCCCCGGCCGACGTCGACGCGAGCGGCACGTCGACTCCGGCGAGCGCGCCCGCGCGTCCGCTCGCCTGGGTGGGCTTGCTCGCGGCCTTCGGTGCGGTAGCGGCGGCGGGATACTTCGTGCTGCGCCTCGGCTCGCCCTCGAACGAGCAGGCGCCCGCGACGACGGCGCCCGCGGCGGAACGACCGGCGACGCACGAGACGCCTCCCACGGTCGCGAGCGCGCCGGCGGCGACCCCGGCGCGGAGCGAGAGCCCCGCGACCGCGGCGACCGATGCGTCGACCGGAGCGGCGGCGGATGCCGGCACCACCACGAGCGATGCGTCCGTGGCGACGGCGGCGGCCCCGCCGCAGACGAACCAAGCGCCCGCGAGCCCCGGCACGTTCGACGAAGCCCGCCTCGCCGAGCTCGCGCCGCTTCCCGAGCCGACCGCACGCGTCGCGCGCATGCGCACCTCGACCCGCGCCTCGCGTGCGACCGCCGCGCTGCGCTCCGCTTCGCGGAACATGCGACGCCGCCACTACCCGGATGCACGCGAGGCCTACGAGTCCGCCCTCCGCTACACGCCCGAGAGCACCGAGGCGATGCACGGGCTCGCACGCGTGGCCCTCGAGGAAGAGAAGTGGGACGTCGCCCTCGCCTGGGCACAGCGCGAGCTCGCGGTCGCGCCCGAGAGCGCGGACGCCTATCTCCTCCGCGGCGACGCCCTCCGCGGCCGAGGCGACGCCGACGCCGCGCGCGATGCGTGGCGGAAGGTCCTCGAGCTCGATCCGCGCAATCGAGACGCCCGGAACCGGCTCCGGCGGCGCGGACGGCGTCGCTGACGCACGAGGTCGCTCGTGGACTGGGACGAATGAGCAGCCAGCGCCCCCGGACGACGCTCCTCGCGGAGCACCAAGGACAGGACTACGCCGAGCACTCCGACGGCCGCGGCAAGGTGCGTCTCTGGCATCTCGGCCACCGCATCAGCGTCTTCGAGTCGAGCGGCGGGCTCCAGGGCGACCATTCGCGCTTCATCATCGATTGGCACCGCAAGCACATCGAGACCCGCCCGAGGCCCTGGTTCGCCTTCGGCAACTGGTCCCACCTCGTCGCGTACACGCCCGAGGTGCGCAAGTCGCTCACCGACTGGCAGCTCGAGTCCAAGTACGAGGAGCTCCACGTCTCGCACGACTCGCGCATGCTCGCGATGTCGATCTCGGTCGCCAACGCCGTCCTCCCGACGACGATCGAGGTGCATCCGACCGAGGAACGGCTCGACGACGTGCTCGTCGCGTTGCGCAAGCGCGTCGGGGTCTGAGCGCCGATCGGGCGGCCTCGAGCGGCGTCCCTCGAACGATGACCATGGACGCCGGGGTCGCCGGGAGTACCCTGAAGGCTCGTGTCGTGGCTCGGCGTTCGCCACGACCGGGGGGGGGACCATGGAACGCGCCATCGTCATCGGCGCGAGCGCAGCCGGGCTGCTCGCGGCCCGCATGCTCGCTCGTCACGCACGGGATGTCGTCGTGCTCGAGCGCGACGCCCTCTCTCTCGAAGGGGGACCTCGGCGAGGGATCCCGCAGGCTTCGCATCTGCACGGGCTCCTCACCCGAGGACAGCGATCGCTCGAGCGATACTTCCCGGGAATCCGTGACGAGCTCGTCGGCCGCGGCGCCGTGCTCGAAGACGGGAACCGCGAGGTCGGCTGGCTCGGACCCTACGGGTTCCGGCCACCGCTCCCCGGCCCCGGGCCCTCGTACCTCTTCGCCACGCGCTCGCTCCTCGACGACGTGCTCGTACGCCGCGTCCGCTCGACGCCCGAGATCCGGGTCCGCGGCGGGTGCCCGGTTCGCGGGCTCGTGCTCGACGATCGTCGCCGAGCTCGCGGTGTGCGCATCGAGTCGGGCGAGGTGATCGAGGGCGAGCTCGTCGTCGACGCGAGCGGGCGGGGCTCGTCGATCCTCCGGATGCTCGCGGCCTTCGACTTCGATCCGCCCGAGGAGACCGTGGTCGACGCAGGCTACGGCTATGCGAGCGCGCTCCTCCGGACGAAGCGTCCCTTCCCGAACGGCTGGCGCTCGCTCTTCGTCCTCGGCACGACCGAGGTCCCACGTGGCGCGATGCTCGCCGAGGTCGAGAACGGGCTCGTCGTCTCCACGTTCGTCGCCACCGGCGACTCGACCCTGCCGACGCGTCCCGCCGAGGTTCCCGACTTCGCCGCGAGCTTGCGCTGCGACGTGGTGCACGAGGTCGTGCACGACGCGGATTTCGTCTCGCGCCTCTCGACGAATCGGAGCACCTCGAGCCGACGCCTGCGCTTCGGTCCGATGGGGTTGCCGGACGGTCTCGTCCCCATCGGCGATGCGCTCGCCGTCTTCAATCCCGTCTACGGACAGGGGATCACCGTCGCCGGCCTCGAGGTCGAAGCGCTCGACGAGCGCCTCGCGAGCGAGGAGGACCCGACCGTCGCCGCGAAGAAGGCCCTCGCCGACTTCGAGCGGATCGTCGACGCCGTCTGGTCGATGACGACGGCCGAGGACTTCCGTCATCGGCGCACGACGGGTGCACGACCTTTCGGCCTGCGCCTCGTGCATGCCTACCTCGATCGGATCCACGCGGCCTCGCTGCGTCACCCCGAGGTCGTCCGCGCATTCGACCGCGCCGCGAACCTCGAGGACTTCGGTGGAGGCCTGCTCGAGCCGCGGATCGCCTGGAGAGTGCTCGGGACGGTGCCTCCGCCGCGCCCGCTCGAGCGCGTCGAGCGACCGAGCGCGTTCGTGGCCGGGGCGCATCCCTGAGGCGGACGGTCGCTCAGATGGGCTCGACGACGATCCGCGCCCTCCGCCTCAGCGCCCCGCCGGCTTCCCCGCTCCACCCCTCTGCCGATACGCCTCCCCGAGCACCACGGCCACGGCCGTCGCGACGTTGAGGCTCTCGACGTGGCCGCTCCCGGGCACCTCGAGGTTCGCGTCCATCGCGCGGAGGAGCGAGGGCGGGAGACCCTCTCCTTCCGCACCGAAGACGAAGAGCGAGCGCGCGCCGAGCTTCGTCGCGTAGAGGGACCGCGCCCCCTCCGCATGGCTCGACGTACCGAGCAGTTCGACTCCCTGCGCCCGGAGCGCGCCCAGCACGTCCTCGAGCCTCGGCACGCGCACGAGCGCCACGTGCTCGGCGCCTCCCTCGGCGATGCGCGCCGCCGCCGCCGTGAGGCGTGGCCCGTCGTCCTCGAGGAGCACCGCGTCGACGCCGAAATGGGCCGCCACGCGGAGGATCGCGCCGAGGTTGTGGGGATTGCCCACGCCCGGGAGGGCGACGAGCGAGAGGGGCCCGGGCTTCGCGAGCACCGCCGCGAGCGAGACCTCGTCGCGCGGCCGCGCGAACGCGCAGACGCCCTCGTGATGCGTGCCCTCGGCGAGGGCGTCGAGCTCGACGCGCGGGACCACGCGATAGGGCTTCCGCGACCGCGCGAGGCGGCGGAGATCCTCGCCGAAGCCGTGGACGGCCTCCTCGATCAGGAAGAAGCGCATCACGTCGTCGGGACGTGCATCGAAGAGCGCCCTGACGGCGTTGCGGCCCGTGACGCGGACCTCGCGTTGTCGCTTGCCGTTCATCCGCCGGCGCGCTTCTGGTAGCCGAGGGCGGCCTGCTCGAGCAGCGCGCCGAAGTGGACGAACGAGCGGAAGCGCTCGTCCTTCGTCTGACCGTGGAAGAAGCGGTAGTAGATCTGCTGCACGATCACGGCGAGCCGGAAGCAACCCCAGGCGAGGTACCACTCGAAGGAGTCGATCGTGCGTCCCGTCTTCGCGGCGTAGTGCTGCACGAGCTCGTCGCGCGTCGGCATGCCGGGGAGGTGCGTCGGCTGGGCGCGCACCATCTGGAACGCGGGGGGATCGTCCGCCTGGATCCAGTACGTGAGCGTGTTGCCGAGATCCATCAGCGGATCGCCGATCGTCGCCATCTCCCAGTCGAGCACGCCGATCACCTTCGTGGGATCCGCGGGATCCATGATGCAGTTGTCGATGCGGAAATCGTTGTGGACGATGCTCGCGCCGCTCTCGGCGGGCATCTTCGCGCGCAGCCACTCCATCACGCCGCGGAAGTCGGCGGCGTCCGGCGTGCGCGCCGCCTCGTAGCGGCCGATCCAGCCGTCGACCTGGCGCTTGACGTAGCCCTCGGGATGACCGAGATCGGCGAGGCCGATCGCCTGGTAGTCGAGCTGGTGGAGGCGGATGAGCTCGTCGATCACCGAATACGCGAGCTCGCGGGCCTTCTCGGGACCGAACGCGAGCTCCTTCGGCACGTCCTTGCGGAAGATGATCCCGCGGATGCGGCGCATCACGAAGAAGTCGCAGCCCATCACCTCGGGATCGTCGCAGAAGAGCACGACCTCGGGCGTCGGGTAGTGGGGATGGAGGCGCTGCATCACCGTCGCCTCGCGCTTCATGTCGTGGCCACTCTTCGGCTTCTTGCCGAAGGGCGGACGGCGGAGCACGAGGTCGGCGTTGTCGAAGGCGACGGAGTACGTGAGGTTCGACGCGCCCCCCGGGAACTGTGCGACGCGCATCGTGCCCTCGAGGCCGGGCACCTTGGACTTCAAATAGGCCTCGAGCTTCGGTCCGTCGAGCTCCTCGCCCTCGCGCACCTTCTTCGGCTGATCCACCAGCTCGGCCATGGGCCCTCCTCCGGGCGGGACTCCCTCCCGCGGAGGGCCAGCTTTGCGGAAGTCGTGGTGGATGTCACGCGGGTAGCTCGCGCCGCTCCGGGCCGTATATGTTGGACCCGAACCCCTCGACCTTCCGAGGCGCCCCCATGCGCTCGCTTCCCGCCTTCGCTGCTCTTCCTTTCCTCCTCCTCGCCGCGGCCTGCGACGAGCCTCGCGCCGCGCCCGTCGCCTCGCACGCCGAGCCCGTGATCAACGGGCAGGACGACCGCCAGGACGTCTACGAGCATCCCACCGACGTCTTGAAGACGACGGCCATCTCGTCGATCGCGGCCGTCGTCCGCTCGGGACGTTTCTTCCTCGATGGGACGACCTTCGTCCCGGTGGGCTCGACACTCGAGGAGCGCAACGACCTCTGTTCCGACCAGCGCTACGGGAACCAGCTCTCGATCGCCACCTGCTCGGCCACGCTGATCGACGACGATCTCGTGCTCACCGCCGGTCATTGCGTGGTTCCGCGAGTGAAGGACGAAGCCGGCTCGCTCCACTGCAACGACGCGCGCTTCGTCTTCGACTTCTACATGACGAGCCCGACGGCGCTCCAGACGATCGGTCTCGACGACGTGTACTCCTGCCGCCGCGTGGTCGCGTGGAGCTTCACCGGCGACCTCGACTACGCGATCGTGCAGCTCGATCGTCCCGTCGTGGGCCGCACGCCGGCTCCCGTCACGCGTTCGCGTGGACGCCTCGAGGTCGGCACCCCCGTCGCCGAGATCGGATTCCCGACGGGAATCCCGATGAAGATCGACGACGGCGGCTACGTCACCGATCCCGGCCCGAAGAACCTCGATTTCTTCGTGACGAGCCTCGACGCGTTCCACGGCAATTCGGGCAGCGGCGTCTTCGACGCCGACGGCAACGTGGTCGGGATCCTCGTCCGCTCCATGGCGTCCGACTACGCGTGGGATTCGAGAGGACAATGCACCGTCGTCGATCGCGAGGTCGACGAATCGCTCGCGACCGAGATGGTGACCTACGCGTTCAAGGCCCTCGACGATCTCTGCGGCGAGCAGGGCTATCCGAGCGCGCGCCTCTGCGGCGGTACGCCGTCGTGCGGCGACGGCTTCTGCACCTCGGGCGAGACGCTGAGCTGCCCCGGAGATTGCCCGCAGCCGATCGAGGGCGACGGCAACTGTTCGGGCGGCGAGACACCCGAGAATTCACCCTACGATTGCGGGCCGTTCGTGCCTCCGAGCGGGGCCATCTGCTCGGTCGGCGCGCCGGGCGCGGCTCTGCCCGTCGGGCTCCCCGGTCTCGCGCTCGTCGCCTGCGCCCTCGCGCTCGCGCGCCGAGCCGCGCGTCGTCGCGCTCCGCTCGTCGTGGCCCTCGTCGCGCTCTTCGTCTCGCTCGGCCTTCCGACGAGCGCGTCGGCCGAGCCGCGCATCGCGAGCCGTGGCACGCGCTACGTGCTCGCGCTCGACGGAGGCTTCGGCGGCGGTCACCTCTACGATCCCTCGAACCAGTTCCCGAGCTCGAATCCCGGGATCGCCGAGCTCGGCCTCCGGCTCGGGGCCGAGGCCCTGCTCGGCCGCTGGCTCGCCCTCGAGGGTGCGCTCACGCAGCGGGTGATCGCCGGCCTGCCTACCTACGAGGCGGACCTCACGGTCGCGCCGCGCATCCGCTTGCTCGTGGCGAAGAAGCGCGAGCTCTACCTCCGCCCGGCCGTCGGCATGGCGATCCTGCCCTACGCCGATCCGAAGGTCGGCGCCGTGATCGAGGTGGGTGTCGGCTACCGTCGTCAGTTCACGCGCGTCTGGGACGTCTTCGTCGAATTCGGCGGAGCCTTCACGTTCGGACGTCAGATGGACGTCTACTGGGCCTCGGCCTACGGAGGCGGCTACGGGCTCCATCCCTCGGCGCCTCCGAGCCTGGCGATGACGCGCATGGTCTTCGTGGTCGGCGTGGGCTTCGGGCGAGGAGTCGTCCCGCCCTGCCCGACCGCCGCGCCCCCCTTCAGCCGTGCTGAGCCTTCCGGAGCTGTTCCAGCAGCTCCGCCGTGATCGTCGTGATGCCGCGGGCGCGCGCCTCGCTCTCCGCCTTCTTCTTCGCGAAGGGGCGGACGAAGAAGGGCACGCGCTCGATCTTCTTCAGGGCTTCGGGGGTCCAGTGGATGTCGCTCATGGTTCCTCGCTCGGGCGATCGATAGCACGCCCCGGGCGCGTCAGCCGGAGGAGCGCACGAGCGGCCGCTCGGTGAACGCGCGGAGCTGGCGCACGATCTCGGGATCCCAGCCGCTCTTGTCGTCGCTCGCATGCCTCGACCAGAGGATCGCGAGCGGGTAGCCGAGGGTCTCGAGGTGCCGGAGCCGCCCCCCGAGGTAGCCCGAGGGCTCGAGCTCGCTCTCGCGCGTCGCCGCGTCGGGCCAGCGCGCGGAGGGTGGATCGGAGATCGCGAGCTCGCCGACGATCGTCGCGTTCGGGAACGTCGTCTCGGCGCGCGGCGGGCAGCCCGACGCGCCGGGGCGCGGGTAGTAGTGGAGCTGGTGGAAGTAGCGGCCGTCGGTCGCGAGCATGCGGAGCTCGCTCTCGAGCTCGGGCGAGAGGAAGGGCTCATGCTCCCGGACGAAGCCGATCGTCGCACGGTGCCCGGAGGCCGCGATGCGCCGTACGCCGCGATGGAGGAAGAGCGACATCGCCTCCGCACCGACCTCGCGTTTCTCGAGGCACCAGCTCGGCTCGTTCATCACCTCCCACGCGAGCACGGCGGGATGGAGCCTCTCTCCCTCGGGCCCCGGGATCCCGAGGAGCGGCGCGAGCGTCGCATCGAAGAACCGCTCGATCGCAGGCTCGTCGCCCCGCTCCGGATCGCCGAGGACGAGCTCGGCGAAGCCTCGCTTCCGCTTTCCGTCCTTCGTCCGCAGCTCGGGGAAGAAGAGCTCGAAGCTCGTGAGCGAAGGGATCGCGCGGAGCCCGTGTACGTGGAGCGTGTCGAGGAGGCCCCGGACGTCGTCGACGAAGCCCTCGGGGAGCTCGGCGGCATCCGAGCGGACGAGGGAGATCCCGTCGGCGAGGAGCCAGAAGCGGACGACAGTGACCCCCGCGGCGACGATCTCGCGGAGCACGTCGCCGAGCTCCTCTTCCCACCGACGCGGGGAAGGATGCTTCGAGCGCCATCCCTCGGGCGGACGACCGAAGTCGTAGCCGCAGTACTGGAAGGACCACGGGAGGTTCAGCCCGACCTCGAGCGTCCGCGGGCCATGCGCGTCGCCTCCGGAAGGCGGAGCCGGGCTCTTGCCATGGCGGGGCTTCGCGGGCGCGACGGGCTCGTCGGCCCCCGCATCGCGACAGACGAGGCCGGGCCGCCGATGTCCTTCGCACGCGGGAACGGTGCGCGTGCAACGCCAGAGACCGCTCGGGCATCGACTCTTCGCGCGCCGATCGGGATGACCGGGGCACGGAGGCTCGGCGCGACCGCAGCTCCACGCGTGGGGATCTCCGCGATCCGGACAGACGTGCGAGGGCTTCGCATGCAGGCCGCAGGGCGGCGCGATGCGCGCGCAGCGGAACGCGCCGGGGCCTCCGTCCGCGCGCGGAGCGCAGACGTGCTCGGGCGAGGCGTGTCGACCGGGACAGCGCACGGACGCGCAGCGATAGAGGCTCGTCCCCATGGGAAGCGGAGCATACGCCGGATGCGTCTCACCTCGGGGCCCATGGTACGATGCGCGCTCGCATGGCCGAGCTCCGCTGTCCCCGTTGCCACGACCCGAAGCTCGTTCCCCTCACCGATCCCAGCGGAGCGAAAGCGCTCTTCTGCCCTCGCTGCCGCGCGGTCTTCTGCCCCGGCTCCGAGGTCGCACGGCTGCTCGGCGGCGAGCTCGCGGCGCCCTCGGCGATCTCGCTGCCGAATCCGTTCGCGAAGGCGCTGCCGGCCCTCCCGCTCGCCTGCCCCACCGCGGACGGGGGCGACCTCGTCGAGACGCGCTCGGGCGACGTCGACGAGGGCCTCGCCCGCTGCGAGCGCTGCGGCTCGCTCTTCCTCGACGTCGGCGTCCTCGGCCGATTGCGTCCCGCGGCGGCGCCCCCGATCGTCCGCCCCTCGCTCGAGCCCGCCACCCGTGCGCCCCTGCGGATCGAAAAGCCCGCGATCGACCTCGACGCCGGCCTCGACCTCCCGTCGCTGCCGCCCGCACGGCGCTCTCTCCCCACCGAGGACGACGAGATCGTGCGCGGCTCGATGGCCCTCGACCTCCCCGCCGATCCGGTCGCGCCCGCGCCCGCTCCCGTGGGCACGGTGCACGAGGCGCCGCTGCGCGCCCCGACGGCGCGCCCGCTTCCTCCGCCTTTGGCCCCTGCGCTGGCTCCGGCCCCACGCGTCGAGGAGCCGCTCGCGAGCGCACGCCTCGAATTCGGCCATCCGCTGGTGCAGCTCCTCGCATTGCCGATCTCCCTCCTCCTCATGGGGCTCGTCGGCGCCACGCGCTTCGGCCGCCTCCTGCTCTTCCCCTTCCAGATCCAATTCCACGAGCTCGGCCATGCGCTGCCGGCATGGCTCTCGAGCCGAGCAGCCCTCCCGCTGCCCTGCGGGTTCACTTCGTGGAAGGAAGACCCGTCTCTGTTCACGGGCCTCTGCTTCCTCTTCCTCGTCGGCGTCCTCGTCTACCGCGGCTACGTCGAGGCACGACCGTTCGCGATCGCCGTGGGCATCACGCTCGCCGTGCTGCAGGGTCTCTTCTCGCTCGTGCTCCCGGACGACACGGCGAAGATGATCATCCTCCTCGACGGGATCGGCGGGGAGTTCTGGCTGACGACGTTCGTGATGGTCGCGTTCTACTTCCCCGTCCCCGATCGATTCCGCTGGGACTTCTTCCGCTTCCTCCTGCTCGTGCCCGCAGCCGGCGCATGGACGGCCTCCGTGCGCCTGTGGATCGACGTCGCGCGCGGAAGGACCCCGATGCCGATGGGCTCGCTCTTCGGCGCGGCGGGCGACGGGAGCGGCGACCTCGAGCGGCTCGTGAACGACTACGACTTCACACAGGCCGCGCTCACGAAGCTCTACGTCGCGCTCGCCGCGCTCACGGGCGTCGTCCTCGCATCGGTCTACGCGTACTTCGCGCTGCGGGCGATCCTCGAGCTGCAGAATCGCCGCGAGCACGAGGCCTGAACGGCCAAGCCGTCCCCGTCCGGGGATCGTCCTCGCGTGAATTCGACGCGACGCGAGAGAAACACGTTCCACGCCCGATTCCGGATCGTTCGTGCAGCAAGCAGTGAACGTGTTCCACTCGCACACGCTGGAACACGTTGCGACTTTTCCCTCTTTTCCGTGCCTGTGCGGCGTGACACGCACGCTCTACACAAGAAGACATGGAGGGCCCGGAGTTGGGGTCTCCGAGCCATCCGATTGGGAGGGAACATGGAATCGACCGTTCACGGCACCACGCACGCTCGGGCTCTCGCCCACGCTCTCTGCGACTCCTCTCTCGACGTCGGCCAGTGGGTCCTCGCCGAGGGCCGCGAGGCGCAGGTGGTCGAGCTCGGACGTACGGGCCTCGGCTCGATCGCGGTTCGGGTACGCTTCTCGGGGACCGAGACCAAGTGGCTCTCCCCGCTGCGTATCCAGAAGCTGAACTGAGGCCCTCCCGGACGGACGGGCTGCGCTCGCGCGCGCTCGTCCGTCGTCTGTTCCTGGGAGGCCTCGCGCTCGTCCACGTGGCCTCCCTCGTTTCGTTCGGACACCAGCTCGACGGGCTCGTCGGCTCGCGCGGCATCCTACCGGCCGCTCCCCTCGTCGCCCGCCTCGAGGCCGTGCTCGGCCAGGACGCCTACGTCCGGGCGCCCATGCTCGCGTACGCGACGGGAGCCTCGGACACGGCGATGCACGCGACCGTCGTCCTCGGCCTCCTCTTCGCGCTGCTCCTGCTCGTCGACGTCCTGCCCTTCGTCGCGACGCTCGGCCTCTACGTCGTCGCGCTCTCGATCCACGGAGTCGGGCAGGAATTCCTCTCGTTCCAATGGGATCTCCTGCTGATCGAGACGACGTTCCTCGCGCTCGCGCTCTCCCCGCCCTCCTTCGTGGGCACGTTCGGTCGCGATCCCGAGCCGTCGACGTTCGGCGTGTGGACGCTGCGCCTCCTCTTCGTGCGCTTCCTCTTCGCGTCGGGCGTGGTGAAGCTCGCGAGCGGGGACGCGACCTGGCACGACCTCACGGCGCTCGCCCATCACTACGAGACGACGTGCCTCCCGACATGGACCGGCTGGCTCGCGCACAAGCTCCCGATGGCGGTGCAGAAGACCTCCGCGCTCGCGATGTTCGCGATCGAGCTCGTGCTCCCCTTCTTCGCATTCGGACCCAGGTGGGCGAGGCGTACGGCGTTCGTGGGCTCGGTGGCCCTGCAGCTCGCGATCGCATCGACGGGGAACTACGGCTTCTTCAACTTCCTCACCTGCGTGCTCTCTCTCGTCGTGCTCGACGACGGAGATCTGCCCGCGCGTGTCCGGACGTTCTTCGATCGACCGCGCCTACCGACACCGCGGAGCGCGACGTACGTGGCGGCGCCGATGCTCGCGCTCTACGTCGTGCTCGCGATCGCGCCGACGATGTGGGCGTTCCGATCGCAGCCCGTGCTCCCCGCGCCGCTCGCTCGGCTCGAGGAGAAGACGATCCCGTTCCGGCTCGCGAACGCCTACGGCCTCTTCGCCGTGATGACGACGCATCGCCCCGAGATCGTCGTCGAGGGAAGCGACGACGGCCGGACGTGGCGAGCGTACGAATTCCGCTACAAACCCGGTGCGCTCGATCGACGGCCCGCGTTCGTCGGCCTGCACATGCCTCGGCTCGACTGGCAGATGTGGTTCTCGGCGCTCGGCGAGGCGAGCGAGGGACGCTTCTTCGGTCGGTTCGCGACCACGCTCCTCGAGGCCTCGCCGCCGGTGCTCGGGTTGCTCGCGCACGATCCCTTCGAGGGGAGGCCGCCGAGGTACCTGAGGGCCATGCGGTACGAGTACCGCTTCACGAGCTGGGAAGAGTGGCGGAGCACGGGAGCGTGGTGGAAGCGGGAGGGCGGAGAGGTGTACCTGCCGGCGGTGGAGAAGGTCGGGGGCGGGCTGGGGTATGCGGACTTGGGGCCGTGAGAAGGCGACGGGCTCGGGCAGTAGGGCGGCCGGCTCGAAGCGAGTAGAGTCGCGCCATGAGATGGGTCTCGGTCGCGGCCGTCGGAGCCGCGCTCATGGGTTTCGCATGCCGGGGAGCGACGGTGGGGACGAGCTCTGCAAGCACCGGGGCGGAGCCGGAACGGGGCGTGTCGGTGGATCCGACTCGCCCCTGGATCGACGTCGAGGACGAGCTCGGCGAGCCTCCGCCGCCGATGGCTTGGCCGATGCCGGAGGCCTGGGTTCCGGCGAGGGATTTCGATCCGGGTCGACAGGGCCTCTCCGCGGCGATCGACGAGCGGGGTCGGTTCGCCGTGGTCTCGTCGGAGCTCGGCGACATCGCGTTCTTCGACGTCCCGTCGAAGAGGCTCCTCGCGCGGAGCCGGGCGTATCTCGTGCGCGAGGGAGATGAAGACGCGTTCGTGCTCGAGCCGAGGATCGCGCGGAATGGCGACTTCTTGGTCTTCGGGAGCGAGTACGACGCCCGGACCGTCGTCCGGTACGACGGAAGCGATCTCCGTCGGCTCTTCCCCGCGCTCGACGGGGCCCTCGACGCCAAGTTCCCGTGGGATGCCGATGCCGACCTCCGGACGTTCGCGTTCCTCGAGGAGGGCGATCCGTCCGTCCTGCGTGTCTTCGAACGCTCGCCGGACGGGACCGTCACGGAGCGTTGCTCGGTCGAGCATGCGGATCTGCTCTTCGCGGAGCTCTCGATGTCACCGAGCGGAGCCTCGATTCTCGTATCGCCCGAATTCGGCGAGCGACAGTCCAGTCCACCGCCCAGGACGTTCCAGGCCTTCCTCGTCCGGACGCGCGATTGCTCGGTGATCGAGCTCGATGGGGCCCCGGTGTACGCGCTGCCATTCCGCCCTGGGGGAGGGCAGATGCTCGTCATCCAAGGCGATCGCGTGCAGGCACGCAGCCCGCGCGACGGCCGGATCCTCGGGGAGCTCCCGCGCGAAGGAGCGACCGGGGCGGCCTTCTCACCCGATGGCTCGAGCTTCCGCGTCACCCGCTCGAGCACCGATGCGCGCTTCTTCCGATCGGCGGATGGGGCGCCAGCATCCTCCTTCGAGCTCGCTCCGTACGGAGAGGTCCCTTCCTCGATCCAAGCGCTTCCGAGGGGAGAGTCGCTCGTGCTCGAGGCAGGTGCCTTCACCGTGGGTGACGGGCTCGTCGTGCGCTCCCGCTCCGACGCCGGGTCCGCCCGCCGCACGACCATCCGGCTCGCGGCCGAGGACGCCGCCGATGCCTGCGGGCCTATGACCAGCGCGGCCGAACGCATCGCCGCGATCCGCCGATCGCTCGACTGCATCGCGACGCCCGGCCTCCGCGCGCTCGATCGGAGCGCGGACGGTCGACGCGCGCTCGTGTACTCGACGGACCCGCGGTCCACGGCAGACGATCAGGCAACCGCTACGGACGACGAGACCTCCGGAGACATGCATCTCTACGACGTCGCCTCCGATCGCCTCGGACCGCGTCTTCCACGCCTCTATTCGGACTCGTATTTCGGCGAGCCGATCGGCGCGTACGCCGAGCTCTCCCCCGATGGACGCACTCTGCTGCTCGAACGCCGTTCGGACGATGTCCTCGAGCTGGTCGACGCGCGGACGGGTCGCACGATCGCGACGCGTCCGTGGGGAGACGCCGACGAATCCGGCTACGCGGATGCCCGGACGATCCTCCTGCGCACGGCAGATGCGACGCTCGTGCTCGGCGCGCGCCGCGGGCTGCCCGAGCTCGAGCGACGCCCGCTGTCGGCGTCCGACCACCTCCTACGCTCGCCAGAGCCCGACGGGTACGCGACCGATCCGGAGGACGGCTCCTTCGTCTTCCACGCGCCGGACGGCCGCGAATCCCGCCACCGAGGCACCTTCCTGGCCGTCGCGACCGGAGGTCGCTTCCTCGCGCGTTGCGACGACGGAACGATCTTCGTCGACTCCCTCGAGGGAAGCCGACCCCGCGCGGAGGCCGGTCGATGCGCCGACCTGCCCCAGTATGCGCGCGCTTCGCTGCGCGACGACGGCAGCGTCCTCGCCCTCGCCGAGGGGGATCGCCTCTTCCTCCGCCGCGTGGGAACGTCCGCGTCGATCGAGCTCCTCGTGCTCGTCGCCGACGGGCATCGCACGATCGCGATCCGCGACGACGCGGGACACGTCGCGATCCTCGAAGGTCAAGCGGAGGACCTCCGCATCCGGCCCGCGGGAGACCTGCTCACCGTATCCGTCGGCCCCGTCACGGAGAGCCCGGAGGCCAGGGAATCGCTACGGCGGATGATGGCGCCCGGGGACTGAGGAGGCCGGGTGCCCTTGCTGGGGCGTGAACAATGGATGGGCTCGCGGAGGTCGAACGGGAGGCCGCCTCAGTCCTCCGCCTCGACAACCGCCTCGATCGAGTCCGCGAACAGCACGCGCTCGGCCCAGCGATCGAGCGTGGCGGAATCCGCCCCGCGAATGCGAGCTGCGAGGGCATCGCTGGGGACGCCGAATCGCCTCTCGAGCAGGCGGAGCAAAAGCTCGGCCTTCCCCTCGGCCTTCCCCTGGGCGAGCCCCTTGGCCAACCCCTTCTCCATGCCTTCCGCGATGAGCTCGTCCGCGATGGTCATGATCACCTCTTCGGTCGGTCGTCCTACGCCCCAATGCACGACGTTCTTCAGACGCTTCGCTCCGCCTCGGCCGACGGAGACAGCATAACGCATGGCCACGGCGAGGTCGCGGAGGCCCGACGGGGAGGTCCCGAGGGTTCGCAGCTCCTCGCGAAAGGCAGAGAGCTCGAAGCCGAGGTCGAGCGCACTGCGGGCGCGCATGAGCAGGAAGACGACGATCTTCCCGAAGGCCGAAAGGAGAGGCCGCAGCCGGATCTGGCCCGGTGTGGTGCGAGCGAGATCGTCCAATACGAAGCGGAAGTCGGGAACGAACGGTGCGAACGCCGAGGATTCCGGGAGCGTGCCCCCTACGAGCCCGCCGAGGGAGGTCGATGCGCTCCACGGCGAAGGACCGTGGTGCAGCACGATCGGTACGATCGGCGGCAGCCGTGCCCCTCGCTTCGGGTTCTCGCGTCGCCAACGAGTCCAGATCGCGTGCATGTACCCCAGCAACCGTAGCGGCATGTCGGGATCCACGGTGCTCTGATGCTCGAAGAGCACGTACACGAACGCCGACCGGCCTCGCATCGGAACCGTCAGCAGCACGTCGCTCGCCGAGCCGCGCAACGAAGCGTCGACGAACGTGCCCGGCACGACCTCGAGGGCATCGAGATCGAGCGTGGCGAGCACGTCGGTCGGCAGCACCGTCTGGAGCTCCCCGCGCACATGCTCCACCCGCGAGAACGCGTACTTGAAAAGCGCGTCGTGCGGCTGGTCCGTCGGGCCCCACGCCGACAGGGCGAAGTCGACCGCTTCTCGGGCCGCGGCCAGGTCTTCGTCGTCGCCGGATGAGGACACGCCCCCTTGCTCGGGCGCTGCCGTGAGGAGTTTCCTCGCGATCGAGAAGGCGACCGGAACACGTCGCTCCCGAACGACCTCTTTCCCAGCTGCCCCGGGCGTCCGAAATCCCCCCCTCCCATCCCTCAGTCCGCCGCCAACGGAACCGCGTCCTCTTCCGCGACCTCCACTCGATTCCTCCCCTTCGCCTTCGCCCGGTACATCGCCGCATCCGCGCTCTTCACGACCTCGTCCGCGTCGACGTTCGTCTCGGGCGCGAAGGCGGCGCAGCCGGCGCTCGCCGTGACGTGCAGCACCTCGGCGCCTCCGATGCCGACGGTGAGCTCCGCGATCGCGAGGCGGACTCGCTCGGCGACGGCGCGGGCGCCGCGGAGGTCGGTGTCGGGGAGCAAGAGGATCAGCTCCTCGCCTCCGTAGCGGCCCGCGACGTCGACCTCGCGGAGGTTCCTCCGCACCGCGGCTCCGGTCTCGACGAGGACCATGTCGCCGGCGGCGTGTCCGTGCGTGTCGTTGATCCTCTTGAAGTGATCGAGATCGATCATCACGATCGCGAAGCCGATGCCCGAGCGCTTCGAGCGGGCGACCTCGATCGCGAGCGTGGCGTCGATGGTGCGTCGATTGGCGAGGCCCGTCAGCGGATCGACGCGCAGGAGCATCGCGATCTCGGCCTGACGTTGGCGCGCGAGCGTCATCGCGACGCCGGTGGCCGCGAGCACGAAGCTCGTGAGGACCACCGTGAAGGCGAGGTTCCAATAGACCCAGGTGTCGGGAGGCCTCCGCCCTTCGAAGACGACGCCGGCGAAGACGGGGCCGTAGGGAATCAGACGCAGGCGCTCGAGCAGCGTCGTGCCGATCAGCACGGCCATCCCGAGCACGGCGCCCGAAGCGACGCGGCGCGCGTCGAAGAGGAGGAAGGCCGTCATCCCGCCGGCGAGGAAGCCGAGGAGCACCGGGCTCGAGAACGGACCGACCACGTAGGAGGCGAGACCGATCGAGACGAACCACGCATAGATCGCCGTGCGGACGAAGACCTCGTGCGAGCCATGGCTCCGCCGGAGCGCGAGCCACGTCGCGGAGAGCGCGCCGAAGACCGCGAGGAAGAGGAAGAGCATCCGCTCGACGAAGACGAGCGAAGGTCGATCGATGTAGGGCTCGGCTTCCGGATGCGCGAGCAGGCTCTCGATGCGCGCGATGTAGAAGAGGATGAAGGGGACGGGCGGTACGAAGAGGAGCACCGTCTTCTGGACGTCCGTCCAGTCGAGCGGGCTGCCGACGGAACGCGAGAGGCGCGCGAGAAAGCCGCCTCGAGCATCGCGTGCGCCCCGACGAGTCCCCATGGGCCGATGGTATCCGCATCCCCCCAGGGGGCGAAGGCCCCTCCGAAGGGAGGATGGTCATCGTCCGGCCACGAATTCGTGAGACGGCGAACGACTCGGGGTCTCGCGGCGCGGCGATGAATCGAAGCACCGAGCGTCCCGTCCGAGACCGAGGTCGATTGCACGTGATAGGAATCGGGCCTTCGGGTGGGGAACGGCGGATCGACGTGGGCTGCGTCGACGTCGGCCCGTGAAGGAAGGGAGCGGGCCGATGGGTGGAGCTCGAAGCGGGGATCGCATGCGCGATCCGGGCGCCATGGGGACGCGTACGATCCGGACGATGACGACCTGGCTCGGCCTTTTCGCCGCGTGCCTCGTCGGGGGTGCGGATACCGCGAAGGCCGAGCTTCCGCCGCAGGTCGACGGCCTCACGACCTACTGCCTCGCCGAAGGCGTGTGCATGGTCGGCGGCTCGTGGTCCGAAGCGAACGGCTTCTTCTCCGTCACGGGGGATCCGAAGATCCGCTTCCCGGGCGGTCTCGAATTCTCGCTCGGCGCAGGCAGCGCTTCGATGCGCGTCGGCATCACTCCCGCCACGGCCTCGCTCACGGGAACGGCGAGCCTCGGCTACCGCGGGACGGGCCCGATGAACGGCTTCGGCATCGACGCCGGCTCGGTCGCCGTCCGGTTCGGCATGGGCCGGAATATCGCGGACGTCCGCGAGTTCCGCTTCGGCTCGAGCCGTGTGCGCAAGCAGCCCGGATGGTTCTACTTCCATGCGAGCTTCTCGGGGGAGGCCGCCGTCCGCGTCCCGAGCATGGACGATCCGGTCTCGCTCCCCTCGCCCGCGGCCGGGATGAGCTCGCAGCTCCTCGTCGGCTTCGATCCGGCGAACCCCGGGACCGTCGTCTTCTACCTCGGCGGCGGCTTCGTCGCCCTGCTCACCGAACAAGTCGTCTCCGACGGCGCGGTGCTCTTCGCAGTCGCCACGACACCCGGCGCGGCGCCCGCGACGACGGATCTCGGCTCGTTCCGCACGGCCCTCTCCGGCGGCTCCCGAGAGAACCGCTCGGTCACGCCGAATTTCCAGGTCGAAGGCACGGTGAGCCTCGGCCAGCGAGACGACGAGGGTGCGAACCGGCAGAACCGAGCGGGCTCCTCCTCGACGCAGGGCACGCGGAATCCGCCGCAGCAGCCTCCTCCGCCGGACGACAAGCCCGTGCCGCTCACGCTCGCCGGGATGTTCTCCTACGACTTCGACGGCAACGACGACGGGATCCCTTCCTTCGTCCAGGGATGGCGCGACACGCGCTACGGCGGCCGCATCAGTGCGACGCTCGACGACGTCGGCTTCGGCCAGAGCCTCTCGCTGGGCACGGGCACGTTCTTCGTGAATCCGGGCGCGAACGGCTGCGGTCCGACGGGAGAGATCCTCGTGCGAGTCGACTCGGTCTCGCAGCAGATGCTCGCGGGAACGCCCCTCGCCTTCCTCGATCCCGGTTCCGCGGGCTATCGATTCGACGCGCGGGTCTGCGGCCGCGAGACGATGGCGCGCCTCGAGGCCGGAACCGTCGCGGCCGGCACGATGCCGCTCGGCAACGTCGTCATCGGCTTCGGCTACGGCGGCATCGACGTCTCGGCGACGCTGAGCTTCCTCGGGAGCGACTTCCGGCTGCGCGGGAGCGTCGACCGCGGCGTCGTCCGGCTCTCGACCATCGACGACATCACGATCGCCGGGAAGACCCTCGCGGGCGGCCGCGTCTCCGTCGTGCTCCGTCCGGACTCGGTCGCCGGCCGCCTCCGCGGCTACGTGACGATCGCGGGGCGCCGCTTCGAGATCGAGCATTCGTTCACCACGCCGCCCGTCGATCGCATCGACACCGGCGAGATCGACGTCTCGCAGCGGATCCGTCTCGACCGGCTCGGCACCGACGCCCTCGGGGTACAGGCCACGATCGAGCTCGACGCGAGCGCCCGCGCCTTCGTCGATCGCTCGAGCTGGGGCATGCGGCTCACGGGCGGCGTCGGCTACGAGATCCGGACGTGGGGCCCGGACGGCCGCGACAAGGTCGAAGGGCGCTGGGATACCTCGCTCGACCTCGGCTCGAACGGCATCACGACGACCATCCCCGGCTATTCGATCCGCATCGCCGGCACGAGCTTCCAGGCGATCCCGGCGGGCAATCAGCGCTTCGACTCGCCCGACTTCGACGAGCCGCGGGAGCAGCCGCCCGAGCTCGTCGTCTCTCCCTCGCGCGCCGAGCCGCTCACGCTCGCGCCGAACCTGCGCGCGGGGAGCGGCGATCGAGCGCCCGCCCGCGTCGTCCGTCAGGACGTGATCGTCACGCTCGAAGGCTCGGTCGAGAAGAGCGGAGGCACGATCGACCTCGTCGGCACGCTGCCCCGCGGCCTCCGCCCCTCGAACGTCCTCGTCTTCACCGCGGTCCAGACGCCGCGCGCGGCGGGCGCGAGCGGCGTGGCGATCCGCATCCTCCCGAACGGCGAGATCCACGTGGCCCAGCCGAACCCGGCGATCACCGCGCTCTCGCTCGACGGCATCTCGTTCTCGCGCCGCCCCGAAGACGGGATCCCACTCGGCCTCGGCTCGGGAGTGGTCGCCGCCGGCGGAGACTTCGAGGGCCCCTCGGCGATCGGCCGCGGTGCGTTCGTCCGCCTGCAGGGCGCGGTTCGTCGTGCCTCCGGCAACGGCCCTTGGACCCAGATCGTCCGCCTTCCGGACTCGCTTCGTCGCATCTCGCTCACGCTCACGTTCGAGCTCATGAGCTCGGCCGGCGCGGTGCGCGCGAACCTCACGGAGGATGGTTGGCTCACCTACAAGTCGGGCCCGGCCAACTTCGATTGGATCAGCCTGAGCGGGATCGAATTCACGGCGGGCAGCTATGCGCGTCGCTCGTTCGACTACGCGCGCGGCGTGCGGGACGACACCACGGGCATGACGACTCCGCCGCGAATCATGGGGATGCCGCAGACGCCGGTCGGCAATCCCACCTTCCTCGGCGCGCGCGTCCACCGCTTCGGCGGGCTCGTCTGGCTGCAGGGCACGGCCGAGGCGCCGGACGGCAACATCAACCTCATCGGCACGCTCACGCCCTCGATGCGACCCGCCCAACGCACGGTCTTCCACGTTCCGCAGGGCAGCGGCATCACGGCCGAGGTCCACGTCCTCCCGAACGGCGAGGTGCGCCTCGTCGGCGGCCAGGGCTCGCGCACGTGGGTGAGCCTCTGCGGCGTGCGCTTCTACGCGAACGGCGCGCAGGACGAGCTCGTGCTCGTCCGTCAGGCGATCGTCGACTTCTCCCTCGAGCTCGAGGACGGAGACATGAAGGACGACTGGAACGCGGCGGAGGGCGGGTGGCGCGATCAGCTCCGCGCCGCGACGACCGTCGACCAGCTCCGCGCGTCGATCCACCAGCTCGTCGACTTCATGCCGCGCTCGGCCCTTCGCCGCGCGTGGACCGACCAGCGCGACCCGTGGCGCGCCGAACTCGCGGCCGCTGCGACGCCCGCCGACATCGCCCGATCCATCCGGCAGCTCGCGCGGCTCACGAAGTGGTCGGTGCTCGACGACGACTGGGACGACCTCGTCCTCGGTTGGCGCAACGAGCTCGACGGCTACGCGAGCCGTTGAGCCCGCCACGCCTCAGGGCGTGACGATGTCGAACCAGAACGGGAACGTATCCCGCATGTCGAGCAGCTCGCCGAGCGCCGCGGTCCGTCCCTCGATGCGGATCGCGCCGGACGCGAGCTGCTCCTGCATCGTCTTGCGTCCGAGGAGGACGTCGTCGAGCGCGGCCCGTGTGAGCGTGATCCGCGCGTCCGACTCCGTCGGTGCGCGACGTGCGTAGCTCACGGTCGAGTTGCGGAGACGAAGCGTGTAGGTCTCGTGCGTGTCCGTGAAGTCGAGGCCGAGCACGATGCGCTTGCCCTCGGCCTTCGCCGGATCGATGTGCACGGCGAGGAAGTCCCAGACCATGCCGAGGGGCATGTTGGAGATGATGTCGGCGCTCGCGGTGTTGGGCGCCGGCACCTGCGCGATGCCGCTCCGGAGCTCCTGGGCGCCCGTCAGATAGAAGTTGCGCCAAGGCCCCGCCTCGGCCTGGAAGCCGAGCTGCTCGAGCGCGGCCGCCTGGAGCTCGCGCGCCGCGCGGTTGTTCGGATCGGCGAAGACGACGTGGTTCACGACCTGCGCGACCCAGCGGTAGTCGCCCTGCTCGAACGATCGGCGCGCCTTGCGGAGCACCTCGTCCGAGCCGCCCATGAAGTCGACGTAGCGGCGACTCGCCTCGACCGGCGGATGCTGGTGGAGAGTCGCGGGATTGCCGTCGAACCAGCCGATGTAGCGCTGGTACACCGCCTTCACGTCGTGGTTCAGGCTTCCGTAGTAGCCGCGCGAGAAGAACTCGCTCGAGAGGGATCGCGGCAGGGCCACGTGCTCGGCGATCTCGTGCATCGTCTCGCCCTGGTTCGCGCGGCGCATCGTCTGATCGTGGATGAACTTGTAGAGGTCGTGCTGCTTCTCGATCATGTCGACGATGCGGGCGCGGCCCCAGCGAGGCCAGTGATGGCTCGCGAACATGACGTCGACGCGGTCACCGAACATCTCGATGGCCTGCTCGAGGTAGCCCGCCCAGAGGAGCGGATCGCGCACCTGCGCGCCGCGCATCGTGAGCAGGTTGTGGAGCGTGTGCGTCACGTCCTCCGCCGCGCAGAAGGCATGGAGCTCCGGGAAGAAGAACATCATCTCGCTCGGGGCCTCGGAGCCCGGCGCGTTCAGGAACTCGATCTTCAATCCGTCGATCGTCCGTTCTTCGCCCGTGCGCGTGATCGTGTCCGTCGGCGGGATGAGGCCCACCGTTCCGTTCGAGGTCGTCTGTCCGAGTCCCGCGCCGATCTGGCCGTTGGCGCGCGGCGGCAAGAGGTTCCCGTACATGTACGTGGCCCTTCGGCTCATCGCGTTGCCGGCGATCACGTTCTCGCTGATCGCGTGCTCGAGGAAGCCGGACGGCGCGAGGATCTTCACGCGCCCCGCCCGCACGTCGGCCTCGTCCACCACGCCACGGACGCCACCGAAGTGGTCGACGTGGCTGTGCGTGTAGATCACGGCGACGACGGGCAGGTCTGCAACGCGGCGCTTCACGAGGCCGAGCGCGGCCGCCGCCGTCTCCGCGGAGACGAGCGGGTCGATGACGATCCAGCCCGTGTCGCCCTTCACGAAGCTGATGACCGACAGGTCGAAGCCGCGGACCTGGTAGATGCGATCGGCGACCTGGTAGAGGCCGTGCATCCGAACGAGCTGGCTCTGGCGCCAGAGGCTCGGATTCGCGGTGTCGGGGCTCGGCTCGTTCTCGCCGATGAAGTCGAAGGCGTCGAGGCGCCACACGACGTCCCCGCGCGCGTTCCGGATCGCCGGATCGTCGAGGGTGCCGATGAATCCACGCTTCGCATCCTCGAAGTCCTCGCGGTTCGTGAAGGGGAGCTCGCGCCCGACGCCGCCCTGGGCCGCGCGGGTGGCATCCGTGGCGACACCGACCGGAAGCGGAGCCGCGGCGGGCGTAGGCGCGGGCGGCGCTGCCTCGCGCTGCGTCTTCGAGCAGGCACCTGCGTGGAGACCCAACAGGACCGCGAGCACGCCGGCTCCCGCCGTGCTCCACCTTCGCGTCGCATCGATCTTCGTCATGTCTCTCTCCCGCGCCCCTGGCACGTCTCCGGACCGACGGTCCCCGGTTTCCCGCCGGCACGCACGTGCAACATACGCCGCGGTCGGCCGCGCGGCAGGAGTCGAACGAGCGACGGGCCCTCGGAGCCCCGCTCGCCCCCGGCCGAGGGTACGCCGCCGGAAATCCCCCGGGATCGCCTCCCTCGACGCCGGATGCCTCCGAGGCCCCCCGTCGTCGAGCCGATGCCCCCGACCTTCTGGCGCGAATCGCCCGCTTCTGCGAGGGTACGGCCCCCTCCTGACCCCGCCCCCCGGGGGGCGTGACGAGGGGGGCCGCGTGCATCATCATGCGGCCCGTTCCGACGCCCCCTCGAGGGGCTCGAAGGCTTGCGGAGCTCCCCATGACGAAATCGATGGAAGCCATCATCGCGCTCGCGAAGCGGCGCGGCTTCATCTACCAGGCGTCCGAGATCTACGGCGGCATCAACGGCTTCTGGGACTACGGTCCCCTCGGCGCGCAGCTGAAGAAGAACCTCCGCGACGCGTGGTGGGAGGACATGATCCTCCGTCCGTGCTGGGGCCGCCCGGGTCCGAACGGTCAGAACGTCCGCTGCGTCCCGGTCGAGACGCGCATCGTCCAGCATCCGAAGGCCTGGGTCGCGAGCGGCCACGTCGCCGGCTTCAACGATCCGATGGTCGACTGCCGCGAGACGAAGGCGCGCTACCGCTACGACCACGTCTCGGTCTTCGTGCCCGCGAACGGCGATCCCGGCGAGAAGCCGGTCTTCGCCTACGTCTCGGACCAGCCGAGCGAGGCCAAGCAGAAGAAGAAGGCCGAGAAGACCTTCGGCGAGATCACGAGCGTCCCGCTCTCCTCGATCCCGCAGCCGTGGACGCGCGTCATCTCCCCCGACGCCGACAAGCCCGGCACGCTGACCGAGCCGCGTCAGTTCAACCTGATGTTCAAGACGTACATCGGCGCGACGGCCACCGAGGACGACGTCGCCTACCTCCGCCCGGAGACGGCGCAGGGCGTCTTCATCCAGTTCAAGAACGTCGTCGACACGACGCGCGTGAAGGTTCCCTTCGGCATCGGCAACACGGGCACGAGCTTCCGCAACGAGGTCACGCCGCGGAACTTCACGTTCCGAAGCCGCGAGTTCGAGCAGGCCGAGCTCGAGTTCTTCTGCCATCCGGACGAGTCGTTCGCCTGGTACGAGTTCTGGCGCGACTTCCGCATGGAGTGGTGGAAGTCGATCGGCCTCTCGAGCGAGAACCTCATCCTGCGCGAGCACGACAAGGACGAGCTCTCGCACTACTCGCAAGGCACGAGCGACATCGAGTACCGCTTCCCGTTCACGGCGCCGGGCTTCGGCGAGCTCGAGGGCATCGCGCACCGCGGCAACTTCGACCTCACGCAGCACCAGAGCGTCTCGGGCGTGAAGCTCGAGTACCACGACACCGAGCGCGGCGAGATCCTGCCCAACGGCGGCCGCCGCGGCGAGCGCTACCTCCCGCACTGCATCGAGCCGGCCGCCGGCCTCGATCGCGGCACGCTCGCGATCCTCTGCGAGGCCTACACGAAGGATCCCTCGCGGCCGAGCCCCGAGTTCATGAAGATCCATCCGCGCCTCGCGCCGATCAAGGCCGGCATCTTCCCGCTCGTCGCGAAGGACGGCATGCCCGAGGTCGCCGAGAAGCTTTACGCCGACGTCACGACGAAGCTCTGGCGCCTCGGCAACGTCGAGTACGACGCGAAGCACGCGATCGGCAAGCGCTACGCCCGCATGGACGAGGCGGGCTGCCCCTATTGCTTCACCGTCGACGGAACGACCCTGAACGACCAGACCGTCACCGTCCGCGACCGCGACACCGGCGCCCAGGAGCGCATCTCCATGGACGCCGTGGCGCGCTTCCTACAGGAGAAGCTCGGGGCGGTCTGAAGCGTCACGGGCGCGGCGTCCCGCGCACTACGACGTGGGAGCGCAGGAACGTCCGCTCGTAGAGGTCGAACGAGAGCCCTGACGCATCGGCGTCGATCGTCAGGGTGATCGTTCCCGCGTCGATCCGATCGAGCGTGTCGAAGCGGAGCTCGAGCGTGTGGTCGTCGAGCCACGTGCCGACGAGCGCGACGTCGACGTCGTCGAGGGATCCGGTGGCGGCGAACTTCGCCGCGTGACCGAAGCGCGCGACGCCGTCGAGACCGAATGGAACGGTCGAGACGACACCGCCGACCTCGATCGTCAGCGTGCCCTGGGCGCCCGCGAACGAGAGCGTGATCGCGTCCCAACCGACGAGGTTGGACGCGAGCGCGAAGGCCTTCCCGTCGATGGCGACCCCGACCGACGGAGTCGGGGTCGGCACGACGGCAGGGGGCGGCTGGGCCGCGAGCGCGATCCTCTCGTCGAGGCTCGAGACGGCGTCGGGATTCGGTGGGAGGGCCGAGTCCGACTTCAGGGCGGGAAGCAGGAAGCCGGCGAGCAGCGCCGAGAATCGCGCCTCGTCCTCGGGCCCCGCGCTCGCCGTCGTCACGAGGATCAGGTCCTTCGACGGGATGACGTAGAGGTACTGGCCGCCTCGGCCGCGCGCCGAGAAGGCCTCCGGATCGACCCACCACAGGTAGCCGTAGCCCGTGGAGGTCTGGTCCGAGAGCGCGGCCTCCACCCAGGACTCCGAGAGGAGCCGTCCGTCGCGCCAGCGACCGCCACGCGCGAAGAGGAGCCCGATGCGTGCGAGATCGAGCGGACGCATCCGCACGTCGCCCCAGCCGTGCGAGACCCCCTGCGGGTCGCGGGGCCAGACGACGTCGGTGATGCCGAGGGGGGCGAAGAGCCTCTCGCCGAGGTACGCGTCGAGAGGCTCGCCCGCGACGCCTCCGACGACGGCCGAGAGCAGGTGCGGGACGGGGCTGCAGTAGACCCACTCGGTTCCGGGAGCCGTCTGCATCGGGAGATCGAGCGCGAACTGCACGTAGTCCGGGCTCTGTGTCATGGCGAAGAGCGTGAGCTCGGCCGGGTCGGCGATGCACTGGAAGCCGGCACGCATCGTCAGCGCATCCCGGAGCGAGATCGCCTGCTTCTCGTCGCTCCCGTTCGCGATCGTCCGCTCGGGGAAGAAGGAGAGTAGCCTCGCGTCGAGCGAGGGGATCGTCCCGTCACGGAGGGCGAGCCCCACGCCCGTGCTCGTCAGGCTCTTCGTGCAGGAGGCGACGTCGTGCGGTCGATCCTCGATCCACGGGAAGAAGCGCACGTCGAGGATCACCACGCCACGACGCACGATCGAGAGCGAGTGCATCGGCGTCCCGGTGTCGGAGATCGCCTGCACGAGCGAAGCGAGCATCGCGGAATCGAAGCCCTGGGTCTCGGGGGCGGCGCGCGCCCACACGTCCGTCGGCCAGACCTCGTTCGACGGCGGGCTCGACGAGCCACAGGCCCCGAGGAGGGACGCGAAGACGAGCAGGGCGAGGACGCGTCTCATGTTCGACAGCGGAGCACGACGCCCGCGCGTGTTCCAGCCCTCCCCCTCCCGTTCGGGGATGCATCGGACGGGTCCGCTCCGACGTGGCTGGGGAGCCAGCGTCGATCGCTTCGCGAATTGACGCCTCCACCGTCGGCACGAGACGCTCTCCCGATGACCGACGCCACGCCCGATCCCCTCCGCACGACACGACTCGTCACGTTCGGGCTCGCCGCCGTCTCCGTGCTGATCGCGCCGCTGAACTGCGCCGTCTACTTCCAGGCGCTCGACGATTGGGGGGCCGACTGGTTCCAGGGCTTCCTCGTCTTCGGCTTCCTCCAGGGCCTGCTCGGCTTCGCGGCGATGATCGCCGGCATCGTGTATGCCGTGCGCCTCTCGCGCGCGAATCGCTCGAAGACTCCCGGAATCGTCGGTGCGCTCGTCGGCCTCTCCACGAGCCTCGGTGCCCTCCTCGGGGTGGGCCTCGGCATGGCGGCGCTCGCCGTGGCCGCCGGAGCGGGAGGAGCCTGGGGGCGACCGCTCCGCATCCGCGGCCGCGTACGGCATCCGGAGCTCCGGCGCGGGGACGATTGGACGCGGGGCGACCGTCCGGACGCCTCGGACCTCGACGAGCCGACGCGCCTCGCGCTCGAAGCGCTCTGGCTGCACGACGCGCAGAAGGAGCATGCGAGCGTCCCCGCGTTCGCGCGCGTCGCCTGGATGCTCGTCGCGATCGGAGCGCCCGCGGACCTCGTCGAGCGGACCTTCCGAGCGGCCCAGGAGGAGCTCGAGCACACCCGCCTCTGCTTCGCGCTCGCGGCCGGCTACGGAGGCCGCTCGCACAGCGTCGAGCCGATGCCGGAGCTCCTGCTCGACGGCGCGCTCGAGGTGCGAGGCAACGCGCTCGTGCACCTCGCGGTGGAGAGCCTGAAGGACGGCTGCCTGCTCGAGGACTACAACGCGGACGTCGCTGCGGAGTGCGCCCGCGTCTGCGAGGAGCCCGTCACGCGCGCCGTGCTCGAGCGCATCGCGATCGAGGAGCGCGATCACGCCGAGCTCTCCTGGTCGATCCTCGGGCTCTGCCTCGAGCGCGGCGGCGAGGTCGTGGCGCGGGCGATCGCGGAGGCGAAGGAAGAGCTCGTCGCGTACGAGCGACCGACGGCCGTCTCGGGCGAGAAGCTCGAGCTCGTCGGCCGTGCCGACGCCGTGCGGATGAGGCAGCACGGCCGCCTCCCCGACGAGGAATGGGCGAGGATCTACGCGGCCCGCCTCTCGGCGACCGTCGAGCGTCTGGAGGCGCTCGTCCTCTCGAGCGGCAGTGAGCTCTCGTTGCGGGAGGTCGCCTAGGAATCCTCCTCCGCGGGCGTACATGAGTCCGGAGACGATGCGCACGACCCCGACCCACGCGAGTCGACCCTCCGGTGCGCTCCGCCTCGGAGCCGCGACGTTCGCCTCGCTCGCCCTCTCCGGCTGCGTCCCGAGCCGCTGGGAGGGGAGCACGGCGGTCCTCGTCGTCACGCCACTCGTGCTCCTCGTCGTCTACGCCGTCCTCTACGCGCTGCTCCGCTTCGGACGCTGGCCTCTGCCGACGCGCCGACACCTCTTCGGGCCGCCCGTCATCGTCGCGGTGCTCTCGCTCGCGATCGGCCTCGTCGCCCTCGCGCATCCCCCCGAGCGCTCGGACGCGGTCGAGTGGATGGGCCCGGCCTTCGTCTTCTACGGCTCGAGCTTCCTCTCCGTCTTCCTGCTCGTCTTCCGCGCGGCCGCGGCCCTCGTGCCCGAACGCGCCGTCGACGTCGCGATCGGAACGACCTCCGTGGCGATGCTCGCGCCGGCGCTCCTCGGCTTCGTGCAGGACGACGCCTCGTTCACGTGGACGATCCTCTTCTGGGCGCTCCCCGGCTACGCCGGGGTTCCGACGCTGATCGTGATCCTCGCGCTCGTCGTCGAGGGCTGGCGACGGCGGAAGCGATCGGAAGTCACTCCGTGATCGTGAACGGTGCCTGCCCGAGCACGGCCCCGTCTTCGGAGCGGACGACGCAGCGGTAGTTGCCCGCCGGGCGGTTCGAGCTCGTGCGCGCGTAGGTGCGATGGTGCGGGCGCGCCGGCACGGTGAGCCGCAGGCCCCCGCGTGCCGGGGCGGCCTCGCCTTCGGCGCTCTCGAACGCGACCAGGATCGCGCCCTCGGCACGGGTACCGTTCTCGACCCGCACGAAGCAGACGAGCGAGCCCGAGTCGTGGGCGAAGCTCGTGCCGGGCTCGCTCGGCTCGTGATCGGCCACGCCGCGGGCCATCACCACCTCGGAGACCGTGAGCTCCCGGGCTGCCCCCTGCGCGACGGCGACGCTGCCGAGCCCCAAGAGCGACATCCCGAGCACGAGACCGAATCCACGCTTCGAACGACGGGTCATGACCCCTCCCCTTTCGATCCGCCGAGCGAATCGTGAGTGGAGATACGACGCCTTTCGTTCTCCGGCAAGCAACTCACGAGCGAGAAGCTCAGATGTGTTCCGTCTCCAAGCCGTCGCGCACGCGAACGTACGCCGCGTTCCGCGCTTCGTACGCCGGCCCGGGCTCGGGAGCGCGAATCCCGTCGCGCGCGAGCTCGCTCGCGAGGTCGACGGAGAGATCGAACCCCGGCAGTCCCATCTGCGAGATGAGCTTGCCGATGAACTGGAGCGACCAACGCACGATCGGATTGTGGGGCGCGAGCTCGATCTTGTTGGAGACGATGCTCCATCGACCGACGTCGGCGTACGTGGCGTCGGCGAGGTACGCGCGCGCGTCGCGCTCGATGACCCGGATCGAGCGGAAGTCCTGGTAGAAACGGAGACCTCCGGCGCGCGCGATCGCCTCGCGCTCCACGTCTCGGATGGCGCGGATCGTGTCGAGGTACGCGCGCGCCGACCGGACGTCGACGCGTACCACGGACATCTCGACGCAGATGACGGCGTCCGGCAGGAACCACACCCTCCCGTCGTGCTCGCCGAACGCGACGCCGTCCGGCCAATCGGCGAACGGAGAACGGGACGCGGTGCGGATCGGGGTGTCGGGCATGCGCGGAGCGCTCTCGAAGGCAACCATCGTAGCATCGCGCCATTCGGCAGCGTGCCGTTTCGTGGGAGATCTCGTGTCACCACCGCTCAGAACAAAGGCATCGCCACGCCGCCGTCGTCGCGCGCGTAGGGCGCCCACGCGAGCGCCACGAGCTGCACCTCGATCGCCGACTTCTTCGGCTTGATCTGCAGGGGCTCGAGGACCTCCTGGCTCCCCATGCGGGCCTCGAGGGCGGCGACGTCGGCGCGGAATTGGTCCTCGAGGAGCCGCCGCTGCTCGCGCAGGTCGAGGAGGTTCTGGCGCGCGGCGTCGACGTCGCTCCGCTCCTTGGCCACACGCCTCGCGCCCCGCGCGCTCCGCGCGACGCGGCCGACGTTCGCCTGGCTCACGGCCTTGCGTCCCGTGAGCGCGCCGAGGATCGTCGCGCCGAAGTTGAAGGCGGTCGAGATCTGCTGCTCCTCGGCCTGGGCGATCTCGCGGTTCACGCCCTGCTCCGCGCGCTTCACGCGCTCGTCGAGCTTCGCGACCTTCGGCGCGTACTTCGTTCGGAGCTTCTCGAGCTCCGCATCGCGCGCCTCGCGGGCGACCTGACCGAGGCGGAGCCGGAAGTCGCGCTCGTTCTCGTCGGGTCGCGAGACCGCCTTCGTGCTCGGGCTCTTCAGGAGCTCGAGACGACGCGTGGCGAAGAGGTGGCTCACGAGCTCCTTCTGCCAGGACGCGTACTTCTTCGGATTCCCCGCGGCCGCGGCGAGCGGGAGGTAGAGCGCGTCGTCGTTCGGCTCGCGCACGAGCTCGCTCGTGGTCGTCTGCGCGGCATGCGCACGATCCCAGTGCACGGGCACGGCCTCGTCGGTGATCGGCGTGAGCAGCGTCACGCTCTCCACCACGTCCACGCCGGTCTTCGAGTCCGCGTAGGCGACCTTGGCGGCGCCGAACACCATCGGTCGATAGACCAGCGTCCGTCCCTGGGGAACGGGCCGCTTCACCGGCAGGAAGAATTGGGGCACCTCGGGCGGGAGCGCCGGACGCGTGGGCTCGCCGTCGAGCGCCGGACCTTCCTCCTCCGCTGGAGGGGCGGCGCTCGCCGCCGGCGCCACCGCCTTCTTCGCCTCCATCAGCGCCTTGATCTCGTTCCGCGTGACGGGGCCGCGCAGGTAGCTGAGCGCCCAGCGCGACTCGAAGACGATCGGCCCGTCCGAGTGGACGTCGTTCATCAGGAAGACGCGGTTGCCGAGGCCGGCGAGCGTCTGCTCCATCCGTGCGCGATCGAAGATCGAGCCCGCGGTCGCGGCCGCGCCCTCGAGGCCCTCGAGCACGCGCTGCTTGTCGCGCTCCGTCTGGAGGCGTCCGAGGAACCAGGTGCCCGTGTTCGAGAGGCCCTTGTAATCGAGGTCGACCGGGTTCTGCGTCGCGAGCACGATGCCGAGACCGAACGCGCGCGACTGCTTCAGCAGCGTGAGCAGCGGGCGCTTGGACGGGGGATTCGCGACCGGCGGGAAGTACCCGAAGATCTCGTCCATGTAGAGGATCGCGCGCAGGCTCGAGGTGCCGCTCTGCGCGCGCGTCCAGCCGAGGATCTGGTTCAGGAGCAGCGTGACGAAGAACATCCGCTGCGCGTCGTCGAGGTGCGCGATCGAGACGATCGAGATCCTCGGCTTGCCCTCGGGCGTCGAGAGCATGGCGGCGACGTCGAGCGGCTCGCCCTCGAGCCAGGCCGAGAAGCCCGGCGAGGCGAGCAGGTTGTTCATCGCCATCACGAGCGCGAAGCGGTCCTTCGAGGGGAAGAAGGACTCGAGCTCGAGCACGCCGACCTTCGTGATCGGCGGAGATTGCAGCTGCGGGATCAGCGCCGCGAGATCGAGGTCCTCGCCCGCGCGCCACGCCCGTTCGATCAGCGTCGAGAGCAGGATGTGCTCGCGGCTCTGCATCGGATCGGCCTCGATGCCGAGCAGACCGAGCAGGCCCGTGACCGTCGTCGTGATCCGCTCGCGGAGCAGCTCCCCGTCCTCGAGCACGTCGGCCTTCGGCGCGGCGAGCGACTTCAGGATCGAGAGGGGGATGCCCGCGTTGCTGCCCGGCGTGTAGACGGCGACGTCGGCCGAGTCGCGGAAGCGCCGCACGCGCGCGGCGTCCTGGCCCCACTCGGCGAGTCCGTCCTGCCAGCGCTTCGCGACCTCCGCGGCGTAGGCCTCCGGCGGGAGCCCCTTGCGCTGGGCCTCGGCCGGATCGATCCACGGCGCGAACTCGGCCGGCGAGAGCCCCGGGAACGCGAGGAGCAGGTTCGCGATGTCGCCCTTCGGATCGATCGCGATGACCGGCACTCCGTCGATCGCAGCCTCCTCGAGGAGGTCGATGCAGAGGCCGGTCTTGCCGCTCCCCGTCATGCCCACGACGACGGCGTGGGTGACGAGGTGCTTCGAGTCGTAGAGCACGAGGCCGGGCTTCCGTTGCCCGGCTCCGAGGTCGTATTCGCGTCCGAGGTAGAAGAGGCCCAGCTTCTCGAAGTCGCTCATCAGGCGGGGATCATAAGCGCATTCGCCGCCGCGAGCATGGTCGCCGCGATGCGCACCGAGTCCACCACCTGCTCGGTCGTGAGGCCGCCCTCCTTGACCACGTGCTCGTGCGACTTCACGCAGGCCTCGCAGCCGTTCACCGACGAGACGGCGAGGCAGAAGAGCTCGAAGTCCACCTTGCTGCCGGCGGGCTTCACGATGCGCTGCATGCGCAGGCGTGCCGGCGCCTTGTCGTACTCCTCCGTGCCCATGAAGTGCCGGAAGCGGTAGAAGACGTTGTTCATGCCCATCAGCGCGGCCGCCGCCTTCGCGTCGTCCAGCACCTCCGGCGGGCAGACCTTCGCCGCGTCCGCGACGACCGCCTCGATCAGCTCCGCCTGACGCGTCGCGATCGCCGTCGCCACCGCACAACCCCAGCGCTGCGCCTCCGACAGCGCCCCCTGCGAGAGCACGTTCTGCAGGTTGAGCTTGATGTCCTTCGCGCACTCCGGGAGCTTCTCGCGGATCTTCTCGACGTTCTCCATCACGGCCTCCAACGACGCGGGCCCGAGGCCCGGCACGAACACCCCGAACGAAGAAGGCGTGCGCCCCGGGCCGAGCCCGAACCGTCACGCCCCCGTGGAACGGTCACGCGAGCCGGGACGAGCCCGGCTCGCGGTCGCGATCAGGAGAGGGTCTTCTCGCCCTTCTGCCAGTTGCAGGGGCAGAGCTCGTCCGTCTGCAGCGCGTCGAGCGTGCGGAGCAGCTCGTTGACGTTGCGGCCGACCGAGAGGTCGTACACGGCGACCGAGCGGATGACGCCCTCGGGGTCGACGATGAAGGTCACGCGGAGGGCGACGCCCGCGCCGGCGCGGATCACGCCGAGGGCCGACGCGAAGTCCGGGTTGAGGTGGATCAGCGGGTGCTTGAGGCCCTTGAGGTCCTCGTGCTGGTTGCGCCACGCGAGGTGCGAGAACTCGTTGTCGGTGCTGCCGCCGAGGACGACCGCGTCACGGTCCGCGAAGTCCTTGAGGTGCTTGTCGAACTCGACGATCTCCGTCGGGCAGACGAACGTGAAGTCCTTCGGGTAGAAGTAGAGGACCAGCCACTTGCCCTTGGCGTAGTCGTTCGTGACCGTCTCGAACTCCTTGCCCTTCTCGATGCTCACGCAGGCCTTGGCCGAGAACGCGGGAAGCTTGTCACCAACCGTCAGCATGGTCTTTCTCCTGGTACCTTTGGAAATCGGAATCGGGGGAATGAGCACACCCCATGCCATCCCCGAATTCAAAGGATTTCAGCGAGTTTGACGTGACGTCACCCACCGGCATGCCGGTGTCACCGAAATACCGGTGGACCCCACCGGGATGCCGGTGGCTCAGCGGGCGAAGCCCCGTTTCGGCCCTTCGGCCGTGGTCCGCTCCTCGGCCGTCTCCTCGCCGGTCGGGACGACGACGAGGTCGGTGCGCGGGGCCGGGCGGACGCCGTTCCGCTCCGTGAGGGGAACGTCCACGCGCGGCTTCCACGGATGGCGGGCGGCGAGCTCGGCGAGGGCGTCGGCGAGCGCCTGGCCGTTCGCCGGCCGGGTCCGCGGATGCGGCGAGAGACAGGCGAGGACGAGCTCCTCGAGCTCGCGCGGCAGGGCCTCGCCCCGGCGCACGTGGGGAGGGATCACCGCCTGGGCCCGCGTCGGCGGAGCTCCGCCCTTCTCGACCTCGAACGGATAGACGCCCGTGAGGAGGAAGTAGAGGACCACGCCCATGCCGTACACGTCGGAGGCCGGAGTCGCCGGATCGCCCCGCACGACCTCGGGGCTGATCGTCGTCGCCGAGCCCGCGATCGTGCGATCCCCGTCCACCGTCCCCGGCTGCTCGAAGAGCGCGATGCCGAAGTCGAGCACCTTGAGGAAGTCGGGCTCGAGGCCTCCGTGCGTGACGAAGAGGTTCTCCGGTTTCACGTCGCGATGCACGATGCCGAACGCATGGGCCTCGGCGAGCGCGCTCGAAGCCTGGTACGCGAGGTGGATGGCGCGGCCGACGGGCAGGGGCCCTCGCGCCCGCACGAAGGCCGCGACGTTCTCGCCCTCGAGCAGCTCCATCGCGTAGTAGAGCAGGCCGTCCTCGGTCGAACCGAAGTCGAAGACCCGGATCGTGTTCGGATGCGTGAGCGTCGCCGTCGCGCGGACCTCGCGATTGAAGCGGGTCTTCGCGTCCGCGTCGTGCTCCATGACGGGCCGCAGGATCTTGAGCGCGACGTTGCGCTCGAGGCCCGTGTGGTAGGCGGTCCAGACCTCGCTCATCCCGCCCGAGCCGATGAGACGTCGGAGCTTGTAGCGCCCGATGCCGCGCGCCTCGTGGAGCTCGCGGCGCATCTGGTAGAAGACGTGGCTGAAGCCCGCGACCGCCAGACCGAGGAAGACGAGCACGAAGGCGTATTGCATCAGCCGACCGACGACGAGCGGGTCGTGGAGCTGGGCCCGGAGCGCGGGATCGACGAGCGTGCCGATCGTCAGCACGAGCGGATGGGCGGCGAGCGTGAGGTAGATCGTCCCCATCGCCTTCGTGAAGGGCTGCGGCACGAAGACGGCCGCGAGGACGACGCCCATGTTGCCCGCGACGTAGATGCTCGCGAGACCGTCGGTGGCGAGGCACATCCCCGCGAGGGTCGCGGAGAACCCGCACATGACCCACGCCTTCACGACGTGGAATTGGTGATGCGTGATCGTCGGCGTCCGACCGAGCGCGAGCACGCCGAGCAGGAGGATCGCCTCGCCGAGCACGCGGAGCGCGAAGAGAACCCGGAAATTGCCCTCGTTCAGCCAGCGCGTCTGGATGAGGTCGTAGAGGACGAAGACGGGCCAGACGGCGACGCCGATCTTCCCGAGAACGACGGCGCGGCGGAGGTCGGGGAGGTAGTCCTTGCGGAGCGAGCGCTGACGCTCGAGGGCACGCGGCTCGACCGGCTCGAGATCCGGGGCGCGGGAATCCCCTCGCGCGCTCGCACGGGGACGCGGGACGACGTCGCTCACCCCACGAGGAGACCACGGGCCGCGGCCCGGCGGAAGCCGTGCCACGAAATCCCCACATGCCAATCTCAGGTCCGTCCGCGGAGCGTGGGCCGGTCCGGCATGACACGTGTCGTCTGCACGGGATCCCCCGTGTAAGACGTCTCCTCCGGAGGACGCACGCGCGCGAGCTCGCGGGCCACCACCTCCGAGAGCGGCGGCGCGAGGAGGTCGTCCGCGAGCCGCCCGAGATGGCTCGCGAGCTCCCGGGCCGTCGGTCGTGCGATCGGCTTCGGCGCGAGACACCGATGGATCCAGACGTCGAGCTCGAGCGGGGCGTCGGGCACGAGCTCGAGCAGCCTCCGTGGAGGATGCTCGCGATCGACGCCGTGCGGGCTCGTGGGATCCGTCGGGAACGGAAGGACGCCGGACGCGAGCTCGAAGAGCACGAGGCCGAGGCTGTACACGTCCGACGCGGGTCCGGCCTCGCGCGCACCCGTGAGCTGCTCCGGAGCGGCGTACATCGGCGTACCGACGAAGACGTCCCGCCGCGTGAGGTCGCCCTGGTCCGTGTCTTCGGGGCCGAGGATCTTCGAGATGCCGAAGTCGAGGATGCGAACGCCGGGTTCGGACCGGCAGATCATGAGGTTGCTCGGCTTCACGTCGCGGTGGACGACGCCGGCCGCGTGCGCGGCCGCGAGCGCGTTGGCGAAGGCGGCCCCGAGACGGAGCACGGAGTCGATCGCCAGGGGTCCGAGATCGGTGCTCCGATGGAGCGAGATGCCGTCGACGTGCTCCATGATCTGGAAGACGCGACCGTCCTCCGTGACGTCGACGTGCAACGTCTTGATCACGCCCGGATGCGAGATGCGCGAGGCCGCTCCGGCCTCCGAGACGAAGCGCTCGAGCGCGATGGCCTCCGGATCGACGCAGGCGTGGAGGACCTTCACGACGACCTGCGCGTGCGTGAGGAGATCCTCGGCGAGGTAGACGGAGCCGGAGCCGCCCTGCCCGATGAGGTCGAGGAGCCTCGCGCGCCCTCCGAGCTCCTCGCCACGGCGGAGGGCATGCGAGCGCGAGCCGCGCGCGAGCCGACGGAGCGCGACCGCGAGCTCGCGCGAGCGCTCCTCGACGCGCTTCTGGAGCTGGGCGTTCAGGATCTCGATCTGCCCCGCACGACGGACGATCTCCTCGACCTGCTCGGCGACGCGACGCTCGAGCTGCTGGTTCAGCGCCTCGAGCTCGTGACGGACCTCGTCGAGCTCGCGGTAGGCCCTGGCGAGCGCGTCGTTCGTCGAGGCCCAGAAGGCCTCCTGGCGCTCGCGCTCCTTCTCGCGACCCCGCACGACCCAGAAGACGCGCGAGAGCTCCGCGCCCTCGAGCCGGCGATCGCTCTCGAGCTCTTCGGCCGTCAGGAACTCGGCGGCGGGGATGGGTCGCGGGTCGCTCATCGAGCGGATCTCAGTGGAAGCGTATCTCGTAGACCGAGGGATCGCCCGAATTGTCCACGTCGACGTAGACGAGATCGCCCGCGAGCTTCATCCCGCCGATCAGCACGCCGCGCTCCATCGTCCGATCGAAGGGGGTCGTGCTCCGCACCCGCGCGCGGCCGGCGGCCTCGTCGAGGTGCTCGAGCGAGAAGGCGCCGAGGGCTTCCTCGGGCCCTCGCACGACGCTACGGTAGCCCTGCGAGCCCGTCTGGAACCGGAGGAACTCGACGCCGCCGTTCACGAGGCCGCGCCCCGGGCCGTGGTCGTACCAGAGCGCCATCATCTCCTCGCCGACGCGCTCGAGGATCGGCGCGGGATTCTCGAAGCGGGCCGCGATCGCCTCGAGCGTGGAGGCGAAGCGCTCGCCCGGCACCCACGACTCGGGAGGCACCGCGAGGAGCGCGTCGATCTCGGCGGTCCCGAGGATCTGCAGGTTCACGCACGCCCGCGCGAACGAGTGGACGAAGACTCCGAGCAGCTCGACGCCTTGCATGGGCAACCCCCCGTCCGGGCTCAGAACGAGAGCTGCGCCCCGATCGCGGTCCCGCCACGGGTGGGTGCGAGCCGGAACGAGACCATGAGCCCCTGGGCCCGGAGCCGGCGGATTCCTGCGTTGCGGACGTGGAGCTTGTAGGCGGAGACGCCGATGGCGACCGCGCCGAGGCCGGTGCTGATCGCGCCGAAGGCCAGGGCGCCCCCGTTGCGCGTGTCGGCGTAGCGGATCTCCTGCACGAGGGTCGGCAGGCCGATGAGGATCGCCATCGAGCCGAAGGCGATGAGCGCGACGTAGGGCCCTCGTCGCGGAAGTCGCTCGTATTCGGCGTAGAGGCGCGGGTCGACGTTGTAGCTCGTGTACACCGAGCCCGAGTACGGCATGGCGCCGTAGGGCGTGCCGGCGGTCGGTGGATAGGCCTGAACGCCATAGGCCCCGCCCATCGGAGGCGTGGGGTACGGGCTCGCCCCGTAGGGGGACGAGCCGAAGGGCGAGCTGCCGTACGGCGTCGCGGCCGGCGGCGTCGGCGCGCCCCCTCCGCCCGCGTAGGCGTCCGGCACGACGACCCCTTGCGCGCCGCTCGACGGCGCCACCGGAGGCGAGCCGCCGGTCCCCGGCGGCGGCTGGGCCGCGACGCCGAGCGGCCCTCCGCCCAGCAGCGTCGCGACGAGGCAGGAAGAAAGGAACGTCCTCGCGCGCATGGCTCGGATCATCGCCCGCGATTCCCCCGGCGGCCAGTGCCCGCCTCGCCGGCCCGGCTCGAACAGGGCTTCCACCGTCATGTCGGTGCATCGCGACACTGACATTTCGGTGCGGAGGCGCTAGACTGGAAAGCCACCACCGAAATCTCGCGGCGAACCCATGGCCACCGAAGTCCTCGACCTCACCTCCGACCTCTCCGCGCTCGTCGGCCTCGCGACCGGCGAAGCCGCCGTGGACGATCTCCTCCGGCGCGGCCTCGAATGGGTCTCGAAGCTGGCCCCCTACGATCTCGCCACGGTGCTCGAGCTCGAGGGCGAGACGCTCCGCGTGCGGGCCGCTCGCGGGCCCCTGGCTCGCGATCCCGTCCGCCACCACGCGATCGAGCTCTCGCGCTTCCCGACGATCCGGGAGGCGCTCGAGACCCGACGCGCCCGCGCCTTCACGGAGGAGGATCACGCGGACGGCGACGGCGATCCCTTCGACGGCGTGCTCGATCTGCCCCACGGGCACTCGTGCATGGTCGTGCCGCTCTGCGCGGGCGAGCGTCGCTTCGGCGTGATGACGCTCGATCGCTCGCAGTGCGTCCGCTACCCGCAGGAGGTGGTGCAGCTCGTCGAGGTCTACGGCCAGGTCCTCGCGCTCGCCGTCTTCCACGCCGAGCAACAGCTCGCCCTCGACCGTCTCCACGAGGGCCAGCGCGCCCACGCGCGCGAGCTCGAGGACGAGCTCGGCGGCGATCCCTTCGGCGTCCTCGAGAGCAGCCAGAGCCCCTCGGTGCGCGACGTCGTCCGGCGTGCGAAGCAGGTCGCGACGACCTCGACGCCCGTCCTCGTCCAGGGCGAGACGGGCACGGGCAAGGAGCGGCTCGCGCGCGCGATCCACCTCTGGAGCGAGCGCGCCGAGCGCAGCTTCGTCACGCTGAACTGCGCCGCCATCCCCGAGAGCCTGATCGAGAGCGAGCTCTTCGGGCACGTGAAGGGCGCGTTCACGGGCGCGCAGAAGGATCGTCCCGGCCGCTTCCAGATCGCGAACAAGGGCACGCTCCTGCTCGACGAGGTCGGCGAGCTGCCGCTCCCGCTCCAGGCCAAGCTCCTCCGGGTGCTGCAGGAGGGCACGTTCGAGCCCGTGGGCAGCGACCGCACCGTGAAGGTCGACGTGCGCGTCATCGCGGCCACCCACGTCGACCTCCGCGCGGCCGTCGAGGCGGGGCGGTTCCGGGAGGACCTGTACTACCGCCTCGCCGTCTTCCCGCTCGCGCTCCCTCCCCTCCGCGAGCGCCTCGAGGATCTGCGCGGGCTCTCGGCCGTGATCCTCCGGGAGCAGGCGAAGCGCACCGGCCGACACAACGTCACCGTGTCCGAGGCCGGCCTCGACGTGCTCCGGCGCTACGTCTGGCCCGGCAACCTCCGCGAGCTCTCGAACGTGCTCGAACGTGCAACCATCGTGAGCACGGGACGCGAGCTCGGCCCTTCCGCTTTCGAGCTGCATCTCGAGACGCCTCGCGGCCGCTCCGAGCCGGCCCCGACCCCGTCGCCGGACGAGGAGCCGATCGTCACGCTCGAGGAGATGGAAGCCCGCTACATAAGGCGCGTCCTCGCGAGGACCCAGGGCAAGATCTACGGAAAGGGGGGCGCCGCCGAGCTGCTCGGTCTTCCCCCCTCCACCCTCCAGAGCCGGATGAAGAAGCTCGGGGTCGAACGCACGGCCTGAAGGCCGCCGGCGGGGTCCACGCCGGGGTTGACGGCCGGGCCGTTCCGCGCGTAGCTGGAGCGCGTGACCGACCGCGCCCTCGCCCCCGAGACCGTCCGCAGGATCTGCGATCCGAGCTCCTTCGACTTCGAGACGACCGAGACGCTCGACCCGCTCGACGAACGACTCGGACAGGAGCGGGCCAAGAAGGCGATCGAGCTCGCCCTCGCGATCCGCACCGACGGCTACAACGTCTTCGCCATGGGTCCGACACGGGCCGGCAAGCGGCATGCCGTGAGCGCGATGATCGAGGCCGAGGCGGCGAAGATGCCGGTCGCCGAAGACGTCTGCTACGTGAACCGCTTCGACAAGCCGCGCGAGCCGCGCGTGCTCCGCATGCCGGCCGGTCGGGCGAAGCTCCTCCGCGAAGCGCTCGCGCACCTCGTCGACGATCTCCGGGTCGCGATCCCGCAGGTCATCGAGGGCGACGAGTTCCGCAAGCGCCGCGAGGCGATCGAGAGCGAGGTCAAGGAGAAGAACGAGGCGGAGTTCAACGGGATCCGCGAGCGCGCCGAGGCGCAGCACGTCGGCATCGTCGGGACGCCGCAGGGCTTCTCGCTCGCGCCCGTCGCGAACGGCGAGCTCCTCTCGGAGGAGCAGTTCAACGCCCTCCCCGAGCCGGTCCGGAAGAGCTTCACGGAGGCGGCGCAGCAGACGGAGAAGGCGATGCGCGCCTTCCTCTCCGAGGTTCCCCGACGGGAGAAGGACGCCCGCCGCCGGATCAAGGCCGCCGCGAACGAGCTCGTCGCCGGCGTGGTCGCGCATCTCGTCGAGGACGTGCGGGAGGACTTCCAGGACATCCCCGCCGTCATCGAGCACCTCAAGGCGCTCGAGAAGCACGTCGCCGAGAATCCCTCGGATTGGATCGAGACGAGCGGCGGCCCCTCGATCATGACGGGCGCGCTCGAAGCCGGCGCGATCAAGGAGAACCCCCTGCTCCGTCGCTACGGCGTGCACGTGCTCGTCGATCGCTCGGGAGAGAAGGGGGCGCCCGTCGTCTACGAGGCGCATCCGACGTACGAGAACCTGATCGGCTCGATGGACCACGTGCCGGTGCTCGGCGCGCTGCTCACCGACATCCACCTCATCAAGGCCGGCGCGCTGCACAAGGCGAACGGCGGCTACCTCCTCGTGGATGCACGGGCGCTGCTCATGCAGCCCTACGCCTGGGAGGCGCTGAAGCGCGCCATGAAGACGCGCACGGTGATGATCGAGCCGCTCGCCCGGATGCTCGGCGTGCTCGGAGGAGTCGCCCTCGCGCCCGAGCCGATCTCGCTCGACGTGAAGATCGTCCTCATCGGCGAGCGCCAGCTCTTCTACCTCCTCTCGGAGTACGACCCGGACTTCCCGGGCCTCTTCCGCATCGTCGCGGACTTCGAGGACCACATCGACCGCAACCACGAGAACGAGGTGCTCCTCGCCCGCTTCCTCGCGAAGATCGGCAAGGAGTGCTCGCTGCTCGCCATCGATCGCACGGGCGTCGCCCGCATGGTCGAGCACGCCTCGAGGCTCGCCGAGGACTCGGAGAAGCTCACGGTGCACGCGGACGATCTGCGCGGCGTGCTGCGCGAGGCCGACCTCTACGCGCGCCGCGCGGGCGCGAAGACGATCGGCCTCGAGCACGTGAAGGCCGCCGTCGACGCCGCGGACGATCGGATGGCCCGCGTCCGCGAGACCATCCAGGAGGAGATCGAGAAGGGCACGCTGCTCGTCACCACGACCGGCAAGCGCGTCGGCCAGATCAACGGCCTGACGGTGGCCAAGCTCGGCGACCACTCCTTCGGTTGGCCCACGCGCATCACCGCCACGGCGCGCATGGGCGACGGCCGCGTGATCGACATCGAGAAGGAGGTCGAGCTCGGCGGGCCGATCCACTCGAAGGGCGTGCTCATCCTCTCGGGCTTCCTTTCGGGCCGCTACTCGCCGACGACGCCGCTCTCGCTCCGCGCTTCCATCGTGCTCGAACAGTCGTACGGCCGCGTCGAGGGCGACAGCGCCTCGCTCGCCGAGCTCTGCGCCCTGCTCTCGGCGATCGCCGAGCTCCCGATCGAGCAATGCTTCGCGATGACGGGCTCCGTGAACCAGCACGGGGACGTGCAGCCCATCGGCGGCGTGAACGACAAGATCGAGGGCTATTTCGACGTCTGCAAGACGCGCGGCCTCACGGGCCAGGAGGGCGTGCTCATCCCCTCGACGAACGTGAAGAACCTCGCGCTCCGGGACGACATCGTCGCGGCCGTGCGCGAGGGGAAGTTCCGCGTGATCCCGATCACCCGCGTGGACGGCGCGATCGAGGTGCTCTTCGGGATGCCGGCCGGCGAACGCGGGCCGGACGGACGCTTCGCCGAGGGCTCGCTCAACCGCGCGGTCGAGGATCGGCTCGTCGGCTTCCACGAGAAGCGCCTCGAGGCCGCCCGCGAGTCGGCGCGGGCGGAGCGCGGGGAGAAGTAGGGCTCCGCCGTCGCGGGAAGCCCTGGGAGCTCCAACTTTCCGGCAGGTGGGGTCCGCCCGCGGCTCGGCCGGCGGGGGTGACTCGAAGCTCGCTCTTCTACTCACCCCCCCTTCGACGATACGGTGCCTCCGACGAGGAGGGTCCATGTCGCATACGTTCGTGATCACGCAGACCCGCAGCGGGACCTACGAGGTCTGGCGCTTCGCGCCGGAGCACCACGAGAAGCTGCTCCAGCGGGTGACCACGGGGAGCGCGCCGAAGCTCGCGGCCGGCTCGAAGATCACGACGGTGGGCGACTACGTGCTCCTCTACACCCCGCCGACGTCCGTGACGCTCGGCGAGTCGGCGTACATCGACTACACGCTGCTGCGCTTCGATCCGGAGCTCCACGATCCGCTCGCGGGCCACGTGCAGCAGAGCGGGAGCTGGTACTGGGACAAGTTCGCCGGTGGCTACTCGTTCTCGGCGGTGCCGGGCGGTCCGCAGGTGCACGACATCGACCTCGTCGGCGTGACCGGCTACGTGCTCTCGATCCTCCCGACGCCCGGCCGCATGACCTACGGATTGTGGAGCTTCGACGCGTACGTCGACTCCCCCGGTGGCAGCCAGGATCCGATCGCCACCTCGCTCTCGAACGCCGACGCGCTGCCACGGCTCGACGCCGACGACGAGCTCTTCCCGTTCGGCAACGAAGTGCTGGTGGTGAACCGCGCGTCCGGTCGCTGGACGCGCTACAGCTTCGATCCGCAGCTCGCCGACCCCTTGAGCTATCCGCCGCTCGCGACAGGCGAGGTGGCGCTCCGCCCGGGCACGCGCCTCTCGGCGGTCGGACCCGATCTGCTCGCGTGGGTCCCCGGGGAGCGCGCGTGCACGCTCTACGTCCGCGACGGGGGCGATCCCTTCGCTCGGGCTTCGCAGCACGAGCTCCCGCACGACTTCCCCGAGGACGTCGAGCGCATCCGCAGCGTGGTCACGAAGGTCCCGGTCGACGCGGAGCGGGCGAAGACGCCCGGCACGATGGATTTCCTGCGGGAGCGGGTGAAGCACGTCGTCGTCTACGTGCTCGAATCGCGCAGCTTCGACAGCGTGCTCGGCTGGCTGCACGAGCATTCGAGCGACGGAATCCATTGGGTCGGCGCGACCGCCGGGCCGCCGTTCCAGGGAGCGAGCTATCACCATTCGAATCCCGACTCCGCGGGCGTCGAGCACCATCAGTACAAGGTGGCGCACGGCGGCATCGGCCCGTCGGTGACGCTGGTCTCGCCGACCGTCGATCCCTTCCACGGCACGCCCGACGCGATCCGTCAGCAATGGTCGGCCGGCTATCCGGCGTATGCCGCGGGCGAGCGCGCCGACATGCGCGGCTTCGTGCGCAACAACGCGCTCACCGAGGTGATGGGCGGCTTCACGCCGGATCAGCTCGGCGTGATGAGCGGTCTCGCCTCGGCGTATGCGCTCTCGGACATGTGGTTCTGCAGCGAAGCGGGAGGGACCACCACGAATCGGGCGACGCTCGCCTCGGGCTCGGCGTACGACATCACGTCGACGTACGAGGGCGGGAACGCCTACGCCTACTTCTCGAAGACGCCGCATCGTCAGTCGATGTGGAAGGTGCTCGCCAACAACGGGATCCTCGACTGGGCGATCTACTACTCGGTGCTCTGGGAGAACGAGCCCTACACGTACAACCTCTTCCTCGAGGGCGAGCTGCCCTCGGTCGACAAGAGCTGGCAACGCTACGTGCAGCCGATCAAGAGCTTCTTCCAGGTCGCGGCGCGCGGCGAGCTGCCGGCGTTCTCCTTCCTCGAGCCGGTATGGGTCGATCCCTCGGGCATGTTCACCTCGTACCATCCGGGCGGCGACGTGCTGCCGGGCGAGCAGGGGCTACAGAACATCTACGACGCGCTGCGCCAGAGCCCGTGCTGGAACGAGACGCTGCTGGTGGTGAGCTTCAGCAAGGGCGGCGGGATGTACGACCACGTGCCCGCTCATCCGATGAAGCGCGCGTGGCCGAACGACGGCGACGACGGCTACGGCTTCGACACCACGGGCGCCCGCGTGCCGACGCTGGTGATCTCGCCCCTGGTCCAGGCGAATACCGTCTTCCGCTCGGACGATCCGACGACGCCCTACGATGCGACGTCGATCGCGGCGACGGTCCTGTCCTGGTTCGGCATCCCGAAGGAGCGCTGGGGCCTCGGGGAGCGCGTCGCCGCGGCGCCGACGTTCCAGGGCGTGCTCACGCTCGACACGCCGCGCACCGACACGCCGACGCTGGTGCGCGCCACGGACTCCAACTATCCGAACACGGATCCGATCGTCGTCACGGCACCGGCGCCGGTCTCGGCGACGTGGAAGGCGCAGCCGCCGTATGGCGCGTGGACCGACACCGCGTGTTGGGAAGGCGGCAAGCTGCCGACCGACGTCGCGACGTTCTCGAGCAGCGAGGTGCGCGCGATCCGCTTCGCGTACGACGACGCGCAGCAGGTCGACTCGATCGTCTTCGACGAGTCTGCCCAGGCCTACGAGCTGCTCTTCGAGCAGGCGGCGCCCACGACGCCGACGCTGACGATCGCGGGCGATGGCGTGCGGAATCGCTCGGGCAAGCGTCAGCTCTTCCGCGTCGCGGCGACCAGCGTGGCGACCACCGACGTGCAGCTCTCCTTCGTCAACGAGGCGAGCGCGGGCGACGAGACCATCACCTACGAGACCGCGCCTTCCGTGCCGCGCTCCCAGAGCGGCGGCATCATCGCCTTCCACCAGCGCACGCGTGCAGGCGCGGCCCGCTTCGTCGTGCGCACCGGTGCGCTGCCGCCGGGTCCCTACTCGACCGTCGGCTCCGAGGTGCGCTTCCTCGACCGCAGCACGGCCGACGCGGCGACGTTCGAGATCTCGGGCAGCACGGGGCCCGATTCCGACACGTTCGGCAACGTGGTCTTCTACGACGAGGCGACGGCCGGCATCGCGCGCTTCACCAACGCGGGCGGCACCGTCGGCGATGGCGGCAACACGCAGTTCTACGGCAACAGCTCCGCCGACCGCTGCCGCATCGAGAACCACGGCGCGACCGGGGCCAAGGGCAATGGCGGCGACACCGCGTTCGACGGTCGCGCTACGGCCGGCGAGGCGGTGATCTTCAATCACGCTGCCACGGCCGGCTACGGTGGCGTGACCAGCTTCAACAACAACTCGCCCTACATGGCCGCCGGCTTCGGCGCGACCGCGGGCAACGCGACGCTGAAGAATCTCGGAGCCGAGAGCGCGCCTTCCGGCGGTGGCGGGCATACCGAGTTCACGGGTCAGTACGGAGCCGGCGATGCGGGCACGGCCGTGATCGAGAACTGCGGGACGAGCACGGCGAACGAGACCGGCGCCGGCTACACGCTCTTCGCGACCACGGGCAACTGGCCGTACTACCGACCGACGGCCGCGCGCGCGAAGATCCACAACTTCCCCGGGGCCTGCGCGGGTGCGCAGGCCGGTTACACGCGCTTCGCCTACGTGAACTACCAGCGGAAGGACGACAACGGAAAGCCGGGCCCCCTCGGAGGCGACGCGTTCATCCGCAACTACGGCGGCACGGCGTTCGGTGCACCCGGCGGCTACACGCTCTTCCAGAACCATTCGAGCGCGGAGCGCGCGACGATCGTCGCGGAGGCCGGGACGAACGGCGGCGCCGCGGGCTACGTGCGCTTCACGGAACAAGCCGAAGGCGACGCCGCGACGGTGAGGCTCGAGGGCGGCCGCCTCGAGGTCGACGGCAGCGCGCTCGAGGAGCTGAAGCTCGGAACGCTCGTGCTCGCGATCATGAACGGCCTCGAGCCGACCCTGACGTTCGCGGTCGGTTCGAATCCGACGCATCTCTTCGTGGAGAACGAGCTGAGTCTTCCGACGGGCGGCCTCGTGAACGTGGCGTTCGTCGGCACGGACGTGAGCTCAGGCGTCCCGCAGCTGCTGATTCGCTCGGCGCAGCTCCAACCGAGCGATGCGGCGAAGTTCCATGGCTCTCCGGTGAACGGCCTGACGCCGGTCTTCTCGGTCGGCGAGGAGCGGCTCTACGTCACGTTCGTGTGAGCGGCGCCTCGAGCTCCCCCGCGAGTCGGCGCGTGCCGACTCGCGGCGAGTAGTGGCTCACTCCGGCAGCCGAGCCGACCACCGCTCGAGCAGCCTCCCCGAGAGATGCTGGAGCCGCACGAGCGCGATGCGCGCGTCGACCCGGGCGCGCGCCTCGCGGAGCTCGGCCTGGCGCAGCGTCTCGTCCGCCTGCAGCACCGGCAGGAGGGCGATCGCGCCCGCGTTGAACCGCTGACTCTCGGCCTCCGAGAGGCGCCGCGCCACGGCGACCGTATCCGCCGCCACGCCCGCCCGACGCACGGCGCCCTCGAAGGCGACGGTCTGCGCGCGCACCTCGGCCGTCAGGCGCACGAGCGCGTCCGCGTAGGTCTGCTCCGCCTGCTGCACCGCGATCTCCGCGCGTGCCTTCTCCTCGCGACGGCGGGTCTGATCGAGCGCGCCCTCGTAGACGACGCCGATCGTCGCCTGCAGGGCCCCGAGGGTGCCGAGCTGCTCGGCGGCCCGCGCGGGATCGTCGTACCCCATGCCGTGCGCCGTGAGTGTGGCGGTCGCATCGAGGCGCGGACGGAGCGAGTCCCCGGCCACGAGGGCGTTGCGCCGCGCCGCGTCGATCTGCGCCTGTATCTCCGCGAGCTCCGGCGAGCTCTCGACCGCCGCATCGACGGCCCCGGGAGGGAGGTCGTCGAGCGCGTCGTCCGGCGATTCGGATGCGACCAGCGCGCTCGGCGTCGAGGCGCCCGAGACGACGCCGACGAGGCGGACGAGGTCGCTCCTCCGCGCCGCGAGCGTCTGCTCGCCCGCGATCACGGCCTCGGCGAGCTCGGCCACGCGCGAATCGAACTCGAGGGCGTCCGCTCCGGACAGGGCGCCGGCCCGCGCACGCGCCCGCGCATCCTCGCGCTGCCGCTCCGCGAGCGCGAGCGCCGCGCGCTGGATCTCGAGCGAACGGCCGGCGTACCAGAGCTCCCAATAGGCGACGAGCGCGTTCGAGAGCGTCTGGCTCGCCACCTTCTCGGCCGCATGCTGCGCGCGATCGCGATCGAAGCGAGCCGAGTCCCGGGACGCGAGGCCGACCGTCCGCCCGAACCCACGGAGGAGGGGCTGGGCGACCGTGAGCGAGAGATTCGCGCCATAGCCCGGCCCGAGCAGCGTGATCGAGGGCATGGTCGGGATCGCCTGGATCTTCCGGACCGAGCGGTTCGCGTCGAGGCGCGCCGTGAGCGTGGTGCCGGCCGCGAAGGTCCGCGAGAATTGCGCGCCGAGGCTGAAGGTCTGGGCCGTCGGCACGACGACCTGGCCGATCGCGAGCGAAGGGATCCGGCCGATGTTCGCGTCGGTATCGGCCCGGAACGTCCAGCCGTAGCGATGCTCCTCGGAGGTCACCAATCGCTCCGCCGAGCGGAGGGAGAGCACGGCCGAGCGCACGGTCGGGTTCTCCTCGACGACCCGCGTCACCACGTCCGCCTGCGTGACCGGGAGCTCGCCTTCCGAAGACGCGGGCGGCTCGTCGGCCGACACGGGCGACGCGAGCGCGAAGAGCGCCGTCGCGGCGAGGGCGCGCGACAGCCGATGTCGTCTCGTGCGGAGCTCACTCATGACGAAGCGCCTCGATCGGATCGAGCCTCGAGGCCCGGAACGCGGGGTAGAGTCCGAAGAAGATCCCGACGAAGGCGGCGAAGACGAAGGCCACCACCACCACCGCGGGATCGAAGACGAAGGGCAGGTCGAGCTTCTTCGTCGCGAGGGCGCTTCCGCCGAGGCCGACGGCGACCCCGAGCAGCCCTCCGAGCGACGAGATCGTCACGGACTCGACGAGGAATTGCAGGAGCACGTCGCGCGCGAGGGCGCCGACCGCGAGCCGGAGGCCGATCTCGCGTGTCCGCTCCGTCACCGAGACGAGCATGATGTTCATGATGCCGATGCCTCCGACGACCAGGCTCACGGCCGCGATCGCCGCGAGGAGGGCCGTGAGCACGCCGGTCACGCTCTCGACCATCTGCGTCACCTCGGAGAGATCCCGGACGGCGAAGTCGTCGTCCTCGCTCGCCCGCCGGATTCGCCTCTTGCGCATCAGCTCGCGGATGTGGCGCTGGGTCTCGGTCAAGCTCGAGTCCGTGCTGACGGAGACGAAGATCACGGTGACGTCGTCCGAGCCCGCGATGCGGCGTTGGTACGCGGTCAGCGGGACGATCACGATGTCGTCCTGGTCGCTGCCGAGCGCGGCCTGGCCCTTCGAAGCGAGGGTTCCGACGATGCGGCAGGCGACGCGTCCGAGGCGCACCGTCGCGTCGAGCGGATCGCCCGTGCCGAAGAGCTCGCGCCGGACGGTGTCCCCGACGAGGCAGACCGGCGTGCCCGAGCGGAGCTCGCCCTCGGTGAAGCTCCGGCCCGAGCCGAGCTCGAAGCTCCGCGCGACGAGGTAGTCGTTCGTCGAGCCCACGAGCGTCGTCCGCCAATTCTTGTTGCCGTAGATCACGCGCTCGCTCGTGCCGGCGCTCGGCGCGACGGCGACGAGGCCGGGGATGTCGCGGGCGATCGCCCGCACGTCGGCCATCTCGAAGGGCGGCGCCGCCGAGGGGCCGCCGGGGCCGTGGCGATCCGCGCCCGGGGAGACGACGAGGAGGTTCTGACCGAAGCTCGCGATGTCCGCCGTGACGCGGGCGGTCGCGGCGCGGCCGAGCGTGACCATCGAGACGACCGAAGCGACGCCGATCACCACTCCGAGCATCGTGAGGAACGAGCGCATCGGATTGCGGCGGATCGTGCGCAGGGCGATGCCGAGGGCGCTGCCGATCATGCGCGGGCCTCCGTGGTCCGGGACGCGGACTCGCCGTCGTCCGAGAGGATGCGACCGTCGCGGAAGACGACGCGTCGCTTCGCGTAGGCCGCGACGTCGGCCTCGTGCGTGACGAGCACGATGGTGAGGCCCGCGTCGCGGTTCAGCGAGACGAAGAGGTCCATGATCTCGTGGCTCTTCACGCTGTCGAGGTTGCCCGTGGGCTCGTCCGCGAGGAGGAGGGTCGGATCGCCGACGAGCGCCCGTGCGATCGCGACGCGTTGCTGCTGACCGCCGGAGAGCTCGTTCGGCGCGTGGTGCGCGCGCGATTCGAGCCCGACGCGCTCGAGCGCCGCGAGGGCCTTCTGCCTGCGCTCGCGGGCCGACATCTTCCGGTAGAGCAACGGCAGCTCCACGTTCTCGACCGCCGTCGTCCGCGGCAACAGATGGAAGCCCTGGAACACGAAACCGACGTGCACGCGACGCACGAGCGCGCGCTCGTCGCGGCCGAGATCGGCGACGGGCACGCCGCGGAAGAGGTACTCGCCGGACGAAGGCGAATCGAGGAAGCCGAGCACGTTCATGCAGGTCGACTTCCCGGAGCCGCTCGTCCCCATCACGGCGACGAACTCGCCCTCCGTGAGGAGGAGATCGACTCCGTCGAGCGCGCGCACCTCGGTGTCGCCCCGCCCGTAGACGCGGGTGACGTTCCGCAGCTCGAGGAGGGGCTCGCCTTTCACGGCCTGCCTCCGGGACGCGCCGACGTCTGGTCGACGACGACCTCCGTGCCCTCGCGGATGCCGGAGCCCCGGATCTCGCTCGTCGTCTCGTCGGAGGCGAGCACGGTCACGTGCACCTTCACGGGGCGTCCGCCGCGGACCAGGTAGACGTGGGCGCGCGGATCGCGGGCCGGTGCGCGCGACGATCCGCCGCCGAAGCTCCGGATGACCGTCGGCTCGTAGCGGAGCGCGGCGTTCGGGACGAGCAATCCCCCCTCCCTGCGCTCCGTCACGATCGAAGCAGTCGCCGTCATGCCGGGGCGCAGGAGGAGCTCCGAGTTGTCGACGGCCATCGTGGCCTCGTAGGTGACGACGCCGTTCACGGTCTCGGGCGCGAGGAGGAGCTTGGTCACGGTTGCCTGGAACGTCCGCTCGGGATAGGCGTCGACGGTGAACGTCGCGTGCTGGCCCTCGTGCACGTGCCCGACGTCGGCCTCGTCCACGCGGACGCGGAGACGCATGCGCCGCAGATCCTCCGCGAGCTCGAAGAGGACGGGCGCCTGCAGCGAGGCGACGACCGTCTGGCCCGGCTCCACCGAGCGCGAGAGCACGACCCCGTCGATCGGCGAGACGATGCGCGTCCGCTCGAGGTTCGTGCGCGCCTGCCGGAGCGCCTCGCGGCTCACGCCGAGCCTCGCCTGCGCGCTCGCGACCTCCGCCGTCGCGCGGGCGGCGGCCGCGTGGCTCGAGACCCGATCCTGCTCCGACGCGAGGTCCTGCTCGCGGAGGGTGCGGGTGCGCGACTCCGTGGCCGAGGCTTCCTCGAAGGTCGCGCGCGCGAGCGCGAGCGTCGCCTCCGCCGCGGCGACGTTCGCCGCCGACTCCCGGACGCCCGACTCGTAGAGCGTCGCATCGAGCTCGAGCAGGAGCTGTCCCCGGGTCACGCGATCGTTCTCGTCGACGTGCACCGCTCGCACGCGGCCGCTGATCTCGGCGCCGATCGTCACGGTATCGGTCGCGGAGAGCGAGCCGGTCGCGGTGACGACCGAGGTGATCCCGCCCCGGCGCGTCGGCGAGGTGACGTAGCTCACGGTGGGCGTCGTCCGGCTACGCAGGTACACCGCGACCCCCGCGCCGACGACGAGGAGGACGACGAAGACGATCGCCAGACGGAAGAGGACGGGACGTGGGCTCGGGATGCCGAGGGCGCGTGCTCTCTCGGTCGCGTCGGAGGTCATGGACGTAGGCTAGCCTCGCCCGCGACGCGGGGCAGCGAAGCGATCGTGAAGAAGTGTGAAGGGGGTCTTCCGCGCAGGGCGGCGCCGATGCGATCGTCGGCCCATGACGCCTCGTCCGGTCCTCGCCCTGGTCGTCCTCCTCTCCGCTGCCTGTGGCCCGAGCCGGGACGAGCGCCCTCGCCCGGCCACCCGGCCGTCGACGGCCGCCCCCGCCGCCGCCGCGCCTGCCCCCGCCGCCAGCCCCTCCCAGGCCCTCGCGGACGCCGAGGTGAACGCGCTCCTCGACGCCTGGCTCGCGGCCCAGAACCGTGGCGACTTCGAGGCGTACCAGGCTCTCTACGCCCAGCGCTTCCACGGTGTGCGGAGGACGCGGGAGCGGGTCGTCGCGCTCGATCGCAAGGGATGGCTCGCCGATCGGCGACGCATGTTCGAGCGTCCGATGGTCGTCTCGCTCGATCAGGTGAGGATCGCGAAGTCCTCGACGAGCGCGGTCGTCGACGTCGTCCAGACCTGGTCCTCGGCTCGCTTCGCCGACACCGGTCCGAAGCGCTTCCTCGTCGTCCGGGAGGGCGGCGCGCTCCGGATCGCCCAAGAGGAGATGCTCGCCTCGCGCCCCGCGAGCGCCGCGACGGAGCTCGCGAGCCGGGGTCTCTTCCCCGTGATCGTCGGGACGAACGCGAAGGTGGCCCTGCTCGGACGGGCGAGCGGCGATGCGGGCAAGGAGGCGCCGGGCCTCGTCACGGCGGCGAACGCGGTGCCGGTGGCCGTGGCGCGCGACGCGACGAACGTCCCCGAGTCGCTCGCCTCGCTCGAGGGCAGCTCGGTCCGCGTGGTCGGCGCGTCTTCCGTCTGCGACGGGCGTCTCGGCCGCGTTCGGCTCGTGCGCGCTCTCGTCCCGCACTTCGGCACGGTCAATCACTGGCTCGGCCAGGGCGATTTCGAGGGCGAGCCCGCGATGCGGCCCGCGGCGGTCGCCCGCGAAGCCTGGGAGCTCGGCACCGTGACCTACTACGCGGCCGAGCTCACGAGCGCTTGCGAGGGCGTCGTGGCGGTCCCGAGCCGCGGCGGAGCGCCCGTGGTCTTCGCGCCCTCGGAGCCGGATGCGCGGACGGCGACGTCCATCCTGGACGCCCTCGCTTCGAGCCCCGAAGGCGCGCGGATCGACCACGCCTTCGCGGAGCTGCGGCAGGAGCTCGGCGACGAGGCCGAGGAATCCGAGATCCCGAGCGGCGTCCGCGGTCTCTCCCGCGACCGCTTGGAGCTCCAATCGTTCGGCGCGCCCGCGCGGCTCTTCGCCGCGAAGCTCGTGCCCGACGGCTGTGGCCAGATGGACCCGGTCGAAGGGCTCGCGTTCTTCGACGCGCGGGCCGACGGGCTCCGCTTCACGGATCGAGGCTCGATTCCCGAGCGCGCGCGGGTCGTCGCCGTCTTCGATCTCGAGGGCGACGGGGTGCTCGAGGCCTACCTCGAGGACGTGATCGGCGGCTTCCGCTACGTCGTACGCCTCGGCGCCGCGCCGGGCGTGCTCGTCGAGGCGGAGATCCCCTACTTCGACTGCCCCTGCTGAGCGCCCGAAGGCGCCACGCGCACCACGACCGCGTCCGAGAGACGCGAGGAGAGGGTCGCGTCGTCGACCGAGGAGGCCTCCTTCGGGAGACCGAGCCCCTTCGCGGCGCTCGGGAAGCGTGCGAGGTAGGCCCGCAGCAGGCGACCGCGCTCGGCTCCGTCGTCGACGACCCGCGCCTCGCCTCTGAGCCTCTCGCCGGCGACGAGCAGACCGACCTCCGCGCCGCCGAGCACGTTCTTCCACCAGCGCTTCTTCGAGGCCCAGGCGGCGACGATCACGATCCCCTCTCCGTCGCGCGCGTACATGACGGGGAAGACGAGCGTGCGGCCCGTCTTCCTCCCCGTGACCTCGAGGACGAGGAGCGCGCCGCTCGCGAGCCGGTGCAGGGGCGAGCGCAGGAGCGCGAGGACGAAGGGGTTCGGGGCTCCGAAGGCGGGCATGACCGAAGCCTAGCAGCCTCGTATTGACTCCGAGTCAAGAAGTCCCCAGGCTCCGTCCATGCCGATCCTCTCCGGTATCCGCGCATGGCTCGGGGGCAAGCTCGTGAAGGCCCACCTCGAGTCGCAACGCAAGAAGCTCGGCGTGCGCGTCGAGACCCATCGCGACGCGAAGGGCCGGGAGACGCCCTACCTCGTGCTCGGCGAGGATCGCGAGGGCACGCTCGTCTTCCTGCACGGCTTCGGCGATCGGATCGACAACTTCCTCGTCACGGCGCGCCACCTCGCGGACCGCTATCGGATCCTCGTGCCGGCGATGCCGGGCTTCGGGGACGGCTGGCTCGATCCCGAGGAGCTCCACACGGCCGAAGCCTACGGCCGCTGGCTCGGCGACGTGGTCGCGGACATCGCGCCGCCCCGCTTCCACCTGATGGGGAATTCGCTCGGCGGGGCCACGGCGCTCCTGCTCGCCGAGCGCATGCCCGAGCGGCTCGAGTCGCTCGTGCTCGTCGACTGCGCCGGCATCAACCCCGGCGGCGTGCGCTCGGCCTACGACGAGGCGATCGAGGGGCACAACCTCTTCGAGGTGAGGAGCCATGCGGACTACCGGCGCTTCCAGGGGCGCGTGATGGCGAAGCCGATGAAGCTCCCGCCGCTCGTCGACGCCCACCTCTTCGAAGAGACCCGGAAGAAGGCGGATTGGTACGCGCGCGTCTGGTCCGATCTCGGCAGCGTCGAGAGCGGCATCTTCGACGGCTCGAAGACGAGCCTCGTGGCCCTCCACGGGATCACCGTCCCCACCCTCGTCGTCTGGGGCGAGCTCGACAGCCTCTTCCCCGTCGCGATGGGCGAGCACGTGGCCGCCGGCGTCCCGGGCGCGAAGCTCGTCGTCTTCGAGGGCATCGGCCACTGCCCGCACCTCGAGTGTCCGGCCGAGCTCGCACGGACCTTCGACGAGTTCGCCCGAGGGCTCCGCGACTCCCGGCACGTTTCCGATCGCGCCGCCGTGCGCTAGGGATCGGGGATGTTCACCGGCATCACCCGCGGCCTCTTCCCCGTCGTCCGCGTCGAGCGCGAGCCCTCCCTGCTCCGGTACTGGGTCGACCTCGGTAAGCTCTCGGGCGGCATCGAGCTCGGGGCCAGCATCGCGATCGACGGCGTCTGCCAGACCGCGGTCGCGCAGGAGGGCACGGTCGTCCGCTTCGACGCGATCCGCGAGACGCTCGAGCGGACGACGATCGGGAGGCTCGAGGTCGGCTCGAAGGTCAGCGTCGAGCGCAGCGTGAAGGTCGGCGACGAGATCGGCGGCCACGACGTCTCGGGCCACGTGAGCGGCACGGGCGAGGTCGTCGAGGTGCGCCGCGAGGGTCACGACGTCGCGGTCCGGGTGCGGGTCCCCACCGAGTGGATGCGCTACGTGCTCCCGAAGGGCTTCGTCGCGCTCGACGGCTCGAGCCTCACGATCGGCGAGACCGATCCGGCGTCCGGCACGTTCTGGGTCCACCTGATCCCGGAGACCCTCGAGCGCACCCACTTCGGCACGCGCGTCGCCGGGGACAGGCTCAACGTCGAGCTCGATCCGCGCACCGTGGCGATCGTCGAGACGGTCGAGCGCGTGCTCGCCGCGCGGAAGTGAGCACGGCTCAGCTGCGCATGCCGGGCGCTTCGTAGCCGGTCTCGCGCACGTACTCGAGGTAGCCGCCGCCGTAGGCGTGCGGACCCTTCGGCCCACCGAGCTCGAGCACGCGGTTCGAGAGCTCGGCGAGGAAGTGACGGTCGTGGGAGACGAAGATCATCGTCCCCTCGTAGCCACGGAGCGCCTCGACCATCATCTCCTTCGTGTCCATGTCGAGATGGTTCGTCGGCTCGTCGAGCACGAGGAAGTTCGGCGGGTCGAAGAGCATCTGGGCGAGCACGAGGCGCGCCTTCTCGCCGCCCGAGAGGATGCGGATCGGCTTGTCGATCGCGTCGCCCGGGAAGCCGAAGACGCCCGCGAGGGTGCGCAGCGAGCCCTGCGAGGCGGTCGTGAAGCGGTTGTGGAGCGACTCGAAGACCGTCTGCTGCGGATCGAGGACCTCGAGCGAGTGCTGGGCGAAATACGCCATCTTCACGCTCGCCCCGATGCGCGCGGAGCCGGTGTCGGGCGTCGAGGCGCCGGCGATGATCTTGAGCAGCGTGCTCTTGCCCGCGCCGTTCACGCCCATGACGGCCCAACGCTCGCGACGGCGGACGAGGAAGTCGAGGCTCGAGAGGACCTTCTTCTCGCCGTAGGCCTTCGACACGCCCTCGAGGAGGACGACGTCCTCGCCGGAGCGCGGCGGCTCGCGGAAGTCGAACTTCAGCTTCTTGCGACGCATCGGCGGCTCGACGCGCTCGATCTTGTCGAGCTTCTTCACGCGCGACTGGACCTGTGCGGCCTTCGCGGCCTGGGCCTTGAAGCGCTCGATGAAGCGCTCCTCCTTCTTCAACATCGCCTGCTGGCGCGCGTACTGCGCCTCGGCCTGCTGCTCCGAGAGCGCGCGCTGCTTCTCGTAGAAGTCGTAGTTGCCGCCGTAGGTGAGGATGTCGCCGCCGTCGATCTCGAGGATCTTCTTCACGATGCGGTTCATGAACTCGCGATCGTGGCAGGTCATGATCAGCGCCCCCTCGAAGCGCAGGAGGTACTGCTCGAGCCAGAGGATCGACTCGAGGTCGAGGTGGTTCGTCGGCTCGTCGAGCAGGAGCACGTCGGGACGCATGAGGAGGATGCGGGCGAGCGCGACGCGCATCTTCCAGCCGCCCGACATCGCGCCGACGTCGAGGTCCATCATCTCCTGCGAGAAGCCGAGGCCGGCGAGGATCTCGCGCGCCCTCGACTCGAGCGAGTACCCGTCGAGCTCCTCGAAGCGCGCCTGGACCTCGCCGAAGCGCGTGACCAGGGTCTCCATCTCGTCGGCGCGGTCGGGGTCGGCGAGGGCCTCCTCGAGCGAGCGCATCTCGGCGAGCACGCTCGAGACGGGCCCGGCTCCGTCCATCGCGGCGGAGACGACCGTCTGGCCCTTCATCTCGCCGACGTCCTGGCTGAAGTAGCCGATCGTGATCCCGCGATCGATCGAGACCTGGCCCGCGTCCGGGGTCTCCTCCTTGGTGATGAGCCGGAAGATCGTGGTCTTGCCCGAGCCGTTCGGACCGACGAGACCGACCTTCTCGCCGCGGTTCACCGCGGCCGAGGCCTCGAGGAAGAGGATCTGGTTCCCGTGCTGCCGGGAGATGGAGTCGAGGTTGATCACGGGCCGAGAGGTAGCACGTCCCCCCGCGGAGGGCCGTTCCACCGCCCCGGGGGAGGGCGTAGAGTCGTCCTCGACCATGACGCTGCGCACCCTCGCCTGCCCGAAATGCGGGGCTCCGCTCTCGCCGGACGCCAAGCTGCTCGTCGTGCTCTGCCCCTTCTGCGGGGCCACGGTCACGGACGACGGCCCGATCCTCCACGCGAAGGACTACCTCCGCGCCCTCGCCCGCCTCGACACCGAGCTCGCCATCCCGGACGAGGAGAAGGCGACCCTCGGCGGGCTGCCCTACCGGGTGCTCGGACACCTCGCGTCGGGCGAGTCGAGCGAGGTCTTCCTCGCCGAGCGTGCACGACGCGTCACCGAGCGCGTGGTCCTCAAGGTCCTCCGCGCCCCCTCGGATCGGGATCTCCTCGAGCGCGAGCATCGGATCCTCGAGGCCCTGCAGGACTCCTCCGCGCAGGGGGCGGCCCACTTCACGGAGCGTCTCCCGCAGCCGGTCGCGCACGGAACGCTCCGCTTCCGGGACGCGGAACGTCCCGCGACCGCCCTCCGCTACGCGAGCGGCTTCGTCCACACGCTCGAGGACGTGAGGAGCGCCTACCCGGACGGCGTCGATCCCCGGCATGCCGTCTGGCTCTGGCGACGGATGCTCGAGGTCCTCGGCTTCGTGCATCGGGCGGGCGTCGCCCACGCGGCGATCGTGCCGAGGCACCTGCTCGTCCACGCCCGCGATCACGGCGTGATGCTCGTCGGCTGGTCCGCGGCCACGGAGCTGCGCACGCGCGAGAGGCTTCCCGTCGTCGTGAGCGATTCCCAGGCGTTCTACCCCGAGGATCTGCGGGGCGACTCGATCCCGACGACGGCCACCGATCTCGCGATGACGGCGCGCTGTGTCGCCTACGTGCTCGGAGGCGATCCGATCACCGGCACCGTTCCTTCCTCCGTACCGCCCGGCCTCGCCGCGCTCGTCCGCTCCCATGCCGATCCCTTCGCCCCGGGGCCGCGCACCGACGACGCCTGGGCGCTCGATCACGAGGTCTCGCGCGTCGCGCGCGAGGCCTTCGGGCCGCCGAAGTACGTCCACCTCGCCATGCCCGGCTGGAGCTCCTGACCCATGGGATACGGCAACTACAGCTACGAAGCGCATACGGCGATCGCCGAGGCCCGCGTCGATCTCCCGCGGCAGCAGGTCTTCCAGCAACGGAGCACGCATCCGCTGATGAACCCGAAGGGCGTGCGGGTCCGCGAGAGCCGGGACAGCGCCGATCATCCGGAGTCGCTCGGCATCGTCTTCGCGCTCGACGTGACGGGCTCGATGGGAGACATCCCGGACCTCCTCGCGCGTCGGGAGCTGCCACGCTTCATGCGGCTGCTCGGCGACGCGGGCGTCCGTCATCCGCAGGTCCTCTTCCTCGCGTTCGGCGACGCGACGAGCGACCAGGCGTCTCTCCAGGTCGGTCAGTTCGAGACGACCGCGGAGCTCATGGATCGCTGGCTGACCTTCAGCTACCTCGAAGGCGGAGGCGGCGGTCAGGACCACGAATCGTACGAGGTCGCCCTCCACTTCCTCGTCGAGCACGTCGACATGGACTGCTGGCGCAAGCGGAGGAAGCGCGGCTACCTCTTCCTCACGGGCGACGAGCGCCCCTACCCCCTCCTCTCGCGGCACCACGTCGAGGCGATCGTCGGGGATCGACTCGACGAGGACGTGCCGACCGAGGCGGTCGTGGCCGCGGTGCAGGAATCCTTCGAGCCCTTCTTCCTGATCCCCGATCCGGCACGTCGCCCGCGGTGCGAGCGCGTGTGGCGCGATCTCCTCGGCGATCGGGTCGTCTCGATGAGCTCGCCCGAGGACACCTGCTTCGTCGCGGCGGGCCTCGTCGCGCTCTCGGAGGGCTCCGTCGACGGGATCGACGGGATCGCGCGCATGGTCGAGGCCCACGGCGGCGGACGCGAGCGCGTGTCGGCCGTGGTCCGCGCCCTGCTGCCCTATGCCGCGACGATCGGCCGCGATCGCGCGCCGCTCCCGCCGCTCCGCGCCGCCGTGCCCACGGTGACCGACGGGGCGAGCGGCTTCACACGGACCTGAGCGCGATGCCCTCGAGCACGAAGACGCGACGCGCGTCCATCGTCGTCGATCTCGCCTTCGGCGACTCGGGCAAGGGGCTCGTCACGGACGCGCTCGTGCGCGAGCTCGGGGCCCACGTGGTCGTGCGCTTCAACGGCGGCGGGCAGGCCGGGCACAACGTCGTCACGGGCGACGGGAGGCACCACACCTTCTCGCAGCTCGGCGCGGGCAGCTTCGTCCCGGGCGTGCGCACGTTCCTGTCGCGGCACGTCGTCGTGCATCCGACGGCGCTCCTCGTCGAGGCCCGCATCCTCGCGGGCAAGGGCGTGCCGCTCCCGCTCGCCCGACTCCTCGCGAGCCGCGAGGCCCTCGTGACCACGCCCTATCACCAGGCGGCGAACCGACTGCGCGAGCTCGCGCGCGCAGAGGCGCGCCACGGGAGCTGCGGCGTCGGCGTCGGCGAGACCGTGGCGGACGCGCTCGAGGGCCCGGAGGACGCGGTCCGCCTCGCCGATCTCCTCGACCGCTCGACGCTGAGGGCGAAGCTCGAGCGCCTCCGGGAGCGGAAGCGGGAAGAGCTCGGCCCGGAGCTCCGGGAGACCGCACGTCTCGGGGCGGCCGAGCCGGAGCATCGCGTCTTCGATCGGGACGAGATCGTCGATCGGTGGATCGACGCGGTCGAGCCCCTGGTCGAGGCCGGGGCGATCGTCGGAGACGAGGTGCTCTCCGAGCTCCTCGCGAAGGGAGACGTGGTCTTCGAGGGCGCCCAGGGCGTGCTGCTCGACGAGCACGCGGGCTTCCATCCCCACACGACGTGGAGCCGCTGCACTTTCGAGAACGCCCTCGCCCTCCTCGAGGAGGCCCGCTTCGAGGGGGAGACCCTGCGCCTCGGCGTGCTGCGGACGTACGCGACGCGGCACGGACGAGGACCGATGCCGACCGAGGATCCCCGGCTCGTGCCGCTCCTCCCCGAGCCGCACAACACGCACGGGCCCTGGCAGGAGGCCTTCCGCGTGGGCGCCTTCGACGCGGTCCTCGCGCGCTACGCGCTCGCCGTGGTGGGTGGGGTCGACGGGCTCGCGCTCACGCACCTCGACGCGCTCGAGCGGCTCGTCCCCTACCGGGTGTGCACGGCGTATCGGGGCGCCGCCCCGATCGATGCCGCGCTCGCTCGGACGGAGGCGCTGGATCCTTCGCGCGTCGTCGGCCTGGTTCCGCCGGTCGCGCCCGACCTCGAGCGTCAGCAGGCGCTGACTCGCCTGCTCGAGCGCGTGGAGCCGGAGTACGAGGTCCTGCTCGGCGCCGCCGACAACGCGCGTGCGCGGGGGACGCTCCTCGAGTGGATCGAGAGCCTGCTCGGGAGCCGCATCCGGACGACCTCGAGCGGCCCCACCGCCGGCCACGTGGTCCGTCGCTGAGACGCCTCCGCGTCAGCCGTGGCGCAGTCGATCGGCGTTCTTCCGCAGGAGCTCGTGGTAGCGCTCCGTGTACGTCCCCGGATCGACCTCCGGCATGTACCGATGGATGAACTCGAACGCCTCCCGATGCGTCCCGACGACCGCATGCGGGTACGGCGGCGGCTGGATCCAATGGATGGCCTTCAGCATCCCGCGCACGAGAGGGGACTCGGTCCGGAGCGCCCAGGCCTTCGTCGTGCGGCGGAGGACGTCCTCGCGCTCCGCGAGGAGCCGAGCCCATTGGCGCCGCCGCATCGAGGTCGCCCCGGTCCACGTCGGGACGTCGTAGAGCGCCGCCGCGCGTGTGTCCGGCCTTCGGATGTCGATCCCCCGCACGAACTCGTCCATGTAGCGGTCGACCGAGGACGGGGGCACCCACTCCTCGATGCGCACCACGACCACCGGCCCGACGTAGGCGATCATGAGGCCACGCTCGATCACGGGCCATCCGGAGGGAACCGGAGGCGCCGTATCGACACGGGGTGGCTGCGAGTCGAGCGACATCGGTGGTGGCCCCCAAGCGTGCCACTTCCCGGCCCCCCCGTCTCGCGCTCGATGCTCCCCGAATGGGGACGCCCCGCGCGGCGCTCGCTCACTCGGCCGGAGCGACCGCCTCGACGTCGTCCTTCCGCCGGGACCGCACGCGATCCCACCACCGTCCCGCGTCGTCGAAGAGCGAGTAGGCGACCGGCACGATGAGCAGCGTGATCACGAGGGAGAGCGCCTGACCGCCGATGATCACCTTGGCCATGCTGGCCCGGGACGCGGCGCCCGGACCCTGACCGAGGGCGAGAGGGATCATGCCCATCACGAGCGTGATGGTCGTCATCAGGATCGGACGCAGACGCGTGACGTTCGCCTCCACGATCGCGCGTTCGCGCTCCACGCCACGCGAGCGGAGCGTGTTCGTGTAGTCGACCTGGAGGATGCCGTTCTTCTTCACGATGCCGAAGAGCATGAACATGCCGAACGCGGAGTAGATGTTCAGCGTGTCGTGGAGGAGGAGCAACGAGACCAGCGCGAACGGCAGCGAGAGCGGCAGCGAGAGCATGATCGTGATCGGGTGCAGGAAGCTCTCGAACTGCGCGGCGAGCACCATGTACATGAAGAGGAAGGACATGCCGAGCGCGGCCAGGAAGCTGCCGAACGTGTCCTTCAGGATCTTGGCACGACCGGAGAACGTGACCTCGTAGCCGGGCGGGAGCTCCATCTCGGCGGCGATCTGGTTCACCCGATCGACGGCCGTGCCGAGCGGGATCCCGCTCAGGTTCGCGTTGATGTCGACCTTGCGGACGCGGCCGTAGCGGTTGATCTGAGCGGGGCCGCGATCGCGGACGAGATCGGCGACCGCGTCGAGGCGCACGATGCCCCGCTGCGACGCGATCGGGAGCATGGAGATCGCGATCTCGCTGCCACGATCGATCGGGCGGAGCCGGAGCCAGACGTCGTACTGCTCGGCGCCCTCGCGGATCTTCGTGACGGCCTCGCCGCCGACCATGGTGCGGAGCGACGAAGCCACCTCGCCCGCGCGCACGCCGAGGTCCGCCGCACGCTGCCGGTCGACCACGATCCGGAGCTCGGGCTTCCGCACGGCGCTCGCGGTGTCGACGTCGACGAAGCCGGAGTCGGCGCGCATGCGACGCGTCATCTCCTCGGAGAGCCGGTCGAGCTCGGCGAGGTCGGGTCCGCGGAGCGAGAACATGAGCTCGGTGTTGCGGCCGCCGCCGGCGAGGCCGGAGAGGGACGAGACCACCGGGCGGAGCTCCGGGTACGCGGCGAGCACCTCGCGGGCCGCGCCCATCACGTCGCGCTGCGAGAAGGTGCGCTTCTCGAGGTCGACGAGGCCGACGTACATCTCGACCTCGCCGACGTCCTCGCCACGACCGCTGCCGACCCGTGTCCAGAGCAGCTCGACGCCGCGGAGGGCGCGGATCCTCTCCTCGATCTCGCTCGCGAGGGCCGACGCCGCCTGGAGGTCGGTGCCCTCCGGCATCGTGAGCGCGATCGTGAACTCGCTCGAGTCGTCCTGCGGGATGAAGTCCTTGCCGACCCTCCCCCCGAGCGGAACGATCGCCGCGATGCAGGCCACGGAGATCAGGACGACCAGCCAGCGGTGCCGGAGCGACCAGCCGACGAGCCAGCCGTAGGAGCGATCGAGCACGTCGTTCAGCTTCGCGACGAGGCCCTTCTTCTCTGCCTCGCCGTGACCCGCGGGCGGAGGCTTCAGCATCTTCGAGCAGAGCATCGGCGTGAGCGTGAGCGAGACGAAGAGGGAGATGCCGATGGCGAAGGCCGTCGTGACGCCGAAGCTGCGCCAGAACCTCCCGACCATGCCCTCCATGAAGGCCGTCGGGAGGAAGATGACGATCAGCGAGAGCGTCGTGGCGAAGACCGCGAGCGTGATCTCCTTCGTTCCGTCGATCGCCGCCTGGAAGGGATCCTGCCCCTTCTCGACGTGCCGGAATACGTTCTCGAGCACGACGATGGCGTCGTCGATGACGACGCCGACGGCGAGCGTCAGCGCGAGCAGGGTGAAGTTGTTGAGCGTGTAGTCGAGCGCCCGGAGGATCGCGAAGGTCGTGACGATCGAGCTCGGGATCGCGATCGCGGCGATGAACGTCGACCGGAGCGAGCCCATGAAGAGGAGGACGGCGAGGGAGGCGAGCAGGCCGCCGAGGACGAGGTGCACCTCGACCTCGTGGATCGAGCGCCGGATGAAGCGGGAGGTGTCGCGGACGACCGTGATGTGCACGTCGTCCGGGAGGGATTCCTCGAGCTCGGCGATCCGGGCGCGGAGCGTGTCCACGACGCGGACGGTGTTCGTGCCCGACTGCTTCTGCACCACGAGCGAGACGGCGTTGCGGCCGTTCAGGCGCGCGAGCGAGCGAGGCTCCTCCTCGGAGTCGGTGACCGTCGCGATGTCGCGGAGGCGGACCGGCGCTCCCTGGTATTCGGCGACGACGAGGTCGAGCAGGTCCTGGCGGTTGCGCGCGCGGGCGACGGTGCGGAGCACGTCCTCGCGACCGTCGCGCTGCACGCGTCCGCCCGGGACCTCGATGTTCTGCGAGGCGATCGCGGTGCGGAGGGCGCCGACGGTGAGGCCGCGCTCCGCCATCGCCGTCGCGTCGACCTCGATCTGGAAGGCGCGCTTGCGCCCGCCGAGCATCTGGATCTCGCCGACGCCGGAGAGGCCCTCGAGGGGCTCCATCACCTGGTGCTCGGCGAGGTCGGTGAGCTCGCGCAGGTCGCGGTTGCCCTCGACGACGAGCGTGGCCACCGGGATGGCCGTCGTGTCGAGGCGCGTGATGACGGGCGAGTCCGTGCCCTCGGGGAGGTTCCCGATGATGGCCGAGACCTTGTCACGCACGTCCTGCGTCGCCTGATCGGCGTTCCGCTCGAGGAGGAAGCGCACGGTCACGCTCGAGAGACCTTCGACGGAGGTCGAGGTCAGCTCGTCGATGCCCTGGCTCGTGCTGATCGCGTCCTCGATCGGCTTCGTGACCTGCGTCTCGATCTCCTCGGGGCTCGCACCGCGGAGGACCGTCTGTACCGTCACGACGGGGAGATCGACGTCGGGATACTGATCGACGCCGAGCTTTCCGAACGAGAGGACGCCGAACGCGACGCAGGCCGAGACCAGCATCGTCGCGAAGACGGGGCGCCTGACGCAGATCTCGGAGAGCGTCATGGCGCATGCCCCGCGGCGGCCGTGGGACGCGACGGAGCGGCGGGGGCCGCGGTCTCGGGGCGCACGGGCGTGCCGGGCGAGAGGGCGGCGCCGCCGCGCAGCACGACGACGTCGCTCGGCGCGAGGCCGTGGACGAGGGCGTCACCGCGATCCTCGCCGAGCAGCTCGACGTCCCGGGGCTGGGCCTTGCCGTCGACGACGACGGTCACGCGATCCTGACCGAGCACGGAGTAGACGGCCCCACGCGGGATCCGCACCGACTCGGGATCGAGACCGAGCGAGATGTGACCGAGGACGAACATCCCGGGCCGGAGGACGCCCTCGTGCGGGTCGACCTCGGCCTCGACGCGGAAGGCGCGCGAGCCCTGGGCGACCACCGGCGAGACGCGGACGATCTGGGCCTGGAACGAGTCGGTCCCCACCTCGTCGGGGAGGACGTTGACCGTCGTGCCGACGACGACCTGACGCACGTAGCGCTCGGGCACGTCCAGCGTCAGGCGGAGGTTCCCGTCCGAGACGAAGTCGAAGAGCGGTGTGCCGAGGCGGACGAACGCGCCGGGCGAGATGTAGCGCCGCGAGACCGTGCCGGAGAACGGGGCGCGGATCGACGCATCCGATCGCTGGCGGAGAGCGAGCGCACGCTGGGCCTGGGCGAGGGCGACCTTCGTGCGGGCCTGCTCGACCTGCTGCCGCGAAACCGCCTCGGGCCGCGCGACGCCTTCGAGGCGCGCGAGATCCGACTGGGCCTGGGCGAGGTCGGCCTCGGCCTGCGCCAGGTGGGCCTGGTAGTCCGTCGGCGAGATCGACGCGAGCGGGCGTCCCGAGCGCACGTGGTCTCCGAGATCGGCCGCGACGCGCGTGATGGGCCCCTCGACGCGCGCGGCGATCGTCACCGACTCCCGCGCCTCGAGCTGGCCGTGGAGCACGACGATGCGCGGCCACGGATTCGAGGTCGGCTGTACGACCTGCACGGGACGGGGGCCGCTCGGGCGGGGCGCGGCGCCGGGGGCAGCGGCGGCGCCGCCCGCGGGAGCGGAAGTCCCTTGGCCGCCGCGCGAGCATCCTCCGGCGAGGAGGCCGACGGACAGCACGGCGGAGAGGAGGAGCGAGAAGGGTCGACGCATGGGGCGGTGCAGCATAGGACGCGGAAGGCCTGGTCCCAAGTCGTCCCGCGGGGTCGCTGCGTTACCTCAGATCGGGGCGCCCGTCCGATCGAATTGCCGGACGTCCGCGAGCGTCGCCGTCGACGTCGGGATGCGCCCTTCGAGCGTGAGGTCGGCGAGCCATTGGAGCGGCGCCGAGGGCGGCTCGGCGCCGTCCTCGAGGACCTTCCGGACGAGGCTCGCCATCGCCCTCACCATGCGCTCGGCGAACACCGCCCCGGCGGCGGCCGTCGCGTACGCAGGTTGGCTCGTGTAGCCGTGGAAGGGTCTCTGACCGTTCCACGCGGCCGCCGCGGCGGCGAACTCGAGCTCGCGTGCGAACGCATCGCGGCCGAAGCGCGCGGCGAGGCGGCGCAGCACGGCGAGGCGGGCGTCGGGGACGATGTCGGGACACGCGGGAAGCTTCTGGTGGAGCTCGCTCACGGACGCGGGCGCGTAGTGCAGCGCGACCGAGGTCTCGAAGAACCCCGCGTGGAAGTCGTGACGCAGGTCCCCGAGGAGCTTCGTCCGCACCGCGGGATCGTCGACGTGCTCGACGGTGGCGGCCCAGCTCTCGGGCGACTCGAGCTCGATCCAGGCGCGTAGCACCGCGTGGAGCGGGGCCACCGCCCGCACGCCTCGCGCCCGCGCGAAGGCGATCGCCTCGTCCAGCATCCGGTTGTGGAGCGGGCTCGCGTGGAAGGTCGGCAGGAGGATCTTCGTCGCACCGAGCTCGACGAGCGCGCGCACGGCCTCTTCGACGAGCTTCTGGGCCGCCTTGTAGGCCGTGTTCCTCGAGCCGGGACCGGGGCAAGGCTCGACGCCGACCTCGAGATCGTCGGCGACGAGCAGTGGATACCGGGACCCGTAGACCGCCGTGTGGAGGTCCGGGAGGTAGCCCTGCGTGACGATCCGATCCGTGTGCAGCGCGAGGTGGGGCCCGTGGTACTCGACCGGATTCACCGGCAGGTGGACCGGCGTGCCGGCGCGCAGGAGCTCTCGCGCCTCCGCTTGGGGGAGATCGAGGATCGCGATTCGGCGCGGACCGTTCTTCGTCGACTTCGCAGCCATGATCGTGCACCCGGAAGGGTCGGGCGCGCGCAGGATGCACGAGCCGGGCCGGAGCGCAAACCGCGCGGTAGGAGGAGGACCCACACGCCCCACCCCCGGGCCTCGACACCTCTCGGGGTGTTCCTCGCGTCGCCGGTCCGCAGTCGCGAGGAGCACCGCTCGACGCGATGCTTGCTCCTGAAAGTCATTTTCGACAAGACCGCGACCCTCGTCTTACGGGCATTTAATCGCCGCGTTCCTGTTCCTCCGCCGAACGAGGGTGCATGAAGTCATTCATCCCAAGGACCCACGTCCGGAGGCTCCGTTCCATGAAGTTCCGCTCTTTCTCCGACAAGCTTGCCTTCCTCGCCGCCACGGCGGCGCTCCTCTCTCCCGTGGTCGTCGCGCACGCGGCGCTCCAGCACACGGGCTCGTCGGAGGTCGCGTTCGACGCGACCGGCTCGATGGGCATGCGCATCCACGGCTCGACCCACGACCTGGAGTTCCGCGAGGACGGCGAGAATTACGTGGTGAAGGTGCCGCTCGGACGGCTCGGCACGGGGATCTCCCTCCGCGACGAGCACATGCGGAACTACCTCGACGTCGCCCACCATCCGGAGGCGATCCTCACCGTCCCGAAGGCCGGCATCACGATGCCGACGACGGGAGCGACGAGCGGGGACGCTCGCGGCACGATGGAGCTCCACGGCCGGACGCACGCGATCACGTTCCACTACCGCGCCGAGCCGCGCGACGGGAAGATCAAGGTCTCGGGCACGGCCCGCCTCGACATCGGCGACTACGGCATCGAGGTCCCGAGTTATCTCGGCGTGACGGTGAATCGACAGGTGAACGTCTCGGCGAACTTCCACGTTCACGATCGCTGAGGTCGCGCGTAGATTCCGCCCTGCACCGCCACCACCTCCAAGTCCTCGAGGGAAAGCGACCTCATGCTTCGTCGGACCGTCCCATCGCTGCTGCTCGCGGCGATCTCCTTCGTGGCCGTCTCGGCCATCCACACGCCGAAAGCCTCGGCGTACACGTGGATGATCCGCCACGGCTACACGTCGTGCGCGACCTGCCACGTGGATCCCTCCGGCGGAGGCCTGCTGACGCAGTACGGCCGCGCCCAGGGTGCGTTGATCATGTCGCAGCGCTGGGGCCTCTCGGACGAGACCTCGATCAAGCGTGGCGAGTACCTGATGGGCGTGCCGACGCCGGAGAACTGGTCGCTCGGCGGCGATCTCCGCGCCGGCTTCTACGGCTACCAGATCCAAGGCAACCCTTGGACCGCCAACTTCGTGCTCATGCAGGCGGATCTCGGGGCGGCCTACATGCGCGGCCGGTTCCGTGGAGCGGCGACGCTCGGCGTGGCGACGGACGGCGCCTTCTCGGCTGCGATCGCGGGCGGTAGCGGGGCGCGCCTGGTCTCGCGGACCTTCTGGGTCGGCGCGGATCTCGGCGCGGACCACAACTACCTCGTGCGCGCCGGCCGCATCAACGTGCCGTACGGCCTCCGCACGATCGAGCACAAATTCTACGCGCGCATGATGACCCAGACGGATATCAACGTCTCGCAGGAGTACGGCGTGACGCTCGCGTACACGGGCCAGAACCTCCGCGGCGAATTCATGGGCATCCTCGGCAACTACTCGATCTCGCCCGACTCGCGCCGCCAGCGCGGCTACAGCGGCTACCTCGAGTACTCGCCGACCGAGCGAATCGCGATCGGCGCGAGCAGCCTCTTCACGTACGCCGGAGCCGACGCGAATCCGACGGCCGATCCGACGACGAACAACCAGAACGTGTTCCGCTTCGCCGAGGGCGCGTTCCTCCGGTACTCGCCCGTCGAGTGGTTCGTGCTCTCGGCCGAGGGCAACTGGATCCGGCACAAGGACGACACGTACTCGGCGAACGGCATGGCGAGCTACGTGCAGGGCGACTTCGAGCCGGTGCAGGGCCTCCACCTCATCGGCACGTTCGAGACGATGAAGAGCGTCCTCGGTCCTTCCCTGCCCTACTCCTACGGAGGATGGGCCAGCGTGCAGTGGTTCTTCTTCCCGCACGCCGACCTCCGCCTCGACACGAACCTCCAATCGGCCGTCTATCCTGGCGTGCCCGGCCGGACCCGCGTCGAGTCCTTCGTCCTCCAGCTCCACGTCTACCTCTGAGGTCCACCATGCGCCGAATCCTCCCGATCCTCGCCGCGCTGCTGGGCCTCCCGGTGACCGCACAGGCGACCGAGAATTTCCCGCCGTACATCCAGTTCCACAGGAACGATTTCGGCGGGGACGCAGGCGTCTCGTGTCCGACGGCGCCCCCTACGGCGACGTATCCCGTGGCCGCCACGTACGGCCCCGACGGGATGCAATACGACTGCACCCTCTGTCACATCGACGACATGACGGCCTACAACGGGGTCCGTACCCCGTTCGGCGTCGCGCTGCGGGCACGCGGGCTCGTCGCGGAGGACGAGGCGAGCCTGCAGAAGGCGCTCGACTCGATGGCAGCGGACGGAGTCGACAGCGACCACGACGGGTACACGGACGTCTGCGAGCTGTCCTATGGCACCGACCCCAACGTCGGCCCTGCCCAGACCGCGACGCCGCTGAAGTACGGCTGCGCGATCGGCACGACGAGCGGCGAGAGCGGCGTGGCCGTCGGGCTCGGCCTCGTCGGGCTCGGGCTCGTCGCGCTCCGCCGGTCGCGCCGACGCCGCGCCGCGTGAGCGGGGCCCCCCGGTTCCCTCCGGACACGCGAAAGGCCTCCTCGGGATCCCGAGGAGGCCTTCTTCGTCGTGCCCGGGTCCGTGCTCAGTGGAGCTGGACGCCGAAGCCCACGTGCGCGTTGAAGAGGCCGTGGCCGCCGGCGTTGTTCGAGCCGTAGTAGCCGCCGCCGTCGAACTCGAGGTTGAAGAACCACTTGTTCTTGAAGAAGCTCTCGATCGCGAAGACCGCGTACGAAGCTCCGTCGAAGAAGTTGAAGCGGTTCGAGGTCGTGCAGCCGAAGCCCGTGCAGACCTGCTGGCCGCCGTAGCTGCCGAAGCCGAGACGCTGCTCGAAGCCGACGATCAGGGTGAAGACCTTCGGCAGCGGGATGCCGAAGCGGGCGCCGACGACGCCGCCGAAGCCGAAGGCCGGCTCGTACTGGCCGATGCGGAAGTAGGGGACGGCGCGGATGGCGACGTTGAACTTCGGCTTGGTGGCGAGGGTCCAGCGGAGCGGCACCTGGAAGTCGCCGCCGACGCGCTGACGGATGCCGGCGATGGCGTTCGTGCCGTAGCTGAGGCCGCCCGTGAAGCCGATGTCGAACTTGTTGCTGAGACCCCAGATGAGACGGAGCTGCGTCTCGGGGTAGCCGGTCGTCGCACCGATCACGAAACGGCCGGAGCCGACGACCTGACCGCCGATCATGCTCGGCGTGCTGCTGCTCGGAACCGGAGCCTGGGCCTGGGCGCTAGCGGCACCGAGCAGGAGCCCGGCCACCGCGGCCACGACCGCGAGCTTCGAACCGAGGAAAGACTTCTTGGTCTTCACGTGTTCCTCCCTTTGTCGACCGGACGTACGCCCGCTCGCCCGACGTAGCTAGCACGGCCGGCCATCGGTCGCGACTTTCGTCGACTCCGAGACTACGCCCTAGGCCAGGGGACAGGCAGGGGGAATCACCCGTGAGACGAGCGCATCACGGCCTCGCGCTGCCCTCGAAGTAGGTCTTCGCGAGCGCATACGCTCCCCGGCCGACCGTCGAGCCGACGCGCCGACCCGTGAAATCGTCGGTCCGGGGATGGATGCCTCCGTAGAGGCGCGAGATGCCCGCCTGATCGGCGGCGTCGAAGTAGGTCGCCCAACGGAGACGCACCGTCTGCGTCGGGCCCTGCTCGTGGACCAGGTACTCGTTCTTCTTCGCGACGAACTCGGCGTACCCGCCGGGGAAGAACTCGTCGCCCGTGATCGCGGCGAGGACCTCGGCCGCCGAACGGCTGAAGGTGCTGTGGCCCGAGATGTACCCGGGGAACGGCGGGGTGACGAAGTCGTCCCGCTGGTAGGGCCTCCACGCGATCCCGAGGATCCAATCGACGCCGAGCTTCTGCGACCTCGGATCCGACGGCTGTCCGAGCCAACCGCGGAGCGCGATCTCGCCTTCGTGACCCGCGAGCGCGGCATGACGCTGCCCGGGCGCCGTGGTCTCGCTCGTGATCACCTCGATCAGGCCGGGCACGAGGCGGATGCCCATGGGATCGAAGCCCGGCGCCGACGGATCGGAGCACTGGCCCATGCTCGCCATGTAGCGGATCATCGAGAACGGCCGGCCGCCGTCGTAGTAGCGCTCGAGGCCCCAGGCGGCGATCGCGGCGAGGGCCTCAGCGCTCCGTCAACCGGAACCGGAACGTCCCGAGCCAGGGCAGGAGGTCCGACATCGCGAAGCGGAGCGTGCCCTTCGCCACCGGCTGCCCGTCTCCGCTCCGCGCGATCTCGGTCGCGAGCGTCGTCATGCCGCTCAGCACCGAGGCGAGCTTCACGCTCTTCTCGCCGTGGAGGTGGTAGGCGAGGCCGTCGTCTCCCTCGAAGTCGAGGTCGTAGACGAGGGTTCCCTGGCGCTTCTTCGGATGCATCGCGAGGGTGCCCACGCAAGGCACGCGCGTGGCGAGGCCCTCGATCGTGGCCGTGCCCTCGAGCAGGAGGACGCCCCCCTCGGGGCGGAGGAGGCCGCGCGCCATCGACCGCGGCTCCGAGGTCGCGCAGCGGACGGTGAAGGCCGCCTCGCGCTCCTGGACCTCGCCGCGGAAGCGGACGTGACCGCCCATCGTCTCCGTGAACTCGATCGCGGGGAGCCCCTCGATCGCCTTCCTCGGACGCGAAGGCGCCCTCCCGGAAGCCTCGATCCGTCGATCCACGTATCCACTCGCTCGTTCCGCCATCGCCATGATCGTCACCTGGGGGTTCACGCCGAGCGGTCCGTTCACGGTGGAGCCGTCGACGAGGAAGAGGTTCGGCACGTCGTGGGTCTCGTTCGTCGGACCGACGACGGAGGTCTTCGGATCGCGCCCCATCCGACACGTGCCGAGCGGATGGAAGGCAGCGACGTCGAGGCGCGAGGCGCCCACGGTCTCCGGAGCCTCGCGCTCGAGTCGCTCGACGTCGCTCTCGGAGGTGATCGTCGGCCAGCCGTGGATGCCCGTGATCACGGCCTTCGCACCGGCCGCGAGGAACATGCGGGCGAGGAGGGCCTGACCGCGGATCATGCGGCGACGATCCGTGTCGTTGAGGTAGTAGGCGAGCTGGGGCTCGCCGCCGGGCCCGAGGATCACGCGTCCGCGGGACGTCTCCGCGAGCATGAAGCCGAAGCAGGCCATGCGATCGAAGCGATCGACGAAGTCGGTCCATGCCCTTCCGACCGCCGGCAGCGTCGGCGCGGCGATGTCGAGCGGGACGAACGCTCCTTCGAAACGGATGCCCTCGTGCGCGAACTCGTCGATGCCATATCCCTGGGGGATCCCCTTCCAGCCCTCGATCGTCTCGTCGAAGAGGGCCCAGGCGTTCGAGCAGGGATGGACCGTGAGGTTCCTCCCGACCTCGCCCGACGAATTCGCGAGCCCCTGACGGAGCAGCATCGCCGGAGTCCCGATCGAGCCACCCGAGAGCACCACCGTCTTCGCGAGCACGCGGAGGCGCTGGTCCGAGCCGCCCTTCGCACGCGCGACGACGCCGACCGCGCGTCCGCCCGCGACGAGGACCTCCTCGACGCGCGCGTGGTGGAAGAGCATCGCTCCGGCGTCGAGCGCCGCGGGCAGGTAGCTGACGTTCGTCGAGCGCTTCGCATCCGTCGGGCAGCCGAAGCAGCAGAGACCCTGGCCGTCGCAGCCCGGCGCGTTGCGGGGGAGCGCGTGATGGGACCAGCCGAGCGCCTCGGCCCCACGCGCGACCACGCGCGCGCAGCCGCCGAGCGTCTCCGGCGTCGCCCGCGTGACCTCGAGCATCGCCTCCACCTTGCGGAAGAAGGGCTCCATCGACTCGGGATGCACGTCGGAGAGGCCGTGCTCGAAGCGCCATCGACGCATCACCTCGGCGGGCGTGCGGAGGCAGGTGCCGGAGTTGATCGTCGTCGAGCCTCCGACCGTGCTGCCCGTCGGGAGCGCGATGAAGGCGTTGCCGAAGAGCGCGCGCTGCTTCTGCATCGCGAGACCGCGATCGATCGCGCGCCCGCGGAAATCCTTCCGCGTGTAGAACCCGCCCTCCTCGAGCACGAGCACGGCGTGGCCCTTGGCGGCGAGCGCGTGCGCGACCGGAGCGCCACCGGCGCCCGTGCCGACGACGACGCAGTCGACCTCGATCGTCTCGCCGTCGGGCATGTCGCGCGCGTCGATCACGCGCTCGCCCCAACGGTGGTGCTCCTCGACCACGGGGAGCGAGCCGAGGCCGACGTTCGCGCCGAGATGATCCGGCATGCCGGGCCGCGTGACCTGCGCGACCTTCATCGGCGTGGTGGCCGCCCGCACGAGCCAATGCGTGGCGGCGCCATCGGCGAGCTCGCCGAGCACCCGGAGCCGCGTCTCCACCGGGAGCTCCGAGAGCCGCTTGCCGACCATGGGCAACGAGGCGAGATCGAGCGCGTGGAGCAGCGCGCCGTAGCCCGTGGCCGCGCTCGCTCCAGCCGGCTCGAGCAGGGCCTCGATCCGCTGGACCATGTCGAGGCTCGGAGCCCGCACGTGCTCGCCGGCCGGCGTCGCCGCCTCGGCCAGGGAGAGGAGGAGTCGGACCTCCCCTTCGCCGAGCCTTCCCCGGGCCGTCCGCCCGACCGATCCGTCCGCCATGGAGCCCTCCGAGATCAACAGTGACCAAACGGTCACCTTTTCAAAAAGCGATTATGCAGTCATGATTTCCCGAAGGCGAGAGGGTCTTGGTAGAAATCGACGCGAGGAATCCATGGACCGGGACGTCTGCAACGGCTTCCGCTACGACGGCGGGGCCCAGGGCCACTACGAGAGCTACTTCCAGCGGGCGAACCATCCGTCGCGACCCCTCGCGTTCTGGATCCGCTACACGGTCTTCGTGCCGAAGGGCCGCCCCCGCGACGCGGTCGGCGAGCTCTGGGCGATCCACTTCGACGGCGAGACGAAGGCGATCACGGCGGTGAAGGAGGTCGTGCCCTACGCGCGCTGCGCCTTCCAGGGCTACGGGCTCGACGCGACGATCGGCGGCTCCCGCCTCGACGCGAAGGGGCTCGTCGGCGAGGCGAGCGCGCTCGGGCACACGATCGGCTGGGACCTCCGCTACGCCACGAAGGAGCCTCCGCTCCTCTTCCTGCCGGAGAACCTCTACGACGGCCCCTTCCCGAAGGCGAAGGCCCTCGTCGGCTCGCCGCTCGCCACCTTCGACGGACGGCTCGTCGTCGACGGGAAGGCCGTGCCCATCGAGGGCTGGGTCGGGAGCCAGAACCACAACTGGGGCTCGAAGCACACGGACCAATACGCCTGGGGACAGGTCGCCGGCTTCGACGACGCGCCCTCCTCCTTCCTCGAGGTCTCGACCGCCCGCGTGAAGATCGGCCCGGTACGCACCCCGTGGATGACCCTCGCCGTGCTCCGGCACGAGGGCCGCGAATACCGGCTCAACACCATCCCGACCGCGCTCCGGGGCGACGGTCGCTACGACTTCTTCCGCTGGACCTTCGCCACCGAGACGAAGGAAGCGCGCGTCGAGGGAACGATCGAGGCGCATGCGGAGGACTTCGTCGGCCTTCCCTACGACAACCCGCCCGGCGGTCGGAAGACCTGCCTCAACACCAAGATCGCGCGGTGCACCGTGACGCTCGAGCCGAGGCACGGACGGCGCGTGACGCTCGTGACGGCGAGCCGCGCCGCCTTCGAGATCCTCACCGAGCGGAACGACCACGGCGTGCGCGTCCTCGGCGTCTGAGTCGGTAACGACGATTACCCTCCGTGGATCGTGGGGTCCGGCGTTCGTGCTGCGAATTCCGGAAGAATTCCCTCTTGCCGAGGGCTCGTTCGTGTCAAACTAGAACACGTTTCACTCCTCGAGAGGTCCCCATGAAGCTCGTGATCGATCAGTCGAAGTGCAAGCAGCACGGACAGTGTCAGGGCGCCGCGCCCACGCTCATCGGCTTCGGCGACGATGGCAAGGCGCACGTCTACAAGAACGTGCTCGAGGCGGACGACATCGAGGTCGCGCAGGACGCCGTGAGCCTCTGCCCCGAGCAGGCGATCACGCTCGTCGACGACTGAGGCACGGTTCCGGGCCCCGCCGTCTTCCGCGTTGCCTCGCCTCGCGGGGTGCGTAGCTCCCCCGAGTCGGTACCGAGGGGGTTCGCATGGAAGGCCGCAGGGCTCGGTCGCTCGCCGCGTTCGTCGCATTCGCCGCGCTGGTCGCCTTCGCTTCGGTGGCGGATGCCCAGGGCACGACGCCGAGGCGCCGCGGGCGCGCTCCCCGGTGTCCGCCGGGCTCGGCGTGGTTGGACGCGGCCCACGCCTGCGTCGGCACGCCGACCTGCCCCCAGGGCTTCCGGCTCGACTCGGGCGGATTCACGTGCGTCCCCGAGATGCTCCACTGCCCGGAGGGCAGCCAGCTCGAGGGCGGGCAGTGCAACCGCCCGGCGGTCTGTCCGGAGGGCACGACGGCCGACGGCGATCGCTGCGTGCGGCCCGCGACGTGCGGCGCGGACGGTCGGCTCGTCGACGGTCGCTGCATCGTGCAGGCGATCACGTGTCCCGCGGGCTCGCATCCGGATCCGACGGGACGTTGCGTCGGCTCGGTCGCCTGCCCCACGAGCTTCGTCTACGAGCCGGGCACGGGCTGCGTGCTCGCGGTGCCGCCGTCCGCGCAGCCGGCGGCGCAGCAGTGCTCGCGACGCGAGGCGATCAGCCGCGTCGGGCACGACGTGCCGCACTTCGAGCTCCGGGCCGGCATGGGCTACGGCGGCTACGATCTGATCGAGCGAGGCGTGAACGCCCCCACGTCCGTGGCCGAGGGCTACTTCGGAGGGATGTTCTTCCGCACCTCGGTGGGCTTCAACTACGAGCCCTTCGTCTTCTCGGTGAACTACCAGCACCTCTTCGCGGACACCGGGCTCGGACATTCGTTCAACCAGCTGACGGGCGAGTTCCTCGCGCGCTGCGCTTGCTGGTCGCGCTTCTACGAGTGGAGGCTCGGCCTCGAGGTCGGCTACGACTTCTCCGCCCAGGCGATCGTGGCGAACGCCGTGCACGTCTCCCAATTCGACCTGAAGCGCGGCATCTTCCTGAGCCTCGAAGCGCGCGCGGGCGCGCTGCTCGGCGACCTGACGGACGGCCCGACGACCGTCGGTGCGAGCGGCGGGCTCTTCGTCGGCTACCAGCGCTGAGACTTCAGTCCCCCCCGCCTAGCTTCGCGTTCACGACGATCGCCCTGTCGCCGTACATCTGCTTCGTCGTGTCGGCCATCATCTTCACGACGGCCCGGCGCGGCATGAGGCGGCTCGTGAGGAAGGCCGAGAACCGGTACGCGAGCCCCGGGACGAAGGTCGGCCCCTTCCCGAGCGCGTCGAGGCTCTCCCGCGCGACGTCGATCGGCTTCATCGGCGCGGGACCGAAGGAGAGGGGCTTCGGCGCCGTGCGGACGTAGTTCGCCGTCTCGATCGCTCCCGCGGTGCTCGCGAGGACGTCGACGCCCTTGCCGCGCAGCTCGTACCAGAGCCCCTCGGCGAGCACCGTGAGGTAGGCCTTCGTCGCCGCGTAGTGCGCGAGGAGCGGGCCTCCCTGATTGCCCGAGAGCGAGCTCACGAGGAGGATCCCGCCGCGTCCCCGCTCGACCATCTTCGCGCCGAGGTGGTGCACGAGGACGAGCGGGCCCCGGCAGTTCACGTCGAGGTGCCGCTCCTGGCTCGCGAGATCCTGCGAGAAGAAGGGGCCGATCGTGTAGTAGGCCGTGTCGTAGACGAGCAGGCCGATCTCGAGGCCCTCGAGATGCGGCGCGAGGTCGTCCCAGAGCGTCTTCGACGCGAGATCCTGGGAGACGGTGCGCACGTCGACCGGATGCTTCGCGCGGAGCGACGCGGCGAAGGCCTCGAGCTTGTCGGCACGCCGTGCGACGAGCACGAGCGAGAGGCCGCGCGAGGCCAGCTCCTCGGCGAAGGCCGCGCCGAGGCCTTCGCTCGCTCCGGCGACGAGGGCGTAGGGGCCGTACTTCGTGGCGAAGGAGGTCATTCGGCGAGCCCCGCGTTCGTCGTCGCGACCGCGTCGTCCTCGGCGACCACGCGCGTGAAGGGCTTCTCGGACCTCCACATGCGGACGATGGCGATCGTGGGGAAGAGCAGCCAGGGGATGTTCAAGGCCCAGACGAGCGCGCGATGCGGCGTCGCATGCGGTCCGTACATCTCCTCCGACATGATGACGGTGACGTTCGTCATGAGCGTGGCCGCCCAGAGCAGGGTCGGGACCCGGATCCAGTTCTTGCCCTTCACGAACGCGTGGATCGCGAAGGCGTAAAACGGGCCGAAGAAGAGCGCGTCGATCCAGATCGTCGCCTTCCACCACGGTGGCCGCGCCATCAACACCGGATCGAAGCCGTTGCCGTACCAATGGATCAGGTCGACGAAGGGCTTCGGCGGCCAGAGCGGGTACTCCCAGCCGGGCGCCGTGCTCGGCAGGGTGATCTGCTCGATGTCGACGATGTACGTGATGAAGAAGAAGTTGAGCAGGAAGAAGCCGACGAGCGCGATGTCGATCGGTCTCTCGCGGAGCGGGATCGGGCGTTCCATGATCTCCTCTTCGAAGCGGGGCGGCGGCCCCGGGCGCCGATGCAGGATGCCGAAAGCGCGCGCGTTCCACCACTTGCGTTCGCCGGGGGCCCTCGGGGCGGTCCGCACGCGCGGATGTCCGGCGATTCAGGCCGATCCACCGCCGGGGCGGCCGGTGCGGCCATCGCCGACTTGCGTTCCGGGCGCTCCCGGCCCGAGGAGCAGGCCGAACAGCATCGCGAGCAGGTCCTCGCGGAAGGCCGGATCCTCGAGCTGCTCGGGAGCCTCGCGCACGGCCGCCTGGAACGCGCTCGTGACGGTGTGCGCGACGAGGAAGGCGGCCCGCGACGTGTCACGCGTGCGCAGGCGCGGGGCGTGGCGGTCGAGCACGTCGCGCAGCCAGGCCTGCATCTGCTCGATCCAGCGCCTCTCGCGTCGCTCGTGCAGGCGCGTCGCGAGATCGAAGCGCGACTGGTGCTTCCGGTAGAACTCGGCATCGAGCGCGAGCAGTCCGCGGTGCAGCTCGGCGAGCGCGTCGACGACGAAGGCGAGCGTCTCCTCGAGGCCGAGGGCGTCGATCTCCGCCGCCCGCGCATCGAGGGCGTCGAGCATCTCGGCGTGGTCCGCGAGCTTCTGCTCGTAGACCTCGGCGACGATCGCCTCCTTGTTCGGGAAGTAGCGGTAGACCGAGGCGATGTTCACGCCGGCGACCTCGGCGATGCGGTTCGTGTTGAGCGCATCCGGCCCTTCGGCCACGAGGATGCGCTCGCAGGCCTCGAAGATCGCCTCGACGATCGCCTGCGAGCGGGCCTGCTTCGGCCTCCGGCGCGGCTTCTCGGGTGCGGCCTCGTCCACGGCCCGAGCCTACTTCGCGAAGCCCCGGGCCCGGTAGTAGGCGATGCACTCGGCCATGCCCCGGGCGTGATCGATCACGGGGGCGTAACCGAGCTCGTTCGCGGCGCGGCTCGAGTCGAAGTAGTTGTGGGCGATGCACTTGCGCACGTCGGCCCGCGTGAGCGGAGGCTCGAAGTCGACGAGCGGCCGCAGGAGGCGCGCGGCGGCCTCCATCGCGAAGGCCACCGGCAACATCGCCTTGCCCGGCACGCTCGCCAGCGGAGGCGGATAGCCGAGCCCGACGACGAGCGGCCGGAAGAAGGCGAACGTGTTCATCGGCTCGCCGTCGGTGACGAAATACGCCTTCCCGGAGACGCGCCCGGGCTCGGTCCGCAGCTTCTCCTCGGCGAGGAGGAACGCGTGGACGAGGTTCTCGCGATGCGTGAAGTCCGTGAGCGCGTCGTCGCCGAAGGTGAAGCGATCGAGCCCCGCCCGCGCGGCCATCAGCACCTTCGGGATGTGGTGCTCCTCCCCGGGGCCCCAGATGCCGTTCGGCCGGATCGCGAGCGTGGCGAAGCGTGGCGTCGCGGCGCCGAGCACGATGCGCTCGGCCTCGGCCTTCGTGCGGGAGTAGGCGTCGTTGTGGCGCCGCGGCACCGGGATCGACTCGTCTCCCCGGGCGATGGACTCTCCGGCGAAGACGACGCCGGTCGAGCTCGCGAGCACGAAGCGACGCACGCCCGCGCGCCGGCTCGCGTGGACGAGGCGGTAGGTCCCGCCGACGTTCACGCGGTCGAGGTCCACGTCGCTCACGCTGTGGGCGAGGCCGAAGGGCACGATCGCCGCGAGGTGGAAGACGGTCGCGACGCCCTGCACGGCCGCCTCGACGTCGCGCGGCCTCGTGAGGTCGCCTTCGACGAACGTGGCGCGGGGATCGAGCTCCGGATGCCGGCGGCGATCGAAGGCGCGGACCGAGAAGCCGCGGTCGAGGAGCCGCTCCACCAGGAAGCGGCCGGAATAGCCCGAGGCTCCGGTGACGAGGACGAGGCGGTCTTCACTGGACGGCATGGGGAGGTCGCCTACGCTAGCAGACGCTCGATGGATCGGAATCGCCTCGGAATCCCCGCGCTCGCCGCGGCCGCGCTCGCCGCCTTCACGCTGGGCCTCGCGCTCTCGGTCGGCTCGGCCCAGCCCTACACCGGCAGCGGGACGCCGCCCGTGCCCCATTGCCGCGAGCAGCACGCGCAGGACTTCCTCGTCCGCGGGAACTGGCAGACGAAGGCCCGGATGAGCCCCGAGGAGCGCGCGGCGCGCAGGGCGCTCGCCGAACGGGCGGTTCGGTACCGGACCGAGAACTACGGCTATTTCGAGGGCTTCGGCCGCCCCGAGTGGAACGAGCGCACGCCGATGCAGAACGCCGAGCGGACGACGTTCTTCGGCAAGCCCGTGAAGCTGAACCGGCGCATCCTGCCCGCGCTCTCCTGCGTGGAAGCGGCGATCCGGGCGGAGTGCGGGGCGACTCCGTACCAGCCCCAGCGCCTCTCGGGGATCCGCGACCGGAACACCTACCACAACGGCGAGGTCTCGAATCACGTGTACGGGATCGCGCTCGACGTCGATCCGACGCGGAACACCTGCTGCCATTGCGTCGCGCCCTGGAACGAGCATCCGCTCTGCCGGGCTCGCACCGAGACGATCTGGGAGCGCATGGTGATGCCCGAGTGCTGGGTCCGTGTCTTCGAGCGCTACGGCTTCTACTGGCTCGGCCACGACCAGCTGGAAGACACGATGCACTTCGAGTTCCTCGGCGAGCCGGATCGGATCCTCGACACCACGCATCCCGTGCCCACGACGGACGCCGGGGCCCCCCTCCCCTGACGGGGAGTGTGGGATTGACGCGCCGCGTCGCGACTTGCACAAAGCGACCGATGCTCGAGACCCGCACCGACTCGCCGAAGACCCCGATCGACTACGCCGCCTTCGCGCGGGACCTCGATGCCCTGCTCGTCCGCACCCGCGAGGAGCTCGGCGCGGAGGACCTCGCCCACCTCCGGAAGATCGAGGGATGGGGCCGCGCGTGCACCGCGGCCGGCTACGCGACCGCCTGGCTCGCGCCGAATCCCCTCTCGATGGTCCTGCTCTCGACGGGCCGCGTGACGCGCTGGGCGATGATCGCGCACCACGTCTCGCACCGCGGCTACGATCGGGTCCCCATGGCCCCCGAGACGCGCACGAGCAAGAAGTTCGCGAAGGGCGCGCGGCGGCTCGTCGACTGGCTCGACTGGATCGATCCCGAGGCCTGGAACCACGAGCACAACCACCTGCACCACTACCGGCTCGGCGAGACGGCCGATCCGGACCTCGTCGAGCACAACGTCGACTGGCTCCGCGAGTCGAGCCTGCCGACGGCGGTGAAGCTCGCCATCGTCGGCTTCTTCGCCGGCACGTGGAAGTTCACGTACTACGCGCCGAACACCCTGCGCGTGCTGCTCGAGAAGGAGGCGAAGGCACGCGGCGAGGAGCCGGTCGCCCGCTCGCTCTCCGAGATGTACCTGCGTCCCGAGCTCTGGACGCGCTGCTACCTCCCGTACGCGGCCACGCAGTTCGGGCTCGTGCCCCTGCTCTTCCTCCCGCTCGGCCCGGTCGCGTCGGCGAACGTGCTCGTGAACTCCCTCGGCGCCGAGCTCCTCACGAACCTGCACTCGTTCCTCGTCATCGTCACGAACCACGCGGGCGAGGACATGGAGCGCTTCGACGCGCCCGTGCGTCACGGCAAGGGCGAGTTCTACTACCGGCAGGTCGTCGGCTCGACGAACTTCGCGCTCGGCACCGATCCGATCGACTTCTTCCACGGCTTCCTGAACTACCAGATCGAGCACCACCTCTTCCCGGACCTCCCGATACGCGCCTACCAGCGCATCCAGCCCGAGGTGGAGGCGATCTGCCGGAAGCACGGCGTGCCCTACGTGAAGGAGTCGGTCTTCACGCGGCTCCGGAAGACCGTCGACGTGATGATCGGACGCGCTTCGATGAAACGATCCGAGGCGTGCTAGATCGGACCTCCTCGGAGGTCCGATGGGCTCGAAGGAAGGCAGCACACGCTTCGACGAGCTCGCAGGGCTCGTCCGGAAGGCCCGGAGCGCCGTCCCGGACGAGGCCGTGCCCTGCTTCGCCCACCTCCGCGTCGAGAGCGGCGGGAGGAAGCGCGACCTCCTCTTCGGCCCCCGCGCCTCGCTCGATCGCGGCGTGACGCTCCTCGCCTGGTCGACCGCGCCGCTCGCGCGTGTGCTCTTCGGCTACGACGAGGGCGAGGACTACGAGCTCGAGATCGAGGACCGCTCGGTCGAGGGCACGGTGCTCGAGAAGCATCTGCTCTTCCTCGAGAACGGCGAGCTCGTCGCGCTCGAGGGGACGACGGGCGCATGGCGGCGAGGCGACGACGGGAACGTGCTCCCCAGCGATCGCGCCCCCGTGCTCGGGCTCGAGCTCGGGGCGGCGCCCTCGCGGACCGCGCCCTCGCCGATCGAGGTGCCGCTCGACGACGTGCAGCGTCGCGCGGTCGAGGAGCCGCCGGGCCATCCGATGCTCGTCACGGGCGAGGCCGGCGCCGGCAAGACCACCGTCGCGCTCCATCGCCTCGCCCGCCTCGTCCGCGAGTCGCAGGCGAGGACCGGCGAGGCTCCGAAGACCCTCGTCGTGCTCCCCTTCGAGGGCCTGCGTCGGCTGACGGAGGGCCTCCTCGACCGGCTCGGGGTCACGGGTGTCGACGTCGTCCTCTACGACCGTTGGGTGGCAGGGCTCGCGCGGCGTGCATTCCGGGGCCTGCCGACGCGGACGAGCAAGGACCTCGACGCGGCGGTGCTGCGGCTCAAGCGGCATCGCGCGCTCCGCGTCGCGCTCGAGGAGCTCGCCGGCGAGAGCACGGCCGAGCCCGAGCTCCTCGACGAGACCGACGAGGGCAAGCGGCGGCCCGCGCGGGTCTCGCGCGAGGATCTCCTCCACCTCTTCGGCGATCGCGCGCGCCTCGAGCGCGTCGTCCTGGCCTCGGGTGGGACGATCCGTCCCACCGACGTCGAGCGTGTCGCGCTCCACACGCGGGCGCAGTTCGAGCGCACGACCGAGGACGAGTTCGCCGACGTCACGGACGCGACGAAGCTCCGCACGCTCGACGAGCGTCGCATCGACGCGGGCACGCCGAACGAGGGCGCGGGGAGGATCGACACGGAGGACTTCGCGGCGCTCTTCGCCCTCGATCGCCTGAGGGCGAGGAGGCGAGGCGCGCCCGATCCCGCGCTGCCGAAGACCTACGAGGCCGTCGTGCTCGACGAGGCGCAGGAGCTCGCGCCGCTCGAGCTCGAGCTGGTGGGACGATCCGTGGCACCCGGCGGGACGCTCGTCGTCGCCGGCGACGCGGGCCAGCAGATGGACGAGACCGCCGGCTTCGTCGACTTCGCGACGACGATGCACGACCTCGGCGCGCCGGCGCACGGCGTGACGATCCTCGAGACGAGCTATCGCTGCCCGAAGGACGTGACCGAGCTCGCGAAGCACGTCCTCGATCCGAGCCTCCCGCTCCCTGCGCTCGGCGGGCTCGCGCGCGGGGAGGGGACGATCGCCGACCTGCACGCCGAGAACGGCTGCCATCTCCTCGCCGCGATCGCGGACGTGCTCCGTCGCGTGGCACGGGAGAGCGCGGCGACGGCCGCGGTGATCACGCGCGACGCGGAATCGGCGCGCCGCATGGCCCCCGTGCTCGCGGAGGCGGTCGGCGCCAAGCTCGCCCTCGAAGGCGACTTCGACTTCCGCGCCCGCTTCCACGTCACGACCGTGCGCGACGTGAAGGGGCTGGAATTCGACCTCGTGATCGTGCCCGACGCGACCGCCGCGACGTATCCGGACGAGCCGGTGTCGCGGCGCTCGCTCTACGTGGCGCTCACGCGCGCTTCGTGGAGGCTCGTGCTGGGAGGCGTCGGCAAGCCGTCCCCCCTGCTCGCCTGAGCCCGCTCAACCGCGGAGCGTCTGCACCGTGTCCGCAGCGCGCAGCGCACCGGTCGCGAGCACCTGCAGCGCGCTCGGCGTCTTCCCCGGCGCCATCGCGTGGAGGTACGCGGCGACCTGCGGCCAGGACTGCGAGGGCGGGAGGCCGAGGATCGGCAGCGTCACGCCGTGCTGCCGCATCGAGAGTAGCGCCGCGCGGCAGCTCAGCGGATCACCGCTCACCGCCATCGCCTCCACCATCGCGTCGGGCACGGCGTGCTTCGCCTTCGAGCGCGTCTCGGGACGACGGTAGAGCTCGGCGATCTCCTCGCATTCCTTCTCGAAGCCGAGCTTCGAGAGGAGCTCCTTGTAGAAATCGCCCATGCCGCCGACGTAGAAGCTGATGATGTCCTTGGCGATGCCCATCGCCATCTTCTTCCCCATCGGGATCGCGGCGGTGATGAGGGCGACGTCGAGCGAGCTCGGATCGCGCCCCGCCTTGAGCGCGCCCTGTCGGAGCGAGTCGAGGCCCATGTCGAGGTCGCGGTAGGGCCAGAACGCGGGCATCCAGCCGTCCGCGAGCTCGCCGACGCTCTCGATCGCCTTCGGCTTCAGCGCCGCGACGTAGATCGGCACGTGGTGGACCGGGTTCTTCGTCGCGAGCTTGAACGGACGGTAGTGCTGGAGCTCGGCGCCCGCGGTCTCGAGGGAATCGCCGCGGAGCAGGGTCTTCACGACCTTCACGACGTCCTTCACCTGCGTGAGCGGCTTGTCGAAGCGCCGGCCGTGGAAGCCCTCGATCACGCGCGGACCGCTCGGTCCGATGCCGAGGATGAAGCGGCCCTCGCTGATCTCGTCGATCGTCGCCGAGCTCATCGCGAGCAGGCCGGGCGAGCGGCTGTAGACGTTGACGATGCCGGTGCCGAGCTTGATGCGCTTCGTCCGGTTCGCCATCTCGGCGATCAGCGGGAAGACGTCGTAGCCCCAGGCCTCGGGCACGAAGAACGCGTCGTATCCGAGCTCGTCGGCGAGCTCGGCCGCCTTCAGGTAGATCTTGCGGTCGTAGCCCTTCCAATAGGCCACGACGGCGGTGCGCGGGCGTTCCATCTCGTCCCTCCCTTTCGGTGGCGGGGAGGATAGCAAGAGGGCCGTCGCCCGTGCGGGTGAGCCCGGACAGGGATCCCCGGCGAGGTGACCTTCCGCCGGATGCGCCTCGTCCGCTATCCTGGAAGCCGGGAAGTACGCATGAGAGGCGGCTGTTCAGGTCTTCGCCCGTCCCTTCGGGCGCTCTCGAAGCACGTGAGCGTCGAGGCATGGCCGCTCGTGGTGGCTCGCTTGCCGAGCGTCGCGACCGACGAGGACTTCCGTGCGATCCTCGCGGACTTCGACGGGATCTACGCCCTGCGCGAGCCCTTCTTCGGGATCGTCGACTCCCGCCCGATGCTCGTGGCGCCCACGCCCGTGCAGCGACGGATGATCGTCGACTGGAGCCGACGCCGGAGCGCCGACACGGAGGAGCTCGGCCTCGGGACGGCGTACGTGGTCGCGAATCCGGTGATCCGCGCGGCGCTCGCGGCCCTGAGCTTCCTCTTCGAGCAGCCCTCGCCCTCCTACTACGTGGGGACGATGGAGGAGGCGCTGGCCCAGGCGGAGGCGGAGCTCGGGGAGCGCGGCCTCCCATGCCCGTCCGGGCTCGACGAGCTGCGCCGGCCGCGCAAGACCTGAGCCCATGTCCCCCCGTCTCACCTTCGCCGGCGCCGCCCGTGGCGTCACGGGCAGCTGCTACCACCTCGAGAAGGACGGCTTCGGCCTGGTGATCGACTGCGGCATCTTCCAGGGGGAAGACGGCGCCGAGCGGAACCTCGAGCCCTTCCCCTTCGACGCCGCATCCGTCGACGCGGTCGTGCTCACGCACGGACACCTCGATCACGTCGGCCGCCTCCCCCTGCTCTCCATGGCCGGCTTCCGCGGGCAGGTGCACGGTCATGGCGCGACGCTCGACGTGGCGCGCCTGATCCTCGAGGACTCGGCGAAGATCGGCACGTTCCGGGGAAGGGACGCGCTCTACGGGGCCGAGGACGTCGAAGCGGTCCTCGAGAGGACGAAGGCCCTGCCCTACGGCGAACGACGAACCCTCGGTCCGTTCACCGTCACGACCTTCGACGCCGGCCACATCCTCGGCTCGGCCTCCGTCCGCGTCGCCTGGAAGGAAGGGAACGCCGAGCGCGCGATCCTCTTCTCGGGCGATCTCGGCTCGCGGGGCGCGCCGATCCTCCGCGAGCCGAACGAGCGCTGGAACGCCGAGCGCGACTCCGTCGACTTCGTCGTCACCGAGTCCACCTACGGCGATCGATCGCATCCCTCGCGCGCCGAGGCCCGCGAGACCTTCCGCGCCTCGGTGCTCCGGGCGGTGTCGGACGGAGGCAAGGTCTTGATCCCCGCGTTCGCGGTCGGCCGGACGCAGGAGGTCCTCTACGACCTCAACGTCCTCGTCGAGTCCGGGAAGCTGCCGGGCATCCCGGTGATCGTCGACGGACCGCTCGGGCTCGCCGTCACCGAGCTCTACGAGCGCTACACCGACCTCTACGACGAGGAGGCGCTCGCCAAGCTCCGCCGCGGCGATCTGCCCCTCTCCTTCGAGGACCTCTACGCGGCGCGCCGAGGCCGAGACAGCGCGCGCGTGCGGGAGATCGAGGGCCCCGCCATCCTCGTGGCCGGCTCCGGCATGTGCTCCGGCGGCCGCATCGTCGACCATCTCGCCACCTTCCTCCCGGACCGTCGCACGGACGTGATCTTCGTCGGGTACCAGGCCGAGGGCACGCTCGGGCGATCGCTCCAAGGGGGCTCGCGCGAGGTGGTGATCGACGGGGAGCGGGTCGCCGTGCGTGCCAAGGTCACGACGATCAGCGGCTTCTCCGCGCACGCGGATCGCGACGGGCTCGCCGGGTGGTTCGAGGACGTGCCGCGACGCGGCGCGATCCGGGCGTTCGTCACGCACGGCGAGGCGGAGGCGACGGAGAGCTACGCCCGCCTGCTCCGCGATCGGTTCGCGGTCGAGACGTCGATCCCCGCGCTCGGCGAGTCCGTCGTGCTCGAGCGCAGCTGACCTCGGACGCCCCGGACGACGCCATGGGCCTCGACGATCGAGACGAAGAAGGGCTGACCGCCCTGCACCGCGCAGCGATGCGCTCCCTCTCCGAGGTGGAGCGCCTCCTCGCCGCAGGCGCCGGGGTGAACGTGCGGAGCGAGCCCGAGGGAGCGACTCCGCTCCACTTCGCCTGCGCCTCGCACCGCGTCGAGATCGTCGGCCCCTTGCTGCGGGCGGGCGCCCGCGTCGACCTCTCGGACTACGAGGGCGCCACGCCGCTGCTCGCGCTCCTGACCAGCGCCGAGTCCTTCGGAACGAGCTCCGTGCTCGTCGCCCACGTCCTCCGGAAGGCCGGCGACGACGGGAGCGAGCTCGCGAAGGCGCTCGCCGAGGTACCCGTGCTGCTCCAACAACTCGGCAGCATGGGCTTCCGCATCGCCTGCGATTCCCCCGGCTTCGCGGCCCTCGACGAGCTCTCCTTCCTCGCGGACGCTCTCGAGATGAGCTGGGATGCCGAGGCCCACGGCTACTCCGCATGGGCGGAGCCGCGTCTCGCGATCGTGGCAGAACGCCTGCCCCTCGCGCTCGAGAGTCTCCCCGAGGCCGCTCGCTCGCTCGATCCCGCCTTCTTCGACGAGCTCGCCGCCCGACGGCCGACGGCGCTGGGCCTTGCCGAGCGGAGCCGGATCCGCTCCCTGCGGGCGAGCTACGGCAGCTGAAGGCACGACGAATTCACCGACTCGAAATCGGCAGGAAACGCGCCGAGGGCACTCTCAGCCTGGCCCCGTGCGTCACTGCGATGGGGCCCACGCATGTCCCACGGTCCCCGATTGCGCCGTCGTGCGCCCTTCGCCGAGCTCGCACCGAGAAGTCCGAGCGGGGCGACCCCGCGTCCGACCTCGCCGCCGGTGCTGGTCGCCGAAGAGGACCTCCGCATGGCGTTCCAGCCGATCGTCTCGGTGCGCGAGCAGACGGTGTTCGCGGTGGAAGCGCTCGCGCGGGCGCACGATCCGATGCGTCGCGAGGAGGTCTCGCCGGCCGTGCTCTTCCGGGTCGCCGAAGAGCTCGAGATGATTCCCGAGTTCGACCGCTTCTGTCGTCGCCGCGCGGCCGAGCTCTTCCTCGAGGCGAGCCCCCCGGAAGACGACGTGATCCTGTCGGTGAACTGGGACGCGCGCTGCCTCGCGGCCCACGAAGAGGATCCGCAGCAGTTCTCCCGCCTCGTGAGCCGTCTCGGCCTCGATCCCGGGAAGCTGATGATCGAGATCCTCGAGTCGAGCGTCGAGGACACGCGCGCGCTCGTCCGCTTCGCGCACGCCCGGAGGCGCGAAGGCTTCCTGATCGCGGTCGACGACTACGGCATCGGACACTCGAGCCTCGAGCGCGTCGCCGCCATCGAGCCCGACGTGATCAAGGTCGACCGCTTCCTCGTCCAGGGCCTCGCCACGAGCCATCCGAAGCGCGAGGCCTGCCGGGCCGTGGTCGAGATGGCGAGGCACGTGGGAGCCATCGCGGTCGCCGAGGGCATCGAGCGCGAGGAGGACGTTCTCGCAGCCCTCTCCGTCGGCTTCGACTTCTTCCAGGGCTACTTCTTCGCGCGTCCGGACGCGGACTACCTGCACGCGAAGCTTCTCGCCCTCGCGCGGGTCGAGGCCCTGAAGCCGCGCGTCGCCGAGCTGAGCCGGACGGAGATCGAAGCCCGGAGGAAGGAGCTCCTCCACCTCGAGCGCATCCTCGAGGTCGTCCTCGACTCGCTCGAGACGCTCGGGCCTTCGGAGTTCGACGCGCTGCTCGCCCGCGTCCTCTCGGAGGAGGTGTCGCTCGAAGCGGCGTACGTGCTCGACGCGAACGGCGTCCAGGTGACCGACACGCACCTCCGCCGGGCGCGCGCGGACGACCGCCGGGCGCGCGCCTTCCGTCCGGCGCGGAGGGGCGCCGACCAATCCCTGAAGGACTACTTCCTCGTGCCGAGCCTCGGCTATCGCACCTACACCTCGAGGCCCTACGTGAGCATGGCGACGGGTCACCTCTGCGTCACGATCAGCCGGTACTTCACCGCCAGGGACGGCGGCTCGTACCTGCTCTGCTGCGACGTGCCGCGGAGCGGACGCTGAGCCCCGCGGCCGGCCTCCGTTGACGCGGAGGGGACGCGTGTCCTACATCCAGCGGGTGAGCACCCCCGCACGCGCCTCGTCGTCGCTCCCCGTGGTCCTCGAGGGCAAGGCCATCACGAAGGTCTACACCATGGGCGAGGTGCAGGTGCACGCGCTCCGCGGCGTCGACTTCGCGCTGCACGAGGGCGAGCTCGTCGTGCTGCTCGGGGCTTCGGGGTCGGGGAAGTCGACCCTGCTGAACATCCTCGGCGGGCTCGACGTACCCACGTCGGGGCACGTCCACTACCTCGACCACGACCTCACCAACGCGGACGAGTCGCTCCTCACCCGCTACCGGCGCGAGCACGTCGGCTTCGTCTTCCAGTTCTACAACCTGATCCCGAGCCTCACGGCGCGCGAGAACGTCGCGCTCGTCACCGAGATCTCCGAGGACCCGCTCGATCCGGCCGACGCCCTCGCCCTCGTCGGCCTCGGCGACCGCCTCGACCACTTCCCCTCGCAGCTCTCGGGCGGAGAGCAACAGCGCGTGGCCATCGCCCGCGCCGTCGCCAAGCGACCCTCGGTCCTGCTCTGCGACGAGCCGACGGGCGCGCTCGACTTCCAGACCGGCATCCTCGTGCTCGAGGTCATCGATCGCGTGAACCGCGAGCTCGGCACGACGACCGCCGTCATCACGCACAACGCGCCGATCGCGCGCATCGCCGATCGCGTGATCACGCTGGCGGACGGACGCGTGGCGAGCGAGGAGTCGAACACGGAGAAGGCGACTCCTCGGGACATCCGATGGTGAGCGCGCTGCACCGCAAGCTCTTCCGGGACCTCGTGCGACTGCGAGGTCAGGTGCTGACGATCGCGCTCGTCGTGGCCTGCGGCATCGCCGCGTTCGTGTCGCTCCGGAGCACCTTCCATTCCCTGCTGGCCTCGCGCGCGTCGTTCTACGAGCGGGAGCGCATGCCCGACGTGTTCGCACACCTCGAGCGGGCTCCCGAGTCGGTGAAGGCGAGGCTCGAGACCGCCGAAGGTGTCGCGCTCGTCGGAACGCGCCTCGTCGCGGACGTGAAGCTGCCGATCCCCGATCTCCCCGAGGCCCCGACCGGCAAGCTGATCTCGATCCCGGATCGCGGCCTGCCGGAGCTCGCCGGGCTGACCGTCCGACAGGGCCGCCTCCCCCGTGCCGACCGGACGGACGAGGCGGTCGTGCTCGAGTCCTTCGCGCAGGCCCACGGGTTCCGGATCGGGACGCGGCTGCCGGTCGTCGTGAAGGGCACCATGCGCACGGTGCGCCTCGTCGGCTTCGTCATGTCGCCCGAGTACGTGATGCCGGCGAACCTCGGCGACATGTCGCCGGATCCGCGCCGCTTCGTCGTGATGTGGATGCGGCGGGCCGCCGTCGCCCCACAGCTCGATCTCGAGGGCGCCTTCAACGACGTCGTGATCCGCGTCCAGCCCGGGGCTTCACGTGATGGAGTCGCGCGGACCGTCGAGCACATCCTCGAGCCCTATGGCTGCCTCGGGGCCGTGGGGCTCGACAAGCAGATCTCGAACTACATCCTCGAGGGCGAGCTCGCCCAGCTACGCGGCATGGCCACGTGGGTCCCCGCGATCTTCCTCGGTGTCGCGGCCTTCCTGCTCCACGTCGTGCTCTCGCGTCTCGTGTTCCTGCAGCGCTCGCAGATCGCGACGCTGAAGGCCGTCGGCTATTCGGACGCGCAGATCGGCTTCCACTTCCTCGAGCTCGTCTCGGTGGTCGTCGTCGCCGGATCCATCCTCGGGGTCGTCGTCGGACGCTGGCTCGGCGAGGGGCTCGCCAGCCTCTACACCGAGTACTTCCACTTCCCGTCGAGGCTCTACCGCCTCGATCCCTCGATCGCCGCCACCGCGGTCCTCGTGAGCGTCGCGGCGGCCGTGATCGGCGCCCTCTCGACGGTGCGTGGCATCGCCCGCATGCCGCCGGCCGAGGCGATGCAGCCTCCCCGCCCGCTCACCTACCGCCGCTCGTTGCTCGACCGGCTGGGCGTCGAGCGCCTCTTCGGCGTGGCGGGGACCATGGTGCTCCGCGAGATCCGACGGAACCCGATCCGCACCCTCCTCTCCTCGCTCGGCATCGCGGCCGCCGTCGGCATCGTGATCGTGGGACGGTTCAGCTACGACTCGATCGAGGTCCTGATCGACGTCCAGTTCCAGCGCGCCTTCCGAGACGACGTCACGGCGACCTTCATGACGGCCGTCCCCGACCGCGCCGAGGGCGAGCTCGCGCACCTCCCCGGGGTGCGGCGCGTCGAGGCCCTCCGCGTGGTCCCCGTGCGCTTCGTGAACGGACACCACTTCCGCGACGGGATGATCTTCGGCTACCCGGACGGCGCGAGCCTGCGGCGCGTTCTCGACATGGACGGAACCGAGATCGCGCTCCCCGAGGACGGGCTCGTGCTGACGCGGAAGCTCGGCGAGCTCCTCGGCGTCGGCGTCGGCGACACCCTGCGCGTCGAGGTCCGCGAGGGCGATCGCCTCGTGCACGCGGTCCGCGTGGCGGGCCTGCTCGACGAGCCGATGGGACTCCAGGGCCACATGCGCCTCGAGGCGCTCGGGCGGCTCATGCGCGAGCGCGGGCGGGTCAGCCTCGCGGCGATGCGGGTGGATCCGGAGTCGATCCCCGAGGTGCTCCGTCGACTCAAGGACATGCCGAACGTCGGCGCGGTGCTGCGCAAGCAGGTGATCATCGATCGGTTCCGCCAGCAGACGGGCAAGCAGATGGGCACGTTCACGCTCGTGCTCTCGATCTTCGCGGCGATCATCGCCATCGGTGTCGTCTACAACAACGCCCGGGTCGCGCTCTCCGTCCGCTCGCGCGATCTCGCGAGCCTCCGCGTGCTCGGCTTCACGCGGGCCGAGATCTCGGCGATCCTCCTCGGCGAGCTCGCCATCCAGGTGGCCGTCGGCATCCCCCTCGGCTTCGTGCTCGGTCGTTGGTGGGCCGACCTCGTGATGAGCACGCTCGACGCCGAGACCTACCGCTTCACCGTCCAGATCTCCTCCACCACCTACGCCTTCGCCGCGTGCATCGCGCTCGGAGCCGCGCTCGTCAGCGCCCTCCTCGTGCGACGCCGCCTCGACCAGCTCGACCTCGTCGCCGTGCTCAAGACCCGCGAGTGAACCGATGACCGACGCCTCGCAGCCCACCTCGCCGAAATCCCTCGACACCCTCGCCTCGAAGAAGCGGGGCCGGAACGCCGCACGCTGGGTGCGGCGCATCCTCGGCTTCGTCCTCGCGGCCGCCCTGCTCGGGGGCATCGTCGTCGCCTTCCTGCCGAAGCCGCTGCCCGTCGACACGGGCCGCGTCCGTCGGGGCGACCTCCGGGTGACGGTCGACGAGGACGGGCGCACACGCGTGAAGGATCGCTACGTCATCGGCGCGCCGCTCGCCGGCAACCTGGCGCGCGTCGAGCTCGATCCGGGCGACGTCGTGAACGTGGGCGACGTCGTGGCGCGCATCGTGCCGGCGGCCTCGCCGCTCCTCGACCCGCGGACGCGCGCCGAATTCGAGGCGCGCGTCGAAGCGAACGAGGCGGCCGTGCGCCAGTCGGACGCCTCGGTCGCGCGCGCGAGGACGGCCCTCGCCCTCGCCGAGGACGAGCTCGGCCGGACCACCACCCTCACGCAGCGCGGCGGAGCCACGCAGCAGCAGCTCGATCGCGCCCGGCTCGAGCAGCGGGCCCGGACCGAGGAGCTCGCCTCCGCGGAGTTCGGCGTGCGGATCGCCCGCCATCAGCTCGAGATGTCCCGGGCGGCGCTCGGACGCATCGGCGCCCACGTCACGGCCGAGACCGAGCAGCTCGTCGTCCGCGCACCGGTCTCGGGCCGCGTGCTCCGGGTCCTCCAGGAGAGCGAGGGTCCGATCGCTCCCGGCGCGCCGATCCTCGAGATCGGCGATCCCTCGGCGCTCGAGGTCGTGGTCGACGTGCTCACGAGCGACGCCGTCCACATCGAGCGCGGCAGCAAGGTGTTCATCGAGCGCTGGGGCGGCGATCGCCCCCTCGAAGGCCGCGTCCGACTCGTCGAGCCGAGCGCGTTCACGCGCATCTCGGCGCTCGGGGTCGAGGAGCAGCGCGTGAACGTGATCGTCGACCTCGAGGGAGAATCGGCATCGTACCGGGCGCTCGGGGACGGCTACCGGGTAGAGACCCGGATCGTCGTCGCCGAACGCCTACGCGTGCTCCTCGTGCCCGAGAGCTCCGTGTTCCGGCGCGGCGACGGACAGGCCGTGTTCACGGTCGAGGGCGGCGTGGCGCACCTCCGTCCCGTGCGCGTGGGCCCGGGTGACGGGATCGACGCCGAGCTCCTCTCGGGCCTCGCCGACGGCACCGAGGTCGTGGTGCATCCGAGCGACCTCCTGAGCGACGGCCTGAAGGTCGAGCTCCGGCAGGTGGCGCAGCGCTGAGCCCCCGGAGCGGCGCTCGCCGGAGCGATCAGCGCCCGCGGAACCTCCGCACCCGGAGGTCCACGAGATCCTTGCCCACGCCGTAGATCCGCTTCAGGCCGGTCGACTTCGAGAAGCCGGCCATCCGGGGACGGCAACGCACGGTGACGACGCGATGCGGCCGCTTCGCGGCGAGCATGCGGATCGGGAACTCGAAGTTCAGGAAGAACGTGTCCGGCTTCAGGATCTCCGGATCGAAGTCCTGCTTGCGGAAGAGATACGGGCCGTCGCTCGAGAGCCGCACTCCGTGCACGAGCGTGATCAGCGCGCGGACGCCGAAGGAGAGGATCTTGCGATCGAGCCCGTCGTCGCGGTGGTCGTAGACGGAGAAGACGACGTCGACGTCGCCCGCGGCCGCGGCCCCGCGGAGCACGCCGATCGCGTCCGGCTCGATCTGACCGTCCGCCGGCATGAAGGTGATCCAGGGGGCGCTCGCGAGGGCCACGCCGGTCTTCAACGCGGCGCCGATGCCGCGGTTCGTCTCGTGCCGGGCGAACTTCGCACGGCGCCCCGCGAGCGCTCGCCGCGCGACGTCGAGCGTGTCGTCGCGCGAGCCGTCGTCGACGAAGACGAGCTCGGTGTCGGGCTCGTTCGCATCGAGCCAGGCGCAGAGCTCCTCGAGGACGGGACGGACGTTCTCGCTCTCGTCGAAGGCGAAGAGCACGAGCGAGAGCGAGGGCGGGTTCGCGGTGTTCATGGCCTCTCCCGGAGGACGCGCGCCGGCACACCGGCCGCGACGGCGTAGGCGGGGACGTCCGACGTCACGACGGCGCCCGCGCCGATCTGGGCTCCCCGACCGATCGTCACGCCTGGCATCACGATCGCGCCGACGCCGAGATCCGCCCCCTCCTCGATCCGCACGGGCGCGAAGTCGATCGGCGCCTCGAAGATCGGGATCGCGCGGCCGGCCTCGACGTGCTGCGAGGTGAGGATCCTCACGCCGGGTCCGATGCCGACCCGCGGACCGATCACGAGACCGCCCGCCGCGTGGAAGAAGCATTGCTGACCGATCCAGGTCTCGTCGCCGATCTCGAGGGTGTTCTTGTAGTAGCCCTTGAGGATGGTCTGATGGCCCACGTAGACGTTCCGGCCGAGGTGCACGTTCTCGGGGTGGAAGATCAGCACCCCCGCCTCGATCACGCAGTCGGGGCCGAGCGAAGCGAGCTGCTCGGGGCGGAATTCGCCCGTTCCATGGGTTCGATTGCGGAGTCGGGTCATGGCGCTCGGACGGGTCGCGGGGGGGTGGGCCCGGCGGACGAGCCGACCTATCTCCCAGAAAGGGCGCCCGGTCAACCGAGCCGCCGGGGCCTCGAACGAGGGGCCATGGTTTCCACCCTCTCGTCTCTGGTAGCTTGTCGCCATGGGGGTGGACGAAACGCGCGAGGCCGCGTTGCGTCGTCAGAACGCCGCACTGGGCGCGCTGAGCCGGAGCGGTCTTCTCTCGGGCAACGACCGGACACACGTCTTCCGCGGGATCGCGGAGGTCGCCGCCCGCACGCTCGGCGTCGGTCGCACGAGCCTCTGGCTCTACTCGCCCGATCGCGAGCGACTCGTCTGCGTCGACCTCTTCGAGCTCGCCGGCGAGCGTCATACCGCGGGCTCGGTGATCGAGCGATCGTCGTATCCGGCGTACTTCGCGGCCCTCGAGCACAGCCGAGCCGTCGCGGCGACCGATGCGAAGCTCGATCCCCGCACCTCGGAGTTCGCCGAGGACTACCTCGCGCCGCTCGGCATCGGCGCGATGCTCGACGCGCCGATCGTGGTCGGCGGCTCCTCGATCGGCGTCGTCTGCCACGAACACGTCGGCGGCCCGCGTTCGTTCAGCGAGGAGGAGATCGCGTTCGCCGGCTCGCTCGCCGACTTCGCGGCGCTCGCGCTCGAGACCGAGCAACGACGCCTCGTCGAGGAACGGCTCCGGGCCCGCGAAGAGGAGCTCCGCCTCGCGCTCGACGCCGCCCGCATGGGAACGTGGAGCTGGGACATCGCCACGGGCTCGATCCACTGGTCCGATCGCGTCGGGGGGATCTTCGGCCTCGAGGAGGGCTATCAGCCCCGGGATTTCGAGGACTTCGCAGGACGGATCCACCCCGAGGACAGGGATTCCGTCGTCTCGGCGATCGAAGGCTCGGTCTCCGGGAGGCTCCGCGACTTCGCCGTGGTGCACCGCATGCTTCGGCCCGACGGGAACCTCCGCTTCCTCGAGTGCCACGGCCTCGTGAAGCGACGCGAGGACGGGAGCCCCGAGCGGATGATGGGCACGATCCTCGACGTCACGGATCGTCGGCGCCTCGAGGACCAGCTGCAGCACTCGCAGAAGATGGAGAGCATCGGTCGCCTCGCGGGCGGGGTGGCCCACGACTTCAACAACCTGCTGACGGCGATCCTCGGCTTCGCCCAGCTGCTCTCGCGCGAGGTCGGCGACTCGACCACGGCGCGTTCCCACGTGCGCCTCATCGAGGAGGCGGCGCTCCGCGCGGCGGGGGTGACGGGCCAGCTCCTCGCCTTCGCGCGGAAGCAGCCCACGAAGCCGCGCATCGTCGACGTGGGCGCCCTCGTGCGGAACCTGGCGAGCCTCCTCCGTCGGTTGATCGGCGAGGACGTGCGGCTCGTCGTCGAAGCCGCCGACGTGCCCATGCTCGTCCGCATCGATCCGGTGCAGCTCGAACAGGTGATCGTGAACCTCGCCGTCAACGCGCGAGACGCGATGCCGCGTGGCGGCGTCCTCACGATCCGCGTGCATTCCCGCTCCCTCACGACGGACGAGGCCGCCGAGCACGCCGAGGCGACCCCCGGCGAGTACGTGCTGCTCTCGGTGAGCGACACGGGCGTCGGCATGACGAGCAACACCCTCGCCCACGTCTTCGAGCCCTTCTTCACGACGAAGGAGCCCGGCAAGGGAACCGGCCTCGGCCTCTCGACCTGCTACGGCATCGCCCGGCAGGCGGGCGGGCACATCGAGGTGAGGAGCTCCGTCGGCGAGGGCTCGACGTTCGAGGTCTTCCTCCCCCGCGAGCTCGAGGCGCGCGAGGCCGACGTCGATCGACCTTCGGTGCCCGGAGTGCCCCGGGGCTCGGGCACCGTGCTGCTCGTCGAGGACGAGAGCCTCGTCCGCGATCTCGCCGCCACCGTGCTCGAGGAAGCGGGATACGAGGTGCTCGTCGCCGACGGGCCGGAGCAGGCGCTCGCGCTCGCGGCCGACGCAGCGCAGCGGATCGACCTCGTCGTCACCGACGTGGTCATGCCCGATCGCGGCGGCCCCGAGCTCGTCGAGGCGCTCCGGGCCCACCGCCCGGGCCTCGGGGCCCTCTTCGTCTCCGGCTATTCCGCAGGGCTCCCGAGCGCGCGCGACGCCCTCCCACCCGGGGCTCGCCTCCTGCCGAAGCCCTTCACGCCGCAGGCCCTCGCCGAGGAGGTCCAGAAGCTCGTCGCGGGGAGCGGCCGCCCGGCCGCCGGCCGATCCGACGGGTGACGTTTCGTTACACGCACGAAAGGTTCCGGTTCTCCGTTAGGATTCGGAGTCGATGGATCCGCTCGCGTATCCCCGACTCTCGAAGTACGTGAAGGGCCTACCCCAAGGCCTCCTCTCCTACCCGGAATGCGAGAGCAAGGCGTCGCTCTACCGCGAGGCCTTGTCGAACCTGCCGCGCAAGCTCGACACCGCGGGGCTCGACCCGCTGCTCGCCTCCTACGTCGACGACCCCGTCCCCGTGAGCAGCTGGGTGCCCGAGGTCGTCACCAACGGCATCTACCTCGCGATCGCCGATCAGGTCTTCAAGGACGACGAGCGGTTCCTCGAGTGGGTGGGCGAATTCAGCCGCAAGGTCTTCGAGTCCCCCCTCTACCGCGTGCTGATGTCGCTGGCCTCGCCGCAACGCCTCGCCCAGGGCGCCACTCGCCGCTGGCAGAACTTCCACACGGGCGTCGACTACCAGGTGACGCTCCACGAGAACGGCACCCTCGGCCACCTGATCACGCCGCCGAGCCTCTACGACCGTCTCGTGCTCCGGGCCCACCTGCGAGCGATCCAGGCCGCGTACCGCGCGAGCGGCGCGCCCGACGCGACGATCGAGATCCTCAGCATGAACGCGACCGACGCGAGGTTCCGCATCGTCTGGGACCCCCAGAAACCCGGCCCGACGTGAGCAGGAGAACAGCGCCGAAGGGCGGTTGACGGCCAGCTCGCGGATGGTGGACCCTCCGCGCATGCAGGTGGGGAGGGACATCCGAACGGTCGTCCGGGGGGACGGCTATCACTACGCGGCCTGGCAGAACGCCTACGTCCTCACGTGGACCAAGCCGGCCTCGAAGGAATCGCTCGATGCCGCGGTGAGCGGCAAGCGCGACGTGCTCGCGCGCTTCCCGAAGGGCGTCGCCGTGATCAACCTCGTGCGACCGGACGTCGACGTCCCGAGCGCCGAGGTCCGCGAGTACGCGAAGGCGAAGCAGGTCGAGGATTCCGTCGGCGTGCTCTGCCACTCGACCGTCATCGACGGCAGCGGCTTCTGGGCGAGCGGCATGCGCGCGATCCTCGCGGGCCTCTACATGGTCCAGCGCGAGGCCTTCCCCCGGAAGGTCTTCTCGACCTCGAGCGAAGCGATCGACTGGATGGCGCAGACGACGCGGCAGGACGTCGAGTGGGTGGCCGGCGTGAGCGCCGCCGTCGAGTGGCTCCGCCGGTACGCCTGAGCGTCCCCCCACGCGCACGCGAAGGGACGCTCGCAAGGCCTCAGGACGAAGGCAGCGTGCGCGTGAGGTCCCACGCGATGCGCGACGCGAGCGTCTGCCGCGGGAACATCGTGCCCTTGAAGTATTTGTAGAGGAAGAACGCCTCCGAGATCACGGGGTTCGGGTACCGGTACGAGGAGACCTTCTCGGCGACGATCATCGCCGAGAGCAGCGCACCCTCCTCCGAATCCACGGTGGTGTTGTTGCCGGCGAACCAGACGTTCCCGAGTCCCTGGATCTCGTGCAGGTTCTTCTTCGCGTCGTCGAAGAACGACGCGACCCAGCGGCCGTGACGCCAGGTCTTCACGTGGATCGTCTTCGCCGGGTCGGGACGCTTCGCATGATCGGCGATCGCGTACATCGAGACGTAGCAGGGCGCCGGCGTGCCCAGGATGTTCTGCATGAAGTACGTCTGGTACGCGTTCGTGAGATCGTAGGGCATGCCGAACGGATTCGTCGGCGACGAGCCCCAGGCGTAGTAGCCGCAGAACTGGCCGTCCTCGAGCCCCTCGCGGAGCGTCGGGGAGACGACGCTCTCGTCCTGGTGGATGTAACAGATGCCCGGGATCAGCTCGAATTGGCTCGGGCCGATGTACGGCTCCTGGAGCGGGTAGAGACGGTTGTCGGGGGTCCCGAGGAGCTCGCGATTCGTCGTCATGTCGGTCGTGAGCACGACGCTGTCGAAGAGCTCCGACGACTCGACGTCCGCGCCGCCGCCGGGATCGCGCTGCTTGTAGGTGACCTTCACGCGCCCGTCGATCTGCGGTGTGACCGCCGTGACGTACGTGCTCGTCTTCACGACCGCGCCGCGCTGGGTCGCGTAGGTCGCCATGACCTCGACCCATTGCTGAGCGCCCCTCTCGAAGCGATCCCAGCCCTTGCCGGGCGCGGTGAAGGCGGCGTACGGACCCTTCTCCTGGATCAGCGGGAGCTTCGTGAAGATCGGGAAGAGATCCTCGATCGTCGTGAGGAGGAGGTCGGTGGTTCCGTAGCCGTTGATGATCGAGAGGTACGGGACGAGGAGGTAGCGGAAGAACTTCGACTGCTGCGAGAAGCCGGCGGCCTCGAGGTACTCGCCGACCGTCATCTGGATCATCGCCTTGCCGTGGAAGCGCTTGAAGGGCGCCTGGTGGAGGTCCCGCTGGAACCGCTCCGCGTCCTCGACCGTGGCCGGGTCGTAGCAATTCCCGAACTGCGCGCCCGACTGGTACTCCGGGAAGTTGCCCCAGTTGACGTCGTCCTGGAACGCGCCCGAGATCTTGAGCGCCGGATGGTTCTTGAGCGGGACCGCGTTCTCGAAGACGTCGTTCTTCAGTTGGAGGTAGAGGTTCGGATACAGCGTCGGGCAGACGAACTGCACGCCGATGTCGACCGGGTAGACCGTCTCGGTCGTCGAGGCGTCGGCCACGTGGCCCGTGCCGCTCGAGTCGAACCAGACGTTGATCGTGTGGGAGTGCCCTCCCACCACCGATTCGTCGTGGAAGAGCGTCGCTTCCACCTCCGAGAGCGGCCCGTCCTGGCTCGTCAGACACCAGAGGAGAGAACAGCCCGCCGCGCCACCGCCCACGATGGCCACACGCTTCTTCGTCATCGTCGTCATCCCCCTTCGAAGTCGGCCGGATGATAACGAGAAGCCCCTCCCCGATTGCAATGGAGATCACCCTCGAGGGTGGCAATCGTCGCCGGGAACGCCTGGCGGTTTCCTACATGTAGGTCGCCTACGGCCCACCGCATGGGCCGCGGGGGCCGTCTTCGTGTAGGAAGGCGAGGTGTTCTTCTCGCTCTCGAAGATCCTCGACCTCCTGCTCTCTCCCCTCGCCTGGGCGATGGGGCTCGTGGCGTTCGGCCTCTTGCGCAAGACGGGTCGATGGGCGCGATTCGCTCCGGCCCTCGGGCTCGGTGTGCTCTTCGTCTTCTCGCTCGAGCCGGTCGCGAACGCGCTCTGGCGTCTTCTCGAGCCCGCGCCTCGGACGCTCCCCGCGGGAGCGACCTACGACGCCGTCGTGCTGCTCGGCGGCGTGATCGAGCCCTGGGTCTCCGAGGACTCCGGGACCGCTGCGTACGGCGAGAACGCCGAGCGCTTGATCGTCACGGCGCAGCTCCTGCGGGAGGGACGTGCGCCCGTCGCGATCCTCTCGGGCGGGAGGACGGATCCGAGGGATCGCGTGATCGAGGCCCATGCCCTCCGGGATCAGCTCGTCGCCCTCGGTATCGATCCCTCGCGCCTCCTCGTCGAGGACCGCTCGCGGAACACACGGGAGAACGCGGTCGAGACGCTAGGCCTCGCCGAGCGGCGCGGCCTCGGGAAGCTGCTCGTCGTGACGAGCGCCTTCCACGTCGAGCGAGCGCGCGATTGCTTCCGCGCCGCCGGACGCGACGTCGAGATGCTCCCCGTCGACTTCCGTTCCTTCGATCCCACGAAGCGCGTCCCGCACCTGCTCCCGCGCGCGCGCCACCTCGCGGATGCGTCTTCCGCGATCCGCGAGCTCGCGGGTCGGCTCGTCTATCGCCTCGTCGGGTACGGCCGCGGCTAGACCGTGTCCGGGAGCTCGATCGTCCCCTCGAGGTAGGGCGTCACGAAGCCGGCCATGCGCACACGGTCTCCGTCGAGACGGCAGAGCAGATGGCCTCCGCGCTTCGAGATCTGACGCGCGACGAGCGAGGTCCGGCCGAGGCGCTCGGCCCAATAGGGCGTGAGCTCGGTGTGCGCGGAGCCCGTGACGGGATCCTCGTCGACACCGACCGGCGAGGCGAAGTAACGGCTCACGAAGTCGTCCCGATCGCCCGGGGCCGTGACCACGATGCCGTTCCGCGGGATCGCGCGCAGGGCACGGAAATCGGGACGGAGCTCCGCGACCTCGGCCTCGCCCTCGAAGACGGCGAAGTAGTTGGTGCCCGAATCGAAGACGCTCGTCGGCATGCGTCCGAGGATCGGCGCGAGCCCGGGATCCGCGATGGGCGCGAGCGTCCGCTTCGGGAAGTCGAGCTCGAGCCGTCCGTCCGGGCGACGCTCGACGCGGAGCTCGCCGCTCTTCGTGTCGAAGCGGAGGAGGTTCCCCGGAGCGCCACTCGCGAAGATCACGTGCGCCGTCGCGAGGGTCGCGTGGCCGCAGAGCGCGATCTCCACCGTGGGCGTGAACCAGCGCAGGCCGAAGCGCGTGGGCTCGTGCGTCGGCACGACGTACGCCGTCTCGGCGAGGTTGTTCTCTTCCGCGCAGGCCTGCAGCACGGCGTCCGGAAGGAAGGCGTCGAGCCGCACGACGGCGGCTGGGTTGCCGCGGAAGAGCTGGTCGGTGAACGCGTCGAGCTGGTGGATCGGAGCCTTCATCCGGCCATGCTAGCCCGCGCCGATCAGCGCGCCACGAGCCTCGTGAAGATGCCGTGCTTCGGACGGAGCGTGATGAGCGGCTCGATCTCGACGGGATGCGCACGATCGAGCTCGAGCCGATAGCGCTGGACGATCTGCGCGAGCAGGAGCTGGGCCTCCATCAGCGCGAAGCCGTTCCCGATGCAGATGCGTGGGCCTCCGCCGAAGGGGAGGTAGGCGTATCGGTGGCGGCCCTCCGATCGCTCGGGCGAGAAGCGCTCGGGATCGAAGGTCTCGGGCTCCGGCCAGAAGCGCGGATGCCGGTGCAGCGCGTAGGTGAGCACCCCGACGGACGCTCCCTTCGGGATGCGGTAGCCGAGGATCTCGTCCTCCTCGAGGGCCTCGCGCTCGAAGCCCCACACGGGTGGATAGAGGCGCATCGCCTCCTCGAAGGTCCAGCGCACGTAGGGCATGCGAGGGAGATCGGCGAGCGTCGGCGGACGATCGCCGAGCACCTCGCGGACCTCGCGCGCGAGGCGGGCGTCGACGTCGGGGTTCCGAGCGAGGAGATAGAACGTCCACGCGAGGCCGTTCGCCGTCGTCTCGTGTCCCGCGGAGATCAACGTGACGATCTCGTCTCGGAGCTGCTCCGCGCTCATCCCTTCGCCGGTCTCCTCGTCCCGTGCACGGACGAGCATCGAGAGCAGATCGTCGTGCGCGTCGCCCGAGCGGCGCTCCTCGAGGATGCGGTAGACGATGCCGTCGAGGGTGCGGAGGGCGAGATCGAACTCGCGGTTCTTCCTGGTGGGAATGGAGCGTGGGATGCGGAACGGCGTCGTGACGTAGTCGTTCGCGTAGCGCTGGGCGATCGCCATCGCCTTGCCCATCGCCTGCGACGAGTCGTCGAGGTTGATCGAGAAGAGCGTCTCGCCGGCGATCTGGAAGGTGACGCGCTGCATCTCGTCGGCGACGTCGAACGAGCGACCCGAGCGCGCATGGTCCTCCCATCGCGCGAGGAGGACCTCGCCGGCTCGCACCATCGCCGGTGCGAACGCGCCGATCTTCTTCGGGTGGAACGCAGGCTGGACGAGCTTGCGCTGCCGCCGCCAGAAGGCGCCTTCGCTCGTGACGAGGCCGTTGCCGAGGAAGAGGCGGAGCCCGTCGTATTGCCGGCTCTTCGGATAGTTCTCCGCGCGATCGACGATCACGTGGTGGATCGCGTCGGGATCGTTGACGACGATGTACGTCGTCCGCGGGAACCGGAAGCGCACGACGTCGCCGTAGTCCCTCGGCCGCTCCGTGAGGAAGCCGAGCGGATCGGCGAGCAGCTCGAAGAGGCTCCCGAAGAACGGGAGGCCCTTGGGACCGGGCGGGAGAGGGCGCGGAACGCGTGCGTCCGGAGCGCTCGAAACGGGTGCGTGCATGCGGATCCCCCGGAAGGCGGAGCACCTGCACCCCGAAGGGTGAACTCCGTTCGAAACAGGCGCCGTGTAGGTCTAGGGCGCGTGGAAGTCCGGTAAGGATGCACCAACGAGATCGGGAACGACAGGGAGGGACCGATGGCATCGCCGGGCGAGGACAGAGAATCGTCGGAGCAGCAGGAGTTCCGCGAGTACGCGCGCCGCTGGCTCGCGGAGAACAGACCCGCGGCTCCCTCCTTCCGTCTACCCATCTCGCCGCTCGAGGTGATGACGGAAGAGCAGTGCCGCTGGCTCCAGGCCTGGCAGCGCAAGTGCTGGGAGGCCGGGCTCGTCGGGAGCGACTACCCGAAGGCCTACGGCGGCGCGGGGTACAAGGGCTTCCAGCGCATCGCGGCGCAGGAGCTGACGCGGGCGAAGGTCCCCTTCCTCGTGAACATCATCGGCCTCTCGATGGCCGCGCCGACGATCCTCCACCACGGCACGGAGGAGCAGAAGAAGCGCTTCCTGCCGGGCTGCCTCTCGGCGGACGAGATCTGGTGCCAGGGCTTCTCGGAGCCGGGCGCGGGCTCCGACCTCGCGAACGCGCAGACGACCGCCGTGAAGGACGGCGACGAGTGGGTCCTCAACGGCCACAAGGTCTGGACGACGCTCGGCCGCTTCGCGAGCTGGATGATCCTCCTCGCGCGCACGGGCCGTGACGACAAGTACAAGGGCCTCACGTACTACCTCTGCCCGATCGCGGGGCATCCGGGCGTGACGGTCCGGCCGCTCATCAAGATCACGGGCGAGACTGGCTTCAACGAGGTCCTCTTCGACGACGCCCGCATCCCGGACTCGCTCCGCCTCGACGAGGTCGGCGCGGGCTGGACCGTCGCGATGACGACGCTGCTCCACGAGCGGGGCGCCGCCGAGTCGGCGGGCAGCGGCTACACGATCGGCGACACCGTCGAGCGTCTCGTCGCGCTCGCGAAGCGCACGGAGCGCGACGGTCGCAAGGTCTCGGACGATCCGCTGATCCGCGACGCGCTCGTGCGCCACGCGATCGACGGGGTCGGCATCCGCGAGAACGCCCGTCGGGCGCGCGTGCCCGGCCTCAACGACCATCCGATGCGCGTCGCGCTCCAGATGAAGCTCTTGAGCTCCGAGTGGGCGCAGAGCTGCGCGCACCTCGGCATGGAGATCGAGGGCCTCGGCTCGAGCCTCTACCTCGGCGACGAGAACGCGGCGGACGAGGCCTATTGGCCGCTCGCCTACATGAACTCGTACGGCATGACGATCGCCGCGGGCACGAACGAGATCCAGCGCAACATCCTGGGCGAGCGGGTCCTGAACCTGCCGAAGTCGAAGTGAGGGGAACCATGGCAGAGCCCAGGGATTACGGCTTCGGCGACGACGAGAAGATGCTCCGCGATCAGGCGCGTCGCTTCCTCGACGAGCACGGCTCGGTGGAGAAGCTCCGGACGCTCGTGGCCCGCGACCACGCGATCTACGAGAAGGGCGAGACCCCCGAGTGGGATCGCTCCGCATGGAGCAAGATCGTCGAGCTCGGCTTCGCCGCGCTCGCGGTTCCGGAGGAATGCGGCGGCGCCGGCGCGAAGACCGTCGCGGTCGCCGCGGTGGTCGAGGAGATCGGCGCGCACGCCTTCCCCTCGCCCCTCGTCGCCACGCTCTTCGCCACCTACGCGCTCCGCGGGGCGAGCACGGAATCGGCCGATGCCTGGCTCGGCAAGATCGCCGAGGGCTCGACCGCGGCGCTCGCGATCACCGATCGCCACGCGAGCTGGGACCTCTCGCGCACCGACGTCGAGGCGCGCTCGGAAGGCGACGGCCTCGTCCTCGAGGGCGTGGCGGCCTACGTGCAGGACGCCGCGAAGGCCGACTTCTTCGTCGTCTCGGTGCGGCACCAGGGGAGCATCGCGCTCGTCGCCGTCCCGAAGGACGCGAAGGGTGTCTCGGTCACCCGCGATCGCATCGTCGATCTCACCCGCGATCAGGGACGCGTACGCTTCGACCGCGTCTTCGTGCCCGCGAGCGACGTCGTCGCCCCGGCTCCGAAGGGCCTCGCCGCCCTCCACGAGGCGCTCCCCGCGATCCTCGTCCTGGTCGCGGCGGATCTCGCGGGCACCTGCGAATGGCAGCTCCGCACGACGGCCGAATACGCCCGTGTGCGCGAGCAGTTCGGCAAGCCGATCGGCTCGTTCCAGGCCGTGAAGCATCCGATCGTCAACATGATGGTCGGCATCGACATGGTGCGCTCGCTCGTCTACGACGCGGCCTGCGCCTGCGACCACACCCCCCAGCGCGCCCTCGTCGCGGCCCGCATGGCGAAGGCCAAGGCGAGCGACGTCGCGCAGTTCTGCTCGGGCCGTTCGGTGCAGCTCCACGGCGGCATCGGCTTCACCTGGGAATGCGACGTCCACCTCTTCTTCAAGCGGAACCAGCACAACCAGTTCCTCTTCGGGGACGGCGCCCACCACCGCACGAAGCTCGCCGAGGTCCTCGTCGGACCGCTCGGCGGCTGACCCCTCTCGAAGGGGGCACGGTTACGTGCCCCCTTACGCCTTTTCAGTCGAAACGTGTTCCGTAGAGTGTGAAATGGCGGCCCCAGGCGGCCGCCGTTCGAGGAGGAGCCCATGAACCGCGAACGGATGCTGGAGATGTGCCGGCGTGGCCAGTGGAAGGCCGAGGATCTCGATTGGTCGGTGCCGCCGCGCCCCATGAGCCGCGACGAAGAGATGGCCGTCGTCCAGTACTTCGTCGACATGTCGGGCATCGAGCTGCTCGCCGGCGCTCTCTTCGAGGAGCAGGCGAAGCGCGTGACCGACCCGACGCTGAAGGGGATCTTCGAGTCCTTCGTCGAGGACGAGATCCGCCACTCCGAGGTCGCGATGCGCCTCGCGCGCTACTACGACGTCCACAAGTACAAGACGTACGAGCTCAACCCGGACCTCGTGAAGTTCAAGCCGCACTTCGTGGCCGCGGTGAGGTATTTCTCGGCCGAGATCGCGAACGTCTACATCACGACGGGCGAGCTGATCCTCGACGTCGCCCTGCTCCGCTCGCTGAACGACTACGTGCACGACACGATGTCGGAGCGCGCGATGGACCTCATCAACCGTGACGAGTCGAGGCACATCGCCGTCGACTTCCACATGACGGAGTTCTACGCGTCGAAGCAGTACCAGGACTGGCTCGCGAAGCAGCCGAAGCGCTCGCTCGCGGCCGAGCTCCAGGCCTGGAAGGCCTTCCTGCTGATGATGTACTACGCGAAGCCCTTCCTCATGGCGGTCTTCTTCGAGCCGATGGATCGCGTCGATCCCACCGGACGCCGCATCAAGGAGGCGTTCAAGCGCATCCAGCTCCTCGGCCAGAAGCCCGAGGTCGCGGCGCGTCCCTTCTCGCGCTTCATGACGGGCGTCCGCTACGTCGCCGCGCATCCCTTGCTCGGTCCCCTCTTCGGCCAGGCCGCCGTCCGCATCGCGGGCGTGCCCCAGCACCTGATGGGCGACCTCTTCACCGAGGACGAGGCCGCGCGCGCCATGCGCATGAGCTACGACGAGCTCGCGGAGGAAGCGATCGGGGCGAAGCTCGTCGCGTGACGGTGCGAGGGAGCCCGGCGGGGCTCCCTCAACCCAGCCACTTCCCGCGGGCGACGAGCGCGGGCACGAGCACGTCGTCGACGCCCCGGGTCGACGCGACCCAGAGGCCGAACGTCCTCCCGTCGTCCCGCACGATCACGACTCGCTCGTGCTTCCGGACGAGGATCGCGAGCCCGGCGATCGCCGTGACGCAGTTCGTCACGCCGAGCGCGATCAGGAGGAGGCCGAGGGCCTTGTTGCCGGTCTCGAGTCGGATGCCCGCCTGCACGATGCGCTCGTACGGGATGTCCGTGACGCCGAAGAGGGTCACGTAGCGGATGCCCGGGTCCACGACGACGAGGCGCTGGCAGGCGAAGAACGCGCCCATCAGCAACATCGGCGACGCGACGACGAGGCCGCCGAGCACGACGAGGATCGCGGAGACGGGATCGCTCGGGAGCACCGGCGAGGCCAGCGCGCCAACCGTCGCGACGAGCGCGAAGCCGAACGCATCCGCCGTGAGCGGGATCCATCGCTTGTAGGCGACCTCGTTCGCGGCCCTCTTCCAGCGGAGCAGGACGTAGGCGAGCAGCGCGAGGACGGCCGCGGCGATCCCGGGGTAGAGCCACGGACGCGTCAGGGAGAGCGGCGCGCCGCCGGCGGCCGCGACCCTCGCGTCGACGGGCGCGATCCGCACGTAGACCCGCGACCCATCGCTGCCGTCGACGGCCACGAGCCTCTCGCCTCTCGGAGACGGGAGCGCGTCGTTCGATACGTAGAGGGGGAGACGCTCCTCGGACGACGCGGTCGCATCGCCGGCGCGCCGGACGAGGGCCTCCCACGCCGGGCCTCGTTCGACGGAGTACGCGACGCGGCGGGCCTCCTGCTTCACGAGCTCGACGATCGGGATCGCCTGCATCTCGGGCTGCTCGAGATAGAGCGCGGAGAAGTCGACGGTCGAGACGCGGAGGACCTGGGCGGGGCGATACGCGATCGCGCCCGACGCCCCGAGCACGAGCAGCACCGAGGCGAGCCTCGCGACGAGCTCCTTCCAACGCTGCGTCCGGCCGATCATGGCGAGCCTCCCTCGACCGCCTGGGTCACGCGGGGAGGAAGCGCCTCCATGGGCGCGAAGCTCCTCCCTTCGTCCACGGATCGGAGGAGGCCTCCGCTCGTGGCGCGCACGATCGAGCCATCCGAGAGGAGCCCGAGGCCGAGGCAGTCGGGGCTCGTCGGCTGGTACTCGGCGCGGCGCTCCGGCTCCGTCGCCCCGGGAGCGAGCGCGTAGAAGGCCACGGAGGAGGACCAGAAGAGCGTCCCGTTCGCGGCGATCGCGGCGCACCGGGGGAGGTCCGTGGCGTTCCCGACGTCGTACGCGCGTCGAGGCTCCCTTCCCGGCTCGATCACGAAGGCGCCGTAGCTCGAGGTGTTGTTCGAGCCGAACACGACGCTCGCCCGCTCCCCTGGAACGGAGAGGCAGAACCAAGAGGCCGGGAGGCCCAGGTCGAGCCCACCCGGGAGATGCTGCGAGAGGTGGCGGAAGCTGGCTCCACCGTCGTCCGACGCGCACTCGCACGACCAGACCATGCGATGCCCCGTGGGATCGCCGCGCAGGCCGCCGCCCCCGAGGTGGCCGAAGCACGGCGACGCGAGCCGCTCGAACGCGACGCCTCGATTGCGGGAGACGTAACCTCCCGGGCCCGAGGATGCGCCGTATTCGGCGACGAGGAGCCGCCCGTCCGCACCGACGGCGAGGCCGCGGAGGTCGCTCGGCCGTCCGGGAGGCGCGATGCGCGTGACGCCCTGCGTTCCCGGATCCCAACGGAGGAGCCCGTAGGCCACGAGCGCGTAGACGGCCCCGTCCGGAGCGATCGCGAGCTGCTCGATGGAGGTCTCCGCCGCGAACGGTCCCACTTCGACGAATGCCGCATCCGTCGGTCCGCGCCGGAACACGGAGCCGTCCACGGTGCCGAGGTGGATCGAGGAGTCGGGCCCGAGCGCGAAGGCCGTGAGGCGACGCGGATCCTCGCCGAGGAAGACGAGAGGCCAGGTCCGCCCCCGATCCGTCGAGCGACGGAGACCGTCGCCCCAGGTGCCGACGAGCCAGGTCCCACGCTCCGTGATCGCCACGGCCTCGACGTTCTCGCGCGCGAGAGGGGCGCTCGCGCGCGCCCACCTGCTCCCGCGATCCTGCGAGACGAAGAGGCCCGCCGAGGTCCCCGCGAGCACGACGCCCGAGTCCGCCGCCGCGAGCGCCTGGATCTCGCGCTCCTCGAGGCCCGTCGACGACGGTCGCCACGCGAGGGTGCCGATCGGCGCCCGATACACGCCGCCCCCGAACGTCCCGGCGAGGAGCTCTCCGCCGGGCGTGACCGCGAGCGAGGTCACGAGGAGGTTCGGGAGGCCCTGGTTCCTCGGCTCCCATCGAGACGCTCCCTCGTTCGAGACGAGGACGCCTCGACCGAAGCTGGCCGCGGCGAAGCGGCCTCCGCCGAGGTGGACCGCCGCCGTGAGGGCTCCCATGCCTCGGAGCACGGAGCCGGCCTGCCCCTCGCGACGGATCGAGCCGGAGGGGTCGACGTACAGGGGCCCGGCGGCTCCTCCCTCGACGGGCAGGCTGTCGGGGTTCGGATCCCGAGGCGCCGGGGCGAAGGTCCGACCGTCGTCGCTCGAGAGATGCACGGTCCCGATCCGGCCGCCCGCGAGGGCGAGCCTCACGGTCCCTCCCGCGAGGAGCGAGAGGCTGCGGACGTGGACCGCGGGATGGAGACGTTCGCCCCGCTCGGGGAGGTCGGGCGAGACGAGCTCGCTCCTCCGATCGTCGGCCCGACTCGCGGCCACCCAGGCCGCGAGCGCGACGGCCGAGACGAACACCCACCCACCCGCGTGCCAGCGCGAACGCATGCCCTTTCGATACGCATGGGGTGGGGGTTCGCCAAGAGAGAAGGCGGAATCGAGGAAGGGCCACGGGCCCCTTCATGCCCGCCTGCGATCCGCGTACCGTGACGGTTCTCGCATCCGGCGGAGCCGATCGGCGCGATCCCGGGTGCGAGGATCTCCGCCATGCCCTCGATGCTCCGCTTCCGTTCCTACCTCCGCGCGCCGCCGCGCACCGTCCGCGCGGAGATGAAGGCGCTCGGCCTCGAATGCCATCGCATGGCCGACCGATTCTTCGACGAGAAGGATCTGTCGCGCCTCTGCCTCGAGCTCTTCGGCGCGGCGCCGGGCCCGTTCGACTGGAACGCGCGCTCCGGCGCGGGCTCCGTCGAGCGCTTCGAGATCGAATTCGACGAGGTCCCCGGCCCTCTCGAGACGACGTGGGGATTCCGCTTCTGGGATGCGGATACGCACGCGTGGGGAGACGCCCCGGCCGTCCGAGGCCTCGAGCTCGTCACCTACGACTTCCACGATCCGTCCGCCGCCGGACGCGACGGGATGGCCGGAGGGTCGCGCGCGGCTCGTCTCTACGATCACGGGGCCGACTGGATCGTGACCTTCGCCGTCGGCACGCGCCGGTCCCTCGTCTTCGCGGGCGGCCGGGGCGTGAAGGGGATCCTCGAGCGCGTGCGGGCGGTGCTCGGGAGCTGAGGGCGGGCGAGGGGCTTGCTCCTCACCCGCTCCGCGGCCGCGCGTCCGCCGCCGGACCTCCGCAGTGCGGACAACGCGAGAGCTCCTGGGCGAAGGGCGAGCCGCAGTAGCCGCAGAAGACGCGGCCGCCGATCGTGTGCTCCTCGATGCGCCGGAGCTCGGGATAGAGCACCTCGAGCTCGGCGGTGCTCATCCGATCGGTCTCGACCGAGGGAGACCATATGACCTCGAGCGCGACGACCGAGTGCGCCGGGAGCGCACCGATCGCGCGCATCAGATCGCGCAGCTGGTTCGCGTCGGTCGCCTTGGCGATGTCGGGGATCTCCTGGCGCGCCGCGACGACGATCGTCACGACGACGACACCGGCTCCCTCCTCGGCACGCGCCCGAATCTCCGGCGCCTCCGCTTCGAGCGTCGCGCCGTCGACGGCCCGGATCGTCTCCACGCGGAAGCGCGATCTTGCCTCCTGGGCGACGCGCCGGAAGGTGGTCTCGGCCTCCGACTCGGAGGTCGGAAGCGCGTTCACCGCGCCCGCGTAGAGCCAGCTCGTCTCGTTGCGTCGCAAGGCGATGATCGTCTCGTGGAGGAGGAACGCGAGCCCGAGCGGCGCATCCGTCTTGCCGCTGCGCGCGAGCTGGTCGAGGCGGGACTGGAGCTCCGCTCGCGCGTTCCAGTCGAGGGCGATCATGATCGAGGAGACGTCGACCCGACCTCCCGGACCGACGCTGGACGAACCGTCCGGGCGCCTCCCTTGGTTGTCGAGCGCCTTCCCGACGACGAGGATGCCGACCGTCCACGCGACGAAGAGGAACAAGCACCACGGGCTTCCACCCGAGCTTCCCCCGCTCGAGTGGCTGCCGTACGAGCTGCTCCCTCCGTAGGAATGGCTCCCTCCGTAGGAATGGCTTCCGCCGGAGGAATGGCTGCCTCCGAAGCTGCCGCCGCCGAAGCTTCCCCCGGTGTGCTGGGCGAAGACGGGGCTCGCCAACGCGAGCGCGAAGGAGAACGCGAGCAGCAGGCGACGTAGAGCGTCGTGGAGGGCCATCTCCCGTCGATCGATGACACGGACGTCGACTCCGACACAAGGCCGGAGGTGGGGCTTCGACGGGGCCCCCTGCCGCTCAGCGGCAGCAGAGAAGGCCGCCGGCGCGGCTGCTCACCATCGAGCCGCAGCCGTGGTCCTGACCCATCGGGATGTGCGTGCGGTCGGCCCACACGCCGCCCGTGCACATCCCGAGCTCGCCGCAATCCGTGCCGCAGCACACGGGCTCCGAGCACCAGCCGGACTCGAAGCACGAGTAGCGCGCCGACGCGGAGTCGTCGTACTCGCAGCCGTCCTGCGTGCGGCAGTGCGAGACGGCCGCCGCGAACCGACCACCGCCGGCGTTCTCGCAGTCGGTCGGCGCGATGGCGCGGAGCTCGGCGAGCGAGCCGTCCGAGCCGCAGAGGTGCCAACCGGGAGCGCAGACGTCGGCGGGCGAGCCGCAGTCCGCGCCGTCGTCGCCACACCCGGCCCCCGAGGCCGGCGTCCGCAGGCTCACGGATCCTGCCCATCGACCGGCGCAACCGGCGATCGACGGGAAGCGCGCATCGTCGACGAACGCCTCGCGCTGCCCGTCGGCGCAACCGAGCACCGAGGGATCGCCCACGCGTCCCTGCTGGATCTGGTAGGTGCGTCCATCCTCGTCCACGACGGGCTTCACGCCGACCGGATCGGCCGACGGAGCCGCGGCGACGACGGTCGGCGGGCTCGTCGACTTGGGCGTGCAGCCGCCGAAGAACGAAGAGGCGACGAGGAGGATCGACCAGGCTCGAGCGATGGGCTTCATGGCCTCGGACGGTACGACGGCGCGTCGGCGATGACAACCTCCATGGGCGTGGATAGGACACATCCGACGGCGGCACGGAGGATCCGCCGCCCGACGGAGTCGCGGCCGCATCCACCGATCGGGCCAGCCCACATGTCGCCGCCGATGACGATGTCGTCACGATGCGAACGATCGTACGCAGCGCCCTTTCCACACCCTCCTGTGCTCCCTATCCTGACCGGACGCGAAAGGAGGTGCGCATGCGCGCGCTCGGTCATCCCATTCCGTCGAAGACGCCACGGCGCGCGCCCCTCGTCGCGCTCGCGGCGCTCCTGCTCTCGGCCTGCTCGCACATGGCCCCTGGCTCGGTGACGCGTCCCATTCCGAGGGACGAGCGCCTCGTCGCGCTCGTGCCGAGCGAGACGCACGCCTCCCTCGATCCCGAGCCGATCCCCGCCGCTCCCGTGCCGCCGCATCCGTTCATGGCGGAGAACGGCGCGAGCTGCATGCACGGCGACGCCTACACCTCGAACACCTACCCCTGGGCCGGCCCCGAGGGCCACCATCCCGAGGTGCTGTCGCGCGCGATGGGCTTCGTCGGCGGCGAGTGCCCGACCGTGAACTTCGACCGGCAGGGCCGCATCGTCACCGTCTGCATGCGCGGACGGAAGCCCTCGCTGCTCCTGCTCGATCCGCAGTCCCTCGCCGTGCTCGCGCGCACGCCGCTCCCCACCCGCAACACCGCCCGCCTCCGCATCCGCACGGCGACGAACGACACCTCCGGGGGCGTCTACTTCTACCTCGACCATCGCGACCGCGCCGTGATCGGGACCTCCGAGGGGAACCTCGACACCTACGCGCTCGACGAGACCGGGACCGCCCCGCGCTTCGTCCGCGAAGAGCGCACCTCGCTCCAGGAAGCGCTGCGACGGAGGGACGGCTCGCTCGACAAGATCTCGGCCGTGATGCCCGACCACGACGGCAACGTCTGGTTCGTCGGCCGCTACGGGACCGTGGGCTTCGTCACGCCGGATCACATCGTCCATTCGACGAAGCTCCGTGGCGAGGAGATCGAGAACTCGCTGAGCATCGCGGAGGACGGGGTCTACGTCGTCACCGATCACGCGCTCTACCGCCTCGACGCGGCCCAGGGCACGGCGGTGCACACCGCATGGCGCGAGCCCTACGACCGGGGCACGCGTCGCAAGCTCGGCCAGATCAACCAAGGCTCGGGCACGAGCCCGACGCTCCTCGGCGAGGACTACGTCGCGATCGCCGACAACGCCGAGCCCCGCATGAACGTCCTCGTCTACCGGCGACGGGGAGAAGAAGGGAATCGACTCGTCTGCCGCGTCCCGGTCTTCGAGCCCGGCCGGAGCGCGACCGAGAACACGATGATCGGCGTCGGCCGCTCGCTCGTGGTCGAGAACAACTACGGCTACGACATCTTCATGACGATGCGCCACGGGCGCACGACCGAGCCCGGCATCGCGCGCATCGACGTCCGCGCGGACGAGTCCGGCTGCGATGTCGTCTGGGTGAGTCACGAGATCTCGCAGACGGTCGTCCCGAAGCTCTCGATCGCCTCGGGCCTGATCTACGCCTACACGAAGCTCGAAGGCGCGCCGCACGACGGAGACGCCTACTACTTCACCGCGATCGACTTCGAGACCGGACGCACGGTCTACCGCGTGCTCACGGGCACGGGCCTCCGCTACGACAACCACTGGGCCGAGATCGCGATCGCGCCCGACGGGACGGCCTACGTCGGAGTGCTGAACGGAGTGCTTCGCATCCGCGATCGGACCGAAGCGGAGCTGCGGCCCGCGATGGCGGTGGCCCCCCCGGGTCGTCGACGCGCGCGCACGCGATGACCTTCACCGCTCGGGCGTGAGCTCCTCGCTCCCGCGATCGTACGCCCCGTTCGCCCGCACGAGCAGGAAGGTCCCGAGGTAGCGCGTCCCCTCGCGACGGTAGGCCGCGACCCCGACGTCGCCGGCGGCGAACGACGGCGAGCCCTGCGTGTCCGGGTCGCCGCGTCCGACGACGACGAGGACGTCGTCGTCGACGAAGCCCGTGCCCTCGCAGACGATCTCGCCCGTGACCCAATGGACGCGGTAGAGGTCGCCCTCGCGCGTGACCGTGACGGTGCCCGCGTAGGCCTCGTGGCTCTCGGCGTCGACGCCGTTCGTCTCGAAGGTGCCGACGAAGGGGTCCGCGTCGGACACCGTACCGCTCCAGGCCTCGGTGCCCGCGCCCCCGCGCGCGCCATAGGCCCAGGTCCCGACCACGCCCGCGTCGACGCGCTGGAGCACGATCAGATCGACCGAGGCCGCGCGCGGACCGAGCGCGAGGTAGAGCCGCTCGCCTTGCGCGATCGCGACGCCGCCGGCCGTGGGCGTCCCGCCCGAGGTCGTGCGCTCCGCGGAGAGCACGCCACCGCGCGGACGCAGGTGGAGCAGCTCGCCTCCGCTCGCCGTCGAGACGTCGCTGAGCACGCGGTAGCTCCCGTCGGCATTCGGCGTCGAGGCGTTGCCCATTCCCGGAGCATGCGCGCCGCAGCCGGCGAGGACGAGGGCGATCGCGGAAGCGAGGAGGAGACGAGGAGGGGTCATGGGGGATCCGAGGCGAGCTCGACGTTCGGGGTGGCGGGCGAAGTGCGGCGTCGCTCGGCGAGCCGAGTGCCGAGCGTCCCGAGGACGACGGCGCCGAGGACGTTCATCACGAGATCGTGCAGCGTGAGGGTGCGATAGGGGCTGAGGCCCTGGAGGAGCTCCTCGCCGGTCGCGAGGAGGCAGGTGAGCACGGCGCCGAGCGAGGGCTCGACGGCGAGCACACGCACCCTCCGGCCTTCGAGCGCGAAGCTCAGCACGAAGGCGAAGAGGCCCACGACGAGGAAGTGCACGAGCCAATCCCCGTGGGGGACGAACGTCTCGATCTTCCAGAGCAGGATCGCGAGGTGCCCCGTGTCCGCGAGGGCCACGAAGACCAGGGCCGCGAGCGCGTAGGCGAGAGCGACGAGGCGCATCCGTGCGCCATTCTAGCCGGTCTCGGGGCCTCGCGTGACCCCTCGGGGCGAAGGCATCCGCTCCGCGTCACGTCCTCGTCGCAAAGGGCTCCGCCTGCTAGCGTCCCCGCACCCGGAGACCCCCATGGCGCTCGACCCTGCATCCGTCGGAAAGACCACCGAACCCGTCGTCCACCGCTACTCTTGGAAGGACGTCGCCCTCTACGCCCTCGGCGTCGGCGCGAAGCGCGATCGCGAGCTGCCCTTCCTCTACGAGAAGCACGGCCCGCGCGTCCTGCCGACCTACGCGGTGATCCCGCCCTACCCCTGCCTCGAGAAGCTCTTCCACATGGTGGGCGGCGACTACAAGGGCGTGGTCCACGCGAAGCAGACGATCCGCCTGCACAAGCCCTTCGCGCCCGAGGGCACGCTGACGAGCGTCGGCAAGGTCGCGGGCATCTACGACATGAAGCGCTTCGGCCAGGTCGTGTTCTCGACCGAGACGCGCGACGAGTCGGACGAGCTCGTCGCCGAGACGGAGTGGGGCGTGCTCTACCGCTTCGACGGCAACTTCGGCGGCGAGCGCCCGCCCGCCGAGGAGAAGATCAAGGTCCCCGAGGGCGAGCCCCTCTTCGAGGTCCGCGAGTCGACGACGAACGAGCAGGCGCTGCTCTACCGTCTCTCGGGCGACCTGAACCCGCTCCACGCGGATCCGGACCTCGCGAAGGAGGTCGGCTTCGAGCTCCCGATCCTCCACGGGCTCTGCACCTACGGGATCGTCGGCCGGGCGGTCCTCGAGCATGCCTGCGGCGGCGATCCGACCCGCCTCAAGACCCTTACGGGTCAATTCCGCAAGCCCGTGACCCCCGGCGAGACGCTGATCGTCACCGGATGGCGCACGGACGGGCGGATCGTCCTCCGCGCCGCGCTAGACTCCAAGCCCGACGAATACGTGTTCACGAACGCGTACGCCGAGGTGATCTGAAGAGGCCGAGGGCGCCTTTCGCCCGGAGGAGAAGATGAAGAAGCTCGCCAAGGAAATCTGGATCGTCGGTGCCAAGCGCACCGCCTTCGGTGCGATGTCCGGTCTCCTGAAGGACATCTCGGCGACCGACCTCGCGGCCCACGCGGGCAAGGCGGCGATCGCGCAGAGCGGCGTCGACCCGAAGGAACTCGACCACGTCATCGTCGGCAACGTGCAGCAGACCTCGGTCGACGCGATCTACCTGGCGCGTCACGTCGGTCTGAAGTGCGGCCTGCCGATCGAGGTCCCGGCGGTCACCATCAACCGCCTCTGCGGCTCGGGCTTCGAGGCCGTGATCCAGGCGGCGCACCACATCCTCGTCGGCGACGCCAAGGCGGTGCTCGCCGGCGGCACCGAGAACATGACGCAGGCGCCGCACGTGATGTACGGCCTGCGCGACGGTGCGAAGTACGGCAAGCCGCCCAAGCTGATCGACTCGCTCGCCGACGGCCTCGTCGACTCGTTCTGCCAGTCGCCGATGGCGATCACCGCCGAGAACCTCGCGGTGAAGTACGGCATCTCGCGCGAGGACGTGGACCGCTTCGCGATCCGCTCGCAGCAGCGCTGGGCCGCGGCCCACGAGGCCGGCCGGTTCACGGACGAGATCGTCGCGCTCGAGGTGAAGCAGGGCAAGAACGTCGTCAGCGTCGCGAAGGACGAGCATCCGCGTCCGCAGTCGACGATGGAGACGCTCGGGAAGCTCCCCGCGATCTTCAAGAAGGACGGCGTGGTCACGGCGGCGAACGCCTCCGGCATCTGCGACGGCGCGGGCATGCTCGTCGTCGTCGACGCCGAGTGGGCGAAGTCGCGCGGCCTCAAGCCGCTCGCGCGCCTGCTCCAGTGGGGCGTCGCGGGCGTCGAGCCCTCGATCATGGGCATCGGTCCCGCGCCCGCGATCCGCTCGGCGCTCGATCGCGCCGGCGTCGCGATGGACAAGGTCGACCTCTTCGACGTGAACGAGGCCTTCGCCGCGCAGTGGCTCGCCGTCCAGAAGGAGCTCGGCCTCCCGGACGACAAGTCGAACGTGAACGGCGGCGCCATCGCGCTCGGTCACCCGCTCGCGGCCTCGGGCGCGCGCATCACCGCGAACCTCATCTACACGATGAAGGCGCTCGGCAAGTCGATCTCGGTCGGCTCGGCCTGCATCGGCGGCGGTCAGGGCATCGCGCTCGTGCTCGAGAACGTCTGATCGACGGGGCGTGAGAGGGAGAGGGCCCGGGGTGTGAGCCTCGGGCCTTTCTTCCATCTCGGATCTCGGGTCGGGCTCTCCACATCGTGGACCCGATTCCCTCGGCGTGCGGATCCCGATCGTCGCGACCGACTAGGTCTCGGAACGCGTGAGGCTCCGTTCGGGGGCCCGCGCCGAGCCGAAGCGTCAGTCGTCCGGGGATCGAGCGTCGAGCGCGTCGCGCCGTTCCGAGCGTTCTTCCGGGCCGGGCGGAGCGTGGCGGAGCGCGCGGCCGAACGCGCGCATGATGAGCTCGTGCACGATCGACTGGGTGCCCCGGTAGATCCACCACGGAAGGCTCGGCTCGAAGTCGCGTACGATCGTGAGGAGGGTGCCGTCGTCCTTCGCGGTCCGGAACTCGAGCGTCCCGGACTGATGCGGCTTCGCGAGGGCGCCGCCGACGACACGGTAGAGGGCTCGGTCGCTCGAGCTCGACTCGGGCACGGGCGAGAGCACGAGGAGCTCGAGACCGCCGAGACGCAAGCGGAAGCGCATCGTGCCCTCGTCGTCGACGCGGACGCGGAGGAGCCATCCGAGCGCCCGCGACAGCCAGGCGGGGTACTCCCGCGCGGCCCAGGCCGCGTCCCTTCCCCGAGCGAGGCTCGCTCGCTGGATGCTCACGACGGTGGACGGTCCGCCGTTCGTCCCCGTCGTGGACGAGCCGAACGGGTCGACGGTCAACGCGCGTTCCTCCGCGACCGCCTTCGCGAGCGCGTCGTCGAAGCTCGTGGGCGTCATCCCCGCGAGCGCCGCGAGCTCCGCGTCGCGCGCGGTCATCTCGTGACGGAGGCTCTCGACGAGGGGCGCGGCGAGCGCCCGTGGGGCCCCCGTGACCAGGGAGAGCCAGAGACGGGAGAGGCCTGGCGAGAAGAGCCACACGGGCACGAACGCACGATGGAGCCCGATCGCGGCGGCATAGCGCTGCATGATCTCGAGGTACGTCACGACCTCGGGCACCCCGACGTCGAACACACGGCCTCGCGTCCGCTCGTCGCGCAGGGCGAAGGTCACGAGAGAGACGACGTCGGCGAGCGCCACGGGCTGCGTCTTCGTGCGCGTCCAGGCCGGACAGATCATGAACGGGAGTCGGCGTACGAGGCGCGACACGATCTGATACGAGGACCCCTCGGCGCCGAGGACGATCCCGGCGCGGATCACCGTGGTGGGCACGCCTCGCCCTCCGAGGACGCGCTCGACCTCGAGGCGGCTCTCGAGGTGCTCCGACAGCGCCGTGCCACCCTCCGGGATCAGACCGCCGAGGTACACGATGCGCTCCACGCCGGCCCGCGCGGCCGCGCGCGCGAAGTTGTCGGCGCAGAGCAGGTCGAGGTCTTCGAAGGAGGCCTGCGTCAGCCTCGACGTCGGGAGCATGCTGTGGACGAGGTAGACGGCGTACCGCGCCCCCTCGAGCGCGCGCGCGGTGTCCTCGAGCGAGAGCAGGTCGCATTGGACGAAGCGAGCGTATCCGTCCGAGGCAGGGCGCTCGCGCCGCGAGAGTCCGACGGGCTCGTAGCGTTCCGAAAGCGCTCGGCCGAGGGCACGACCGACGAATCCGGACGCGCCGGCGACGAGGACGACGTCACGTCGGGAGCTCGGGGGCATGGTCCGGAGAGTCTACTCCACTCGGCGGCGGAGCATGAGCGCAGGCCCGGCATCACGAGCGTTCATGCTCCCGTACATCGAAGCTCTCGTGTGAAGACGACCGAATCCAGGAACGTCGGTGCGTCGGTACGCAGGCGCCTGCTGCACCTGGCCCGCGTGCGGGGCGAGGACTTTCGCCTCGCACGACCCAAGACCGCGTTACCCTCCCCCCCATGCCGAACGACGACGTCGACGCACGCCTGACCGCCCTCCTGGACGCGCACGTCGAATGGGCCCGCGAGCAACACCGCGCCCTCGCCGAGCGGAGCCCGCACGTCACGGACTCCGTGGTGGTGATCGTTTCGAGCCCCGCGGGGACCATCCCGCTGGGCTGCGTGACGATGGACGTCTTGCGGGAGCGGGTCGCCCCCGATCGAACCGAGCTCTTCGCAGCGCTCGACCGCATGGATCGAAAAGCGCTGCGGATGGTCGCGCTCGAGAACGATCGGTGGAGCGCGCGGGAGCTCTCGCCGTAGGCGCTCGACGGTACCGCGATTCGTCCGGCCACGGCCGAGGCCCCCTTCGCCTGGTCAGGCCATCGGGGATATCCTCGCCTCGATGCGGCCGTCGACGCGACGGCGGCACGGGCTCTCCATGGCGAACTACCGTCTCGAATTCGAGGGTCATTCCTACGCACGGATCGACGCGCTCTCGATCAACGTGTGCGTCGCGAAGTCCCTCTCGGATGCGGCGATCGAGGAGTACATGAACGGGACGCTCGACGCGGCCGGATCCGATCCGACGACCCTGTCGCTGTCGCTCTTCCTCCACACCGTACCGAACGCCAAGCAACGCCATCGGATGGCCGCGATCATCAACGAGCGAGGGCATCCGGAGATTCTGCGGGCCGCTCTGCTCACGGATTCGGTGCTGTACCGAGCCGCCATCACCGCCCTCGGCTGGCTCACACGGCTCCACGCGGCCGCCTTCGCGATCGACGACTACCCGAGCGCGCTGCGCTGGCTACGCGCGGCCGACGGGTTCGACGTCGACGAAGCGTCGACCGTGCTCGTCGACATGCTCCGGCGCGCTGGAATCGACGCGCCTCCCCCGCCCACGGGCCCTCGAACCGCGGGGACGTCCTCCCCGGACGGCTCGTAGCCATGGCCGACCGCACCGAGCCGAACCCCCTGGATTCCCGCATCGAGCTCCTGGAGGCGTCTGCCGCCAGGGACGAAGACGCCATCCTGGAGGACGAGCGGCGACGGCGCGAGGTCGTGGCCCGCATGGCGGCGTTCTTCGGCGTCCTCAGCGTGTTGACTGCGCTCTCGATCATCCCGATCAGCGGCGCACCCCGCGGCGCATCGGTCGCCGAGGCTCTCGGGGCGGTGGGCTACGCGCTCGCGTGGTGGGCGTCGCGGCGCCCTGCCATGCGTGGTGGGGGCGAGCTGCTCGTGGCGGCTCTCCTCGTCCAGCACGTCACCGTCCTCTACGCCGTCGTCCCGACCCCCGCGTGGTCTATCGGCTACTTCACCGGCGTCGTCCCGCTGATCGCGGCGGCCGCACTGCCCTCGTCACGGCTCGTGTGGGCGGGGATCGCGAGCCTGGGTGCCTTCGCGGCCGAGGCGCTGATCTCTCACGCGTTCGGCGAGGGGGACACGGTGACCCATTTCGCACCGTCCCTGATGTTCCTCTGCCTGATGTGGGTCGTCGCGACGGTGATCGCGCGTTCCGCGGACGACTCGCTCCGCTCGCGCGCCGAGGAGCAGCGTCGACGGAGAGAGGAGGCCGAGCGTGCCGACGCTGCGCTCTCGCGCTACCGCATCGTGGCCGATCACGTGGACGACCTCGTGAGCGTCCTGGATGCCGAGGGACGATTCCTCTACGCGAGCCCATCCCACGATCGGGTGCTCGGGATCGAACGGAGCACGCTCGTGGGATCTCCCCTTCGGACGCTCCCCCTCGCGCCGACCGATGCCGAACGACTCGGATCTCTCTTCTCCCAGGCGATCGACGAGGGCCCCGCCGACGCCGAGGTGCCGATCGCCCGCGGAGACTCGGCTCCTGTCTGGTTCCACATCCGCATGGCACGAGCCGACGACCCCGTCTTCGGCCGCTGCGTCGTGCTCTCGGCGCGCGACGTGACGGAGGCCCGCCGCCTGACCGATGCGCTGGAGTCCACTCGACGCATGGAGTCGTTGGGCCGACTCGCCGGCGGCGTGGCGCACGACTTCAACAACCTGCTCCACGTCATCCGCATGTGCGCCGAGTTGATCGAGCGGAAGCTGCCCGCCGAGCACGTCGCCCTTCGCGACGTGCGAACCATGGAGTCCGCCGCGGAGCGCGCCGCCGCATTGACGTCGCAGCTCCTCACGTTCGCGCGCCGTCAGGTGGTCCCGCGCGGTCGCACCCGCGTTGCCTCCGCGGTCCAGGAGCTGAAGCCGATCCTCGAGCGCATCTGTGGACCCGAGGTCCTGCTCGAAGTCACGACGGTCGGGAGCACGATCGACGTCGACGCGAGCCCGGTGCAGGTCGAGCAGATCGTCCTCAATCTCGTCTCGAACGCCTGCGACGCCATGTCGAAGAAGGGCCGAGTCTCGGTTCGGGTGGTGGATCGGGCGCTCGACGATCGCGAAGTGCCTCCCTTGCCGGCAGGGACCTTCGCGACCATCGAGGTGGCCGACGACGGCCCCGGGATGTCGGCCGAGGTGAAGTCCCGTGTGTTCGAGCCCTTCTTCACCACGAAGGCCCAAGGGCAAGGGACGGGGCTCGGGCTCGCCACCGTGATCGGCATCGCGGGGCAGCTCGGAGGAACCGCCGAGGTCAAATCGAGCCCGGGCGAAGGGGCGACGTTCCGAGTCTACCTACCGCGAGCGTCCGCTCCCACGGCGACCGAGCAGGTCTCCACCCCGGTGACGGCGATCCCGGCGAGCCCGACCTCCCTGCGTGTGCTGCTCGTCGACGACGACGACCCCGTGAGGGAGAGTGTCGCGCGGATGCTGGTGGATCTCGGACATCGTGTGGTCGAGGCGCGCGACGGCTCGGCCGCGCTGCAGCACGCGAAGACGGAGGGGGTGCGTGTGGACGTCCTCGTCACCGACGTCTCGCTCGGCTCGGACTCGACGTTGTCCTACGTGGACGAGCTCCTGGCGACGCAGGCGTCTTGCGCGCTGCTCCTCATCTCGGGGTTCAGCCCGAGCCTCGAGCGGATCGCTCAGCTCACGGATGCCGGCGGCGTCTTCCTCGCGAAGCCGTTCACCGGCTCCGCGCTGCGCGGCGCGCTGCTCGTCGCCTGCGAGGGAAGAGTGAAGAGGTAGAGCCGTCGACGGGGAGGATCCGCGCTCGTCCCCGGGCCGCCGAGTCACGCACCGTGCAGCGCGCACCGAAGGGTTTCGAGACGATGGCGAGTCATCACGGTCTGCGTGCGCTCTCGTACGTCACCCTCGCCTCCCTCGCGCTCGCCGCCTGCGCCGAGACGCTCCCCTCGCCCCCCGCGACGCTCGGTCACCATCTCTCTCCGGCCTCGCTCGGCGAAGGCGAGACGACCCTCGCAGCGAACGTCGAAGGCGGCGGATCCGTCTTCGGGCCGGGCCTCGTCGCGGCCGAGGTCTCCGCACGGCACGGCGTCGGCGAACGGCTCGACGTCGGCGCGCGTCTCACGGCCGCCGTCCTGCTCGGCGATCAGTACGCGAACCCGCCGCATCGCGGCGTCTACGCCGCTCGCCTCTTCCTCCACCACGAGACGGTGCGCCGCATCCTCGCCCTCCACGCGGGCGCCGGAGGCGGCGGCTCGGCCGCGGGCGGCTACGTCGCGGCTGATGTCGGCTTCACCGTCGGCTACGAGAATGCCTACGTCGTGCCCTTCCTGTCAGGGCAATTCTTCGCGAGCGCACCTGTCACGAAGAACACGCTCGTGCTCGTGCGCGCGGACGATCCGACGCCGCTCCCGCGCGTCCCGTTCACCGGTTTCGGACCGATCGTCAGCGGAGGGCTCCGCATTCCGCTCGGGGCACGCGGCTCGCCGTTCGGATGGCTCTCCGTGGGGATGGACTACGTGCTCCTCGTCGGGAACGCGCCCGCGAAGAGCGGCGGCGTCGACTCGCAGTACGGTTTCGTGACGGGCTTCGTCGGATACGAGCACAGGCTCGGGTCGCGAGGAACCGAGGCCCACCGGCACGACCCGCTGACCGCTCCCCCTTCCGGGCGAACGCGACACGATTGACGCCACGCCGAGCGGCACGCCTCCCTCCGCGTCCTTGGCACGCGCGATCGCCACTCCTACGATGCCCCTCGCTCGCACTCAGGGGAATGCTCATGCACTGCGTCGTCGTCGGTGGCGGACTCTCGGGCCTGGCCTCGGCCGTCTGGCTCTCGGAGAAGGGGCATCGCGTCACCCTCCTCGAGCGCGGCGGCGCGCTCGGAGGCCGCACGGTCTCGATCCCGCTCGCCGCGGTCGACGACGTACCCGACAACGGCCAGCACGTCTTCGCGAGCGGCTACGAGAACCTCTTCCGCTACCTCGAGAGCGTCGGCACGCGGCAGCACGTCCGATTCCCCGGACACATGTCGATCCGCATGCCGGGCGGCGCCGTGCGGCGCTCGTCGTTCTGGGGCGTCGATGGCCTCCGTGCGGCGCTCGGCGATCTTCCCGGCGTCGAGGGCCTCGACCGCGTACGCACCGCGCTCGCGCAGTCGCGGATGATGCGCGACGTGCTCCACCCCCCGGCGGATCTCGACGCGATCACGGCGGACGAATGGTTCCGTCGTCTCGGTCTCCCGGCGTCCGCGCGCAAGGCGATGTGGGACGGAATCGTGATCGGCCTCACGGGCGACAAGACCACGATCTCGTCGGCGAAGATCCCTGCGGACCTCCTGCGAACCGGCATGCGCCAGGCCGTGAAGATGCGGACCCCGGTCTCGATCGGCTATCCGACCGTCGATCTCGACACCCTCTTCGTGAAGAGCGCCGAGAGGGTCTTCTCCGTACGCGGGGTCGAGGTTCGCACGCGCGCCCTCGTCCGCTCGGTCGACGTACGGGACGGGGCCGTCACGGGCGTGACGCTCGACGGAGGAGAGACGCTCGCGGCCGATGCGGTGATCTGCGCCGTGCCGGTCTGGAACGTGCGCGGCCTCCTCGACCAGACGCCCGAGCGCGCGGCGGTCGAGCGCGCCGTCGAGGCGCTGACGCCGGTCCCGATCGTCAGCGTGAACCTCTACCTCGATCGTTCTCTCGGCATGGACGATTGGGGCGAGATCCTCTACGGCGGCGAGGGCGTCCTCGAGCAGGTCTGGGACCGTCAGCGCATGCACGGACGCTCGCCCGCGAAGAATTGGTTCTTCTCGACGACGGTCTCCGCCTCGTACGAGCTGATGGAGCTCTCGAACGAAGAGATCACGGCGAAGCAGATGGAGATGCTCGGCCGCTACTACCCCCGCTCGCGTGGAGCGAAGGTCGTGCACGCCCACGTCGTCCGCATGCCGCGCTCGACCTACGCGCAGCGCCCGGGCACCGCGGGCGTGCGGCCGCCGCAGAAGACCCGCGTGCGCGGCCTCGCGATCGCGGGCGACTGGACCCGCACCGATTGGACGACGACCATGGAGGGCGCCTGCCAGAGCGCCGCGCGCGCGGTCGAGGCGATCGCGGGATAGGGCCCTTCAGACGACGTTGCCGGCGTCCTCGTCACGCACGACGGGCGCGACCACGGGCAGCTCGAGCTCGAAGCTCACGCCCCTGCCGGGCTCGCTCGCGAGGCGGATCGTCCCTCCGAGCACGGCGTGGACGAGGTTGTAGGCGATGTAGAGCCCGAGGCCGCTGCCGCCTTGACCGAGCTTGGTGGTGAAGAAGGGCTCGAACGCGCGCTTCACCTGGGTGGAGCTCATGCCCGCGCCGTCGTCGACGTAGCGGAGCACGATCCGATCGATGCGTCGTACGGCCGAGATCGCGATCGTGCCCTGCTCGCGACCCTCGAAGCCGTGGCGGAGGCTGTTCGTGACGAAGTTCGTGAGGATCTGCTGCAGGGGTCCGGGGTAGCCGTCCATCACGAGGCCGGCCTCGACGTCGTTCTCCACGCGGACGCGTGCACGGCGGAGCTGATGCCCGAGGGTCGCGAGGACCTCGTCGATCGTCTCCTTCAGGTCGTACGGGCGACGGCGCATGCTCGTCTGATCGACCGCGACCTGCTTGAAGCCGTGGATGAGGTCGTGCGCCCGCGCGGTGTTCTTCTCGAGGATCGCCGCGGCGTCGCGGCATTGCGCGAGCAGCTCCACGAGGCTCGATTTGCGGAGCGGCTCGCCCGCCGCGAGTCGCTTCTCGAAGGCCTGGACGACGCCGACGAGCGAAGAGGCCACCGTGCGCGCATTTCCGATCGGCGTGTTCAGCTCGTGGGCCACGCCGGCGACGACGCTGCCGAGACCGGCGAGCTTCTCCGAGTGCACGAGCTGGTTCATGGCACGCGCGAGCTCGGCGTTGCGCTGCTCGAGCTCGGCGGTCCGCTCCTCCACCCTGCGCTCGAGGACCTCGTTGGCCTCGCGGAGAACCTTCGCGGCGAGCTTCTGCTGCGTGACGTCGACCGTGGTGCCGAGGTAGTGGACGTGGCCCTGGATGGTCACGGGCGAGATCGAGTAGAGGATGAAGCGCTCCGTCCCGTCGACGGCGCGCACCGTGAGCTCGACGTCCCAGACGTGGCCCTCGCTGAAGACCTGCTCGAGGAGCGTGTCCTGCTGCTCCTGGGTGAAGAAGCCGAGCTCGACCGCCGTGCGTCCCTCGATCGACTCGCGCGGAAGGCCCGCCCATCGCACGAAGGCGTCGTTGACGTCGATGTAGCGGCCGTCGAAGTCGACGATGGTGGTCGCGAAGCCCGCGGATTGGAAGGCCGTGCGGAAGAGGGCCTCGTTGCGCCGGAGGGCCTCCTCGACGCGTCGCCGGTTCGTCACGTCGCGGACGATGGCGACGAGGCAGCGCGAGCCCGCCGCCGGCACCTGGTTCAGCGAGACCTCGGAGAGGAAGCGCTGCCCGCTCGGCCGCTCGTGCTCCCATTCGAAGCGCACCGGCCTTCCTTCGTAGGCGTCGGCGAGGATGCCGACGAGCGCCTCGGCCGAGCGTCTGCCGTCGGGCTGCTCCTCGGGCGAGAAGTCGCCGGGTCCCTGGCCGACGATCGCGCGCCTCGGGGCACCGAAGAGGCGCTCCGCGCTCGGGTTGCAGTCGACGAAGACGCCGTCGTCGAGGACGAAGAGCGCGTCGTTCGCGTTCTCGACCATCGCCCGGAACCAGACGTCGGCGCCGGTGGTCCAGACCTGCGTGACGGAGAGATCGGTGACGTCGATCACGATCGCGCGGAGCGTGCCGTCGACGACCTTTCCCCGCTCGCGCAGGCGCCTCGACTTCCCGTCCACGCGACGCAGCCGGTACTCGACCTCGTACGCCCGCCCCTCGTCGGTCGCCACGCCGATCACCTGCTCGACGACGGGCCAGTCCTCGTCTTCGACGGAGCGTCGCCAGGACTCCGCCGGCTCACCTCCGAGCAGCGCCTCGAGCGGACGGCCCACGAGCTCGGCGAGCCGTGGCCCCGCATCGATCAGCCGTTCGCCCGTCGGGTCGACGGACTCGAAGCAGGCGATCCCGAGCGCCTCGAGAGCCCGCGCCGAGTCGACGAACGCGCTCATTCCGGCGAGGCCCCGAGCCCCGAGCGCTCGGCCTCGAGCAGGACGCGGAGCGCGGACTCGGCGATCGGCGGCGAGAAGAGGTAGCCCTGCGCCTCGTCGCAGCCCATGGCGGCGAGCGCCGTGTTCTGCTCGTGGGTCTCGACGCCCTCGGCGATGACACGGAGGCCGAGCGCCCGCGCGAGCTCGATGATCGCGCTCGCGATGTGCTCGCCGGCGGCCTCGACGCGCAGCGAGCGGACGAAGGAGCGGTCGATCTTGAGGCGGTCGACCCGGAGGCGGTGGAGGTAGGAGAGCGACGAGAAGCCCGTGCCGAAGTCGTCGATCGCGATGGTGCAGCCGAGCTTCTTGATCGCCTCGAGCCGATCGACGAGGAGCGTCGAGTCCTCCATCGCCATCGACTCCGTGATCTCGAGCTCGATCGTCGTGGGATCGACGCCCGTCCGTTCGAGCGTGCTCTCGAGGACCTCGAGGAAGAGCGGATGGCGGAACTGGCTCATCGAGACGTTCACCGACATCCGGAAGTCGTCGTACCCGAGCGAAGCGAGCCGCCTCTTCGTGAGGCACGCGCGCTCGAGCACGAAGGCGCCGATGGGGACGACGAGACCCGAGCGCTCGGCGATCGGGATGAAGCGATCGGGGGGGATGCTGCGACCCGAGGGATGCGTCCAGCGGATCAGGGCCTCGGCGCCGAGGATGCGTCCCGTCCGCATGTCGATCTGCGGCTGGTACACGAGGTGGAGCTCCTCGGACTGCATCGCCGAACGGAGCGCGTGCAGGAGCGAGACGCGCTCCTCGATGTCGACCGACATCTCTCGCGTGAAGTAGCAGTGGTGGCCGCGGCGCTGATCCTTCGCGCGATCGAGCGCTATGTTCGCCTGCTTCAGCGCGTCCGCGCCGTCGCCGTCGGACTCGGCGAGGCGCACGAGACCGAGGGTCGCGCTCACGTCCGTGTCGACCCCGTCGACCTGGAAGGGCTGCGCGATCGCCTCGGCGATGGCGGTGGGGGTGACGACGCGCTCGGGCCCGACGACGCCGAAGACGTCGCTCGCGACGCGTGCCACCGTGGCCGCGTGGCCGAACGCGTCGCCGAGGCGGTGCGCCACCTTGCGCAGCAGCGCGTCGCCGAAGCGATGACCGAGCGCGTCGTTGACCTCCGAGAAGAGGTCGAGGTCGACGAGCGCGAGCACCGCATCGGAGCGCTCCTCCGAGTGGAGGATCTCGTCGAGACGGACGACGAGGCCGGTGCGGTTCGGGATGTCGCAGAGCGGATCGACGAACGCGGCCGTGCGGAGCTTCCGGACGAGGAAGACGTTGTCGAGGGAGACGGAAAGGCTCGCACCGAAGAGATCGACGAGCCTCCGCGAGACCTCGTCGAGGGGCCGTGTCCGATCGGCGAAGACGACGAGCGGCTCGCCCGTGCGCGAGAGCAGGGGCACGGCCGCGAAGCGCTCGCCGTAGATCGGATGACCCGAGTGGAAGGCCTGGTGGACGATCTCGAAGGCCCGCGGATCCATCTGCGGATCGAGGGGCCGATCCTTCGAGGGCTCGTAGCGGCCGCCCGCCGCGAGGGTCTGGTAGACCTCTCCCCGTTCGTCGAGGACGCGCGCCGCCGCGAGCCCCTCGTCGCCCCCACCGAGCAACTCCGCGAACCGAGGCAGCACGACCTGCGTGAACTCCTTCGGCCCCGGGAGCCCGAGCACGTCGGTCGTCGTGCTCACGACGAGGCCGAGGCCCCGGCGGTTCTCGTCGAGCATGCGGATCTGCTCGTAGGAGCGCACGGCCGTCATGAGCGTCGCGAAGAGACGCGCCTGCGTCAGCTCGGACTTCGTCTTGTAGTCGTTGATGTCGTAGTCGCGGATCGCCTCGAGCTCGGGGGCGTAGCCGGGCTGCCCGGTGCGGAGGATGATGCGCGTGTCACGTAGACCGAGCTCGTGGCGGATGTCGGAGACGAGGCGCAGGCCCGCATCCTCCGTCTCCATGACGACGTCGAGGAGGATGGCGGCGACGTCCCGCTCCTTCGCGAGGATCTCGAGGGCCTCGCGGGCGGAATAGGCGTGGAGGATCCGGAAGCGACGCCCTTGGACCTCGAGGGTCGAGAGCGCGAACGTCGTCGCGTCGTGGACGTCCGGATCGTCGTCGACGACGAGCAGGCTCCAGTACCCGCCGGTCCGCTCGGGGGACGGTCCTTCGGCGTCATCCTCGAATGCGAGGATCTCGTCGTCGAGCGAATGCGAGGCGGAGTCTTCGGAGCGCATGGACGTCGTCGGCGCGCGGGCCCGAGGCATCGCCGGACGTGCCTCGGAGGGTACCACGACGTGGTGCCCCGACCCCGAACGGGAAGTAGGTGCGCCCGCAACCGCCCGGCGTCGAGGGTGCCCCGGCCCTCCCGTAGGCTGTCCAGGACACGACCGCGCCCCGTCCCGCCCGACCGTCACCGCCCAGGGGCGACGACCGGACGCGCGGGGGCCGGTCCGATCGTCGGCAGGGAGGGGACCTCCTCGTCGGCGAAGTGGATCTCGACGGTGCGGTAGCCGAGCGCTCGGACGAGCGAGTCGATCGTGCGTCGGGCGCTCTCCTTGGCCCGCTCCAGGATCCCCGCCGAGATCGCGGCGCTGCGCATCGAGGCCTCGGCCCGCTGACGCGCGCGGGTCTCGAGCGACTCCGAGCGACGCGCGAGCACGTCGGTCTCCCGCGAGTAGACGAAGGTCCGTTCGTTGTCGATCCGGGCGGAGAGGATCTCGGGGGCGGGGAGGACGATCCGGACGGTCTTCCGCTCGGCGTCGACCGCGACGTCTCGATCACGGAGCTTGGCGAGATCGACTCCGGCGGTGACGTCGGCCGCGGCGACGAGGAGGATCGCGTCCTCGGCCTCGACCGCGCCGAAGAGCACCTGCTGCCGATCGCGGAGATCGACGACCCGCTCCATGTGGAAGCTCGTCGCCTCGAGCCGGGCGAGCTCCTTCACGGCCGCGACGACGCTCGGCGTCTCGCGCTCGACCTGCACGACGCGCTCGGTGGCGGAGGGCTCGCGCGCCCCGTACTTCCCGACGGCGACCCCGACGAGGAGCATGGCGAGCGCGAGGGTGGCGAGGCGGACGCGCGGAGAGAAGGAGCTCGGCGAAGGGGCGGTCACGGAGAGCCAGCGTAGCAGGGAATGCGCGGCCCCATCCCTCGCGCGCCTTCGCCCCCTACTCGCTGCGCTCGACCTCGCCGATCATCGGGACGAAGCGCACGGGGAGCACGCGATCGCGCTGGTACCCGTGGTCCTTCCGCGTGATCACCCAGATGTCCTGGGTGAAGGTGCCGACGGGGATCACGAGACGGCCGCCGATCTTCAGCTGCTCGAGCAGGGGCTCCGGGACGCGCGGCGCGGCGGCCGTCACGAGGATCGCGTCGAAGGGAGCCTGCGAGGGCTCGCCGCGGAAGCCGTCCCCCGCGCGGACGTGCACGCGGTCGTAGCCGAGCTCCGCGAGCACCTCGGCCGCGCGGGCGGCGAGGGGCGCCACGATCTCGATGCCCCAGACCTCGGCGCCGAGCTCCGCGAGCACGGCGGCCTGGTAGCCGGAGCCCGAGCCGATCTCGAGCACCTTCGCGTGCGCGCCGAGGACGCCGACCCGGGCGGCCTCGGTCATGAACGCCACGATGTAGGGCTGGCTGATCGTCTGCTCCCAGCCGATCGGCACGGGATGGTCGGCGTAGGCCTCGGAGGCGTACATCTCGGGCATGAAGCGATGACGCGGCACGCGACGCATCGCGTCGAGCACCGCCGGATCGCGGATGTCGCGATCCGCGATCTGCTCTTCGACCATGCGCTCCCGCTCCGCGCGGCGTTCGTTCTTCGGATCCACGACGGCCCCCACGTCCCCGGGTGATCGAGCGGGGAGGTCCCGGCCCCGAGCCCCCGCCTGCCCCGACAACATCGGCACGGAGCGACGTGCGGGAAAGGGGTCCTACGAAGTGGTACGTTCCGTCCCACCCCGCTCGCGGACCCCGCCATGACCCCCCAGCGATTCCCCGCCGATCTCGTCGTCGAGTCCTACCACGGGCAGGAGGCCGAGCCCTTCCTGCCCGACGTCGCACGGCTCCGCATCGAGGTCTTCCGCGAATTCCCGTACCTCTACGACGGACACCACGAGTACGAGGAGAAGTACCTCGCGACCTACTGCCGCTCGCCCGAGGCCGTGATCGTCGTCGCCCGTCACGGCAGCGAGATCGTCGGCGTCTCGACGGCGCTGCCTCTCCTCGAGCACTCGGACGGCGTCGGACCCGTGCTGGCGAAGGCGGGCTTCGATCCCGCGAGCATCTACTATTTCGGAGAGTCGGTGCTGAGGCGCGACGCGCGTGGGCTCGGCATCGGGCATGCGTTCTTCGATCACCGCGAGGCCGCGGCACGTCGCTCGGGACGCTTCACGCACACGGCGTTCTGCGCCGTCGCGAGACCGGGCGACCATCCCGCGCGGCCCGCGGACTACGTTCCCCACGACGCCTTCTGGACGAAGCGCGGCTACGTGAAGCGCCCCGACATCGTCGCCTCGTTCGCGTGGCGCGATCTCGGCGACGCGGAGGAGACCGCGAAGCCGATGGTCTTCTGGGTGCGGGAGCTCTAGAGCAGCGCCGTCGCGCGCTCGGCGAGCTCGCTGCGCTCGCCCTTCTGCAGCGTGACGTGGGCCGCGATCGCCTCCTCCTTGAACCGCTCGGCGACGATCGAGAGACCGTTGCTCGAGGCATCGACGTAGGGATTGTCGATCTGGTAGGGGTCGCCGGTGAGGACGATCTTCGTCGACGAGCCGCAGCGCGTGATGATCGTCTTCACCTCGTGGGGCGTGAGGTTCTGCGCCTCGTCGACGATCAGGAATTGGTTCGGGAGCGAGCGGCCGCGGATGTAGGTCAACGGCTCGACCTCGATGATCCCGGACGCGCGGAGCTCCTCGAAATTCCGTCCTTCGGGCAGGCGGCTCTTGCCCGAGGAGAAGATGTACTCGAGGTTGTCGAAGATCGGCTGCATCCAGGGGTTCAGCTTCGCCTCGATGTCGCCGGGCAGGTAGCCGACGTCGCGTCCGAGCGGGAAGATCGGGCGCGAGACGAGCAGCCGCGCGTAGGTCCCCTCCTCGAGCACCTTCTTCAGGCCCGCGGCGATCGCGAGGAGCGTCTTGCCCGTGCCGGCCTTGCCGACGAGCGTGACGAGGTGGATCGAGTCGTCGAGCAGGAGGTCGAGCGCGAGCGTCTGCTCGGCGTTCCGCGGACGGACTCCGTACGCGCCCTCGCGCGCGACCCGGAGCGGGCGCACCTTCTTCTTGCTCGCGTCGAGGCGACCCATCGCCGAATGCGTCGGATTCGACGCGTCGCGGAGCACGAGGCCCTGGTTCGGATGGAGCGAGGAGGCGTCGACCCCGAGGTGCTCGGCCTCGACCTCGCGACGCTGACCGACCTCGTCGACGAGGCCCGTCGGCACGAATAGCTCGGAGCGGCCCGTGTAGAGCTCCTCGAACGCGATCTTCCCGCCCTCGTAGCTCTCGGCGCGCAGGCCGAGCGCGTCGGCGCGGATGCGGAGGTTCGCGTCCATGGTCACGAAGACCGTGGGCATCTTCGGATGCGCGTCCCGCTCGGCGAGCGCGGTCTGGAGGATCGCGCGATCCATCTCGGCGTTGTCGAGGCTGCGCCTCGCCATCACGTCGGTCGGGACCGCGACGCGCAGCGTGCCTCCGGACGAGAGGGCCACGCCCTGCTGGAGCGTGTTGCCCGAGCTCTCCCGGAGCTCGTCGAGGAAACGGGTCACGGTGCGCGCGTTGCGCCCGAGCTCGCTCATCTCCTTCTTGAACTGGTCGATCTCCTCGATGACGTAGATCGGGATGACGACGTCGTTCTCTTCGAATTTCTGCAGCGCCCGGGGGTCGTGCAGGAGGACGTTCGTGTCGAGGACGAAGACCTTCGTGGTCACGTCCGTGACGTTAGCACGCACGGATCCAGGGTGGAACGCGCATTCGAGATTCGCGTTCGACGTTTTCGTGTCAGGGTTCGTGGGTACAGCGCGGAAGGAGATCGAGCCCTCCGAAGAACTCGGCGGAGAGGGCGTCGTACGCCTCGCGGTTCTCGCGCGAGCCGCAGCGGAAGGGCGGTGCCCGGAGCGCCGAGCCCCGCATCGCGGCCTCCTGCTCGTGGAAGTAGCGGATGGCGAGCTCGGCCGCGTACTCGCGCACGTCGTTGCCCGGCTGGAAGGCGTAGTACGTGCCGCCGCGGACCTTCGTCGCGTTCGGCGCGTAGGGCGCGAGACAACGGCTGTTCGTCCCGCATCGCCGCCTTATCGACGCGACGAGGGGCTCGAGCGCGCCCTCGGACCAACCCCCGTGGGCCGCGTCGTTCAGGTGGAAGACCTCGTGGAAGAGGGTGTCGCGCACGGCGGTTTCGGAGCGGTGCAGCGAGCCCGCGACGTTGTAGGCGACGGTCCATCCCGACGCGTAGGCCGAGGGCGTCGTCCTCCGCACCGAGCGGAAGAAGCGGAAGACGAGCGGCGTCGCGCGGTAGCGGACCGACTCCGGCGCACGGCGTCGCACCTCGTCGAGGAAGCCGTCGATCGCGAACGTCGCCGACGTGATCCACGCGAGGTGCCTGCGCTCGCGTGCGACGGGGAGCACCGGCACGAGATGGAGCATGCCGCGATACCCACCGTCGAAGTCCTGCTCGACCTCGAGCCCGGCGATGCTCCCCGTGCGATCGAAGAGCGAGAGCGCGAGCGCACGCGCCTCCGCATCGACGGAGTACCGCCGCTCGACGAGGCAACGGATGCGGGCAGCCTCGTCGCCGCGCGTCTGGCATTCGAGCGCGTCCCGGCTCCGCTCCGGATCGGCCGTCGGATGGAGGAGCTCGACCGCGTCGCGGTAGCCGACGTCGGGCGCGGCGGCGAGAGCGAGGAGGGCGAGGAAGCAGGCGAGGGTGCGCACGGGCGGATCCTAGCCCGGTGGGAAGGTCCGTCCCACCCATGGTAGGAGTCTCGTGGAGGCGGCCATGAGGATCACGGCTCTCGCGGACAACGAGCGTCTCGACGCGCGGAAGGACCTCGAAAAGGAGTGGGGCGTCTCGCTGCACGTGGCGCACGCGCGTGGCTCGCTCCTCTTCGACACGGGCCCGAGCGGGAAGTTCGCCGACAACGCGGCGAAGCTCGGCATCGACGTCGCGGCGATCGACACCGCCGTCCTCTCGCACGGCCATTCGGATCACGGCGGCGGCCTCCTCCGCTTCTTCGAGGCGAACACCCACGCGCCGGTCCTCGCGCGACGCGAGGTGCGCGAGACGCCGCTCTTCGCGCGGATCCTCGGGATCCCCCTACCCATCGGCCTCGACGCCCGCGTCTTCGGCGAGCACGCCTCGCGCATGCGGCTCGTCGAGGGGGACTCGGAGCCGAACGAGGGCCTCCACCTCGTCACGACCATCCCCCGTCGGCATCCCGCCCCGCGGTTCAATCGCATCCTCTACCGTCGCGAGAACGGCCGTCTCGTGCCCGACGACTTCCGTCACGAGCTGGTCATGGCCCTCGAGGAAGAAGACGGTCTCGTGGTCTTCACGGGCTGCAGCCACCACGGCGTGCTCGACATGGTCGAGGCGGTGAAGGACGCCCTGCCCGGCAAGCGCCTCAAGGGTCTCGTCGGCGGCTTCCACCTCGCGGGCCTGCCGCCGTTCGACGCGTCGGGGGAGAAGAAGGCCGACGTGGAGCGGCTCGCACGGGCGCTCGAGGCGCTCGGACTGCCTCGTATCGTGACGGGCCATTGTACGGGGAAGCGGGCCTTCGGCATCTTGCGTTCCCTCCTCGGCGATCGCGTCGAGTACCTGGCGACGGGCGCTTCCGTGACCATCTGAGAGGCCATGAGGGGACGCGCCCGGCAGGCCGAGGAAGCCGACGTGCAAGGCGAGGGGACCGCATGAGCCCGGGCCCCACGCACGGGCCACGCTTCCGCATGCTCGCCGGCGTGACGGCCGAGGCGGCGATGACGCACCTCGCGACCGGCGCGTCCGGGCTCTCGGAGGCGGTCGCCGCACGCAGGCTCGAGGCGGACGGGCCGAACGAGATCGGGAAGGAGAAGCCTCCGCATCCCTTCGTCCTCTTCCTGCGCCAACTCTACGATCCGCTCGTCGGCATCCTGCTCTTCGCCGCGACGGTCTCGATGGTCGCACGCGAATGGACGGACGCGGGCGTGGTGCTCGGCATCGTCCTGCTCTCCGCCGTGCTCTCCTTCCTCCAGGAGTGGAGGGCCTCGGCGGCCGTCGCGAAGCTGACGGCGCGCATCGCCCCACGCACGACCGTCGTGCGGCATGGAGAGGCGCGCTCCGTGCCGAGCCGGGAGCTTGTCGCGGGCGACGTGGTCGAGCTCTCGGCCGGGAGCCTCGTGCCGGCGGACGCGCTCGTGATCGAGGCCAAGGACTTCCTCGTGAACGAGGCCGTGCTCACCGGCGAGACCTTCCCGGTGGAGAAACGCCCCGGCACCTTCGCCGCCCACGATCCCCTCTCCCGCTGCCGCTCCGTCGTCTTCGCCGGAACCAGCGTGCAGAGCGGTCGGGCGCGCGTCCTCGTCGTCGCGACGGCCCACGAGACCGAGTTCGGTCAGGTCGCCTCGCGCCTGCGCCTCCGCCCCGTGGAGACCGACTTCGAGCGAGGCGTCCGCCACTTCGGACGCCTCGTCTCGCAGGTGATGTTCGTGCTCGTCGGCGTCGTCTTCGTCCTGAACGTCGTGACCGAGAAGCCGCCGATCGAGGCCCTGCTCTTCGCGATCGCGATCGCCGTCGGCATGGCTCCGGAGCTCCTCCCGGCCGTGCTCACGATCACGCTCTCGCGGGGCGCGCGCGACATGGCCGAGCGCGGCGTCATCGTGCGTAGGCTCGCGGCGATCGAGAACCTCGGCAGCATGGACGTCCTCTGCACCGACAAGACGGGCACGCTCACCGAAGGCGTCGTCGCGCTCGAGGGGGCCGAGGACGCCGAGGGGCATCCCTCGACCACGACGCTCGCGCTCGCCTTCCTCAACTCCTCGCTCGAGACCGGCTTCGCGAATCCGCTCGACCGGGCGATCCTCGCCGCGGCGGAGAGCGCCGGGCTCTCGTTGCCAGCCGTCACGAAGATCGACGAGATCCCCTACGACTTCGTGCGCAAGCGCCTGGGCATCGTCGTCGAGGACGCCGGACGACGCCGTTTGGTGCTCAAAGGAGCCCTGGGACACGTCCACACGAGCTGCACGCACGTTCGGACGGCGCGCGGGGTCGTCGAGCTCGACGACGAAGAAAGGGCCACGCTGCTGTCGCGCGGCGAGGCCCACGCCGAGAGGGGCCTCCGCGTGATCGGAGTGGCGTCGGGGGAGCTCCCGACGAAGTCGGCCTACGACAAGGAAGACGAGCGCGACCTCGTCTTCGAGGGCTTCCTCCTCTTCTCCGATCCCCCGAAGGAGGGCATCGAGAGGACGCTCGAGGATCTTGCGCGGCTCGGTGTCTCGCTCAAGATCGTCACCGGCGACGCGAAGGCGGCCGCGGTGCATCTCGCGCGCCGGGTCGGGATCGCGACGGAGCACGTGCTCACGGCGACGCAGATCGCCGACCTCTCCGACGAGGCCCTGACGCACCTCTCCGAGAAGACGACGATCTTCGCCGAGGTCGATCCGAACCAGAAGGAGCGGCTCATCCTCGCCCTGCGTCGCACGCGCCATTGCGTGGGGTACATGGGCGACGGGATCAACGACGCGCCCGCCCTGCACGCGGCGGACGTCGGCATCTCGGTCGAGGGGGCGGTCGACGTCGCGAAGGACTCGGCCGACTTCGTCCTGCTCCGCCGCGACCTCGACGTGCTCCGCGCCGGCATCGAGGAAGGGCGCAGCACCTTCGCGAACACGCTGAAGTACCTCTACACCACCGAGAGCGCGAACTTCGGCAACATGCTCTCGATGGCGGGCGCGAGCGCGTTCCTTCCCTTCCTGCCCCTGCTCGCGAAGCAGGTGCTGCTCAACAACTTCCTCTCCGACTTCCCCGCGATGACGATCGCGAGCGACGAGGTCGATCCCGAGGCCGTCGAGAGACCGCGTCGCTGGGACATCCGGGAGATCCGGAACTTCATGCTCGTGTTCGGGGCCGTCAGCTCCGTCTTCGACTACCTGACGTTCTTCTTCCTGCGCTTCCTCGTCCGCTTGCCCCCGGACGCGTTCCGGACGGGCTGGTTCGTCGAGTCGCTGCTCACGGAGCTGGTGATCGTCTTCGTCGTGCGCACGAAGCGACCGATCTGGAAGAGCCGTCCCTCGCGCGCGCTGACCTTTTCGTCGCTCGCCGTCGCCGCCTTCGCGATCGCGCTCCCCTACCTGCCCTTCGCCGGCGTGTTCGGGTTCGTGCCGCTCTCCGCGGGCGTGATGCTCTCGCTCGTCGCGCTGACGTGCACCTACGCCTTCGTGTCGGAGCTCGCGAAGTACCGGTTCTGGGGGGCGCATCCGGTGCGCGAGGCGCGCGGCGGTTCGAACCGAGGGTCGCGCTGACCGCGGACGGTCTGCCGTCTCGGCCGTCACGTCACGGGATCGAGGTCCGCCGGCGGCCGCTTGGTGTTCTTGAGCACAGCCCGGGCCCGCGCGAGCTCCTCGGCGGTGGGATGCACGACGACACTGCCCTGGGTCGCGTCGACGATCAGGGTGTCGCCCGGACGAGCCCAGTCCGAGATGCGGGCGATGTCCGCGATCGTCGGCATGCCGCCGAGGCGGAGCACCTCGGCCACGGGGGTGTCGTCGCGGAGCTCGGAGGCGACGAGCACGGCCGCGGCCTTCCGATGGAGCGCGTGCAGCGCCAGGAAGAGGTTCGGCGCCTCGGGGATGAGCAGGGCCTGACCGGGCTTGCCGATCGTTCGACCGGCGGCGCGCGCCGAGGCCACGAGGCAGAGACCGGCGACGTCGGCGGCGCGACCGCGGACCCAGGCGTTGGCCTCGGAGGGCGGCCCCGAGCGATGCGCGACGAGCGCGTACTCGCGCGTCACCGCGCGGATGCCGCGGAGCATGCCGTGCTCCGTGCAGCTCCGCCGCAGCTGCTTTCGGAAGCGGGCGTCGTCGAGCCAGAGACGGGCTGCCGCGAGCGCGGCGACGGTATGAGGCGAGGCCTCGCTCGAGAGCCGCATGACCCAGGTGTCGGCATCGGCGCGGATCGCGTCGAGGGCGCCCTCGAGGGCCGCCGGATCCGCGTCCGCCGCGATCACGTCGAGCGTCGGCAGCGCCTCGAGCTGGGCGAGCGCGAGCCCGGGCACGACGCAGGTCCCGCGCACGCGGACCGTTCGGCCCTCGGTGGCTGGCGCCGTGCCGCGGTCCGTCCGCCGGGCGTCGGCGACGACCAACGCGAGCGCGACGGAGCCCGCCATGGCGGAGGCGAGCGTGACGTCCTCGTCCGAGAACTCCTGCTCGGCGCCTCGCTGCAGCACGAGCACGCCAGCGGTGCGCCCCGAGAGCACGAGGGGCACGGCGAGGTAGATCGGATAGGGCTCCTCGCCGATGCCCGGGATGGCCTTGAACGGCACCTCGCCCGCGGCCGCGGCCGTCGAGACGGGCTGCATGCACTCGGCCGCGAAGCCGGTCACGCCCTCGCCCATCGCGAGCCGCACGTTGTCCACGGCGCCCCGCGCGAGGCCGACGTTCGCGCGGAGGACGAGCACCTCGTCGTTCCCCTCGCGCTCGCGGAGGTACACGCTGACGATCGGCGCCGGAGCGGCCTCGGCGATGCGCCGGCAGAGCTGCTCGAGGACGATCGGCAGCGGCCGGGCGGCCGAGGCCTGGCGCGACAGCTCGACGACGGCATCCAGCCGTTCGCCCGTCCTCTTGTGCATCTCCTGCGTCATCGTCTCCCTGGAATCAGGGAGGTAGCACAGCCTGGGCTCCGGATCCGGTGGGCCCGACCGTCCGGGGCAGGACCCCGAAACGATGGCGGAAGGCTCCGTCGTCGACTCGATAAGGCGCCGCCCACTGATACGCCATCTCCGCGAGCTCGCGCATCAGGGGGACGAAGAGCCCGAAGAAGCGGATCACGGGCACCGGAACGCCGAGCACGCGGATGCGCGACTTGCCCGTCCCGCGCTCCCTCGCGAGCTCGGCGAGCAGGGCCCGCGGCGACGCGTGGATCGACGGTGCGACGTAGACCCGCGCCTCGTCGTCGCCGACGTCGGGCTCGAGGGCGAGCCGCGCGAGCGCTTCCACGACGTCGTCGCGATGGGCGAAGGCATGCGGCGCATCGGGGTCGCCGGGGAGGACGACGAGCTCGCCCCGCTCGGCCTTCGCGATCGACTCGTCCCCGAGGAGCGCCGCCGGGAGCCCGCGTCCGTAGAAGTCGGGCGCGCGGAGGCGGACGACGCGCACGCCCTCGCGCGCGGCCGCCTCGAGCATCCGCGTGATCTCGGCGCGGACCTCGCCCTTGCGCGAGACGGGTGCGACCCGCGTCTCGGGCGAGAGCAAGGGCTCGGGGCCGTGCATGTAGAGGTTCTCGAGCGCCACGACCCGGGCGCCCGTGCGACGGCAGGCCTCGATCACGCCGCGATGGAGGGGGAGGAGCGAGGCCCTCCAGACGTCGGCGGCGTACGTCGAGGGATTCGCGGCGACGACGACGGCGCGAGCGTCGAGGTCGCGGATCACGCCTTCGAGCGCGTCCGCGTCCGCGCCGTCGCAGACGACGTGGCGGACCCCGTCGGGCAGGGAGCCCGGCGCATGACGGCTCGTGGCCACGACCGGATGGCCGAGCGAGGCGAGGTGAGCGGCGAGCGGGGTCCCGATCTGACCCGTGCCGACGATCACGACGGGCGTGACGCCGAGATCCGAGGACGAGAGCGAGAGGGGCGAGCGATTCCGGGACATGACGACCTCCTGCACCTGAATGTCGCCCCTCCCGAGACATCCTTCCAATGCATGGCTGCGATTCCATCCATGCTCCGTCAGCATGCTAGGATCGCGCGATGCAGACGTCGCCGGAAGCCCTCGCGCTCTTCCCCGCCCTCGTGGCCCTGCTCGAGACCGAGAGCGTGACCGAGGCCGCGGCGCGCCTCGGCGTCGGTCAGCCCGCGATGAGCCGGACGCTCGCCCGACTCCGCGAGCTCTTCGGCGATCCGCTGCTCGTCCGGGTCGGGCGTCGCGTGCAACGGACCCGTCGTGCGGACGAGCTCCTGCCCCAGGCGCTCGAGACGCTCGCGCTCGCGAGCCGCACGCTGACGAGGCCCGAGCGCTTCGATCCACGCACGGCCGAGGGCGTGCTCACGTTCGCGCTCGGCGACGACCTCTCGGCCATGCTCCTCGGTCCCCTGCTCCTCTCGCTCCGCCGCGAAGCGCCCGGGCTCGACCTGCGCGTGCGGCCCCTCGGCCGCGGCTCGCTCGACGAAGCGCGGCGGGGCCTCGTCGATCTCGCGATCACGCCCGATCTCGGGCCGGCGGGCGGCATGCCCGACCTCTCGGACTTCGTGAAGAAGCCGATCTACACGAGGCGCTTCGTCACGGTCGCGAAGACGAAGAGGCGCCTCACGCTCGACGCGTTCTGCGCCGCCGAGCACCTGCTCGTCTCCCCGTCGGGCGACGCGACGGGCTACGTCGACACCGCGCTCGCCGCGCTCGGCCGCGAGCGCCGGATCGCCGTCACCGTGCCGAGCTTCCAGGCCGCGCTCGCGCTCGTGCAGCGGACCGACCTCCTCGCCACCCTTCCCGACGACATCGTCGGTGCACTCGCGCCGAAGCTCCCGACGATGACCTGCCCCGTGACGACGCCGGAACTACCGATGTGCCTCGTGTACCACGCGCGGCATCGCGCGGATCCGCGGCATCGGTGGATGCGGGAGCGGGTGGAGAGGGGGATGCGCGGCGACTGAGCCCGTCGAGGGGCTTCACCCCTTCCGCGCCTCCCGTGCGACCTCGCTCGCCTGCATCGGGCGGAACGGCCGCTGCGAGAGGCGCGGCTCGAGCAGACGCAGGACGGTGCGCATCACGGGCACCTCGACGCCGTGCGTCTCGGCGAGCCTCACGAGCTCGCCGTGGATCGCGTCGAGCTCGGTGTCGGTCACGCCTCGCTCGACGTCCTGGGCGAGGCTGCTCTTCTTCATCTTCCGGAGGTTCGCGACGAAGAGCGGACGCACGAGCGGACGCGGCAGGGTCGCCGCCAGCTCCATCACGAGCCAGGGCGGGGTGCCGGGTACCTTCACCTCGGAGACGCCGGCGGCCTTCAGCGTGCGCACGCCCTCGGCCATCATCGAGGAGAGCAGCCATTGGAGGGCGTCGAGATCGTCGGGCGGCCGCGTGTGCAGGGCCAGCAGCGTCTGGAGCGAGCCCGCGAGGTTCACGACCATCTTGCAGAGCACGGCGTCGCGCGCCTTCCGCGCGCGGCTCGCCGTCGTCGCGTCCGCGAGCGTGTCGGCGACGAAGCGCGTCTCCTCGTCGGAGGTCGTGGGCATCGGGACGACGAGGAGGGGACCTCGCTTCTGGACGCCGTAGAGGCCCGGCGCGTCCGGCCACGCGTTGAAGTGCACGATGGCGAGCGCCGAGCGCGGGAAGATCGCGGGCAGGATGCGGAGCACCTCGATGCCGTTCTGCAGGCCGACGACGAGCAGCCGATCGTCGAAGCGCGCACGGAGCTCCTTCAAACAGCCTTCGAGCGCCGCGGTCTTCACGCCGACGATCACGAGCTCGGGGCGCGAGGCCGTGGCGAGATCGCGGACGACCTCGACGCGCGCGACGTGAGGCTTCGAGGGGGAGTCGGCGGTGTACCAAGCGATGCCGCTCTTCTCGAGCGCGTCCGCCGTGGCGCCGCGCGCGACGACGCGCACGCGATGGCCCGCCTCGGCGAGCCATGCGGCGATCGGGCCTCCGACCGCGCCCGCCCCGACGAAGAGGATGTCCGTCATGGGGCGGGAGGATGCACGAAACAGGTGGCTACGAGCTAGCGCATCCCGAGGCGGCCTCGCGCGTACGAGAAATCGACCACCGCCGGGAGGAAGTCGAAGACCGCCTCGGCGTGGGCACGCGCTCCCGCGGGGATGGCGATCGGATGCTGCTGCAACCGATCCGCTCCCGCGTACGCGACCTCCGCCTGGCCGACGTTCGCGACGAAGGCGACGTCGCGGGTCTCGAGCGCGAAGCTCCCGTCCTTCGAGGCGAAGGCCTCGCCGCCTCCGGGAGGAGGGTGGAGCAGCGAGTGTCCGACGAAGACGTTCGGCTCCACGATGCCCGCGAGCTCGAGGATCGTCGGAGCGAGATCGACGTGGCTCGTGACCTCCGGACGGAAGCCCTTGGGCAACGTCGAGGCGCGTCCGTGGATCACGAGCGGGACCCAGACGCTCTCGTGTCGTAGGTTCGTGTGGCCCGAGGCCGCCCCGTGCTCGCCGAGATCGTAGCCGTGGTCACCCGTGACGATCAGGATCGTGTCCTCGGCGAAGGGCTCGTCGCGAAGGCTCCGCACGAGCTCGGCGAGGGCCGTGTCGGTGTAGCGCATGGTGTCGTGGAGGCGGTCCACGACGGGCCTCCGGACGTCGACGGCGACGCGCGGAGCACCGGGCTCGCGGAAGGGATAGTGGTTCGAGATCGAGAGGAGCGTCGCGACGAAGGGCCGGCCGCTCCGTCCGACCTCGCGGATCCGCGCAGCCGCCCGGCGGAACACCTCTCGATCCCGCTCGCGATCCGAGGGGTCGTAGTGCACCTCGTCGTACCAGCGGTCGGCGAAGACGCGTTGGTTGTCCCAATCGGGATCGGAGCCGGTGAAGAGCATCGCGCGGTAGCCGTGCCGACGGAGCGCCGCGGGATACGCGTCGAGCTCGAGGTGCGTGTAGGCGCTCGCGACCGCATGCCGCGAATGGCCCGGGATCCCCGTGTGGAGAGCCATGAACGCATAGACCGTGGGCAACGTGTTCGCCGTGTGCCGCGGATAGACGGAGGACTCCGGCGCCCTCGCCAGCGAGTCGAGGAAGGGCGTCGGGCTGCCGGCCGTCCCCGACGGCCGGAACGCTCCGACGTCGCGCGCACGGAAGGTCTCGAGGACGACCACCACGAAGCTCGGTCTACGGACGGGCCTCGGCGCACGCGCCACGGGCTCTCGGTAGAGCGGCCGGGCCGGATCCGGGAAGCGCCATCCTCCCGTCGGATCGAGGGAGCTCCACCACCGCTGGTACGCGCGGGCCTCGCGTTCCACGTCGGCGGGAGCGGACGAGCCCTCGCCGAGCGCGCCGACGAGCTCGTGCCACACGAGGAGGCTGGCCGGCCGGATCTTCGACTGACGTCCTCTTCCGCCCGGGAGGTTCCACACGACGGAAGGCACGGCGAGGGCGAGCGCCAGCACGACGACGTCGTAGCGCCTCGAGGGCCGCGGCCAGCGGACGCGGCGTGCGGCCACGCGCGCGATCGGCGCGGCGACGATCACCGGGAGCGCGAGGACGAGGGACGAGTAGGGAAGCGCGGCGTCGGCGCGCAAGGCTTCGACGATCGCGCTCGGCGCGTGTCCGTGGCCGAGGTAGACGCGGCACCAGTCGAGCGTGAGATGCGTTCCGAGGAAGCGCTGGAGCTCGCGATCGAGCTGCCCCACGAGACCGAGCAGCACGAGGAGCGCGATCTGGGTGTCGATGGCTCGCCGCGAGCCGCGTCGTGCGTGCGCGAGGACGAAGAACGGCGTCGAGGCGAGCAGCACCCCGAAGCCGGAGTACGCGAGCGCGTGGAAGAGGTAATGGACGGGATCGAGCGCGAAGGGGGCGCCGGTCGGGCCGGGACGAAGGTAGAGCGCGAGCCAGAGAAGCGCCTCGACTCCGCTGAAGACGAACGCGACCGTGAGCGTTCGATCGAAGGCGTCGATGCGGCGTCGCTCGGACGGAAGCGTGTACGGGCGTGGAGCGCCCGCCGAGGTCCGGACGGAGGACGGACGAAGCCGTCGCCGCTCGGACGAGCGGAAGTGGAGAGGTCCCATGCTCCCGTGGAGAGCAAGGCCCGTTCCAGCCGGATCCCGCGGTGAAACGCGCCTCGGGGCGCGGCGGAGCGTCCGCCTGTGGCAAACGCAGCACGCCCCCGTGAAGCGGCTTCACGGGGGCGTGAACGTTTCCCGCGCCTCTCTCAGCCGCCCTTGGCGTAGCGGGCGAGGGCCTCGCTCGCGGCCTTCTGCAGCACGTTGCGGATGGCGGGTCCGGCGAAGGGGATCTTCGAGTCGAACGTGATGACGTAGTGGAGGTGGCAGCCGTTCGGCGTCGCCCGGAAGATCATGCGGCCGAGGTGGTTCTTGATCGGGCCTCCCTTGCTCACCGTGTACTCGATGAGCTCGTCCTTCTTCCAGCCGACGACCGTCTCCTCGAAGCCGAGGACCGGGGGGCCCACCCTGCGCACCGAGCCGAGGCCGTTCACGCCGCCTTCCCCGCTCCCGTCGACGAGCCGTGTCATCGGGGCTCCCAGGATGCGGCCGAGCTTCTCGTGATCGGCGAGGTCGGCGAAGACCTGCGAGAGCGGCTGGGGGAAGTCCTGGTGGATCTCGACCTGCAACGACATGCGCTACCTCCGTGCCCGCCTTCGGTGGGCCGGCCGAGCATAAGGCCGAACGCGCCCGCCGGCCCCCCCACGGAGGACGCCCATCCGGGTGAGCCGCGGTCGATCCTCAGGCCACGTTCGGACCGCTCGACTCGGTCTCGGCGGAGTCGGAGGCGCTCTCGTCGAGCCGCTCGAAGAGGCGATCGAGACGCGAGGCGAGCCCGTCGTAGGGAGGCTCGACCGCGCCGAGCCGGATGTTCGATTCGCCCATCGCCGCGCGGAAGGCCGCCTCCTCGATTCCGTCGAGGCGCGAGAGCAGGCCGTTGATCACCCTCATCCCGTGGATGGACGCGAGGACGAAGAAGACCCCGATCCCCGTGAGCCCGGCCGTCGCCGCATCGCTCCCGGACCTCGAGAGGACGAAGACGAGCACGCCCGCGAGGACGGCGAGGATCGCGTTTCCGAGGAAGAGGCGCTTGCGCATCCGTCGATTGTCGTCGAGGCGGGGAGCCTTGCGAAGGTGGAAACCGCCGAAAGCGTCAGACCCAGGCGATGTCGAGGCTGACCTGGTCACCGCCACGCGCCGAAACGTTCCGGACCATCGTCCGGTGTGTGAGCAGACCGAGCGTCGCTTCGAACATCCCGGCCCAGGCCTCGCGAACGTACTCGTAGCGCCCGATCGGGATCTGGACGATCTCGACGTGGGCGTCCTTCGGACCGCGTTGCTCCACCGAGACCGCACCGCCCTCGATGAGACGCTCGAAGAACGCGGGCGTTCGCCTCAACGCGTCGAGCGGTGTCACGGCGGTCCCGATCCCGCGGAACACGATGCGCGCGAATCCGACCTGCACCTTCTCCGCGACGAGGCGACCGTTCTGCTTCGACTGCTGGGGCGCGAGGCCGAGCTTCTCGATCGCTCCGTAATGAGCGAGGGCGAGCTCCATCGGATGCCATTGCCCGACCACGACCTGACGGATCGCGGCGGCGTGCTCGGGACCGAGGTGCCGGAAGTACGGCTCGGTCAGCCCGAGTCGCTCGACGGCGGCGAGCGACGACTGGAGGAGCGAGCCCTTCACTGCCGTCGCGGGACGGATGGCCGCGGGCAGCTCGACGATCATGCGGCGGTTCGACGGGACGACGTGCGCGATGCCCATGCGATCAACCTATCGACCGTTTCCCCCGATCGCCAATGGGTGCACCTCCCGTCCGGAACCGCGGACGGCGCGACCCTCCGACTCCGGAGCCCACCCTCCCACCCTCGCGCTCGTGCGTCGCGCAGGCGGAGTCCGTGGGTCGAGCGCTCTGCCGTCTAGGGCAGGTCGTAGGCGCGGCGGATGTCGCGAGGGATCGCGCGCGTCGCCATCACGCGCTCGAGCCCCGGGACCTGCAGGAAGCGATCGGGCTCGAGGATCGTGCGCGTGAGCAGGCCGAGCACCGTCCTCGGCTCGGGCGCGAGCCCGTGGAAGGGCGCGAGGCAGCGCATCGCGAAGTGCACGAGCTCGGTGCACGAGAGCGTCCTCGAATCGGCGAAGTCGAAGTCGAAGTCGTAATCGGTGCCGAGGCGGGAGAGCGCCCGACGGCGGAGCACCGGCACGATTCGGCTCCGATGCACCTTCCCTCCCGTCGAGAGCGCCTCGAAGATCGCCTCTTCGTCGCTGTCGAACGCAGGCTCGGCGGACCCGCGGCGACCTCGCGCGAGCGGCCCCGTGGCCGCACGACCCTCCACCCACTCGGGCAGGCGGAGCACGCAGAGCGAGTCGCAGCGCACGAATTGGAGGAGGTCCTCCATGAAGACGCCCTCGGCCATCGCATGGACCACGCGCTGAGGTCCGGGACGGAAGGCCCCGAGCCCTTCCTCGTTCTCCACGACGTCGCGATCGGCTTCGTCGATGTCGCCGACGTAGAGACCGACGTGCGTGAAGTAGCCGGGGATGAAGTAGCCGTCGAGGTAGTTGCGGTAGCCCCGCACGAGGATGTCGCCGGGCTCGATGCAGTCGAGCAGGAAGCGGATCTCCTCCGCCCGCACGGCGTAGCTCTTCGGGTCGTAGACCAGGAACATCGGATGCGGGAAGACCTTCAGGTCCCCGAAGACCGTCAGGATCCGCTCGCCGATCCCGCGCTCGCGCCTCTTCCGGCCGCCTGCCATGCGCCTTCGCCTCCGCGTGCGCTTCTATCACGGAGGCGAACGCGCCGCGCTTCAGAACTGGACGCTCGAGGCGATGCGATCGAGAGGCACGTAGTTCCGCAGGCCGTCCCTCGTGATCCCCCGCTCCGTCGCGCGGAGGGCCGCGTGGAAGCGCTCGGCCGCGTTGCGCAGGGAGACAGGCTCGAAGTCGTAGCGGACGTCGACGAGCCGCTCGACGACGTGCGGGTGGAAGTACATCCGCGAGCACATCGCGTAGGCGACGAGATCGCGGGTCGAGACGAGCGTCCGACGGTCGAAGCGGGTCGGCTCGCCGCGGCGCGGGGGCTTCGCCTTGAGACGGAAGGGAACCTCGCGTGGATCGATCTGCGCGTAGAGGTGATGGTCCGCGCTGTGTGCCACCGTGATGGAGAAGATCACGGAGGCGATCGCCCGGGCCCTCTGCTCCGGCACGACGATGTCGTGCGCGTCCGGGAAGCCGGGGATCCACTCGGCCGCGTGGTGCGCGAAGCCGAGCACGTCGGGATCGGTGAGCGGAACGGCCTCGAGCACCTCGGTGACGAAGGAGAGGATCGTCTCGAAGTAGCGCGCGAGGAAGGTTCCGTAGGGCGAGTGGATCGTGGGCGGATCGAGCGGGAAGCGATACGGCGGGTACGCGGCGCTCGGCGCTCCGTCGTCGTGGCGGAAACCCGTCCAGAGCGTCTGCACGATCGACAGGCTCTCGGCGTGCGTGCCTGGATACGGCGAGTAGACGTGCCCGGGCCGGAGCACGCTGCGCGTTCCGTGGAGCACCGAATCGCTGATGCCGAGCTCGAGCCGGAAGTGCGGGCGGAGCAGCTCCTTCAGCACGTGTCCGTCGGGGAGGCGCGTGGAAGCGATCGCGACGATCGCGTCGGTCGGGAAGTGGAGGCGGGGGTGCATGTAGAGCGTCTGGCCGACGCCCGCGCCCTGGAGCGCGAAGTACTTCGCGAGCTCCCACGCGTCTCCGTCGCGAGGATCGAAGACCTGGTCCCGGAGCGCGATCGCGCGCACCTCGTACCGTCCGTCGGCATCGCGACGGAAGAGCACGACCGACGGGACCGCGCTGCTCTCGGCGTCGTCCTCGACGAGCGCCATCACGCGGAAGTCGGCCTTGTAGAATGCGCCCTCGCGATCGAGGAAGGTCACGAACAGGCGGCGGTCCTGCGCGTCGAGGTCCGGCGTGAGGAACTTCGAGATCGTCGCGTCCGTGACGAGCTCGACGAAGCGCGCGTCCGAGACCGGGCGGAGACCCGGATTCCGCTTCGCCCAGAGGTAGACGCCCGGCGTCTCCGTGACGAGCTGCCGGAGGTAGCGCATGCGGACGTTGCGGAACCAATCGCGCTTCACGTCCTCGGGGACGTGGAGCACGGCGGGCACCATCCGGTCCGGGAACCAGGGCGAGGGCTGGGGCCAGGGCCCGCGCACGAGCGGGGGGAGCACCGCGGCGCGGCGCGCCTTCGGCTCCTCCGACACGCGCGCCTTCGGCTCGTCCGACACGCGTGCCTTCGGCTCCTCCGACACGCGCGCCTTCGGCTCCTCCGACACGCGCGCCTTCGGCGCGACATCACTCCCCCGGTCGGGGCGGGAGGGCGCGTCGAGGCGGGCCCGGATGCCGGAGGTCGGCTCGGTGGGCTCGGCTTCGGCGGCCCCCTCGAGCAGACGCATGGGACGGATGGACGCGGACATCGGGACCTCCCTCGGGCTACGGCTCGCCTTCAGAGGTCTGGTCTGCCATGCTTTGTCGCGATACAGATCACATTTGTTGTGACTATTCGTGACTCTGTCGGGAAATGCCCGACGGATACGCCAAAGGGTGGAGGCTCGCCCTCAGCCGATCGGATCCCAGACGACGGCGGGGCGGTACGGGTTCCCCCAGAACGCCCGCCACCGCGACATGGACAGGGGCCGGATGCGATAGCCGGCGACTCCCCGGCCCGGAGCGTCGAGATCGAGGACCAGGAAGCGCCCTTGGTGGATCGTCGTGCGATGGGCCGCGGCCGCCTCCGGCAGCCCGGGCACGACGCCCGCCGTCATGAGATCCACGAGGACGAGCCGATGTCCGCCGCGCGTGGCCGGAGGCCTCGCGACGACGTCCGCGAGCGTGGTGAACGAACGCACGGGCGCGTCGGCCCGCGCGAGCATCAGGGCATCGAGGGGGACGCTCGCGTGGACGAAGACCTCCCTGCGTGCAGGGGGGATCGCCGCGAGCGCGTGCTCCCAGGCCTCGAGCTCGACGTAGCGATCGTCGTACGCGGCCGCGAACGAGCCGAATCCGGAGGCGAAACGCGCACGCACCTTCCAGACGGTCTCGGGCAGCGCGACGAGGAGGCAGACGGCGAGGGCGAGGCCGCCGAGCGCGCGCTCTCGTGCGCGCACGCCGGCGGGTGGGAGCAGGCTCGACGCCGCGAGGGCGACCGTCGGCAGGAGGTAGACCACGCGAGAGGCGTCGATCGCGGATTCGGCGTGGAAGAGGACCGACGCGCCGAGCGAGAGCGCGAGGAAGAGGAGCGCGGCGCGATCGAGCGCGTCGATCGCTCCACGTCTCCATTTCACGAGAAGGACGACGAGGTAGGCCACGAGGAGGAAGAGGAAGACGTTCCCGACGAGCTCGTGGGCGTGGCTCGCGACGCGGACGAGATCGGCCGCGAGCCCATCGCCGGTGCGGGAGGCCGAGGCGCCGAACGAGCCCCGCACGACGAGCACGAGGGCGGCGTCGACACAGGCGCTCGCGAGGGAAGCGAGGAGGATCGCGACGGCGAAGGCGCCCGACGCGCGACGCTCGTCGGCCGACGTGCTCCGCCGTGCGCTGACGAGGCCCTGCGCCGCGACGACGAGCGCGAGGAGGTGGCAGGCGCGATCGAAATGCGTGGCGAGCGCGAGGGCGACGAGCGCGACGACCGCCGCGCGCCGCCCGCGCGTCTCGTCGAAGCGCAGCGAGGCGGCGACGAAGAGCAGCGCGAAGAAGAGGCCTCCTGCGGCCGGACGGACGACGGTCGCTCCCGTCGCCGCGAGGGGGACGAGCGCGTAGGCGAGGACGGTGGCGGACGCGGCCAGCGCACCGCGGCGGGCACGCACGAGTCCGAAGAGCAGGAGCTGGGTCGCGAGCCCGTAGAACAGCGGGACGAGACGGGGAACCCACGAGGCCTCTCCGAAGAGCGCGACCGCGAGCGTCACGTGGAGGTGCGTGAGCAGCGGCGCAGACGTCGCGAAGGCCGTAGGCGGAGGCGGGACGAGCCCGGAATACGCGGGCGCCGCGCCGAGCACGTGGAAGCGCAGCGAGTTCCTCGCCGCGACGAGCGCGGCTGCGGCGCCCTCGCCCTCGGGCCCGGGCAGGAAGTCGTTCGCGATCCCGTGGAGCGCGAGCGGGACGGAGAGACCGAAGACGAGCAGGCCGAGGAGGCCCTGCGCGCGGGGGTCGCGGAAGCGGGCTCCGACCTTCGGCATGGCGGGAGCGTGGCCCACGTGCGCGCCGAACGGAAGCGGAACCCGTGCATGCGTCGGCGCCCCTGTGCCTACGCTCCGGAGCCACCTCGACTGCGCAGCTCCTCGAGGCGCGCGTAGGCGGACTCGAGATCGGGCGCCTCGTCCGTCATGGCGCCGTGTCGGTTGCCGCTCGTCCGCACGTAGAGCTTCACGCCGAGGCTCGGATGCACGCGGATCGAGTAGCGCGTATTGCACTGCTGCATCCTCGCCCGGTACTCGCCCCAGAGCACGCCGAGCGCGGGGCGCAGGTCGAAGTGGTCGAGCACGAAGACGACGTCGACGCGACGGCCGAGCGGCTCGAAGTACGCCTCGTACTGCGCATACCACGCGCGCACGTCGTCCTCGGTCTCGATCCGCCAATGCGGCGTGGCGATCACCACGTCACGAGCGACGTCGTACTCGAACTCGATGGCCCCCCTCATCGAGCCCCTACCTCATCACGACCTCGGGCCGGCGGGAAGCCCCTTCGCGTCCGCGCTACGCGACGGCCGGGACCTCGCGGAGCATCGGCCGCCCCGGCGGCGAGGAGACGAGCGCGTTCGCGATGTAGGGCGTGGCGAGCGGGACGATGTCGAGCCCCGGATCGAGCTGCTTCCCGAGCCCCTCGGCGACGAGCATCGCGATGTTCACGACCGTGAAGACCGGATCGATCTGGATCCGATGCTTCCGGAGCACGGTCATCATGTCCGAGAGCACGCGGCTCGCCTCGAGCTCGCCGAGGACCTTGCCGTTCAGCTTCTCGAACTCGGCCTCGACGTCGCGCGCGAACGACGGGAAGTCGAGCGAGCCGACGCTCGGGGCGTGCCCGTAGAAGAGACGTGCGGCGCCTGCGCCGTCCCGGGCCGAGAGGGCCATGAAGGTCTCGACCCAGGGCCTCCGCATGTCATCGGGGATCTCGGCGACGAGGCCGAGGTCGATCAACACGACGCGGTCGTCGGGGGTGAGCAGGATGTTGCCCGGATGCAGGTCCGCGTGGATGAAGCCGTCGGCGAAGACCATGCGGAGCATGGCTTCGAAGCCGGCGATCGCGAGCGCCTTGCGATCGCCTCCGACCTTCTCGGGCTCGGTGGCACGGACGCCGTCGACGAATTCCATCACCAGCACGCGGCGCGTGCAGAGCTCGTCGACGAGCTTCGGCACGGCGAGGTGCGCGACGTCGGCGAAGTTGCGCGCGAACCGGCGGTTGTTCTCGGCCTCGTTGCGGAAGTCGAGCTGCTTCTTCATCGCGTCCGCGAAGCGCTCGACCGCGCCGGGCAGCGAGAGGAGCCGGATGGTCGGGACGAGGTTCAGCAAGCGGGCGCCGATCATCAGGAGGGTGAGGTCGCGATCGACCTGACCCTCGACGGCGGGACGCTGGATCTTCACGGCGACGACCGTTCCGTCGGGGCGCGTCGCACGGTGCACCTGCGCGACCGACGCGGCGGCCACGGGCACGGGATCGATGCGCCCGAGCGAGCGCTCGCCGTCCTCGCCGAGCTCCGACTTCAGCACGCGATCGATCGCCTCGAACGACGCGGGCGCGACCCGGTCCTGCAGCTTCGAGAGGCCCTCGATGATGCCGGGCGGCAAGAGGTCGGGCCGGGTGCTCAGGATCTGTCCGAACTTGATGTACGTCGCGCCGAGGCGCTCGAGCAGCCCTGCGAGGTGCACCCCGCGCAGCCGATCGCGGGCCTCGTCCCCTCCTCCGCCGCTCGAGAGCCGGGCGAAGAGGTAGCCGAAGAACGCGCCGATCACGACCAGCGCGACGTGGAGGAACCGGAAGGAGAGACGGATCGGACGCATGGGATCCCGGGGCGGCCGTGAGCGAGGCCGGCCCGAGCGTAGGGTCCCGCCCGCGCCCCGTCCACGCGCGGCGGCCTCGATGTCGATCCGCTCGCCCGGAAGGGTGGACGCCCGGTCAGATCCCGCGCAGGCCCGCGCGCTCGTTCCTCGCCTTCCAATACCGCCGGACGAGGAGGGGGCGCGTGTCGCGCGGTCCGAGCGCCTCGAGGTCGGCCGTCCAGCGCGCGAGCGCCGTCTCCGCTTCGGCGAAGGCGGCGGCGGGCTCGACGCCCTCGTCGACGAAGCGACGCTCGAGCGCGTCCCTCTCGGCGGTGAAGCGCGGGAACGTGGTCGAGGGATCGCGCATCGCGAGCCGATGGAAGCGCTCGTGACGGAAGAAGAGCGAGCCTTCGTCGCGATCGCCCGGGAAGGGACCGAGATCGAGCGCGCGCACCGGATCGATCGGCTTGAACACGCTCGTGCAGGGCGCGGCGGTGGCCGTGACGAGATGCCTCGACGCGCCCGGCGCGAGCTCGGCGATCCAGGAGGCCGTCGTCTGGCTCGCGGCGACGAGACCTCCCGCGTGCATGCAAGGCATCGCCATCGCGCCGTTCAGGAGACGGTAGCGCGGAGCCGCCTCGCCTCCGTGATCGCGGAGGATGCGCGCGAGGTCGAGCACGTCGTCCACCTCGCGGCCGAGCTTCTCGGTGCGCGCGCGACGCACGGCGCAGGCGGCGACGCCCCCTCGCAGGCGGTCGGCGTGCGCCTCGGCGAAGCCCGGGATCGTGAGACCGTTCGAGATGCTCCGGACGCCGCGCTCGACGCGCTCCTTCGCCCATTTCCGCCCCGCCGTCTCGAGCACGTAGGCTCCGCCGGGATCCGCGATCAGGAACGAGTTGTGGTAGGTGAACCCGGGGTTCTCGAGGCCCGCGCGACCGCCCTGCCCGTGCGTCTCGAAGAGCTCGACGATCGTCTCGAGGGCCTCTTCCGCCGTCGCCCCGCGCTCGAGCCCGAGACGCAGGAGGTCCATGCCGAGCAGCCCCTCCTTCGCGTAGGGCTGGTCGGTGAAGACCGCCTCGTTGCCGATGGTGACGCCGTGCTCGTTCGTCCCGATCTCGGCGCCCCAGATCCAGAACGGCCGACTGATCAGGATCGCGTGGGTGCGGCCCACGTCGGGGATCTCGAGCGAGGTGCAGCGGACGGTCGCGCCTTCGGGGCTCTCGCGACGCGGATGCCATTCGAGGCCCTGCCCCTCGTTCGGATCGCGATCGCTGTTCTTCGCGAAGAAGACGCGATCCGGCTCCACCACGACGAGCGTGTCGCACATGCGCCGAGCATACACCGCGCGCTCCACCTCCGTGCTACGACGGCCGCGATGCCGCCCCTTCCCGCCCCGCCCTTCCCCGGCCGCACGGTGGTGCTCGGCGCCCCGATCGAGGTGCGCGAGCTGCCGCTCTGCCCCGAGATGCGCCTCTACCTGCTCGCGGACGGAGTGGACCTCCACGCGCAGGTCCATGCCCTGCTCGAGGTCGAGACGGCGCCCTTCTGGCCCTTCGCCTGGGCGGGCGGCCAGGTGCTCGCACGCTACGTGCTCGACCATCCGGAGACCGTGCGCGGCAAGCGCGTCGTCGACCTCGGCGCGGGCTCGGGCATCGTCGCGATCGCGGCGGCGAAGGTGGGCGCGAAGGAGGTCGTCGCCGTCGATCTCGCCGAGGAGGCCCTGCTCGCCTGCCAGGCGAACGCGGCGCTCAACGGCGTGCACCTCGAGGTCTCGACGGAGATGCCGGAGTCCTTCGACGTGCTCGTCGCGAGCGACGTGCTCTACGAGAAGGAGGTGGCCCTCGTGATCGCCTCGTTCGAGGCGCCGGGCCGTGTGCTCTACCTCGGCGAGCCGAGGCGGGCCGCCGCCCCGGAGCTCCCCTTCGCCCCCGTCTTCGCGCACGACGTCCGCACGTTCCCCGACGTCGATCACCCGATCTCCCACGCCTCGGTCTACCGCTTCGAGACGCCCTCGGAGTGGGCGGCCCTGCGCGAGGCCTGCACGCGCTGAGCCGTCCTCTCTCCCGGGCGTCCGGGATCGTGGACGATTCCAATTCCGAGGCGCCCGCCTATCCTGGTCGTTCGAGGTGCTTCGCCACCTCGCCTCACGTCTTGGCTTCGGAACGTTCGCCGGGGGGCGAACCGAGGGAGGGGGAACCATGACGACAGGCGTTTCGGACAACCAACGTCGACGCGCGCTCCGCGTGCCCATGAGCTGGCCCGTGACGTTCCACCACGCGCAATCGAACGGCTTGCGTGGCGAGATCCGCGATCTCTCGGAGAGCGGGCTCTTCCTCGCGCCGCGCATCGAGGTGGACCGCGCTCCGCGCTCCGGCGAGGAGATCGCCGTGGTCTGCTTCGTGGGCGGCGAGCCGTTCTACCTCGAGGGACGCGTGCGCTGGGTCGGACGCAATCCGCGCTTCGAGACGCACGGCTTCGGCGTCGCCTTCCTGCCGACGAGCGCCTACGTCGGCGAGGCCCTCGCCTACGCGCTCTCCACCACGGACCAGATGCCCGTCGCGGGCATCGTCAGCCCGGACCGCATCCCTCGCGTGCTGCGCGCTTGAGCCGCCGTCAGTCCTCTTCGACGGGCCGGTGCGGCTCGGGATCGAGCGCGGCCTTCACGAAGTCGAGCGCCGTGAGGATGCCGCGGATCTCGGTGCCGTCCATCGCGAGCACGCGACGCGCGCGCGTGTTCGCGGCGAACGCGGCGGCCCGGTAGAGCGGCGTCCGCCACGGGAGACAGATCACCGAGTACTCGACCACTTCCTCGACGCGCGTCGAGGGCGGGAGGTCGCGTGCCGCGACGGCCTCGAGCTGCGTGAAGAGACCGCTCGGCTGCTCCTCGTCCATCACGACGAGGCCCGAGACGCCGGCCTTCGCGAGCCGCTCCACGGCTCGTGCGAGCGTCTCGTGGGCCGGCACGGTGAGCACCGGCTTCGACATGTACTGCGCGATCGGTGTCGCGATCTTCGCGTCGGCGACGGCGAGCATCAGGTCCCGCGTGCTCACGACGCCCGCGAGCTCGTTGGCCCGCATGACGAAGACGCGGTGGATCCGCTTCTCGAGCATCTTCTTCGCGGCGTCGAGGAGCGTCGCGTCGTGCGGCACGAAGACGGGATGGAGCGTCATCACGTCGCCCACGCACGAGGACGGGAGCGTGAGCGTCGTCCGCCCGCCCGTCATGCGACCGAGCACGTGGCCCATCTGCAGGAGGTCCGCGAAGGAGATCACGCCCGCGAGCGAGCCGTCGCGTCCCACCACGGCGAGCGACGAGACGTCGGCCTCCCGCAGCACCCGCGCGGCCTCCGAGACGTCGTCGTCCGCGGTCACCGTCTGGACGGGAGAGGACATGTACTTCTCGACCGGATCCGTGAGCACCGTCATGGCGAGAACATACACCCGGAAGGCTCTCCGACACCGAATTCCGACCGATGCACGACCCGGGGGCGGGGGGTAGGATGGGGGCCCATGCCCCTCGACCCGGAAGACCGAGAGCACCTCTGCCGCATCGCCGAGCACCTCCTCTCCATCGGCGAGCACATGGCGCGGGCCGAGGAGGATCCGAGCGACGCCCCCTTCCGGGACGTGGTCCTCGAGACCTCCCACATCCGCTCGTACGTGCGGGACCTCACGCCCGACGCCATCGATCGCTGCCCTTCCCTCGCCGACCCGGCGGCGCTCGACGAGCTCGTGACCCATTGGGAGACGGTGCTCGGCGAGGTGCAGGCGGCCCTGGAGGAGCCGGAGACCGGCCCCGAGGAGACCAGCCTCTAGGGCCCCGGCGGGCTCCGGGGCGGCCCCGAGTCCCTGGGATCCGAGACGGAACATCGGTTACACTGCCCGGATGCGCCCCGCCTCGCCCGCGGCGGCCGCGCTGGCCGGCCTGGTGCTCGTCGGCTGCGGTCGCGGCGAATCGCCTTCGTACGACGGATTCCTCACCGGCCCGGACACCCGGGAGGCGTGCGCGGATCGCGATCCGCTGCGGCAGCCCTTCTTCGGCGACCTCCACGTCCACACGAAGTACTCGTTCGACGCCGCGGCGTACTTCGTCCGGAGCGGGCCGCGCGAGGCGTACCGCTTCGCGAAGGGCGAGGCGATCGGGCTGCCGCCCTACGACGCGAACGGCAATCCCACCCGCTCGTATCGTCTCAGCCGGCCGCTCGACTTCCTCGGCGTGACGGACCACTCCGAGTTCCTCGCCGAGACGACGATCTGCACGGATCCGAGCCTCCCCGGCTACGACGCGCCCGAGTGCGTCGAGTACCGCTCCGGCATGTCGGTGGGCTCGGTGACGTGGGCCGGCGGGTACATCGCGACCCCGAACCCGACCCACCCGGCGATCTGCACGGATCTGCCGGGCGGCTGCGCGCCGCGCGTCGAGAGCGTGTGGGCCGACATCGCCGCCGCCGCCGAGGAGAACTACGACCGGAGCTCCGACTGCACCTTCACGACCTTCGTCGCCTACGAGTGGTCCGGCGGGCTCAACGGCAACAGTTGGCACCGCAACGTCGTGTTCGGCTCGCGGACGGTGCCGGTGCAGCCGCTCTCGTACATCGACTATCCGCGCCCGGAGCAGCTCTGGGACGGCCTGCACGCGAACTGCCTCGACCGCGGCGTCGGCTGCGACGTCCTCGCGATCCCGCACAACGGGAACATCAGCTCGGGCCTGCTCTTCCGCGACGCCGACCTCGACTACCTCGAGCCCTACGATCTCTCGATGGCGAGGCGTCGCCGTGCGCTCGAGCCGCTCGCGGAGATCTACCAGCACAAGGGCGCCTCGGAGTGCACGCCGGGCCCCATCGACGCGCTCGGGAGCACGGACGAGGCCTGCAACTTCGAGCTGATCGTGCCGAACGCCTGCACCGGCCAGCCGAGCGATGCGCCCGACTGCAAGCCCGTCTGCGGGGAGGTGCCGTACGGCGGCTTCCTCGGCGCGTGCGTGGCGCCGTCCGACTTCGCCCGCGGCGCGCTCCGCAACGGACTCTCCGAGTACGAGCGCCTCGGCATGGATCCCTTGGCGTTCGGCTTCATCGGCAGCACCGACACGCATGCGGCGCTCGCCGGCGGCACCGCCGAGGCCACCTGGCCGGGCCACGTGGGAACGGGCGACGACGAGCCGGCCGAGCGCATGCGCACGCCGACCGGCATCCTGATCAACACCGTCCGCTCCTCGCCGGGAGGTCTCGCGGTCGTCTGGGCCGAAGAGAACTCGCGTCCCTCGCTCTTCTCGGCGATGCGCCGCCGCGAGACCTACGCGACGAGCGGCACGCGCATCATCCTCCGCTTCTTCGGAGGCTTCGACGAGCCCGCCGGCCTCTGCGACTCGCCCGACCTCGTCGCCCAGGCCTACGCCCACGGCGTGCCGATGGGCGGCGACCTCGTCCGCCCGCGGCGTGCGACGACGGCCCCGCGCTTCGTCGTCACGGCCCTCCGCGACACCGAGAGCGTGCCCCTCCGCTACGTCGAGATCGTCAAGGGATGGCACGACGGCACCACCACCCAGGAGCGCGTCTACCCGCTCTACGAGGCGCCGAACGGGGGCTCGCCGCCGACCGTCGACCCGAACACCTGCACGACCAGCGGCACCGGCGCCGACTCGATCTGCACCGAGTGGGTCGACCCCGATTTCGATCCCGCGCAGCCCGCCTTCTACTACGTCCGCGTCCGAGAGAACCCGACCTGCCGGTGGCAGCGCTACGTCTGCAGGGACCTCGGCGTCGACTGCAGCACCACGACCTCGACCGATCCCCTCTACTCCTGCTGCGATCCCACCATCCCCAAGACCATCGAGGAGCGCGCCTGGTCCTCCCCCATCTGGTATCTCCCGCCCCGCTGAGCGAGGCAGGCACCGAGGCCCGCGTGCTATACGGAACCGTGCGCACCCGCTTTTCCTTGGCGTCCGTGATCGTGGGCCTCGCCCTGTCCGGATGCGGCAACGACGACTCTCCTTCGTACGACGGCTTCCTCACGGGTCCCGACACCCGCGAGGCCTGCGCGGACCGCGATCCGCTCCGGCAGCCCTTCTTCGGCGACCTGCACGTCCACACGAAGTATTCGTTCGACGCGGCCTCGAACGACGTGCGGAGCGGCCCGCGGGACGCGTACCGCTTCGCGAAGGGCGAGACGATCGGGCTGCCGCCTTACGACGCGAACGGGAATCCCACTCGCTCCTACCGGCTCTCGCGCCCCCTCGACTTCCTCGGCGTGACCGACCACTCCGAGTTCCTCGCCGAGACGACGATCTGCACCGATCCGACGCTCCCCGGCTACGACGCGCCCGAGTGCGTGGAGTTCCGAGCGGGCTACGGGACGGGCGGCCAGACGTGGGTCGGTCAGTACGTCGCGACCGAGTGGCCGACGCATCCCTCGATCTGCACCGACTTCCCGAACGGCGGCTGCGCACCGCAGGTGGAGAGCGTCTGGGCGGACGTGGTCGCGGCCGCGGAGGAGAACTACGACCGGAGCTCGGACTGCACGTTCACGAGCTTCGTCGCCTACGAGTGGTCGGGCTCGATCAACGGCAACAGTTGGCACCGCAACGTGATCTTCGGGACGCGCACGGTGCCGGTGCAGCCGCTCTCGTACATCGACTACCCGCGAGCGGAGCAGCTCTGGGACGGCCTCCACGCGAACTGCCTCGACCGCGGCGTCGGCTGCGACGTGATCGCGATCCCGCACAACGGGAACATCAGCTCGGGCCTGCTCTTCCGTCCGACCGACCTCGACAACCTCGAGCCCTACGATCTCGCGACGGCGCGTCGTCGTCGGGACCTCGAGCCGCTCGCGGAGATCTACCAGCACAAGGGCGCCTCGGAGTGCACGCCGGGCCCGATCGACGCGCTCGGGAGCACGGACGAGGCCTGCGATTTCGAGCTGATCGTGCCGAACGTCTGCCGGGGCGAGCCGAGCGATCCGCCGGGCTGCAAGGGCATCTGCGACACCGCCCCCTGGGGAGGCTTCCTCGGCGCGTGCGTGGCGCCGTCCGACTTCGCCCGCGGCGCGCTGCGCGTCGGCCTCTCGGAGTACGCGCGCCTCGGCGCCGATCCCCTCGCGTTCGGGTTCATCGGCAGCACGGATACGCATGGGGCGACGGCCGGCGGTACGGAGGAGGCGACCTGGCCGGGCCACGTCGGAATCGGCGACGACGAGCCGGCCGAGCGCATGCGTCAACCGACGGGCGTCCTCGTGAACACCGTCCGCTCCTCGCCGGGAGGTCTCGCGGTCGTCTGGGCCGAGGAGAACTCGCGTCCCTCGCTCTTCTCGGCGATGCGCCGCCGCGAGACCTACGCGACGAGCGGCACGCGCATCATCCTCCGCTTCTTCGGAGGCTTCGACGAGCCCGCCGGCCTCTGCGACTCGCCCGACCTCGTCGCCCAGGCCTACGCCCACGGCGTGCCGATGGGCGGCGACCTCGTCCGCCCGCGGCATGCGACGACGGCCCCGCGCTTCGTCGTCACGGCCCTCCGCGACACCGAGAGCGTGCCCCTCCGCTACGTCGAGATCGTCAAGGGATGGCACGACGGCACCACCACCCAGGAGCGCGTCTACCCGCTCTACGAGGCGCCGAACGGGGGCTCGCCGCCGACCGTCGACCCGAACACCTGCACGACCAGCGGCACCGGCGCCGACTCGATCTGCACCGAGTGGGTCGACCCCGATTTCGATCCCGCGCAGCCCGCCTTCTACTACGTCCGCGTCCGAGAGAACCCGACCTGCCGGTGGCAGCGCTACGTCTGCAGGGACCTCGGCGTCGACTGCAGCACCACGACCTCGACCGATCCCCTCTACTCCTGCTGCGATCCCAACATCCCCAAGACCGTCGAGGAGCGCGCCTGGTCCTCCCCCATCTGGTACCTGCCGCCCCGCTGAGCGGGGAGCGAGGAACCGAGGCTCAGGGCAGGGGCGTTCGCGTCGTCGTGAGCTCGACATGCGCGGCGAGGTCCGCCGGGAGATAGCCGTTCGGCCCGCGCACCCGGCCGCCGAGCGTGAAGTCCTGAGAAACCCTACGGGTCCGCGGGTGCAGGCGCGCGTCGATCGGGTAGCAAGCGGAGAAGCGCGCGTGCAGCGAGCCGCGGCCGGGCGTGAAATTCGGGATGCGCTCCGCGAGCACCACGCCCTCGATGCGGAGCTCGGTGTCGATGCGCGCGCAGGGGAGGTTCGCCTCCCACTCCATCGCGACCAGCGTCGTCTCGCCCGAGACCTCTCCGAGGCCCGAGAACTGACCCGGCAAGAGCATCGCCTCGTTCACGCGCACGGGGTCGATCGACCACCACGAGCCGACCGACTGCGGCGTGAGGGTGCCGAAGAGGTGGTCGTCCGTGTACACGGCCTGCGTGACGTCGAGCACCGTGAGGAGGAGCATCCGGACCTGCGGGTCGAGCGTGCCACCGACGAGCGTGACGCCGACGTCGCGCGCGCGCTCCGCGGCCACCACCTCGATCCGCTGCCCCGGCCGGGCCCCGGCCCGTCGCGCATCCCCGGTGACGACATCGAGCCGTTCGACGTCGTAGACCGTGCGCGCCGCCTGTCCGATCGCATTCGTCTCGAGCACCGTCTCCCGAGCGACGAGCTCGATCCTCGACGTCTGGTCGTAGGACAGCGAGGGAACGGGCGGCGAGCCCGTCGAGACCCGCACGCGGTTCGTACCCGTCGCCTCGAAGCGGTACGTCTGGTCGGGCTGGAATCCGCGGTGCAGCACGATCCGGTGGGTGGGCGACTCCAGGGTCTCGGCGGTCTCGGTGGGCGCGTGGGATCCGCCGCACGCGGCGACGAACGCGAGGAGGAGCAGGCTCGAGCGGGCGAGGGGGGACGAAGTCACGCCTCCGTTTTGCATCGCGGCCCGAGGGAGGGTCAACCCGCGCCCTGGCTCACCGCGCACGACACGCGGGAACCTCCGTGGCGTCGCGCGTCCCGCGGCGATCGCCTCCGTCACCTCGCTGTCTCTCGCGGTCAATGATGGAAACGCGCGGCGTCCGCATAAGGAAGGGACGAACTCACCGCGGCGCCTCCGCGCGGTGGAGGGAGCCGTCCATGACCTCGCCGATCCCCGCTCGAACCGCCCCGAGGAGCCGCCTGCTCGAGCGTGCGGCGGCGCTGCTCGACAACCGCGTGACGGCCGCGCTCCTCTACCCGCGGCGCGTCCCCGACTACCTCGAGCTCGTCGACCCCTTGCTCGCCCGCCACGAGACGCGCGCACGCATCTCGGAGATCCGTCGCGAGACGGAGCGCGCGGTCACCCTCGTGCTCGAGCCGAGCCTCCGCTTCGACGGGTATCGCGCGGGCCAGCACGCGACGTTGACCGTCGAGCTCGACGGCGTGCGACGCACGCGCACGTTCTCGTTCTCCTCGGCGCCGGAGACGGGCGCGGTCACGATGACCGTGCAGGCGCGTCCGGGCGGGCTCGTCTCGACGTGGGCGGTGGAGCGGGCGCTTCCTGGCGACGTCGTCGTCCTCGGCGAGGCGGGCGGCGCGATGGTGCTCCCGGACGAGCTCCCGGACGAGCTCCTCTTCGTCGCGGGCGGGAGCGGCGTGACGCCGATCGCGAGCCTCCTCGAGAGCCTCGTCGCGCGCGGCTACCGCGGCCGGGCTCGCTGCGTCGTCTACGTCCGCGAACGTGCGACGGCCCTCTTGGCGGATCGGCTCGAGGCGCTCGGCTCGCGCATGGAGGATCTCCGGGTGTGCTTCTCCGTCACCGGCGAGGCGCCGTCCCCCGGGCAGCTCGAGGGGCATTTCCGTCCCGAGCACCTCGAGGCCGTGGGGATCGACCCCGAGCGCGCGCACGTCTACGTCTGCGGCCCGGAGGGCCTGCGCGACGACGTGCGTCGCTTCTTCCACGCGCGGGGTCTCGGCGCTCGCGTCCTCTCGGAGGCGTTCACCGCGCGCATGCCGGTGCGCGCCCCGCGCGGGGGGGCGCGGCACGGGGTGAACTTCGCACGGAGCGGACGCGTCGCGATCGGCGACGAGGACACCCCCCTCCTCGAGCAGGCCGAGCGCGCCGGGCTCGCGCCGCGCCACGGCTGTCGCCAGGGCCTCTGCCATTCCTGCGAATGCACGCTGGCGACCGGCACCGTCGAGGATCTTCAGACGGGAGCGCTGACGGACGAGCCCGGCCGGAAGATCCGCCTCTGCGTCACCGTGCCCCGGAGCGACGTGACCGTCGCGGTGTGAAGGACCGACCGATGACCGAGAAGAGCCTCCTCCTCCTGGACGGACGGCGCGTGAGCGCCGACGACATCGCCCGCTTCGGTGCGGGCATCGACGCGATCCGCACGCGCGTTCGGGCCGAGCTCGGCGAGCGCGACGTGCGCTACATCAGGCGCCTCGTCCGACTCTCGCGAGGGCTCGAGGTCGCGGGCCGCGCGCTGCTCTTCGCCGGCGTCTTCCCGCCCGCGTGGCTCGTCGGCACGTGCCTGCTCGCGATCTCGAAGATCCTCGAGAACATGGAGATCGGGCACAACGTGATGCACGGCCAGTACGACTTCACGGGCGATCCCTCGCTCGAGGGTCGTCGCTACGAGTGGGACATGGCGTCGCCGGGCGACGGATGGCGAGCGACCCACAACTTCATGCACCACACGTACACGAACATCGTCGGCAAGGATCGCGACGTCGGGTACGGGGCGATCCGCATGTGCGAGGAGCAGGAGTGGAAGCCGATCCGGCTCTTCCAACCGCTCGTCGCCGCCCTGATGGGCCTCTTCTTCGAGTGGGGCATCTCCGGGCACAACGTGCCGATGAAGCCGTTCTTCCGCGGCGAGAAGGACCTGCGCACCATCCTCGGGGAGCTCCGTCCCCTGCTCGTGAAGGGCGCCCGACAGATCCTGAAGGACTACGTCTTCTTCCCGGCGCTCGCGGGACCCTTCTTCCTCCCCGTCCTCCTCGGGAACGTCGTCGCGAACCTGCTCCGGAACGTCTGGGCCTTCGCCGTGATCTTCTGCGGGCACTTCACCGAGGGCGTCCGGATGTACACGGAGGCGGAGGCGGAGAACGAGACGCCCGCCGAGTCCTACGTCCGACAGCTGCTCGGCTCGAGCAACCTCGAGGGAGGCCCGCTCTTCCACGTGCTGACCGGCAACCTCAGCCATCAGATCGAGCACCACCTCTTCCCCGACCTGCCCTCGTGCCGCTACGCCGAGATCGCGGTCGAGGTCCGCGCCCTCGCGGCGGCCTGCCACCTGCCGTACAATAGCGGCTCGTTCACACGTCAGTTCGCGACGGTGTGGGAGCGGATCTTCCGCTACGCGCTACCGCCGCGAGGAAGCGCCCGAAGAGAGGCGAGAGTCGCCTGAGGAGTGGCTCGTCCGAGCCCCGGAGGGCGGGGGCCGAAGGTCGATGCGAAGAGAAGCTCCGGTCAGGGTCCTGAGGGCGCTCGCCGATCGTCCTCGAGGCCTGGACGAAGACGAGGTCGCTCGTCGCAGGGCCGAGCACGGTCCGAACGAGATCCTCGAAGCGGCGGAGAACCCTTGGGTCGCGCTCGCCCGCGAGACGAGCCGTGACCCGATGATCTGGTTCCTCGTCGCCACGGGGCTCGCCTACACGGGCCTCGGGGAATGGACCGAGGGTCTCACGCTCCTCGTGTCGATCGTGCCGCTGATCGGCATGGACGCGTTCCTGCACCGTCGCACGCAGGCCTCGACGGAGGCGCTCGGCCAGACGCTGGCCCCGACCTCGTCGGTCCTCCGCGACGGTGGATGGAAGGTCGTCCCCTCGCTCGAGCTCGTCCCCGGCGACCGCGTCCGGATCACGGCGGGCGAAGGCCTGCCCGCCGACGTCGTCTTCGTCTCGACCGAGAACGTCCAGACGGACGAGTCCTCGCTGACGGGCGAGTCCCTGCCCGTCGGCAAGCGCGCCTACGAAGACGGCTCCGAGCCACCCGACGTCGAGGGCGAAGGGGTCGTCTACGTCGACGGCCTCCATTGGGGCTTCGCGGGCACCCGGATGCTGACGGGGCACGGGGAAGCCCTCGTCGTCCACACCGGCCGAGCCACGTGGTACGGCGACATCGTGCGCAGCAGTCGAGCAGGCCACGAGCGCACGCCGCTGCAGGCGGCCATCGGGCAGCTCGTCTCGTTGCTCCTCGTCTTCGCCGGCGTGCTCTGCGTGATGCTGGCAGCCATCCGGTTCCGGCAAGGGCACGGCGTGGTCGATGCCCTGGTCTCGGCCGCGACCCTGGCCGTCGCCGCGCTGCCCGAGGAATTCCCGGTCGTGTTCACGGTCTTCCTCGGGGTGGGGGTCTATCGGCTGGCGAAGCGCAAGGCCCTGGTGCGACGAGCCGTCTCGGTCGAGAACATCGGCCGGATCACCTGCATCGCGTCGGACAAGACCGGCACGATGACGATGGGGCTCCTGCGCCTCGAGCACCTCGTCCCGGCGCCCGGGCTCACGGAGTCCGAGCTGCTCGGGATCGCGTCTCTCGCCTCGCGCGACGAGTCCGGCGATCCCCTGGACCTCGCGATCCTCTCGCGATCGGCGGGGCTCGTGCCCCCGCAGACGTCGCCGCGGGTGCTCGAGGTCCACCCCTACACCGAAAGACGACGGCGGGAGACCGCGATCGTCGAGGACGAGCAGGGAGTCCTCGCGGTCACGAAGGGGTCGCCCGAGACGATCCTCGCCGCGTGCTCCATCGCCGCCGCGGAGCGCGACGCCTGGCTCGCCGAGGTCGATCGACTCGCGGCCGGCGGGCACAAGGTGCTCGCCTGCGCCTCCTGGCGACTCCATGGGCCGTGGGTGGGCGGCGAGCCCGATCGGGATGGCAGCTTCGCGGGTCTGCTCGCCTGCGAGGATCCCGTCCGTGACGGCGTCGCGGACGCCGTCGCGGAGTGTCGCGCCGCCGGCATGCGGATCGTGATGATCACGGGCGACCACCCGGCCACGGCCGAGTCCGTGGCGCGCGCGCTCGGAATCGGGGGTTCCTCACCGCGCGTCATCCTGGGAGAAGACGCCGAGGCCGGCGCGTCGCTCACGGACGTCGACGTGGTCGCGAGGGCCCTTCCGAGTCACAAGCTCTCGATCGTCCGCGCTCTCCGCGCCGCGGGCGAGCTCGTGGCGGTGACCGGTGACGGGGTCAACGACGTGCCCGCGCTGCAAGCCGCCGACGTCGGGATCGCGATGGGCAACCGCGGGACGCGGAGCGCGCGCGAAGCGGCCTCGATCGTCCTGCTCGACGACGACTTCACGACCGTCGTGCGTGCCGTGGCCGAAGGCCGGCAGCTCTTCCGGAACCTGCAGGCGAGCTTCCAGTACCTGCTCTCGATCCACATCCCGTTGGTCCTGACCGCGACGTTCATCCCGTTCACGGGCCATCCGGTCTTGTACCTCCCGATCCACGTCGTCTGGCTCGAGGCCATCATCCATCCGACGGCCATGCTCGTGTTCCAGGGGCTGCCGTCCCCCGGAAGGCTCCCTCCGCGTCGGGGCCGCCGCACGACCGGCTTCTTCTCCCCCCGCGAATGGATCCTGCTCGGGGTGGTGGGAGGCACGATCACGTTGGCGATCCTCCGAGGGTACGAACGGAGCCTCGCCCCCCAGGGACACGTCGAGCACGCGAGGGCGATGGCGATGCTGCTGCTCTCGGCATCGAGCTCGTTCCTTTCGGGCATCCTCGGCCGATTCCGGACGCGCTCCGCCCTCGTGATGACGGTCCTCCCGATCCTGCTGGTGGCGGTCCTCGTCCAGCCGGCATCCGTCGCTCGGCTGCTGCACCTCCAGCCCCTGCATGCCGCGGATTGGGCGCGGGGCCTCTCCGCGGCCGGCGCGGCCACGCTCCTTCCCTTCGCCCTCCTCGATGCGCTTCCCGCGTGGTGGCGGCGTCGCCGCCCACGGGCTCGCCGGCCCTGACCGACCGGCCGGCGCGAAAGGCCGGCGGGCGGCCCCCGGATCTGGCATGATTCCCCCCATGCGTTGCCTGCGTTGCGGCCATGCGTTCGGACCGGCCGAGCTCGTCGACGGGGACTGCCCGGCCTGCGGGATGGTCCTCGTCGGGGCGGCGGAGGCCGTGGCCGCGGGAGGAGCATCCACCTTCGCGGACGCCCGTCCGTCCCGCAGCGGAGCCCCCGGGGACGACCAGCGCAAGGTCGTGATCCTCGGCCTGCTCGTCGGCGGCGCCATCGGCCTCGGCCTCGCGGCCGCGATCGGGGTCTTCCTCTTCCGACGCTGACTCGGACGGATGTAGGTTCGGCGCATGTCCGGCTCCGCCCTCGAGCTCCCGGCCTCCTGCATCGACTTCCTCGAGAGCGGGGTGAGCCTCCTCGTCGCCACGACGGATCCGGGCGGGCTCCCGGAGCCGGTGCGCGGAGCGGGCGCGGTCGTGGCCGCGGACCGCCGGGGCTTCACGGTGCTCGTCCCTTCGGTGACGGGCGCGAGGACGCGGGCGAATCTCGAGGCGGGGAGCCGGATCGCCGTGACCTTCAGCCGGCCGATCGACCACCGAGGCGTGCAGCTCAAGGGACGCTGCCTCGCCGTGCGGGAGGCGACGGAGGCGGAGCGCGAGATCGCCCGGAGCTATCGCATCGCCTTCGTCGAGGCGACCCACCTCGTCGGCATGGCCCGCTCGGTCTCCGGGAAGCTGCGGGTCGATCCCTGCTTCGCGGTCGACGTCGCGGTGGAGGAGTCGTTCGACCAGACGCCGGGACCGAAGGCCGGCGATCCCGGATCCCTGGGCAGCGCGCGATGAAGATCGACGACCTCCCCGATCGCTGCTTCTACGGCTTCGTGCCGGCGATGATCGCGACGAGCGATCGCGAGGGGATGCCGAACGTCTCGTACCTGAGCGAGATCGAACGGCTGCCGGGGGATCGGATCGCGCTCTCCTGCCAGTTCTTCAACAAGACGAAGCGGAACGTGCTCGAGAACCCGCGCGTGGTCCTCGAGGTCTACGATCCCGTCTCTTTCGAGGCGTACCGGATCGAGGCGCGGTTCTCGCACGAGGAGGCCGAGGGTCCGCTCTTCGACCGGATGGCCGCGCGCATCTCGGCGATCGCGAGCCAGGTCGGCATGAAGGGCGTCTTCGCCCTCCGCACCGCCGACGTCTACGACGTGCTCTCGGTCGAGCCCCGCGAGGGGTTCCTCGACGCGAGCCCCGAGACGCCTCACGACGCGGCGCTGCCCGACACGCGCCCACGCTCCGAGCTGCGCGCGCTGCAGACGATCTCGCAGCGCCTGCGGGCCGCCTCGGACCTCGACTCGCTCCTCGCCGCCCTCTTCGAGTCGCTCGAGCAGGAGCTCGGCTTCGAGCATGCGATGGTCCTCTTCCCCGACGAGGCCGGCGAGAAGCTCTACGTGGTCGGTACGCACGGCTACCAGGAGGGGGAGGTCGGCGCCGAGGTCCCGATCGGTCAGGGCCTCGTCGGAACGGTGGCGCGCGATCGCGAGGTCGTCCGCGTCGGCGTGGTCGATGCCGAGCTCCGCTACCAGCGCGCGATCCGCGGCAAGGTCGAGCGGATGGGCGGGCGCGGCACGCTCTCGCCCGAGCTGCCCCTGCCCGGCCTCTCGGATGCCGAGAGCCAGCTCGCGCTCCCGCTCCTCGTCGGAGACCGGCTCGTCGGCGTCTTCGCGGTCGAGAGCCGGGAGCGCATGGCTTTCGACGCCTGGCACGAGACGTTCCTCGAGGTCGTCTCGAACCAGGTCGCGAGCGCGATCGATTCCGTCCTGCTCCGCTCACGCGAGGAGGAAGAGGCCGAAGCGCCCGTCACGACGACGCGCGACGCGGAGAAGACGCAGGCCCAGGTCGCGCGGAGGCTCCGGTACTTCGCCCACGACGAGTGCCTCTTCGTCGACGACGAATACCTGATCCGCAACGTGCCGGCGCGGATCCTCTGGTACGTGCTCACGACGCACGCGAAGACCGGTCGCACCGAGTTCACGAACCGCGAGCTCCGTGTCCAATCCGCCATCGGCCTGCCCGGACCGCGGGACAACCTCGAGAGCCGGCTCGTCCTCCTGCGTCGACGCCTGGCCGAGAAATGCCCGGATCTCGCCATCCCCTCGATCGGCCGGGGACGCTTCCAGCTCGTGCTCCGCACCGCCGTCGATCTCGGCGAGGAGCCCTGAGCCCACGAGGGATTCACCGCGAGACGGGGATCGCCTACCGTTCCCGCATGGGCATCGTGAGCGGGTTCCTCGCGGAGCCGACCAACCTCTTCGAGGGCGCGGACCTCCGTGGGCTCTGGGCCTGCGTCGCCGTCACGTCGTTCGTGATCTCGAGCGCCGCCTCGATCCCGGCGCTCCTGTGGCCGAGGCGCGGGAAGCTCCACGGGCTCGGACCGCTGCTCGCGCGCTCCTTCCTCGGCTTCGTCGGCGCCGTGTTCCTCGGGCTCGGTCTCTTCTTCGCGACGAGCTTCGTGCACGACTCCGCCGACCGGGCGCAGGTCGCGGCCTGGGCGAACGCGGCGGACTCCATGCTCGCCGCGATGCTCGTGATCGGGCCCGCGCTCGTGGCGGCGACCTTCGCCTACGACGTGGCGCTCGCGAGGCGCGTGGCCCGGGAGCGGGCGAGCGGAGGAGCGCAGGTCTTCGCCGTGGTGGCGGGCGTCCTCGCCTTCCTCCACGCCGGACTCGCGCTCCTCTTCGCGTTCGTCTGACGAGCCGCGACCTTCGTCACGGCCTCGGGTCGGAGCGGCCTCAGGCGGCGGGTGCGCCGGCCGAATCGCCCTGACCGCGACCACGGCCGCGACGCCGGCGGCGGCGCTTGCGCGGGGCGTCCTCGCCGAGGGCGGGGGCCGTCGTCGCCGCGTTCGCGTGGCTCGCGTGCCGCATGCCTTCGGGATGCGAGGGGGGACGCGGTCCGGGCCGATGCGCGCCGGACGGCGACGCCGGACGCGGAGCCGAGGGTCGCGCGCCGGGGGCCGCGTTCGAGGGGCGAGCGCCCTGGGGCTTCGCGCCCGCAGGCTTCGCGCCCTGAGGCTTCGCGCCCTGAGGCTTCGCGCCCTTCGGCGCGGTCGGCGGAGGCAGACCGAGCGGCGAGGGATAGGGATGGCTCGTGCTCGCCGGGAGGCTCTTGCCGATGAGGCGCTCGATGTCGACGAGGTACTCGCGCTCGTCCGCCTGGCAGAACGAGATCGCGCGGCCCTCGCGACCCGCACGCCCGGTGCGGCCGATGCGGTGGACGTAGGTCTCGGGGACGTTCGGGAGCTCGAAGTTGATGACGCAGTCGAGCTCCTCGACGTCGATGCCGCGGGCCGCGATGTCGGTCGCGACGAGCGCGCGGATCGTCCCCTCGTGAAGGCCCGTGAGCGCACGCTCGCGCGCGTTCTGCGACTTGTTGCCGTGGATCGCCGCGGCCGGGATGCCGGCCTTCGCGAGGTACTCGACGACCCGGTTCGCGCCGTGCTTCGTGCGGGTGAAGACGATCGCGCGATCGATGCGCGCGTCGTCGAGCACCCACTCGAGGAGCTTTCGCTTGTCTTCCTTCTCGACGAAGTAGACGACCTGGTCGATGCGCTCGGCCGTCGACGAGACGGGCGTGACCGCGACCTCGACCGGATCCGTGAGCAGCGAATTCGCGAGCGAGCGGATCTCGTCCGGCATCGTCGCCGAGAAGAGCAGCGTCTGGCGCTTCGTGGGGACGAGCTTCGCGATGCGGCGCACGTCGTGGACGAAGCCCATGTCGAGCATCCGATCGGCCTCGTCGAGGACGAAGATCTCGACGTGCGAGAGGCTCACGACCTTCTGACCGAGCAGATCGAGGAGCCGGCCGGGACAGGCGACGAGGATGTCGACGCCGTGCGCGAGGTCCTTCTCCTGCTTGCCCTGGCTGACGCCGCCCGTGATCACGGCGCAGCGGAGCGGGAGGTGACGGCCGTACGCCCGGATGCTGTCGCCGATCTGGTTCGCGAGCTCGCGTGTGGGCGCGAGGATCAGGCAGCGGATCGCGCGATGGCCGCCTTTGTGGGTCGCGGTCAGGCGATCGAGGATGGGCCAGGTGAAGGCGGCGGTCTTGCCCGTTCCGGTCTGTGCGCAGCCGAGCAGATCGCGGCCTTCGAGCACGTGGGGAACGGACTTGGACTGGATGGGGGTGGGCTCGGTGTAGCCCTCCTCGGCGATGGCTTCGAGGATGGGAGTGGAGAGCCCGAGGTCTTGGAAACGCATGAAGTGACCGGACGTTGTGCCCGATCCGGCTCCGGGGCCAGCCGAAAAGCACCGGTCGGGGACGTGGCGCCTCAGCGGCTCCGGTAGGCGCTCGGGTTCTTGCCGGTCCAACGACGGAACGCGCGGCTGAAATTCGCGACGTCGCGATAGCCGAGGCGGAACGCGATCTCCGAGACGTGCAGGTCGGTCTCGCGCAGGTAACGGAGGCTCCTCTCGCGTCGCTCGGCCTCGAGCAATTCGGAGTACGTCGAGGCCTCGTCCTGGAGGCGACGCTTCAGGGTGCGCGAGGAGAAGCCGAGCGATTTCGCTGCCTGCGCCAGCGACGGGAGCGCCCCTTCGGACTCGGAGAGCCGCGCCTTCACCTCGTCGACGATGCATCTCCGATCCGCGAAGAGCTTGCCGAGCTCGGCCTCGCAGAGCTCGAGCGCGAGCGCCGCGACGGCGGGATCCGCGAGCCTCGGCTGCTCGTCGAGCAGCCGCGCCGACGCACGGACGACGCAGCGGGGCATGCCGTAGCGCACGGGGACGGGAAGCGTCGGGGCGAGCCGCTTGTAGTAGGGGGGCTCGGGTCCGGTCATCCAGATCTCGGCGTCGCCGAGCGTCCCCTCGCGGACCTGCTCCGTCATGTAGACGAGTCCGAGGAGCATCGCCTCGAGGATGAGCTCGCGGTGACGGCCGAGCTCGCGTCGCGAGCGCACCTCGAGCGTGACGAGGTCCGCGTCGCGCTCCCAGACGAATTCGAGGAAGGGCGCGCGGAGCCCGAGGTAGCGCGAGGCGGCGGCGAGCGCGTCACCGACCGTCGCGCTCGACGTCGCGAGCAGGCCCACCGGGCCGTGCAGCGTGATCTTGAGCGCCGACGCGTAGCGGAACCCGAGCCCCTCGTGCCCGGCGAGCGCGAGACCCCGCTCGGCGATCCGCGCCGCGTCGGAGAGGGAGACCCGGGCGTCCGGTGCGAGGAGCGAGGCCCGGTCGAAGGGCATGCCCGCGAAGAGCTTCCGATCGTCGTGACCGAGGCTCTTCACGAGATCCGCGAAGAGGCGGACGTAGATCGCGGGCACGCCCGGCAGCGGGAGCAGCTTCGAGGTGCTGGTTTGGCCCGGCCGCACCGAAGTCTGGCCCCCCGAGACAGGCCTTTCGTCGTCGATGCCCACAAGCTGGACGATAGGAACATCGCGGCGACGATCAAGAGGTGTCGCACGCGATCGAGGGAAAGGTGGGAGCATGGAGCCGAGCACCGAGACGGTTCACACGCCCGCGCGAATCGCGATCAAGCCGCGTCGGATGAGCTTCCGATTCGATTCGCGCACGCCGAGGTATTGGTACGCGGGGGATCCCGTCGTGACGCACCTCTTGAACGTGCTCTCGCACTCCTTCCCGGACGGAGAGCGCTTCTTCGTCGACTCGGTCCGGCATTACAAGGATCGCGTCGAGGAACCGACCCGGAAGGCGGAGATCCAGGGCTTCGTCGGTCAGGAGGCGATGCACACGGTCGCCCACGAGCGGTTCAACCAGTACCTCTCGACGCAGGACTACGCGGACATCCTGGCGGACGCCGAGGCGATGGCGGGCAAGCTCCTCCGAGGCGCGCGCCTCCGTCTCACGCCCCGCGAGCAGCTCGCGGCGACCGTCGGCCTCGAGCATGCGACGGCGCTCCTCGCCGACGCGATCCTCGGGCACGAGGAGCGGATCGCGGCCTTCGATCCCGCCGTGCGCACGCTCTGGACCTGGCACTGCCTCGAAGAGCTCGAGCACAAGGCCGTCGCCTTCGATCTCCACGAGCACGTCGGCGGGTCGCACACGGAGAGGAAGGTCCTCCTGCTCGGCGCGACCTTCTTCCTCGTCGCGTGGTCCGTCTGGTACACGGGCCGCATGCTCGAGCGCGATGGCATGCTCCGTCGCCCGCTCGTGATCGCACGGGGTCTCTACCGATTGCTCGGCCCCGGCGGCCTCGTCAGCGGTCAGATCCCGGCGTTCTTCGACTTCCTGGCGGACGACTTCCATCCCTGGAAGCACCAGAACCAGCACCTGCTCGAGAGGTACGCCGACGAGGCCGTGCGGATGCCGAGCTGAGGCGACGCGGGGGGAGGCCCGCCTTCGCCTTCCCCCCGCACGCGCTCAGTCGCCGTAGTCGCCTTCGTCGGCTTCCTCCTCCGAGGCTTCGTCGGAGGACGTCACGGCGGCGCTCCCGCCGCCGCAGCGGACGACCGTGGCCCCGTCGCGCGCGTAGGCGAGGCAGCGCGGCATGCTGGCGACCTCGACGCCCTCGCCGCAGCGCGTGGGCCACGCGAGCACGCGCCGATCCCGCGACGCGAGGAGCACGGGCTCGGCGCATTCGTCGGTAGGCCGGAGGATCTGCACGATCTCGAAGGGGCCCTCGTTCGGTCCCTTCGCGACGAGGGCGACGGGCCCCACCGTCCCCTCGAGCTCGCCGTAGAAGGGGATCGCGAGGACGGATTCCGAGTCGACGAAGCGGAAGATCGTCGGTGCACCGAGGAATTCGAGGCCGATCGTGCCGACCTGCTCGAGCCACGGGGAGGCGACCAGGTCCTCGCGCCGCAGGCCGCGATAGCCGCGGAAGATCTGGCCGAGCGCCTGGTGCACCGAGTCGCCGACGACGCGGTAGTGGGGCGACTCGAAGCGCACGCGCTCGTGGAGGACGTCCGGCGTCACGGCGAGCGGCGGCTCGAAGCGCAGCGTGGCGAGCGGCGAGCCGAAGCCCGTGTCGGTCGCGTCGGCGGCGAGGGCGGCCACCGCGTCGGGGACGGGATCGTGCGCCCACGTCCAGTACGCCCGGCGCGCGCGCAGGGCGGAGAGGGCGCCATCGGTCGAGGCACGCTTCACGAAGCGCTCGCCCTTCGAGCCGGCGCCCCGCACCTGCTCGAGCTGGTAGAGCGCGCCGTCGATGTCGCCGGTCTTCGAGCGAGCGGCGACCAACGCATACCGGGCGGCGAGGGACGAGGGATCGATCTCGATCGCCCGTTCGAGGTATTTCGCGGCGCTCGCATCGTCGTGGCGGCGCGAGAACGCCCGGGCCGCGTTCACGAGCGAGCGGGAGACGTCCGTCGGCGTGAGGAGGCATCCCTCGAGCAGGCTCGCGGCGGTCGGAGGCTCGGGCTCCGCGGCGCGCTCGAGCTGCCGGAGCCGCTCGCGCAAGGGTACGGGATCGGCGCCCGTGCCCTGGCAGCTCGGAGCCGCCGCGACGTAGTCGGGGAGGCCGCGGGGATCGCGTGCGCTCGCCGCCGGGGCCGCGGAGCCCTGGGCCGCGCTGGCCGCGGGGGACGGCTCCGTGGCCGCCTGGCGTGCGGGCGCGGGCGCGGGGTCGCTCGAGCCGCAGCCGGCCGAGAGCGAGAGGCAGACGAAGAACGAAGAAGCCACTCGACGTGGAGACGGGTGCATGTGGATTTCCCTCCGCCCTCGTCTACGCCGGAGCGGCCCTCGGGATTTCCCCGGCGGAGGTCATTCTTCGCCACGCTTCGTCGCGGTTCTTCACGCGCCGTCGCGATCGTCATGAATCGTCACGGCCGGGCGGGCCTGCCCGAGCCCGCTTGACCGAGATGATTAGGTGCCTTATCACTTTCGCATGGCCCCCTCGAAGCTCCCCTCCCGCTACGAGGTCGAGCGCGTCATCGCGAAGGACTTCCCTTCGGTGGACGCCGAGACCATGGCATCCGCGCTCGTCGTCTACCGCGTCGCGCTCGAGCTGACCGAAGCGCTCGACGCGCACTTCGTCCGGCACGGGATCACGCGGGGACGGTTCATCGTGCTGCTCCTGCTCTTCCGGGGGCGCTCCACCGGCCTGTCTCCCGCGGTCCTCGCCGAGCGGTCCGCCGTGACGCGGGCGACGATGAGCGGCCTCGTCGACACGCTCGAGAAGGACGGCTTCGTCCGCCGCGCCGACGATCCGAACGACGGGCGCGGCGTGATCGTGCACCTCACGAGGAACGGCGAGCGCTTCCTGCGCAAGATGCTCCCCGACCACTTCCAGCGCACGGCCGCCCTGCTCGAGGTGCTGACGAAGGCGGAGCGTCACCAGCTCGCCGAGCTCCTCGGCCGCGTGCACGAGGCGCTCCCCGCCCTGCGCGACAAGGACCACGAGGCGGCCTACGTGCCGCCGAAGCCGCGACGCGCGCGGAGGAAGCGCCTCCCGTCGAGCGCTGCGGCCTCCAAGTAGGACGGGGCGTCACGCCCGGCCTCAATCGAGCTCGAAGAAGCTCCGGATCCGGGCGACGAGGGCGCGCTCGTCCTGCGTGGTGCGGGCCTTGAGGTCGGCGGCGTCGACCTTCTCCCGGACGGCGTTGAGTCGCTGCTCGCGCTCCACGAGGACCTTCGCGACGTGCTCGGCGAGATCGGGTCGATGCGACAGCAGGGTTCGGAAGGCCTCCGCGTCGAGCCGGTAGCACTCGACGTCGGTGACCGCGATGCAGCTGGCGCGTCGCTTCTCGCCGGCGAGCAGGGCCATCTCGCCGAAGAAGTCCCCGGGGCCGAGCGAAGCGACCTCGTTGGCCTCGCCGGTTCCGCCGACGCGGACCGAGACCTTGCCCGAGACGATCGCGTAGAGGTGGTGCCCAGCGGCCCCCTCGCGCGTCATCGTCTCGCCCTGGGCGAAGGGAGCGCGGTGCATGCTCGCCGCGAGCTCCGCGCGGTCCTCGTCCGTGAGGTCGCGGAAGAGCTCGACGTGCTGGAGCGCGGCCATGCGCCTCGCGAAGTCGACCGCCCGCTTGTGCTCGGCCCGCTCCTGATCGTCGTTCGTGACGAAGACGGCCTGCGCCGGGATCGAGAGCGTGAGGTGGGCACGCGCGAGCGCGTAGAAGATCCGGTTGCGCACGAGGCTGTCGGTCGGATCGTCGACCGCGAGGTCCGTGAGCCAATAGCGGACGGCGTACTTCGCCGCGCTGTCGCCGAAGTCCATCACGATGCAGTTCGGAGCCGGATCGGTGGCGACGTTCGGGAGCGGCTGCGCGCGCAGCGCCTTCTCGACGACGTCGATGACCTCGTTCGGCGCGTGGCGGAAGTCGACCTGGAAGTAGACCCAACGCCGCCATTGGACGGGCTTGCCCGAGCGTCGGCCGAGGACGAGCGCCTGGGACTTCGTCAGCACGCTGTTCGGGATGATCACCGTCTCCCAGTTCCGCGTCTCGATCGCGGTGTACCGCCAGCGGATCTCGACGACGCGACCCGTGACGTCTCCGACCTTCACCCAATCGCCGACCTTGATCGAGCTGTCGAGCTGGAGCGCGAGGCCGCCGACGACGTTGCCGAGCGTGTCCTGCAGCGAGAGGCCGATGACCGCGGTGAGCACGGCGCTCGTCGCGATGACGCCCGAGAGATCGACCCCGAGCGCCGACGAGGCCCGCATCATGGCGATGAAGGCGGCGATCGTCGTCACGACGTCGAGCAGGATCTGGGGGACTTCCGGGCTGATGCGGCGCACCACGCCCTCGAAGACGATCACGCCGGCGAGCGAGACGCTGGCGAGCGTGCCGATGAGACCGGCGAGCACGGTGACGTCGCCCGCGATCCGGCTGTGGGCCTGCACGAGCCCGTGCGCCGCGGCCACGAGGGCGAGGTGCATCACGAAGAGACCGGCGGACAGTCGGAATCGCGAGCGTGCGCTCGAGCCCTTCGGAGTGAAGGTCACGATCGTCCGCCCGACGATCAGCGCGACGAAGATCCAGAAGGTGCCGAAGCGGCTGAGCATCGACAGGAGCTCGACGAACTGCCCCATGGCTCAGCCTCCGAGCTTCCCGCTCGCCTTCTTCCCGAGGCCCATCACGGCGGGCATGCGCTCGGGGGCGAGGCGCTTCATCCGCCACATCGCACGGCCGTCGGCCATGGGCACGCAGTAGAGCTCGCCCTTCGTGACCGAGCGGAGCGCCGCCTTCGCGACGCCGTCCGCCTGCACCCGCGAGCGCTTCATCATCGCACGCGCGAGGCGATCGGCGTCGGGAGCGCCCGTGAAGCGCCCGCTGTCCATGATCTTCGTCTGGAAGAACGTCGGGCAGACCACGGTGACGTTCACGCCCGTCCCGCGGAGCTCGGCCGCGAGCGTCTCGGAGAGCGCGACCACGGCGGCCTTCGTGACGTTGTAGGGGGCCATCTCGGGCGTCGAGATCAGGCCGGCGGCCGAGGCGATGTTGATGAGATAGCCCGAGCGCTGGCGCTTGAGGCGCGGCACGAAGACGTGGCAGCCGTGGATCACGCCCCAGAGGTTCACGTCGACGACCCACTGCCAGTCCTCGAGCGGCACGTCTCCGACGGGCCCCGCGACGCCGACCCCCGCGTTGTTCACGACGACGTCGACGCCACCGAAGCGCTCGTCGGCGAGCTTCGCCAGCGCCTCGACGTCGCCGGCGCGACGCACGTCGCACGAGGTCGTGACCACGTCCGAGGCCCCGCGCTCGCGCGCGAGCCGGGCCGTCTCCTCGAGCCCCTTCGGATCGATGTCCGAGAGCAGGAGCGCACCCTTGCCGGCCGCGAGCTCGAGCGCGAACGCCCGACCGAGCCCGCTGCCCGCCCCCGTGATCACCGACCGTGCGCGTTCGAGTGCCATTCCCGCTCTCCTCGTGTGGGTCGTCGAGACTACCAGAGCGAGCGGGCCACGGGGGCCTCTCGTGCACCGCTTCGTGGTAGGACTCCGCCATGGCACGCAGGTTCGATGGACAGGTCGTCTGGATCACGGGCGGAGGCAGCGGCATCGGTCGCTCGCTCGCGCTCGGCTTCGCACGCGAGGGCGCGATCGTGGCCGTCTCGGGGCGGAGGCGGGACAAGCTCGACGAGGTCGTCGAGGCGATCACGGCCGCGGGCGGACGAGGGCTCGCGGTCACGTGCGACGTGGTCGACGAGGACGACGTCCGCCGCGCCGCCGACGAGGTCGCACGGACGCTCGGCAAGCTCGACGTCGTCGTCGCCAACGCCGGCTTCGCCGTGATGGGACGCATCGAGGACCTCACGGCCACCGATTGGCGGCGGCAGCTCGAGACGAACGTCGTCGGCCTCGCCTCGACCGTGCGCTTCGCGCTCCCGCACCTCCGGCGGACGCGCGGTCGCATCGCGCTCGTGAGCAGCGTCTCGGGCGTGCTCGCGACGCCGGCGGGCGGGGCGTACTCGGCCTCGAAGTTCGCCGTGCGCGCGATCGGCCTGACGCTCCAGTCCGAGCTCGCCGGCAGCGGCGTCTCCTGCACCACCATCCTGCCGGGCTTCGTCGAGAGCGAGATCGGGCAGGTCGACAACCAGGGCCGCCACGATCCGTCCCGGAAGGACAAGCGTCCTGCGAAGCTGATGTGGACCTCCGAGAAGGCGGCCCGCGTGATCGTGGATGCGATCCACGCGCGGAAGCGCGAATTCGTCTTCACGGGTCACGGGAAGGTCGGCGCCTTCGTCGGACAGCACTTCCCGCTCGTCGTGCCCCGCCTGCTCGCCCTGACGGGCCTCGGTGCGCCGAAGGAGCGGAAGGAGCTGCCGCGGGAGGGCTGAGGGCCGAGGGTCGCCGAGGTCGGTCTTTTTTCCGTCCCAGCACTTGAAACTGACGTCGAGTTCACTTATGGATCGGGGAGACGGCGGGCCCTCCCCCCGTCCCCATCCCAGGCGAGGAAGACGATGGCCGAGACGCGCTTCGACGTGGTGATCCGCAACGGGACCCTCTACGACGGCACCGGTTCCCCCGGGCGCCGGGCCGACGTGGGCATCCGCGACGGGAGGGTCGCCGCGATCGGGACGCGTCTCGAGGGAACGGGCGCGAAGGAGATCGACGCCACGGGCTGCTGGGTCACGCCCGGCTTCTTCGACCTCCACACGCACTACGACGCCGAGATCGAGGTCCTCCCGGGCCTCGACGAGTCGGTCCGCCACGGCGTGACGAGCGTCGTCATGGGCAACTGCTCGCTCTCGGCGGCGGCCGGCACGGACGAGCAGCTCCTCGACCTCTTCTGCCGGGTGGAGAGCCTGCCCAGGCCGCTGATGGAGAAGTGGCTGGACGGGAACGTGCGCTGGAACGGGCCGAAGGAGTACTACGAGCATCTCGAGTCCCTGCCGATCGGTCCGAACGTCGCGACGTTCCTCGGGCACTCGAACGTCCGGCTCGCCGCGATGGGCACGGAGCGCGCGCTCCGGGAGCCGAAGGCGACGGCCGCCGAGAAGGCCGCGATGAAGGCGATGATCCGCGAGGCCCTCGATGCCGGCTTCCTCGGCCTGTCGATCGACATGCTGCCGTGGCATCGGTGGGACGGAGAGGCCTACAAGGGCATCAGCGTTCCGTCGCAGCAGGCGCATCCGTCCGAGTACGAGGAGCTCGCCGACGTCGTGCGCGACGCGGGCGGCGTGCTGCAGGCGACGCCGAACGCGCTGATGAAGCAGACCGTCCTCCGCATCCTCTCGTACTCGGTCGGCAGGGCGCGCGGCAGGAAGCCGCTGAAGACCACGATCGTCGCCGCGATGGACGTGAAGACGGATCGGAAGATCTACAAGATCGCACAGATGTCGGCGCGCTTCGTCACGGAGGTCCTCGGAGGGGACGTCCGCTTCCAGGCCCTCGCCGAGCCCTTCCTGAACTACTGCGACGGCGTCCACACGCCGCTCTTCGAGGAATTCCCGACGGGCGTCGAGGCGATCAGCGCGACGGCCGCGGAGCGGCGCCGCATGTTCGCGGATCCGGGCTACCGCCGGCGCTTCCGGGAGGAGTGGACGTCGAAGGGCCAGCGCGTCTTCCACCGCGATCTCGGCGACATGCTCGTGATCGCGGCGCCCGACACCTCGATCGTCGGCAAGTCCTTCCGGCAGATCGCGCGCGAGCGCGGCGCCGACGAGGTCGAGTGCCTCATGGATCTGCTCCGCGAGCACGACTCGGCCCTGCGCTGGAAGACCGAGGTCACGAACGATCGGCCCGGGCCGCGTCGCGAGCTCATGGCGAGCCCCTACACGCTGCCGGGCTTCAACGACTCGGGCGCGCACAACCGGAACATGGCGTTCCAGGACGGAGCGCTGCAGCTCCTCCAGCAGATGCAGGCCCATCCCGAGGTCCTGTCGATCGAGCAGGCCGTCCACCGCCTCACGGGCGAGATCGCGGCCTGGCTCGGCCTCGATGCCGGCGTGATCGCCGAAGGCAAGCACGCGGACGTCGTCGTGATCGATCCTCGGAAGCTGCCGTACGGGCTCTCGCGTCCGATCGAGCTCGACGACCCGCGCCTCGACGGACACATGCGGATGGTGAAGCGCTCGGACGGAGTCGTGCGGAACGTGCTGATCGGCGGACGCGTGGCGTTCGAGGCCGGCGAGCTCGCCGAGGACTTCGGCAAGACGAAGTACGGACGGCTCCTGCGACGCGGCGGGATCGGCGCGACGAAGCGGGCTCCTTCGAGCGCGAAGACGACGGCACGCGACGGAGCCTCGGCCGGCGTCTGAGCGGATGCGGGCACGCGCCTCCGAGACCGTGCCCGGTTCCGCGGAGCCCGCGCTCGTGGTACCTCGACTCCCGACCGGTATGCGTCTGCCCTTCCTCTCCCGCCCGGATCCGAGCTGGTACACGGGCTTCTCGGTTCCCGATCCCCACGTCACCCTGACGTACCTCGGGACCGCCGGCTTCGTGCTCGCCAACGCGGAGCGGACGGTCGTGCTCGATCCGTACGTGACGCGGACGGACCTCGCCGAGCTCGCGGCGCGACCCCTCGAGTCCGACGAGGCCCTCGTCCGTGCCTTGATCCCGCGCGCGGACGACGTCTGCGTCGGCCATGCGCACTTCGATCACGTGCTCGACGCGCCGACGGTCTGTCGCCAGACGGGCGCACGCCTCGTCGGCTCGCGCGCCGTCGCGATGGTCGGGCGCGCGGCGGGCCTCCCCGAGCGACAGATCGTCGAGACGAACGGACGGACGGACGTGGCCTCGGGTCCGTGGACGATCCGCGCGCTCCCGTCGATCCACGGCAAGGCGGTGCTCGGTCGGGTGCCCCTGCCGGGCGACATCCTCGCGCCGCCGCCGTGGCCGCCGCGCGTGAGCGACCTCCGCCACGGCCAGGTGATGAACTGGTCGATCGACACGGGCGGCCTCCGCATCGTCCACGTCGACTCGGCCGACTTCCTCGCGACCGAGCTCCGCGGCCAGCGCGCCGACGTCGTCTGCCTCTGCGCGATCGGCCGCGCCTATCGGCCGCGCTACGTCGACGAGATCGTCGCCCTGCTCCGGCCGCGATGGATCGTCCCTTGCCACTGGGACACGATGATCACGCCCTACGGCATGCCTCCCGACCTGCTCCCCGGCGTCGATCTGCCCGGATTCCTACGGGAGATCCGTCGCGCGGGGGTCGAGCCGCTGCTCCTGCCGATCGGCGGGAAGCTGGGGCTGCCGCGGGTCGGCGTCACAGCGACGGATCGCCGATCCTGATGCCCTGCGGGCCTTCCGGCCGATCGCCTGCGGGCCCCGAGATCGGATCGCCCGCCGGACCCGTGATCCGGTCGCCGGCGGGACCCTCGATGCGCTGTCCCGACGGTCCGGTGATCGGCACGCCTGGCTCCTGATGGCCCCAGGTGAAGCCCTGCGGGAGGGGCGGCCTCGAGTCGACCTGCTGCACGGGCGGCGGAGACGCAGGCGCCGCAACGGACGATCCCTGGAGTGGGACGTTGATGGAGAGAACCCGAGGAGCTCCGTCGATCGGGCCTGGTAGACGGAGCGCGGCGACCTTGCCGCGGATGCACGCGCTCGCGCTCGCGGCCAGCCCGGAGCCTGCGACGTTCCAGACGTCCATCGTCCCATCCGCCTTCAGACTGACGTCGACCGTGGCCGTCGTCGCCGGAGTCCCCGGCGCGAGGAAACCGAGGCAGTCGGAAGGGTCGCCGAGCGCTCGGCGGAGCTCCGCCGCGTAGTCGCGGGGAGGGGCAGGCGCCTCCGTCCTCTCCGGCTCCGGGCTCGGCGGAGCCAGGGACGAGGGCATGGCGCTCGTCGGGACCGCGCGTGAGGCCGCCACGGGAGCGGCCGCCGCGGGCGGAGGCGCGACGGGGGCGGCCGCCGGCGCGGCCGAATCGGAAGAGCCGCATGCGCACGCGAGGCCGAGCGTGCACGCGACCACCCAACGGCTCTTCCCCCTGGTCCTGGACGTCGTCATCGGAAGCTCCCTCCCTCGCTCGGCAGGATCTCACATGCACCCCGCGGGGCGATGGGAAAGGCTCCGTGGCGCGGATGCACCGAAGGGGCGACGGGCGTGCCTCGGGCTCGAGCCCACGCCAGACTGGCGCGGCGATGTCGCTCGATTGCCAGACCTGCGGTGCGTGCTGCACGAACTCTGCGGAGAACGAGCGAGAGGGCCGCGCGGACTACGTCGCGATCGAGCGCTCTGCCCCCCTCTTGTCGCGGGCCGATCTGGTCCGAAGGTACGTGACGGTCGACGAGCACGGCGCGCCCCACCTCCGAATGACGCCCGACGGGCGCTGCCTCGCGCTCCGGGGAGCGCTCGGCCGCAAAGTCCGGTGCGAACTCTACCACCACCGCCCGCGCCCCTGTCGAACGGTGCAGCCCGGCGACGGAGACTGCCTGCGCGCACGGAGGGAACGTGGCCTCGAACCGTAAGGTGGCCCCCCTCCGGGCCCCGAGCTAGCTTGCGGCCGCCCACGATCCACCGTGGTCCGGCCTCGATGCGCATCCTCCAGATCAGCAAAGCCGACGCCGCCGGGGGCGGTGCGAGTCGCATGGCGGAAGAGCTCACCGCGGGCCTCGGTGCGCTGGGCCACGACGTCGTCCATCTCGTCGGGTCGGGCTCGACGTCGGAGGCCGCACGTCGGCACCACCTCCTCGGCTCGTTCGAGACGCGGATCGTCCGCGCCCGGAGGAAGCTGCGCAAGCACGTCGGTCTCATCGACGTCGTACCGTTCGAGCTCGCTCCGCTCTTCGCAGATCACGACGTGCGCTCGTACGACGTGGTCCACTTCCACGATCTCTCGACCGCCGTCTCGCCTCTCACGCTCGTGGCGCTCGCGAAGCTCGTCCCGGTCGTGTTCACGCTGCACGATTGCTCGGCGTTCACCGGCGGGTGCATCTACCCGATGGGCTGCGAACGATACCGTGCGCATTGCGGACGATGCCCCCAGCTCGACGAGTTCCCGCTCAACACCGCGCATCGCGACTTCACGCCCCTCTACCTCGGGCTGCGACGGATGCTCCACCGCTCGACGGTGACGTGCGTGGCGCCGTCGGAATGGATGGCGGACAGCGCGCTCGCGAGCGGAAATCTCGAGCGCCGACCCCTGGTGCTCTCGAACGGCATCGACCTCGACCTCTTCCGACCGCGACCGGAGGAGGAGGTCCGTGCGGAGCTCGGCCTTCCCGCTGGGCGACGGATCGTCGTGGTCTCGGCCGGTGCCCTCGACGAGGAGCGCAAAGGCGCCAGACACGCGGCGGCCGCGCTCCGCGCGATCCGTGACCTCGACCCGCTCGTCGTCGTGGTCGGTCACACGCGGGGGTCGTTCGTCGCCGCCCTCGACGGGCTCGAGACACGGTCGACCGGCTACCTCCGCGATGCGGAGGCCCTCGCGAGCCACTACAATGCGGCCGACGTGATGCTCTTCAGCTCGCTCGCGGACAACCAACCCCTCACCGTGATGGAGTCGCTCGCGGTCGGGACGCCCGTCGTGGGCTTCGCCACGGGCGGCGTTCCCGAGATGATCGTCGAGGGCGAGCAGGGGTTCCTCGTCCCACCCCGTGACGACGCGGCGCTCGCTTCCGCGCTCCGGACCTTCTTCGAGCGTCGCGATCGGCCGTGGTCGGCGAACGCGAGGCGGCACGCCGAGGCGCACTTCGGGCGCGAGCGTTGCGCGCGGGCGCACGCCGAGCTCTATCGTACGCTGGCCGACGGCCGCGAAGGCCCGGTCCACCCATGAAGTCTCCACAGAAGCGACTCGACCCGGCGAGCCTCCGTTCCCGCGTGAAGCGCCTGCTCGGGAAAGTACGAAGGGCCCGCGGCCCGAAGGCGAAACCGCCGCTCGGCACCATCCGGCTCGGAGACCTCGAGCGAACGACGCCGTTCAGCCGCGACTTCGGCTTCGATCGGGGAGGTCCGGTCGATCGCGTCTACATCGAGCGCTTCCTCGAGGAGCACAGCCCCTCGATCCGGGGGCGCACACTCGAGATCGGCGACGACTCCTACACGCGGCGTTTCGGCGGGGATCGCACGGTGCGACGGGACGTCTTCCACGTCGACGGAACGCGCGAGAACGCAGCGTTCGTCGGCGATCTCGCCGACGCGCCGGACGTCCCGAGCGACACCTTCGACTGCATCGTGCTCACACAGACGCTCCAATTCGTCTGGGACGTGAAGGGCGCGCTCGCGACCTGTCATCGCATCCTCGCGCCGGGCGGCACGTTGCTCCTGACGGCCCCGGGGCTCAGCCAGCTCGACCGCGGCGAGTGGAGCGAGTCTTGGTATTGGGCGTTCACGGATCGCTCGATGCGTCGCCTCCTCGCCGAGGCGTTCCCGGGCGGCGACGTCGCGGTCACGTCCTACGGGAACGTCTACGCGGCCACCACGTTCCTCTGGGGCATGGGCGCGCCCGAGGTCCGGCCCGAGCTGCTCGAGGCGCGCGACCCCTGCTATCCGGTCATCGTCGCGGCCGCGGCGCGGAAGCGGTCGTGATCGGCTTCCGGAAGCGCTGGAACCGCTTGCTCCGGCGGCTCGAAGGTCGCGCGTACGTGCTCATGTACCACCGCATCGCGGAGGTCGACGTCGATCCGTGGCAGCTCGCGGTCCATCCGCGACGATTCGAAGCCCACCTCGACGCGCTCCGGGCGACGACCACGGTGGTGCCGATGCGGGAGCTCGCCGAGCGCGTGCGGGCCGGACGTTCCGTGCGAGGCCTCGCCGCGATCACGTTCGACGATGGCTACGCCGACAACGCGCGCGTCGCACGGCCCATGCTCGAGCGTCGCGGGCTTCCCGCGACCTTCTTCGTCTCGACGGGCGTGATCGACGGGGCCTCCCGCTTCTGGTGGGACGTGGTCGAGGACGTCCTCCTCCGTCGCGGCCGTCTGCCGCATCGACTCGACCTCGGGCCCGGCTCCGCCGTCGAGGCCTTCGATCTCGGAGAGACGGCCATCCTCGACGAACCGACGCGTGCCGCGATTCGCGGATGGAACGCCGAGCGCCCCCACGTGAGCGCGCGGACGAGGGCATTCCATCACGTCTGGTCGACGCTGCACGGGCTCTCGCCCGATCGGCGCGCGGTCGAGCTCGAACGCCTCGAAGCCTGGGCGGGGCCGACGACCGAGCCGGGTCCGGGCCCACTCGGAGGCCCGGCGACGATGCGCGCCGACGAGCTGCGTGGGCTCGGCGCGAGCGAGCTGTTCGAAGTCGGCGCACACGGTGTGACCCACGTCGCGCTCGCGAACGTCGACGCTCCCACGCGGGAGCGCGAGGTCCGCGGCAGCGTGGAGACGCTCGCCGCCTGGCTCGGACGCCCCGTCGTCGGCTTCGCCTACCCCAACGGGAGCCACGACGAGGCCACCCGCCGCGCGGTCCGCGACGTGGGAGTGCGCTACGCCGTCACGACGAGCGGCGCGTCCGTGACGCGGAAGGCGGATCCCTACATGCTGGGACGCGTCCACGTGGCGGACATCGAGGCCGACGCGCTCCTGCGTCGCCTCGGAAGGCGCTCCAGCCGATCGCGGAGCGAGAAGGACGGGAGGGCAGCGTGAGCCCGAGGGTCTCGATCATCACTCGCACGAAGAACCGGGGGCTGCTCCTCCGTCGCTCCGTGGAGAGCGTGCTCTCGCAGACGCACGCCGACTGGCAGCTCGTCATCGTGAACGACGGTGGCGATCGCTCTCACGTGGATCCGCTCCTCCTCGAGCTCGAGCCGAGGCTCCGAGGCCGCGCCCTCGTCGTGCACCACGAGACCTCGAAGGGTATGGAGGCCGCCACCAACGCCGGCATCCGCGCGTCCTCGGGCGAGCTGATCGCGCTCCTCGACGACGACGACACCTGGCATCCCGACTTCCTGAAGGAGACGGTCGGCTTCCTCGACGCGAACACGGATCGCTCCGTGCGGGGCGTCGTCTCGCACGCGGCCTGGGTGAAGGAGCGCATCGAGGGGGACGTCGTCACCGAGCTCTCGCGCACCGTGGGCAACGCCCACGTCCGAGCCGTGCCGCTCGTGCTCGTGCTCTCGCACAACCCCTTCCCGGTGCACTCGTTCGTCTACGAACGCGGCGTGATCGACGAGATCGGCTTCTATCGCGAGGACTTCCCCGTCGCGGGCGACTGGCAGTTCCTGATCCGATTCGTCAGCAAGTACGACGTCGGCGTGGTCCCGAAGGTCCTCGCCTTCTACCATCAGCGCGAGTCGCTGCTCGAGGGCCAGTACTCGAACAGCATCATCGCGACGAACGACAAGCTTCGTCACTACGAGGCCAAGATGTTCAACGAGCTGCTCCGAGCCGATCTCGAGAGCGGCCGCGCGGGACTCGGCCACCTGGCGAGCATCGCCCGCGAGCTGCACGACCTGCGCGAGCGGATCCGCGTCCTCGAGAGGCGCACCCGCGAGGCGCGCCCGTGGACGATGGAGCGCGTGCGCAAGTCCCTCTACCGCACGGCCAAGAACGCGGGCCTCGTCCGCGGACGCTCGAACGGCTGAGAGGCCGACCCCCGCTCAGTCGTCGTCCTCCGGATGGCTGGCGGCGCGACCGAGCGAGCGGAGGATCGGACTGCTCGCGTCGGCGAAGAACGCGGCCGGATCGCGGCGGAGCTTCTCGCGCTTGGCCTCCGAGAGGAACGGGCCTCCCACGAACGCGACGCCTCGGAGCACCCAGGTCGCGCCGGAACGGAGCGGAGCGCGGCGCGCGAGCGGTGGACGGTCCTCGCCCCCCCGCGCGGCACGGGCCGCGAGCAAGGATCTGCGCCCCGGCTCCCACACCGAACGCTCGATCGCGAGGCGTGCATCGGGCGGGAGGATCCCGTGGACGCCGTGCGCCCCGAACGCATCCTCGTGCGGAACGCCCTGGAAATGGCGTGCGTCTTCCGCGTCCGGCCGCTCGAAGAAGCGCGTGGCGACGCGCATCGTCTTCCGCGGGTCGAGGTCGAGCACGCGGAGCCTCCGTCCCCAGCGCGCCGTGGAGGATGCGACGAAGTCGAGGGCCCCGCGCTGGAGCTCCGAGACGAACGCGACCCGACGGGCCTCGTCCGCATGCGCCTCGACGTAGACGGGGGCGAGCGTTCCGTCCGGCCGTCGATCGAAGCGTACGAACGAGGTGTCGAGCCCGCTGAACATCGTCTCGTACAGGTAGGCGAAGCGGACGAACGAATGGTCGGTGTCCGCCGGATCGATCCGTTCGGCGACGTAGCCGTCCGCACGCATGTGTCGTCGCTCGACGTTGGCGACGATCGACCGGTACGTGAGGAGGTAGAGGCCTCCGAGCCCGGTTCCCCCACCGAAGAGGGTGTCGAGGGAAGCCTGCATCGTGCCCGAGTAGCCGACGTCGACGACGGCCGTGCGCTCGAGCGAGCGGATGCCGAGGCCGGCGAGGTAGGCGAGGTACGCCTCCCGCTCGCGCGCCGCATTCTCGAGGACGGTCGGCGTGATCGCGTGGAGGAAGGACGCGAAGGTCGCGTCGCGCTCGAGGAGCGAGCCGAGGGTCGACGTCGGCTCGAGGCCGTGGGCACGGAAGACCGCTTCGTCGAGTCGGGCGGGATCGAGCCCGAGCCGTCGTTCGAGGATCGAGCCGATCGACGTGTCCTCGGCCCCGGTGACGAAACGCTCGGCGACGTGGGCCGGCGTCGTCATCGCGGCGACCTGGGCGGAGCGACGCGAGCAGAGCACGTAGGGCCCGGTGGTGGTCTCGCCCTCGACCCGTGCGACGAGCTCGCAGGCGCGCTGCACGACCTTCCCGTCACGCGCGAGGAAGAGCAGCGTGTCGTAGCCGCGCTCCTTCGCCGTCTCGAGCGTCCACTTCGCGAACCCGAGGAGCAGGGGCCCGAGGGCATCGTGCCCGAGCCTCCAGGCATCGCCGCCGAAGAGCGAGGCCGACGGGGGAAACCTCTCCTCGCGCTCGTCGTGGAGACACGCCATCGTCCCGAGGAGCGCCCGCGTCGAGGGCGAGTGCGTCGACTCGTCCGGCGCGAAGAGCCGCGCATGTAGCACGGTCGCGCGGAAACGGTCGAAGACGGGGGGCGGATGGCCGACGCGGCTGCCGGGCGACGGCTCGCCGATCGCCGGTCGCGTCGGGACGTCGTGGAGCCCCTGCTCGGCGAGAAGGGGAGCGACGAGCTCGGGAGGGAGCGCGGGCGGAACCCGGACGACCACGGAGCGCCCTTCGGAAAGGGCCCGCGCACACGCGGCGAACCCACGCGGACGCGGCGCGAGGAGCGACCGGAACGCCTCGACCTCGATCGAGCGGATCGCGTGGACGAGCTCGCCCCCGAGGTCGAGAAGCGTCGCGAGCTCGCGCAGCGAGTCTTCGTAGAGAGAATCGTGGTGGTCCCCGCCGTGGGCACGGGCGAGACGGCGCGACCGCACGCGGATCGCCCGGTACTCGATCGAACCCAGACCGAGCACGCGGGCCACCTCGGGAGCGATCAGGTCGAGGAGATCGTCGATCTCCTGGACCGGGAGCGTGAAGAGCCCGTCGATCAGATCGAGCTCAAGCATCCCCGAAGGCGACGCGCCCTCGGCCCCCTCGCTCGCGGGTGGCCGAGGGGCGAGGGTCTCGGTCGGCGGCGCCGTACGGCGCGTCGAACGGCGCATGGACCTGCTTATAACGGCGCCTGCCGGGAGCGTCCATCGCGACACGGCGGTCGCGACGAGCCCTTCGCGAACGGGGAGCCCGCGAGCCCGGACTGACCGGGCCGGCCAACGTCGGGCATCCTGAGAGGGTTCGTCGACGAGCCGCGTGGCCGCTGTGCAAATTTTGACCACCTGGATCGCCTTCCCGTATTCGTCGGGCATGGGCTCCGCCTCCGAGGCGGGTCCAGGAGGCTTCCGATGTCGCTCGCACTGCCGCGCCGTTCCTTCCTCGCCACCGTGGCCGCCGGCCTGCTCGGTGCGGGAGCCCCGGCCCTCGCCCAGCCACGCAAGACCCCCGTCGCCCTCGCCGGCTCCGAGGCCGCGACCGCGCCGGAGCTGACGCGCGCGCTCGAGGCGGCGGTGCTCGAGGAGCTCGCCCACACGGATTCCGTGCGCCTGGTCCCCGAGAATCGGGCCGCTTTCCGGCTCCGGGCCTCGGTCACGTCGCTCGAGACGCGGCGCCGGGGCGCGGACGAGCACCTTCTCTGCGCCGTCTCGGTCCTCGTCGAGGACCGCCGGACCGGAGCGATGCGCGCCGTCCTCGAAGGGCGGGCGCGGGCCGAGGGGCCCCTCGGCTCCGTCGACCGCGAGAGCGTCGTCCGGGCCGCCGTCCACGGCGCCCTCCGCCCCATCGCGACCGCCCTCGGTGTCCCTGGCCACCGAGGTTGACATCGTGTAAACCTGGATCGGCCTTCACGCCCAGGCCCCCCCGGCCGCGCACGCCCGCGCACGGGGCCGAGGCCGCATCGTTCGCGATGTACGGAGCGTTCGGTCGACGGAGAGGTGCACGATGAAGCTCGGATTCATGGTCGGCTACTCGGGAGCCAAGATGGGCGGCGCCATCGCCCAGATGAAGGACGCCGACAAGATGGGTTTCGCGACCCACAACGGGCTCCCCATCGGCAAGGTCCAGGAGGCCGAGCGCCTCGGCTACGACTCGGTGTGGACCGCCGAGGCGTGGGGCTCGGACGCGGTGACGCCGCTCGCGTGGATCGGCGCGCACACGTCGAAGATCAAGCTCGGCACGTCGATCATGCAGATCCCGGGTCGCAGCCCGGCGAACACGGCGATGACGGCGATGACGCTCGACGAGCTCTCGGGCGGCCGCTTCATGCTCGGCCTCGGCACCTCGGGCCCGCAGGTCGTCGAGGGTTGGCACGGCCAGCCCTTCGACAAGACGCTGACCTGGGTCCGCGAGTACGTGACGATCGTCCGCAAGATCATCGAGCGGAAGGAGCCGCTGGTCTTCCACGGCGAGAAGTACCGCATCCCCTACGACGGTCCGGGCTCGACCGGTCAGGGCAAGCCGCTGAAGAGCATCCTCCACGGCAACCCGAACATCCCCATCTACGTCGGCGCGCTCGCGCAGAAGGCGCAGGCCCAGGCCGGCGAGCTCTGTGACGGCCTGCTCCTCACGACGTTCAATCCCTACGACTCGCGCTACGTCGAGAAGAACCTCACCGAGGGCTTCGCGAAGTCGGCGAAGCCGCGCGGCTGGGAGAACTTCGACATCGCCGTCACGGTCTCCGTCGTGATCGACGACGACCTCGAGCGCGCGCGCGTCCCGCTGAAGCAGCAGCTCGGCTTCTACATCGGCGGCATGGGCTCGAAGAAGCAGAACTTCTACAAGGACTTCCTCGCGCGCTCGGGCTTCGAGGGCGAGTGCGAGAAGATCCAGGACCTCTGGTTCGCCGGCGATCGCGAGGGCGCGATCCGCGGCGTGACCGACGAGATGGTCGACGCGATCTACCTCGTCGGCTCGCGCGATCGCATCAAGGATCGCTTCCAGGCCTGGAAGTCGTCGAAGGTCGGCACGTTCATCGTCGGCTCGATGGACCTCGACGTGATCCGCTTCGTCGCCGAGCTCAACGCGGCCTGAGGAAGGCGCCCCGGGGTCCGTGCCCCGGGGCGTGTCCGGCTCAGTTCGAAGGCGGCGGTCCCGCCGGCTGCACGAGATCGGTCCAGGCCGCCGCGTCGTTCGCGAGCATCGCCGCGATCCAGTCCTCGAGGACCACGCCGTTCACCGAGAGCGTCGCGTAGTCGGCGAGCGTGATCTTCGACGCGGAGGCGAGGAAGTTCGGCGGGACCTCGATCGCCGAGAGATCGTCGCCGAGGATGCCCGTCGCGAGGCCGCCGAGCAGCGCCGTGTGCGCCGTTCCGTCGTAGAGGAAGCGCTGGTAGCGACCCGGGTACTTCGCGTGGAGCGCGCTCGTCGCGGCGGCGACGTCGTCGCGGAACGTCGTCGGAGACTCCATCAGGAAGAGGTTCCCGATCACGAAGTCGTACCAGGAGGAGATCGCGGCGACCCGCAGGTCTGGATCGCGCGCGAGCATGTAGTCGACGAGGCCCGTGATGTTGCCGTCGGCGATGCAGTCGGGGCAGTCGGCCGGGATGAAGGCCTCGGCGCCGAACTCCGTGATGAGCTTCTGCACGAAGGAAGGGTCGCCCGCGTGCGCGACGCCGAGACCGGCGTCGTTGAGCACGTCGATCGGCACGCCCGGATAGACGTAGCGCACGAGGAGCGTCGCCATGATCGTCCCGAACCCGCCGCCCGAGCTCCCGGCGAGCACGATGCGGCGCGGATGCGGGAAGTGCTCGTAGCCGACGGTCAGCGCGGCCGAGAGGTTCTGCAGGCCGTGCTGGATGCGATCGGGGTTCCCGTCGCCGTTCTCGTCGGTCTCGGAGTCGCCGGCGAAGAGCGAGCCGTCGCAGTAGGGGAGGTAGAGGACGTCGAAGTCCTTCGTCGGATTGCCGTCGACGGGGTTCAGGAGACCGATCGCGGGGATGCCGGTCGGAGCGCCGGTGATCGCGAGGCAGAAGTCGCTCCAGCAAGCACCTCCGCCCTGGAGGAAGATCAGCAGATCCTCGCTCGGCGTCTCGCGCACGGTCGCTGCGTAGGGCGCGCCTCGCATGCAGACCGGGCCGTCGGCGGGATCGAAGGTGTAGGCCGTCTCGGCGGGACCGAACGACTGCGTCTCGACCGGCCTCGCCGTGCCGAGATAGCGCGTGAGCCCCGCCGTGTACGCGACCGCCTCGGGGGTGCCGCTCTGCGCCTTGTAGTGCGGAGGCCCGTAGGAGGAGGCCTCGTCGCACGCGCCGATCCCCAGGGCCAACGTCGCGAGGCCGAGCCCCGCCATGATCCGATTCCGCATACGCATCCTTCGTCCCGAGGTGCGAAGACGGCGACGCCGGGCCTCGGTCGCGACGGAGGATATGCAAAGTGGAACGCGAGTTCCATTCCCCGGAAGGGTGAGGGGCGGGGCGTGCCGCCGCGGGCAACTGCCTCAGCGCCCCCCCTGCGGCCGCAGCGCCTCGTCGTAGCCGATCCAGTCACCCACGGTGAACGGCACGGCCTCCCGGTTGGACCATGCGTACTCGAGGTCGGCGAGCTGATCGCCGAGCCACTCGGTCGGCGGGACCCCGGCGCCGAGGATCGCCCCCGACGACGAGAGGAGATGCACCATGCCGCGGTCCGAGAGCGCCCAGAGGCTCGGGGGATCCCCGATGCGCGTTCCGAACACGAGAAAGCCCGGCGGGCGCGTGATGCCCCATTCCCGACATCGTTGCTCATCGTTCGCTTCGACCAGCGTGTCCGCGTATCCGTACCGCGCCGACGGGAGCGCGGCGGCTCCGGGAGCTGCCGCGATGGGGAAGATCCGGAGCGCCCCACCGAACATGGACGCGCCCGAGAGCGACGCGAAGAGCGGCTCGAGCACGTCGGGCGCCCGAGCGACCGCACGCGACGCCGCCTCGCGCAGCGCACGTCTCGCCGCCTCGAGGGCGGTCGGGCCCGGGAGCTCGTGCGCGTAGCGCGCCGCGCCCTCCCCCACGCGAGCGACGAGGACGTCGAGCGAGCGCGAGGGAGCCTCGTCGGCGCGCGGCTCCTCGAGCGGCCCCTGCAGAGGGAAGGCCGGAAGCGCTCGGCCCCCGACCACCTCGACCGGCTCGAGCACGAGCTCGCTCGGCTCGGAGAGGACCGCGCCGAACGCTCGCAGCCACGCTCCATGGACGAGCAGCCCTCGGAACGCCGACGGACCAGGGCCGACGCCGAACCACTGGGTGAAGCCGATCGGACACGACGTGTCGGGTGGATGCACGAAGGTCGCGGGCGACACCGGAAAGGCTTCGAGGCCCTGCACGGTCACCGCAGGCGCGCGCGCGGAGGGGGGCTTCCTCGGCGAGGGACGCGTCCACGTCTCGGTCCGTCGGTCGAGCACGAACGGAGGGAGATCGAGGAAGAGGCGGTGCAACCTCCGACCGTGCACGTCGAGCGGCGTTCCGTGGGGGACCTCGGCGACCCTGCATCCCGGGATCGCGCTCGCCCGGAGCGCCCGAGCGAAGCGCTCCGACACCAGGATGACGTCGCCACGGTAGGCCCTGACGTCGCCGCGTCCGACGAGCTTCCGATCGACGCGAAACGTCGTGCTCTCGGGCAGCGGGAACGGCACGCCCACCCCCTCGTGCAGGGGAGGCAACGCTTCCTCGTCCGCGAGCGCGATGGGAACGACTCGGTACCAGCGGTCCGCGTCGACGCTCTCGAGCCTTTGGGCCTCGAGCGGTGCGTCGCGCAGAGCGGGCTCCCAGGTACCCTTCGGTCTCGCGGTGGAGCGCGGCCTTCCCATGGTCCTCCTGCTCCCGTGCGGGCGCGTACGCTCGGTCGGAGATCGCAGCTTCGACGCGCGGCGAGCGCGTCGGCTGCGCGCCTCGATCAGTCGCGACAATACGCCGTGAACTCGGCGATCCCGAGGATGGGTCGTCCCCATGCCGCGACGAAGCGGTCGGCGTCCTCGCGCGTGCGGAACGCGGCGGAGACGACGACATCGTCCGGGGACCTCCCGAGCGACTCCGCCGCACCCTGGTCGCACGAGAGCTGACCGACGCCCGCGAGGCCTCCGCGCGCTCCGAGCTCGGCGACGAGGCCACGGCCTCCGTCGGCGTCGTCCGCACCGACGACCTGGAAATAGACGCCGATCGCATGCTCTCCCTGCGCCGGCAGGAACGAGCCGGTCGCGGCCTCGCCACCGCTCGAGGTCGACGACTCGGCCTCCGAAGCGGTCCCGCCGCAGGCGGCGGCGAGGCTGAGGAGGGCGAGGAGGAAGAGAGAGCGCGCGAGCGGTGGGGTGGTCATCGGGGGAGGGTACTACGGAGGGCGCGGGGGCCGTGAAACTCTCCTCGCCGCGCCGTGCTCTCGACACCACCCGGACCACACCGCAATTCACACCCGTGACTCCGAGTCACGCGAGGCGGCACGTCCCCCGACGAGGCGATGCGGCCGATCGCGCGATTCGCCGATCCTCGGAGCTCCAAGCGCCTCCGTGCGCCTGGTACGTCCCTTGCTCTTGCATTCCTTCATGTCGAAATCCTCCTTCCGAATCGCGAGGGGCACGCTCCTCGCCGCCACCCTCTTGGCTTCGCCTCTCACGCGCGCCTCCGCGCAGGATGGAACTCCGCCTCCTCCCACGCCCGATGCGGCGTTCGTCCTCTCGGACGGGCGCCTCCACGCGACCGACGGACACACGAACGATCTCGACGTCGGCTGCCGGGCGCTCGCGCTCGAGACGTCCGGCGCGCGGCTCTACGTGGCCTGCGACGAGCGGCGGGTCGTGCTCCTCGACACGAGCGCGAGCATCGCGCCGCGCATCGTGGGGGACATCGTCCTCGAGGCGGGCTTCGTCTCGTTCTTCGAGCGGGACGGCGCCCCGTGGGTCGAGCTCGCCGACGGACGCGCGCTGGCGCTCGAGCGAGCGACGGTACGGCTCGTGGCGCCGGCCTCGAGCGGCGCCTCCTCGACGAACGGACACACCGTGGCGACGCATGGACGAACGGTCGTCGTGGACCTCGGGAGCGCGCAGGGGATCTCGACCGGCGCGCACGTGGAATTCGTCGAGGACGTCGATGCCTCGCTCGCCGGCGGGCCGGTCGAGCGACAGACGCGACGCGTCGCCGTCGGCGAGGTCACGGCCGTCACGAGCACGCGCTCCGAAGTCGAGCTCGGAGTGAACGAGGACGTCGGCGTCGGAACGGCCGCGCGACCGTCGACATCGCCGACGACCTCTTCGATCGTCGCACCCGCGCGCGTCGGCGGCCTCTGGCAGCTGGCGATCGAGGCTCGTCCCTACCTCACCGTCGGCGACCTCGGGGTCGGAATCCTCGTCGACGCGAACGCCACCTACCGCGGCACGGGACCCTGGTTCGCGCGCGCCTCGATGGATCCGTCGGGGGCGGTGATGGTGCGCGGCGAGACGACCGGAACGCAGGCGCAGGGCTCGCTCCTGGGAGGCCTCGACATGCGCTTCCTCGAGCTCGGGCTCGGCGTCGGGATGCTCCGCTACCAGAGCTACGAGAGCAGCTGCACCACCTCGTCGTGCAGCGAGACGCTCTCGACGACGCCTTCCTTCGGTCTCGCCCTCTCGGCCCGGCTCGGAGCGCTCGACGGCCTCCACGTCCGCGCCACGAGCCTGCTCGCCCTCCACGACTCCCGCTGGGCCTTCGGCAGTGTCGACGTCGCGTTGCAGATCCCCGTCGCGCGCGGCGCCTGGCTCGTCCTGCGCGGCGGCACCGGAACGGAGGCGATCGGCTACTCGTACGCGACGATGGCCGGGCGCTACCTCGCGCGGGGCAACGGAGGCTCGCGCTCGCTCTTCCTCACCGGCGGCATGGGCTGGGTGGAAGGCGCGTACGTCGAGTCCTCGTACGGCGGATACCGGAACTACGCCGAGGGGCTCGCGTTCACGCTCGGGGCGGAGTACCGGCTCTAGGGTGCCTCATTCCGCCGTCGGGGCGCTGCCCCGACGGCCTCTGATGATTTGCCGTGCAACGACCGATCCGAGCTGCGGCTGGGGCAAGCATTCGGACACGCGCGAAGGTACTCCGATCGGAGGTAAGGCCCTCAGGCGCCTGGAACGATCGCCCACAGAAGGCAGGGCACGTTCGCCGCGACCAGCAACAGGCCCACATCGACGACCGGCCATGGCCTTCCCGTTCGCAGGGCGAGACCGAATATCAGCACGGCCAGCCAAGACACCAGGAGCCATGCGGGTGGGACGGAAGCATCGCGGAAGATGCAACGAACATGAGGGTCCTCGAAACCCTCGAGAATCCGTTCGGGCATCGGCTCCACCTGCACGTCGTCGGTTCCGACGAGCGCAAACGCCCTCCATGACTTCGCATCCACGCGGACCTCGAGCGGTGCATCAACCGACCATCGAGTCGCCCGACCGAGCGGATCGATCCCAATCCACCGGTAGTCGTCGTCGCCACCTCTTCCCGTCTCCGCCCACGCCGAACACCAAGTGCCATCACAGATCCGACCTACGTAGATCGTTCCCCCCGGAACGCCGGGCATCGTCACGCGCATGCCGCGAGACACTCGCTCGCCGCTCGGTTGCACTACCGAGCTTCGACGCACGGCGTCGAGGCTCCAAGGCTCATCCACCGTTCCAGGATAGGGGTGCCCTCCTTGACCTTCCATCGGCACGACGCGATTCGTGGGGAATCGGCGATAGGCCACGAACGTCGGCGCGGGATCTTGGACCCTCCCCATGTCCGCCCGAGCCATCGTCCCACGCGCAGCGAGCGGAAGCCTCCCGATCCATTCGGCGATGGTGGGCTTCCGCAGCGAGTGGACCGACGCAGCGGTGGCGGCGACGAGCGCGATGACCGTCGCGACTCGCAGGGCCGTCGTCGCACCGCTCTCCGTGGGTGCAGGACGTCGGAACCCCGCGACGAGCCAGAACCAGCAGACGGGCAGGCAGCCGAGAAGACGCCATCCGAGCGCCTGCAGCACCCAGCTCGGGCGCAAGCCGGGCGGCGGATGGTAAGGCACCGGGCCGGGGGAGAGATCGGCTCGAAGCGACGCCCACGTCACCCACGCGAGCCCGATGACGAGGAAGCTCCGACGAAGCGCTCCTACATCGAAGCCAAGTGCACGACTCAGCGCCCAGGCGGCGCAGAGCGCGAGCGTCGCTCGCAGCGGCTCATCCGCCCGGAACAAGGGCACCAGCAACGGCCCCGTGTACACGAGAACGATCGTGATCGTCGCCAGCACGGCGCCCACGATCGGGCGCGGCGTTCGTGGTGCTGCAGGTGGCTCGAGCTCCATGGTCTTCGTCGTGGGGCATAGGAAACCCGAACACCCCCGACCGCCCAAGAGGATTCGACACGAGAATCGTCGTCCCGACGGGGGCCCGGTCGGCACGTCCAGGAACACGCGATGGTGGGCCGATCGGAGCTACGCTCCTCGGCCGACGCTGACGAGGCGGCATGACTTCCGTGGCTCCAGAATCTTCGTCCAACTCTCCACGATCGGTCGCACGTACGCTGCTCGCTGCGGGCCTCGTCATGCCGGCCATCGAGCTCCGTGTCGGCGACGACACGACGTGGCTGCCCGGGATCGCCCTCCTGGCGGGCGGCTTCCTCGGCCTGCTCTGGGGCAACCCCGCGTGGTTGGCCTGGGTTCCGCTGGTCCTCGCGCGTCGCGCCCACCGCGACGGTCGACGGGAGGAGGCGCTGGAGAACGTCGTCGTCTTCGCCGGGGTCGCGCTCCTCGTCCTGGTCGTACCGTTCACGGTGAATCGTCCGATCTGGGGGGCTACGACATATTGGATCGTCGGGACCCGGACTGGGGCACATACACGGTCGTTCTTCGCCATGAACGGCAGCGAGCTTTCGATCGGCGCTTGGCTTCTCGTAGGTTCCGCGCTCGCCTCCGCGGTCGAGCTCGCGCGCACGATCGGCGGAGAACGCAGGATTCTCCGACGGGTCGTCGCGCGCGGCACGTCGAAGCTCCTCGGCATCGTGGCCGCCTCGATCCTGCTCCGCGCGGCGGTGCTGAGCCCCGTCGCCCGGTACGACGGAGACGCGACGGTGCCCGGCTCGGTGTTCTTCCTGTTCGGGCTCGCCGGGCCCTTCACGGGTCACTTCGGCTGGTTCGCGAACGTCGGGAGCGCGGCGGCGTGGTGGGGTGTGCTCGCGTCGTCGCCGACGTGGATACGTCGGGGCGGGCTCGCGACCGTCGTTGCCTGGGTTTCGTGCGCCTCTCTCTACGTTCTCGGGATGCCCGGTGACGAAGGGATCTGGCTCGAGCACCCGTCACTCCAGGTCGGGTTCGTCTACTGGACCGCAGCGTTGGCTGTGCCCTTCGTGGTCGCGGGGATCGTCTCGAGGATGCGTTGGGAGGATTCCTGATCAGCGCGTCGAGCTCTTCCGCGCCGTGCCCATGCTGCTCGACCGCATCTCGCGCTCTCCGCGGAGGAGCATCGCGCCCCTCGCCCGAGCGTTCTCAAACACCCGCGCTCACGATCGGCAGCGTCCTCCTCCCGCGCTCGACGGGCGTGTCCGAGCGAAGCGAGGCCCGGAAGCGCAGATGCCGCCTGCGCGACGCCTCGACGAGCGGCGACCACACCCGATGGGTCAGCTGCGCGCGGATGAGCAGATGCCAGAACGCGTTGCTGCGCTTGTAGAGATAGCTCATGCCGAGATACGGCAGGATCGCCGCGGGATCGGTCGGCCGGCGCGCCCAGATCGACGCGTGGGAGAAGAGCCTCTGGTACATCCAGGCGTAGCCATGGGCGAGCTCGTCCTCGCTCATGTGCTTCGGGCGGAACACCACGTGCGAGGTGTCGTAGCGTGACCAGTCCCGATGCAGGATCCTCCCCTCCGCCTCGAGCTTCGCGAAGAGCGGCGTCTTCGGATACGGCGTGAGGATGTGGAACGTCGCGCATTCGAGTCGCTGCTCCTCGATCCACCCGGCGAGGCTCGCGAAGACGTCGCGCCGATCGTGATCGAAGCCGAGCACGAAGCTCCCGTTCACCTGGATCCCGTGGTCGTGCAGGATGCGGATCCGGCGCGCGTAGTCCTCGGCGCGAGGTGTCTTCTTGCGTGCGTCGGCGAGGTTCTCGTCGGTGAGCGACTCGAAGCCGATGAACACGCCGCTGCAGCCGGAGCGAGCCATCGCCCGCACGAGCGAGGGATCGTCGGTGACGTCGAGGGTGACGGCGGCGCTCCAGATGATCTCGAGCGGCTCGAGCTCCTCGGCGAGCCGGCGCAGATAGGCCTTGTTCGAGCCGAGGTTGTTGTCGGTGAACACGACGTAGGGCTGACCATCGTCCCGAATCTCCCGGGCGATCGTCTCGGGATCGCGCATGCGGTACGGCATGCGGAGCCCCTCGGTCGAGAGGTAACAGAAGTCGCATCGGTTGTGGCAGCCGCGCGTCGCGTTGAGGCTCGTGCTCGTGAGGAACGCCTCGTGCGGGACGAGGTCGCGCCGCGGCGCCGGATCGTCGCGGTAGCTCGACGCGAAGTCCGCGCGGTACTCGCGTGCGAGCGCGCCACGCTCGATGTCCGCGAGCACGTTCGGCCAGACGCGGACTCCGTCGCCGAGGACGAGGGCGTCGGCGTGCGGCGCGCATTCCTCGGGACACGACAGGACGTGCAGGCCACCGAGCACGACCTTCGAGCCACGCCGGCGGTAGTGGTCCGCGAGCTCGAAGGCTCGCTTCGCGAAGGTGAGGTGCACCGTGATGCCGACGACCTCGGGCACGGGATCGCTCGGCGGCGCGCCACGCAGGAGGTTCTCGTCCCAGTACGAGACCGTCCAATGGGCCGGCGTCGCGGCCGCGACGCTCGTGAGGGCGAGCGTCGGCGTGAGCACGTGCTTCCCGAAGCTCGAGCGCGGGTCCTTCGGGTAGAAGGGATTGACCAGGAGCGCGTGTCGTCGCGTCATCCCACGCCTCGGCGGCGTCGCGTCGAGCGCGGGTGGCTCGCGCATCGCTCGTGGGCAGAACGGCTCCCGGATCGGCGTGCGGAACGGCTCTTCAGGGTCGATGCGGGGCACGGCTCCTCCTTCGGTGCATCCTCAGACGTTGCAATAGGTGCTGCGTCTTCTTCTTGCCGAGGACGTTCACGACGAACGAGGCGAAGACGACGAGCGTGTCGAGTGCGAGCGAGCTCCGAGCGACCTGCAGTCGATCGAGCCGCCGCGAGTGGCTCCTTCCCCGCCCGGCGAAGAGCTGGGCGAGCCCGGTGATGCCCGGACGGACCGAGAACCGGAAATCGTTCGCCGGCTCCGCGAGCCCCAATCGGGCGACGTCGTCGGGAGTGAGGGGGCGCGGTCCGCACATCCCCATCTCCCCGCGCAGCACGTTCAGGAACTGCAGCGTCTCGTCGATGCCGGTGGCCCGCAGCCAGCCACCGACGCGCGTCACGCGACCGTCGCGCATCGTCCGGAGCTTCAGCACGCTGAAGCGCCTGCGTCCGAGCCCGACACGCTCCTGTCGGAAGACGACGGGCGCTCCATCGGAGACGAGGATCGCCGTCGAGGCCGCTGCGACGACCGGCGCGAAGACGACGCAGCCGACGGCGGCGAAACCGAGGTCGAAGAGGCGTCGAGAGGTCTCCGTGGAGGACACGCTTCACAGTCTCGGGGATCGGGAAGCGTCCGCCATCGGAGATCTCGAGGAGGAATCGTGGCGAAGATGTGGCAGCCGGCCGGGCGCGTCCTACGGCAGGGCGTGGTCGCGGAACGCCGCTCGGAGCTCAGCCCTGACGGCGATCGATGTATTCGGCGTAGCCGCGCCCGCCGAGCGCCCTTCCCTGCCACTCGCCCTCGTACGCGAAGCCGCTGACGAAGCCCGTGCCGAGGCCATAGGTGAAGGGAGTGTCCATGTCGGCCTCCACCACGAGCCATCGGCGTCCGCCGTCGCGCAGGGTGGAGCGGGTGCGCCGTGGCAGCCGCATCGTGCGTCCGTCGGGGGTGGCGGTGGGCTCGGGCGCGAGCGCGAGGACCTCGAAGTCCGCGTCGTACTAGGCCGTGGTGTACTGCTCGAACGAACGGTGCCATGCGAAGGTCATCAAGGGCGGCCCGCGATCGAGTACTGGCTGAGCAGGACCTGGTTGCTCTCGTGGAGTCTGACGATGTGGTAGACGAAGTGGTCGAGGGGTGCCTTCTGCGATGCGGGCAGCGTCGCAGCAGGTACGGGCTCGGGCTGGCACCGTGCTCGAAGGCGCAAAGGCCCTCGACGTCCTGACGCAGCCCGGCGAGCTCGAGCTGACCGCGGTAGCGCGTCAGCAGACTCAGGTGCTTGTAGACGGGGCTGTGGAAGAACCAAGACACCTTGTCGGTGTTCGCGAGGTCGAGGGCGAGGCGGAATTCGCCGGTCCGCGCGTCGACGCGGCAGCGTGGGTAGCGTCCGGTGATCGAAAGCTCGTCGCCGAAGCGGAGCTCGCTCCCATCGTCGGCGAAGCGCGCCGTCGCGGCCGACGGCGTAGTTGCCGAAGTGGCGCGGGTACGTGGCGGCCGTGCCGGTGACCACGGAGGCGTTGTGGCGCGGAGACGCGCAGAGGGCGTGATCGTCGTCGAGGGCGAGCGCGCCGGTCGCTCCGACCAGGGACATGACCGTGAAGTAGCGGTGCGGCTCCGGCAGGTCCGGGATCATCAAGCCGTAGTGGGTCCAGCCGTAACGGCGCGAGCGGGTGTGCGGCACCAGCATGTCGCCGTCGGTGAAGGGACGGCCCATCTGGCCTTCGGCTCCGTCGAACGCGGAGCGGAGGCCACGGAGGACGGCGTGTGTCAGCGCTCCGGTGAATCGAGAGACCATGGCCGCAGGGACACGCGAAGCACGGATCGATTCAAAGGCGCGAGAGACCGTATGTCGTCACGACCACGAGCGGGAGTCCGAAGCTCCCTGGAGGCGGATCGGAGGAAGCGATCGACTCGCGGCCGCGATTCGTTCCTGGGTACGCATGCCCCGGTCCTCGAAGACGAGTCCGGTCACGAACCCGTGCGTGCGTGCGCGACGAGGCGCGCCACCCGCTCTGCGACGAGCGCGAGCACCGAGGCGTCGTGCAACGACACTTGGTAGCCGACGACGAGCCCGCTCGGACTCACGAGCAGTCCGAAGGACTCGAGCGGTCGTCCGAGTCCGGCAACCGTTTCGCGGAGCGCAGCGAGCCGATGGCTCCCAGCTTCGTCGAGCAGCCGAGCGGCGAGCGGCTCGTCGGTACAGAGGACGAAGAGATCGGAGGGGCCGGACGGACGCTTCGCGCCCGCCGCGTTCACCAGCGCGCGATGCTCGGGGCCGAAGTAGCCGTCGACGTAGCGGTCGAGCACCTCTTCCGCCGCTCTCTCCGCGAGTCGTCCGAGCATTCCGCCGTCGGCGCCGTCCGGCGCACGCGGCGCCTGCACCCCCTCGGGCAGCGACATCGCCAAGACGAACCGGCCCGGGGCCGCGGTGAGCGAAGGGAAGAAGAGACGCGTGCGCTGCCCGACCGAGCGACGCGACGGCTGGCCGTCGTCACCCAGCGTCACCTCGACGGCCGCGGACCACTCGAGACCGTCGGTCGTGCCCGAGAAGAGGTGCGTGCCGACGCCCACGCCCGGGTGGGCGCGATCGTCCGTCACCAGCTCGTGGCGCAGACCGGCCGCGTTCGCCTGCGCCGACAGGACGGCGCCCCGACGGTCGGCCCGTCTCGCCTCGTGGCGTCGCAGCAGCGGTCGCAAGATCAGCGTGAAGGCGACGAATCCGACGAAGACGTAGAGGAATGTGTCGTTCACGCAGGCCTCGATCCGATGGCGGGTGGCGACGGGAACGTACTCGCCGAAGACCGCCCGAGGTGGATGGACGAAGCACGCACCCCGCGTGCTTCGGCCTGGTCCGCCATTCGGGAACGTTCGACTGTACGCCGATCGGGGCCGATCGGAGAGGGTGATCGTCCGCGATGGCGGGCGCGACCCGGCGGAGTCGCGAGCGACGAGATCCACGGTCGAACGGACGTCGGCCGTGACGAGCTTCGGACCGGAGCGTGAGCCGCGCTCAGCCCGCGGTGCGGACGTCCTTCCAGGATGCGGGCGCTCGCCAGAGCACGAAGGGGAGGAACGCGCCGTAGTACGCCACGTTCGGCACGATGCGCAGCACGTGGGCGAAGTCGAAGCCCGCGAGGATGAGCATGTCGCACGCGGCCCAGCCGGCGTAGAGCCCCGCGAAGAGGTACGAGACCTCGCGGATCCAGCGGATCGACGCCTCGTCGACCGCACGTCGACCGAAGCGCCGGTGCGCGAGCGCGAGCACCAGCACCGTCATCGCCGATTCGTACACCGCATACAGCACCCGATCGTCGCGCATCGCCGGGATGGTGCGGGTCATGACGCCCGTCACCACCGGGATCACGAGCGAGATCGGCGTCGCGAACCGCAGCGCGCGTACGAGCGGCTCGTCGGGGCGCGTGACGCGCTCGGCGAGCACGAAGTAGCGGAAGTCGCCGAGCACGATGAAGACCACCGAGAAGACGGTGTAGGCCGTGGTGCCGAGCGGGATCGGGCTCCATCCACCCGTGGCGCAGGCATCGGCCAGGATCTCCACGAGGAAGACCACGAGATAGGCGTAGAGGAACGGAAGTCGCCGAGCGATCGCCCACAAGAGGCCGAGACCGACCACGTAGGCGACGAACGGATGATGCCAGGCGCTGTCGTAGATCGATTTCATCCGGGGCGCGCCTCGAGTCGGAGAAGGGCTCGGATCAGGCGCTCGAGCCGCGGGAAGAAGTCGATCGGGTCGAGCAACGCGTTGCAGAGGCCGGACGTCACGCAATAGCCCTGTCGATGGGGCGCTCGGTGGTGTGCACGGTGCCGGGCGGGCGAGAGGAAGACTCCGACGGTCTGGAGCCATCGCACCACGCGCGGTGGCTGCGCGACGTGGGCCCATTTGTGGATCTGATTGGTGAAGATCACCGAGACGCTGAACACGCAGACGAAGAGCCCGAGACCGAGCGCACGAGGGCTCGCCGCGGGATCGAGCGCGACCGTGGTCGGCACGAGCGCGAAGAGCGTGGCGAAGGCGTTGTTGCCGTTGGTCTCGACGAAGTCGTGACCGCAGATCTTGGACGGCAACGCATGGTGGGAGCGGAACGGCAACACGAAGGTCCTGCCGAGCCACGGAGTGTCGACGCTGCCGAACGAATCGCCGAGGAAGTGCACGACGCCTGAGACGAGATCGCAGGCGAAGTACGCCGCGAGCGTGATGGCGAGCCCGGCACCGAGGCCGAGGTCGACGCGTCCGAGCCCGCGCACGACCGACGCGCCGAGCGAGATCGAGAGCGCGAACGCCGCGACCACCGAGGCGACTTCGAAGACGCGGAACGCGCGCGGCGGCCTGAGCTCGGCGAGCGGAGTGGAGGAATTCACTCGGCACCTCCGGGGTCCGGCGCGGGAGCACGACCGAAGTCGTAGAGAGGCGCGTCGCGATCGCGCCCCGGCCAGTCGAAGTGATCGCGGGGATGCGCCTCGAGCGAAGCGAAGAGCGTCGCGTCGAGCGTGCCCGTCTGCTCGAAGAAGGCGCATTCGTCGGCGTGCTCGGTGGCGAGGTGCCAGAGTCGATGCCGCGTCGGGTCGAGCACGCGGCGCAGTCGCTCGACGAGCAGCGAGCCGTGGCCGCGCTCGAGCACGAGGAGGGTCATCTCGCGCTCGTAGAACGACTGCAAGGGACCGTGGGCCACCTGCAGCACGTCCCAGACGGGCGGGTCCGGCAGCAAGAGCCCCTCGAGCAGCTTCCAGCGATGCGCGTAGGCGCACTCCACCGCCTGATCCACGACGACGAGCGACACGGCCGTCCCGGGTGCGATCACGCCGAGCGCGCGGCCCTTCGCGTAGGCCGCCGGCGCCCGCTCGAGGCGCTCGTGCATCGCGCGATCGTCGAGCAGCCGAGCGGCGAGCCGGAAGGCCAGGAGCGAGGCCGTGGTCGGCCCGATCCATCGCACCAGCGTGCCCGGAGGATCCGCCCCAGGCACCACGATCGAGCGAGCCGAGACAGCGCGCGCCGGGGCGAGCTTCGCGCGGGCGGTCGCGTCGGTCTCGGCGTCGAGGCCGGTGACCAACCAGACGTGACGGAAGCGCTCCCCACAGCGGAGCGCTCCGAGCACGTTCGGCGAGAGTCCCTGGGAGAAGACCACGAGCAGATCGCCATGGGGCGTGTCGCCACCGAAGCGCGACGCGGCGTGGAAGCGTGCCGCGAGCCCGTTCTCGACGAGGAGCTGCGCGAGCAGCCGCGCGGGTCCTTCGGAGGCCCCGATGCCGGTCGTGACCACGCGCGCGAGGTCGCTCGGCCGTTCCGGCAGGGCCACGGCGAGCGTGCGCGCGAGCGCGTCCGGGAGGGCCCGCCGCGCCTCGGCGACCAGGGCGAGGCTGCGTTCGTGACGGCTCATTCCGGCCCTCGCCGGTCGACGTCGTGGTCGTCCTTCCGTCCCCTCAAGCGCGCTCCCCCGATGCCCGGCGCACGCGAACTCACGCCGAGCCGTCTTCTTCTACGGAATCGGGGTGTCTTCAGCAAGGCTGGGCTATCGCGACCCCCGGGAATCCCTGATGTCGGTGGCGGGGGATCCTGGCGCGTCCGTTACCGTCCAGTCAGAGGGCGGACGCGGAGCCGCTTCGCGCGCGGCGCCTTCCGCTCGGGCGGAAGGGCTCGTCTCAGTACGCGTTCATCCGCACCTTCCGACCGAAGACGGTCAGGAAGACGACCTTGATGTCGAGCCAGAGGGACCAGTCGCGGATGTACGCGAGGTCGTGCTCGACACGCGCGACCATCTTCTCCAGCGTATCCGTCTCGCCTCGCAGGCCGTTGACCTGCGCCCAGCCGGTGATGCCGGGCTTGACCTTGTGCCGCCGCATGTACTCGAGGATCTTCGTCCGGTAGAGATCGTTGTGCGCGATCGCGTGGGGCCGTGGTCCCACGATCGACATCTCGCCACGCAGCACGTTGAAGAACTGCGGGAGCTCGTCGAGCGACGTGCGACGGAGGAACGCGCCGAGCGGCGTCACGCGCGGGTCGCCCTTCCGTGCCTGGGTCACGGTCGCGTCGTTCTCCATGACGCTCATGGTGCGGAACTTGAGGACCTCGAACTCCGCTCCGTCTTCGCCGTGCCGGAGCTGCCGGAAGAGCGCGGGTCCCCGGGACGTGAGTCGGACGGCCACGGCGATGACCGCCATCGGAATGGCGCAGACGAGGAGGAAGAGGCAGGCGAGCAGCACGTCCTCGAGCCGCTTCACCCATCGCCGGACGCCGCGGAAGGGAGAGTCGTAGACGACGTGTCGCACTTCGTCGGGCTCGAGGCAGAGCGCGAGGGAGAGCGCGAGCATGTAGCGATCCTCGCGCAGGTCGAGATCTCCGTCCGAATCGCAGACCGTACGCGTGAGCTCGATCAAACTGCGTCTCCCGAGCACGGGCGAGTCGCGGAGCTCGGCGGCGAGGGCCTCGAGATCGATCGCGTGGGCATCGAAGCTCGCCATCCTCTCTTCGAGTCGCTCGGGGAGCTCGTCGACGTCGAGCAACCGACAGAGCGCGGCACGCACGGCCTCCTGCTCGACGCGCGAAGCGGGTTGGTCCGAATGGGCCGCCGCGAGCAGGGCTTCGGCGACGGGAAACAGGCTGCTGATCCGCGGTCTCTCCGCGTCCGGTTCGTACGCTCGGGCTTCCATGCGATCCCCCTCCGACGCTCGTCCCCCGACGATCGTCGACGTGTCCTCCTACGTCGGAATCGACCTGGAATTCACCGCGATTCTTCGTTTTCATGTTGTGTAGGAGTGGGACAGCGCGTCGCCCGTGGGTGCATGGGCGCGATCCGGAGGGAGCTCGCGACGAGCAAGTCGGAGGTGGCCGCTCCGGCCCATCCTCGCCTCGAGGTCTCGTCCGCGGCTACGCCGTTCCGCCGACGCCGACTCGCGACGGCGTTCCCGGCGCCATCACCCTACCAGGTGACTCCATTCGGAGAGCCTCGAGGCGCTCTACGTCGTATGCCACATCCACTCGATCCCACACGCACCCCCAAATCATCGCGAATCGCGTGCGATTCGCTCGATGTGCACCTTGACCTTCGTGAGCCGAACCACGATGTAGTCGAGATATGGGCAAGACGAGTTTCGCGAGTCCGGGGGGAGCTCGTGGAAGCGCGGAGGTCTGCATGTCGGTGCTCGTCGTCGACGACGAGCCATCGGCACGGAGCACGATCGCCGCGATTCTCGAGAGCGAAGGCTACGTGACGCGCTGCGCGGCGAGCGGCGAGGAGGGGATGACGCTCCTCGCCGAGTCGTCCTACGACGTGGTCTGCACGGACTACCAGATGGGCACGGCCACCGGTCTCGACGTGCTCCGGTTCGCCGAGAGCCTTCCGCAGCCGGTCTGCGGCGTGCTCGTGACGGGGTTCCGGGAGTTCTTCGGCCACACGGCGCGAGCGCAGCGCGAGACGAACGCGGCGAGCGTCGCGATGCTCGTCAAACCCGTCGATCCCGAGGAGCTGCTCGACTGCGTGCGCCGCGCGGCGCGCTTCACGGAGCTGCGGAGACTCTCGCGCAAGACGGCGCCGGAGCGCGGCCCCTCGTGACGCGTCGCTCCGAGGATCTCGAGCGCATCGAGCGCGCGGCGATGATCGAGGAGATCCTTTCCGTGGTCCGGCACGACGTGCGCAACAGCCTGAGCTCCATCCGTCTCGCGAGCTTCTACCTGGCCCGCAAGATGCGCTCCACGTCCGCGTGGGAGGAGGATGCGAGGGTCCCGCGCTTCTTCGAGCAGATCGTCGAGGAGGTCGAACGGGCGAACGAGGTGCTCACGCATCGAGCGAGCGCCCTCGCCCCGATCGATCGACCCTCGAGCCGACTGGCCCGGACGGATTGCATCGCCGACGTCGTGCGCGCGTTCGGAGCGACGCTCTGCGCGGACGCGGAGCCGACCCTCGTCGCGGCCGACCCGGACGAGCTCCGGGTCGCCCTCCGCTGCCTCGTCCGCAACGCGATGGAGCGACCCACGACGAGCGCCCCTCCCGAAGTCCGCGTCGCACGCGACGGGCCGTGGATCCGGATCGAGGTCGTCGACGACGGTCCCCCTCTCTCGACGGCCGATCTACGCGCGGCTCGCACGGCCTTCCACACGACGAAGCCCGGGCACGTCGGCATCGGATTGAACGTGGTCGAGCGGTTCGCGAGGCGCCATGACGGGGAGCTCGAGCTCGTCTCGGACGACGGAGGCACCATCGCCCGCCTCCTCCTCCCCGCGGCGGAGCTCACGGACGAATCGTCGGCCCTTTCGCGCAGGACGTGAAGCGTACCCGCGTCCGACGAGCGCGAGCCACGTGGCTCACGGAGGGTCGAGCACGCGAGCGACGCGCTCCCGACCGAGCTCGGCCTCGAGCTTCGTCTCGCCCGCACCCCGCACGCGGACGCGCACGACCGAGGGAGGATCGCAGGCAGCGACGAGGTGCCCGTGGCACGCGGAGTCGCGTTCGAGCGCGGGCGAGAGCGTCCACGCGACCTCGGCGTCGCCGAGCGCGAGCTCGCGCCCTCCTTCGGCATGCGCGACGAGACGATACGTCGTCCACTCGGGTCCGACGGACGCGGGACCTTCGATGGTGAGCGCAGCCACCTCCCGAGCCTCGAGCCGGATCGCTCCGTCGCGGCAGGAGAGCTCGACGTCGCCGCCGCGCACCGCCACGTAGGAGCGATCGGCGAGCGTCACGGCGTCGCCTCTCGGATGGGCGGTGTCGCACGGACCGTTCCACGTCGGCAGCGTTCCGCGGGCGCCGACCGCGAGCGGGTAGACGGCCACGCCGCCGCTGCACGAGGCGAGCGACGCCGAGGCGAGGATCGTCGCGGCGAGGTGCCACGGGGGATGCTCGATCGAGGCTGGGTGCGCCATGGGGTCACGGTAGCGGGGGCGAGGGCTCGACCATGACACCGAGGAGAGCTGCGAGTCTTGACCCTCACGCCGGTCCGATGGAACGTTCTGCGCATTCTGCATGACCGGTGACCACGAAGACGAGGGGGCGTCGAGGGCTTCGATCTGGACGGCCCTTCGCACGGACGACCCCGTCACGGCCCTCGCTCGACTGGTCGAGACATGGAGGGACGCCGGTTGCACGCAGGCGGTGGCCGAGGCTCGGCTCACGCTATTCCTGCTCGAAGAAGTCCCTGCCCGAGGAAACGAGTGCGACGACGACTCGGTGCGCGATGTCCTCGATCGTGTCGTGGGCTTCTGCAGCGCGCCGATGAGGCTGTACTCGTGAGGACGACGAGCGACTCCGCCGAGTAGACCGGCGGGAGGAGAAACGAACTTCCGCGACGAGAGCGCTCGAAACGAGAGGAGCCTGCAACGGGACGCCCGCGACGTGTCGCGAAATCCGTCTTCGTCAGGGAGCCGCCTCGGCGATCCCGTACTTCGTCCCCTTCCCCTTCCCCTGCACGACGACGCGCCCCTCCGGGTTCTCGTCCGTGCGCTTCTCGGCCGCGAGGACCTTGTCGAGCAGCGCCTCGTCGAGCCCCTCGGCATCGGCCTTCAGCGCTCGCACCAGCTCGGACTTCGCGATCGCATCGGGCGCCCCACGCAGGTACGCGAGCACCCGCTCGGTCAGCGCGGCGAGCGCCTCGGGATCGACGCCCGACCGCGACGTGCCGGGCTTCACGGGCACGGTCTCGACCACCGGCGTCTGCGTGAGCAGGGGCGAGGTCTCGAGGCGGTGGATCGAGATCCTCGCGGCGGAGGCAGCCCCGGGCTCCGCGGCGATCGCCTCGGCGAGCTCGGCGACGTGGGCGTGGTGCGTGAAGAGGATCACCTGCAGCCCCGTCTCGCTCGCGAGGCGGCGCAGCGCGCGCAGACCCGCCTTCGCCCGCGCGTCGTCGAAGTGCACGAGCACGTCGTCGAGGATCACCGGCCAGCCGCGCCCGCCGACGTCGCGCACGTGGTGGACGATGCCGGCGAGACGCAGGGCGAAGTAGACCTGATCGCGGGTACCCGCGCTGAGCGCGGCGATCGGGAGGATCACGCCCTCGCCGTTCCGTACCACGAGCGTCTCGCCGCGCGCGCCTTCGAGCTCGATCGCGGAGTACCGGCCGTCCGTCAGCTCCGAGAGCAACGTGCCCGCTTCGCGGAGCAAGGGATGCTCGCTCGCCTGCTGACGCCGCTTCTGCTCGAGACGCTCCACCGCCCACTTCACGAGCGACTTGGTCGCGACCTCGCGGGTCTTGCGGACGAGCTCCTCCTGCAGGAGACGGAGACGGCGGATCCGCTCCGCGTGCTCGTCGCTCCCCCCGACGAGCGCCTCGAGCGCCTTCTGCGCTTCGTTCTCTTCCGCGTTCGCGGTCAGGACGCGCGCATCGAGCGCTTTCGCGCGCTCGTCCGCGAGCTCCACCTCCATGCGGAGGGTCTCGTCGGTGCGCTCGGCGATCTCGGCCTCGACGGAAGCGACGTCGAGCCCCGTCGCATGCCGTACGCGGTCGTCGAGCGCGAGGATCTGCTCCTCGAGCGCCGCGACTCGGCGAGACCTCTCGAGCACGTCCTCGAGGCGCTCCACACCGGCCCCGAGCTCTCCCGCGATCCGGTCGACCTCGACCCGCGCCGGCGCGAGGGTCGCTTCCGCTTCCGCCTCGCGACGCCGCGCATCGCCCGTCTTCCGCTCGAGGAGGCCGCGCTTCTCGGCGATGCCTCGGGCCTCCGCCATGCGACGGGCGAGCGCCTCGGCGGCCTGGTCCTCCCCGACGTCGACGAGCGCCTCCACGCGCTCGCCACGATCCGCGAAGGCCTTGCGGAGCGCCGCCACGTCCTCGACGAACGCGCGGGCCTCGGTCTCCGCGGCCTCGTAACGGCGGATGGCGTCGATCGCCTCGTTCAGCTCGCCCGAGGCGTCGAGCCAGCGCGAGGCGCTCGCCTCGTCGCCACGCGCCTGAGGAGGCAAGGCGGACGCCGCCGTCTCGAAGGCCGCCCGCGCCGCCGAATGGTCGCGTGACGCGTCCTCGAGCGCGCTCCGCTTCCTCACGATGCGTTCCTCGCTCCGAACGAGCGCGCTCGCGTTCTCGCGCGCCTCCTCGTCGAGTCGACGTAGCTCGTCCTTGCGCCGGCTCGCGAGCTCGCGGAGCGGCGAGCCGCCGACGACGGGTCGCTCGGCGAGCGTCGCGACGAGGGCGTCGCGGACGGCGTTCTCGGCGTGCGCGATCTCCTCCACCGACCTCGCGAGCCCCTCGTCGGCCACGCGCACGGCGTCGAACGCGTCCCGGAGGAGATCGACCTTCGCGAGGAGCTCGTTCACCCGTCCCGGTGCCTCGGCGAGTCGCGGGAGGGCTGCGACGCATCGCCTCCAGTCGGCGAGTCGCCGATCCCGACGCGCCACGGCGAGCTCCGATTCGCGGGCCGCACGCGCTTCGTCGCGGGCCGCCTCGTCGCGATCGCGCTGCGCCCGCTCGAAGCGCTCCACCGCCTTCGCTTTCGCGAAGCGCCGGTCGGTGGCCTCGTCGACCCGCCGAATCCGTTCGGCGAGCTCCGCGGCGCGCTCCGCGGAGGGCTCGGTCCGGAGGCGACCGAGGACGTCATCCCTCTCCTCGCGCAGGACGCGGAGCGCGTCCGCATCGAGCGCACCTTCGCGCTCGCGATCGGCGGTGGCGAGCTCGTCGGCCCGCACCGCGTGCAGGCGCCTCGCGTCGTCGAGGGACCGCTGCGCAGCGTCGACCTCGCGCTCCTCGCTCGCGAGCGCCTCGGCGTCCCGCCGCAGCGCCTCGTTGTCCGGGAGACCGAGACGCTCGACGAAATCCGGAGGAACGATCGTAGCCTCGAACCCGAGCGAGACCAGGGCCCGCTCCATGCCCGCTCTCGCCCGTGCGACGGAGGCCCGACCGTCCGCGAGCGCTCCCTCGGAGCCGAGGAGCGTGGCTCCGTGACGCTCGAGGACGAGCTCGAGCTCGTCGAGGCCCTTCGGCCGCGACGTCGAGCGGAGGCCGAGCGCTTCCCGTTGCGTCTCTTCGTCGCGGAGCTCCGCGCGCAGCCGAGCGACGGTCCGCCCGGACTCGCGGAGCGCGTCGATGGCTCGCCGGATGGCGGCCGCCTCGTCGATCCCGAGGCGGAGGGAGGCCGCGCGCTCGGTGAGCGATCCCGCCTGCACCTCGAGGCCCTGAGCCGCGAGCTCCTCCCTCAGGCTCGCACGGAAGGAGGCGACCGACTCCTCGTGCTCCCGGAGATGCTTCGTGTTCTTGCGATGCGTGGCGAGGCGCTGCGAGAGCGAGCGAACGGCCTCGTCGAGCGCGAGCAGGGAGGAGAGATCCGGCGTCGCCTCGAGCTCCGCCTCGAGCTCGGCGCGTTGGGCACGCTGCGCGTCGCGATCGGCGACACCCTTCTGGAAGCGGCGCAGCGCCGTTTCCAGCGCCGCGAGTTCCGAGCGCACGACGGACGGCCCGGACGCACGGAGCTCCGCGACCTTTCGTCCGAGCTCCCGGCGCGCCTCGAGCGGGAGGAGCTGCGCACGGAGCCGCGCGAGCCGATCGCGCTCGTGCACCGCGCGATCGCGCTCCCGCTGGAGCTCCTTCCGAGCCTTCGTACGCGCGTCGTAGGCTTCGCGCAGCCCGTCGTAGGTTCCCCCGAGCGCCCGCTGCCTCGCCTTCGCCTCGAGCTCCTGCACCTCCCGCACGAGGCGGTTCAGCTCCGGATTCTTCGCGTTCGCGGACGCGCTGAAGAGCTCCGCGAGCCGCGCACGCATGCTCTCGTGCAGCGTCGCGAGCGCCGTGCCGCCGGTCTCGGCCGAGAGGAGCACGCGCCCGATCGCGCCGCGCTCGCCGAGGAGCGCGTCGCCCTTGCCGACCTCGGCGTGGTCGAGGCAGAAGAGCGCACGGAACGCTCCGCGATCCGCGGCGTCTCCGACGCGCGCACGGAGCAGATGGTCCTCGGGCGCGACGAGCCGACCTCGCCGGAGCTCGATCGGCAGCTCGCCTTCCTCCGAGACGAGCACGCCCGCGAGCGTCGGGTTCCGGAGCGAGCCGTCCTTCGGCGCGTCGGGGAAGAGCAGGAATTCGAGCGCCCTCTGCGCCGTCGACTTGCCCGCCTCGTTCGGGCCGAGGACGACGTTCAAGCCCTCGCCGAGCTCGAGCGCGAGGGGGAAGTGACGAGCGCCGCCGAGATCGACGCGTCCGAAGCGGAGGGTCTTCATCGGGCCCCCAGGAGCGCGTCGCGCACGTGCGCGAGGATCTCGTTCTCGAGCGACTCGTCGAGAGAGCCGGGGATCGCGTCGCGCCCGGGCGTGCCGCCGACGATGCGCGCGAGGTCCGCGAGCGGCTCGCTCTTCGAGAGCTCGCCCGGCGCGCCGAGGCTCGAGAGCTCCCGGCGGACCTCCTCGACGAGGGCGGCGAAGGCGGTCGAATCGACGGGCGAAGAGAGCCGCGAGAGCTCGAGCTCCTCGACGTGCACGCGACGGCCGAGGGTGGGTGCGAGGATCGAGGACTCGATCACGAGATCCTTGCGGAGCAGATCGGCATGCGCGACGAGCTCGTCCGCGAGCCGCGTGCGTCCGCGGAGCTCGACGCGGGCGATGACCTCGCGCGGTGCATCCTTCGAGCTCTCGGCGCGGCTCGCGGCCTCGAGCGCCGCGCCGAACGCCTCGATCACCTGCTTCCGCTCCTCGGCCCCCGACACGTCGATCGCGAGGTGGAGCCAGCGGACGACGTCGCAGGGGACGTGACGCACGCCGGTGATCGCCGTGCCCTCGTAGTCGACGATCGCGACGCCGCGGCCCGTGATCGAGCCCGGGGATCCCTCGCGCGCGGGATGCTCGAAGCGCTCGGCCTCGCGTGCGTGGCGCGATTGGAGGTTGCCGGGGAAGACGGCCTTCGTGCCCCGCTCTTCGTAGGTCGCGCGCGTGTGCACGTGCCCGAGGGCCCAGTAGGCGTAGCCCTTGTCCGCGAGCTCCGAGAGCGTCGTCGGGGCATAGGGCTCGTGCCCGTCGCGCGGCGCGGCCGAGAGCGCGGTGTGGAGCACGCCGACGTTCAGCTTCCCGGGCACGGGCGCGCCGTACCCCGGCACGAGGTCCTCCCTCACCGCCTGCGTCGGATAGCTCCGGCCATGGAGCACGACGCCCTCGCCGGGCACCTCGATCGACTCGGCCGCGTCCGCGGAGAAGACGTGCAGCCCCTCCGGCGTGACGAGCTTCCGGGCGAAGAGGTTCTCCGGGTCGTGGTTCCCGCGGACCATGTACGTACGGATGCCGTGCTCGCGGAAGAGCCGACCCGCGTGCGTGTTCAGGAAGACGGTCGACTCGAAGCTCGAGTCCCGTCCGTCGAAGACGTCCCCCGCCAGGATCACGAAGCGGACGCCCTCGGCGACCGCGACCTCGACGAGCCGTTCGAAGGCGCGACGCGTGGCCGCCCGCACGCTCTCGTCGGCCTTCTCGTCGCCGAGCGAGAGCCCGAGGAGAGGCGAGTCGAGGTGGAGGTCGGCGGCATGGAGGAAGCGGGGCATGGAAGCGGCCCGGAGCATAGCTCGAAGAGGCGCGTCCGTTCTGGTACACCCGAGCCCATGTCCTCGGTTCGTCTCGGTTTCGTCGGCCTCGGTCTGATGGGCGATCCCATGACCCGGCGCCTGCTCGGCGCGGGGTTCCCGGTCACGGTCTGGAATCGCAGCCCGTCGAAATGCGCGCCCCTCGTCGCCGCCGGCGCGCGTGCGGTCGAGAGCCTCGGCGCGCTCGTCCGCGAGGTCGACGTCGTGATGCTCTGCATCTCGGACACCGCGGCCGTCCACGAGGTCGTGCACGCGGCGGACGGGATCCTGGCGAACGCCCGCGCCGGGCAGCTCGTCGTCGACTTCTCGAGCATCGAGCCCGCCGCGACCCGCGAGCTCGCCGCCCTCCTCCGCGAGCGCACGGGCGCCGGCTGGGTCGACGCCCCGGTCTCGGGGGGCGTGCCCGGCGCCGAGAGCGGAACGCTCGCGATCATGGCGGGCGGAGACGTGGCGGACGTCGAGCGCCTCCGGCCCCTCGCGGCTCCGCTCTGCCAGAGGCTCACGCACGTCGGCCCGATCGGCTCGGGTCAGGTGACGAAGGTGATCAACCAGATGATCGTCGCCTGCAACGTGCTCGTCATCGCCGAGGCGATGGCGCTCGCCAAGGAGACGGGCGTCGACGGAGCCAAGATCCCGGAGGCCCTGCGCGGCGGCTTCGCCGACTCGATCCCGCTGCAGCTCGTCGCGCCCCGGATGGCGAGCGGCACGTTCGAGCCGGTGAAGTGGCGGGTGAAGACCCTGCTCAAGGATCTCGACACCGCGGTGAAGCTCTCGCGCGACCACCTCTCGAGCACGCCGATGTCCGGCGTCGCCGCGCAGCTGATGCGCCTGCACGCGCGCCAGGGCTTCGCCGAGCTCGATCCGAGCACGCTCGTGACGATGTACACGAAGGAGGGCTGAGCGATGCCCCGCTTCGCGGCGAACCTCTCGCTCCTCTTCACCGAGGTCCCCCTGGTCGAGCGCTTCGCCAGGGCGCGCGCGGCGGGCTTCTCGCGCGTCGAGATCCAATTCCCCTACGAGGCCCCGCTCGAGGAGCTCGCGAGGGCGCGCCGGGACGCCGACGTCGCCTGCGTGCTCGTCAACGTGCCCGCGGGCGATCTGATGCAGGGCGGGGATGGGCTCGCCTGCGTGCCGGGACGCGAAGCGGAGTTCCGCGACGCCGTCGAGCGCGCCGTCGAATACGCCGAGGGCCTCGGCGCGAAGGTCGTCAACGTCCTCTCGGGTCGGGTGCCCGAGGGCGTCGACGAGCATGCTTGCCTCGACCTGCTCGTCCGTCACCTCGCGCATGCGAGCGGACGGCTCGCCTCGATCGGCGTGAAGACGACCTGCGAGGCGATCAACACCTTCGACATGCCGCGCTTCCTCGTGCACCGCACCGAGCGGATGCATGCGCTCGTCGAGGCGGTCGGCCACGCCTCGTTCGGGATCCAATACGACGTCTACCACATGGCGCGGATGGGCGAGGATGTGCTCCACGACCTCCGCACGTCGGGCGATCGCCTCTTCCACGTCCAGTTCGCGGACATCCCCGGACGTGGCGCACCGGGCACGGGCACGCTCGATTTCGACGCGATCTTCGGGGCGATCGACGCACTTCCCTACGAAGGCGCCGTCGCGGCGGAGTACCGCCCCGGCGGCCCCACGGAGCCGACGCTCGCGTGGCTCGCACGCCATGGAGATCGGCCGGGTTGAGCCTCGGGCCCACGAGGCCCATGCTCCTCGTTCCGTGTCCCACACCATGCCCACGATGCGTCCCCTCGCGGCGCTGTCCGTCGTGCTCTCGCTCGGTGCTCTCGGCCTCGCGGCCGTTCCGTCGATCGGCCGCGCCACGGCGGACGGTCCGGACGATCTCCTCGTCTGGGGCCTCGACGCGAACGATCACCGAACGACCGTCTGGCTCCACGCGAACGGCCGCGGCTACGAGGTCCTCGGGCGGCGCGAAGGCGTGGTCGTCTCCGACGGCGCCACCCTGCGCGCGTTCGCGGTGAAGACCCGCAACATCCGAAATCGGAGCTGCGGCATGGGCTTCCACACGGATCCGAGCCACGCGGCCGAGGCACGGCTCGTCGCGCTCGTGTCGCGATTGCCGGTCCGACGCCTCCTCGCCGTCGACGTCCCGCGCGAAGAGGGTCAGTACGATCGCGGCTTCTCCGTCGAGGCCGGGATGGGCCCCCTGCTCCTCGTCAACGAGTACGCGTACGACTTCAGCTGTGGCGCCCACGGCTCGAGCGGCACGACGCCCCACGTCTTCGACGTGCGCGACGGCTCGCAGGTCGCACTCCTCTCCGAGGAGGACGTGCGCGCGGTGATGGAAGCCCACGCGGCGGAGGCGACGACCCGCCTGCGCGAGGAGCTCGGCTCGGACGGCTCCGATCCGGGCGAGATCATGTTCTCCGACGCGCCGCGCGTCGTCACCGTCGAGCCGTATCTGAAGGACGACGGCACGGTGGGAGCGCGCTACCTCTTCGTCGTCGACACCTGCTACGCGTGCGGCGACGGCGATTGGGGGAGCTACCTGCGCGGCACGTGGATCGAATCCGATCGGCTCCCCGCGCGCCTGCAGGGAATCTACGTCCCCCGCGCCGCGGTCGAGGCCGCCCACGCGGCGCTCGCCCACACGGAGCTCCGTGGCTTCTCGTGGGTCGAAGGCGCCGCGGCCGCCGAGCTCGTGCGAGGCTTCGCGCCTGCACCTGGGCGTCCGGCGCGACGCGGGCATTGAGCCACGAGCCGCTCAGCGCGGCAGGGGCGGCTCCGCGAGCTCGACGACGTGGAAGCCGGCCCACGCGATGGCGAAGAGGAGGATCGTCGCCAGCGCGAGCACGATCGGGAGCACGAGCTGAGCCCGCGTCCGCGTGCTGAACGCATCGCGGTAGAAGCGTCCCCGGCTCCGCACGCGCAGCTTGGTCTGCACGCCTCGGAGCAGATCGGGCTTCGGCTCGTCGTCGGGCTCGAGCGAGAGGCGCTGCGTGCCCCGCACGATCGCGACGAACGCCTCGTACTCCGAGCGGAGCTCCGCGTCTGCGGCGAGCAGCGCCTCGAACGCCGCCTTCCGTTCGGCGTCGAGCTCGCCCTCGAGCGCCTCGCTGAAGAGATCGCGTGCTTCGTCCGCCGTCATCGTGGGCCCGTCCTCATCGTTCGCCCCCCGGCTTGCGCCCCGCGCGGAGCGCCTCGAGATGCTGCACGAGCAGGAGGCGCGCCCGGTGCAGCTTGCTCTTCACCGTGCCCTCGGGATGGCCGGTGATCGCCTGGATCTCCTCGTACGTGAGCCCCTCGACGTCGCGCAGGACGACGAGCTCCCGCTGATCGTCCGGGAGCGCCGCGAGCGCCCTCTGCACGAGGCTCTCGGCCTCGCGACCCTCGACCGCCTGGTCGGGCCTCGGAACGTGGGCGCTCGTCGCGAGCGAGGCGTGGTTGCCCGTCTCGCCCTGCAGCTCCTCGTCCCACGCGTCCTTGCCGGGGCGTGCGCGCCTGCCGAGGTACTTGATCCGGTTCTTGCAGTGGTTCGTCGTGACCCGGTAGAGCCAGGTCGAGAGCTTCGACTCTCCGCGGAAGCTGCCGATCGACTTGAAGACCGTGACGAAGACCTCCTGCGCGAGGTCCTCGGCCTCGGCGCGATCCCCGATCATCCGGTACACGAGGGCGAAGACCCGGTCCTGGTGCAGGCGCACGAATTCGCTGAACGCGGCCTCGTCGTGCCGCTGCAGCCGCTCGATCAGCCGTCGTTCCTCAGCCTCGTCCATCGCGAAGTCGAAGCCCGAAGCGAGCGCCCTCTCGTCCCATGTCGCCGTCTCCACGGTCCACGGACAACCAGACCCCCCTCGAGGTTCCAGGGGAGACTACACCTCTTTCCGGGGACGTGGGGGCACGGTGCACGTGCACGGCTGTCGTGCACGACCCTCGTCCACGTGCAGGGTCTTCGTGCACGTGCACGTGTCACGTGCACGGTTCGCGTGCACGGGAACGGCCTTCGTGCACGTGCACGTCTCCGGCATTCCCTCCCCGTCCCCGGGGCCTACGTAAGGGGGATGCGCCTCCGGCTCCTCCTCCTCGCCTCTCTCGCCTGCCTCCCCCTCGGCCACGTGGCCGCCGACGAAGGCGAGGTCTCGCCGATGACCCCGATCCGTCCTCCCTCGCCGGGGTCCGACGGTGCGCGTCCGCCCGGCCCCTCGAGCGACGCGGGCCTCCATCCCGGCTCTCGCCGCCGGCCTTCGAACATGGATCCCCGCGCTCCGAACATGAACGCGCCCGCGTTCTGCGACGGGGCTCCGCCGCCGAATCGCGAGCCGCACGTCGCCGGCGATCGCTGGGCGAGCTTCGTGCTCGACGGCTCCTGCGAGATGCACCGCGAGGCCCACTGCGTCCGCGGGGGGCTCGCCGGCGGGAGCTCGCCTCCGACCGATTGCGTCGAGGTGGCCTTCCACGAGGGCGAGACGCGCGTGGTGGAGACGCCCGAGGACGTTCCCTTGCTCTGCGCGCGCTGTCCCGAGGGCATGGGGACGTCGGGCGAGTTCCCGATCTGCAGCGACGCGATCCTCGAGGCGGCGCGGGCCGAGCGACGGATCTTCGACCTGCGGAAGGCCGACACCGATCGGTGGGAGGAGGTCTGGCGGGCCGCGACGGCGACGCTCGCCCGTCGGGACGCGACGCCCGCGCAGCGCGCCAGCGCCGAGCTCGATCTCCTCGACATCGTCCGCGCGGCGGCCGACACGGTCTCCTACTGCGAGGACTACCAGCCGCTGCTCCCGAGCCCGCCCGAGGATCGCCCCGAGGCCATCTGGCGCCTGACGCGCATCGACCTGAACAAGGAGCTCGTCTTCGGCGGACGCACGGAAGGCGAGGGAACGGCGCTCGAGGTCGCGGCGGCATTCCAGCAGATGAACGTCTACCCGGGCGCGTTCCTCGGACGCGGGAACCGCTTCAGCGCCGATGCGCTGATCTTCGCCCTGCTCCACGAGATGCGGCACATGGCGACGCCGAACCACGGCAACGGCGAGTCGGGCGTGCCCGAGCTCGTCGCGGACGCGGAGCATCGGCTGAACGAGCTCGAGGACTACCAGATGATGTTCCTCCACCCGTTCTTCCACGCGATCCCGGAGCTCGAGCGTCCGTGGTTCCACGAGACCTTCGACTACGGTCGAGAACAGGAGCTCGCGTGTTTCGCTTCGGCATGGAACGTCGGCGACGCGAGCCGCGGCTATCCGGAGGGCACGACGCCCGGAAACGGGGGCGCGCCGCCTCCGGGCTCGGGCATGATGGGCCTGCCGATGATCGCGCTCGGCATGCGCGGCGGGATGGCGTCCCAGACGAACCGCCCCATGACCATGCCCTCCCCCGTCCCGGCCCGCTGCCCCCGAGGCCACCTCACCGGTCCGCAGCGCTGCCACGTCGCGGCCTGGGCCAAGCGGAACGTCGTGATGCGCTCCTACATGGTGCGCACGATCGGCGTCACCGAGTACCCGCAGCCCTGGAACACGCTCGCGTATTGGTCACTTCTGTTACCGTTCCGTTCGTCCCCCGCCTGCGACGAGCACGGGAACCCGACGACTCCCGCGCGACCGCCCGCACGCGGCCGCGGCGGTCGCTAGGTCCCTCGCGCCCCCGGGCGGGGCCCACGAGCCCATGTCTTCGCTGAACCGACGATCCTTCCTCGCGCGCACCCTCGGCGGCAGCGCGTCCCTCCTCGCCTCTTCCATGCTGCCCGCCTCGCTCGGCTGCCGCTCCGAGTCGAAGTCGACTCGCGCGAGCCTCTCGGCGATCGGGCACGTGGTGATCTTCATGCAGGAGAACCGCTCCTTCGATCACTACTTCGGCACGCTCGCGGGCGTTCGTGGATGGGGCGATCGGCATCCGCTCTCGCGGATCGGCGGAGGGAACGTCTTCGGCCAGCCCGACTCGAGCTCGCTCGTCTACCCGTTCCGACTGAATGCGACGACCACGAGCGGGCAATGCGTGCCCGACGTGAACCACGATTGGTTCACGGGCATGCAGGCGGTGAACGGCGGCCGCATGGATCAGTGGATCCCGGCGAAGGGCGCGAAGGCCCTCGGCTACCACACGCGCCCCGACATCCCGTTCCACTACGCGCTCGCCGACGCGTTCACGATCTGCGACCACTCCTTCTGCTCGGTGAACACCTCGACGAATCCGAATCGGCTCTTCCTCTGGACGGGAACGGTCGATGCGGCGGGCCGCTACGAAGGCCCCGTGATGGCCAACGACGAGTCGAAGCCCTTCACCTGGACGACCTACCCCGAGCGCCTCGAGCAGGCAGGCATCTCCTGGCGCGTGTACCAGGAGCTCGACAACTACGACGACAACGCGCTCGCCTGGTTCAAGCAGTACCAGGAGGCGCCGATGGAGTCGTCGCTCCACGTCAACGGCATGATGCGGCGCGCGCGCAACGCCTTCGTCGACGACGTGAAGAACGACGCTCTCCCGGCCGTGTCGTGGATCATCGCGCCGTCGGATCTCTCCGAGCATCCGAGCGCCGCGCCGAACAAGGGGGCGACGCTCGCGAAGCTCTACCTCGATGCGCTCGCTTCGAATCCCGCCGTCTGGGAGAAGACGGTCTTCGTCTACACGATGGACGAGAACGGCGGCTTCTACGACCACGTGGTGCCGCCGACGCCGCCCCCCGACACGCCGGACGAGTACGTCGGCGGCTATCCGATCGGCCTCGGAGTCCGCGTGCCGACGATCGTCGTCTCGCCGTTCACGACGGGCGGCGCCGTGTGCAGCCAGGTCTTCGACCACACCTCGATCCTCCGTCTGCTCGAGAGCTTCACGGGCGTGGAAGAGCCGAACATCAGCGCGTGGCGGAGGAAGGTCTGCGGCAACCTCGCGGACACGCTGAACCTCTCGACGACGCCCTACGCGTTCCCGACGACGCTCCCCGATCCCACGCCGCTCGCGGCCGCGGCGGACACGGCGTGCGCGACGCTCCCGCCCGCGATGCCGAACGGCGAGACGATGCCGCCCGCGCAGGAGACGGGGACGAAGACGGCGCTCGTGACGCCGTATCGCGTCGTCGGCGAGGCCTTCGTGCACCTCGCCGAGGCGAGCGTCACGGTCTCGTTCACGAATTCGGGCAGCCGGGCGTACCCCGTCTCCGTGCACGGTCTCGCGCACGTCGAGGACGTCCCTCGCCACCTCGTCGTCGAGGCGAATCGCGCGGCGACGACGACCTACGACGCCTCCGCCGACGGCTTCTTCGACCTCGAGGTCCACGGTCCGGCTTCGTTCTTCCGCCGCTTCGCCGGCAGCGTGCTCGCCGACGCGAACGCGGGCGATCCGGATCCCACGGTGGGCCTCGGTGTGTCGTACCGGAGCCCGCGCGTGTGGGTCGGTGCGCGCAACGAAGGCGCGAATCCCGTCGTGCTCGTCGTCACCGACGCGCTCGCCGCGACGACGACGCCCTACACGGTCGCGCCCGGCGGGAAGCTCGCCGTCGACGCCACGCTCGTCGACCGTGCGTACGACGTCTCGGTCGCGATCGAGGGCCTGCCGACGAGCCGCTTCGTCCGGGCCTACGCCGGCCGGCTCGAGTGAAGCGCGGAGCGAGGGCTCACGAGCGCGCCCGACGCGCACGAGCCGCCGATCGCACAGCCCGAGCCCGGACACTCGCGGTGGATCCTCACGAAGAAGCGCATGGGAAGGCCTCCAGTGTGTGGGATGGAGCACACGGTTTTCAATCCCGTCGAATCGTGACCGAACGGTCACGGTGCGTTACGATCCTCGGATTCGCCGTCCGGACGGCGCGGAGGTCCCCGTGATCGGATTCCCGATCGGTCTCGTCTACGTGAACGCCGTCGAGTGGTACGCGCACAAGGTGCTGCTCCACGAGCTCGGCCGGAATCGGAAGCATCCGTCCTCGACGCATTGGGACCACCACCGTGTCGTCCGACGCAACGCCTTCTACGACCGCGAGGCGTACCCGCGGGAGCTCTCGCGCGCCTTCGACGCCGACCGCTCGCGGAACGAGATCGGCATGCTCGTCGGCCTCGCGGCGATCCACACGCCGCTCCTGCCGATCGCGCCGTTCTTCGTGGGCGCCTGCTACTACGGTGCGTTCCGCTACTACTACGTGCACCGGCGAGCCCACACCGATCCGGCCTGGGCGAGGAAGCACGTGCCGTGGCACGTCGATCACCACCTGAACGCGAACCAGAACGCGAACTGGTGCGTCACGAAGCCCTGGTTCGACTACGTGATGGGGACGCGGATCGTCGGCGATCCCTCGATCCGCGAGTCGAATCCCCTCGGCTACGATCTGCCCGCGCCCCTCGCGCGGAGCGTCGATCGGCTCGCCCGCAGGTGGCTCCCACGTACGTACGCGAAGCTCGACGCGCTCGCCGCGAAGGATCGGAAGGCGCGCGGAGAGGGCCGACAGGGCTTCGTGCCGGACTTCGCGCGCGCCTGAGCCCCGACGCAGGCCCGCGCGGAGTCTCGCGCGGAACGCACGCTCCCCGTTCGAACGCTTCCGGGAAGGCCCAGCGCTTTGCTAACGTTCTCGTCATCCGATGACCCTTCGACTCCTTCTCGCGTTCCTCACTTCGTGCGTGCTCCTGGTCGGGTGTGATGAAGACGCCCCGGCGTCGCAGGCTTCCGCACCTCCCGTGGGCTCGGCCCCGCCCGCGGTGCAAGGTCACGACTTCGACCTCGCAGGCGGCGCGGCCCTGATCCACGACGGGACCGTGCGCGACGGTCGGAGCCTCGAGCGGGCGCTGAACCGCAATCCGCGCAACCGCGTCGACATCGATCGCAACGGCCGCCCGGATCCGCTCCAGGTCGTCGAGCGCCGCGAGGGCACGCGGATCTTCTTCGACGTCCGGGCGATCCCGTACGGGGAGCGCTCGCGCCACGTCGACGCGGTCGCGGTACCCGTCGCCGTCTACGAGATCGCTCCGAACGGCCAGTTCGCGAACGTCACCGTGCGCTACTCGGACGTGGTCGTGGCGCCGGCGCCGCCCGTCATCTTCGTCGTGCCCGTGACGCAGCCCTTCTTCGTGTGGGTCCTCGACGTGTCGCGTCCGCTCTTCGTCGGGACCTACTACGTGCACGTCGACGTCCAGGTCCGAGGCCGGGGCAAGTGGAAGCACCACGGACGGTGACGACGTGAGCGCGCCGCTCGGGGTGCGTGCAGGCGCCCGCCGGGCCCTCGTCGCCACCACGCTCGCGGTCGCGGGGCTCGGCCTCGCCGCCGAGCTCGCGCGGCACCTCGTCCTCGGTCGCTCGACCGAGCTCGTCGAGGTCTTCTCGCTCAGCGTCGAGGGCAACGTGCCGACGTGGTACGCGTCGACCCTGCTCGCCGCTTCGAGCGCGATGGCCGCCCTCGCGGCGATCGCGACGCGACGCGCGGGAGGCCCTCATCCGCGTCGATGGGCCCTGCTCTCCCTGCTCTTCGCCTACGTCTCGCTCGACGAGACCGCCTGTCTCCACGAGCAGCTGAACGCGCTCGTCGACGGGCACGGGATCTTCTTCTTCGGATGGGTCCTCGTCGCGGCCCTCGTCCTCGTCCCGCTCGCCCTCGCCTACGTTCCCTTCCTCCGCGACCTGCCGACCGCGACACGTCGTCGATTCCTCCTCTCCGCCCTGCTCTACGTCGGAGGCGCCGTCGGCGTGGAGCTCCCGCTCGGGGCCTACACCGAGGCCCACGGGGACGAGACACTCGCCTACGCGCTGCTCGACTTCGTGGAAGAAGGCCTCGAGCTCGCCGGCCTGACCGTCTTCCTCCTCGCGCTCGGCGATCACCTGAACGCGCTCGGCGTCCGGCTCGTGTTCCCCGAGGAGCCCACGCCGTGAGTCGCACGCCCGCGTCGGCCTACGTCGTCGGCCCGCTCTACGACTGGCTCTTCTTCCTGTCTCCGCCGCTCGTCTGTCTCGGGCTCGGTGCGCTCGTCTCCTCGACCTCGCTCGTCGACGCGCCGCTCTCGATCGCGGGCCGCGAGACCCACCTCGCGACGCTCGTCGTGGGCGTCTTCATCCATGCGCACCTCGCGGCGGTCTTCCTACGGAGCCACGGCGACCGCACACGCCTCCGGGCCTTCCCCGTGCGCTTCCTCGTCGTGCCGCCGCTGCTCTTCGCGGCGATCGCGAGCTCGCGCGTCGTCGCGATCACGGCGACCGTCGTCGCCGCGTTCTGGGACGTCTACCACTCGGGCGCGCAGACCTTCGGCTTCGCGCGCCTCTACGATCAGCGCGCCGGCAATCCCCCCGACGAAGGGAGGCGCCTCGACTTCGTCCTGAACCAGCTGCTCTACGCGGGGCCGATCCTCGGCGGAGCCACGCTCTTCGAGCACCTCTCCGTGCTCGAGTCCTTCGACGAGGTCGGCCTCCACGCCCTCGCGGATCTCCCGGCCGCGATCGACTCGCACGCGGCCACGCTCGCGCGGGCGACGCTCCTCGGCGGGCTCGCCTTCGTCGCCCTCTACGTGCTCGCCTACGCCCGCCTCCACGCACGCGGGCACGTCGTCGCGTGGCCGAAGGTCTTCCTCGTCGCGTCGACGGGCCTCGTGTCGATCGCGACCTGGACCTTCGACCCCTTCGGCGTCGCCTTCCTCGTCATGAACCTCTTCCACGCGATCCAGTACCTCGCGTTGATCTGGGTGACCGACGCGCGCCCCACGGCGCGGGCCACGGCCGAGCGCCTCCCCGTCGCACGCGCGCTCGCCCTCTATCTCGTGGCCGTCTTCGCGTACGGGACGTGGGCCGAGCTCGTCCCACCGCGCGGAGGGCCCTGGGCGCTCACCCTCGTCGTCTCGCTCCTGCACTTCTGGTACGACGGCTTCCTCTGGTCGGTACGGAAACGGGACGTCCTCGCGGACGCGTCCGTCGCGACGGGACGAGGGGCCGGCGGACGCGATACCCTTCCCACATGAGTCGCAGCGTGCCCGTGATCCTGGTCGTCGCCGTGCTCGGGCTGCTCGCCTGGGCCAAGGCGAAGTTCGAGCTCGACGCCCGCGTGACGGCGTTCACCGAGGGCATGCGGCACGAGGTGCTCCGGGCCTCGGAGACTCCGACGGGCATGCCGGACGAGGCGATGGTCCGGTCGCGCGTCGCCGCGCTTGCGGTCACCCACGAGCTCGAGGCGAGCGAGGTCTCGTTCTCGACGGCGGAGATGGGCTCGGCCGGCGCAGGCCCCGCGAGCGAGGCGGCCCGGCGCGTCGCGGGCCAGCTCGGTGAAGGTCAGGTGCAGCGCTACGAGGGCGAGACGTTCGACGGACGCCCGATCGTGACGACGCGCTCGACCCAGCTCCACGCGACGGTGGCCACGCTCCGCGTCCACGTCCACGGCACGAAGTGGCTCTGGTCCGTCGACGCGACGCCGGAGGTCCACAAGACCTTCGACTTCCACTTCTGAGCCCTCGCGTCCGACCTCTCGGACCTGCCGTGCGGTGGTAGGCTCGCGCGCATGCGTGCGCTCGCCCCCCTCGCCCTCGTCCTGCTCCTCGTCGCGACGACGGGCTGCCCGGCTCAGTACGAATACCAGGTCAGCGCTCCGCCCGTGGAGAAGACCGTCTCGTTCGTCGAGTCGGATCCCCGTGTCTCGGCCGCCCTCGGCTCGAACGTCTCGGTCTCGCTCGCCGTCGCCCGGATCTTCGAGCGCGACTTCGCGAACGCGAAGTTCCGCGGTCGGGACTACGTCCGACTCGAGACGCAGGTCAGGGGCTCGCGCGGCGAAGCGACGCTCGATCTCTCCGCCACGAACATCGACGAGCAGGGGTGGGCCGGGACGTTCTCCCTGACCACCGAGGGGCGCCAGGTGCTCCGCGACGGTCAGTACCGCACCGAGGGCGGAGGGACGATCGTCGAGGGCACGTTCGCGCCGGACGGCTCGCCGCAGGTCACGACCCCGCCCTGAGCGGCGAGCCGGAGCTCAAGCGACCTCGAAGAGGACCCGGTCCCCGAGGGCGGCGTCGAGCCACGGGTCGACCGCCGAGCGGCGCCCCGCGCCGGCCCTCGCCGCGACGAAATCGGCCGCCCGGGCGACCACGTCCGGGTCGCGGAGGATGCGCCGATGGCCGAGCCCACGCGTCGCGACGAGACGCGCATCGGGGAAGGCCTCGAGGTAGTCCGTGGCGCAGGCGAAGGAGACCTCGCGGTCCTCCTCGTCGTGCACGACGAGGAGCGGCGTGGCGATCTCGGCTCCCATCGTGCGGACCTCCACGTCGCGTGGATGCTTGCCGACGACCTCTCCGACGCGATCCTCGAGGAGCGGCGCGAGCGCTTCGGGAAGGCCCACGAGCGCGAGGAACTCCCGGACGCGGGCCGTCATCGAGGAAGGCGAGCCTACGAAGACCGCCGCTTCCACGCGGAGGCCCTCGGTCATCGCGAGGGTCGCGGCCGCCCCGCCGAACGAATGCGCGACGAGCCCGGCGAGCGGCCCGACGCGTTCCTGCACGGCGTGGAGCGTGTCCGCGAAGTCGCGGAGCGTCGCTCGCGCGCCCGCGGAGTCGCCGTGGCCCGGCGCGTCGGGCGCGATCACGGAGAACCCCCGCTCGACGAGCGGCGTGACGAAGGCCCCGAGCTGCAGGCCCCTCCCCTCCCAGCCATGCATCAGCACGACCGGCGCTCCCTCGCCGAAGCGGCGCGCGGCGATGCGGCCGCCGCCGAGGCGGAGGCTCTCCCCCTTCGCCTCGAGCTCGCGCTCGCGGGCGGGCGCCTCGTGACGGCGCGGGCTCGTGAAGACGTGGAGCGCGAGCCCGATCGCGACGCCTGGGAGGGCCGGGGCGACGAGGCGCGCGGCGGTGACGGCGGCGGCGATTCTCGCACGAACGCTCGTGCTATTTTCAGATGCGATGCGGACCATGGCGATCTCCTTTCGAGGAAGCCGGGGGCTCAGGACGAAGCCGGACGTCGTGCGTCGTCGAAGATGCGGTCGACGGCCTTGCGGGCGCGGTCGAGGGAGCTCCGATCGCGGAGCAGCCGGCCGTGGTGGTGGGCGCCGAGCATGAGCGCGAAGAGCTCGAAGGCGATCTGCTCGGGCTCGCGATCCGTTCGGAAATGGCCCTCGCTCTGGGCGATCCGGGCGGCGTTCGCGAGGGTGTCGAACCAGTCGCGCTGGGTGGCGGCGAGCGCGTCCCGCAGGGGACCGGGTCGATCGTCGAGCTCGGTCGCCGCGCCGACGAAGAAGCACCCGTGGGCCTCGTTCTCGAGGCCCCACGCGAGCCATCGGTCGACGAGGGCGCGGAGGCGTGGCTCGCCCCGCTTCGCGGACAGGGCCGGGGTGACGACCCGGGCGACGAAGCGCTCGGCGGCATGCTCGATCACCGCGCGCTGGAGGGCCTCCTTGGCGCGGAAATGGGCGAAGAGACCGCTCTTCGACAGCTCGAGCTCGGCCGCCAGCTCCCCGAGCGAGAGGCCCTCGAGGCCGACGACGCTCGCCCGGTGGAAGGCGTGGTCGACGATGCGCTCGCGGGTATCCTGGCCCTTGCTCATGACCTCAAAATAGCACGACCGTTCGTTTTGGCAAGACCCGAGGCCCGAGGCCCAGGGAGCCGTGGGTCAGTCGGCGCCGGAATGCGGCCGGAACGAGGGCCGGGCGGGCGGCACCGACTCCCGGGCGCCCGGACGCTCGGACTCGCCCCCGGCGACCGAGACGTCGTGGCGACCGGCCCGCTTCGCCGCGTAGAGGGCGCGATCGGCGCGATCGAGCAGGCGATCGGCCGTGGGCGCGTCGTCGGGAACGACGGAGGCGACGCCGAGGCTGAGCGTGACGTGCGGCGCGCTCTTCGAGCCGACGTGCGGGATCGCGAGCGCGTCGACGGCGGCGAGCGCGCGACGGGCGACGTCGAGGGCGCCGGCGAGATCGGTGTCGGGGAGCACGAGGACGAATTCCTCGCCGCCGTAGCGCGCGGCGAAGTCGGCCGGACGGAGCAGGCAGGCGCGGAGCGTGGACGCGACGCGGACGAGGCATTCGTCGCCGGCGGCGTGGCCATACGCGTCGTTGTAGGCCTTGAACCAATCGATGTCGGCGAAGACGACGGCGAGGGGCTTGCCGTCGCGACGGAGGCGCTCCCACTCGATCCCGAGGCGACGCTCGAGCTCGCGGCGGTTCGCGAGCCCGGACAGGGCGTCGTGACGCGCGAGGCGCAGGAGCTCGTGGTTCATCGACTCGAGCGTGCGCGCGTCGTGGTCGATCACGACCTGCTGGAGGAACGCGACCTTCTCCTTCTCCTCGAGCTGCCAGGCCACGAAGAGGGCGACCAGCGTCGACGAGCCGAAGTAGTAGGTGAACGCGCGCAGGTCCGGATGCGGCGCGAAGAGCACGATGAAGAGCAGCGCGAGCGTCCCGGTGCCGAGCAAGGTCGCGGCCGTGATCACGAGCCGGAAGCGGAGCGCCACGCCGACGATGAAGACCGAGAGCATGCAGAAATAGCTCTCGATCCGCGCGGCGCTCGAGTCGGCGAGGATCTGCGGGAAGAGGGCGAGCTTCATCAGGACGAGGCTGCCGACGAAGCTCGCGATGAGCTCGTAGCGCCGGAGGACGGCACGGAGGTGCACCCCCGCGCCGGCCAGGACGAGCAGGGTCGCGACGATCCCCGTGCCCAGGGTCCAGAGCCGTGTGTCCTTGGCCGCGAGCTCTCCACCGAAGAAGCCGAGCTGCAGGGCCGAGAGACCGACGACGAGGACGACGAGCGCGGGAGCGCCGATCCGGATGTAGCGACGAAGGTCGCGGAAGCGGTGGCGCCGATATGCCACCTCCATCTCGTCGGGGATCGAGAGGAGGAGCGGAGGGTCGAGGAGCGTCTTCCGCAGGCGCGCGGCGACCTCCGCTTCGACGATCACCCCGGACACGGAGTGCGCCGGCGTGGGCTCTCGATCGGAGTCGGGCGCGAGCATCATCGGAACGGACGAGGGGAGGGATGCCTCGGGCATCGCCCCTCGATCAGCTTCGCATCGCCCCCGAGGCCGCGGAAGGGGCCCTTGACGTGCCGAGCGGGCCGCTTTAGAAACCGATCGGTTATCTAACCAATCGGTTTACCATGACCCCCGCCCCGGACGCCCTCAGCGCCACCTTCGCCGCCCTCGCGGATCCGACCCGCCGCGCGATCCTCGCGAGGCTCGCGAAGGGCGAGTCGACCGTGACCGAGCTCGCCGAGCCCTTCGACATGAGCCTGCCCGCGATCACGAAGCACCTGAAGGTGCTCGAACGCGCCGGCCTCGTTTCGCGCAGCCGGGACGCGCAGCGGAGGCCGTGCAAGCTCGAGGCCGCACCGCTCCGCGAGGCGACGGATTGGATCGCGGCCTACGCCGCGTTCTGGGAAGGGAGCCTCGATCGACTCGAGGACTACCTCGCCGAGCTCGGAGCCGGCAGCGTCCCCGAGCAGGTCCCGGCGCACGCCGCGCCGCCGAAGAAGCGCGCGCGCACCCCGCGTCCCCACGCGAATCGCGTCTCGCGTGCCCGCACCACGAGAACGGAGAAGAAGCCATGATCCCCACGCGAGCCGAGTCGAACGAGATCGTCACCACCCGCTTCCTCGAGGCGCCCCGCGAGCTCGTCTACCGCGTGTTCACCGACCCGACGCACGTCTCGCGCTGGTGGGGCCCCCAGGGCTTCCGCACGACGACGCACGCGCACGACCTGCGCGTCGGCGGCGAGTGGCGGTTCACGATGCACGGCCCCGACGGGACCGACTGGCCGAACCGCATCCGCTATGCGGAGATCGTGCCGAACGAGCGGCTCGCCTACGACCACGACGATGGCTCGGACGCGGCGGACGCCCGTCGTTTCAAGAACCTCGTGACCTTCGCCGAGGCCGGGCGCGGGACGCTCGTGACGATGCGCGCGCGCTTCGCCTCGGCGGAGGAATGCGAAGCGACGAAGAAGTTCGGCGCCGAGCAGGGCGGGCGCGACACGCTCGCGCGCCTCGATGGCGTGGTGTCGGAGGCGAACGGTGCGAAGACCGATCCCGAGGTCCTCACGATCTCGCGCATGCTCGACGCGCCGGCGGAGCTCGTCTACCGCGTGCACACGGACGCGACGCACCTCGCGCGCTGGTTCGGGCCGAAGGGCCTGTCGATCGTGAAGTGCGAGATCGATCTGCGGCCCGGCGGCACGTTCCACTACGGCATGGCCACGCCCGACGGGAACACGATGTGGGGCAAGTGGACCTTCCTCGAGGTCACGCCGGGGTCGCGGCTCGTGACCGTGACGTCGTTCTCCGACGCGAACCAAGGCATCACGCGCCATCCGATGGCCGCCGACTGGCCGCTCGAGATGCTGAACACCGCGACCTTCGAGGACGTCGGCGGCAAGACGCGCCTCACGATGCGGATGAGCCCGCTGAACGCCCTCGAGAACGAGCGGAGCATGTTCGCGAAGAGCCACTCGAACATGGAGCAGGGCTGGAGCGGCACGTTCCAGGCGCTCGATGCCTACCTCGCGGAGGTCTCGAAGGGCTGAGCGGGAGGCTGCGCTGGGCCCGAGGTGGGCTCAGCGCAGGAAGCCGCGGAGGTATGCCTGCGCGGTGGCGTAGGCGATCGTCGATGGGAGCACCGTGCTCCCGAGACCGGCCGCGAGAGTCACGCGCGGATCGGGGTGAACGACGAAGAGCACGGCGAGCCCGAAGATCGCGAAGAAGGACGCGAGCGCGGCGACGACCTGCGCCAACGCGGAGAGCACGCCCCCGCCGCGAAAGAACCCGGCGCCATCCTGGATCAGCCCTCCGATCGGGTCCGAGAGCCATCGCAGCACCGGGAAGAGGGGCGTCAGTGCGAGATTCGCCCAGGCGATTCGGAGCCCGTGAGTCCAAGCCGAGGGGTCGCCCTTGGGACCTCCGCCGAACGCGTGTTCGAGGAACAGGGAGCAGGCGACCGCGACAGACGGCGCGAGCAGGAGCGCGACGCCGAGCTCGCGGAGCACCATGACGGAGAGGGCGGTGGCCGGATCGACGGGCAGGGTTCCGGCCTGGATCTCGGCGAAGCGCATCGCCCGCTCTTCGGGTCGGTACCAACGCCCCGAGATCGGACCCACGAGGCGCGTGATGAGCGCCATGCACAGCACGAGGGCCGCGGCGAAGGAGCCCCAGCGGCCGAGCATCGACGACGCGGCCGCCGAGGCCATCAGACACACTCCCCAGGTCAGGCGACGACCGACCCCGAGCGCGCCGCCGGACAGCAAGCGCAGGGTATCGGCCGAGTCCGGCGCGAGCGCTCGATCCACGATTCGCTCGACCACACCGTCCGCGTCCCATCTCGAGCCCGAGCCGAGGAAGCCTCGTGGCTCCTGGATTCGTCGCGGAGGGGACGAGGCCTGCGGACGAAGCGCGAGCCATGCCTCGTGGGCGGCCTCCCGCTCGCGCACGGCGACGGATGCGACGTCCTCGAGCACCCTCCACGCAGTCGCCGCCGAGACGAGCGCGGACGCGCCGACGGCGGAGACCTGGGCGAGGGAAAGGTCGACCGGTGCGTCGCGCGGAAGGAGCCAGACGCTCGCGACACCGAGGAGCGGCCCGATCGCCGCGAGCCCCGTACGGCCGAGGAGTCTGGCCCTCGCCGCCGCGACCGTCGCGGCCACGGCACCGGTCCACGCGAGACCGATCGACACGCAGAGCATCAACGGCTCGATCGAGCCGACGAGCCCGAACGACGGCAAGAGCCACGCGAGCGCGATGGGTACGAGAGCCGCGGCGGTCGACGCCCCCTCCAGGAGGCGACGCGTGAGGTGCGCGCCGACGAGCTGCGCGTCGGCGATCGGAAGGCCCGCGAAGACGAACGTCCGGAGGTCGGAGGGCCGATACGTTCGCACCCCGACGTAGGCGCCCGCGACGCAGGCGTAGAGGAAAGCGATCGTGGGGAGGTCACGAACGGAGATCGACGGTCGGAGCACCCACGACGAGGCCGCGCTCGTGACCCCGAAGGTCGCATGCATTACGAGGTGATCCGAGATCGCCATCGAACGACTCGGTTCGCTTCGCCGTGCCGACCGCGCCCTGAGCCCCCACCGACGCAGCTCCGCCTTCCACCCGCGCCGCAATCGATGCACGAACGCCGGATCGTGATCGCGGATCACGACGCCTCCTTCACCTCGCGCCGGAGCGCGTCGAAGATCGGATCGCTGCCTTCGAGCCGCGTCGGGATCTCCGAAGTCTCGAGGAAGGCCTTCACGCGTCCGTGGTCGACGACGAGAGTGCGATCCGAGAAGCGCGCCGCGAGATCGAGCCACTGCGTCGAGTAGACGACCGTTCCCCCGTTCTTCGTATGGCCACGGACCCAGCTCTCGAGCGCCTCGATGCCCTGCGGGTCCATGCCCGAGGCGAAGGGCTCGTCGAGGAGCACGAGCGGGGCGCCCGAGGCGAGGAGCGGGACGAGGCAGGATTTGTAGAGCTCGCCGCGCGAGAGATCGCCGAGAGCACGCTCGGCATACTCGATCGCTCCGAAGGCGCGCAGGAGATCGAGAACGCGCTTCTCGGCCCCCGGACCGTCGGCCTCGTAGAGCCGGAGGACGCTCGCCGCGTAGCGCAACGGCGTCCAATGCCCATAGGGCATCGCGGAGTCCGGCATGAACGCGATCCTCCGGCGCAGATCCACGCGGCCGCGCACGAGCACCTCGCCGTCGACGCGCACGGTGCCGAGCTGCGGGACCAACGAGCCGGAAGCGACCCGGAGCAGGGTCGTTTTCCCAGCCCCGTTCGCGCCGACCAGGGCGACGATGCCCGGTCGGTCGAAGGTCAGGCTCACGGCGTCGAGCGCGCACCCCGAGCGGAAGAAGACGGAGACCGATTCGAGCCGGAGGTCCATGGGCGGAACGTAGCGCGAGGATCGCGAGCCGCCCCTCGCGGATTACGGTTGCGCAACGATGCGGATCCCCCGTGGGGATCCCGCGGCCCCATCCGTACGCTCTTTCGTCGGACGAGATCGCGGGAGGGCAGGATGGCAGACGGCGACGATCGCAAGCACGGTGGCAAGCAGGCGAAGACCCTGACGGAATCCGAGATCGTCTCCGACCGCGCTCTCGGGCGGCGCGCCGCGCTGCGGCTCGTCGGCACGGCGGCGATCGCCGGCTCCGCGACGAAGCTCGCGGGCTGTTACGCGCAGCCCGCGTACTACGGGCAGACGGGCTACTACCAACAGCCCGGCTACGTCCAACCGCAGTACACCGGCCAGCGCTACCAGACGGGCATGACCGACGGAGATCGAGGCCAGTACGCCGATCCCGCAGGCTACGGGCGCGGAGGCGTGCGCGGCGTGCAGACCGGCCTCACCGACAGCGACAACGGCACCGGCGGCGTCCAGGATCCGCCGGGCCAGGGCCGAGGTCACCACGGCTACGCGGGCTACCAGAGCGGCGTGACGGATCGCGACAGCGGACCGAACGCGGACACCGCGGGCAACGGCCGCGGAACCGCGCGCATGGTGAACCAGACCGGCTACAGCGACGGCGACAGCGGCCCGAACGGCGATCCGGCGGGCTACGGGCGCGGACGGTATCGTTGAGGGGCGCGACGGCGCACGTCGAGGCTCCTCCCACGCAGGCCGTGCCGAGCGGAGCGGGGCGCGGAGCCGTGCTACATGACGATCGATGTCCGTCTCCGACCCACGCGCGGACGCTGCGCCCACCGGCCTACGCATGGAAGGCTCCACGTTGGTCGTGCCGAGGGAGACGATGGCGCTTCCCCAGGCCTGCGCGAAGTGTGGGAATCCGCCGAGCGGGAAGCCCGAATTCCAGTCGTTCCGCTACCACCCTCCCCACGTCTACTTCTGGGCGCTCCTCGGCGTCGTCGCCTACTTCGTCTTCGGTCCCCTCTCGACGCGGGTGCATCCTCTCTACATCCATCTCTGCGAGACGCATCGGTGGGAGCGTGAGCGTCGGCGAAGGTTCGTCGCCTTGGTGATTCCTGCCTCCGTCCTCCTCGGCGGCGCGGCGCCCTTCGTGCTCGACCCGCACGTGGCGCCGTGGGTGATCCTCTCGGTCCTCGTGATCGTGATCGGCACGTCCCTCGCGTTCCGCCGCGTCGACGAGATCCTCCGCTGCACCGGGATGGACGACGCGGAGTCGCGCTTCGAGGGAGCTTCGCCTCGCCTGCTCGATGCTCCGGCCTCGCCCCTCGGTCGCGAAGCGAGGCTCGTCGACGTCTTCTCCTGAAGGCGAGAAGACGTCGCGCTTTCGCCCCCCACGCCCAGAGCCTAGGATGCCCCGATGAAACACACGATCCTCGGGGTGGGGCCCGTCGGATGGAGCGCCATGCGCGCGCTCGTCCGGCGAGGCGAAGACGTGGCGGTGGTGAGCCGTAAGCGACCGCAGGGGCTGCCGGAAGGGGTGACGCATCACGCGGTCGACGTGCGCGACAGTGAAGCGCTCGCGCGCGTCTGCGAGGGCCGCGACGTGATCCTCCAATGCCTGAACGCGCCCTACCATCGCTGGGCGACGGAGTTCCCTCCGCTGCAGAAGACCGCGATCGCGGCCGCGCACGCGGCCTCGGGCGCGCTCGTGAGCTTCGAGAACGTGTACATGTACGGGGCACCGGGTTCGCAGCCCTTCGCCGAGGATCACGCGCACGCGCCTTGCTCGGCGAAGGGCCGGGTCCGCGCCGAGATGGTCGACGAGCTCCGCGAGCTGCACACGAAGGGCGCGCTCCGCGTCGCTCACGTGCGTGCGAGCGATCTCTTCGGCCCGGGCATGCGTGCCGCGTCGCTCGGCGACGAGGTGTTCGGACGCGCGGTGGCGGGCAAGGCGCCGCGCGGCTTCGGCAATCTCGACGCACCCCACACGTGGACGTACACGCTCGACGCCGGCGAGACCCTCGCGCGCGTCGCGCTCTCGGCCGACGCGTACGGGCAGGTCTGGCACGTCCCGTCCGATGCGCCCCGGTCGCAACGCGAGGTCGCTTCCGAGCTCGCCACGCTGCTCGGACGACCCGTCCCCATCTCGGCCACGCCGATCTTCGTCCTGAAGCTCGTGGGTCTCTTCACGCCCGAGGCGCGGGAGATGATCGAGATGCTCTACGAGTTCGAGAAGCCCTTCGTCGTCGGCGACGAACGCGCGCGCACCGTCCTCGGCCAGACGCCGACCCGTTTCGTCGAGGCGCTCGCCGAGACGGTGCGTTGGTTCCAGCGCCCGAGCGCGAGCCCGGAGCCGCTGCCGTAGGGGGCACACGCTATCGCCGCACGTCGCGCGGCGCTCGCCTCCGTGAAGCCGACCCACGCTCCGGCTGCGGCGGCGCGCTCTCGGGCGCCGCCGCCGGCAACGTGCGCATGTACGCGAGTCGAGCGACGTCCGCGTCGCTGATCCGGAACGGAGGCATCTGGATGCTCCCATAGCCCCGGACCACGTGGAGCGAGGGCTCGCGGATCGACGTGCGGACGTAGGCGACGTCCACGCGGATCTCGCTCCCATTGTCGAGCGGCTGCATCGAGCCCCACAGCCCGGCGAGGCTCGGGCCCGGCCAGTCTTCTCCTGGACGCGTGGAATGGCAGGCTCGGCAGCCGAAGCCCGCGTAGAGACGCTCACCGTGGCAGGCGTCGCGCTCCGGACCTTCACGCACCCCGGCGCAGGAGTCGAGTTGGCACACGGCGCGCGATCGCTCGTGCTCCGCGGGCGAGACGACCTGGATCACGCCCCGCATCGCAGCATGGCCCGTGCCGCAATACTCCCCGCAGTGGAAGTCGAAGTCGTGACGTTCCCCTTCCCAGAGCGACGGAGTCACGACGAACGAGTCCACGTGGCCCGGCACGGCCATCGCACGCACCCTCAGCTCGGGGATCACGAACGTGTGGACCACGTCGGTCGAAGTCACCTCGAACCGGAGGGGGCTTCCGCTCGGAACGACGATCGTGTTCGGGCCGTAGCTCGTGCCGTCCTCGGCTTCGAGCTTCCACTCGAACCGCGAGGCCGTCACCTTCACGACGAACGCATCCGTCGGAGCCTCCACCCTTCGATCGAGGAAGACGGCGAACCCCCGATGGAAGAAGAAGACGCAGACGGCCCCGAAGAGAGCGAGGAAGACGAGGTTCGGCACCCGGCTCTCGCGCTCGGGGGGCGTCGCCGCGACGCGCGAACGACGACGGCGGACGACCACGTACGCGATGGAGCCCCACGCGAGCGCGACCCCGACGGCGGTCACCCCGAGCAACGCCTGGAAGAGCGCGTCGCTCTCGGACGCATGCTCCGACAACGCCGCTGGCAGCAGGGGGAACATCTTGACGCTGCATACGCTAGGGGCAGCCCCCTGGGGAAGCCATCGGTCGAACGGGGGCGGGCCCGCACCGTGCTCGGCCCGAGACCCGAGAACGCGCTCACCTCCCCGCCGGCGAGCGTGTAGACTCACCCCGAAGGATGACGATGGGGAGGGAGCTTCCATCGGCGCGGGCCGTCCTCGGCTCGAGCGCCAAGAGCGATCGGGTCCGCCGCGGCGAGGCGAGCCGCTCGTGGCTCGCGGACGTGCGCCTCTTCGACGGAGTCGACGAAGCGGGCCTCTCGAGGATGCTGGCGCCCGGGCGCTTCGTCGAGACGTCCAAGGGCGAGATGATCCTCGAGCGAGGCACGATCGGGGACCAGCTCTACGTGATCCAACGCGGGCGCTACCAGGTGACCGCGACCGATCGCGCGGGGCGTCGCGTCACGCTCAGTGTGCTGGGCCCCTCGGACGTCTTCGGCGAGGTCTCGATGGTCGATGGATGCGCTCGCTCGGCGGACGTGATCTCCGTCGGCACGGGGCGTCTGCTCGTCGTCGAGCGACCAAGCTTCGTCGAGCTCGCGACGACGTACCCGACCATCGGTTGGACGCTGACGACCGTCGTCGCCCGCAGGCTCCGACGACTCACCGAGCGCCTCGAGGACAGGGCCTTCCTCGATCTCGAGAAGCGCCTCGCGAAGCGCCTCGTCGAGGCCGCGGAGGACGTCGGCGGCACCACCGACGGGCGCCTGATGCGCGGCATCCGGATCGCCCTGACGCAGAACGACCTCGCGGCCATCGTGGACGCCTCGCGCGAGCGCGTGAACCGACAGCTCGCCACCTGGGTCAAGGATGGCCTCGTCGGCGTGGAGCGCAGCCGCATCGCACTGCTCGATCCCGAGGGCCTGCGGCGCGTGTACGAGGGCGGCACGGAGCGGGAAGTGGACCGATCCGGGAGTCCGCACGGACCTGGCTAGGGGCGGCGGGCGAGCCGCAGGGCGCTCGTGCCTGCCCACGAGCCTCGGCGGGCTGGGGCTTGACGGCAGGCGGCTCGCTTGCGATGATGACTGTCATCCCATGCGGTACACGGAAGAGCACAAAGCCGAGGTGCGCTCTCGGATCGTCGCGCAGGCCGCCCGTGCGTTCCGGGCGAACGGGCTCACGGGCGTCGCGATCCCGGCGCTCATGAAGCGCGCTGGCCTCACGCACGGTGGCTTCTACCGGCATTTCGAGAGTCGCGACGAGCTCGTCGCCGAGGCCCTGCGGGCGGCATTCGACGAGACCGAGGCGAAAATCTTCGGCGCCGGAGCGAAGGGCGACGAGCCGATCGCGGCCGTGATCGACGCCTACCTGACGCGCGACCACCGGAAGCATCCCGCGCTCGGCTGCGCCCTCGCCGCCCTCGGAACCGAGGCGCCGCGGCAGGAGCCCCTCGTGAAGGCCGCCTTCGATGCGATCGCGATGCGCTTCTTGCGCGGCGTCGAAAAGGCCGCCCACGCGGGCCGCACGCGGTCGGCCGCCGACCTGCACGACGACACGCTCGCGATCGCGTCGGCGATGCTCGGCGCGCTCGTGCTCTCGCGCATGCTGCGCGACGAGACGCTCGCCGACCGCGTGCTCGCCGCGACGCGACGTTTCCTGGAATCCGCGGTCTGATCCGCGCGGCCCTCCCGAGGTGCCGCGTTTCTCGTCGTCCCATGGGATGACGCTCATCATCTCAAAAGCGAAGGAGACTCCCGATGACCGAACCCGCGCGCCGAAGCACCGACCTCGACGACCACCCGACGACGCGTGCCGCCCGTGCGAGGCGCACCGCTCCCGCCGAGCCTCTGACACTGGACCGCGTCCGCGAGATCGCGCTCGAAGCGGGCGCCGACGACGTCGGAGTCGTGTCGATCGACGACCCGGCGATGGTCGACGAGCGGAGCTACGTCGAGAGAGCGCTGCCAGGCGTGCGAACGCTCGTTCCGATCGTCGTGCGAATGCATCCCGACGACGTCCGCAGCCCGTCGCGCAGCGTCGCGAACCTGGAGTTCCACCGCACCGGGCACGACGTGGATTCCATCGCCCGTGCGATCGCGGTCGCGCTCTCCGCGTCCGGACATCGCAGCATCAACCCGGCGATGGCGTTCCCGATGGAGATGGACGCGTTCCCGGAGCGCTCGTTCATCGTCTCGCACAAGAAGGTCGCGCAGGCCGCGGGACTCGGCGTGATGGGGATCCACAGGAACGTCATCCACCCGCGCTTCGGATCGTTCATCCTCCTCGGCACGGTCCTGACGACCGCCGAGGTGCGCGGTAGCTCGCCGAAGCTCGAGTTCGACCCCTGTCTCTCGTGCAAGCTCTGCGTCGCCGCCTGCCCGGTCGGCGCGATCGAGCCCGACGGAACCTTCCGCTTCTCCGCCTGCTACACCCACAACTACCGCGAGTTCATGAGCGGCTTCACCGACTTCCTCGAGGAGGTCGCAGACAGCCGCGACCGCGCGGACCTGCGGGATCGCGTCTCGCAGTCCGAGAGCGCGTCGATGTGGCAGAGCCTCGCGTACAAGCCGAACTACAAGGCCGCCTATTGTCTCGCGGTCTGCCCCGCGGGCGAAGACGTGATCGGCCCCTTCGTCGCGAACCGCTCCGACTACCTCCGCAGCGTGGTGAAGCCGCTGACCGCGAAGGAAGAGCCGGTCTACGTCGTGCCCGGTTCGGACGCGGAGGCGTACGTGACGAAGCGCTTCCCACACAAGACGGTCCGGCGCGTGCGCTCGAGCCTCCGAGCCCGCTCCGCGCGCGGCTTCCTCCGCGCCCTGCCGCTCTCGTTCCAGCGCGGCCCGGCCCGCGGATGGAGCGCCACCTACCACTTCGATTTCACGGGCGAGGATTCGGCGCAGGCGACCGTCCGGATCGCCGACGGGACGATCGAGGTCACGCCCGGGCTCGTCGGCGAAGCCGACCTCTTCGTCGGATGCGCCGGAAGCCTCTGGATCGAGATCCTCGAGAAGAAGCGGAGTCCACTCGTCGCGGCGATGACCCGGAGGCTCGTGCTGCGTGGCAATCGGTCGTTGCTCTCGCGTTTCGCCTCCTGCTTCCCGCGCTGACACGCCGAGAGCGCGTCGAGCGGGGAGGCGAGAAGGCCTGGAACGTGCGGCGGACGACCGAGGCCCCCACGAGTCGATGCCAGGCTCGATTCGACCGACGACGGAGCGATCCGTCCTCCTCCGGAGACACCCCCTCGGTGCCTCCGGGGTGATGATGGGGAGATGACGCCGACACCCGCGAGACCCGAGCTCGAGGCACAGGTCGACCCCGCACGGCTCCTCGAGGTCGTGTCGACCCTCGTCGCCGAGACGCACCGGACCGAGCCGCCACCGGTCGGGTGGAAGAGCGAGCTCGACCGCGACCTCGGGCTCGACAGCCTGGCGCGAGCCGAGCTCGTCGAGAGGCTCGAGCGCGAGTTCGCGGTCCCCCTCGCGAATGCCCTCGCGCATGCGGAGACCCCCGCCGACCTCTGGGACGAGCTGCGGACGGCTCGGAGCCGCTCGCCCTCGAGCGCACCTCCCGCCCCGTCCTCCGTCCGTGTCGAGCGCTCGTCCCATGCACCGGCGGAGATCCGAGGCGAGGCGGAGGTGCTCGCCGAGAATCTCGTGGCCGCCCTTCGGTGGCATGCACGGGTCCATCCGGAGCGCGTCCACGTGGAGCTCCTCGACCCGGACCACGCTCCCGAGATCCTGACCTACGGTCAGCTCCTCGCGGACGCCGAGTCGATCGCGCTCGGGCTCCTCGAACGCGGCGTCAAGCGAGGGGGGTGCGTGGCGATCATGTTGCCCACGAGCCTCGACTATGCGCGGACGTTCTGCGCCGCCCTGCTGATCGGCGCCGTCCCGGTCCCGATCTATCCGCCGTCGCGTCGCACGCAGATCGCGGAGCACCTCGAACGCCAGCGGCGGATCCTGGACAACGCGCGCGCGCGCGTGCTCGTCACGGTCGAGGGGGCCGTCCCCCTCGCGCGTCTGCTCCGCGCGAGCCTCCCCGACTTGCGCGACGTCGTCACTGCAGCGGATCTCCGCACCCCTGGGACGCTCCCCATCGTCGATCCGCGCCCCGACGAGGTGGCATTCCTCCAATACACGTCCGGCAGCACGGGACATCCGAAGGGCGTCGTCCTCACGCATCGGAACCTGGTCGCCAACATGCGGGCGATGGGCTCGGCCATCCGCGTGACGACGCGCGACACGATGGTCAGCTGGCTGCCGCTCTATCACGACATGGGTCTGATCGGCGGATGGCTCTCGCCTCTCTACTTCGGCTTTCCGACCGTCCTCATGTCGCCGCTCGCCTTCCTCTCGCGCCCGTCGCGGTGGCTGCGCGCGATCCACGAGCACTCGGGAACGATCTCGGCTTCCCCGAACTTCGGCTACGAGCTCTGCGTCCGCCAGGTCCGCGACGAAGAGCTCGAGGGGCTCGATCTCTCCACGTGGCGGTTCGCGCTGAACGGCTCGGAGGCGGTGAGCCCTCGAACGGTCGAGCGGTTCTGCCAACGCTTCGGTCCGTACGGGTTCCGGCGGACGAGCATGTCCCCGGCCTACGGCCTCGCCGAGTGCTCGGTCGCGCTCTGCTTTCCGCCGCTCGGTCGCGGTCCGCTGGTCGATCGCGTCCTACGCGCGGCTCTCGCCGAGCGCGGCCGCGCGGAGCCCGCGCGCGACGGCGACGCCCCCGCGGACGTGCTGGAGGTCGTCGCGTGCGGTCGGCCCTTGCACGGACACGAAGCGAGGATCGTGGACCCGGCGGGGCACGAGCTCGGCGAACGCGAAGAGGGCTCGCTCGAGTTCCGGGGACCGTCGACGACGGGGGGCTATTTCCGGAACGAAGACGCGACCCGGGACCTCTTCGACGGCGAGTGGCTGCGCTCCGGCGACCTCGCCTACGTGGCGAACGGAGACGTCTACGTCACGGGACGAACGAAGGACCTCGTGATCCGCGCGGGTCGCCATCTGCATCCGCACGAGATCGAAGAAGCCGTCGGTGAGGTCGAAGGGGTACGACGAGGCTGCGTGGTGGTCTTCGCGAGCAAGGATGCACGGACGGCGACCGAACGGTGGATCGTCGTGGCGGAGACGAACGTGACCGACGAGGCGGCGCGCGTGGCGCTGTCCGCAGCGGTGAACCTCCGGGCGACCGACGTGAGCGGGATGCCCCCGGACGAGGTGGTCCTCGCGAAGCCCCGCTCGGTGCTCAAGACCTCGAGCGGCAAGATCCGCAGGGCGGCGTGTCGGGCGGCGTACGAAGACGGCCGGCTCGGAGCGAGCGCCGAGGGTGCCTTCCAGCAGATGGGGTGGCTCCTGGCCTCCTGGGGCATGCCGATGATCCGGCGCGCGGCGCGCCGGACCGGCGATTGGCTCTTCGCCCTGCGCGCATGGCTCGCGTTCGTCGTCGTCGCGTTCGTCACGTGGGTGCTCGCGCTGCTCGTTCCCGGAAAGGAGCGTCGACTGGAAGTCGCGCGCTCTGCGTCACGCGCCCTCTTCCGGATGACCGGGACGCCGATCGAGACGCATGGGCTCGAGAACCTCGCCTCGACCGACCACGCCGTGCTCGTGAGCAACCATCAGAGTGCGATCGATGCTTTCGTCGTGGTCGCGTCCCTCCCGCTCCGCTTCAGCGTGACGGCGAAGTCCGAGCTCGCGAGGCATGCGTGGGTCCGCGTCGCACTCGCGCGCCTCGGCGTCCAGTTCGTCGAACGTCGCGTCGCGACCGAGAGCGTCGCAGCGGCTCGGGCGATCGAGGCGCGCACACGCGCCGGGGAGACGCCTCTCTTCTTCCCCGAAGGAACCTACACGCGACTCGGGCTGCTTCCTTTCCACTCGGGCGCCTTCCTGCTCGCGACCCACCTCGGCCTGCCCGTGATCCCGATCGTGCTGCGCGGCACGCGCGCGATCCTCCCTCCGGACGGTCTCTTTCCGAGGAGCGGTCGAGTCTCGGTCGAGGTCGGAGCGCCGATCCCGCCCGACGGTGCGGATTGGGAGTCCGCCGTCCGACTCGCCGAGCGAGTGCGTCGATGGATGCTCGAGCGCTCCGGCGAGCCGGACCTCGGGCCTGCGTGAGGAGGATGGCGCGACGACGGCCCGATGGGGCGGGGCGTGGTCATCCGGGGCCGCCCGCGACCCGAGACGCCCGGGATCGTGGCCGAGCCCCCCCGCCCCGAACGTGACGCGCGTCACGCTCGCGCCGGAATCCCGAGATCGTCGACGGAGCCCCTGACTCTCCCATGGCAGCTTGCGTGCCGGGGGGAACATGACGAACGAATTGCTCGACGTCGTCTTCGAAGGCGGCGGTGCGCGTGGGCTCGCATTGACCGGAGCGGTCGCCGAGCTCGAGACACGCTCCTTCGCCTTCGGGCGACTCGTCGGAACGTCGGCTGGCGCGATCACCGCGACGTTGATCGCCGCGGGCTACCGAGGAAAGGCGCTCCGCGACGTGGGGCTCGAGCGCCTCCCGTCGGGCGCCTCGCGCATGACCACGTTCCTCGAGGAGCCGGGTCGCTTCAGCGAAGCGGACATCCTCCACAGCACCCTCGGCGGCGTGATCGCGGAGGTCCTCGATCCCTTCCTCCCGGCCGCCCTCGAGCGACCGATCGAGGTCGGCACCCTCCGGGCGATGCTCCACTTCCCGCCCTTCGCGCGGCTCTTCAACCTCGTCGAGCACGGAGGCCTCTACTCGGCCGACGGCTTCCTCGCCTGGCTCGACCAATGCCTCGACGCGCGCGCACCGGGCACGAGCGAGCTCACCCTCGCGCGCTTCCACGCCGCGACCGGCTTCGATCTCAGCCTCGTCGCCTCCGACACCACCGCGACCCGCATGCTGGTGCTCAACCATCGGACCGCGCCCGAGCTCCCGCTGCGATGGGCCGTCCGGATGTCGATGAGCATCCCCTTCGTCTGGCCCGAGGTCGTCTGGGACGCGTCGTGGGGGAACTACCTCGGGAGGTCGATCACGGGACACGTGATCCTCGACGGAGGGCTGATCTCGAATTTCGCGCTCCGCCTCCTCGTCTCCGACGCTCCGTGGATCACGGAGATCATGGGCGGCCCGCCGGATCCCCAGCGCTGCATCCTCGGCCTCGCCCTCGACGAGAGCCTCCCGGTCGATCCGGGCAAGGTGCGCAAGGCGCCGAAGAGCCTCCAGGAGAAGACGATCGGGCGGATCGAGCGCGTCTTCGACACCGCGACGGGCGGCAACGACACGACCGAGCAGGACGTCTATCAGAGGCTCGTCTGTCGTCTGCCGACCGGCGGCTACGGGACGCTCGAGTTCGACATGAGCGTCCCGCAGATCGAGCGGCTGATGGACGCGGGCGCGCAGGCCGTCGACGCCTGGCTCGCGACTCGGCACGGGGTCCTGCACCGCGTGCACGAGGCCCGCGCACTCATGAGCACGGACTTCGGGCGGACGCTGCTCTGGGGTAGCGCGGACGAGCCCGCGAAGGTGGCGGCGGAGTGAATCGGCTGCGCGCCGGGGCGCGCGACACGGCATGGAATCGAAGAGCACGAGCGCAGCTCGTCGAGCGAGGGGGAGTGACATGAGCACAGAGCTGAACGCGGTCCTCGAGGCACGAGGGCCTCGGGTGTCGAGCCGATCGAATCGCATCCGCGATTCGCGTCCGCCCCGGAAGCCGTCCGACGCGGTGACCAATCCGATCGAGACGCCGGAGCAGCTGCGCTTCGTCGTGCCGGAACGGCCGACGTTCCCGCTCCTCGGCTCGATCACCTCCGTCCTCAGCCTCGTGCTGATGTCGACCCTCTCGACGGGGATGTTCCTCGCTCTCTACGGCGCGGGGGATCCCGCGGTGGAGTCGTGGCTCGCCGGCGTCGTCGGCGAAGGGATCGTGCGCGCGCTCCACGTGCCCGACGTGCCGGGAGGGCTCGCCGCGTGGACCTGGCTTCCCTTCCTCTTCACGATCTTCGGGAGCACGCTCGGATGGCTCTTCGAGCTCGGGCTGATCCTCTCGGGGACCCCGTTCGAGCAGACCAAGAGCCCGCTCGCGACGTGGACCCAGCGGGTCCGCTTCGCGAACCTCGCGCCCGTGACGACCACGATCTTCTTCTTCGTCGTCTCGATGACGGTGGAGGATCCCACGACGCGCACCGCGCTCCTCGTCGTGAGCACCGCGGCCTGTGCCGGCCTCGGCTTCGCGCTCTTCCTCGCGCCGCCGAATCCGCTCCTCCCCGTGCTCCTGCTCGGCACGCAGGTGCTCCAGGCGATCCTCGTGCTCGGGACGGGCATCCCCCTCGGAGGGCACTTCCTGCTGCTCCAAGCGCTCCTCCAGCTGGTCGCGCTGGTCGTCGGCACGGCGACGCCGCGGGCGAGCACGATCTTCCACGTCCTCAGCACGCTCTCGGGCGTGATGCTCTACGCGGCCCTCCTCGAGGTCACGGCCGCGGATCCGGCGTTCTCGCGCGAGGTGGCGATCGCGGTCCCGGCGTTCGGGCCCCTCTCCTGGGGCCTCGTCGTCGCGTCGGTCGCCGGCCTCGTCGTCTCGGCCAAGGTCTTCCCGCTCGCGCTCTCGACGCTCCGCGTCCTCGTGACGAACGCCTTCTGGGTCCCGATCTACTTCAAGCTCGTCAGCGCGGACCGCTTCCCCGATCCCAAGGCGCTCGACGTGGTGTATCGGAACGCGAAGCCCAAGCGGGCGCGTCTCGTCCCGTATTCGGTGGCGCATCCGACGAACCTGTCGGCCAGCCTCTCGATCCCGGCGCTCCTCGACGACGAGCTCGAGGCCAACGCGACGATCTTCACGAAGCTCCTCGCCCAGGCGAAGTCCGCGTTCTCGCTCATCGCGTTCCTCGACCACAACGCTCCGCAGGCGAACGTCGACACGCCGCTCGAGGCGAAGCTGCGCATGCAGGTCTACGAGGACGGGAGCCCCTACTGGCCCTCGCTCTTCGGCAAGGAGCTCTTCGGAGCCACGCTGCCCGAGGGAGGCCGGCTCGAGGCCGTGCCGGAGACGGCGCTCCGCGCGTTCGAGTCGGGTCAGCTCCTCGCCTACCTCACGGAGTTCGGGATCGGCAGCTCGTTCGCGAAGCCGGCGCCCGAGCGTGGCGAAGGCGCCCTCGTATCGGACTTCCGCTTCCTCGAGAAGTACGAGACCAAGGCGGACTACGAGCCCTACGGCGGCGCCGCGTACTTCCGCGTCGATCCCCGGAGCGAACGCCTCTTGCTCGAGTCCGTCGTCGCACCCGGCTCCACGCTCGAGATCCCGGTCGACCCCGCGGATCCGGCCTTCCGGCAGGCGGAGGCCCTCGTCACGGCCTCGCTCTACTACCAGGTGATCAGCGGCAAGCACCTCGCCGAGATCCACATGACCTACAACCTCGTCGAGGTGAGCATGCACAACGCCTTCGACGCGGCGGGGCAGTGGAACCATCCGTTCCGCACCTTCCTCTACCTCCACTTCTTCTCGCACGAGCTCGCCGAGGAGCTCACGACCGAGCACCTCGTGCAGGATGGGGCCGTCTTCAGCCAGATCTTCGCGACGACGCACGACGCGCTCGTGCAGCACCTGAACGACTGCTACTCGGCCTTCGAGTACGGCGAAGACGAGGACTTCGAGGCACGCACCGAGGCGATGCGCATGCCGGCTCGGGACGGCTCGAAGGGAGCGCTCCTCCCGCACTGCAGCGTCTCGTGGGAGCTCGAGTACTTCGACATCTTCCATGCCTACGCCGCGGCCCTCGTCGAGGCGATCTATCCGGACGATGCCGCCGTCGTGAACGATCGGTACCTCCAGGACTTCCATCGCGGGCTCCTCGAGGTGCTCGTCCGCGGTCTCCCCGATCGCTACGACGGCTTCCGGACGAAGAAGGGAATCGCGCGCTTCGCCGCGGACACCATCCACCACGCGACCGTGCGTCACCAGATCTACGGGACGACGGGCATCAAGGCGGCGCTCGACCCCCGTCTCAGCAAGGTCCAGGTGCCGAAGGACGGCGGCACGAGCGCGATCGAGGAGTGGCGCTCGCTCGCCTACGTCGCGCTCGCGACAGGACAGGCGAGGTTCACGCTCCTGACCGGGACGAAGGGGAAGGACTTCCGCTATCTCCTCGAGGCGCTCCCCTCGCCCCTGCGCGATCGGATGGGCGTCGCCTTCGAGAAGCTGCAGACCGATCTCCAGGCGCTCGAGGCGAAGTGGACGAGCGCGCCGAATTCGAAGTCCTTCAACTACGAGTACCTCCGCGCGCTCCCCTCCGAGCTGCACACGGGGCCGGGGTACTGAGCACGCGGGGTCGCACGATCAGGCGGGACGCGAGGTCGTGATCCGCTGCGCTTCCGGATAGAACGAAGCGACCTCCGCCCCGTTCGTCGTGAACGTCTCGGTGCGCCCGCACTGCGTGCAGATCACCAACGTGAACGACCACCGGCGACCCCCGGTCATCTTCTGGCTGGCGTCCATCCCGAGCACGCTCGTCGCTCGCCAGACCTCGAGCTGGACGCCCGGCACGACGTGGAACTCGGGACCGCCACAATGCAGGCACGGACGGGGCTGGAACGACATGGGGCACTCCTTCGCTTCACACGACGACGCGCGGCCGGAGCCGGACTGACGATCACGCTATCACGTCGAGCCCGCGAGGAGCGATGCAGGGGCTCCCTCGCGGGCTCGCGACGAGGCATCGAGCTACGGGCGTGGAGCGGGCGTCGACAGGAGCGGCGCGAGCTCCGCGAGGGTCTCCTCCGAGTCGGTCCAGTGAGCCAACCCGGGTCGTTGCTCGAGCTTCTCGAAGACGCGGGCGGGCTCGTCGCCCAGCACGGATGGCCCGCCCGTCGTGGCGAGGAGCACTTGCGTGAAGCGAGGGAACGCACCGACGACCTCGAAGAGGAGGGCGAAGCGCTCGAGGAAGAGCTTGCCCTCCGCGGCGGTCTCGTAGCCGAGCCCGAGGGTGTGGATGCGACCGGTCTTCCCGTTCGGGCTCGCGAACCGCGCGGCCTGTCCCTCCACGTGTTCCCACGCGAAGCCGACGAGGTGGCTTCGCTCGAAGTCCTCGAAGGTCGGGGGGATCGATCCGCCGAGATCGGTCCGGGCGATGCGCAGACTTCCGCGACGAGCCAAGAGGTTCGAGTCGATCACGACCCAGCCTCCGCGCGACAAGGTGGCATCGCGCGCGCGTAGGCACGCACCGGCCACGAAGGGGGTCGTGAGGACGACGGGAGGCTTCTTCCGCCGGCGCGGCGAGGTGCGCGGCGCGTCGAGCTTCGTCACGAGCTTCGCGAGGGCCTTCGATCGCGCGCGGAGCTGGGTCTCGTCGGCCCCGAGGCTCCGCCAGGCCGCGAGGTCCGCGCCGGTCGCGGCGATCTCCTTCGTCCGCGCGAGCGTGGCCGGATCGAGCGCACCCACCTCCCACAGCGCGAGCGCGAGCGCGAGCTCGACGTTCGTCCTGTCCTCGTCGAGGCCGAGGCTCGTCTCGAAGCGGGAGCGGACGAGCGCCACGATCGCATCGACCGCGTCACCGCCGTCGTAGCGCTCGAAGAAGACCTCGTGGACCTCGCGGGAGGTGTCGTTGCCGAGGACGTCGGGGCTCCAGGTTCCCATCGCGATGGCAGGATACGCGTCGTACCTGGCAGATTCCACGCCGCGATCGGGCCTATGCTCCCCGCATGACGACGCTCGTCCACCTGCCCTACTCCCCGTGGTCCGAGAAGGCGCGCTTCGCGCTCGACCACCACCGCATCCCGCATCGGCGCGTGACCTATCAGCCGATGGTCGGCGAGCTCCCCTTGCGCCTCGCGACCCGGCGCTTCCGTGGCCGGGTCAGCGTGCCGGTGCTGCTCGCCGACGAAGGCCCGATCTTCGACTCCATGGCGATCGCTCGGTGGGCGGACGCCCATGGCTCGGGCGCGAGCCTCTTCCCGACGGAGCTCGCCTCGGAGATCGAGCGCTGGAACACGACGAGCGAGGCTGCGCTCGCGGCCGGCCGAAAGCTCGCCCTCGCGCGCTCGCTCGAGAGCCCCGAGGCCCAGCGCGACGGTCTCGAGGGGGTGGTGCCGGCTCCCCTGCGCGGCGCCGCGCGGCCCGTGGCGATCGCGGCGATCCGCTTCCTCGGCTCGAAGTACGCGGCCTCGGCGGTGGACGAAGGCGCCCTCGAATCCGCCCTCGTCGCGCTCCGCGAGGCGCTCGCGAAGAGCGGCGGCGCGTACGTGCTCGGCCGCTTCACCTACGCGGACATCGCGATGGCGGCCGTGCTCCAGTGCGTCGAGCCCGCGAGCGATCGCTTCGTACCGATGAAGCCCTCGATCCGGGCGACGTTCCGAGACCCGGGCCTCGCGGCTCGGTTCGCGGACCTCGTCGCATGGCGCGATCGGCTCTACGACGAGCGCCGATCGGCCTGACACGCGGTGGCCGAGGCGCCGCGGTCAGCGATGCTCCTTCACCTGGCGAGCGAGGAATTCACGGAAGGACTGCACGGCCTCGTCGGTGCCGAGCGCCACGTACGTCTCGGAGCGGCAGTCGGAGCACGTCGCCACGAACACCGCGTCGAGCCCCCGGAGCGGCTTGAGGCGCAGCTGCTCGACACCCGCGAGGGCGCGCTGGCATCCGTTGCACGTGATCGTCTCCGGCCGGAGCGCGTCGAGCCTCGCTTTCGCGGCCGCTGCACGTGTGTCGAAGTCGCCTCGCCGTTTCGCATCGCCCATGGGTGCTCGCCTGTCACGCGGTGGATCGCCCTCGCAGACGGCATCCTCGTGGATGCGGCACGCCGGGCGCGTGGAAGCTACCAGCGGAAGCGGGCCAGGACGAGCCGCCGGTCGAAGGGCCGCTGGCCGCTCGAGCACGCGCGCGGCGCGGCCCGACCCTTTCTCCGCGAGTCCGCGAAGAGTACGTTGGGGAGCTGGCCCACGGACGCCCACGAGGAGGAAAGCCATGGCAGGCAACACGGTCCGACTGCACAGGGTGCTGAAGGCCCCTCCGGAGAAGGTCTATCGGGCCTTCGTCACGCCCGAGGCCTATGCGAAATGGTTGCCTCCGCAAGGGTTCTACGCCGTCGTGCATCACATGGATCCGAGGCCGGGGGGCTCGTTCCGCATGTCGTTCACGAACTTCACGACAGGGAAGTCCCACTCGTTCGGGGGCGAGTACGTGGAGCTCGTGCCGGGAAAGCGGCTCCGCTACACGGACACGTTCGACGATCCCAACCTGCCCGGCACGATGCACGTGACCGTCACCCTCGAGCCGGTGGTCTGCGGGACCTCCATGCACGTCGTGCAGGAGGGCATTCCCGAGATCATCCCGGTCGAGATGTGTCACCTGGGCTGGCAGGAGTCCCTCGTCGCCCTGGCGATGCTGGTCGAGCCCGACATCCCGCAGTGAGGCCCCTCGGCCCGCGACCTCGCCGAATCCGTCTCACCCCCCTGTAACTCCGTCCCCCCTCGGCCGTAGAGAACGGTCATGACGGGTCGTCGCTCGTTCCTCCTCTCGCTCGCCATCCCCCTCTCGCTCGCCGCGTGCCGCAAGGGCCAGGCCTCGCCTCCGCAGGCAGCCCCGCAGGGCGCGCGTCCGGACGACTGGCCCGGCCCACGCACGCCGGTCTCGCACGCGGACGAGCCCGTGCCACCGATCGGCGACCGGCTGCGGCTCTCGGACGCCGAGTGGAGACGTCGGCTGACGCGCGAGCAATACGAGGTGCTGCGCCAAGAGGGGACGGAGCCCCCGTTCCAGAACGCCTACTTCGACGATCATCGCGCGGGGACGTTCCTCTGCGGTGGCTGCGGCGCACCGCTCTTCGCGTCGCGCGACAAATTCGACTCGGGGACGGGCTGGCCCTCGTTCACCCGACCGATCGAGGAGGGGCGGGTCGTCGAGCACGCGGATCGTTCGCTCGGCATGCTCCGCACCGAGGTGCGTTGCGCACGCTGCGACGGGCACCTCGGCCACGTCTTCCCGGACGGACCACCGCCGACGCGTCTCCGCTACTGCATCAATTCCGTGTCGCTGGAACTGAAGCTCGGCTGACCGAGTCGTCTTGCTTCCCCGGCCTTTCCGGGAAAGCATGCCGGTCATGCAATACGAGCTCGGAAACTACAGTGCTGCCGAGGCCCCCGTCGACGCGCGGGCCGCCTTCATCACGCGCACCTATCTCCACCTCCTCGGAGCCATCGTGCTCTTCTGCGTGCTCGAGGCGACGTGGTTCGCCAGCGGGCTCGCGGTCCCCATGCTGAACCTCCTCGTCACGGGCGGCCGCTTCGGCTGGCTGCTCGTGCTCGGCGGCTTCATGGGCGTGAGCATGCTCGCCGAACGCTGGGCCAACAGCGACGCTTCGCCGGCGATCCAATACGCCGGGCTCGGCTTCTACGTCCTCGCCGAGTCGCTGATCTTCGTGCCGATGATCGCCTTCGCGATCGCGGCCACGGGGGACCTCTCGCTCCTCGGCGAGGCCGGCCTCATCACCCTCGTCCTCTTCGGCGGCCTCACGGGCGTCGTCTTCCTCACGCGGAAGGACTTCTCCTTCCTCCGCGGCATCCTGCTCTTCGCGGGCATCGCGGGCCTCGTGTTCATCGCCGCGAGCGCCATCTTCGGCTTCAGCCTGGGCCTCGTGTTCAGCTGGGCGATGCTCGTGCTCGCGTGCGGCTACATCCTGTACCACACGTCGAACGTGATGCTGCACTACCGCCCCGACCAGCACGTGGCGGCGTCGCTCGCGCTCTTCGCGTCGGTCGCCCTCCTCTTCTGGTACGTGCTCCGCATCCTGCTCAGCCGTCGCGACTGATCGCCTTCGCGCGTCTCGCGGCCGGCGTCGAATCGACCCTGCCGGCCGCGAGCGCGAGGCTCGGAGCCCGACGATCCCGAGCGTCGACGCCTGTCGCTCGAGAGGCGTATGCTCGTCTCGTGCATGCCATCACGGCACGCGATGGAGGGAGGTGGCGGATGCGGACCCGGACGATCCCGACGCGCGCGCTTCTCGTCGCGACGCTCGCCGCCGCGACCGGATGCGGGAAGCACACCGAGCCCAGGGGGCCGGGCGCTCCCGCGGCCCCCGCGCGCGCGCCGGCGGCGCACGAGGCCACGGGCCCGTTCACGATCCACGAATGGGGCCTCGTCGGCGTCGTCGCCGGCGCGAGCACGGGAGCGATCGCGAGCGGCGTCTCCGCGGAGGCGGCGACGCTCGGGCGCGGGCTCCCCGGAGCCGGCTACGGAGGCAAGCCCGTGCTCTACGTGCACCTCGACGAGGGGACGAACGCGACGGAACTCGACGTCTCGCTCGGTCTCCCGGCCTCGTCCGTCGTCGAGCGCTTCCCCCCGACCTCGTCCGCCGCGTCCGTCGCGTGGACCTCGGTGCATGCGACGCGTGGCGCGTGCGCGGAGCCGACGGCCGCTCCGAGCCACGATTCCTTGGTGTGCCGCGGCACGCCCGATGGCTTCTGCGAGGCGGCCGAGCTCCCGCGCTACGAAGCCGATCGCGACGTCTGCCTCGCGGTCGGCGACGCCCGCGTGCACTCGCTCTTCTATCGTGCGAGCGGGCTCGACACCTCGTCGCTGCCCATCTCGCTCGAGCTCGGAGACGGCGCGAGCCTGCGTCGGTCTACCGGAGCCCGGCTCGAGGGCCCCGTGCTCTACCTCGAGAAGCGCGGAGAGGGCGCCCCCACGATCCGCGCCCTCGCGCCGGACGTCGGTTCGGGCCCCGTGCCGACGGGGATCGAAGGCACGATCTCCGTATCGGAAGCTCGCACGCGGCTCGTCGCCGAGGCCCGACGTCGCGGGCTGACGGAGGCCGAAGCGGAGGCCTTCGTCGATGCGTGGTCGCCGGCCTTCTTCGACACCTGCCGTCGAACCGGGCCGGAGGCCTCGGGCGCCCCACCCGCCGCCCTCGCTCCCACCGATCGCTCGCTGCTCTACTTCGCGCCCGAGGCCCTCGTCGACGCCGTGATCCCGCTCGAGACGCGACCTCGCGCACGTGCGACGCATCGCGTGTTCCTCGTGCGCGTCGTCGAGCCGCCGCCGATGGGACACGGCGGAGGAGGCTTCTTCTCGGGCGAATCGCGGCCGCGCGGCGTGTCCGCGCCGATGGTGAGGATGGAGCAGGCCGAGGTCCGGGGCTCGCTCCCTTCCGAGGTGGTCCGACGGGTCGCGCGACGGAACATCAACCAGGTCCGCTACTGCTACGAGCTGGGTCTGCGCGTCCGGCCCGAGCTCGCCGGGCGGGTCGTCGTCGCGGCCGTGATCGGCACCGACGGGACCATCTCGAACGCGACCCTCCGCTCCTCGACGCTGCCGAGCCCCGACGTCGAGTCCTGCATCGTCTCGGCCGTACGCCGGTGGCAGTTCCCGTCGCCCGAGAGCGGCGTCGTGGTCTGGAACCAACCCTTCCTGCTCGTGAACGAGGAAGAATGATGCGATCGATCCCTGCCGTCCTCGCTGCCCTCGCGCTCGTCGCCACGCCGGCGAGCACCACGCACGCACGCGAATGCCTCGGCGTCCGGCTCCCGGATCGCGTGAGCGTCGAAGGGACGACGCTCGTGCTGAACGGCATGGGCGTGCGCGAGGCCACCGTCTTCCAGGTCGACGTCTACGTGGCGGCGCTCTACCTCGAGCAGCGCTCGAACGACGCGGCCGCGATCCTCGGCACGGAGGCGAAGCGCCGGGTGATCATGCACTTCGTCCGCGACGTCGGACGCGACGACGCGCGCGAGGGCATCGAAGGCGGGATGCGTCGGAACTCCCCCGACGTCTACCCCTCCCTGCGTCCTCGCATCGCACGCATGCTGCGCCTGCTCGACAACGTGCGGGAGGGCGACGAGGTCGTGATCACCTACGTACCCGGTCGCGGCACGGAGATCGTGACGGATCACGGACGCGAGGTGATCGAAGGCGCCGACTTCGGTCGCGCGGTCTTCGCCTCGTGGATCGGTCCACGGCCCCCGAATCCCGGCCTTCGCTCGGGGCTGCTCGGGGGCCGCTGCCGCTGACCGACGCTCGGGGCGCGCTCAGCGCGTGAAGCGCACGAGCACGGCGTCGTCGTTCGTCCCCGGCTGCGAGGACGTGTCGACGCCGCGGTAGCCCGCGACCACGAAGTCGTTCCCGCCCGGGAGCGCGGCGATGCCGTAGAACGAATCCGCGAGACCACCGAAGTCGGTCAGGAAGATCCCGTCTCCGTGGAGCGCGCGATCGAGCTCTCCGTCGGGCGAGAGCAGGACGACCATCGCATCGGCATCCGCCGCGCTCCTCTTCCCGCTCCCGACGATCGCGATCGATCCGTCCGCGCGCACGAGGAGGTCCCGACCCCGGTCGTCCTCGGCCGCGAGATCGAGCTCGACGACCCCGTCGAGTCCGAAGCTCGTGTCGAGCGTTCCGTCCGCCGCGAAGCGCGCCGCGACGACGTCGACCTTCGAGGCGGCCTCCGCCTTCCCGTAGCCGGCGACGACGAGGGAGTCTCCCTGGAGCTCCACGTCGTACGCCTCGAACGCCGCGGGGAGCAGCGCGGGGCTCGTGAGGCCGCCTTCGCCGAACGAGGCGTCGAGCGTGCCGTTCGTCTCGAGGCGGAAGAGCACCGGCCGCACGACCGCATCGCTCGCGTCGCTCCGCGTATAGCCGCAGACCACGACCTTTCCATCGGGGAGCACGACCGCGGTGCGCGGGCTGTCACGTCCGTGCTCGACGTCGACGACGACGACGCCGCCGCTGCCGAAGCTCCCGATCGGATCTCCGTCGACATCGAGCCCGAGCACCGCGAAGTCGACGTCGGCGCGTCCGCCCTCGGTCGAGACCTTGCCCGCGACGAGGATCAGGGAGCCGTCGTCGCGCTGCGCGAGCCCCCAGGCCGTGTCGCTCAGGTAGCGCGGCGTCGTGGCGCCGGGGTCGAGGACGGAGATCCCGGTCGAGAGGTCGAAGCGCGCGATTCCGGCGTCGCCGAACGTCGGATCGAGATCGCCATCGGGCTCGAGCCCGACGGCGACCACGTCGAGATCGCGGCCGGCGTCACCGCTCGCGAGCGGCGCGTGCTCGGCCGTCCCGGCGACGACGACGCGCCCCGAGGGTTGGACGACGATCGAACGCACGACCTCGCCGCTGCGTCCGCCCTCGGCGACGTTCACGACGGCGTAGCCGTCGCCCGAGAAGCTCGTGTCGAGCGATCCGTCGGGGAGATAGCGCGCGACCAGGATCTGCTGGTCGGTGCCCGAGGTCAGGGTGCCCGCCGCGTACACGCCGCCGCCCGGCGCGACCGCGACCGCGTAGAAGCGCTCGGGTTGGGTGACCGAGAGCGGCTCGGTCGTGCCGTCGCCCGCGAACGTCAGGTCCTGGCTCGCGGGGACCGTCGGGCTCGCGCCGTCGTCACAGCCTCCGGCCGCGAGGAGCGAGGTCGAGACGGCGGCGACGAAGACGGCAGCGTGGGAGAGGGGGGTCCGAACGATGAACTTGAAAGTCATTTTCAATTGCTAGCGCGCTTTCCGAGCCTTGCAAGTTGGTAAGCATTCGAAATTTCCGAATCATTCCAAGGGACGGTTCGGACGCGCACGGAAGCCGTCGCGTCCTCGCCGAGGCGATCGCGTGACGGCTCCCGTGCCGCGGGTCGTCAGTGCAATCCGTCGGCGAGGAAGCGCTTCAGGAAGCCGTAGGCGCCGACCCCGCCGAGGGAGTTGCAGATCGGCGAGGCGGAGCCGACGGGGCAGTCGACGTCGCGGTCGTACGACCAGTAGTGGATGCCGGCGAGTCCCTGGGCGATCGCGAAGCGCGTGATCGTGTCGACGTCCGCGAGCGTGAAGTGCTCGCTCTGCACGTCGTTGCCTCCGATCATCGGCGTGAGCTCGATCGCCGAGAACGGGACGCCCCATCGATCGCGGAGGTTGTAGGCTGCCTGCAGCGCGGACTGCCCCATGTCGCAGACGCCGTTCGAGACCACGCAGACGCCGGCGCCGGCCGCGCCGTAGTCCATCGTCATCAGGTTCACCTTCAGGTAGCTCGGCCAGGTCGCGGCGTTGCCCGTCCAGCCGAGCTCGCTCTTCACCGCCTGGAGCGTCTGCACCCCGTGGATGTTGAGGCTCTCGGCGACGCCCGAGCCGAGCGACCGGGCGGTCGTGGCGCCTGCGTTGTTCGCCAGCGTGGCGATGGTGAGGCTGAACCGCAGGCCCGGATGGGCAGCATGCGCGGTCTTCAGGCGACGCACGAGGTCCACGATCTGCGCCTGCGTCTGGCCCGCCTCGATGTCGAAGTCGACGCCCACGAGATGCGACGAGGACCAGCGCGAGAGGAACGTCGAGAAGCCGGCGTCGGAGCCGCACGTGAACGAGCCCGCGGCTCCGCCCGTCGAGAGGACGAAGTCGAGGCCGGCCGCGTCGAGCAGTGGCACGTTCGCCGACGCCATCGCGGCGCCGGAGACGCCGCCCCAATTCTCGCTCCCGCACTCGCCGGTCGCGAACGCGAGCGTGACCGTCTTCAGGCCCTGGGCCTTGGCGTCGGAGGCGAAGCTCCGCGCCGAGCCCGACACGTTCGTCGAGGCGACGTTCGTGTTCCAATTCATCGAGATGCTCGTGTCCTTGTACGGGCTGAAGACGAGCCCCGCGGGCGCGGTGCCCGTGCTTCCGCCGGTGTTGCCACCCGTGCTGCCTCCGGTGCTGCCGCCCGTGCTCCCACCGGTGCTGCCGCCCGTGCTGCCACCGGTGCTCCCGCCCGTGCCGTTCGGGCAGGTCGTGCCGCCCGCGATGCAGGCCGCTCCCCAGCTCGCCGTCTGGCAGTGATAGCCCTGGCCGAGGTTCGTCGTCGTCCAGCCGCACGACTCGCCGAGGTGTCCGGCGCAGGCCCAGGGATCGCTTCCCATGTAGACCCACGCGCTCGCGTTGCAGGTGCTCCCCGTCGTTCCGCCGGCGCTGCCACCCGTGCTGCCGCCGGTGCTCCCGCCCGTGCTGCCGCCGCCGCTGACGCCGCCGTCGGCTCCGCCCGCACAACCGACCGCGCCCCAGAGCGCCGGGACGGCCGAGGGCGTCCACCCGGGCTGACTCGTATGCGCCTGGATGCAGCGATAGGTCGTGCCCTGGTACGTGACGACGGTGCCGATCGCGTAGGGCGTCCACTCGGCCCAGGTCTTCGCCGCCGCGCACTGCGCGGCGGTCACGAATTCGTCCTGATGCCCGAGGCCCGACGACGGATCGTCGCAGGCCGGAGCCAGGATCGCGGCCGCTGCGAGGGCCAGGATTCGAGTACGTGCCTTCATGGGAGGACCCCTTCCATTCCTTCGATGGGTACGAGCAGCCCAGCCCCTCGCGCTCGGCGCGGGGGAAGGACCACCATTCGTTTCGAGGGAGGACGGAACCGGCCGAATCGGGTCACGAGAAAAACGACACGCCCCCCCACGGGCCTGCATGGTCGCCGAGCCCGCGGCCTTCAGCCGCCGACGACGGCTCCGCAGGTCGCGCAGGTCGGCTTCTCGGCGACGTAGCCGTTCAGGGGCCCGATGGCGCCGAGGAAGAACATCAGCGACGGGATCATCACGCAGTAGTCGGCCGAGAGGATCGGCGAGGCGATCCCGAGCAGCCCGAGCGTGCCGAGGAAGGCGAGCCGAGCCCGACGCCAGTGCGGCCACGGCTCGACGGTGCGCACGTGCGCATCGCAGCGTCGGCAATGTCCGGTCCCGGTCGCTCGGAGCATGGCTGCCCGATCGGGTAGGCTCACGGCTCGAGGAGGTCAATCGGCGCGGAGCGCGTTACGCTCGCGTGCGCATGGGAAGCTCCGCTGCCACGCCCGTCCCGGGTCACGTGAGACGCTCGCGCGCCACCACGCGATGCTGCATCGCCTCGATGCTCCTCGTCGCCGTCGGCTGCGCGCATGGAGCGGAGCCTCGCCCTGCCCCGCCCTGCGTGGAGCTCCAACCATCCTGGGCCTCCGACGTCCGGCTCTGCGCGCTCGAGCGACCCGCCGTCCGGCTCTCGGGCCATCCCTACCATTCGGACTCCGATCGCGTCCTGCTCGGTCGGCTCGAGGAGAACGGAGGCAGGCCCACCCTGCGCGTCGAGTCGTACCGGGTGTACTCCGTCGAGCATCTCTTCCTCACCCTCGACCTCGAGAGTGGAACGCTCGTCCGCGAGGAGCATCGGGTGGGAGGTGCGCCGGACTCGCTCGAGACGCTCGAGGCCGGCGCTGCGCACACGGGACGGAGGCGCGAGATCGTGCAGGAGATGCGGGCGATCGTGGCCCTCGTCGAAGCCGGTGGTACGGCGGGTCCCCACGTGAACGCACCCCATCCCGAGCTGCGGGAGGTGGTGCGGTTCCTCGATGCGTGGCTTGCCCGCGATGCGGAATCGCCGACCTCGGACGCGTCGGCTGCGCCGTAGCCACGGCACCCCCTCCCCCGCTACCATCGCCCCGTGCCGATCGCGGTGAAGGTCCAAGGCGAGATCGTCCGGATCGTGTGGGAGGGATCTCCCACCGACTCCGAGCTCGAGCGCTTCTTCGAGGACCTGACACGCGCAGTCGCGCATCGCTCGCATTACGCGCTCCTCTACGACGCGCGCCAGGCGGCCGCTCCGTCGACGCGGCAGCGACATCTGCTCGCCGACCTCAGCGGCATGATGGGCCCAGCGCTCCGCGACCGCTGCGCGGGCGCCGCGTTCGTGATCGACTCGTGGATCGTCCGCGCCGCGCTCACGGGCATCCTCTGGATGCGGCCGATGGAGGTGCCTCACGTCGTCACGGCGTCCGTCACCGACGCCGAAGCGTGGTGTCACCATCGGCTCGCGCCCGCCGCGAAGAGCGTTCGTCAGTAGGGCCGCGGGATCGTCGTATCGGTCGCGTTCACGTTGCCGCCGACCTCGTAGTTGCAGACGACGACCGTGGGGAAGCGACCGCGGCAGTCGGTTCGGATGCCGCAGCCGACGCGCGTCGTGTCGCGCCAGACGACCTGCGTGTGGTGGCCGCAATAGGCCCAATTCGCCTCGCCGTCGCGCACGCAGCGCCCGCTCGCGTAGTCGTAGTGCGCGGCCTCCGAGACCCACGCAGTGACGGCTTCGCGCGCGCCAGCCGTCGCCTCCGAGGAGAAGTACATGTTCTCGCCGTGCGCGTTGTTCGGCCGGTGTCCGTTCGGGCAGCGATCGGCCCAGGCCTGCGCGAGCGTGGCGAGGGACGGGTCCCAGGTCATCGCAGGGAGCGGCGTGCGTGGAGCCGGCGAGACCGCCGCGCGCGCCGCGTCGTGGGCCGCGAGCATGTCGCGCGCGAAGCCCGAGAGCTCCGTCGTCGCCGACGTGGGAGCGCCTGCATCCGCCGCGGCGGCATTCGTCGTCGCGTGCCGCCCGCGTCGTCCGCGCGGCTTCGAGTGCGCGCCTTCGGAGGCCGAGGCCACGGTGGCGACGAGGACGGAGAGGAGCGCGACGAGGACGATGCGGCTTCGCATGGCGCGAGCATAGCGGATCCTCGACACCTACATCGGCCGGCCCGTACCCTGGGACGCATGAGCCGTCGTCCTCTCCTCTTCGCCTTCTTCTCCGCCTTCCTCTTCGTCGCCGCCTGCGGCAGCGAATCGACCACCCCGCCGCCCGTGTGCACGGGCGCCTCGTGCAGCTGCAACTCCGGCGGCAGCTGCGCCTTCACCCCGAACACCTGCGGCGGTGACGCCGGCAGCTGCACCCTGAACTGCAACGCCCAGACCACGTGCTCGGGCGAGTGCGGCGCTTCGTGCAGCTTCTCCTGCGCGAGCGGCTCGACCTGCGACGTCACCGTCGGCCCCAGCGCGAGCGTGGACTGCACGGGCAACTCGACCTGCCACATCGCGTGCACCGGCAGCTGCTCGATGAGCTGCTCCACCGGCTCGACCTGCCTCCTGCGCTGCGCGGGTCAGTCGACCGCGCAGACGATCACGAGCACCGGCAGCTGCCCCTGAGCGCCTCCGCCTTCGGGGCGAGCCCTGCTCGAATTGCGCCGGCCCGCCTCCACGGGCCGGCTGCCGGACCTCACTTCCCGTCGAGCCCAGCCTTCTTCGCGAGGCCGGGATACGTCGGCTCGCGCTTCTGCATGCGCGCCTGCATCGCCTCCATCACGTCGGCGGTCTGGAACATGCCGCTCTGCCAGGCCGCGATGTAATTCAGGCTGTCCGGCACGGAGTGATCGCGCGCGTACGTGATGTTCTCCTTGCAGCCGGCGACGGTGAGCGGCGACTTCGAGGCGATTTCGCGCGCCGTTTCCATGACCGCGGCGAGCATCGCCTCCTGGGTCGGATAGACCTCGTTCACCAGGCCCAGGGCCTCGGCCTTCCGGGCCGGCAGCTTCCGGCCCGTGTAGGCCAGCTCACGCACCCACCCCTGCGGAATCAGGTGGGGGAGGCGCTGCAGGGTGCCCACGTCCGCCGTCATGCCCAGGTTCGTCTCCTGGATGCAGAAATAGGCGTCTTCCGTGCAGTACCGGACGTCGGCCGCGCAGACCATGTCGACGGCGCCCCCGATGCAGCCGCCTTGGATGGCGGCGAGGACCGGCATCCGGATCCGCTCGATCGCGTTGAACGAGTCCTGTAGGGCGAGGACCAGGCGCCGGACGGCCTCGCGCTGGCGGCCGACCTCGAGGTCGCGGGGAATGCCCAAACCCGCTGCGAAAACCGAGAGATCCATGCCGGCGCTGAAGTGCTTGCCGGTGGAGGAGAGGACGACGACCCGTGCGGCGGCCTCGTCGTCGAGCTTCCGGAGGATGGCCGGCAGCTCGCTCCAGAAGGCGGGGGTCATCGTGTTCAGGGCGTCGCCCCGCTTGAGGACGACGTGGGCGATACCGTTCTCGACCGTGCAGTCGAAACACTCGTAGGTCATGGATGCCTTCCTGGGTTTGGGCGGCCAGGATAGCAATCCGCGGCGGCCAAGCGTTTCTGTCCTTGTGTGCTACGAGGGGGGGCGTAGGGATTCGGCGCACCCGGGGGAGACACAGTGGGCTCACCCCGGGAGCCTGCACATACGAGGTGTCGAGTGATCATCGGCGTTCCCAAGGAGACGTTCCCCGGCGAGCAGCGTGTGGCGCTCGTCCCGGCGAACCTCCCCAACCTGGCGAAGCAGGCGATCTCCGTGATCGTCCAGAGCGGCGCGGGCGTCGCCGCGGGGTACCCGGACGAAGCCTACGTGGAGAAGGGCGCGACGATCGTGCCGACGCGCGAGGAGGTCTTCGCGAAGGCCGACATCGTCGCGATGGTGCGCGCGGGCGGCTCGAACCCCAACGGTGACGCGGACCTCGCGCTCCTCCGCAAGGGCCAGAAGCTCATCGCCTTCCTCGATCCGCTCGCCAAGCCGCAGGAAGCGGCGAAGGTCGCGGCGACGGGCGTCGAGGCGTGGGGCATGGAGCTCATCCCCCGCACGACGCGCGCGCAGTCGATGGACGCGCTCTCGTCGATGGCGAACCTCGCGGGCTACAAGAGCGTGCTGCTCGCCGCGAACCAGGCGCCGCGCATCTTCCCGATGATGACGACCGCCGCCGGCACGATCACGCCGGCGAAGGTCCTCGTGCTCGGCGTCGGCGTCGCGGGCCTGCAGGCCATCGCGACGGCGAAGCGCCTCGGCGCGGTCGTCGAGGCCTACGACATCCGCCCCGAGGTCAAGGACCAGGTCAAGAGCGTCGGCGGCAAGTTCGTCGAGCTGAACCTCGACACCTCGGGCTCGTCGGACAAGGGCGGCTACGCGAAGGAGCAGACGGCGGAGTTCATCGCGCGTCAGCAGGAAGCCCTCGCGCAGTTCGTCCGCGCGGCCGACGTCGTCATCACGACGGCGCAGGTCCCGGGCCGCAAGGCGCCGGTCCTGCTCACGGCCGCGATGCAGAAGGGCATGAAGCCCGGCTCGATCGTCGTCGACCTCGCCGCCGAGTCGGGCGGCAACTGCGAGCTCACGAAGGCCGGCGAGACCTACCTCGTCGACGGCGTGACCATGATCGGTCCGGTCAACCTCGCTTCGTCGATGGCCTTCCACGCGAGCCAGCTGTACGGCCGCAACGTGGCGACCCTCGTCGCCTACCTCACCACCAAGGACGGAACCTACGCCCCGAAGGACGACGACGAGATCGTCCGCGAGACCCGCGTCTCGAAGGATGGCGAGGTCGTCCACGCCCGCGTCAAGGCGGCGCTGGGCCAAGGCTGATTCGGACGCGGCAAAGCCCGTTCAGGAGAATTCCTCCGATGGAAATGCTCAGTCACATCAACGGACTCTACGTCTTCTTCCTCGCGGCCATCGTCGGTTACCACATCATCCACCGCGTCCCGCCGCTCCTCCACACGCCGCTCATGTCCGCGACGAACGCGATCTCCGCGATCGCCGTCGTCGGTGCGCTCCTCGTGACCGGTGAGGGTCACAGCCAGATGTCGACGATCCTCGGCACGATCGCGGTGGCTTCCGCCGTGACGAACATCGTCGGTGGCTTCCTGATCACCGACCGCATGCTGAAGATGTTCAAGGCCGATCGGAAGGGGAACAAGTAGGATGGATCACGCTCCGGCCTCTTCGGGCACCGTACTGCTCATCCAGCTCTCCTACCTGCTGGCAGTCGCCCTCTTCGTCTTCGGTCTCAAGGCCATGGCGTCGCCCAAGACGGCGCGCCGCGGCATGTTCATGGCCGAGACCGGCATGGCTCTCGCCGTGATCGGTACGCTCCTCGACGCGCGCGTCATCTCCTACGAGTGGATCGCGGTCGGCATCGTCGTCGGCACCGCCGCCGGCTGCGTCATCGCGATCTGGACGCCGATGACGCACATGCCGCAGCGAACGGCGCTCTCGCACGCGTTCGGCGCGCTCGCGGCCGCCCTCGTCGGCGTCGCCGAGTTCTACGACTTCGCGCACGAGCTCGGCGTCGTCGAGCGCACGGCCCTCGGCCTCGAGGTCATGCTCGGAAGCCTCACGCTCACGGGCTCGCTCCTCGCGTTCGGCAAGCTGCAGGAGTGGCTGCCGGGCTCGCCGGTCTCGTATCCGGGCCAGAACGTCGTCAGCATCGGCCTCCTGCTCTCGATCCTCGGTCTCACGGTCTACGTGATCATCGATCCGTCGGCGGGCTGGGCCTTCTACACGATGGTCGGTCTCGCGCTCCTCTTCGGCGTGGCGCTCGTCCTCCCGATCGGCGCCGCCGACATGCCCGTCGTCATCGCCCTGCTCAACGCCTACGCCGGTCTCGCCGGCTCGGCGACGGGCTTCGCGCTCGACAACAACATCCTGATCGTGGCCGGCGCCCTCGACGGCGCGTCGGGCCTCATCCTCTCGATCCTCATGTGCAAGGCGATGAACCGCTCGATCACGAACGTCCTCTTCGGACGCATCGAGGTCGGCGCGACCACCGCCAAGGCCGACGACGTCTACGCCGGCAAGATCAAGTCCTCGCAGCCGGACGAGCTCGCCATGGTGCTCGAGGACGTGCAGCGCGTCGTCATCGTCCCGGGCTACGGCATGGCCGTCTCCCAGGCGCAGCACGCGGTGCGCGATCTCTTCCGCCTCCTCGAGTCGCGCGGCGCGACGGTCGAGTTCGCGATCCACCCGGTCGCGGGCCGCATGCCGGGTCACATGAACGTCCTCCTCGCCGAGGCGGACATCCCCTACGACCGCCTCATCGAGATGGACTCCATCAACCCGACGTTCGACACGGTCGACGTGGCGATCGTCATCGGCGCGAACGACGTCGTGAACCCGGACGCCCGCAAGTCGGACAGCCCGATTGCCGGCATGCCGATCCTCGACGTCGACAAGGCGCGCACGGTCGCGGTGATCAAGCGCTCGCTCGCGCCCGGCTTCGCCGGCATCCCGAACCCGCTCTTCGCGATGGACAACACGGTCATGTGCTTCGGTGACGGCACGGAGTTCCTCAAGAACCTGATCGCCGCCATGAAGGAACAGCACTGATCGACCGCGACCCACGGCCCGGCCCGCGTTGGCCCGACGCACGAGGAAGCCTCCTCGTCGCCCTGTCGGTCCTCCTCGGGTCGGGCTGTTTCGCGTCCGAGACCCCGACGACGCCCTCGACCTGCGAGGTCGTAGCGACCTCGGCGGACGTCCCCGGCGTGACGATCACGCTCGCGGGCGACCGCTGTCGGTTCCGGTCGGGACAGGGCGGCTCGTTCCACTACGTCGTCGACGTGGCCCAGCCGGTGTCCTTCACCGTGCCGGCGAGCATCGGCTGCGGCTCGTGCCGTCCCGCGACCAGCGACCCCACGACGATGCTCTCGCTCGTGGTCGGCGGGGGCCCCGTCCGCTACTGCGAATGCGACGTCGGCTGCTGCGCCCCCGAGCCCGGAGGCGGAGTCGTCCTCGCCCCGGGGCGCTACGAGGGAACCTTCGACTGGCCCGGAAGGCAATGGGACGGCCCCTCCGACACCGGCAATCCCCTCGGCGACCCCTTCCCCGCCGGCGACTACGCGGTCCACGCCTCGCTCGGGTTGCCGGGCCTCGGCGCGGTGGACGCAGCGCTGCCGATCGTGGTCACGGCGCCTTGAGGCGCCCTCGGTGCCCATCCGTGGACCCGAAACGATCGGGCCCCCGGCCGTCATGACTTCGGCGGCCGGATCCGGTACCTTCTGCGGCCTTCCGGGACCACCATGACCACGCAGTTCACCGTCCAGCGTCGCATCCCCTGCAACCCCCAGCAGTTCTGGGAGCTCGTCCACGGCTCCCGCGAGTTCGGCGAGTCCGTCCATCGCGATCACCTCGGCTTCGGCTTCGAGGTCCTCGCGGACGACAAGGCCACCGGTCATTGGAAGACCAAGGTCACGCCGAACCTGAAGCCGCCCGAGGTCCTCCTGAAGGCGGCCGGTGGAAAGGGCGACGGCTTCTACTACGTCGAGGAAGGCCACCGCGACGTCGTGAGCAACGTCTACACCTTCACGATCACGCCGAGCATCTTCTCCGACAAGGTCGTGGTGAAGGGCGTGCTCTCGCTCGTCCCCGTCGGGAACGAGGCGGTCGACCGCACGGTGAAGGTCACCATCGACGCGAAGATCTTCGGCATCGGCGGCATCGTCGAGACCTTCGTCGAGCGCTCCGTGAAGCAGAGCTACGAGAACAGCGCCGAGTTCACCGACGCGTGGCTCGCCAAGAAGCTCGGTCGCTGAGCCTCGCCGCGTCGCGGGCGAGTCAGCGCGAGAGCTCGTCGAGGAGGAACGCGAGGTTCCTCGGATCGACGACGAGCTGGTAATGACCGATCGGGCGGTGACCGACGGGCGCGCGGACCACGCGCGCACCGCGGAGCGTCGCGGCCTCGCGGCTCACGACTCCGTCGCCCGTCGTCCAGATCGAGACGATGTCCGCGACGGGCTCGCTCTCGGCGAGCGCGCGCACGATCTCGCTCTCGGGCCCCATCTGACGCGCGGCCACCGTCCCCACGACCGGCAGTCGACCGATGACCCCCGCGATCCGCGTCCCCTGGAACGGAGTGCCGAGCGTGACGGTCCGACGCACCCGCGCATGGCCCCCGAGGCAGCGGACGTAGTGGGCCGCGATCATGCCACCCATGCTCACGCCGACGAGATCCACGGCCTCCGCGCGCGTCCTCGCCAGCACCCTCTCGACCTCTTCCGCGACGATCGCCGCCGAGCGGGCGATGTCCTGCGTGTTGAGCCCGGGGATCGGGACGTCCCGCGAGCGGATCCCGCGCGTGCGGAGCGCGAGATGAACCGGGAGGTTCGCGAGGGGGGGAGTGAGATACCCGTGGACGACGAGGGTGGGAAGCGACTGCACTTCGGCCTCCGATGGCTCGGCATTCTAGCGCGGACCCGCCTTTCGCGCAGACGTGCACGCCCGCGCGCACGCCCTGCTAGGCTGGGGCTCGGGTCTCCTCCTCATGCCGAAGAAATCCCCCAAGAAATCCGCCTCGCCCAAGCCGTCGGCGAAGGCTCCCTCGGTCCCCTCCATGGACACGGAACGCGCGCTCCCGGACGTCTTCGACACCGACGAGGAGCCGCGCGGTCGACGTCAGCACGGGGCCTCCCATCCTCTCGATCCGATCGACGACGAGGCCGCGGCGGGAGACGAGACGGTGGACGTCGAGACCGGGATCGTGGGCGGACACGGGGGCGATTCCTCGCCCTGACCAGAGCGCGAGCCGGGCGCTAGAGGATCCCCCGCAGCGACAGGAACCAGCCGACCAACCCTCCGATCGCGATCGAGAGCAGGACCATCAACGCCGAGATCCACGGCTTCGGCGCCGGACGCTCGGCGATCGATCGCTTGCGGACGATGCGCTTGGCGACGACGAGCGCGAGCGGGCTCTTGGGCTCGACGCCGAGGAGCTCGGCCGCCGCGAGGATGGCCACCGAATCCGGCGCGGCTCCCTTGGGCGAGTGTCCGGTCTCCTTCGCGGCGACGGCCCAGAGGAGCCGGAGCACGGGAGGAAGGGTCCAGGGCTCGGCCCCCTCGGGGACGAGGAGCTGGTCGACCTCGGGCCAGGCTCCGCGCTCGACGAGCTTCTCGACCTCCGCGAGACGCTCGTCGACGGGTCCCCGCTTCGAACGCGGTGTCGCCGGAATGGTCATCTGGCCGGGCGCCGCGACCATGGCCGGCTCGGGCGCCGAGGAAGGCTCGAGGTCGTCGATGCCCGGCAGCGAGCCCGGGACGGGGACGGGAGCGGGAGCGGCCGGCTCGGGCGCCGCGGCGGGCTTCGCCGCGCCCTTCTCCTTGCGTGCACGCCTCCCGCCGAGGTCCTCGGAGCCGAGCTCGCCGTCTCCCCGCGACGTGTAGATGTACGTGCCGCCCTTTTTCGGATCGTCGCCTGCCAAGGTGCACCCCGTGGTCCGAAGGGGGATTCCATCACGAACCGACCCCGGCGCGAAACATCCCGACCGGTCCTCCCACCCCCCTATTGCTTCACCCGTGCTAGGCATCGGGTGGGGAGAAGAGGGGTCATGAGCACCTTCGTGGGGAAAGCGCGGGTAGCCGCCGCCGTCGCGTTCGTCGGCGTGCTGGGCGCGGCGCCGCACGCGGCCCGTGCGGAGAGCGGCCGGACCAACCTCCACCTCGACCTCGGGGCAGGCGCCCCGGTGCTCGGCGAATACGGCCCGAGCGGCGTCCGCGGCGACGGCCTCTCCCCGGGTCCCGTCTTCGCATTCGCGTTCGACTGGCAGCTGCGTCCGCCCTTCGCGCTCGAGGCCCTCGTCGGTGGGGGCTATTTCCCCGGCCTCGATCACGGCCTCTTCCACCTCGGGGTCGGGGGGCGGTTCCGCTTCCTCGACAACAAGGAAGGCTACGCGAACGAGGAAGGAGGCGACTTCGACGGGAACGCCTTCGTCACGGCGCACGTCGGCTACCTCTTCTTCGACCGCTCGGAGCTCGGGCTCGACGCCTCGGTCGGCTACGAATGGTCGCTGCACCGGCCCCTCCAGGTGGGCGTGTTCGCGCGCGGCCTCTTCGGCATCGTCGGCGCCGGTTCGAGCGTGGACGCCGTCGTCAGCGTCGGCGTGACGCTCTCGCTCGCGATGCACGAGACGGCGGCGGTCGACACCGATCACGACGGCCTCTCGGACGAGCAGGAGAGCGTCCGTTTCCACACGAATCCCCTCGATCCGGACACGGATCGCGACGGCCTCCGCGACGGCCTCGAGGCCGCGCACGACACGGATCCGACGGTCGCGGACACGGATGGCGACGGGCTCTCGGACGGCGACGAGGACGCGGACGCGGACGGCGAAGTCGACCCGCACGAGAGCGATCCGCGCAGCGCCGACACCGACGGGGGAGGCTCGAGGGACGGCTGGGAGCGCTCGAATCCGCCACACGACCCACGCGTCGCCTCGGACGACGACACCGACCGCGACGGCGTGCCGGACGAGCGGGATGCCTGCGCCGGCACCGCACGCGGCGTGGAGGTCGACGCGCGCGGCTGCGCCGTGCTCCGCGAACGCCTGGTGCTCGATGGGATCACGTTCGCCTTCGACAGCGCCGAGATCCTCCCCGAGTCGGAGCCGACGCTCGAGCGCGCGCTCTCCCTCCTGCGCGACAATCCGGACGCGCGCATCGAGATCGGCGGCCACACCGACGACGTCGGCGACGCACGCCACAACCTGCGTCTCTCCCAGCAACGCGCCGAGACGGTCCGACGTTGGCTCGTGCAGCACGGCATCCCGCAGGGCCGGCTCGTCGCCCGTGGGTACGGCGCCACCAGCCCCCGCGCCCCGAACGACACCGAGGAAGGCCGCGCCCGGAACCGACGTATCGAGTTCACGCACCTCGACGCCGGCGAGGCCGTCCGGCGTCATCCATGAGACGTCGGATGCACGCACCCGCCCCTTCCCCCGCTCGGATCCGCCCACATCGGACGGACGCCGGACCCGCGGGGATTCGTCGCTGAACGCGGACTCCCGTGGTACCTTCGACGACTCGAGCGCTCGTCATGGGGAGAGGTTCGCGCACCCAGTCCACCGAGTTCGTCGAGCGGATCGCCACGACCGTTCTCCTCGTGCTCGGCTGCGTCCTCGCCCAGGCGGCGCCGGTGGCGGCCGATCCGCCCGCGCAGGTCGGCGACGACGCGCGCGCGATGCCAGGTCTCGCGCGGCTCCGCGTGGCCACCGAGCGACCCGTCGGCTTCGCGGTGCGGGGCTCGATCGGCTTCGGGTACACGGAGTCGCTGAACGGCGCGCCCGGCCCGCACTATCGCCTCTCGGAATCGCTCGGCGTGTCCGGGCATCCGCTGCCGTGGCTCGGCCTCTCGCTCCTCTTCGACGGTCACGCCGACTTCCATCCGGACGACGGCATGGGCAAGGACCGGGGCTTCGTCGGCTCCGGCGCGTTCGAGGTGCGCGCGACGCCGCGCATCGGCGAGCACTTCTCGACCGGTGTGGCGCTCGCGCTCGGCTCGTACGGCGGGGACGCGCCCTCCTTCGACCTCTCGGCGCTCTCGTTCGAGGGCACCGCGCTCGTCGCCTACGGACAGGGCGGCCTCGTGATCGGCGCGGAGGTCGGCTACCGCGTCGATCGCAGCGCGAACACGGTTCCGTCGGGCATCGTGTTCCGACCCGGCGATCGCATGGCGCTCGGGGTGAGCGACTTCGACGCGGTGCTCGTGCGGCTCGGCGCGAGCCAGCGCGCCGGACGCTTCGAGGGCTTCGGCGAGATCGCCTGGAACCTGCTCGTCGGCTCGGGCGCGCCGCCGGTCGACCAGAGCCCGCTGCACGTCTCCGCCGGCGCGCGTTTCTATCCGATCCGAGCGATGCAGCTCGAGCTCCTCGCGGACGTCTGCGCGTCGGCTCGTCCGACGATCGGACCGACGCAGCCGTACGTCCCGATCGATCCGCGGTTCAGCCTCGTGGCGAGCGTCGCCTATCGCTTCGGCGGCTACCTCCCCGCGCCGCGTGCGACGGGGGCGTCCGGGACGGACACGACGCAGGAAGGCGACACGTCCGAGCCGACGGGATCCGACGCGGGTCGCGAAGGGAACGGGGCGACGCCGGCGGGAGGGCGCACGGTCGAGGGCACGATCCTCGACGCCCGCGGCGAGCCGCTCGTCGACGCGCACGTCGTGCTCGAGGTCGATGGAGAGCGCCGCGAGGGATACACGGACGGCAGCGGACGGTTCCGACTCGAGGGCGTGCCCGCGGAGAACGGCACGCTCACCGTCGAGGCCGTCGGTCATGCGACGCGGACGGTGCCCGTGCGGCGCGGCGTCGTCGACCTGCCGGCGGACGGGCTCGCGATGAGCGAGGAGGCGCCGCACGGCGTCGTGCGCGGTCTGGTCCGCGACTACGACGGGACCCCCGTGCGGGCGACGATCCGCGTCACGCCCGGCTCGCGCACGACGCAGGCTTCGGCCGACGGGAGCTTCGAGCTCGAGCTCGAGCCCGGCCGCTACCGGGTGACGGTCACGGCGCAGGGCTTCGCCTCGCAGGACCGCGAGATCACGCTCTCGACCGGCGAGGTGACGATCCTCAACGTCGACCTCCGGAGGAGCCATTGATGCGCGCCTCCTCGGCGGCGCTCCTCGTCGCGCTCGTCGGCCTCGTCGGCTGCGCGCCACGCTGCGGCTGCGGCGCCCTGCCGATGGCCGAGCTCGTCCAGACGACGGGGACCGTCTCCGTCTCCCGCGCCGCTCGGCCCGAATCGTTTGCAGCCGCGAGCATCGGGACGACGTTCGAGCTCGGCGACGCGGTCCGCACGGCGCGGCGCTCGACCGCCCGACTCGACCTCGACGACGGGAGCTCGCTCGACGTGCGTCCCTCGTCGACCGTCCGCTTCTCGCGGACGCGTCCCGGCGCGAGGCGCCCGCGCGTCGACGTGCTCGCGGGCGAGGCCGTGCTCTCGGTCGAGGCCGAGACCGAGCTCGAGACCCGGGCCGGTCTCGCGCACCTCGCGTCGGGCAGCCGCGTCACGATGAGGGCCACGCCGGACGAGGGCCTCGAGCTCGTCGTCACCGTCGGACGCGCTCGCCTCGAGACGGAGCAGGGCACGACGGAGCTCGGCGCGGGCGCATCCGTCACGGTCGACGCAGAGGGCTCCGCGCGACCGCGCGCCCCCGCCACGAGCGCCCAGGCGGCGCCCGTCGACGCTCCGCCGCCCGAGGCGGGAGAGGCCACCGCTCCGGGCGCCGTCACGGCCGTGACGACGGGAACCCATCGGATCCGCGCGGGGGCCGAGGCCGAGTGGAAGGACCTCGGCGCCGGCACGCACGCCCTCTCGCCCGGCACACGGGTGCAGCAGGCGGAGGGCGGGTCGATCGAGCTCTCGCGCGGAGGCTCGCGCCTCGCGCTGCGCGGCGCGACCGAGCTCACCGTCGGCGAGGGGAACACGCTCGCACACGTCGTCTCGGGCACGCCCTCGATCGAGTCCGGCTCGGACGGTGTGGCCATCGTCACCTCGGGCGGCGTGCTCGTCACGCGTCCCTCCGGCGGCCGCACGGTCGCGCGCCTCTCCCACACCGAAGGACGAGGGCTCGAGGTCCAGGTGGGCGAAGGAGCGATCGAGGTGCAGCGCGACGGGGAGAGCACGCGCGTCGAAGCCGGCTCCTCGATGTCCCTCGCGGTCTCGGACGAAGCCGAGCCGACGACCGAGGACGCGCCGCCCGACTCCGGTGCGCCGAGCGTCCTCGCGCCGCGCACCGACGTGCACCTCCCGGCGGGCGACAGCCTCGTCGTCCGCGATCTCCGTCCGCCGACCGCCATCGCCATCGGCGTCGGCGATCGCTGCCGTGAAGGCGCGGAAGTCGAGCTGCTCGCGCCGAGTGGCTCCCGCGTCGTCGGAGTGGCGCGCGGCGCTGGCAGCATCCCGGTCTTCTTCCCCGAGGGAACCCAGCGCTACCAGCTCCGCTGCCTCTCGGGCGGGACCCCCGCGCGCTCCGTGACCGCGAGGGGCCGGGTGCGCATCGTCCGCTCGTCCGGCCAGGCTCCGCTGCCGCGAACCGCCCCCGAGAGCACGGTCGAGGCCGACGGTCGCACGTACACCGTGCTCTACCAGAACCAGCTGCCGGCGATCACCGCCCACTGGCCCGGCGGTCCGAGCGGCGCGAGCGTCCTCGTCGTGGGCTCGGGCGGGAGTGCGCGACGCTACAACGCCTCCGGCCCGCGCCATCGGCTCGCCCCGGGTGCGCTCTCCGAGGGCACGGTGCGCCTGCACTTCGAGTCTCCGTCGACGGGTCGACGCTCGCGCGACACCACCGTGGTGATCCGCTTCGATCCCTCGGCCGCCTCGGCCAGCCTGACCGAGCCCTCGGACGGCAGCTTCTCCCCCGGCTCCACCGTCCGGGTCGCCGGCGTGGCCCTCCCCGGCTGGACCGTGCAGGCCGGGGGACGCGACATCCCCGTCGGGAGCGACCAGCGGTTCTCCGGTCAGGTCACGGTGCCCGCGAGCGGGGTGCTGGTCGTCCGGCTCGCGCGGACGGGCCACGGCGTGCACTACTACGTCAGGCGCGCCCGCGCCGCGACCCCATGAACGACACCCTCCTCCACAAGCGCGTGCTCGGTCGGTACCGCATCGTGCGCAGCCTCGCGATGGGCGGCATGGGCGTGATCTACCTCGGCCGCAGCGAGGGTGCGGCCGGCTTCACGAAGCCCGTCGTGATCAAACGCATCGTGGCCGACTACGCGTCGTTCGACGCGGACGCCGAGCGCTACTTCGTCCGCGAGGCGACGATCCTCTCGCAGATCCGGCATCCCGGCATCGTGGGCGTCGTCGACTTCGGCGAAGAAGACGGCGCGTACACGATGGTCCTCGAGTACGTCCACGGCTTCAACCTCGGGCAGTGGCACCGTTACCTGAGGCAGAACGGCGAGCTCTTCCCCGCGGAGCTCGCGATCCACATCGTCCGGCTCGTGCTCGAAGCCCTCGATCACGCGCACCACCTCCCGCAGCCCGACGGCACCGAGCTCCACGTCGTGCACCGCGACGTCACGCCGTCGAACGTCCTGCTCGACGTGACGGGCATGGTGAAGCTCGCCGACTTCGGCATCGCGCGGGTCTCGAAGGGCGACGACGAGAAGACCCAGAGCGGGATGCTTCGCGGCAAGATGCCGTACCTCGCGCCCGAGCTCCTGCACGGTCAGGCCGCGTCGATCGCGTCCGACATCTACTCGGCCGGCGTGCTCCTGCACGAGCTCCTGATCGGACGGAACGAGTGGAAGAGCAACGTTCCCGCCGAGACGGTGAGGCTCGTGCTCGAGCATCGGCCGACCGCCGTCGAGACCGCGCGCTCCGACGCCCCGAAGGGCATCGACGCCGTGCTCGCCAAGGCCCTCGCGAAGGATCCGAAGGATCGCTGGAGGAGCGCGCGCGACTTCGCCGACGCGCTCTACGCGCTCCCGCTGCCGGCCGAGGGCGAGCTCGATCGCAAGCTCACCGACCGCGTGAAGCACGACTTCGAGGGCGAGATGCCCGCGGCGCTCGGCGTCGAGCCGCTCTCCGTGCTCGACGACGCGTGGCGCAACGCACGTCGGAGCTTCCCGCCGGGCGAGGAGCCGCCGCCCGACGTCCTCGCCGCGCCGCCGCCACCGCCAGCGCCCTCCCCCGCTCCCGCGCACGAGGACCCGACGACGCAGAGCCGTCTGCGTCCGAAGCCGCACGCCTCGAAGCGCTCGCCGGCGATGATCGCCGCGGTCGCCGTCGCCCTCGCCGGCATCGGCGTCGGAGTCGGCGCGGTGGTGATCGTGAAGTCGCGGAACCGTCCGCAGGCGGCTCCCCGCTTCATCGTCGTCGAGACCGATCCCGGGCCGACCGACGAAGCGCCGGAGCCCACGCCCGCGACGGATGGCTCCGTCGCGCCACCCGTCGAGCCCGCGGCACGGGTCGCGCCGCCCGAGCCCGTCGACGCCGGTCGAGCCCAGGGCGCGACGGCATCGCACGAGCCGACGGGCGTCGAGAGATTGACGCGCGTCTTCGCGACGCGTCGGGGCGCGGTGCGCGGCTGCTTCGAGCGCAACACGCTCGAGCTCGCGGGCCGCCCGAGCATCGAGATCCGCTTCCGGATCGACGCGTCGGGCCACGTGACGAGCGCCGGCCTCTCGCCGTCGAGCCTCGAGGGCACCGACCTCGGACGCTGCCTGCTCGGCGTCGCCCGGAGCACGGACTTCGGCCCTCAGCCCGGCCCGGTCGGCTTCGGCATCCCCGTGACGGCCTCGCTCGAACGGCGCTGAAGCGGCCTCAGGGGCTCGCCCCGGCCGACCCGCGACGCGCGCGGGCCCGGAGGTTCAGCATCTCGACCACGAGGCTGAAGGCCATCGCGAAGTAGACGTAGCCCTTCGAGACGTGTTGCCCGAGCCCCTCGGCGACGAGCATCACGCCGATCAGGATCAGGAAGGCGAGCGCGAGCACCTTCACCGTCGGATGGCGGTGGACGAACTCACCGATGGGAGCGGCGAAGACCATCATCGCCGCGACGGCGAGGAGCATCGCGACGATCATCACGGGCACCTCGTCGACCATGCCGACCGCGGTGATCACCGAATCGAGGGAGAACACGACGTCGACGAGGACGATCTGCAGGAGGATCGTCGCGGCGGCGGCGCCGGCCGCGGCCGCGGTCGGCTCCGGCTCGTCGTGCTCGACGGCGTGGTGGATCTCGCGGGTGCTCTTCGCCACGAGGAATGCGCCGCCCACGAGCAGGATGAGGTCGCGCCCGGAGAGCGGATGGCCGAACGCCGCGACCACCGGATCCGTGAGGCCCATGATCCACTCGATGCCGAGGAGCAGGCCGATCCGCATGCCGAGCGCCAGCAGGAGCCCCGTCCGCCGCAGGCGCTCGCGACGCTCGGGGGGCATCCGCCCGACGAGGATCGAGATGAAGACGACGTTGTCGATTCCGAGGACGATCTCCATCGCCGTCAGCGTGAGGAGGGCGACGTAGCTCTCGGGGCTCGCGAAGGCGCTCATGCGCCGGAGCTTCGGGCCGTCCGGCCCGATTCGCAACGGGCCTTCCTACCTAAGGGAGCGCGGAGGAGGACCCCACGGCCGCGGCTCTCGCGGCGCGGGGGTCAGAAGTGCGGGGTCTCCTTCTCGCGCGCGGCGTCGACCTCGCCGGCGGGGACCTCGTCCCACGAGGTCTTCACGGCCGCACACGGAGTCGCGATCGCACGCAGCTCGCCGAGGAGCTCGCGGACGGCGTCGTCGGAGGTCCCTTCGGGGAGCGCGAGCTCGATGCAATCCGTGATGCCGCCGAAGCGCTTCGCGACGAGCGGCGCGAGGTCGCGGAAGGTGCCTGCGACGCAGAACTCGGAGAGGATCTCGTCGTCGATCTCCTTCGCCATCTCCTGCCAGCGTCCCGAGAGCGTCATCGCGCGGAGCTTCTCGCCGAGCGGGCGCCATCCGTGGGCCTCGAGCACGGGGAAGTACGCCGGCGTCGAGGCATAGAAGGCGACGCGGTAGCGGATGAGCTCGCGCATCTTCGCGACGCTCGCCTCGTCGGGACCTGTGGCGACGAAGCCGCCTCCGCAGACCTCGAAATTCGAGCGCGGTCGCCCTCGCGAGGCGAGCCCCTTCTCGAGCGCGGGGACGACCACGTCCTCGAGGTACTTCCGCGTCATGAAGCCGTGCAGGCGCACTCCGTCCGAGACCTCGCCCGCGAGCTCGATCATGCCGGGACGTACGGCCGCGGTGTAGATCGGCACGGGCGGGAGGCCCGTGGGCGCCGGCGCGAATTCGGGCGTCATCAAGGTGAGCTTGTAGTGCTCGCCGAGGAAGCGGAGCTTCTCCTTCTTCTCCCACGCGCGATGGATCGCGCGGATCGCGAGCACGTACTCGCGGAGCTGCGAGCGCGGCTTCGTCCACGTCGCGGCGAAGCGACGCTCGACGTGCGCCTGCACCTGCGTGCCGAGGCCGAGCGTGAAGCGACCACCGGACTCCGCGTGGAGATCCCAGGCGAGGTTCGCCGTCACCATCGGGCTGCGCGGGAAGGCGACGGCGATCGCGGTGCGCAGGCCGATGCGGGAGGTCCGCTGCGAGGCGAGCGCCAGCGGGATGAAGGGATCGTGCGCGATCTCGGGCATCGCGAAGGAGTCGAAGCCGGCGGCCTCGGCCGAGACGGCGGCGGCGACCAGCGTGTTCCAATTGCCCTGGGGTGCGAAGCGTTCGATGCGCACGGGACCTCCGAGGAGCGGGAGCGTACCAGAGATCTGCTATACGCCCTCCCGGAGGACTCGGAATGGCATCGACCGACACGCTGAAGGGCCGCATCGCGGTCGTCACGGGCGCGAACAGCGGCCTCGGGCTCGAGACCGCACGCGAATTCGCCCGCATGGGTGCGCACGTCGTGATGGCCTGCCGCTCGGCGGAGAAGGCCGAGGCGGCGCGGCGCGACATCCTCTCGACCGGCGCCTCCGGCACGGCCGAGATCGTCCCACTCGACCTCGGCGACCTCGCCTCCGTGCGGCGCTGCGCCGCGGATCTCCGGAAGCGCTACCCGAAGCTCGATCTCCTCGTGAACAACGCTGGCGTGATGGGCGTGCCGCTCCTGCGGACGGTCGACGGCTTCGAGATGCAATTCGGCACGAACCACCTCGGCCATTTCGTGCTGACGGCGGAGCTGCTCGAGCCGCTGCTCGCGGCCGACGCGGCGCGCGTGGTCGCCGTGAGCAGCATCGCCCACGTCGCCGGCGTCATCCGCTGGTCCGATCCGAATTGGACGAAGACCTACTACCGCTGGCCGGCCTACTGTCAGAGCAAGCTCGCGAACCTCCTCTTCGCGCGCGAGCTCGATCGACGCTTCCGGCTCGCGGGCGCCAAGGCGCGTGCGATGGCCTGCCATCCCGGCGTGTCGGCGACGAACCTCCAATTCGTCGCCGCGCGCATCGAGGGCTCGGCGCTCGCCGAGAAGGGCTGGGAGCTCAGCAACCGCCTGCTCGGCCAGTCGGCCGCGGACGGCGCGAAGCCGACGATCTTCGCCGCGACGAGCCCCCTCGCCGAGGGCGGCGCCTACTACGGGCCCGACGGATTCGCCGAGCTCCACGGCGAGGCCGCGCCCGCGTGGGTCGCGCCGAGCGCGCGGAAGCCCGAGACCGCGCGGAGGCTCTGGTCGCTCTCGGAAGACCTGACCGGGGCTCGCTTCGCGCTGCCGGGCTGAGGCTACGGCCGAGCCGGCGGGGCGGCCTTCAGGCCGCGAAGACCTCGTCGAGGGTCGCAGCGGAGAGGATGCGTTCGGCGAAGCGATCGAGCTCTTCGATCGAGGCCGACGCGAGGCGGCGGGTCGCGTCGTCGGAGAGCACGCCGAACTTCAGGCGGAGCTGGCGCGCGAGCGTCTCGGCGCGCCCTCGAGCCTCGCCTTCGGCGCGTCCTGCCGCACGCCCCTTGGCCTCCCCTTCGGCGATCAGTCTCTCGGCGGTGGTCACGATGTCCTCCTCCATGCGAGGTCCGGCGGCTTCCCGTGCGAGACGTCGGAGGTCCGCGAGTGGGGGATCTCCGACGACGAGAGCATAGCGCAGCGCGACGCGGAGGTCGCGCCGGCCGACCTCCGTTCGCGCGAGCTCGCGCATCTCGATCAGGAATTCCGCGAGGTCCCGCACGAGGTTCGGGGAGGTGCGCGCTCGCTGGAACATGCGCAGGACGAGCTTGACGAGCGTGGTGAGCGCCTGCCTCGACCGCACGTCCGTGGTGACGGGGGAGGTCAGGTCGTCGAGCGCGTAACCGAAGTCGACGAGGAGGGGCGAGAGCGCCGCCCGGACGTCGCTCGGGAGGACGAAGAGCTCGGAGAATCGCCGAGGCGCCGTCCATCCCGTGGCTCCGTGGTGCAGCACGACGGGAAGGATCGGGGGAAGCCCATCGGCCACGGCCATTCCTTCGCGAAGGCGGCGCGCCCAGATGGCGTGCATGTAGCCGAGCAGTCTTGGCGGCATGAAGGGAGCGCTCGAGCTCTGGTGCTCGAAGAGGAGGTAGATGAGGGTCTCGCGCCCGAGGATGCGAGCGGAGTAGAGGAGGTCGCTCTCGCTCTGGCGCAAGGCTTCGTCGATGTAGGTACCCGGCACGAGCGCGAGGGACTTCCAATCGATGTGCCGCGCGACGTCGGCGCCGAGGACGAAGGCGAGCTCGCCGGCGGCATGCTCCGGTCGTGCGAACACGAAGTGGAAGAGGCCGTCGTGCGGGTGGTGCACGGACGGAACGTCGAGTCCGTCGCCGAGGCCCTCTTCGTCCTTCGTATCGTTCGGCGGCGCCATGTGGATCGCAGGCATCCTCGGTCGCGCCGAGTCGTGGTTGCGGACCGCGTGGGTAGCGGCGGCGCTCGGCGTCTAGCCAGGGGGACACACGGTCGTTCCATCGGTCAGGTCGGCGTCACCGACCCGGAGGGGATCGATGGGACGAGTGCCGTGCCTCTCCGCGGCACCGTGGTTCGGGCTCCCTCGGCTTCATGCTACGTTCGATCCGTCGGATGAGGAGCGAGAGGCCCGCAAGGACCAGGAAGACGGGGGAGCTCTTGCTTCTCGTGCCGGTGGCCGTGCTCCTGACGCTCGGCTTCCCGGCTCCGGCGGCGGCTCATATGCAGGGAGCGGCCGTCGCGTTCTGCCTCCTCGCGGGTGGCGGCTCGCTCACGGCTCTCCTCCTCGCGCCCTTCGTCCTCGACAAGGCCCTGTTCCCAGCCTCCCGGCGAGGAGCGACCGTCGCGCTCTTGCTGGCAGCCGTGTACGCCGTGGGGAGCGTCCTCGAGCGATTCACCCGCACGCCGGGCGAGGAGATGACCGGACTCGTCTTGCTGGTCGTCGCGCCGCTGGTCGTCTTCCTGATCGGCGTCGCTGCGCTCTCCCTTCGCGCCCTCCGGGACCGACGACTTCCTCTCGAGACCGCGGACCGCAGCGTGCTCCGCGAGTGGCTCGACAGCCGAGGGACGTCGACGTCCCCGAGGGGCCTGGTCAGGCGGGTCGAAGTGAGACGACGAGCCGCCCTCACGCTCTTCGCCCTGGGCTGGATGGCACCGGCGACGTGGGGCGGAGTGCAGGGCGTCGTGCTCTCGACGCTGCTCCTCCTCGCGTTCGCGGCCTCGGCCTTGATCTCCGCGAGCCGCCGCGACGCGTATTCGGATGGGCTGCTCAGGCTCGACTCGTTCTTCCGAGGAGAGACGAGGATCCCGCTCGAGTCCGTGGTCGCATGGATCCGCCGGTCGAGCTTCGACACCCTCATCGTCGTCGACGGAGTACGGCTGCGGTCGCACGACCTCGATCCGTCTCTCGAGTCGGATCAGGCGAGCTCGCCTCGGATGCTGCGCCTCGGCCCGTGAGGCTCGTGGGTCCTCGGCGGCGCGTCGCTCGGCGCTCGGCCCCCCGATCCTGGACGACGAAGCAGAGTCGTCCTTCCGAGAAGTGCCCTCCGTTCGCCCCTTCTCGGTGCGAAGAGGTCCGTGTTACCAACGATCCGTCGACCCGACGCCTCCACCCGCTCCCGGATCGACGACTGCTCGCGCAGTGCTCCCACGCATGAGGCACCCGTGCTCTCCTGGGCCACCGACGTCCACCTCGACTTCCTCGAAGACGACGAACGACGCGCCTTCGCGAGGAGCGTCGCCGCGACCGGCTGCGAGGGCTTGTTGCTCACCGGGGACATCTCCGACCATCGGGCGCTCGCACGCCACCTCGTGGAGCTGGCCGACGCGATCGATGCGCCTGTGTGGTTCGTGCTCGGGAACCACGACTACTACCACGGCTCGGTCGCGAGCGGCCGGGAGGCCGTGCGCGCGCTCGCTCGGCGTTTCACGCGCCTCGTGTGGCTGCACGACGCCGACGTCCTCACGCTCCGGCCCGACGTCGCGCTCGTCGGCGTCGACGGATGGGGCGACGCACGGCTCGGCGCGCCCGATACGACCCCGATCCTACTCAACGACTTCCGGCTCATCGAAGAGCTGGCGTGGCTCTCGATCGACGCACGCAACGCGGCCCTGCGCGCGTTCGGGGACGAGAGCGCGCGCGTTCTCGAGCGCAAGCTCGCCACGGCGCTCGAGGGCCACGCTCGCGTGATCGTCGCGACGCACGTCCCGCCGTTCCGCGAGGCCTGTTGGCACGAAGGCGCGCTCTCCGGGGACGAGTGGCTGCCCTTCTTCACCTGCCACGCCGTGGGCGAGGTGCTGCTACGCGCTGCCGACGCCCAACCCTCGCGACGCATCGAGGTCTACTGCGGGCACACGCACTCGCCGGGCATCGCGCACCTCCGCGACAACCTCGTCGTGCACACGGGAGGCGCGGAATACGGGCGGCCCGCCGTCGCGGGCCGGATCGTGATCTGAGCTCGGCTTCGATCGCCGACGCAGAGGATCTCGAGGAGCACGGAGCAGCGCTCCGGCTCCCCGCGACCCCTCGTCAGGCCGGCGGATTCGGCCGGTACGAGCCCGTGCCGCCGCCGGGCATCGGCGGGGGCATCGACGACCGACGCACGACCTCCGGCGCTTCCTTCTTGGCGAAGCGCATGGTGCGGAAGGCGAAGCCGGCCGCGACGATGGCCGCGACCGCGGCGGCGATCGCCGCAACGATGATCAGCTCCTCGCCCGCCGAGTAGAAGAAGAGCGCGCCGGAGACGATGGCCATCACGACGGCGCCCGCGGCCGCTCGATGCCAGGTGTGCTCGGCGCCTTCGACGAGGCCCGAGACCTCGCCCGTCGGAATCATGCCGAGGTGCTCCTGCGACGCCCTCAGATCGCCCGTGACGATCTGGTCGTAGCTGAAGCAAGTATCGCAGACGAGCGCGCCGTCGTTCGCGTAGAGCTCGGCCCCTGCCGCGCCGCATCGGGTGCACTGCTTGGAGAGCGTCTGGTCCATCCCGGACTCCTTCCGGTGTCCGGGCCGAGCCCGGCACCACCCCCATACGTCCATTCCCCGGTCGCGGCTTCCCCCGCTCCCGGAGTCATGGCGTACCAAAACCTACCAGCTATGTGGTTCCGGAGGGAAGGGTCGGCAACGGGTCTCGACGCGGCCTCGCGTCGAAAGACAGGCGCCCCGGAGCAGGCCCGGGGCGCCGTCGCTCACTTCGCGTTCTGCCAGACGACCGGCTTCTTCATCCCGTACCAGATCTCGACCTGGGGCGCGTAGGTCTTCTCGACCACCGAGCGCTTCAGCTTGAGCGTGGGCGTGAGGAAGTCGTTCTCGATCTGCCACTCGTCGGTGACGATCACCATGCACTGCAGGCGCTCGTACTCCTCGACCTGCGCGTTCACGTCCTCGAGCAGCTTCGCGAGCGAAGCCTCGACGGCGGCCTTGTCGGCCATGCCCTCGGCCACGGACTTCCGCAGCGACTCGGCGAGGAGGACCAGCGCGAAGGGCTGCGGATGACCCGCACCGCTCACGCAGGACATCTCGACGTGGTGGTCGGCGTTGATGAGGTTCTCGATCGGCGTGGGCGCGACGTACTTGCCCTTGCTGGTCTTGAAGATCTCCTTCACGCGTCCGGTGATCTTCAGGCGGCCGACCTCGTCGATGTCGCCGCGATCGCCGGTGCGCAGGAAGCCGTCCTCTGTGAAAGCCTCCTTCGTGAGATCCGGCGCCTTGAAATAGCCCTTCATGTTGCCGGGGCCCCGGACGAGGACCTCGTGGTCCGGCGAGAGCTTCACCTCGACGCCGGGCACCGCCTCGCCGACGTAGCCGACGCGCGAACGCCCCGGCTTCGAGAGGTGCGACATGCAGAAGTTCTCGCTCATCGCGTAGCCCTCGAGCAGCTCGAGGCCGAGGTCGCGATACCACTGGATGAGCTCCGGCGGGATCGGCGCCGAGCCGCTGATCGCGAGCCGCGCCTGTCCGAGGCCGAGGCCGTTCAGCACCTTCTTCTTCACGATGCCGGAGACGATCGGGATCTTGAGCAGGAGGCGGAGCTTCTGCTCGGGCATCTTCGCGAGCACGCCCTGCTGGAACTTCAGCCAGAGGCGCGGCACGGAGTGGAAGAGCGTCGGCTGCGCGCGCTGGATGTCGGAGACGAAGGTGTCGAGCGAGTCCGCGAAGAAGACGTGGAAGCCCGTGTAGAGCGACATCGTCTCGATCGCGCAGCGCTCGAAGACGTGGGCGAGCGGGAGGTACGAGATCATCCGGTCGTCCTCGCGGATCCCGTAGAACTCGCGGATGCCCGCGGTGGCCGAGGTGATCGAGCGGAACGTGTGCTCGACGCCCTTCGGACGACCCGTGCTGCCCGAGGTGTAGACGAGGAGCGAGGTCTGGTCGAAATCCGGCACGGGGCTGTCCGTGATCGGCGAGCTCGCCTTCACGATCGTGTCCCACGTCGGGAAGTCGTTCTTCGGGCTGAGCGGGTACGAGATCTTCGGCATGTCGGCCGGGACCGCGCCCTTCTGCGCGTCCCAGGTGTCGAGCTTGCCGACGAAGATCGCCTTGGCCTCGCTGTGCTCGAGGATGTACGCGATGGTGTCCGCGTTCAGCGTCGGATAGAGCGCGACCGAGACGTGCCCCGCCATCCAGATCGCGAGATCCGAGAGGATGAAATGGGCACAATTCTTCGAGAGAATCGCGATCCTCGAGCCCGGCGGGAAGCCGAGCGAACGCAGATGCGCCGCCATGCGGCGCGCCTCGTCCATGGATTCCTTCCAGGTGAGATCCCGGATGACGCCGCCCCCCATCGGCTGCGTCAGGTAAACGACGTCGGCGCGCTCCTTCTCCCAACGATAGGCGCGCGCCAGGATGTGATCACTGGCCTCGATCCCCATGCTTCCTCCGCCCGATGCGTAGCATGTCTGAGACCCGAATGGCGATCTGGCAAGGGCTCCGAGGTGGGACAGCTTGTGCCAAACGAGGGGCCGGCTAGGCTCCGCCGCATCCTCATGGGCTCTTCTTGCTTCGTTTCCAGCCTCCGCGTGCCCCTGGCGGTGCTGCTCCTCCTCGCCCTTCCGGGTGCCGTGCGGGCGCAGGGCCCGGCGACCGGCACGGACGCCGCGCCGGCCCCCGAGGCCCCCGAGGCCCCCGAGGCCCCCGAGGCCGCCGAGGCGACCGAGGCCGCGCCGGCCCCCGAGGCCTCGGAGGCCGCGCCGGCCCCCGAGCCCGCGGCGCCCCCGCCGACCGAGCTCGTGCCCCCCTGTCTCCTCGGGAGGGACGACTGCTACCTCGACGCCGACGGCCACACGCGGCGGGCCTCCCTCGCGTACGACGCGATGCGACCGGACCTCGAGTCGCATCCCTGGCAGGCGCTGGCGTGGGAGGCGACCTTCCTCACGGCCGGGATCATCTGGTACTGGGCCGAGAAGCAGACGAACGCCGTCGACTGGGACTACGCGAGCTGGCTCGATCGCTTCTCGGCGGACGCGTACCGGTACGACAACAACGAATTCCCGATGAACTTCCTCTTCCACCCGATGGCGGGGAGCGCGTTCTACGGGGTCGCACGCGCGAACGAGCTCGGCATCCTCCCCTCGGCCGGCTACGCGTTCGCCACCTCGTTCTCGTGGGAGTACCTCATCGAGTTCCGCGAGAAGGTCAGCGTCAACGACCTGATCATGACCGCGCCCTCGGGCATCGTGCTCGGCGAGTTCTTCTACAAGCTCGGCCGCTACCTGAACAGCGCACCGGGAGGCGGGACGAAGCTCCAGAAGGTGCTGGCGTGGACGCTCGGCCTGCCCGTGGCCTTCCACGACTGGCTGCACGACCGCCCCGGCGTGCCAGCCGGCGGCGCGCGTGACGAGATCGGCTTCTCCGCGGACTTCTGGCATCGGTTCCGTCTCTCCTACGGCCTCGTCGCGGCGAACCCGACGACCGGCGCGTGGTTCGGCCTGCAGGACCTCGCGATCGACGCGGAGATCGTCGCGATGCCCGGCTACCTGCGCGAAGGCGACTTCCACCGCTTCTTCAAGGACGGGGATCGCGCACGCTTCCACCTCGAGGGGATGTTCGGCGGCGGCGGCCCGGCATGGGAGATCGAGGCGGACCTCATGCTCCTCGGCTACTACCGCCAGGCGATCACGGCATCGGCCCACGGACGTCGAGGAAACGCGACGATGGTCGGTCTCGACTTCGCGTACTCGTACCGGAACATGGAGCTCGACGAATACGTCGACAAATGGGGCTCGCTCCACTTCCCCGGCCTCGGCCTCGAGCAACACGTGCTGCTCGGCCCGGCGATCCTCCGCTTCTCGCTCGAGGCCAACGTCGACTTCTCGGGCGTGCACGCCGAGGGCTACGACGATTGGCAGGCGCAGAACCCCGACGTGCAGGGCAAGGACGTGCTCGAGAATTACGCCTACTACTACGGCTGGGGCGCCTCGACGCGCGCGCGCTTCGACCTCTGGACGCCCTGGATCGATGCGGGCCTCCGGTTCAAGTACGGCTACGCGAACTCCCGCGAGGGCATGTCGCGACGGCAGGAGGAGGTCGTGATCGACCAGCATCTCGTCGACACGATGTGCGACGTCGAGGGCGTGATCCGCGTCAAGCCCATGCGGGGGCTCTACCTCGAGGCCTCGATCCTCAGGCAGCATCGTCATGCCCGGATCGAGTCGATCCACGACGAGTACGGGCTCGTGCGCACGATGTTCTCCATCGGCACGTACCAATGAGCCCGACCTCTCGATGAGCAAGCGACAGCGACCCGCCGATTTCGATCTCCGGAAGGCGATCCGGACGAAGGAATTCACGCCTTCCGTGAGCGACGTCCCCGCGTTGGTCGCGCTCGTCGGCGGCCCGGACGACGATGCGTCGGAGGACGCGACGAAGGCTCTCCTGCGCATCCCGCACGCGATCGCGAAGGGCGTGGGCGACGCGCTTCCTTCGGCCGAGCCCGAGGCGAAGGCGAAGCTCGCGCGGCTGCTCGGGCGGCTCCCCGCCGAGGAGGCGAAGGCTCCCTTGCTCGGCCTGCTCGCGGCGCCGGAGTCGCGCGTGCGGCGAGCCGCCGTGACGGCGCTCGGCAAGCTCGGCGGCGAGGGCGTCGAGGACGCGCTCCTCGCGATCTTCCCCGGGGCCGATCCGGCCGAGACGCGCGCGCTCGCGACGGCGCTCGGCAAGGCCGGAGGTGCTCGCGCCGCCGAGGCCCTCGCGACGCTCGAGCCGGGCGAGGACACGGAGCTCGCGCGCATCGTGGAGCGGGCGCGTCTGATGCGCGCACGCGACGCGGCCCGCGAGTCGGGGACGCACCTCGATCGCGAGGCGATCCCGAGCGAGCCGCTCCCGCTCGAGCTCCGGTGCCGCGCGGGGCTCGAGCCGCTCCTGCTCGACGAGCTACGCGAGGTCGACGCGATCCGCGAGCCGACGATCGCGGGTCAGGGGCGCGTGACGGCGACGCTCGTCGGTGCGCCCTCGGGCCTCGATCGCGCGCGCCTCTTCTACGAGCTCCGCTTCCCGCTCCCCTCGGTGCGCACGCCCGAGGACGAGGTCGAGGCCGTCGTCGGCTCGCTGACGAGCCCGCGGGCCCGCACGCTGCTCGCGCTCTTCACGCGGGGCGAGCCGCGCGTCCGTATCGATTGGGAGGACGCACGCGCGAGGCGTGCGACCACCTGGAAGATCGCGAGCGAGCTCGCGGCGAACGGGATCGTGAACGATCCCCGCGACGCGCCCTGGCAGGCGCGCGTGCACGTCGGCCGGGATGGGAAGCCGCGCGTCGCGCTCGTGCCGCGGGGCTTCGAGGATCCGCGCTTCGCGTGGCGACGGGCCGACGTCCCCGCGTCTTCGCATCCGACGATCGCGGCGGCGATCGCGAGGGTCGCCGGGGTGCGTCCCGACGACGTCGTCTGGGATCCCTTCGTCGGCGCGGGCGCCGAGCTCGTCGAGCGCGCGCGACTCGGGCCCTATCGCCGTCTCTACGGAACGGACCTCGACACGCGGGCGCTCGAGGCCTCGCGCGCGAACCTCGAGGCCGCGGGCTTCGAGGCCACGCTCGTGCTCGAGGACGCGACGCTCTTCCAGCCCGACGAGAAGCCGACGCTGATCCTCTCGAATCCGCCGATGGGCCGGCGCGTGCACCGCGGCGACGTCAGCCCGCTGCTCGAGCGCTTCCTCGCGCATGCGGCGCTCGTCTCGTCGCGCGATGCGCGCCTCGTGTGGATCGACCCGCTACCTCGGACGATGCGCGGGGTCGCCGAGCGCCACGGGTTCGAGCTCGTGCGCGCGCTCGACGTCGACATGGGTGGCTTCGTCGCGCGGCTCGAGCATCGGGTGAAGCGGGGGCGGTGAGGGAAGAGGCTCTCCTTGCCCGGTCGAGGGTCGGGAAGGCGGGACGACTCACGATCACGGCTGGACGGTGATCGGCACGTGGACGAAGTCCAACAGACATCGCACCGGAAGTGTCGGGGATCATCGAGGAAGTGGGGAGGAAGGGCGCATCGGGAGCGGACGAATCGCGGCACCTGGGGCCTCGAGCGTCGGGGCGCGAAACGTGGGTGGCACCGTGGACGACCCTCGAGAGCGCGTCGGCGACTCTTGTCGTTCCCTCTGTTTTCCCTCATTCTTACCTCAGAGGTTCCACCATGCGACTCGAAGCCACCGTGCCCGATGGGCGAGGCGAAGCGGCCGTGAAGCTCGCCGACGAGCTCGGCCTCAGCCGCAGTCAGCTCATCGACGAAGCGCTCGCGCTCTTCCTCAAGGCGGTCGTGGAAGTGCGGAGGGGACGCCGCCTCGTCACCATGGAACCTGGCGCCGCGACGCCTGCATGCGAGCTCGCGACGCCGACCCTGTCGGCCCTCGAATGGGCAGCGCAGCCGCGAGCGCTGCGCGTCCCGGCCGAGGAGGTCGAGTCGATTCGCCAGAAGCTCGCCGCGCCGAAGAAGCCGGGGGCGCGCCTCCGGGCTGCGGCCACGAAGCGAAAGCGATGAGCTCGGACGAGACCTCGTATCGAACCCGTCCGTTCGAGGCGAACGATTCCCGCTCCGGCTTCCGCTGCGGGAAGCACAGCCTAGACGACTACTTCCGGCGCCACGCCGAAAGGAACGAGTCCCTCGGCATCGGTCGCACCTTCGTGCTCGCACGCGAGGCCGAGGATGCCGACCTGCCAACCGTCCTCGGCTACTACACGCTGAGCATGGCGCTCGTCCGCGCCGACGAAGTCGAAGACCACTTCGCCGGCAAGCTGCCACGCTATCCCCTGCCCGTGGCCCTGATCGGCCGCCTCGCGGTGGATGAGCGCGCCCGCGGACGACGTCTCGGCGAGGCGCTCCTGCTCGATGCGCTCGCTCGGGTGGTCCACGCCTCGCACCTCGTGGGCTGCGTCGGCGTGATCGTGGACGCCCTCGATGGGGAGGCCGCCGCCTTCTACGAAGCCTACGACTTCGAACCCACCGCGGGTGACGGTTGGCCCCGGCGGATGTTCCTGCCGCTCGCCACGATCGAGGAAGCGCTCGATCCCACCTCGAGTGACTGAGGAGGCGGGAAGAGAACCGACGGGCGCGGTGAAGACCGCCCTCCTCACTTCCGATCGAGCGTGAGCTCCGGCTCCTCGGGCAGCGTGTGCTCCGAGAACGCGCAGGCGCGATCCCGCACGATCGGATCCGCGTCGAGGTACGAGGCGATGAACGCGTAGGCCGCCGCGCTCGTGATCGAGAGCTGGCGGATCGGGTGCATGCCGTCCGGGAGCGTGGCGGGACAGAACGCGCTCGCGGTCGCGGGCTGCTCGACGCCGGCCTGCGCGCCGCCGAGGCTCGTGATCCACATCGAGTACATGAGATTCGGATCCGAGCTTCCCCCCATCGTGAGCTGCATGCAGCCGACGCTGTCGACGTTGTTCGTCGCGTCCTCGAAGAGGTGCGAGAGCGCGGTGAAGCCCGTATGCGTCCCGCCGGCGATCGTCAGGAGCGAGCGGGGCGCGTGCGCGTTCGCCCGCACCGCCTCGGCGTGCACGCGGTAGTCGAGGATCGCGTCGATGTCGCCGTGGAGCACGAGGAGCGGGGCGTTCGAGGGCTCGTAGAACGTCGGCGTGAAGAGCCCCGACACCGGGGCCATCGCGACGGCGACGTCGATCCGCGGATCCCGCAGGCTCGTGTGGTAGGTGACGAGGAGCGTCGTCATGCCGCCGAGCGAGACGCCCGCGGCGGCGACGCGCGTCGCGTCGACCGCGCCCTCGAGCGGATGCCCCGGCGTGGCGGAGAGCGTGAGCGCCTGGTTCAGAAGGAACGTCAGATCCCGCGGCTGCTCCGGCAGGTCGATGCCGCTCGGGCCCGAGGGCGCGCCGAGGTTCGAGACCGGGAACGTCGGGGCGATCACGATGAAGCCGTGGCTCGCGAGGTGGCTCACGAGCTCGAGGTTCTCGGAACGCGTCGAGGAGAAGCCGTGCGAGTAGAGCACGATGGGGAACGGGCGCCCGTCGGCCGCCTTCGAGCCCGTCGCGACGCCCGACGCGGGATAGTAGATCCACGTCGGCAGCGTGCGGTCCGGAGCTCCGGGATACGTGCCGTGTGCCGGTGTCGACCGGCTCGAGTCGACGAAGGTCAGATCGAGGATGCCGACCGTGTACGGCCCCGGCGCCGTGGCGTCGTCGTAGGTCCACGCCTTGCCGTGGAAGGAGGGCGTGCACGCGTTCGCGGCGCGTGTCCCCCAATCGATCGAGTCGTCGCAGCCGACGAGCGCGAGCACGAGGAGGGGAAGAAGGATCGGACGAACGGGCGACGTCATGGCGCGAACGTTCGCATCGTTTTCCCTGCGCTGGGAAGGCCCCTCGGTGTCAGGATGGGCGCGATGCCCGATCACGCCATTGCATCGAGCGGCGACACGAGCGCTCGCGCGTCACGAACGCGGACCCCGGCCCGGGTTCCGGGCGGCCTCCCCTTCGTCGGCCACGCCTTCGCCTTCGGCCGCGATCCCGACGGATTCATCGCGGCCTGCCGCGCACGCCACGGCGACGTCTTCCGCGTGAGGATGCCCGGAGGCGACCGGATCTTCCTCCTCGATCCCTTCGACTACCCGACGGTCTTCGCCGAGGACCGCTTGCGGTTCCAAGAATCGGGAGCGGAGATCGGCGGTCGCGTCTTCGGCTATCCCGCCTCGAAGGTCCTCGGCCCGATCTGGCACGAGTTCTCGAGCCTCACGGGCCGCGAGATGCGGGGCGATGCCCTCCAGGCCCTCTCCGAGGCGATGCAGGTCGACTTCGTGCGCCGGATCTCCGAGGAGGTCACCGACTCCTTCGTCGAGCGACCCCTCCTCGCCCTGCTCAGCGAGCATTTCTTCGCGGCGGGCATCGAGGCGATCTTCGGACGCGGCTTCTACTCGCGCTCGCTCTTCGAGGCCTACGACACGGTCGATCGCCGCTTCGCGGCCGCGGTCGCCGGGATCCCGCCCGTCCTCCTGCCGGGGCTCGTCCGCTCGCGCGACGAGCTCGCGCGGCGCCTGCTCTCGCCGGGGCCGGACCACGGAAACGTGCTCGAGGCGCGCTACGCCTTCTACCGGGAGCACGGCATCGAACGAGAGCTGCAGGGGCGCCTCGACCTCGGTCTCCTCTGGGCCTCGCAGGCGAACACCGTCGCCACGGCCTTCTGGACGCTCTACTACCTGCTCCGCGACGAGGCGGCGAAGAACGCCGTGCGCGACGAGGTCCGCTCGGTGGTGGGCGAGGTCGGCGATCCGCGCGAGGCCGAGCCCCTCTCGCGCGACGCGCTGCGGCGGCTCGTGCTCGTCGACAGCGCCACCTCCGAGGCGATGCGCCTCGTCACCTGCCCGATGAACGGACGGGTCGTGACCGAGGACTTCGAGCTCCCGCTCGCGACGGGCGAGTCGCTCCCGCTGAAGAAGGGCGAGGAGATCCTCCTCTACCCGCGGGTCATGCATTTCGACCGCGAGATCTACGAGGAGCCGACGTCGTTCCGCCACGACCGCTTCGTCGACGAGCGCGGCCGTGCGCGGCAGTTCGAGAAGGGCGGCAAGCGCCTCACGATGCCTCTGCTCGCCTTCGGAGGCGGCATGAGCATGTGCCCGGGGCGCTTCTTCGCGCGGAACGAGATCAAGGTGCTCGTCGCCTCGATGCTCGCCTGGCTCGACACCGAGCTCGTGCCGACGAGCGAGCCCCCGCTCGACTTCTCGCGCGTCGGCCTCGGGATGCTGCCGCCGAAGCACGACGTCCGGGTCCGCATCCGCCGTCGACGGTGATTGGAGGGAGGCGCCGGCCGCGGTACAACGACCTCCCATGACCACCGTCCTCCTCGTCGGCGCCAACCGGGGCATCGGTCTCGCGATGGCGCGTCTCTTCCTCTCCCGCGGAGCGCGGGTGATCGCCACCTGCCGCGACGCGAGCCCCGAGCTCCGCGCGTCGGGCGCGGAGCTCGTCGAGAACGTCGACGTCACGCAGGCCGAGGGGCTCGAGGCGCTCCTCGCGGCCCTCGAAGGGCGGAGGCTCGACCTCGTCGTGCTCGCGGCCGGCATCCTGGAGTCGGACTCGCTCGAGACCTTCGACGAGGACACGATCCGTCGCCACTTCGAGGTGAACGCGCTCGCGCCCCTGCGCCTCGCGCGCGCCCTCGCGCCCCGTCTCGGCAAGGGCGCGAAGCTCGCCCTGCTCACGAGCCGCATGGGCTCGATCGGCGACAACGGGAGCGGCGGCTACTACGCCTACCGGATGAGCAAGGCCGCGCTGAACGCCGCCGGCAAGTCGCTCGCGCTCGACCTCGCCCCGCGCGGCGTGCACGTCGCGATCCTGCACCCCGGCTTCGTCCGCACGCGCATGACCGGACATCAGGGCTTGATCGAGCCCGAGGAGAGCGCCCGCCTCCTCGTGGCCCGCATCGATTCCCTCGACGGCAGCACGAGCGGCACGTTCTTCCACGCGGACGGCTCCGTCCTGCCCTGGTGAGGCCGGTCCGGCCAGGTCCGCCGGGGCGTGGCTCTCCGCCCGTGGAGTCGTGATACGGTCTCCCCGTCATGCGCCTCGGCATCGACTTCGGCACCACCCACACCGTGATCGCGCTCGTCGATCGGGGGAACTACCCGATCGCGTCGTTCGAGTGGGGCGATGCCTTCCCGTCGGTGATCGCGATCCGCGCGGGCGACGGCGAGGTGCGGTACGGGCACGACGCCGAAGAGGTCGCCGCCGATCCCGACTTCACGATGTTCCGCTCGTTCAAGCGGCTCGTGCAGGACGCGGGTCCGCTCTCGGAGCTCGTGGTGGGCGCCTCCACCTTCCGCATCGCCGAGCTCTTCACGGGCTACCTCGCACGGTTGAAGAAGGCGCTGCTCGAGGAATCGAACGCGGGCCTCGAGGGGGAGTCGCTCGAGGTCGCGGTCAGCGTGCCGGCGCACGCCACGTCCGACCAACGCTTCCTCACGCTCGACGCGTTCCGTCGCGCCGGCTTCGAGGTCCTCGGCCTCTTGAACGAGCCCTCGGCCGCGGGCTTCGAGTACGGCCATCGCTTCCGTCGCACGCTGACGAGCCGGCGCGAGCACGTGCTCGTCTACGACCTCGGCGGCGGCACCTTCGACGCCTCGCTCGTCCACATGTCCGGCCTCGCCAACGAGGTCGTCGCGAGCGCCGGCATCGCACGCCTCGGCGGCGACGACTTCGACGCGGCGATCCTCGCGCTCGCGCTCGCGAAGGCGGGTGTGGCGTCGGTCGACGACGCCGCGCGCCCCGCGCTCCTCGAGCAGGTGCGGCATCCGAAGGAGGCGCTCGTCCCCCAGAGCCGCAAGCTCGTCGTCGACCTCTCGCCGATCGGGCACGAGCCCGTGACCCTCTCGATCGACGAGGTGAACGAGGCCTGCGTCCCGCTCGTCGAGCGGACGCTCTCGGTGATCGACACCGTGCTGTCCGCTCCCCGCGGCACGAGCGAGGAGGGCCTCTCGGCGAAGGATCTCGCCGGCCTCTACGTCGTCGGCGGGGCGAGCAGCCTCCCGCTCGTCGGCAAGCGTCTGCGCGAAATCTACGGCCAGCCGCGCGTGAAGCGCTCGCCGCATCCGCACGCGGCGACCGCGATCGGCCTCGCCTGCTTCCTCGACGAGGGCGCCGGCTTCACGCTCACCGACTGCCTCACGCGCCATTTCGGCGTGTTCCGCGAGACCGACGCGGGGCGGGAGGTCTCCTTCGATCCGATCTTCGCGAAGGACACCAAGCTGCCCTCGCCGCGCGAGCCCGAGATCGTCACGACGCGTCGGTACCGCCCCATGCACGACATCGGCCGCTTCCGCTTCGTCGAGTGCACGGAGCTCCGCGACGGCCGGCCCGACGGCCTCGTCTCGCCCTGGGACGACGTGGTCTTCGCCTTCGATCCCGCGCTGCGCGACCACCCCGACCTGGCCACGCTGCCCGCGCGTCGGCTCGAGCGCGAGGGGCCGGAGATCGAGGAGCGCTTCGAATGCGACGCCTCGGGCCTCTTCCGCGTGACCCTGACCTGCCTCGAGGACGGCTACGCGCGGAGCTACCGCATCGCGCGCCACTCCCACCTCTAGGCGCTACTCGCCGCCCGGGCCCGGGAGGAGCTGCCGCTTCAGCAGCTCGACGAAGAAGCCGACGAAGCGCTCGCGCGGCGGCAGCGTCGGCTCGCCGAGCATGCCCGGGCGGCTCTTCGCGCCGAGCATCATCGAGGGCAGGCCGGTCACGACGAGGAGCACCAGGATCGGGACGTCGATGTCCCGAACGAGCTTCCGTTCGTGGAGGATGCCGACCGCCGCTTGGAGCAGCGCCATGACGTTCGAGCGGGCCGCCTCCTCGGCGCCGAGCTCGACCGACGACGGGCGCTCGAGCAGCCGGAAGAGCCAGAGCCGGACGAAGCGCTCGTGCGCCTCGAGGTAGTCGTAGGCCTTCTCGAGGAGGGTCTTCACCTCCTTCTCGAGCTCCTCGGAGTTCCGCGCGAGGGGCACCCGGAGCAACTGCGGTCCCAACGCTTGTTGGAAGTGTTCGTAGCCGTCCCGATACACCTCGGAAAAGAGCGCGGCCTTGTCGCCGAAGTGGTACTTGAGGGTCGCGATGTCGATTCCGGCGGTCTCGGCGATCCCCCGGAGCGAGGTCCCCTCGAAGCCGTCCCGCGCGAAGACCTCGGCCGCGGCCTCGAGCACACGCGCCCGGGTCGCGAGCCCATCCGCCCTGCGATTCCGAGGGGTTGCGTACTTGCTCGCCGCCCCCGGACGCGGACGTCGGGCCGAGCCTCTCGCCTCTGCGCCGCTCCCCTTGGAGCCCCCCTTGCCTGTCGTCGGACGCTTCGCCTGGGCCATCGGTCTCCCCCGTGTAGCACGAGGTCGTGCATCGAAGACTTGCCAAACGACCTCGGGCGAGCACATTCTTCCAACAAGTGATGGAACTCGGGGACGAGGTGCGGGGACGTGGGTCGCCGCCGCCCGCTCCCCCCCTCCGTAGCCAGAGGTGGGAACCATGCGGTTCGACAAGATCGAAGTGAGCCCGCGGACGACGACCAACGTGAAGCGCACCGAGGAAGCGGTGAACTGGGTCGTGCGTCGCAGCGACGAGCTGCTCGGCAAGATCGGCCTCGGCGGTCGCAAGGCCAACTACGACGACGTGAACTACGAGTTCGTCGGCGGCCCCGGCGAGGTCATGCGCAAGAAGCACTACGACAAGAGCCTGCGTCTCTTGTGGAAGGCGCAGGACCACGCGCCCTTCCTCGACTTCCACGACTGCACGCAGGTCGAGAAGGAGCTCCACGACATGGCCTTCCGCGCCATGAACGACGACGAGAAGGCCGCCGTCCAGCGCCTCTCGACGAAGGAGTACAAGGAGCTCCTGAACCGCGAGTACACGGTCCGCGAGAAGCAGGCGATCGTCTCCGTCCTCTCGGCGATCGGTCACGGCGAGGCCTACGCCTGGCTCGTCTCGGCCGAGCTCCTCGCGCAGGTGAAGAGCACGGGCGCGCGCGCCGCGCTGACGATGCAGGTCCTCGAGGAGGCCAAGCACTTCCTCGTCCTGCGCGAGCTCCTCCACGCCTTCGACGTCCCCATCCCGCGCCTCACGGGCTTCGAGTACGTCCTGCTCGAGCGCGTGTACAAGGCCGAGGGACTCGAGAAGCTCTTCGGCATGAACGTGCTCGTCGAGGGCATCGCCCTCGGCCTCTTCGGCATGATGAGCCACCTCCCGGGCCTCGAGATCCTGCGCCTCTTCCACCTCGACGAGTCGCGCCACACCGGCCTGCCGAACAACTACTTCCGCGAGTTCCCGCTCACGGAGAGCGAGCGGAAGAACCCCGTCCGGCAGATGAAGCGCCTCGCGATGGTCCTGCCGGCCGTCGGCCTCATCCCCTCGATGGAGGACGACCTCGCCGAGCTCGGCATCGACGTCTTCGACTTCGGAGGCTCCGTCATCCGGAAGATCGCCCATCTGGCGGATCGCAACGGCTTCGAGCTCCCGGTGTCGAACGACAAGCTCCTCGCGATGCTCGACGACCTGATGAACGCCTACTGCAAGGTGGCGCGGCCGCACCACGTCGAGCGCAAGTTCACGCAGCAGGAGACGACGAAGGGCGTCCGCGAGCTCCAGGTCGAGCACGAGATCTTCCTCGGCAAGAGGGCGAGCGCCGCGGCCCAGAGCATCCAGGCCTGAGCGGCCGAGGGCGGGCGGACCGCCCGGGTCGACGAACGACCGATCGCCGTGGTTCGCGCCGCGGCGATCGGTGTATCGTCGCCGCGTGAGTACGGGCCTCGGCAACCTCGAGCGGATCGTCTTCGACGCGCTCTCGGAGCTCGCCGTCGTGCGGGAGCGCGGCGCGCTCGAGCGCACGCTCGACGAGACCTATCGCCGTCTGGTCGAAGGCGTGGGGCTCGTCGGAGCCTGCGTCGCCTGGTCCTCCGAGCGACGCGCCACGCGGGGGCTCCTGCGCCATCGCTTCGTCGCGACTCCCTCGCGCGGGCTCCTCGAGCTCACGTCCGACGAGCCGATCTGTCCGGACGAGCTCGCGTCGCTGCTCGAGGGCGAGGAGCGCGTCGTCCGCGGCCCGTCGCGCGCCCTGGCCTTCGAGGGCGCCTCCGACCCGGTGAGCGTCGTGCGCCTCCTCTACCCGATCTGCCTCGACGGGGAGGTCCGGGGCTGCTTCGGCGTCGAGCTCCCCGACGACTCGGACGGGGCCCCCCTCCTGCACATGGGCTTCCGAATGCTCGCCCGCGGCGTCGCGGCGGCGATCGCCCGCATCGAGCTCGCCGCCCGATGCGCGGAGGCGGAGGACCGCCTGCGCTCCCTGATCCAGGGAACCACCGATTCGCTCTGGTGCTACGAGTCGGTCGAGGGCATTCCGATCGACACGCCCCTCGAGACGCAGCTCGAGCGGATCCGGGACATGGTCCTCGTCGAGGCGAACCTCGCCTACGCGCGGAGGCGCGGCGTCCCGGGCCCCGAGGAGATGCTCGGCAAGCGGATGCGCGAGATCGCGATCACGCCGGAGGCCGGCATCCGGATCGTCTACACGATGCTCCGCGACAACGGCTTCGAGCGCGTCGCGAAGGAAGTCGAGCTGCCGACGCCGGCGGGCCGACGCAACCTCGTCATCGAGTCGTTCGCCGTGGTCCGCGACCTCCGGCTGCACCGCCTCTGGGGGAGCATCCGCGACGTCACGGAGGAGCGGCGCACGGAGGAGGCGAAGGCGACCCTCGAGCGGCAGCTCCAGCACGCGCAGAAGCTCGAGTCGATCGGTCTGCTCGCCGGAGGGATCGCGCACGACTTCAACAACCTCCTCACCGTGATCGGGAGCGCGACGACGTTCGCCGAGAACGATCTCGAGAAGGATCCCGCACGCGCCCGCGAGTCGCTCGCCCTCGTCGCGCGCGCGGCCCGACGTGCCGGCGAGCTCACGCGACGGCTCCTCGCCTTCTCGCGGCAGGAGCCGACGCGTCGGACGCTCTTGCGGCCGAACGACCTCGTCTCGGACGTCTCGTTGCTCCTCCGCCGCCTCGTGCGCGAAGCGGTCGAGCTCGACGTGGAGCTCGGGACGGAGGCCGGCCTCGTGCGTGCGGATCCGGCCCAGCTCGAGCAGGTGCTCGTGAACCTGACGGTGAACGCGGCCGACGCGATCGTCGGGGTCGGCCGGATCGCGGTCCGCACCACCGTGCAGACCGTCGACGGGGCGAAGGCCGCCGCGATCCCCGGGGCCCGGCCCGGACGCTACGTGCGGATCTCGGTCTCGGACACGGGGCTCGGCATCCCGGACGAGGTGCGCGAGCGCATCTTCGAGCCCTTCTTCACGACGAAGCCCACGGGCTCGGGCACCGGCCTCGGTCTCTCGGTCGTGTACGGCATCGTGGAGCAGCACGGCGGCTTCCTCGAGGTCGAGAGCGCGCCCGAACGCGGCTCGACGTTCCACGTGCACCTGCCGCAGGCCGAGGGCGAGCCCGAGGCGCGTGAAGAGCCGGCCGGCCTGGTCGCGCCGCCGCGAGGGAGCGAGCGTCTGCTCCTCGTCGAGGACGACGAGCTCGTCCGCGACGTGGCCTGCCAGATCCTCGAGACGGCGGGGCATCCGATCCTCGTGGCGAGCGATGGCGAGGAAGCCGTCCGCCTCTTCGAGGCGGAGGCGGACGCGATCGACCTCGTGGTCCTCGATTCCGTGCTGCCGGTCCTGAACGGTCGCGAGGTCTACGAGAAACTGGTCGCGCGGCGGCCGGACGTGAAGGTGCTCTTCGCGAGCGGGTACACCGGCGGCGCGCTGCCGGACGAGTTCCTGACCTCGCGGCAGGTCCGACTCCTGCCGAAGCCCTACGGCGCGGCCGATCTCCTCCGCGCCGTGCGCGAGGTCCTCGACGACTGAGCCGACCGCGATCGCACGCGGCTCACTCGCCGCGATCGCTCGTGATTCCGCGCTCGGCCATCGCCTGGTCTTCGCGCAGCATGCGGAACCACCGCTCGCGGACGAGCCACGGGAGGCGGCGCGGCTTCCGCCCCGTGCGGAGCGCGAGCAGGTAGGCCTCGGCGCATTTCTCGAGGATCTCCACGTTGTGCATCGCCCGCTCGGTGGTGGGGCCGAGGGCGAGCGCGCCGTGGTTCGCGAGGATGTAGGCGTTGTTCCGGCTCCGCACGCGGAGGCTCGTCACGGCGACGAGGAACGAGGTCCCCGAAGGCATGTAGGGGATGATCTCGACGGAGCGGCCGAGGAACCTCGCCTGTTCGTCGAAGAGCGCCGGGATCGGCTCGCGGATCAACGAGAGCGCGCTCGCGGCCACCTGATGCGTGTGGACGACCGCGTGGACGTCCTTGCGCGCCCGGAGGATTCCCGCGTGCATGGCGCTCTCCACCGACGGTCGACGTCGCGACTCGATCGGACGGAGGTCGTCGAGCCGGAGGACGCAGACGTCCTCGGGCTCCATCTTCGCGTAGTCGTAGTTCGAGGGCGTGACGGCGAAGGCGTTCTCGCCGGGGATGCGCACCGAGAGGTTGCCGCCGGTCGCCATGAGATAGCCCTTCTGCACGAGCTTCCGCGCGGTATCGACGACGTCCTTCTGGTACGGATGGAAACGGCTCACGGGGACTCGGGCTCCGAGGGATCGAGGGCTCCGCGACGCGCTTCTCGCGCGAAGGGCAGCCAGAGCAGGAAGAGGCCGACACCGCCGAAGGCGAGCATCAGCGGCAGGTAGTAGGGCCACGCGCCCGGGAACGCCTCGGCCCCGCGGGGCTTCGCGCGGAGGAACATGTAGTTCGCGCCGAGCGCGTGATCGATCGCGCCGATGGGGAGGGCGAGCAGGGCGGTCACGAGCAGGGTCTCGGGGATTCCTCGCAGCCTGGGCCGCAGGCCGTACGCGCCCACGAGGTAGACGGGGCTCACGAAGAGCAGCGCGTGCCACGTGAAGAAGGGGACGAAGTACGAGTCGATCCGCGTCACCTGCGGCAGGGCGAGGCCGGCGAGGCCCCCGATGGCGCCGAGGTAGTAGCCGAGCTCGAACGTGCGCGGATTCCGGGTCACGAGGGCGTGCGCCACCACGAACGCGGAGAGGTCGCAGAGGTGGAAGGGCAGACCTTCGCGCGGCGTCCAGCGGCCTTCCGAGAGCTCGAGCGCCGTCGTCCACAGGTACATCGAGCCGTTGAGCAGGGCGAGCGCGACGGCGATGCGGTGACGCATCCCCTCGGAGCGCGGCGAGCGTCCGAGCGCGTAGAGCGCGAAGGCCGCCGCGAAGGTGCCGAGGACGATGGTGGCGTGGAGGACCCCGAAGGGGCGGAAGGGAAGCATCGTGCGCGGGGGATTCTGGCACGCCCGCGCACGCCCGACGGGGCAGATCGCGATGGGGGCGGCGTATGCTCGGGAGCGGAGGCGGAGATGACGATCGGTCGACGGGCGTTCCTCGGTGCGATGGCGGGCGCGGCGACGATGGTCGCCCTGCCTTCGCGCGGCTCGGCGACCTGCCCGGCGCCGCGCGTGTTCGCTTCGTTGGTCACGCCGCTCGGCGCGCGGCTCCCGCGCGACGCGGCCCTCCTCGCCACGATCGAGAGCGGCTATTCGCCCGTCGGCCCGCGTGCGCAGTGGAGCGACGACCGCGGCGCGACGCTGAACGACGCGGCCCTCGCGAAGGGCGCGTCTCGGATCCCGCTCCGCGCCGAGACGATTGGAGGCGGCCTCGTGCGGCTCGTGCCCGCCTCGACGCCCGACGCGGGCGAGTACCGCCTCGAAGGGTGGGATGCGAACGTCGGCGGCCCGCCGAACGAGCCGCCGACGCTCGCGTTCGGCGGCGCGTCGTCCGCGCCTCCGACGGCCGTGGAGGTCCTCCGCGTCCGTCACACGGAGCAGGTCGGCCCCGAGCGGATGTGGGGACGAGCGCGGAGCTGGGACACGACGCTCACGCTCGATCGTCCGCTCCCGCCCGGGATCGTCCGGGCCTTCCTCGCGCCGGCGGGCTTCGGCGGCTGGGTCGAATTCGAGGTGCCCCGGGGCGGGACCGAGCTGCGCTCGCGGGGCACCGAGGGCGGGACGCATTGCGGGGACTCCCGACCCGGGAGGAGCGGAGCCTCCCGTGGCCTACGCGGCCACCTCGTGCTGGTCGACGCCCAAGGCCGGAGCGCTCGGGCGCGGGGCGAGACCTGGATCCGCTGAATCGGCCTCGAATCGGTACGAATCCAGGCCGCGAGGTGTCGCAGGCGAAACGTTGACCTCGGTTCAACTCTTGCCTATAGTGTCATCGGGCTCGCATCGTGCGTCGACATACGGCGCGTACCGGACGGCGCCCAGGACGGTTTCCGTGCAGTCGCGAGCTCTCATCGTCGTCTTCGCCCTGGCGTCGTGGTCGGCCTCCGCGAGGGCGGACGAGGCCCCCGCCAGCCCCCCGACCTCACCCGCCTCGGAGGACGCCGGCGCGACGGAGGCCGCGACGACGCAGGCCGCGACGACGCAGGCCGCGACGACGCAGGCCGCGACGACGCAGGCCGCGACGACGGAGGCGACGCCGGCCGCGGCCGCCCCCCCGCCTCGACCGCCCCGCGTGAGGACGCTCGCGCTCGGCATGGGCTACCACGCGACGCTCTTCCGTACGCAGACCTCGGACCGGTACGCGATGCACGGCCCGGCGATCGTCTTCGACTACTTCATCGGTCGGAAGTGGGGCTTCGCGCTCCACGCCGAGAGCTACTTCCCCCTGTGGGGCCGCATGAACGGCCCGTCGGGCGATTGGCGCGGCAGCCTCCGCACCGATTACACGGACGATCACTACGGCTTCGACTTCACCTTCATGGCCGCCTACCGGCACGTGATCCGACCCGAGCTCGTCATGGTCTACGCGGGCGGCCTCCACGTGCAGACGCTGCGGGCGCGGGGCCCCGAGGTCTCTCCGATCGAGCTCATCACCGGCGGCTTCGGCGGCGTGGGCCGCCTCGAGTGGCTGCCCCATCGCTCGCTCTACCTCGCGGCGCAGCTGATGCTGGCGCTCGATCCCCTCGACTTCATCGACCACGCGAACCGGGCCGTCCTGACGACCCCGCTCAGCGGCTCGATCACGCTCGGCTTCCGCCGCTGAAGGAAGTACGCATGACGATCTCGCGACCCACCGCCCTGGTCCCCGTCCTGATCGCCGCGCTCGGCCTGCTCGTCGGCTGCGACAAATCGGGCATCCACCCGCTCCACCGCAAGCGCGACGTGGTCGGCGCCTGCACGACGCCCGCGGCCACCTGGATGCGCTCGACGGACACCGGCACGGAGATCCTGCTCATCGGGGACCGCACCTCCTCCGGCGTGGTGACGCTCGCCGACGATCGCTGCTTCGCGCACGGCACCGTCGAGCGCGACAGCAGCACCCAGTTCGCCGTGGGCAAGTACGTCCTCGACGCGAACGGCGAGGGCTCGTTCGTCTACGACGCCGAGTTCCGCTTCGACTACCAGCCCGAGCGGAAGATCCTCGATCGCGACGGCTCGATCCGGACGGACCACTCGCCGCCGCTCACGGAGAACCTCGCCCTCCAGGCGGACGGCTCGACGCTCCTCGTCACGCTCGGCGGCGAGACGCATCGGTACGAAAGCCTCTACACCGTCATCCATCGGCTCGACCCCGACACCATGGAAGGAGCGAGCGACATCCTCCGCGTCTTCCTCATGCCGCAGTTCACCTCGCAGGCCCGGCTGCTCGGCTTCGGCAGCGCCGGCATGACGCAGTACGCGGGCTCGCCCGGGACGTTCAAGGGCCTCGTCCAGAACCAGTTCACCGTCCTCGTGGAGGACACGCTGCGTCCGAACACCTTCATCACGTTCACGAACTTCGAGGACCTGACGGGCGTCGTCGAGGACGGCGAGCAGGACACCTACGTGAACCTCCTCGGCGACGGGCACATGCGCAACGAGCTCCACTTCCTCTTCTACGGGAGCCGCTCGATCACGGACATCGCGTACTCGGGCACCGTCGAGTACGGCGACCTCGAGATCAAGAACGGCGTCGCCGGCGGAGGCTTCTACACGATGAACCTCGACGGACACGGCTCGTACCAGCTGCCGTACACGCTGGCGGCGAACGTGGACCTGACCGCCGTGCTGCCGCCGCTCACCCCCTGAGGGTCCGCCTCGGTCAGGGCCGGTTGCGTCCGTACTGATCGTGGCTCGAGACCCATTGGTCCGACACGATCGCGGACGCGAGCGAGAGCTCTCCGCAGAGCACCGTCGCGGCGACGATCTCCGCGAGCTTCCGGACCTTGTTCCTGCCGTAGCAGCCGAGGACGTCGAGGCATTCGCGCTGCGTCGCGAGCCCCGTGCCGCCCCCGTAGGTCGCCACGACGAGGGACGGGATGGTGACCGAGAAATAGTAGCTCCCGTCGTCGCGGAGCTCGTGGTGGACGAAGCCGGCCGAGGACTCGGCGACGTTGGCGACGTCCTGGCCGCAGGCGATGAAGATCGCGGTGATCCCGTTCGCGAAGTGCGCGCCGTTGCTCACCGAATTCGCGAGCATCGCGCCCATGTTCGAGAGCTGCCGTTGCTTGTGCAGCGCGAGTCCGGTCGTGTGCATGACCTCCTCGAGGAGACGGGGCGGCAGCGTGACCTCCGCCACCACGCGCTTGCCCCGCGTGTGCAGCGTGTTGAGGTGCGAATGCTTCTTGTCCGTGTCGAGGTTCGCCGCGAGGGAGAAGTGCTCGAGGCCGGGGATCCCCTGCTCGAGCATCCACATGCAGGCGTGGCGGGTCGCCTTGCTGACCATGTTCTGGCCGGCCGCGTCGCCCGTCGTGAAGTCGAAGCGGAGCCAGCGCATCTTGCCCACGGCGTACTGCTCGATGTTCCGGAGCTCGCCCGAGCGCGTCGTCTCCTCGGCCTTCGCCTTGATCTCCGCGAAATTCGCCACGACCCACTCGCCGAAGGCGCGCGCGGCGCGTGCGTCCTCGAAGACGAAGATCGGGGCGCGCTGCATGGCGTCGTCGATCACCGTGGTCTTGATGCCCCCGGCCTCCCGCGTGAGGCGCATGCCGCGGCTGTAGCTCGCGACGAGCGTTCCCTCGGTCGTCGCCATCGGCACGTAGAACTCGCCGCGTGCATGCTCGCCGTCGACGAGGAGGGGCCCCGCCATGCCGATCGGGACCTGCGCGACGCCGACGAAGCTCTCGACGTTCCCGGGGAGGGTGGAGGGATCGACGGAGAAGCGACCGACGTGCTCGAGCGAAGCGCCCGTCTCCTCGGTGACGATCGTGCGACGCGCCTCGGCCATCGCGTGGGTGTAGTCGTTCGCGGGATCGCGCGGCAGCTTCCTCATGGGCCCGCATCCTACCTCGACTTGGCGAGGCCCGAAGCCTGCGTCACAACGGGTCCATGCGAAGTCCGGCCGGAGCCACGGGAGGACCACGGCGATGATGCCGCTCGCCTTCGCGTGGCTGGTCACCGCCTACACCGCGCTCGCCGGCGTGGTGCTCGCGACCGTGATCCGCGTGCCGCTCCTCGGCTCGACCACCCTGTCCACGGTGTGGCTCCTCGTGGCCGCCACGGCCGGCGCCGCCGTCGGCCGCGCCGCCGAGGCCCCGGTCGACGCGGACGACCGAGGGTCGGGCTCGGAATCCGTCGGCCTCGCGCTCCGCGCGATCGGGCTCGTCGCCCTGGCGATCGTCCTCCTGCTCGCATGGCATCTGCCGGTCGGCGCGTACGACGCCCTCGAATACCGGCTCCCGACGATCGCCGACTGGCTCGAGGCCGGCGGGCTCGCCTGGGTCGACGGGGACGACGCGCTCCGCAACGGCTATCCGCTCGGGCTCGAGGCGATCGCGGCGCTCGTCGCGCGGGCCACGTCCACCTTCGACTTCGTCGACGCGCTCGCGCCCCTCTTCGTGGCGATGGGCGCGTCGGCCCTGGGCGGCTTCCTCCGCGAGCTCGGCGTCTCGAGGGGCCACGCGGCCCTCGCGGCCGGCCTCTTCCTGCTCGTCCCGATCCACCTGCTCAACGGACCGAGCGGCTACGTCGACGCCGCGTTCGCGGGCTCCGTCGCCACGCTCTTCGTGCTCGTCGCTCGCTGGGTGCACGAGGCGCGCGCGACGACGCCCCGTCTCGTCGCCCTCGGCTTCGCCACGGCGCTCGTCCTCGCGATCAAGGCGAACGGCATCGGCTTCGCGGTCGCAGTGCTCGGCCTCGGGGCCGTCGAGCGCGCACGCGCGTTCGGGGTACGACGCGTCCTTCGCGAGCTGCCCGTGCTGATGGCCGCCGCGCTCCCGGGAACGTTCTTCGTCGTCCGCAACGTGGTGCACACGGGCAACCCGATCTACCCCGTCGAGGTCCGACTCCTCGGACATCTCGTGTTCCGAGGCGAGGGCTCCCTCGACGCCGTCCTCTCGAGCGCGTCGAACCTGCCCCCCGAGCTCGCGTCGATGCCCCGCATGCTGCGCCCCCCGACCGTCTGGCTCGAGCCCTTCGGCCCCGCGCGCGACTTCGACGATCGGCTCGCCGGCCTCGGCTACGCCTTCGCGCTCTTCGGCCTGCCGGCGGCGATCGCCGCCCTCGTCCGCGTGCGACGGGACCCGACGTTCCCGCGCGCCTTCGTCACCCTCGCGCTCGCCACGGGCGCCTGCTTCGCGCTGCAGCCGCTCTCCTTCTGGCCTCGCTACACGTCCTGGCTCTGGGCCCTCGCCGCGTGCGCGATCGCCCTCGGCCTCGAACGGCTCGTCCGCGAAGGGCGAGCGGCACTCGCGACGTCGTTCGCCACGGCGCTCTCCCTGATCGTCGCGGCCGAGAGCGCGCACGCCCTCGCCCATGTGAAGGAGCTCTCGCGCCACGGACGGCCCCTCCTCGCGGCCGACCGGGTGCACGCGCTCGCGACGCTCTCCGGAGCCGATCCCGGCTTCGTCGAGCGTTCGCTCGTCGGGCGGACGGATGTCTGCCGGACGGAGTGGATCGAGGGCACGGAGGACGCGCGGATCGACGGCCTCGTCGCCCAGCTCGAGCCGCGACCGCGCATGCACGTGCTCCGCGGCGACGAGCTCGGAACGCTCGTCGCGGAAGCCGCGCGACGCCATTGCGACGCGCTGATCGTCCTCGGCGACTCGCCGATGCTCCGCCACGTGCCCGCGTCGTTCGAAGGCCGCATCGCGGAGGCGCGCGCCTTCGGCGTCGTGCATCTCGTCGCGACGGGCGTCGAGGCCTCAGACCACGCCGCGCTCGAGCAGCCGTAGCCTCCCGAGCAGGAAGCGCACCGCTTCCTCGGCCATCGCGTCGAGGTTGCCCGTGTCGAGGTAGATGCCGTCGATCCGGAGCCGCACGAGGCCGTGCAGCATGGCCCAGCTCCCCTGCGCGACGCGCAGCACGTTCGTCCCCTCGGGGAGCGCGACGGTCCCGACGAGCCCCTCGACCTGCTCCACGTACTTGCGGAACGTCCCGAAGGCCACGGCGCGCAGCGAGTCGGTGGGTCGCCCGATCTTCCAGATCGTCCGACCGAACATCAGGTCGTAGCTCTCCGGATGCTCGGCCGCCCAGCCGACGTAGGCGTGGACGAAGCGCGAGAGGCGCTCCTCGAGGCTCGTCCCGTCGTCCACCGTCGTCGGCGTGACGCAGGCGTCGAGCTCGGCGAACCCGCGCTCGGCGATCGCGCAGAGCAGATCGTTCTTGTCGCGGAAGTGGTGGTAGAGCGCGGGCGGAGTGACCTCGGCGCGCTCGGCGAGCTTGCGGAGCGTGAGGGCCTCGACGCCTCCCTCGCGGAGCATCGTCGTCGCTTCGCGCAGGAGGGTCGGTCGGAGGTCGCCGTGGTGGTAGCGGGGGCCGGACATCGGTGGGCCTATCTTGACACCGTTAAGACCAAACCTATACTTAACACCGTTCAGATTGAATTCCTGAAGGATTCCGAGGCCCGCGATGACGAATTCCTACCCCACCCTGCTCTCGCCGATCGATCTCGGCCCGATCACCCTGAAGAACCGCGTGCTCATGGGCTCGATGCACACGGGCCTCGAGGACCGCTTCTTCCACTACGGCAAGCTCGCGGCGTACTTCGCCGAGCGCGCGCGCGGCGGCGTGGGGCTCATCGTCACGGGCGGCATCTCGCCGAACCGCCAGGGGTGGCTGCTCCCGGCCGGAGGCACGCTGAACACCAAGCTCGACGTGCTGAACCACCGGCGCGTGACGAGCGCCGTGCACGCCGAGGGCGGGAAGATCGCGATGCAGATCCTCCACGCGGGCCGCTACGGCTACCACCCCTTCCAGGTCTCGGCCTCGGCGGTGAAGTCGCCGATCAATCCGTTCAAGCCGCGCGCGATGAGCGAGAAGCTCATCCTCTCGACGATCGAGGACTACGCGCGCTGCGCGAAGCTCGCCCGCGAGGCCGGCTACGACGGCGTCGAGATCATGGGCAGCGAGGGCTACCTCCTGAACCAGTTCCTCTGCAAGCGCGTGAACCGACGCACGGATCGCTGGGGCGGCCCAATCGAGAACCGCGTGCGCTTCCCGGCCGAGATCGTGAAGGCCGTTCGCGAGGCCGTCGGGAACGACTTCCTCGTCATCTACCGCCTCTCGCTCATCGACCTCGTCGAGGGCGGCAACACCTGGGAGGAGATCGTCACCGCCGCGAAGGCGCTCGAGGCGGCCGGCGTGAACCTCCTCAACACCGGCATCGGCTGGCACGAGGCGCGCGTCCCGACGATCGTCACCTCCGTGCCGCGCGGCGCCTTCCGCGAGGTCACGGCGCGCATGCGGAAGGAATTGAAGATCCCCGTCTGCGCCTCGAACCGCATCAACACGCCCGAGGTCGCCGAGGAGATCCTCGCGAGCGGCGACGCCGACATGGTCTCCATGGCGCGCCCGCTGCTCGCCGACTCGGACTTCGTGAACAAGGCCGCGGCCGGCAAGGCGGACGAGATCAACACCTGCATCGCCTGCAACCAGGCCTGCCTCGATCACACCTTCTCGCTGAAGCGCGCGAGCTGCCTCGTGAACCCGCGCGCCTGCCACGAGACCGAGCTCGTCGTCCTGCCCACGAAGCGGAAGAAGAAGGTCGCCGTCGTCGGCGGCGGCATGGCGGGCCTCGCCGCGGCGACGACGGCGGCCGAGCGGGGCCACGACGTCACGCTCTTCGAGGCCTCGGACTCGATCGGCGGGCAGTTCCGCATGGCGGCGGCGATCCCCGGCAAGGAGGAGTTCCGCGAGACCATCCGCTACTTCACGAAGCGGCTCGAGACGTCGGGCGTGAAGGTGAAGCTCGGCACGAAGGCCGAGAAGAAGGACCTCGAGGGCTTCGACTCCGTCGTGATCGCGACGGGCGTCGTGCCGCGGCGGCCGCGCATCGAGGGCCTCGACCATCCGAAGGTCCTCTCGTACGCCGAGGTGCTCCGCGACAAGAGGCCCGTCGGGCAGCGCGTCGCGGTGATCGGCGCGGGCGGCATCGGCGTCGACGTCTCGGAGTTCCTGCTCCACGACGTGAACCAGAGCACGGAGGCCTGGGAGAAGGCCTGGGGCGTCGACCCGAAGGTCACGAAGGAAGGCGGCCTCCTCGCCGCGGAGAAGCATCCGCCGCGCCGCGAGATCTGGCTCCTCCAGCGCAAGCCCGCGGGCAAGAAGATGGGCTCGGGCCCGGGCAAGACGAGCGGCTGGGTGCACAAGATCGTCCTCGATCGCGAGGGCGTCCACATGCTCGGCGGCGTCGAGTACCTGAAGGTCGACGACCAGGGCCTCCACATCCGCCACGACGGGCTCGTGAAGGTGCTCCCGGTCGACACCGTCGTCGTCTGCGCCGGCCAGGACTCCGTGCGCGACCTGCTCCCCGTGAACGAGAAGGGCGAGGTCGCCGATCCGCGCTACCACGTGATCGGCGGCGCCGATTTCGCCGCCGAGCTCGACGCGAAGCGCGCGATCAAGCAGGGCACGGAGGTCGCGGCGAGGCTCTGAGCCCCGGAGGGCGAGCCGTGGCACCATGGCCGCGATGCGGCTCGCCCTCTTCCACGCCGTGCTCCTCGCGCTCGACGCGGCGACGCTCCTCTTCCTCCGGAAGCAGCCGAGGCGCTGGCTCGACGCGCTGCTGCGGTGGACCTATTCGACCGTGATCTCGGTCGGGCTCGGCGGATGGCTCGTGTACCCGGGCGAGAGCCCGGCGTTCTCGACGATCGGCCTGCTCGCCCAGCTCGTGTTCGGGCACGCACCGGTCGTCCTCGCGCTCGCGGCCGCCGTGCGCGGGCTCCCGTCGCGGCTCCGCGTCGCCCTGATCGGCACGAGCCTCGTCCTCGTCGGCATCGCCGCGGACGCATTCCTGCTCGAGCCCCATCGGCTCGAGGTGACGCGCTACGAGATCGCGACGCCCGCCGTCGAGCGACGACTTCGCATCGTCGTGCTCGCCGATCTCCAGACCGACGCCGTCACCGGCTACGAGCGCGAGGTGGTGCGGCGCGCGAGAGAGCTCCGCCCCGACCTCGTCCTGCTCCCGGGCGACTACGTCCAGCTCCCCGAGGGCGACGCGTACGACGCGACGGCCCGCGCGCTCGGTCGACTCGTCGACACGATCCACGCTCCCCTCGGCGCGTACGCCGTCGAAGGCAACGTGGACCCGCCGACGTGGCCCGAGTCCGTCTTCGGCGGCACGCGCGTCGTCGCGACGCGGAGGACGACGACGGTGCGGGTCGGTCCGCTCGCCCTCACGAGCCTCTCGTTCGAGGATTCCTTCGACGTCGGGCTCGCGCTTCCTCGCGAGCCCGGCTTCCACGTCGTCATGGGTCACGGCCCGGACTTCGCGCTCGGTCGCGTCGAGGCCGACCTCCTCGTCGCGGGCCACACGCACGGAGGTCAGGTGCAGCTGCCCCTGATCGGCCCGTTGATGACGCTCTCCGAGGTCCCGCGTCGCTGGGCCGCGGGCGGCCTCGTCGAGCTTCCGCGCGGACGGAGGCTCGTCGTCTCGCGCGGCCTCGGGATGGAGCGCGGGACGGCGCCTCGGTTGCGCTTCCTCTGCCGGCCCGAGCTCGTCGTGATCGACCTCGTGCCCGCGCGCTGACGCGGGCTCAACCGCGCCCGATCGCCCGCAGGGCGTTCTTCACGAGCGCTCCCGGGATGCCCTTCACGAGGCGTCCCGTGAGCTGCGCCCAGTCGAAGTAGTCCTTCCAGAGCGTGATCTTCCCGTCGTGCACCTCGAAGGTGCCGCAGACCCAGATCTCGAGGCGGAAGCCCAGGAAGTGCAGGATGTCCGTGCGCTCCGTCAGCACCGCGGGGCCGTTCGCGGCGATGCGGTGCATGACGACCTCGAAGCCGGTGAAGCGCTGCTCCATCATCCGGAGCGTCTTGGTGAACGCCCGCATTCCGCGGATCGGAGGGAGGCCGACGTTCTCGTAGACGATGTTCGGATCGGCGAGGGAGAGCGCGCGATCGATGTCCATCGCTTCGAGGGCGCGGACGAATTCCTGGACGGTCTCTTGGGGCGTCATGGGGCGAAGCTACCGCGATCGGCGTGGTCCGGGGAGGCCGCGTCGCGCAGACGCGCGTAGACGGCATGCCGAGCCTCGTGCTCGGGCGCCGTCTCGGGCCGGGCCACCGCATCTCGCTCGAGCTCGTGGCCGAGCTCCGACACGACGAGGAAGCCGGGCACCCCCGTCTTCACGACCACGGTCGCGAGCAGCTGGATCGTGATCCGTACGATCGGGTTCGCGGCCGCGAGCGCGATCTTGTTGCACGCGAGCCTCCACCGACCGATGTCCTCGAGCGCCGCCTGCGCGAGGTAGATCCGCGCGGGCCGCTCGAAGACCTGGAGCGAGCGGAGGTCCTGGTAGAGACGGAGGCCCCCCTCGCGCGCGATCGACTCGCGCTCCGCGTCCCGGATCGCACGGAGCGTGTTCATGTAGAGACGGGCGAGGCGGAGATCGACACGCGCCGCCCGCGTCTGCACGCAGAGGGTCGCCGGGGGCACGAACCACATCGTCCCTTCGTCCTCCCCGAACTCGACCCCCCCCGGCCAGTCGGCGAAGGGCGGGAGTCTCGGCTCGCCGGTCGAGGGCTCGGGCATCATCGGAGGAACGCGGAGAATCGCACGGCGTCCGCGACGGATGCCACCCTCGTCCCCACGCGCCCGGATTCGCATACCGGACGTTCGTGCCCTAGGCTCCCGATTCCGCATGTCTCTGGAGGAGAGCATCCCAGCGCTCGAGCGCTTCGAGATCCGCGAGCGCCTCGGGCGCGGCGGGATGGGCTCCGTCTACCGCGTGTACGACCGGCGCCGCGGCGTCGAGGTCGCGATGAAGTCGGTCGGCGAGGTCGAGGGCGACGCGCTCCTGCGCTTCAAGCGCGAGTTCCGGGTCCTGCGCGACCTCCGGCATCCGAACCTGATCCGCCTCGGAGAGCTCTTCGAAGAGGACGGCGTCTGGTTCTACACGATGGAGCTCCTCGAGGGAGACGACTTCCTCTCGTACGTGCGAGGCGCCCTCCCCGAGGAAGCCCGCGCGGACACGGCTTCCGTCGGATGCGACGTCGAGCGCCTCCGCGATGCGCTCGGCCAGCTCGTGCGGGCGGTCGCGGCGTTGCATCGCGCGAGCCAGGTCCACCGGGACATCAAGCCGGCGAACGTGATGATCACGACCGCCGGCCGCGTCGTGCTGCTCGACATGGGGCTCGTCACGGAGATCGCGGACGGGCGGCAGGCGACCGACGTCGGCACCCTCGGCTCGTACGGCTACATGGCTCCGGAGCAGGCCCAGGGAAGGCCGATCGACGCGAGCGCCGACTGGTACTCGGTCGGCGCGATGGTCTACGAGGCGCTCACGGGCCGCCTCCCCTTCGACGGACCGGCCGTCCGCGTGCTCGTCCGCAAGATGACGGAGGACGCCCCGCGCGCGAGCTCTCTCGTCCGCGGAGTCCCTCCCGATCTCGACGAGCTCGTGGCGAAGCTCCTCGCGCGCCAACCGGCGGACCGACCGAGCGTCGAGACGATCCTCGAGGCGACCCGGGGGTACGCCACGTGGAGTGGTCTCGGGCCGGAGGATCCGAGGGACGCGGACTCCGGCGAGCTCTTCGTCGGCCGGGCGCGCGAGCTCGCGTTCCTCCGGCGTGCGGCCGCACGCATCCGCTGGGGCGAGAACGCCGCGATCCTCGTGCACGGCGAGTCGGGGATCGGGAAGTCGGCACTCGTCCGTCATTTCGTCTCCGAGCTCGCCGCCGAGCTCGACGAGCCCTGGATCCTCCGCGGCCGATGCAGCCGTCGGGAGTCGATGCCGTTCCAATCCTTCGACGGCGTGGTCGATTCGCTCAGCAGTCGACTCCGACTCTTCCCGCGGGACGTGTTGACCTCGCTCCTGCCTCCGCACGCGGAGTTTCTCTCGCGGGCGTTCCCGGTGCTGAGGCGCATTCCGGCGTTCCCGTCCGCGACCGCGCGCGACGCCCGCGATCCCCGCGAGCAGCGAGCGATGCTCTTCGACGCGATGCGCTCGCTCTTCTCCTCCCTCGGCGCCGAGCGACCCTTGGTGCTCGTGCTCGAAGATCTCCAATGGCTCGATCCCGACAGCCGAGCGCTGATCGCCGAGCTCCTCCGCCCCCCCGAGGCCCCTCCGATCCTCTTCGTCGCGACGCTCCGCACCGAGGGTTCGGCGCATCGCGTGCCGGTGGCCGAGCCCTTTCCCGGCGTCGCCGTCGAGCGACTCGGTCTCGAGCCGTTGACCGGCGACGACGCGCGGCTCCTCGCACGGCGGCTCGCGACGGCCTTCGGCCGCGATTCGTCGGCGAGCGCCGAATGGATCGTCGCCGAGTCGGCCGGTCATCCGCTCTTCCTCGCGGAGCTCGTCCGCCACGGAGCACGACGCGCCGACGAGGCCCCGCTCGCGCTCGACGAAGTCATCGAGGAACGCGTGTCGCACGTCGGCGCGAAGGCCGAGCAGCTGCTCCGGCTCGTCTCCATCGCGGGGCGCCCCCCGACGTCGCGTCTCCTGGCGGAGGCCGCCGGCGACACCCTCGAGACGGTCGAGGCCGAGCTCGATGCCCTCCGCACGAGCCGCCTCGTGAAGCTCGTCGTCGAGCACGGTCACGAGGCGATCGACGTCTACCACGACCGGATCCGGGAGGCGCTCCTCGGACGGCTCCCGATCGACGACCGCAAGGAGCTCCACCTCCGACTGGCGCGCGCCTACGAGGCCCTTCCCTCGCCCGACCCGATCGATCTCGCGACCCACTACGGCGAGGCCGGACACCCCGAGCGCGCGGCCGCGTACTTCGAGACCGCCGGCGATCGGGCGTCGCTCGCGCTCGCCTTCGATCGCGCCGCGTTGCTCTACCGACGGGCCATCGACGTCCGGCCGCACCCCTACGTCGAGGTCGACGGCCTCTCCGTGAAGCTCGGTCGGGCGCTCGCCAACGCGGGCCGCGGCGAGGAGGCGGCGGAGGAATTCCTCGCGGCGGGCGAAGAAGCGACGGGCATCGAGGCGATCGAGCTGCGGAGCCAGGCGGCCGCGCAGCTCGTGCTGACGGGCCACTTCGATCGCGGCGCGAGCGTGTACGAGGCGACGCTGAAGTCCCTCGGCGAGCCCTATCACCGGAGCGCGCTCCGAGCGCTCGTCTCGGTGGTCTGGACGCGGATCCTCCTCCTCTTCGTACGCGGCGGGCGGCCGCGCGACGAGAGCGAGCTCCCGCCGCTCGAGCGGCTCCGCGCGGACATCCTCCAGACCGCCGGCGTGGCTCTCGGCTCCGTGCGCGCGATCCTGGCGGCCGATCTCCTGGGCCGTGCGCGCTACGTCGCGGAGGTGCTCGGCGAGCCGGGCCGCATGGCCCGCGTCCTCGCCTACGACGCCGCCTCGATGGCGGTCACCTCGCAGAGGTTCCGCGAGCGCCGGACCCAGCTCTTCCGCCGGGCCATGCGGCTCGCCGAGGACGTCGGCCGTCCCGAGGTCGTCGCCGTCGTCCACTACTGCGAAGGCATGGGCGCCTACCTCGGTGGACGCTGGTCGAAGTCGCTCGAGCACCTCGGGATCGCCGAGCGGATCTTCCAGGAACAGGTCGCCGACGTGCCGGCCGAGCGCCGCACCCTCCAGGGCCTGCGCGTCTTCCTCTTGTTCGAGCTCGGTCGCTACCGCGAGTTCCGCGCCCGCGCGAGCCGTGCGCGACTCGAGGCCCGGGAGCGCGGCGACCGCTTCACGCAGCTCTTCCTGAACGCGCGTCTGCTCCTCCTGCTCGCCTGCATGGACGACACCCCGAGCGAAGGCGCGGAGAGCGCGTCCGAGCTCCTCCGCGAATGGGGCGCCGGGGCGGACGAGATCCAGGTCCACCACTGCGTCGGGCTCGCGGACGTCGACTGCTACGAGGGACGCTGCGACGGAGCCCTCGACCGCTTCGAGGCGCGGCTCCGACGCGTGCGCACCTTCACGACGACGATGATCCAGCGCCTCCGCATCGACCTCGCGGCGACGCGGGGGATGCTCGCCGTCGCGCAAGCGAGGGTCTCGCCGGAGCGCAGGGGGAAGCTCCTCTCGATCGCGCTCGCCTCGGCGCGGCGGCTCGAGCGCGAGCGCGAGCTCACGGCGACCGCGCCGGCGCACCTCGTGCGTGCCGCCGTCGCCTCCGTGAAGGGCCAGGAGGACATCGCGATCCGTCACCTCGAGGCCGCCGTCGAGGTCTACGAGCAGGCCGAGATGCGCGGTCGCGCCATCGTCGCCCGTCGACGGCTGGGCCAGCTCCTCGGGGGACGACGCGGCGCCGAGATGGTCGAGCAATCGGACGCGTGGCTGCGGAACGAAGGGATCCGTCGTCCCGATCGGTTCGCGCGGATGATGGCGCCGGGGTTCCCGGACGACACGCCCGCCGTCGTCCCCGACGCCGAGGGGTCGGGCCCGGAGCGCGCGAATCGGCTCGTCGCCTCGACCTAGCGCGGAGCGCTCCCCTCCTCTGGTACCCTCGCCCCATCGCCGGCGCTCCGGCTCCGAGGGAGGGATAGAGACGATGGGATACGGCTCCTACAGCCACGACGCACACGTCGCGATGACGAGCGCACGCGCAGCGCAGCCCGCCAAGGAAGTCTTCACCCAGTCGAGCTGTCATCCGCTGATGAACCCGAAGGGAGTGCGTGCGCGGGAGTGCCGCGACAGCGCCGAGCACCCGAATTCGGTGGGCATCGTCTTCGCCCTCGACGTCTCCGGCTCGATGGGCGAGATCCCGAAGAAGCTCGCGACCGAGACGCTCCCGGCGTTCATGAAGACCCTCCTCGAGGCCGGAGTGCCCGATCCGCAGGTGCTCTTCATGGGCGTGGGATGCGCCCGCGGCGATCGCGCCGCGCTCCAGGTCGGGCAATTCGAGTCGACCGAGAAGCTGATGGATCAGTGGCTCACGTGGCTCTACCTCGAAGGGGGCGGGGGCGGGGGCAACGAGTCGTACGAGCTCGCCATGTACTTCGCCGCGCGCCACACGGACATGGACTGCGTGAGGAAGCGGAACCGGAAGGGCTTCCTCTTCCTCACGGGGGACGAGCCGCCGAACCCGGCGGTCTCGAAGGAGGAGGTGGCCGGGCTGATCGCCGACGGGCTCGGCGCCGACATCCCTCTCCCCGAGATCGTCGCCGAGACGATGCGCTCCTTCGAGCCCTTCTACCTGATCCCCGACCTCGGCCGCGCGGCCAACGTCGGCGCGCAGTGGAAGCAGGTCCTCGGCGTGCGCACGATCGCGATGCACTCGCCCGACGACACGAGCCACGTCGCGGCGGGCCTCGTCGCCCTGGTGGAGCGTGCCGTGCCGAACCTCTCCGTGCTGCTCTCGCGCTACCGTGCGAGCGGGCTCTCGCAGGAGCGCTGCGAAGCGGTCGCGGACGCGCTCCGGCCCTTCGCGGCGAGCGTCGGGCTCGCCGACTGAGGGGCCGGCGCGTCAGGCGTCGCGACGGTCGCGACGACGGCGCCGCGCGTGGACATCAGGAATCGCGCCGTTCCCTCATTTCGGCTTCGACGAGCTCGAGCTCCTTCTGGGTCGAGATGCCGGCGAGCCGCGCCTCGCGGACGAAGGCCACGCTGCTCGCGAGCATCGAGATCGCTCCACCCATCTCGAGCAGCACGGGCACCCAGGACAACCGTCCCTCGAAGAGCTGCACGAGGCCGAGGACGAAGCCGGTGCCCACGAAGAGCCCGATCGCGAGATGGATGCGGGCCATCGCGCGCTGGAGGAGGAGCGCTCGCTGGGAGAGGCGGCCGAGCTCCTCGTGGCGGAGCTCGCGCCTCCTCAGCCGGAACCTCGGCTCGTCGGGCTCGGGACGATCGCGATCGAGCTCCGCGTGCAGGGCGCGCACGCGGTCGACGACACGCCCGAAGCGGTTCGAGGACGAGAGGAGCATCGAGCCGCAGGCGGAGATCAAGAGGGCCGGGGTGATGACGGCCGCGAGGATGTGCTGGGTCTCGGCTACGGTGTTCGGCAGATCGAGGACGCTCGGCATCGCGCGAGGATGACCGATCCCGACACGAGGGGCATCCACGGCCCCTCCCCCCCACACCCGACGAGGGTTCGAGGGCCGCCACGATTCCGCCACGACTCCTCCTCCGTACCTCCTCGGGCGTTCCCCGCGGGAGCCACGTCGCGGCGGGACGCTGCGACCATGCATCCCTTCGCCCGCACCCTCCTCGTCGTCCTCGTCTTCCTCGCCACCTGGGCCGCCTGGCTCGTCCTCGGGGGCACCACCAGCGGCCGAGCCGGCGAGAGCCAGTCGTCGAGCACCGCGCGCGTCGCCGAGCTCTTCGGCTCGGCCCAGCGCCAGGGGGCGCCGAGCCTCGCGCTCGTCCGCTGGGAGGAACGCGAAGTCGAGCGCGAGGTCCAGCGCGACGGACGCACGGAGCGCGTGCGCGAGCGGAGGAACGAGCGCCTCGAGACGCCCGTCCCCGCGGCCTCGACGCGCGTCGACGCGCGCTTCCACCTCGACCGACGTCGGAAGGGCCTCGTCTGGTTCGATCTCTACGACGTCCGTTTCGACGGAACGTGGACCTACGTCCACGAGCAGCCGACGCCCTCGATCTTCCACGTCTCGTTCGCGTTCCCGGACGCGCGCGGTCTCTACGACGACTTCCGCTTCCAGATCGACGGCGTGGATCGCCCCGAGGCGAGGAGCCCGAGCGATGGACGGGTCTCGGCCGAGATCCCCGTGGCTCCCGGGCAGCGGATCACGGTCCGCGTCGCCTACGCGAGCCGTGGCATGGGCAGCTTCGCGTACGTCCCCTCCGACGTCGTGACGAGCCTGCGCGACTTCCACCTCGTCTTCCACACCGACTTCCACGACGTCGACTTCGAGCCCGAGAGCCTCTCGCCGACGCGCCGTACGTCCACGGGCCGGGGCGAGGATCTCGTCTGGTCGTTCCGCCACGTCGTCACGGGACGTCCGATGGCCCTCGTCATGCCGACGCCGATCCAGCCGGGCGAGCTCGCGTCCTCGCTCTCGTTCTCGGCCCCGATCTCGCTCCTCTTCTTCTTCCTCGTGCTCGAGGTCCTGGCGCGCAAGCGCGGCTTCGTGCTCCATCCCCTGCACTTCGCGTTCCTCGCGGCGGCGTTCTTCGCGTTCCACCTCCTCTTCGCGTACACGGCCGATCACCTCGAGATCGCGCCCGCGTTCGCCCTCGCGAGCCTCACGAGCGTGTTCCTCGTGGTCACGTACCTCCGCGTCCTCGTCTCGTCGCGCTTCGCCTTCGTCGAGGCCGCGCTCGCGCAGCTCGTCTACCTCGTCGGCTTCGCGCTCGCGCACTTCGCCGAGGGCTTCACCGGGCTCACGGTGACGGTGCTCGCCATCCTCACGCTCTTCCTGCTGATGCAGTGGAGCGCTCGGGCGGACCGCGAGAAGGCGGCCGCACCGACCCCGCCGACACCGCCGACGCCGACGCCCCGACCCACCGTCGGCACGGGTTTCGGGGCGGGCTCCGTCCTGCCCGGCTGAGCGTTCGGGAAACGGCTCCCCCGCTGCGATCGACGGCTCGGGCGCCGATTCGGCCGCCACGGCCGCCACCGGTTGCCCGTGCCGCGACCGGATGGTGAGTTGGCCCCGCTCCCCTCCCACCGAAGCGGATGCCGATGCTCGATCACCCCTTCCTCGCCTCGCCCCTCGGGATCTTCCTCGTCCTCGCCGTGGGCGGCAGTCTCCTCTACCTCTCGCTCGCCTCCCTCGGCTACGCGACCTTCTTCGTCTGGAAGAAGGATCGCTTCCTGCCGGACTACGTCGCGAATCCGGCGGAGCTGAAGAAGGCGATCACCTGGGGCCTCGTCTCCGTCGTGGGCAACGCCGTGCTGACGGCGCCGATCCACCACGCGATCGTGACGGGACGCTCGTCGGTCTACTACGACCTCGACGAGCGCGGCCTCGGCTACTTCGTCTTCAGCGTCGCGGTCTATCTCTTCGTGACCGAGACGCTGGTCTACTGGACGCACCGCGCGCTGCACCATCCGGTGCTCTACAAGTGGATCCACCTGAAGCACCACGAGTTCCGCAAGCCCACGCCCTTCGCCGGCGTCGCGTTCAACCCGCTCGACTCGTTCCTGCAGGCCCTGCCGCACCACCTCTGCGCGCTCTTCCTGCCCGTGCACGTCGGCGTGTACCTGACGATGCTCACCTTCGTCACGGTCTGGGCCGTCGCGATCCACGATCGCGTCTCGCTCGTGCGGTGGAGCGGCCTGCTCTACACCGGACACCACACGATCCACCACCACTACAACAAGTACAACTACGGGCAGTTCTTCTCGTTCTGGGATCGCTGGGCGGGCACCTACAAGAGCCCGCTCGACCAGCCCGAACGCTTCCTGCTCCCGAGGCCGCTCGCCGAGACGCGACCGCTCGCGGCCGCGGAATGAGCCGCCGCGCGGGGGCTCATTCCCGAGGAGCGCCCGCCCTCGCCCTCGTCGCTCCGCTCGCCGGATCGAGGACGAGCAGCTCGCCGGCCGCCTGGACCACCACGCCGTCGTCGGTGGCGAGGAGACTGCCGAGCCGACCGGGCATCGGCACCGTCCACGCACGCGTCCCGTCGGCGATCGCGAAGGCCGTCACGAACGACGCGCGATCGCGCCCGGTCTCGTAGGCGATCACGACCCGATCGCCCGCGATCGCGACGTGGCGGGGACCGCCCGTCTCGGCCTCGAGCGGATTGCCGAGGGGGACCTCGCTCTTCCACGCGAGCCTTCCGCGATCGACGCGGCCGACCATCGGCACGTAGGCGCCGGGCGTCCGCACGCCGAAGACGAGGGTCGCGCCTCCCACCTTCCAGAGACGATGACCGACCATGCCGTCGAGTCGATCGGTGTCGACGTGCCCACGCGCACGGCACGCGTCCGGCACGGAGTAGTTCTCGCTGCCCATGACCCGGACCCCACCGCAGAGGATCCCCTCGACCCCGATCGGCGCGGAGTGATCGACGCGGTCGCGCGGATCGTGCATGCCCCGGCCCGACGCGACGAGACGTCCGCACGGCTTCGAGGTCTCGGTCTGGCGGCCGGTCGTGAGATCGACGGCGAGGCGTCGCTCGGCGTCGGTCTCGACGTGGGCGAAGCCGGGCTCCGAGGGCTGGCAGATCGCGGAGACCTGCTCGCCGAGCCCCGTCGTCCACTGCTTCGCGCCGGTCACGAGATCGTAGGCCACGAGCTCGCCGGTGTCGGAGGCGAGGAGCAGGCGGGCGCCGATCACGCCCGCGACCTTGCGGTGGAGGTCCTCGATGGCGGGCGTGCGCGCTCGTTCCGCGCCGGTCGCGCGATCGAAGACGGCGTAGTGGGTCGTGCTCTCGTCGGACGCCCGGCTCTCGATCGTCGCGACGATCTCCGGATGTCCGTCCCCGTCGACGTCCGAGAGGAAGATCTGCGAGTCGATCGTCGTGGTCGCGGGCTCGGCCGGAGCCGGCTCCGCCGGCACGGGTGCGGCGGCGGCGGGCTCTTCCTCTTCGGGTTTCGGCGCCGCGACTTGGCGCGCGACCTCGGGAGGGGCCGCGGGGGTCGGCGAGCTCCGGAGCATCATCACGAAGAAGCCGCCGCCGCAGAGCACGGCGACGCCGAGGACGGCGATCGCCGCCACGAGGGTCGGGGCCACCGAGCGGGAGGGGAGGCCTGGAACCGCATTCGGCATCACGGGGCCATGCCCTGCAACGTAAGCCACCGTACCGCAATAGCCGCAGGTGCCGCGGTCCGCGCCGGGAGAGAGGGGAACTTCGGCGCCGCACTTGGGGCAGCGCGCCTGGGTCAGGCTGGCCATGGTGTCGGAGGATACCAGAACGAATCCGCGGACCTTCCCGGCGCGAGCGAGAGCGGACGACGACGGCGAGGCCGCGAATCCGGGGGTCCGCGAGGCACATTGGCCGGTATCGGGCTTGTCTTTGTCCGGGAGGGGTGCAACTCATCGCTGGCCCGAATCGGCTAGGCCGTAAGCACCCCGAGGGGTGCGGGCCCGCCCGATGGGGGCGGGGCGACGAACGACTCTCACGACCCTCTCCGAAGGGGGCCACCACTTCATGTCCCAGACCGAATCTCCCGACCTGAGCAAGCTCGGCAACACGCTCGAGTTCATGCAGGCCCTGTGGGCCCTGAGCCACGGCCTCGAGACCCGTTCGAAAGCCATGCTCGCCGATTTCGGCGTGACGGGCCCGCAGCGCCTCGCGATCCGGATCCTCGGCCGCTTCCCCGGCACGAGCGCGTCCGAGCTCGCCGAGCTGCTCTCGGTGCATCCGAGCACCGTGACCGGAATCGTCCGCCGCCTCGAAGAGAAGGGCCTCCTCAAGCGGAAGGCCGACTCGAACGACGGGCGCCGGAGCCATCTCATCCTCACGCCCGCGGGCAAGAAGATGGATCAGCCGCGCGCCGGCACGGTGGAGGCCGTCGTGAAGAAGGTCCTCTCCCGCTACAGCGCGGCGGAAGTCGCGAAGGCCCAGGCGCTCCTCGAAGAGCTGGCCAAGGCCCTCGTCGACGCGAAGTGAGCCGGCGGAGGCGCCGCTCCACGCGAGATCGGATCGCACGCGTCGTCGCCCGACGACGCGTGCACGCGCGTCCGCGGCAGCGCCTCAGAACGCGTAGAGGAAGCCGGCCTGGAACGAGCCCTGGTCGAGGCGCCTCCGGAAGTCCGTGCCGCCGGCGGACTGCGCGTAGAACGAGTGGTGCATGAAGCCGAGCTCGACGAGCGCGCCGAAGCCGCGACGCGAGATGATCGACAGACCCGGCATGACGCCGACGTGGAAGCCGGGATCGGAGTCGTTCCCGTTCTTCCACACGTTCAGGGTGAAGCCGACGGGCAGGGCCAGGTGGGGCTCGACGGCGACGCGCCCGCGATTGCGCACGGGGATGCGGAGCTCGGGCACGAGCGAGAAGTCGAGCACGGCGTTCCGCGCGACGTTCGGATCGTCGACGCGCCACCACGTGGAGCGGAACTGCGTGCCGAGCAGGAAGATGCGCGAGATGGTGCCCGAGAAGCGGAAGCCGACGAGCGGGCTGCCGGCGAGACCCGCCGTGTTCGTCGTCTTCGTGCCATCCGGGGCGATCGTCGTCTGACCGAGCTTTCCGGCGAAGTCGACGCCGGTGAAGAGCACGATGCGGGGTCCGTCGACCGTGCGGCCGCCTCCCCGACGCTGCGCTTCGGCCGGGGCCGACGCGAGGAGGACGAGCGCGATCGAAGCGACGCTTGCGTAGTGGAAGTGCTTCATGGGCTACGTTTCGTACGGGATCGGCCCGCGCGCAAGCCCGAAGCGACTACCTTTCCCTACCCAGGGACGCGTGCCGCGCGATCGCTCGCTCGAGCGCCGCGCGATCCTTCGTGTAGTGGTAGGCGATCGCGTCCTCGTCGTAGCGATGGTCGCGGCCCACGGGACACGCGTCGCGCATCGCGAGGAAGTCCCGGTGACGGTCCGCGAGCAGAGCGGCGTCGGCCTCGCGCAGCAGGGCGTCGAGCGCCCGACGGCGCGGCGCGCAATGCGAGGCGCAGACGCACGCGGGGACGACCCGGGGCGCGAGCGCGAGCGGCGCGGCGTCGACCGTGATCACGGCCCGGAGGCCGAGCCACGGTCCGAACGTCGGATGGACGACGAGACCGCTCTCGCCGAGCCAGACACGGCCGGTGGCGACGGCGATCCGTTGGATCGGCAGGAAGCCGGACGTGCCGTCGTGCGCGAAGCGGAGCGCATGGCGCACGGCGCCGAACGTCGAGGCCGCGGCACGCCCGAGCTCGCGCTCGGCGTAGGCATCGAGCGGATCGGCCGAGGCCCGCAGCGAGGGCTCGCGAGAAAGGACGCCGAAGAAGATCGGATGGAGCGCCTTCGAGTTCCCGACGACGAGGCCGAGCGCCGAGGCGCGACCGAAGGTCTCGAGCGAAGCGATCGCCTCGGGGTGTCCGGACGCGTGCGCGACGAACGGCGCGACGAAGTCGAAGCCGGCGCGGGCGAGCGCCTCGGCGAACGCGGCGACGCGCGACTCCACGGCCGCTCCGTGCGAGGGCTCGAGCCCGGCCATCGTCAGCGCTCCGGCGGATAGGCCTCGATCTCGGCCAGGTAGGCGCGGACCTCGGCGTCGGAGGGCATGCGCCAATCGCCGCGCGGCGAGAGCGCGAGCCCGAGGACCTTCGGCGCGTCGGCGGTGCAGGAGCGCTTGAACTGGTTGTGGAAGAAGCGCCGGAGGAACGTCGCGAGGTGCTTCTGCAGCGTGGCGCGATCGTAGCTCCCCTCGAAGGCGAGCTCGGCGAGCTCGAGGATGCGTGTGGGCCGCGCCCCCTTCCCGACGAAGTGGAAGAGGAAGAAGTCGTGCACCTCGTAGGGGCCGAGCGTGCTCTCGGTGAGCTGGGCGATCGAGCCGTCCGCGTCGGCCGGCAGGAGCTCGGGCGAGATCGGCGTCTCGAGGATCGCGAAGAGCGTCTCGCGGAGCGCGGCGGGATCGCCGGAGGACCAGGTCGGCGTGCGCTCGTTCGCGACCCAGCGGATCACGGATTGGATCAGCGTCTTCGGGACGCCGGCGTTCACGTCGTACATCGAGATGTGATCGCCCGCGTACGTCGACCAGCCGAGCGCCTTCTCCGAGAGGTCGCCCGTGCCGATCACGAGACCCCGCTCGGCGTTCGCGATCGTCATCAGGACGAGCGTCCGGAGGCGCGCCTGGACGTTCTCGAGCGCGACGTCGCCGAGGGCTCGGTTCGCGCGGAGCTTCTCGATCAGCGCCGCGACGTCCTTCGCGCCCTCGGCGGCCTCGTGGCCGACGAGCTCGAGCACGAGCCGCGAGGCCTCGCCGACGTCGATCGTGCGGAGCTCGGCGCCCAGGCTCTCGACGAGCCGCTCCGCGTTGCCCTTCGTCGCGGCCGTGGTGCCGAACCCGGGCATGGTGATGCAGAGGAGCTCCGAGCGAGGGCGGCCGAGGAGGTCGAGGGCGCCGGCGCAGACGAGGGCCGCGTGCGTCGAATCGAGCCCGCCCGACACGCCGAGGACGGGGCGCGGGTTGCCGATCGACGCGAGGCGCGTCGCCAGCGCGTTCGTCTGGATCTCGAAGACCTCCCAGCAGCGACGCGCGAGCGTGCTCGGCTCGTGGGGGACGAGGGGATGCCGCTCGACCTTCCGACGGAGCGGAGCCGCCACGCGGGTCGAGGCCGCGAAGAGGGACGTGCGGACCGGACGCGCGTGCACCTGGGCCGAGTCCCCGAAGGTGCCGGTGCGGGCGCGCTGACGGACGAGGGCCTCGACGTCCACGTCGTGCAGGAGGAGACGATCGTCGCGGACGAAGCGCGGGGACTCGGCGACGACCTCTCCGTCCTCGCAGACGAAGGCATCGGCATCGAAGGCGAGATCGGTCGAGGACTCGCCCGGACCGGCCGCGACGTAGGCGTACGCCGCCGCCGCGCGCGCCGAGAGCGAGCGCGCGTGCAGCCGCCGGACCTCGGCCTTGCCGAGCACGAAGTTCGAGGCCGAGGGATTGCAGATCACGGTCGCGCCCGCGAGGGCCGCGAGCGCGCCCGGCTGCACCGGCACCCAGAGGTCCTCGCAGATCTCGACGCCGACGACGAGATCGGGGTCGTGCGCGGAGGCGAAGAGCTGGTCGGTGCCGAAGGGAACGTCTTCGCCGAGCACCCGCACGAGCCGGCCGGCACGCTCGCGTGCGCCCGCCTGGAACCAGCGCGCTTCCTCGAACTCGCCGTAGGTGGGCAGGTAGCTCTTCGGGACGAGGCCGAGCAGCTTCCCGGAGGAGACGGCGGCGACGACGTTGAAGAGCCTTCCTTCGCCGGGGAGCCGGAGCGGGAGGCCGACCAGCACGAGCGCCTTCCGTCCCTCGGAATGGCGGACGATGCGGTCGAGGCCCTCGAGGCATTCCGTCTGGAGATGACGATCGAGGAAGAGGTCACGCGCCGTGTACCCGGAGAGCGCGAGCTCCGGGAAGACGACGACGGCGGCCCCTTCGCGCTCGGCCCGCTCGGAGAGGGCGAGGACGTGCGAGGTGTTGGCCTCCACGTCGGCGACACGGCAGACCGGAACGGCGCAGGCGATGCGTGCGAATCCTCGCATGGTCGGAGGATGCCGAGCCCGAGGCTCCCTGTCGAGCGAGGCCGGGACGGTCAGTCCTTGGCCGACGTCGGCCAACGGTTGGCCGAGGTCGGTGATGGTCGGTGAGGCCGCTCGAGCGTTCGATCCGGATCCGGGGCGCGGCGTCGCGTGCCCCGACCCGGAGACGGGACGGGAGGACGTGTCATGACGAGAGATGCAGCCCGGCCGAGAGGCACCCTCTATCTCTGGCCGGACGCGGCCGCTTTCCTGGGACGGGACCTGCGGGCGGAGGCGCATGCGAAGTACGCGGCCACCCTGACGGTCGCCGTCGAAGGGTCGATCCGGGTGCGCGTCGCGGGCTCCCCGCCGATCGAGACGACCGCGGTCCTCGTCGGTCCCAACGTGGAGCACGAGAAGGATGCTCACGGTGCCGTGGTGGCCGTCGTGCTCATCGATCCCGGCTCGCAGGGCTACCTCCGGCTCGAGCCGCTCTTCGAGCGCGGCACGACCCACGTGCTCCCGAACGCCGAGGACGCCGCGCGCCTCCGTCGCACGGTCCGGCGCTGGCTCGAGGGGACCCTGGACGCCGACCGTGCGCTCGCCCGCCTCGTCGGAGAGCTCGCCAAGCCGGTTCCGCTCTCGAGAGCGCGGGATCGCCGCATCGACGCGGCCCTCGCCCTCCTGCGCGCCCAGCTCCCTTCGGTGCCGAGCGTCGGCGAGGTGGCCGACGCGGTCGGTCTCTCCGAGGGTCGGTTCATCCACCTCTTCCGCGACGAGATGGGGCTGCCCATGCGCCGGTACGCGTCCTGGATGCGCGTACGCGACGCCGCGCTCCGCATCGCACGCGGCGAGAGCCTCACCGACGCGGCGCTCGAAGCGGGCTTCGCCGATTCCTCGCACCTCTGCCGGACGTTCCGCGCGATGTTCGGCGTGCCTCCGTCGCTGCTCCTCGCCACCGGTCGCTTCGTCGACGTGCAGGTCCGCGAGCGCCCGGCGACCGGTCGCCTCGAACCGCTCGGCCAGGTCCAGCGATCCGCCCAGCCGATTCGTTCCACGGCGCGACCGGAAGCTCCCATGCGTCAGCAGGGCCGCTCAAGCGCGACGAGCGGACGATCCGGTACGTGGTCGCCATGGAACGCCACCACCCCGACTCCCCACGCACGGTCCGGCTCCTCGCCGCGGCCACGCTCGTCCTGATCGCCGGCTGCCCCGCGAACGGCGCCGTTCGCCACGAGAGCGCTCCCGTGCTCTCGCCCCCGCCGCCTCCGACGCGCGTCGATGCGGCCATCACCCGCTGCCGCGAGTCGACGAGCTACCTCGTCGGCGCGGCGCGGAGCGACATCACCGGCCCGACGGTCGACATCAGCACGGGCTACACCGAGCCGGGCGTGACGATGGAGGGCCTGATGACGCGCCTCTACGCACGCGCGTTCGTCGTCGAGAGCCCGTGCAGCGGGCAGCGCGTGGTCTTCGTGAACGCCGACCTGCTCCACACCTACCAGTCGATCAAGACCGGCGTGCTGAGCCGCCTCGCGAGCAGGCTCCCCGGCGTCTACGACGCGACGACCGTGATGCTCTCTGGGACCCACGATCACTCGGCGCCGAGCAACATCTCGTTCCGCACGCTCTACAACCTCTTCAACGGCGTCGTCGGCTTCGACTCGTTGAACTACGACGTCGTGGTCGACGGGATCGTCGACGCCATCGTGCGCGCCCACACGGCGCGTCGCTCGGCCACGATCCGCGTGGCCACCGGACGCGTCCCGAACGCGGCCCACAACCGCTCGCGCGCCGCCTACCTCGCGAACCCCGATGCTCCGGACTATGCGAGCGACGTCGACGACACGATGACGCTCCTGCGCTTCGACGCGACGAGCGGCGCACCGATCGGCGTGCTCACCTTCTTCGGAGCCCACGGCACCTCGCTCGGCGCCGACGTCCACCTCGTGGACGGGGACTCCAAGGGCCGCGCGGCCCTGCAGCTGGAAGCGAGGTACGCGAGCGCGGGGTACCCGAGCTTCGTCGCCTCCTTCGCGAATTCGCAGCTCGGGGACGTGAGCCCGAACCAGCCGGACCCGGCCGACCCGACCGGTCCGTTCCTCCGGCCCTCCGATCTCGATCCGTCGCTCGACGCGTACGACGACGCGCGCGTCCACGGCGCGGCGCAGTACGAGGCGGCGATGTCGCTGCTCTCCACGCCGGGCACGCTCGTGAAGGGCGGCGTCTTCCTCCGGCATCGCTTCGTCGATTTCCAGGGCGTCGCCGTGAGCCCCGCGTACGGCGCTCCCGAAGGAGCGAAGACCTGCGTCGCGGCGATCGGCGCCGGCTTCGTCGCCGGGACCGAGGAGGGCGGAACGAAGCTGATCGCCTCCCTCCAGGAAGGCGACCTGGTCTACCAGGGAATCCCGATCAACCCGGTGATCTCGCCCGAGGTGCGGCGCTGTCACGCGGAGAAGCAGGTCGTGCTCACGGTGGGCGACGTGTCTTCGTTCTGGGTCGACGACGTGCCGTGGGTCGACACGATCGTGCCCTTCCACGTGGTGGCGATCGGCAACGTCGCGCTCGTCGGCTCGTCGTTCGAACAGACGACGATGCAGGGCCGACGGATCCGGCGCGTGATCGGCGCGACGCTCGCGCCCATGGGTGTGAGCCAGGTCGTCGTCTCGACGCTCACGAACGCGTACCACCAGTACATGACGACGCGCGAGGAGTACGCCACGCAGAACTTCGAGGGCGCCTTCACGCACTTCGGACCGCACAGCGGCGCGGCCTTCCTCGAGCAGACCGATGCGCTCGCGCGCGCGCTCGTCGAGGGCCGCAGGCTCGACGCGGGACCGACGCCTCCCGACCTCTCGAACCAGCAGCTCGTGCACACGCCGATCGATCGCGACGGGGTCGCGCTCGACGCTCCCGGCGCCGGCAAGGCGTTCGGGGACGTGGTCACGGACGCCGCGGCCACGGTTCCCCACGGCCCGACCGGACACGTGAGCGTGACCTTCGTCAGCGCCCATCCACGGTCGGCGCAGCTTCGTCAGCGCGCGGGCGCCCTCCCCTCGACGTTCCGCTACGTGTCGGTGGAGCGGCTCGTGAACGGGGCGTGGACGCGCGTCGCGACCGAGGACGATCCGACCACCCGCTACCGTTGGGCCCGCACCGGCGGCTCGCTCTCGCCGACCTCGACCATGACGATCGAGTGGGACCTCGACGCCGCGACGCCCGGCACCTACCGCATCGTGCACCAGGGCCTCGCGAAGAAGGGCCTGCTTCCCGTCGCGTCTTCCTACGTCGCGTTCTCGGGGGCGAGCCGCGCCTTCGTGGTGCAGTGACGCGCGCGGCGCCCGGGACCGGGGGGACCGGGCGCCGCGCCGCCGCGTCAGTCGACGACGGGCTCGGGCGGCGCGATGGTCGCGCGGCCGATCGGGATGAAGACGGCCGCGGTGAAGTAGATCGCGACGCTGTAGACGATCGCCGGGACGGCCACCGTGAGGTCCCTCGTCAGCGCGATCGCGAGGGCGAAGGCGAGCGTCGCGTTCTGGATCCCGCCCTCGAGGGCGACGGTGATCCGCTGCGGCATCGGCAGCCCCGTCACGCGCGCGAAGGCGTACGAGCTCCCCATCGCGATCGCCTGGAGCACGAGCACCGGCAGCCCGACGAGCACGGCGTGCTGAACCATCAGGCCGGCTTGCTTCAGGACCGAGCCGAGGATCACGAGCACGAGCAGGAGACCCGAGGTGATCATCATGCCCCGCTCGACGCGCGCGGCGAGCTCGGCCTTCCGTGCGCGGATCGCCATGCCGACGAGGAGCGGGAAGCCGATCAGCGCGACGAGCTCGAAGATCGCGTCGCCGGAGGACATCGTGACGACCTCGCCGTGCCCCGAGAAGACCTTCGTGCCGGCGAGCACCCAGAGCGGGAGCGTGCCCATGTTCACGAGCGTGGACACGGAGGTGAGCGTCATCGAGAGTGCGACGTCGCCGCGCGCGAGCTTGTTGTAGTAGTTGCTGTGGATGCCGCCCGGGCAGGCGCAGAGCAGGACGAGGCCGATCGCGAGCTTCGGCTCGAGGCGGAACCCGAAGGCGACGGCGAAGCCGAGGAGCGGCACGAGGATCGTCTGCGCCGTCATCCCGACGAGCACGGCCTTCCGCTCGCGCGCGACGCGGGCGAAGTCCTCGCGCGCGAGCCCGAGACCGAGCGTGAAGGCGATCACCGCCATCAGCACGCGCACGACGAAGAAGGCCTTGGCTTGTTCCTGGTCCATCGGGGCCCGAGTCTGAACGATCGCTACAGACGGGGCTAGCGCGCGAGGCGATCCCGGGGATCGAGGGCCGTGACCTCGACCGTGTCGCTTCCGTCGCCCGGCGTCACGTCGGGCCGCCGAGGGCTTGGGAAGACGCGGACGACGAGGCGCTCGGGCGCGATGCCGCGATGGACGAGCCGGCGCTTCAAGGCCTCGGCGCGCCTTCGTGCGAGGCGTTCGTCGCCGTGGCCGACCACTCCGTCGAGCGCGATCGAGCGAAGCCCCGCGTCCCGAACGAGGATGGCGGCGAGCTCCGCGATCCGCTCCTCCTCGCCCGGGCCGGGGCGCGTCGTCCAGGGGGCGAACGCGATGCGCTCGATCACGACGACGAGGTCTCCGTCGACGAAGACGAGGCCGACGTCGGGGCAGCCGTCGTCGTCGTCGTGTCCGTCGTAGGTCTCGGCGTCGGTGGGGCAGGCGTCGCGGGCGTCGTCGATCCGATCGCGGTCGACGTCGGTCTCGGGACAGCCGTCGTCGTCCGCGAGACCGTCCGCGTCCTCCGGCTCGCGCGCGCAGAGGTCGTCGCGATCGAGGAGTCCGTCCGCGTCGTCGTCGTCGTCCGGGCAGCCGTCGTCGTCCTCGAATCCGTCCTCGTCCTCGGGAGCGGTCGGACAGCGGTCGCGATCGTCCGCGAGGCGATCCTCGTCACGGTCGGCGAGCTCGGGACGCGACGCCTCCGCGGCGGGACGGGGCGTGGCGCGCGGCTGCGAGGCGCACGCCGGTGCGAGCGCGAGGAGCAGCATCGCGACGCGTCGCGGAGCGGCGAGGGAACGTGGTCGCACCGCCCACATAGTAGCGCCGCGAATGCCAACGATACGCCGAATGCGTTGGTCGTCCCTCCCCGGCGTGCCCACGTTCCGGGAGTGACCGCCGTATCCAGGGTCGAAGACGGAGCTCGGACGAGCCCGATGCGCCACGAGCTCGCGACCTCGATCGAGCGCCTCGAGCTCGGGCCCGAGACCCCCGACGGCCGAGCCTTCCACGGGAGCGCGCGCTTCGGCGCCTCGCTCGTCGGTCCGCCCGGCTGGCTCCACGGCGGCCTGCACGCCTACGCGCGGGCCTTTCCCGTGCTCGAGGCGATCGCGAGCCACGATCCGCGGACGACGTTCCCCTGCCGCGTCGCGCTCGGCCTCGGGAAGCCGCTCGTGCTCGAGGAGAGCATCCCGTTCGACGGACGCTACGCGCACGACGAGCGGGGCTTCGTGCTGGAGGTCCGGCATGCGGACAGCGACCGCTTGAAGACGCGCGTCACGACCGACACGACGACGTGCGCGAAGCTCGAGCGCTTTCGTGCGCTCCACGCCGACTACCTGGCGCACCGCGACGAAGCGCCCGAGGTGAAGGTCCGCGACGTGGCCGTGCGGGGCCGGCCCGAGGTCATCGTGATCGAGGCGGGCGTCGACGTCCGACGCGGCACGCCGACGCTGGCGGCGCTCCTCGATCGCGACGGCTCGGCGGACGCGGCACTCGGCTGCGTGCTCCTCGACATCGCCGCCGCCGTCGTGCTCGGCTGGGAGCTCGACTCGCGCTGCTACACGGTGCGCATGGAGCTCGTGCTCGAGCGGAGCCGCATTCCAGCGAACGTCGACGTGGTCGCGCTCGGCGATCGGGCGATGACGCCGGATACGAGCGTCCCCATCGAGCCGGTCGACGTGCGGGGGCGGCTCGTGGGTCCGATGGCGATCGACGTACTGCTCGCGGACGCGGCCCTCGAGACCGTGTTCGCGCACGGGACGATCACGCTGGTGCCGAAGCGGGGGGCGTAGGGGCCGGCGCGACGTGGCCGGAAGCGGGTCGGGATCGAAGGCGACGTGACCGAGATGCTCCACGGACCCATTCGACTCGGGGTCTCCGAGTGATCACGGCGTCCGGAAGGCGTGTCGAGCAACGCGCACGGCCTCCATCGCATGCACCTACCGCATGCCGCGCTATGGTGGATCAAGCTATCCACCGAAGGTCGACATGCACGAGACACGCGTCGTCCGCAGCTCGCTGCTCATCCCCGGAGTCCTCGCACTGCTCGTCGCGGCCACGACGGTCGATCTCGACAGCTCTTCCGGCTCCGTCCGCGCGCAAGGAGGATCTGCGCCGAGCGCCAGCGATGGTACCCAGAGCGCCGCCCCCGACCGCGTGCGCATTCCCGCCGGGACGTTCGAGATGGGATCGAACCGGCGCACGCTCATGGACCCCGAGTCGGACGAGCAGCCCGTCCATCGGGTGACGCTCCGTGCGTTCGAGCTCGATCGGACCGAGGTGACGGTGGCAGCGTACGAGGAGTGCGTGCGCGCGGGACGGTGTCGGGAATCGAACTCGACCACAGTCCGCCAACACGAATGGGATCCGCAGAAGGCCGCGCTATACGCCGCGGCATGCAACGGAGGTCGCGCAGACCGCGCGACGCACCCGATGAACTGCGTCGACTGGACCAGCGCCGTCGCCTACTGCCGCTTTCGCCGCGGGCGCCTCCCGACCGAAGCCGAGTGGGAATATGCGGCCCGTGGCACGGACGGACGTCTCCATCCTTGGGGGAACGATCCACCGACGGTTCGGCATGGAAACTACTCCGACGCCGCCGCCAAGCGCTGGGCTCTCGCCCAGGGGTTCACCCGGGTCTGGGGTCAGCTCACCGAGGACGACGACGGCTTCGGCACGACCGCACCGGTCGGTTCGTTTCCAGCCGGGGCGAGCCCGTTCGGAGTGCTCGACATGGAAGGCAACGTGGCGGAATGGACGGCGGATTGGTACGGCCGCTACGACGCCCGCCCGCAGTCGAATCCACGTGGGCCCGCGCGAGGAGAGAAGCGCGTCATTCGCGGTGGGACGTGGGCGGATTTCATGCAACATGCGGTGACGGCTCGCGGCGACGCACGGAACGTCCGGGAACCCACGTTCGGCTTCCGTTGTGCCTACGACGTGCGCCCCGGAGCCCATCGCTAGCAACGCGTTGGGCAGCGGCCACCGCTGGCACCTCGCCGCACGCCGATCGGAGTCCGTCCCGCGGCAGGCAAGCCTCTCGATCGACGGATGGGCCGTCGGAACGGTCTCGTGACCCCGGCTTTTCGCGCACCGCGGGTCGCAGTACTCTGACGGCCTCATGCATTCTTGGATCTCCTTGTCCTTCTCCTCGCTAATCCTCGCCGGTCTGCTCTTGGTCTCGTCCGCGCACGCCGACGTCGGCCCTGCGCCTTCCTGCCCCACCGGCCTCGAGGGCGCCTACGCGTTCGGCCACTACTGCGCGCCCATGGCCTGCAGCAGCGACGACGATTGCCCGACGGGTTCGGGCTGCGAGGAGCGCGCGTTCTGTTTGGCGCCGCGCTCCGGGTCGACGCCGGACGCGCTCGAGTACCTCGGCAGCTGCGCGTCGGACGGGACGTGCGAGTCGGGCGCGACCTGCAATCGCCAGATGTACTGCGGCGTCGTGTCGTCGTCCGAGGGCCGCTGCGACGCGAGCGCTTCCGCTCGGACGTCGCCGTCGGCGGTCGGAGCGCCTCTCGCGCTCGCCTTCGTCGCGGCCTGGCTCGTGCTGCGACGGCGTCCTGATCGCCGATAGGGCGCTCTGACGTCCAATCTTCTCGGGCTGAGGCGCTTCGTGTGCCCCGCGACCCGACGAGCACTCCGTCGGCTCGGACCATCACCCACCGCACGGAGCGTGCTACGGATCCTCCCGATCGGTTGCGTCGCGTTCACGTCTCCGAGACGCGAAGGTGCGACGGGATCCGCGCGAAGTGTGGGACCATCGCGATGTGACGAAGGAAGGGGCTGGCCATGTTCGAGCGCGCGATCGACACCGCTGTTTCCCGCTCGTCTCGAGTGCTTCGGCTCCTCGGCATCGTCGTCGCGTGCTGCGGTGCACAGAGCGCCGGCGGGCCACCCACCTTGCCCCGATCCCGCGCAACAGCGAACGCCTCCTCGAAACCGCGGAATAGGACGATACCCGACGCGGGCGCGACGACTGCGGACTCGTCCACTTCGCCGGCAGCGGACGAGCGAGCCTCGAGCGCCACGGGTGCGTCGCACGCGGAGCGAGACCTCTGCGCACCGATCACGGCGCAAATCGAGGCGAAGCTCCGCGAGGCCGAGACGGCGCTCCGCCGGGGCGCGAGGCGGCGCAACGCAGCGGAGGCCCGTTCTGCCTGGGCCGAGGTGACCGCCCCGATGCGGACGTGTCTTCCCGCAGGTTCCGGTGGATGGATCTTCGAGCCGTTCGATCCGCGATTCGAGTGGGTGCGAGGTCGCGACCTCTTCGGGCAGCTCGTCGACTCGTATGATATCGACGTCTCCGGCGCATGGGTGTTCGTCGACGCCCAGGGTGTTGCCCACGAAGGCGAGCGCGTCGACGTCGCCTGGAGTGGGATCGGCTCCTTCGCTCGGCAAACGAGGGGGATCTCGGTGTTCGACTACGACTCCGACGGCGCAGGCGAGCTGATCGTGGAGCTCACCTCGAGCGGGCACGAATCATGGGACGGCCGAATGGAGCTCTGGACCTTCTCCAACGGTTCCGTCCGACCCTACGCGGCTGCCGACGGAATCGACCTGGATTCCGTCGTGGACTTCGATCACGACGGGAGGCTCGACATCGTCTCGATCGACCGCTACTGGTCGACGGCGCCGTGCGGAATGGATCCCCCTCCGCGTGGCAGGCCGCCCGTGCTCTTCCACAGTCTGCCGGACGGACGTTTCTCCGCATCCGACTCGGTCGCGGCGGCGTACCTGCTCGAGCAGTGTCCCGCACCACCGCCCGCACTCCTCTCCCGGGAGACCGACTGCGACGGATTCGCTGCGGCCCAGAACATCGCCTGCGCGCGCCTCTGGGGAAGCAGCGCAGCCTCGGTACGCGAGCGCATGAGACACGAGCTCGACTCGCTCCCGGAACGCAGCCGGACGTACATCGACGGAGCGTGGGACCGTCTCATGCGCATCGTCGAGGTCGAGCCTCCCCTTTCGCTGCGAGAGCTCGCTCCGCCGGTGATGCCGCGCGACGAATGATGCCGACCGAGGCCGACCTGGGATGAGGGGGTCGCCCCTCGTCCGAGGAGGAGCGGCGAAGTAAGGTTCCCGGTCATGGAACCCAGCGTCGTCCTCCGCATCGAGAACACCGAGCTGATCGTCGATCTGCAGCCGTTGATGAGCTGGGCATGCGTGGCCGTGCGCCTTTTCGAGAGCTCGAACCTCGAGAAGGAGTGCGATGGGGGTTTCGTCGCGTCGCGGATCGACGACGCCTGGCGCCCCTTGAACGTGGCCGTCGACCCGTCTTCCGCAAGGCGGGAGTACGACCTGTTCGAGCTCGCAGGCTCGCGGCGATCGCTCCTCGCCCTCGCGGCCTGCGTCTCGTGCGCGCTCGACGATGCGGCACGGGCGGGCCTTCTCGGCACGGACTTCGAAGACGTCTTCGGATGCCGATTGGACGACGTCCGGGCGCTCGCGCATCGGCTGACGTCTTGTCTCGAGGGGCGGGGTCCGGCCGATGGGAAGTGAGCTCGCCCTCACGGTCCACGGTGTCGCCGTTTCGTGCGATCGGGCGGTGTTCGCCGAATGGCTCGAGCAGTTCGCGAGGGAGTCCGCGCGACGAGGCATGAGTACGGAGGAGCCCGCCCGGTTGTGCCACGACTGGTTCCCTCTGACGGCCTTCGGGAACATGGTCTTCTGGAGCTTCCATTTCCCAGAGTCCCTGCTCGAGTGCGGGTACTCCGAGTCTCGCGTGCAGGCGGTGTGCGAGACGGTCGAGCGGACGTGGCGTCGGTTGCGCGACGGCGGAGGAGGCGACCTCCTGTGCGAAGCCAACCTCCTCCGCGTCGGTCCCGAAGAGGTGCTCGAGCTCGCATGCGCCCTTCGGGAGAGCCTCGCTCTCGGCGCGCCGTCGCCGCGATTCGTGCTGTTCTAGAACGACTCTGCCGAGCTCCTCGAGGCGACCACGCGGAGCCCAGGCGAAGTGCCTTTCGTTCTTCCCCCGAAGCCGGTCGCGGCGAGGCGGTCGACCGTGGGGAAGCTCCCACGTTCACTGCTTCTCCCATCGAAGGGTCGGCTCCAACCGTCGTCCCGACAGGAATGCGCGGGCGGCCACTTCGGCCTGCTCGAGATCGACGATCCGACGGGCGGGATAGTCCCCGTCCTGACCGCCGATGAACAACGAGACGGTGCCCTCGGCATCCTCGTGGGACAGCAGATTCCAGAAGTCCCAATTGTCGCGCGTCACGTAGACGACGTAGCGACCCGCACCGCCGCCGACCGCGAGGTGCTCCTCCCCCGATCCTCCGATCGTCACGAGCGTGTACGTCCTCCCATCCAGACGGCGGATGGCTCGGCTCACGTCATCCCACGACGGAGCGTCGACGTGCCACTCGTCGTTCGCCACGCCGTGCCAGCGGTCGCCGCAGATGGACAGGTCGCTCATGGACGGGGCTCCTCGGGTTCGGGCTTCTCTCGAGTACGAGGACGCTGGCTGCATGCAGAGGTGCACGGCGTGCATGGGAGACGCTCACGTGGCGTCGGACTCCGGATCTCGGTCTCGACGGGGTACGCAGATGCACCCCAGCAACGCTTCGCCACTCTCCCGTACGAACACGAGGAAGACGTTCCTGTCGTCGACGAACGGGCAGAGGAGGATGCGCTCGTCGCGTTCACAGGAGGCGAGAACCTCGAGCACGGCATCGAAATCCGTCGCGAACGGGCCGGCCACCTGCGCGGTCGTGCGACGAATCCGATACGTCGCGAGCACCTCGTTGGCGGGGCTCGCGGACGGCTCTTCCCCGATGCTTCGACTTCCCGAGGTTTCGATCGCCTTGGCGCACTCCGCCACGCTGTGACTCATGTGCCGGCCGTCGATCACCATCCGGGCCACTTGGCTCCACGTGATCATGGCCTGGCCTCCTCGGCATCGCTGTGCCCGCCGCAACGGAGGACCTCTACCTCCGAGGAGACCTCGGGTGGCGAAGTCTCCGCGGGAAGCCGCGGAAGAAGCCCTTCAGGGCCGTGTCGAAGCGCTGCTGCCCGCGCAGTGCGTGGATTCTGGCTCCACGTGGTACAGGGACTCCCTTCCAACACGCTAGCGCCTCCCAGGTCGTGCTGCCGGGCCGCGAGCCCGCCGGCCACATCGCTCCGATCGACGTACCGTGCGCCTCTCCTCGACGGATGACCAGGGCGGTGCTTCGCCGCATGGCTCTTCCGCCCGTCCTGCTCGCGGAGCGCTGGAGCGTTCCGGCGGACGACCCCCGGCCCGACGCCCGACGCCTCGCCCCAACGAGCGATGCGCGGAGCGGCTCCACGACGTAGCATCCCGCCATGCTCCGCGATGCCGTTTGCCCCGTCTGCGGGAGGATGCGTCCTCTCGACTTCTCCTCGCCCTGCGAGCATTGCGGTGACGTCCGCTCCACGGCCAGCCAACCCTCGGCGCCGACGCCGGAGCGCACCGCCGCGCCGACTCCGGCCCGGGCCGCACCTCCGTCGCCGAAGTCGGCGAGGTCGCCGTGGGTGACCGTCGCGCTCGTCGTGGGCGGCATCGGCCTGTGTTCCGTCACGGGCCTCTGCGTCGTGTTCGGCTTCGCGTTCAAGCAAGGCATCGACGCCGCGTTGAAGGACGCCGGTCCGTCCGAGATCGTCACCTCGCGCGACGGACTGATCTCGATCGATCCGCAGGGCGCCATGGTGACCTCGACGACGCTCGACGAGGAGGCCCCGCTCCAGCTCTGGAATCCCCGCGAGGAGCTCTACCTGCTCGGTCTCTCGGAGCCGAAAGCCGATCTCGAGGCCGGGACCACGCTCGAGCGCTACGGCACGCTGATCACCGAAGGCATGATGGTCGAGAGCCGTACGATCGGAGCCGCCTCGCCGGTGACGGTCGGAGGTCGGCCCGCATTCGAATACCGTGTCGCGGGCCGGATGAACGACCTCGACGTGGTCTATTGGGTGACGGTCGTCGAGAGCGAACAGTACTTCCACCAGCTCACGGGGTGGACGATGACGAGCCGGGAGACGCGCCACGCCCCCACGATGCGGCGCGTCGTCGCGTCGGCGCAGGTTCGCTCCACGCCCGAGGCCCGACCCGCCGGGCGACCGGCACACCCCGCCGCGGCCTCGCCGGCGACCGCCGTGCCCTGAGTCGCCGCTTTCGCGTCCGGACCGTCGCGCCGTCGCCCGAAGTCGTTCGGCGACACGCGCTCCTTCCGCCGTGCCGGACTTCCACCGCCCCCCCGACGCTTCCCGCCTCCCGCGGGCCCCAGGGGGCGTAGATTGGCGGTCGCGGGCCAGCCTTCCCGCGCCCGCGCATGTCCACCCCCCCGGCCTCCTCCTCGTCTCCGTCTCCCCCGCCGAGGACGTCCTCCGTCCCGCCTCCGCCCCACGGCGCCCACGGCGGTCTGTGGTCGCTGACCTTCGGTGCGCTCGGCGTCGTCTACGGCGACATCGGCACCTCGCCCCTCTACGCGGTCAACGAGATCTTCTTCGGCCACGGCCACGTCGCCCCCACGCACGACCACGTCGTCGGCTGCATCTCGCTGGTCGTCTGGACCCTGACGGTCGTGATCGCCGGCAAGTACCTCGGCCTCGTGCTGCGGGCCGATGCCGACGGCGAGGGTGGCGTCTTCGCCCTCTACGCCCTCCTGCACCGCCACAAGCGGCGGGGCATGCGGCGGCTCCTCTTCCTCCTCATGCTCGCGTCGGGCCTCTTGATCGGCGAAGGGATCATCACGCCGGCCATCAGCGTGCTCTCGGCGATCGAAGGCGTGGGCCTCGTCACGCCGGCGTTCGAGCGCTCCGTCGTGCCGATCACCGTGCTCATCCTCACCGTGCTCTTCGCGGTGCAGCCGCGCGGCACCGCGAAGGTCGGACGTCTCTTCGGGCCCGTGATCGTCGCTTGGTTCCTCGCGATCGGAGCGCTCGGCCTGCGCCAGGTCGTGCGCCATCCCGAGATCCTCGAGGCCCTCGATCCGACGCGCGGCCTCCTCTTCCTCCGCGAGACCGGCTTCCGCGCGAGCCTCCTCGTCATCGGCTCGGTCATGCTCGCGATCACCGGAGGCGAGGCGCTCTTCGCGGACATGGGGCATTTCGGCAAGAAGCCGATCCGCCTCGGGTGGTTCCTGCTCGTCTACCCCGCGTTGCTCGCGAGCTACCTCGGCCAGGGCGCCCACCTCGTCGGCGGCGAGCACGTCCTGAACGGCAACGTCTTCTACAGCCTCGTCCCGCGCGCCGGCCTCGTGCCGATGGTCGCGCTCGCGACCGGCGCGACGATCATCGCCTCGCAGGCCCTGATCTCGGGGGCGTACTCGCTCGCCTCGCAGGCCGTCGCCCTCGGCCTCTTCCCGCGGATCCAGATCGTCCACACGCACCACGAGCACGCCGGCCAGATCTACGTCCCCTTCGTCAACTGGGCCCTCTACGTCGGCTGCGTGCTGCTCGTCGTCGGCTTCCGGACGAGCACGGCCCTCGCATCCGCCTACGGTCTCTCCGTCTCGGGCGTCATGCTCACCACCTCGATCGCGCTCTCGGCGGTCGCCCGCTTGCGGTGGAATTGGCCGGTGGGGAAGGTCCTCGCGATCGTCGGCCCGCTCTTCTTCGTCGACGCGCACCTGCTCATGGCGAACGCGCTGAAGCTGCTCGAGGGCGGCTACATCCCGCTCACGATCGGCCTGCTGCTCTTCGTCGTGATGGTCACCTGGCGCTGGGGAAGGAAGGCGACCTTCGCCGCCTACTCGAGCAAGCAGACCATGACGGTGGGCGAGCTCGTCGAGCTGAAGGAGAACGAGACGAACCTCCTCGATCGGACGCTCGTGCTCATGGTGCCGAAGCCTCTCCGCTCGCTCGACGACAACACGCCGGCGCTCCTCCAGTTCTTCTGGGATCGCTACGGCGTGCTCCCGCGGCACCTGCTCTTCGTCGAGGTGCTGCACCGCAAGGTGCCCTGGCTCCACGCGGACCGCTCGAGCGTCGTCGTGTTCCAGCCCGACGGAGCCAAGGGCTCCATCTCCTCCGTGACGCTGACCTACGGATTCATGGAGGAACCGAACGTCGAGAAGGCCCTGCTCGCGCTCGCGGAGCACCACGCGATCGATCTGCCCCGCGATCCCCACCTCTGGATGGTTCACGTGTCGATGGAGAAGCTGCTCCCCTCGAGGGACACGACGGGCTGGCGAAGGCTCCGCTTCCGGCTCTTCTCCTTGCTGCGGCGCCTCTCTCAACCGGGCCACGACTACTACGGCCTCGGACGCGACGTGCACCTGACCATGGAGATGATGCCGGTGAAGCTCCGGTAGGCCTCAGCCGATGCCCGGCCCCTGATCCGACTTCTTCCTCTGGATCAGGTAGTAGGCGAGACCTCCGCCTCCCCCGAGCAGGAGCAGCGGGCAGCAGCAACACATCGCGTAGCCGGCCATCTGACCGATCGCGTAGCCCGCCTGGTAGGCGTCGCCGTAGGCGTCCGGGGCCGCGGGCGGAGGAGGCGGGGTCGCGGGCGCGGCGGACGGATCGGGCTTCTGGGCGATCGCCGCGGCGGGGGTCGCCACGAGCAGGGCGAAGAGGAGCAGGTGCTTCACCCCGCCGAGGATGGACCACCTCGGACCGTCGCGGAAGAGCCGACGGAACGAAGCCGTGCTTTCAATTGGGAAGCCGTTCTGTTCTGATCGGCACATGCGAAAGAAGGCGCAGGCCCCCCGATACGCGACCCCCGCACGGACCACGGAGATCCCGCTCCAGTACCACGCGGACGTCCGCGACCGGATCGAGGACGGCGATCTCCTGCTCTTCAGCGGGAGCATCCCCTTCTCGAAGCTGATCGAGCGCGTGTCCGGGGGCGAGTACTCGCACTCGGCGATGCTCTTCCGCTGGGGCGCGCGGGTGATGATCCTGCAGGCGGAGTTCCCGCAGCTCCAGGCGGTGCCGGCGAGCAAGTTCATCGAGGACTACTCGGGCAAGGTCGACTGGTTCCGACTGACGCCGGAGGCCCGCAGGACGTTCCAGCCCGCTCGGCTGCTCGATGCCGCGACCCACTTCCTCGGCCATCCCTTCGCGGTCACCGACCTCCTTCGGGTGGGCCTGCACAACCTGCTCGGCACGCCGCTGCCCGTCGAGAAGCATCCGGACCACGACTTCTTCTGCTCGGAGTACGTCTCGCACTGCTATCGCCACGCGAGCGTCGACCTCGTGCCGGAGAAGCTCGAGGACGTGTGGGTCGCCCCCGACGACATCGCGCATTCCGACAAGGTCGAGTACGTCGCGACCCTCCACTGGGACGCCGATCGACGCCCGGACGTGCTGAAGCGCGCCCTCGGTCTCGACTGAGCGGCGAGCCCCGCCCGGTGCGCGGCCGGAGGGCCGCCGAGACGCGAGCGGGGTCCGGCTTGCCTGGACGACGCCGGATGCGATCCTCCGCTCGCCCGCGCCGCGGGACGCACGCTCCGGGATAGGAATCCATGTCGCACGCCGAGGGGAACAACATCCGCGTGGTGCTGGCCGCGCTGGCCGGCAACGGCCTCATCGCGGTGTCGAAATTCGTCGCCGCCTTCTTCTCCGGGAGCCTCGCGACCCTGGCGGAGGCCATCCACAGCGTCGCCGACACGGCGAACCAATTCCTCCTGGTCGTCGGGCTCCGTCGGTCGGCGAAGCCGCCGACCCTGCTCCATCCCTTCGGCCACGCGGTGGAGAGCTACTTCTGGCCCTTCCTCGTCAGCATCCTGATCTTCCTGCTCGGCGGCCTCTTCGCGCTCGGCGAGGGCATCAAGGACCTGATCGAGATCCTCGGTCACCACGCGGCCCCGAAGACGCACAACTCCCCGCTCGCGAGCTACATCGTGCTCGGCACCTCCCTCGTCTTCGAGGGGATGTCGTTCCGGGTCGCCTTCGCGGAATTCCAGAAGCTGAGGCGCGGTCGCTCCCTCGCGGAGACGCTGATGCATGCGAAGGATCCGACGATTCCCGTCGTGCTCGCCGAGGACTTCGCCGCGCTGATCGGCCTCGTGATCGCGTTCTTCGCGGTGCTGCTCAGCCACGTGACGGGATGGCACGGCTTCGACGCGATCGGCTCGCTGCTCATCGGCATCGTCCTCGCGCTCGTCGCGGTCTTCCTCTCGAAGCGGACGCATTCGCTGCTGATCGGCGAGTCGATCACCGACGAGGACCGGCAGGGCGTCGAGCGCATCGCGAAGGAGGTCCCGGGCGTCGTGGGCGTGCGCCAGCTCCTCTCGATGCACCTCGGACCGACGAACGTGATCCTGGCGATGAAGGTCGGCTTCGAGCCGACGCTCGACCTCCACACGCTCGAGCAGACCATCGACGCGTTCGAGAGCGCCCTCCGCACCGCGATGCCCCACCTGCGGTACATCTTCGTCGAGCCCGACAGCGACTACCGGCTCGAGCTCGACACGGAGCGTCCCTCCGCCCACCTGCCGGTCGTCCCCGTCGACTGAAGAGCGCGAGGGCGCGGCTCTTGTATCTGACAACGTTAAGTGTCAGCATGAGCTGCAATGGCGCGGAAGAGCGAAGAAAGCGGACGAACGTACCGCGGCAAGGCGGCCGGCGATCGGAGCGCCGAGCGGCGTGCTCGCTTCCTCGACGCCGGCCTCGAGCTCTTCGGCAAGCAAGGCTTCGCCGGAACCACGGTGAAGGGCCTCTGCAACGAGGCCGGCCTCACCGAGCGCTACTTCTACGAGTCGTTCGAGAACCGGGAGCAGCTCTTCACCGAGGTGGCGGCCCATTGCGTCGCGGGTCTGATGGCGCGCCTCGTCGCCGCGCGCGCCGAGGCGGGCGAAGATCGGGAACGCTTCACGCGCGGGATGCTCGAGGTCTTCTTCCGATGGTTCGAGGAGGATCCGCGTCGCGCGCGCATCCAGCTCGTCGAGCCGCTCGTCATGGGCCCCGACTTCCACACGCTCTACCGTGACGTCACGGCGATGTTCGTCGCGATGCTCCACGACATCACGACGAGTCACTACGACGAGTCGCTGCGCGCGCGCGGCGTCGACGCCGATCTCCTCGCGACGGCGCTCGTCGGCGGCGCGATCGAGGTCGTGAAGGAATGGGTCCTCGGCGGCTACCGCCAGTCGCTCGAGGAGATGATCCGCACGACCTCGTTCCTCTTCGACTCGCTCGCGGACACCCTCGAGCGGGCGGAGCGGCAGGGCCGGGCGGCGCGCTCGGCCTGAGAGGGTCGCTACGCCGAGCGCTCGCGCTCGAGGCGCATGCGCTCCATCGCGAGGAAGTAGCTCCCCATCAGCTTCCCGGCCCACGAGCGCGGCGCCCAGCCCTCGTAGTGGGCGCAATGGCTCCCGCGATCCGTCGTGACGAGCACGATGTTCGGCATCCGGGCGATCGTGTCGAGGTAGGGATGCGCGTTCTCGATGCGGCAGACGGGATCGTCCTCCGCGTTGAGGATCATCATCGGCTTCTTCACCGATTCGAAGACCCGCATCGGGTTGCTCGCGGCGGTGTACTCGTCGTAGCTCGAGTACCCGGCGAGCTCGTAGGCGTTGCGGTGGAACTCGCTCAGGCAAGCCGCCGCCCGGAGCTTCTCCGCGGTCGAGAGGTGATCGAGCTTCTCGCCGTGCGGAGCGATGAACTGCCGCACGATCTTGCGCGCCATGTACCGGCTGTAGAACGGATGCGCCCGATCGAAGACCTGGTCGGTGTCGTAGCCCGGGCAATACGAGAACGTCGCTTCGAAGGGCGCGTCGTCGCCCTCCTCGCCGAGGTACCGCGTGAGCAGACCCGAGCCGGCCGACGAGCCGACGGCGTAGAGGGGGGAGCGCGGGAAGCGATCCCGGATGTGCGCGATCTGCTCGCGCAGATCGTCGGTCGAGCCGAGGATGTTGATCCGCGGGGTCGTGAGCGGGAGCTCGCCATGGCCGCGCCGGAGGCAGAGCACGATGCGGAAGCCCGTGTTCCGGGCGAGGTCTCCGACGAGCTCGCCCATGCTGTCGGGCGTCCCGGCGATCGTCGGCAGGAGGACGATGGTCGGCGTGGTCTCCGGCAGCTCGTAGCCGCGCCAGACGAGGGCCGTGTAGCCTCCGTCCGCGTGGATCACGGGCTCGCTCCGGCAATAGCTCCGGTCCGCCTTCTTCCGTCGCGCCGTCACGGCCGCGAGCTGGAGGTGCTCGTTGAAGAGCCAGGGCGTGGGCCGGAAGGGCTCGTTCAGCTCGGGGATCGAGGCGATCAGCGCGCGATTCGTCGCGTCGTCCTTGCAGTGGACGACCGGCTTGCGCGGAAGCCACCGCGGCCTCCTCGAGGCCCTACCCTGCGACTGACTCGTCCTCATCGACCGCGACTCTCCCCCCGGAGCCGCGCAGCATGGCGCACGGGGCTCCGCCTCGTCCACCCCCCGACGGGGAATGCCCGAGGCCCGGGCTCAAGCCGCGCCGCGACGGGCGTTCGCGCGGAACGAGGCGGGCGTGGTGCCCGTCCAGCGCTTGAAGGCGCGGTGGAACGTGCTCGGCTCGGAGAAGCCGAGGCGGTAGGCGATCTCCTTGATCGGCACGTTCGGATCGGCGAGCGACTCGCAGGCCATCTCGCGGAGCACGTCCTCGGCGACGTCGCGGAAGGTCGTGCCCTGCTGGGCGAGGTGGCGCCTCAGCGTCCGGCCCGTGAGGCCGAGGGCGCCGGCGACGGCCGTGGTGTCGACCGCGCTCGGGCGATCCGAGGAGCGGACGAGGTCGCGGACGCGCGAGGGCAGGCGGGTCTTCGCGTCGCGCGCGGCGAGGAGCTCGTCGGCGCGGCGCTTCAGGATCTCGACCAGGTTCGGATCGCCGTGCTTCTGCGGGATGTCGAGCAGATCGGCGTCGAAGACGATCTCGTTGCGCGGCATGCCGAAGCGGACGGGCGCGAGGAAGACCCGCCCGTGCTCCGAGGCGTCACGCGGCGCCGGATGACGGAAGCGCACCTCGATGGGCGCGAAGCTGGCGACGAAGATCCGCGCCATGCGCACGATCATCGTCATCCACCCCTCGGCATCGTGGCGGCGGTGGGCCTCCGGCACGGCGGAGTTCTCGTAGCTGATCGTCGCCACGTCCTCGTCGAGGTCGATCGCGAACTTCCGATCGTCGACGAGGAGCGGGTAGTAGCGACCGAAGAGCGCCGAGGCCTCGCGCAGCGTGGAGGCGGCCTGCACGAGGTAGCCGATCACGTTCCCGCCCGTCGTCGGGATCCGCGTGCCGATGTGCAGCCCGATGTTCGGATCCCGGACGACGCCCGCGAACCGATCGAGGATCCGCTCGAACTGTTCGTGCGGGATCGTCTCGTTCGGATCCTCGAGGAGGGTGGGATCCAGGTCGACCGACGCGCAGAACTCCTCGGTGGAGTGTCCACGCAGCTCGAGCTCTTCGATGAGCCCACGAACGGCGGTGATCGTGATGGCCATGGTACGTCTCGGGTTCCGGTCCGAAGGTTCCGGACTGGCCAATCAAACTATCATGGCCTACGGAACACAAGAGCGCGGGGTGTTCCGTTTCTTGGCCGATCCAGCCAGTCGAGGCTGTCCGCTCGGGCCAATCGCAGTGTCTTCCGCCGCGTGATTCCAGGGGATTTCGCGCTTCCACGACACGCGTGGAGGCCGACGTGGCAGCGCGCGTCATCGAGTTGACCGCGCGCGACGCTCGCCCCTACGGCTTATTTCGAGGTCAAACGAGTCACCCCGTCCCACTCGGGAGGGAGGCTCGTGCCGCGCAATCCGAGCGCGAGCTCGCGGAGTCGCAGCGACGGCGCATCGCCCGCGTCCGAGAGGGGCTCGAGCAGCCGCAGCGCCTCGTCGAAGTCGCGCGCCGCGTAGCGCTCGAGCGCCTGCTCGTACGTGCGCGCCGCGGCGAGCCTCGCTTCCGGGACGCGACCGACGGCGCCGAGCGGCTCGTAGATCGCCACCGGCTCGACGCGTCCCTTCACCGCCACGCGATCGACGAGGCGGAACTCGAAGCCTTCGCCGACGGCGTCGCGGAACGCCGACGAGCAGAGCACGGTCGTGCCGTAGACGCCGTTCGTCCCCTCGAGGCGCGACGCGAGGTTCACGGCGTCGCCGAGGATCGTGTAGCTGAGGCGCGTGGCCGAGCCGACGTTGCCGACGACGACCGTGCCGGTGTGGAGGCCGAAGCGGGTGCGGAACGTCGGGAGGCCGGCCGACTCCCATCGCACGCCGAGCTCGTCGAGCCGGGCGACGCAGGCGAGCACGGCGACGAGCGCGTCGCGCGCATGCGACGGATTGCCGACGGGCGCGCCCCAGAACGCCATGATCGCGTCGCCGATCAGCTTGTCGACGGTCGCCCGATGGTCCTCGAGGATGCCGAGCATCTCGCCGAAGTACTCGGCGACGTGCGCCGTGAGCACGTCGGGAGGCAGCTTCTCGGCCGCGGACGTGAAGCCCTTCACGTCCGTGAAGAGGATGCTGAGCTCGGCGCTCGTCCCTCCGAGCTTGGCGACGTCGCCACGCCGCACGAGCTCCCGCACGACGTCGACGGGCACGTAGCGCGAGAAGGAGTCGAGCGCGGCGTGCATCCGATCGTGCGCCTCGGCGAGGGCGTTCACCTCGCGGAGCCGCGAGGGAGGCAGCGGCTCGACCGCCGCGAGGTCGAGCGCCCGGATCCGATCGGCCTGTCGCGCGAGCACCTCGAGCGGTCGGCTGTAGGCCCGCGCCATCGCCAACGAGAGCCCGACGGCGGCGAGCAGCGCGAGGAAGACGACGATCAGGATGAGGTTCCGCTGCCGCTCGAAACGGGCGAGATAGTCGCGCTCCGGCACGACCACCTGGATGTAGAGCGCCTTCCCCGAGCCGTAGCGGAAGGAGCGGAAGCCGGCCCACCACCGCTCGCCCCGCGCCTCGAATGCGAGGACGCGATCGCCTCCGCCCGCACGCTTCCACGCCTCGTACGCGGCCGCGAGGGCCGGCTGGTCGAGACGGCTCACGTGCGAGAGGACCTTGCGACGACGATGCTCCCGATCCGCGAACCGCGCGTCGCGCGGCAGCGCGATCACCGTTCCGTCCCCGGTGATCACCAGCGCACGGCCGTGCGGGCTCACGTCGAGGCGCATGGTGAAGTCCGAGACGTCCGCGAGCAGCACGTCGAGCGAGATCACGCGCTCTTCGGACTGCCCGCGAGGTCGGTAGCGCGTCGAGAACGTCATGCCGACGTCGTGGGTCGTGAAGAAGCGGTAGGGGTCGGTGAAGGCGGGCTCGCCCGCGGGGACGGCGAGCGCGGCGCGGTACCAGGGCCGCGTCCGCGGATCGTAGGCGACCTTCTCGTTCCACTCGGAGCGCAGCGTTCCGTCGGTCTCGTAGAGCGCGAATTCGCCGTGGCGACGCAGCACCGCCGGGTCGACGGTGCGCGTCCGGAAGGCGCCCGGGAGCTCGAGCACGAGGTACCCGTGACCGTCCGGTCCACCGAGGTTCACGGCCGAGAGCTGTGGCGTGCGCAGGAGCACGGGGCGGACGAGCGGGAAGGTCTTCGAGGGATCGCGCTCGTCGAGGAGCCCGTCGCGGCCCCAGTCGGCGAGGATGTCGAGCTCGGCGAGCACGGGCCGGAAGTAGCCACGGAGCTCGGCGTCGATGCGGGCCGCGCTCCGGTTCACGATCGTGCGGCTCAGCTCCTCGACCGCGCGCTGCGACGCGGCGAGCGTCAACACCAGGATCGCGGCGGACGTCGCGACGATGAGGAGCACGAGGTTCCGGATCAGGCTCCTGCGGATCGAGACGGTCCGTACGCCACCCTTGTCGTCGCCCCGTGCGCCTGCGCCGCCTGCGCCGCCTCCGCAGCCCCCGCCGTCCACCATGACGGATGGGTACCACGCGAGTCCGCTGCCCCGCGCTGCCGATCGTGCGTCGGGCCCGTTCGGTTGCAGCCCTCGGGCCCGGATGTAGGATGTCGCCCTCCATGGCCGGCCGGGCGCCGGTCGTCGACGCCGAGAGGAAGACCGACGTGCGCGTGCTGCTGATCGCCGAGGCCGCGAATCCCGAGTGGGCGAGCGTTCCCCTCGTCGGCTACTCCGCCTGCGAGGCCCTGCGCCGCGTCGTCGACGCCCACGTCGTGACCCAGGTGCGGAACCGAGACGCCCTCGTACGGGCGGGCTGGGTCGAGGGGAAGGACTTCACGGCGATCGACTCCGAGGTCGTCGCGAAGCCCCTCTACGAGCTCGGCGAGGCGATCCGCCGCGTCACGGGCCTCGGCTGGACGGTGACGACGGCTTTCGGGGGCCTCGCCTACTACGGCTTCGAGCACCTGGTGTGGCGTGAATTCGGCGATCGGATCGCGGCCCGCGAATTCGACGTCGTGCACCGCGTCACGCCGCTCTCGCCGACGACGCCGAGCGTGATCGGCACGCGCTGCGCGAAGGTCGGCGTCCCCTTCGTGTGGGGACCGATCAACGGCGGAGTCCCTTGGCCTTCGGAGTTCCGCGACGCGCAGCACAAGGAAGGCGAGCTCCTCTCCTACGTGCGCGACGCGTACAAGCTCCTCCCCGGATACGCCGGCACGCGGAGCGCGGCGAAGGCGATCCTCGTCGGCTCGAAGGCGACGCTCGCCGACGTCGAGCCCCGCTACCGCGATCGCTGCATCTACCTGCCCGAGAACGCGATCGATCCCTCGCGCTTCTCGGAGTCCGTCTCGGGCCCGGTGCGGAAGCCGCTCCGCGTCGCGTGGATCGGCCGGATGGTCCCCTACAAGGGCGCCGACATGCTGCTCGAGGCGGCAGCGGGCCTGGCCCGCGAGGGGAAGGTCGTGCTCGATCTGATCGGCGACGGACCCGAGCGCCCCGCGCTCGAGGCGCTCGTCGATCGTCTCGGGATCCGCGACTCGGTCCGCATGGACGGCTGGATCGATCACAAGCAGCTCCAACATCGTCTGCGCGAGTCCGACGTCTTCGCCTTCCCGAGCATCCGCGAGTTCGGAGGCGGCGTCGTGCTCGAGGCGATGGCGCTCGGCCTCGCGCCGATCGTCGTCGGCTACGCGGGTCCCGACGAGCTCGTGACGGACGAGACGGGCCTGCGCGTCGCCATCGGCTCCCGGGAGACCGTGATCGCGGGCTTCGCGCGCGCCCTCGAGCGCTTCGTCGAGTCGCCGGACGACGTCCGGACCTTCGGCACGAAGGCGCGCGAGCGCGTGACGCGCCTCTTCACCTGGGAGGCGAAGGCCGCGCAGATCGCGGAGGTCTATCGCTACGTCCTCGGACGAGGACCGAAGCCCGACTTCGGGATGCCGCTCCGTTGAGCCGTCTCCGTTCGCGGAACCGGTCCACGGCCCCCCCCTTCCCCTCGAAGCCCACCGCGGTATCTTCGGCGTGGGGGAGATGCGTCGCATGAAGAGGCCTGTCCGACGATCGCGACGATCGCGCTCGAAGCGCGCGTTCCTCGCGCGCATCGCGCTCGGCCTCGTCGCGGCGCTCCTCGTCACGCTCGGCTTCTCCGCCTGCGACGACGGGAGCGGTGGCGGCGCCGGGGATGCCGGCACCACCGGATACCTGCCTCCGGCCCCGTGCTCGACCGCGAGCCCCGAAGGGCTCGCCGGCTGCCTCGAGACGAGCCGCTACCACGCCGATCTCGTGACGGTCGCCGTGCCCCGCCCCGCGGACAGCCCGGGTGCGACCGGCGTGCGCGATCTCTGTGCCTCCCGCCTCGCCTCGCTCGGCTACCAGGTCGAGCTCCACGCGTACGCCACCGGCACGAACGTGCTCGGATGGAAGATGGGCGCCACGCATCCGAGCGAGATCGTGATCCTCTCGGCGCACTACGACTCCGTCCCGAATTGCCCCGGCGCCGACGACGACGGCTCGGGAGTCGCGGGCGTGCTCGAGGCAGCGCGCGCGCTCGCGATGGGCTCGTTCGATCGCACCCTCCTCGTCGCGTGCTGGGACGAGGAGGAGCTCGGCCTGCTCGGCTCCAAGGCCTTCGCCGATCGCGCGGCGACGCAGGCCCTCGACATCCGCGGGATGATCTCCGCCGAGATGATCGGCTACGCCGACCACACGCCGAACAGTCAGCGGCTCCCCGCGGGCTTCGAGGTCCTCTTCCCGGATCCTTCGTTCACCCTCGCGGAGAACGAGTACCGAGGGGACTTCATCACCGTGGTCGCGAGCTCGAACGCGGCCGACCTCGCGACGGCGCTCGAGACGGCGGGCGGGGCGATGAGGCTCCCGACGATCCGGCTCGACGTGCCGGACGGGCTCCTGAATTCCGACGTGGTCGCCGACCTGCGCCGCTCCGATCACGCGCCGTTCTGGGCGCACGGCTATCCGGCGATCATGCTCACGGACAGCGCGAACTTCCGGAACGTCGCGTATCACTGCCAGCAAGGGCAGGACACGGTGGATCGGCTCGACGACGCCTTCACGCTCGCCGTGCTGCGCGCCACGGTGCAGGCGGTGGCGACGACGCTGGACGTCCCCTGAGCGCGGACGCCTCGTCGAGCGAGCGCTCGCCGGAGACGGGCTCGAACGCCGGCGGCGGCGTGCTCCGCACGCGACCCCGGAGCTCGGCGGGCGTCTTGCCCGTCCACCGCTTGAAGGCGCGGTGGAAGGCGCTCGGCTCCGAGAAGCCGAGGCGGTAGGCGACCTCCTTGATGGGCAGGCCGCCGTCGACGAGCATGGTCGTGGCCATCTCGCACATCGTGTCCTCGACGAGATCGCGCACGGTCCAGCCGGAGCGCGCGAGCTGCCTGCGCAGCGTCCGCTCGCCGAGGCCGATCGCCTCCGCGACGACGAGCGTGTCGAGCGCGTTGGGGCGCTCGACCGTGCGAGCGAGATCGCGGATGCGCGTGGGGAGCCGCTCCGGCGCCTCGCGCTCGGCGAGCAGCGCATCGGCGCGCTGCTTCAGGAGGGCGAGCAGCGGGGGATCGGAATGCGGCTGGCGCACGTCGAGGTACGCCGCGTCGAACGCGATCGCGTTCTCCTCGCAGCCGAAGCGCACGGGGCAGCCGAAGACCTCGCGGTACAGGGAGTCGTCCTCGGGGGCCCCGTGGACGAAGCGGACCTCGTCGGCCGCGAGGCCGCGCCGGAAGCCGCTCGCGATGCCGTGGATCACGGAGAGGCAGTACTCCGCGTCGTACGCCCGATGCGCCGCGGGGATCACCGGATGGCGGTAGGAGAAGATCGCGGTCTCGCCCTCGACGCGCAGGTCGAAGCGCGCCCCCTCGAGCAAGAGCGGCGTGTAGCGCAGGAAGAGCTCCGAGGCCTCGCGGAGCGTGCGGCAGGCGACGGCGAGGTGACCGACGAGGTGGAGCGCCGCGGCAGGCGCCGCCTTGCCGACGCGCAGCCCGAGACGCGGGTCGCCCGAACGCTCGAGGGCCGTGTCCACGATGCGCGCGTAGAGCCCCATGTCGATGAGCTCGGTCGCGTCCTCGAGCAACGCGGCCTCGAGACCGGCATCGGTGGCACAGCGGACGCCGTCGAGGCCTCGACGATCGAGCTCTTCGACGAGCGCGCGGACGATCGCGATCGAGATGCGCATGGAACCTCCGGACGAGTGTGCCCCGCCATGGACACACGCCGATGCACATATCAGGCAACGCGCGCTCGTGTCCGACAAGGTCACGGGTTTGACCGGAGGCGACGAAAAGGGGGCCTCGCGTCACGACCATCGCGCAAGATCTTGCGCGATGGCACGAGGCCCTTCGGGGCTCAGCCCCCGACGCGACGCAGGTAGAAGAAGAGGGGGAGCTTCTCGCCCTTGCGATCCATCACGCCGAGGACCGTCGTCTCGTCGACGGCGCGGAAGTGATCGAAGATCGGATGCTGGTCGTAGACCATCGTCGCCGTCACCGTGCCGCGGTATTCGACCGCCCGGAGGCTCGCGGAGCCGAGCACGTCGCTCGCGACGCGCTTGCCCTCCGCATCGCGCACGACGATCGGATCGACGTCGTTCCGACCACGGAACGACTTGCCGATCCAGCCCATCTTGCCGAGCTGGCGCTCCCCGGCATGGCCCGTCCGGAAGCAGCCACCCTCCCATTCGCCGATCATCCGCTCGGTCGGCACGGCCGGCAGCGAGTCGTAGAGCGCGAAGAGGCTCTCGAGATCCGCCTTCTCCGCTTCGATCAGCGCGCGCAGGCGCTCGCTCGCATTCGTCGTCACGATCGTCCTCCCTGGGGCATGAGCAGCACGGGCTTGATCGCCCGTCGCGTTCGCATCGCCTCGGCCGCATCCTCGATCGCCTCGAAGGGATAGGTCGTCACGATCCGATCGATCGGGAGCTTCCCCTGGCGGAACCAGGCGATGGCCCGCGGCACGAACTCGCGGGGGTTCGCATCCCCTTCGATGGTCCCGCGGATCGTCCGGCCCGAGGTCACGAGCGTCGTCGGATCGATCGCGATCGCGTCGCCCTTCTTGCCGAGGCCGGCGCAGACGAGCGTGCCCGCGGGACGGAGGGCGCCGAACGCCGCCTCGATCACCTTCCCCGAGCCCGTCGTGTCGAAGGCGAGCCCGAGGCCGCCGAGGTCGCGGAGCGCCGCCTCGAGGGGCTCGCGGTTCGCGTCGATCACGTGGGTCGCACCGAGCGCTCGAGCGAGCTCCAGCCGCGACGGATCGACGTCGACGACGACGATCCGCTTCGCGCCGGCGATCACGGCCGCCATGAGGCCGCCGAACCCGACCGCGCCGCATCCGAAGATCCCGAGGGTGTCCGAGGGACCGACGCGCAGGAGATCGGCGACGGAGGCGAGCCCCGTCTGCAGACCGCAGGCGAGAGGCGCCATGAGGTGCGGAGGGAGGTCCTCGTCGAGCCGGACGAGGTTCGTCGTGCGCGCGATCGCATGCGTCGCGAACGACGACTGAGCGAAGAAATGACCGGTGATCGGCTGGCCCGCGAGCGCGACGGGCGAGCTCCCGTCGAGGCGACGGCCGAAGAGGTTGAAGGTGAGCCCGTGACGGCAGTACGCGAGGCGTGCGTTCCCACAGCTCGGGCAGGTGCCGCAGGCGCCGTAGCCGAGGAGCACGCGGTCCCCGATCGCGAAGCCCTGGACCCCGGCGCCGAGCTCGACGATCCGGCCCACGCCTTCGTGGCCGAGCACCGCCGGCAGCGGTGTGCCGAGGCCGTGCTCCTTCGCCGTGAGATCCGTGTGGCAGAGCCCGACGGCCTCGATCGCGACGAGGACCTCGTCGGCCGCCGGCGCTCCGAGCTCGCAGGGCTCGATCCGGAAGGGCTCTCCCCGACGAGCGATGGCCGCGCGAATCTCCATTCCCCTGCGTTGCCTCCAGCGACCGCAGTGTGGGAGCGACGTGGAGGGAGGGACAAGAGGAAGCAGCGCGATCGAGCGGCCTTCCGGCCACAAACGCACGGGCTTCCGCCTAGAGGGCTAGGAAGGGACGACCCGACTCGTCGCCGCTTCAGACGTGGAGGATCTCGCCCTTCAGGGAGTAGACGATCGCGAGGATGTCCTTCCGCGTCCCCTCGTCGATCGAGTGCTTGTCGAGCACGGACAGGATGTCGTCCATCGCGGCGACGTACTCCGCCTCGCTGACGTTCATCCCACGGTGCGCGTCGCGCATCGTGCGGCCCTGGTACGCGGCCGGTCCTCCGCTCCCGGCTTCGAGGAAGTCGCAGAGGTGCTGCTTCACGACGGAGAGCTTCTGCGGCGTGTCGAGGTAGGGACGGAACCGGGTCCGGATGACGGGGTTCTCCATGTGCGCCGTGACGACGTCCTCCACGATCGCGCGGATTCCGGTGGTGCCGCCCAGGCGTGCGAAGAGGGGGGCCGAGCTCATGGCTGTTCCTTTCGGTGGAGGGCGCCCGGAGTCCGACCGGAGACGCCCGTGGGTGGGATGTCGCCTTCGAGCGTCGCGGCCGGGCGTGGGAGGAAGCGTGGGAAGGGGCGTGGAATCGATCGCGGGGCAACCTTTCGGACCTCCAACGATCCGCCTAGGATGAGGGGGGAACCATGGAACCAGGGGAGGCGTCCAGCGTCGAGGTCCGGCTCCTCGGTCCGGTGCGCGTGCTCCGCGCCGGGGCCGAGGTCGATCTGCCGCGCTCGCGGAAGACGCGCGCGCTCCTCGCCCTGCTCGCGCTGGCGCGGGAGCCCCTGTCCCGGGCCCGGCTCTGCGACCTGCTCTGGGAGGGTCCGAGCGACCCGCGCGCGGAGCTCCGCTGGTGCCTCAGCAAGCTCCGTGCGGTGGTGGACGAGCCCGGTCGCCGGAGGATCGACGCCGATCCCTCCGTGATCGCGTTCGACCGTTCGGGGGTCCTCGTCGACGGAGCCCTCCTCGACGAGCTCGCCGCGGAGGGAGTGGGCGCGGCGAGCACGGCGCGGCTGCGCGAGCTCGACGCGCGGGTGCGCGGCGACTTCCTCGACGGAATGATCCTCGACGGCTCCGAGCTCGCCGCCTGGATCGAGGCCAGCCGCGAGCGATACCGCCGGATCCACGCGGAGATCCGCGCGGAGCTCGCGCGCCGGGAGCGCGCCCTCGAGGTCCTCTCGCCGACGCCCGGCCCCCCGGGAACCGAGCCCGGAGCGCGCGAGGAAGCCCGTCACGTTCCCCACGGGTCGGTGCTCGTGCTGCCCTTCGAGGCGGACACGGAGGACGCGAAGCGCATGGCGCATGCCATGGCCGACGACGTGATCGACCGTCTCGCGCGGCTCCGCTCGCTCTTCGTGATCGCGCGCGGGACGGCTCATGCGCTGCACGACCGTGGCATCGAGCCGCTCGAGGCCGGACGGCTCGCCTGTGTGGAGTACGTGGCAACCGGAACGGCGCGCCGTACGGGCGAGAAGCTCGCCCTCCGCCTCGAGGTCCTCGAGACCCGTCACGGGGCCCTCGTGGTCACGGAGGAGCTCGAGGTGGATCTCTCCGCGCCGTTCGGAGCGATCGACGCCATCGCGGGCACGATCGCGGAGGAGATCGAGCGGAGCGAACGGCGTCGCGCCGTGCAGAAGCCACCGAGCTCCCTCGACGCGTGGGAGGCCTACCATCGAGGGCTCTGGCACGCGTACCGCTTCACCGGTCCGGACAACGCGCTCGGAGCCCACTTCTTCCGCGAGGCGCTCGCACGCGATCCCGGCTTCGCGCGAGCCCACGCCGGACTCTCCTTCACCCATTTCCAGAATGCCTTCCTCGGTCTCGTCCCCGACCGCGAGAGCGAGATCGCGAAGGCCTTCGACTCGGCTCGCGAGAGCCTCGCCTCCGACGAACGCGATCCCGCCGCGCATTGGGCGATGGGACGCGCGCTCTGGCTGCGGAGCGCGCACGAGGACTCGATCGCCGCGCTAGAGCGATCCGTGGCGCTCGGTCCGAGCTTCGCGCTCGGACACTACATGCTCGCCTTCGTGCACGCGCAGTCCGGGGATCCCGAGCTCGCGATCGCGGCGTCGGATACCTCGAGGCGGCTCAGCCCCTTCGATCCGCTGCAGTTCGGCATGATCGGGAGCCGCGCGCTCGCCCACCTCCGCCTCGGACAGCACGACGAGGCCGCCGAATGGGCCGTGCGCGCCGCGACGCGACCGAATGCCCATGCCCACATCCTCGCGATCGCGGCCGCGAGCCTCGCCCTCGCGGATCGGGGCGACAGGGCCCGGGAATTCGTCGCACGCATCCGCGAGCAGCGACCGGGCTACACGGTCGACGACTTCCTCCACGCGTTCCATCTCGCTCGGGAGACCGAGAGGGGAATCCGCGGCGTCGCGCGGTCGATCGGGTTCGGCTGAAGACCGTCGAGGTCCCGTCCAGGTCCGTCGATTGGCGCCGACCGACACCCGCTTGGCGGCATCCGCCACCGACGCGCTCGACGTGGAGCCGTAGCTTGGGAATGCGGACGGAGCCCACGTCCCCGAGCGAAAGGAACCCCCCGATGGCGCACGATTCCGTTCTCCGACTCTCCCCGACCGAGGAAGCCACGAGCCTGCACCGCGAGCTCGTCGAGCGCGCCCGAGCGCTCGCACCCACCCTCGCGGCGCGGGCCCCGGAGGCGACGGCGCAGCGGAGGATGCCGGAAGCGACGCTCGCCGAGCTCCGCGCGGCCGGCCTCTTCAAGGCGGTCCAGCCGACGACGTACGGCGGCTACGGCCTGCCTCCGACGGTGATCTACGACATCCAGCTCGAGCTCGGTCGCGGCGACGCCTCGGCCGCCTGGGTCTTCGGCGTGCTCAGCGTCCACAGCTGGCAGCTCGCCCTCTTCCCGAAGCAGGCGCAGGAGGACGTCTGGGCCTCGAATCCCGACGCGCTCATCGCGAGCTCCTACATGCCGGTCGCGAAGGTCGAGGTCGTGCCGGGCGGCGTCGAGATCTCGGGGCGGTGGTCGTTCTCGAGCGGCTGCGACGCGAGCGAGTGGATCTTCCTCGGAGGCTTCGTGCCGATGCCCGACGGCGGGAAGGAGATGCGCACCTTCCTCCTCCCGATGAGCGACTGCACGATCGTCGACAACTGGTACGTCAGCGGGCTCCGCGCCTCGGGGTCGAAGGACGTGATCGTCGAGAAGGCCTTCGTGCCCGATCACCGCATGCACCGCTTCGTCGACGGAGCGCGCGGCAAGAGCCCCGGGAACGCGATCCACACGGGCGTCGGCTACCGGCTCCCGTTCGGCCAGGTGCACGTGCGCTCGGTCTCGACGCCCGCGCTCGGTGCGGCGCGCGGAGCGCTCGAGCATTACTGCGCGAGCATGCGGCAGAAGGTCTCGCAGGCCACGGGCCAGAAGGCCGGCGAGAACCCGCGCAACGCCGCGTTCGCGGCCGAGGCGGCGGCCGTGCTCGACCGCGAGGAGCTCGTGCTCCGACGCAACTTCGCCGAGATGCTCGCGTACCTCGAGCGGGGCGAGGAGATCCCGCTCGAGCGGCGCGTCGCGTTCCGCCACGACTCGGCGCGTGCGGCCCGCGCCGCCGTCGAGGTCGTCGACCAGCTCTTCCGGAGCTACGGCGCCCGCGCGCTCTTCCTCGACGATCCGATCAACCGGCACTTCCTCGACGTGCACGCCGTGCTGAACCACCACGCGAACGACACGGATCGCCCGTCGGAGAACTTCGGCGGCGTGCTCTTCGGTCGCGCGAACGTCGACGGCTTCGTCTGAGACACGTCCCGGACGAGGCCGACGCGCCGGGGCGTCGCGTCGATGGTACGCTCGCGCGGATGGGTGGAACCGGAACGAGCTCGGCACGCGCGGTGGGGCCGCTCCTCGCCGCGCTCGCCGCGCGCGGCCACGGCCGCGTCGAGGTCGCGCACCGGGTCGGTCTGCCCGCGGAAGCGTTCGACGAGGAGGGCCCGGGCCTCGACGTCGAGGCGATGCGGCGGCTCTGGCAGCTCGGCGCGGAGCTGCTCTCCGACGTGCGCCTCGGGCTCCACCTCGGGCAGCACGTCTCGCGGGATACGTTCGACCTCGTGAGCTACCTGGCCTCGTCGAGCGCGACGCTCGAGGAGGCCCTGCGCCGCATCGAGCGCTACCTGCGCCTGCTCACGGCCTCGGTGGACTACGAGCTCTCGCGCGAGGGCGAAACGGCCCGATGGTCGATGCGCCCACGCGGCGGCGACGTCGAGCCGATCCGGGCCGCCGACGAATTCTCGATCACCGCGCGCATCGCCTACATGCGGCAATGGCTCGGTCGCGAGTTCCGTCCGCGCTCGGTCTCGTTCCGCCATCGCCTCGAGCAGGGCGAGGACGTCGCGGAGTACGAGCGGCTCTACGGCTGTCCCGTCCGCTTCGGGGCCCCCGTGGTCGGCTTCGAGTTCGCCGCGTCGGAGCTCGACGAGCCTCTCGTCGGAGCGGATCCCTCGCTCGGCCGGATCCTCTCGCGCTACGCGGACGAGGCGCTCGCGAATCGTCCCGCCGCGGAGGACTTCACGTCGCGCGTGCGAGAAGCGCTCGTGCAAGGGCTCGAGGCGGGCGACGTGCGCGTGGGAGCGGTCGCGAAGAAGCTCGCGACGAGCGAGCGGAGCCTGCAGCGCCACCTGCGCGACGAGGGCACGTCCTTCGCCGACCTGCTCGACGACGTGCGACGGGACCTCGCGCTCCGTTACCTGCGCGATGCGGCCCTCTCCGTCAGCGAGGTGGCGTACATGCTCGGGTATTCCGAGAAAGCCACGTTCTTCCGGGCGTTCCGCAAGTGGACCGGCGAGACGCCGGGGGCCTATCGCGCGAAGGGGGAACGGGCCCGCGGCGCGAAGTCGAGGTAGGAGTGGGGCGTGGGGCGGTCGCGCCCCGGAGGAGCCGACGATGGCCAATCACGTGTCCTACACGCTCGACGGATCGATCGCGCGCATCGCAATGGACGATGGCAAGCGCAACGCGCTCGGCCCGGGGCTCCTCGCCGAGCTCGACGCGGCCTTCGATCGCGCGGAGAAGGATCGCGCGCTGGTGCTGCTCACGGGACGCGAGGGCGTGTTCTCGGCGGGCTTCGATCTCGGCGTGATGAAGGATGGCGGACCCGAGGCGCTGACGATGCTCTACCGCGGCTTCGCGCTCGCCGAGCGCATCCTCGGCTTCCCCTACCCCGTCGTCGTGGCCTGCAACGGGCACGCGCTCGCGATGGGCGCGTTCCTCCTGCTCTCCGCCGATTACCGCGTCGGCGTCACCGGCCCCTACAAGCTCGCGACCAACGAGGTCGCCATCGGCCTCGTGATGCCACGCGCGGGCGTCGAGATCTGCCGTCAGCGACTCTCGCCCGCCCACTTCACGCGCGCGGCCGCGCTCGCCGAGACCTACACGCCGGAGTCGGGTCTCGAGGCCGGCTTCCTCGATCGCCTGGTGACCGAGGGCGAGCTCGAGATGGCCGCGATGGAGGTCGCGCGGCAGCTCGCGGCGCTCGACATGGAGGCCCATCGCGAGACCAAGCGACGCGTGCGGGCCGAGACGCTCCGCACGATGCCCGTGGCCCGCGCGGCCGACATGGCCGACTTCGTCGCGCTCGGCGCGAAGAAGATGGTCGAGGCTCGCGCGAGGCGACGGGGCACGCGAGGCTGAGGATCCGCGCCCGCTAGGGCTCCAAGTCTCGCAGGATCCGCTCCACCATCTCGGCGAGCCTTCGCGCCGTGTCGGCGTCCATGCGCGGCTCCACGTGGTGCAGCACGAGCTCGATCGAACCGTCGAACGACGACGCCGAGCCGCAGAAGGCGCCGAAGACCGAAGGGGAAGCGATGAACCCGACGCTCCGCACGCGGAGGGAGCCGAAGCGCGCGCGCATGCCGAGGCGCTCGAGCGCACCGAGGTTCGTGAGACCCAGGCTCCCGACGAGGACCTGCCGCTCGCCGACGTCGCGGAATCGCTCCGCCCCGAGCAACGAGCGCGCGAGGACGAGGAGCCTTCCCGCCGCGGGCGCGCTGAGGAAGGGCTCGCCCCGCTCCTTCGCCGTGCGGACGGCCTGGGTCACCTCGCCCGCGAGGGAAGAGAGCGCGGACTCCGTGGAGACGAGGTGATCGGTCTCGACCGAGCTCACGTAGTAGCCGATCGCGTCTCCGATGCGGTCCTCCCCGGTGACGGAGGCGAGGTAGCGCCGCATGTCGACCGGATGCATCACGCGGAGCGGCACGCCCCCGTCCCGTCCCGCGAGCTCGGCGTGCGCGAGCGCGAGGGCTCCCACCAGCACTCCGTGGACCGTGGCGCCCGAGGCCTTCGCGAAACGGGCGACGGCCTCGCTCTCGTCGCGGCCGAGCCGGATGCGATGGATGCGTGTGCGGCGCTCGAACGGCGCCACCCTCGGACCCTTCCCGAGACGGAACGGCTTCGGCTTCTTGCCCTGCTCGCCGATGTGGGCGAGCGAGCGGAAGAGATCGCGCGTGCCTCCGCGCCCCGGCGGCAGGAAATGCTCCTGCCCCGGCGAGCCGATCGGCTCGTCCGACACCGGCTCGCCGCCGATGCGCGCGAGGAGGTCGCGCAGGGCGATGACGCCGGAGCCTCCGTCGCTGACGAGGTGATCGAAGGCGAGCGCGATCGTGGCGAGCCCTTCCCCGTGGCGGACGACGAAGCAGCGCGCACGCGGTCCGCGCGCATCCCAGCGCTGGTGCTGGATGCTCGCCTCGAGGATCGCGTCCGTCTCCTCGAGCGGAGCCGAGGTCTCGACGAGCTCGATCGGCGCGGCCTCGCCGAGCACGAAGCGGTCCCCGTCGACGGCGGCCCGGAGCAAGGGATGCCGCTCGGCGAGCCGATCGAGCGCTCGCCGCACCGTCGCGTGGTCCGTCGGCCCCTCGACGAGCGCGCTCGTTCCGAAGCTCATCGTGTACGCCTCGTCGGCGACACGGACCATCTTCTCGATCCGGCCGATGGGACGGCTCTTCGGCTCGGTCTTCACCGGGTTGCTCGCGTCCATGGAACCCCTCCGCGGGGAACATGCGACGGATGGTCGGCACCGCAACCGGCGGGCGCCCCGTCGCGACCGCCGCCCTCCCGTTCCCCTTCACCCCGCTACGAGCCCCATGGCATAACCGCCCCATGAAGACCCGCGCCGCCGTCGCCTACGAAGCAGGAAAACCCCTCGTCATCGAAGAAGTCGATCTCGACGGCCCGAGGGCCGGCGAGGTCCTCGTCCAGATCAAGGCGACGGGCGTCTGCCACACCGACGAATTCACGCTCTCGGGCAAGGATCCCGAGGGCCTCTTCCCCGTGATCTTCGGGCACGAGGGCGCGGGCGTCGTCGTCGACGTCGGCCCCGGCGTGACCACGCTGAAGAAGGGCGATCACGTGATCCCCCTCTACACGCCGGAGTGCCGCGGCTGCAAATCCTGCCTCAGCCGCAAGACGAACCTCTGCACGGCGATCCGCGCGACGCAGGGCCAGGGGCTCATGCCCGACGGCACGAGCCGCTTCTCGATCGGCAAGCAGAAGATCCACCACTACATGGGCTGCTCGACGTTCTCGGAGTTCACCGTGCTCCCCGAGATCGCGCTCGCGAAGGTCCGCGAGGACGCCCCCTTCGACAAGATCTGCTACATCGGCTGCGGCGTGACGACGGGCATCGGCGCCGTGATCTGGACGGCGAAGGTGGAGCCCGGCGCGAACGTCGTCGTCTTCGGCCTCGGCGGCATCGGCCTGAACGTGATCCAGGGCGCCCGCATGGCCGGGGCGAACATGATCGTCGGCGTCGACCTCAACCCCGCGCGCGAGGCGATCGCGCGGAAGTTCGGCCTCACGCATTTCGTGAACCCGAAGGACGTGAAGGGCGATCTCGTCGGACACCTCGTCGAGCTCACGGGCGGAGGCGCGGACTACAGCTTCGAGTGCGTCGGCAACGTGCAGCTCATGCGCCAGGCGCTCGAATGCTGCCATCGCGGCTGGGGCGTCAGCGTGATCATCGGCGTCGCCGGCGCGGGCCAGGAGATCGCGACGCGTCCCTTCCAGCTCGTCACCGGTCGCGTCTGGAAGGGCACGGCCTTCGGCGGCGCCCGCGGACGCACGGACGTGCCGAAGATCGTCGATTGGTACATGGACGGGAAGATCGACATCGACAGCCTGATCACGCACAAGCTGCCGCTCGCGCGCATCAACGAGGCCTTCGACCTGATGCATCGCGGCGAGTCGATCCGCACCGTGGTGGAGTTCTCGTGACGAAGGGGCTCGTGCTCCGGAGCGAGCACCGCGCCTTCGAGGGCGTGCAGCGTTTCTACGAGCACGAGAGCGAAGCCTGCGCGGGGACGATGCGCTTCGCCGTCTACCTGCCTCCGTCCGCGCTCGCGGGCGAGGCGGTGCCGGCGCTCTACTACCTCGCGGGCCTCACGTGCACGGAGGAGACGTTCGCCATCAAGGCCGGAGCGCAGCAGCACGCCGCCGAGGCCGGCCTCGCGATCGTCACCTGCGACACGAGCCCGCGCGCGGCGCGCTTCCCGGGGGACGACGAGGACTGGGACTTCGGTCAGGGCGCGGGCTTCTACCTCGACGCCACGGCCGAGCCCTGGTCGGGTGCCTACCGCATGGAGACCTACGTCACGCACGAGCTCCGCGAGCTCGTGGAGGCCTCGCTCCCGATCCGCTCCGACGTACGAGGGATCTCCGGCCATTCGATGGGCGGCCACGGCGCGCTCTCCCTCGCCCTGCGGAGACCCGCGCTCTACCAGAGCGTCTCGGCCTTCGCGCCGATCTGCGCCCCGAGTCGGGTGCCCTGGGGCGAGAAGGCGTTCTCGCGCTACCTCGGCGACGATCGCTCCCTCTGGGCGGAGCACGACACGGTGGAGCTCCTCAAGACGCGTCGGCATCCGAGCACGCTGCTCGTCGACCAGGGCACGGCGGACAAGTTCCTCGACGTCCAGCTGAAGCCGGAGCTCCTCGTCGCGGCCTGCGAGGCGAGCGGGCAGGCGCTCGCGCTGCGCACGCGCGAGGGTTACGACCACGGCTATTACTTCGTCGCGACCTTCGTCGGCGAGCACATCCGCCATCACGCGGACGTGCTCTTCGGGAAGACCTGATCGCCGGGCGGAGGCCGTGGGCCCCGGACGAGACGCCTACGACATCCGTCCGAAGGTCTCCGCGCCGCTTCGACGTCATGATCCGCGTGCTCGCTGATTCGAGCGCGGGAAGGTGACGATGTCGGAGCGCAGCCGGTACGAGGTCCTCTTGGCGGTGGTCGAAGCGAGGCTGGACGCCTCCGAGGCGGCCCGCGAGCTCGGAACGACCGAAGAGCGGATCCACGAGTGGGCGGACCTCGTCTCGGTCGGGGTCGCCGTGCAGCGCCGTCGCGCGCGCGTCGCTCCGAAGGGGCTTCGACGGGCGGCGATCGCGCTCGCCTGCGGCTCGGCCCTGGCCGTCACCCTCTGGGGCACGAGCGACGTCTGGGCGCAGACCGTCTGCGGAGGCGCCGATTCGCCGCTGCCCGCGCCGCTCCTCACGTTCTGTCCGAACACGCCCGCGAACGCGCTCGACGTGAACGCGAACTTCCGCACGCTCGCGACCCTCGTCGCGAGCCGGACGGGCGCGATCGATCCGGGCAACCTGCAGTCGAACGCGGTGAGCGCCGGCTCGGTGTCGACGACCGGGCCCGTGAACGCCTCCGGGGACGTGAACACGGCCCAATACCTGACGGTGAGCCAGGGAGCCGATTTCCAATGCTCCGGCTGCGGCTCGCCGAGCACCCTGCGAGGGGCCTCCTCGTGGGGCCGGCTCACGATCCAGGGGCGGGTCCTCTCCGGGAGCAACAACATCCATCTCTCCCCGCCCGCGGGCGCGAACGTGATCGTCGACCGCAGCTACCGCGCGGCCGGCGGCGGAACGGGCGGCCCCGCCCCCGGGCTCGACGTCGAGGGCAACGTGGTCACCCACGGACGGCTCGTCGGCGCGCTCGGGCGGAGCTCCTGCAACTGGCGCTACGCGTACATGTCGAATTCGACCGGCGGTCCCGACGCGAGCGATTGGGCCAGCACGAGCGGCGCCGTCGCGACCTACGGCACCGACAACCGCTTCCACACCGCGACCTGCGGGGACGGCGAATACATGGCCGGCTTCTCCTGCTACGCGACGTCGTACCTCGACGGGAACTGCCGGATCCTCTGCTGCACGCCTTGAGGCGGGCCGGCCTCCGACATAAGTCCTACGACATCCGTCGGAGGCAGATCAGCGCCAGCTGAGCGTCGTCACGACGGCGATCGGTCCGGTCTCGTCCGCGCTCGTCGTGCGTCCCGACACCTCGTTCGCGAACCTCGCGACCGCGCCTCGGAGCACCGCGTGATAGGCGCTCCGGAAGTAGTCGGTCGCGAAGAACGAGGCGCCGTTCGCGCGGACGAGGGCGTCGCGTGGACCGATGCCACCGACCATGCAGGTGCCTCCGCGCAGGAGACCACGGAACAAGCGGCCGTAGTGGGCGAGCGGGAGCCAGGGCGTCACCGCCTCGGACTCGCGGCCCGGATGGAAGGGCGCGACGCGGAACGCCTCGAGCAGCCTCGCGCAGGCGCGCTCCCCGATGTGCGTGAGCTCCGCGTCCGAGAGCCCGAGCGAGTCGCACGTCGCGTAGTGCACGTCGGCGACTCCGACGGGGAGCCACTCGTGCTCGAGCGCACCGAGGACGTCCTCGCGATACCGATGCGGCAGTCGCTCGAAGTACCGCTCGAAGTGCCCGTGCTCGCGGAGCGTGGCGAGCGACGACGAGAGGAGCGTGCTGCGGACGGCGGTCACACGCGACCCTTCGTCGCTGCGGTAATCGACCAGGAGGGGCACCTCCGACCGGCCGCGGGAAGAACCAAGCAAGGTCATGACGATGTTCTGATGGATGCCGTCGCATCGTGAAACGTCGAAGGGCGCCTGCGACGAAATCACCACGAATTCGTGGATGGCGGGAGCCTTCTCGCTCGGTCGGCGTCGTGACGAGCGAACGCTCGATTCGCAGCGCGACGTATGGCGTACGAAGTTGTGCTCACGGAATTCCGCAGGGATTAGCCGTTCCGTACAAAGGTCGACACGAGATCACTCGCCCACACTCGTTCGTACCGGGACACACCCGAAAGGCGGTACGACGATGCACGAGGCGAGCGAGACGACGAAGACGAACGAGGGGACGACGTCCCCGTCCGGCCGGAGCCGGAGGGTCGACTTCTCCGACTACCCACGCGGCTGGTTCCGCGTCGCGTTCAGCGAGGATGTGCGGCGCGGCGAGGTGAAGACGGTCCACTACTTCGGTCGCGACCTCGTGCTCTTCCGCGGCCAGGACGGAACGCTCTCGATCGTCGGGCCGCACTGCCCCCACCTGGGCGCGCACCTCGGTCACGGCGGCAAGGTCGAAGGCAACCGCCTCGTCTGTCCGTTCCACGGCTGGGCCTTCGACGCGAAGGGCGAGCTCGCGCACGTTCCGCTCGCGAAGAAGCTCCCGAAGCGCGCCTGCCTCGAGACCTGGTCCGTCGAGGAGAAGCACGGGATCGTCTTCGTGCACGTCCACTACGACGGGAAGCCCCCGACGTACGGAGTGCCGGAAATCCCCCTCTTCACCGATCCGCGCTGGGGCGAGCCGATCCGCTTCCGGAAGACGTTCCGCTCGACGATCTACGACCTCTCCGAGAACGCCGTCGACCGCGCGCACTTCGGCGTCGTGCACGGGCGGGCCTGCCCGAGCACGGACGAGGCGCACATGGCGCAGATCCAGATGGAGGAGCTCGGCTCCGTGCTCCACATCCACACCCGCTATCCGATCCTCGTCGGTCCCCTGCGCCTCGAGGGGAAGCTCGACATCCACATGCTCGACACGGTGATCAGCTGCATCGTGGGCGAGGGCGGAGTCACCTACGGGATCACGGCGCTGCCTACGCCGATCGATCGGGAGACCGTCGAGAACGTCTACGTGCTCTTCACGTTGCGGCGTCCCGGGCCGATCCAATGGGTGCAGAACCGGATCGTGGCGGGCTTCCTCTCGAGCGAGATCGAGAACGACCGTCCGATCTGGGAGAACAAACGCTTCGTCGAGCAGCCGATCCTCTCGGACTTCGACGGCCCCGTGGTGAAGTTCCGGAAGTGGTTCTCGCGCTACTACCCGGAGCGTCCCGCGGACGGTCAGCGAGCGGAGGCCTGAGCCCATGTCTCCCTTCGCCGTGGTGCTCGTGCTCAGCACGGGCTCCTTCCTGCTCGGGCTCCTCGCCTCGGTCGCGACGCTGAGGAGCCGTTTCCTCGCCGCACGACGCATCCAACGACGCCCCCGCGCGCACGACGTCCTCCGCGAGCACCTCCCGCTCATCCTGCTGAACTTCGGCCTCGTGGAGCTCGGCGTGATCCTCGGCTTCCCAACGCTCGAGGAACGCTTCCTCGTCGACACGGACCGCTCGCTCGCCTGGGTGGCGGCGCAATTCCTCGTCGTCTACCTGCTCGACGACCTCTACCAGTACTGGGCGCACCGGGCGATGCACGAGGTGAAGCCGATCTTCCGGCTCGTGCACCGGATCCACCATCGGGCGAAGGAGCCCTTCCCGCTCGACTACCTCTACGTCCACCCCCTCGAGAACGCGATCGGCTCGCTCGGCGTCGTCCTCGTGATGCTCGTGATGGGTCCCCTCGAGGTCCGTACCTTCTACCTCTGGGTGCTCGCGAAGAACCTGCACCTCGCCGTCCTCCACTCCGGGATCCGGTCGAGCGGCTTCCGCCTCGTCCCCTTCCTCTCGCACTCCGAGCATCACGAGCGGCACCACTCGGGCCCCGGGTTCCGCTGCAACTACGCGCAGAACTTCACCTACCTCGACCGCCTCTTCGGAACTGACGACCCCGCCTCGCGTCGCTCGTCCGTGCTCGGCTCCCTCCGCCGCTCGGCGATCCGACGTCTGCGCGCGCTCGCGCCTTCGATGGAGAGGCGCGCATGAGGATCTTCACCGGCACCCTCCTCGTCCTCTTCGCGGCCGTCTCCGTGAACGCGCTCCTCGCGTTCGTGCTCGTACGGACGACGCTCCTCGATCGGTGGAAGCTCCAGCCCCGTCCGTTCCGCCCGGGCGAGGTCCGCGCGCGGCTCCCGCTCGTCGCCCGCACCTTCCTCTCCACCTCGCTCGCCGCCGCGATCGGCTTCTCGCTCGGCGAGGGACGCTTCCTCGCCGGAGGAACGCCCACGTTCCTGCGCGTGCTCCGCGACGTGGCGACGATCTTCCTCTTCCACGACGTCTGGGTCTATTTCCTCCACCGCACGCTGCACCGGAACGAGACCCTCTTCCGGAAGGTCCATGCGGTGCACCACCGAGCGCATCACCCGATGCCGCTCGACTACCTCTACCTCCATCCGCTCGAAGGCGCGCTCGGCTCGATCGGCATGCTCGCGGCGATCGCGCTGCTCGCCCCGATCCCGATCGAGAGCCTCTGGGCCTACCTCTTCCTGATCCACCTCCACGAGGGGCACATCCACTGGGGCCTGCGCTCGCTGCTCCCCTTCCGGATCCCGCTCCTCGCGACGATCGCCCACCACGATCTCCATCACTCGAAGCCACGTCTCGGCACGAACTTCGCCCCCATCGGCTCCAGCCTCGATCGCCTCTTCGGCACCGAGACGGATCCCGACGCGCTGCGCCCTCCGAGACCGCGAATCGCCGTCCCTTCCCTCGCCGAAGAGGTGCATCCATGACCCCGAACGTCTCCTCTCCCACGAACTGGCTCGGCGAACGCTGGAAGCCGACCGAGCTCCACGCCCCTCGCGAGTCGAGCGAGGTGCTGCACCTTCTCGATCGCGCCGTCGCCGAAGGACGGAAGGTCGGCATCCTGGGCGGCGGCTTCTCGTGCGCGCCGGCGTACCGCACGAACGAGCTGCAGCTCGTCACGACACGCCTCGATCGCATCGGCCCCTTCGATCCGGCGACACGCACGATCGCGGTCGGCGCCGGCACGACGCTCCGCGCGCTGAACGCCTGCCTCCGCTCGCGCGGCCTCGCGTACGGGCTCGTCTCCGTCTCGACGCTCGACGAGGCGACGATCGGCGGCCTCGTGGCGAACGGCTGCCACGGCAGCGATCCGCGCTACGGCACGATCGCGGATCAGGTCGTGGCGCTCGAGGTGTTCGTGCGGGAAGGCCGCGCGACGAAGCGCGTCCGCTTCACCTCCGAGTCCGATCCCGAGCGCTTCCCGTACCTCCTCGGCAACCTGGGGCTCCTCGGCTTCGTCGAGACGATCACGCTCCGGCTCGAGCCGCTCCACGCCGTGGAGGTCCGCGTGCGGAAGCGCCCCGTGGGCGCGATCTTCGACGAGAGCGATCCCTCGGAGCTCCGCGCGCTCGCCACCGCGGAGGGGCAGGCCCTCCTCACCCACCTGCCCTTCGCCGACGGCCTCTTGGTCCGCACGTTGCGGAAGAGCGAGGCCGAGGCGACTCCCTACGGGTTCGGGGACCGGCTCCCGTGGCGGCTCTCGCCCCGGATCAACCGCTTCTGCACGCGAACGCTGCGGGCCTTCCCGAAGCTCACGCCGACGCTCAACCAGGCGCTCCACGGAGCCATCGCGGAAGAGACCTCGGTCCGTCACCTCACGGAGGCGGTGCACGCCAACGATCGCCAGAGCGCCTACCGCTGCGTGATGTCCGCGTTCGCGATCCGGGCCGAGGGCGACTTCGCGAACATCGCCCGGGCGTGGCGCTCGATGCAGGAGGTCCTCGACGGCTACGCCGCGAAGGGCGCGTACCCGCTGAACTGCTGCATCAACGCCCGCTTCGTCGGCGGGAGCGTCCTGCCGCTCTCGCCCGTCCACGGCACGAAGGACGATCGCTTCTTCGTCGTCGACTTCCTCTCCTACGTCGGCACGCCCGGCTACGACCACGCCATCCGCGCGATCGTCGATCGTTGGTCCACGGAGGGCCTCGCCCCGAAGCCCTTCTTCGCGAAGCTCGGTCCCTCGATCCTCGGCCCGAAGCGGCTCCGCGAGACCTACGGACAGGCGCTGGTCGAATTCCTCGCGCTCCGCGAGGCGATGGATCCGGACGGGACCTTCCTCGGAGACCACCACGCACGGCTCTTCGGGCTCGAGCACGCGTCCGGCCGTCGTCCTTCGCCCACGTTCCACCCCCCGCTCCCCTGAGACCCATGCGTACCTTCGACATCCTCCCCGGCTTCGACCCGACGAACGACGCCTCCTTCCCGCCGGAAGCCGAGGGCTCGGTCGCGCTCGGCATCTTCTTCCACTTCGGGCCGGTGCTCGCGTTCTGCGCCGTCCTCGCCGGCCTCGGCATCACCTGGAAGAGCCTCGCGCTCGCCTACGCGGCGACCGGCGTCTTCCTGCCGATCACCTTCGCCATCGAGAAGGCGAGACCCTGCGTCGACCTCCCGAAGGCGACCTTCGACGAGGTGGCGAGCGGTTACTCGCTCGTCTTCGTGAAGGGCATGCTCGTCGGCGGCGGCTTCGTCGCCGCCGGCTGGTACGCCCTCTCCCTCGTCTCTCCCCATGCGCGCTCGACGCACGGCTGGGTCGCGATCCTGGTCGGCGTCTTCTTCACCGACCTCGGCTACTACCTCCTCCATCGCTTCCTCAGCCACGGCCACGGTCAGGGCGCGCTCGGGCGCATGTACCGGAAGGCGCACGCCGCCCACCACTCGATCACGCACCTCGACTTCCTCCGCGGCAACGAGAGCTCGCTGATCGACACGGCCTTCTCCGAGATCCAACCGAGCCTGATCGTCGTGTCGTGGGCGCTCGGCCTCGACCTCGAGGCGACGCTCGTCGTCTACGGCATCGTGCTCCTGATGCAGACCACCGATCACACGAACCACACCTTCGACATCGGCTGGCTCCGGTACGTGTTCCTCGACAACCACGTCCACAAGCTCCACCACTGCCGCCGCGGCCACATCGTGAACTACGGCGCCGTCTTCTCGATCTTCGATCGGGCCTTCGGCACCTACTACGAGGACTGGCGCGTCAACGGCAGCTACCTGCACCACCACCACGTGGCGCTGCCGATCAAGCGGAGGCGCGAGCCCGGGCGGAAGCCTGCGCCGGGTCGACCACGTTATCTCGGGATCTCGTGATTTATCCGTTGGTCTAGGGACCGGACCCGGAACCAGGCGGTCGAAAGCCGGAATTCCGCGGATTTCCGGCCTTCACCCGCCTTGGCACGCGCCTTGTAAAGGTCTCCTCCCGAACGGCGTCGCGGTGACGCCGGGACGGAGCGAGACCCATGGCTTCCCGATACGCATCCCAGTTCCCCACGTTCGGCTCGCAGCGCGCGAAGGCGCGTGCGGATCAGGTGCGGAACGGCGCGGGCGGCTTCGTCTTCGCGATGGATCCCTTCGCGCGGCTCGAGCGCTTCCTCGTCCTCGGCGTGGACGGCTCGACCTACTACGCGAGCGAGCGGACGCTCGTCCTCGAGAACGCGGCGGCCGTGAGCGCCTGCCTCGCGCTCGACGGCGCGCGGACGGTCGAGACGATCGCCCGGCTCTCGGAGTCGGGTCGCGCACCGAAGAACGATCCGGCGATCTTCGCGCTCGCGATCGCGTGCGGCTCGGCGGAGCTCGCGACGCGTCGGGCCGCGCTCGCGGCGGTTCCCCGGGTCTGCCGGACGGGCACGCATCTCTTCGGCTTCGTCCGCGACGTGCGTCGCTTCCGTGGCTTCGGCCGCGGCCTGCGTCGCGCGATCGGCGGGTGGTACGAGGCGATGCCGCTCGATCGGCTCGTCTTCCAGGTGCTGAAGTACGGGCAGCGGGGCGGATGGTCGCATCGCGATCTGCTCCGCCTCGCGCATCCCGTGCCGGACTCCGAGGAGCGCCGCGCGCTCTACCGCTGGGTGACCGGCGGGGGTACGGAGGCCTTCGCGGCCTCCACCGCGAAGGGTCCGGCTGCTCGGCTCGAGGCGCTTCCGGAGGCGATCGTCGCCTTCGAGGCGCTCCGCGCCGCCACCACCGAGAACGACGTCGTGGACCTCGTCCGCGCGCATCGCTTCACGCACGAGATGCTCCCTTCGAGGTGGAAGCGGAGCGCTCGGGTCTGGGAGGCCCTGCTCCCGGAGATGCCCACGACGGCGCTCCTCCGCGGTCTCGCGCAGCTCACCTCGGTGGGCCTGCTCGCGCCCGGGGCGGAGGCCTCCCGCTTCGTCGCGAACCGGCTCGTCGACTCGACTGCGCTGGTCCGGGCCCGCGTCCATCCGCTCGCGGTCCTCGCAGCCCTGAAGGTCTACGCGCAGGGTCGCGGCGAGCGCGGGAAGCTCTCCTGGTCTCCGGTCCCGTCGATCGTCACGGCGCTCGACGAGGCCTTCGAGCTCGCGTTCCGCGCGGTCGTCCCGTCGCGGAAGCGCTTCCGGCTCGCGCTCGACGTCTCGGGCTCGATGGAGTGGGGTTCGATCGCCGGCATGCCCGGCCTCTCGCCCCGCCTCGCGAGCGCCGCGATGGCGATGGCGACGCTGCGCACCGAGCCCTCGTGCGAGGTGCTCGGCTTCTCCCACGAGCTCGTGCGCATCCCGATCCGGGCGAGCGATCGCCTCGATCACGTGCTCCGCACCGTGAGCGCGATCCCCATGGGCGCGACCGATTGCGCCCTCCCCATCCTGCACGCGACGAAGTCGAAGACCCCGGTCGACGTCTTCGTCGTCTACACCGACAACGAGACCTGGTTCGGGAGCGTGCATCCGTACCAGGCGCTCCTCCGCTACCGCGAGGCGACGGGCATCCCGGCGAAGCTCGCGGTGGTGGGAATGACGGCGACGAATTTCACGATCGCGGATCCCACGGATCCGTTCTCGCTCGACTTCGTCGGCTTCGACGCGGCGGCCCCGGCCGTCCTGTCGGACTTCGCCCGCGCGTGAGCGGTGCGAGGCCCGCCTTCGGGTGGGCTTCGCGCGGCTCCGCGCACCCCATGTGGCCATAGCTCAATCGGTAGAGCAGGTTTTCCGTCTCCACCCCTCGCCCGCTCGCGGGCCGACGGATGACGGTTCGCGCTTCTAACGCCCTTGTTCCGGGTTCGAGTCCCGGTGGCCACGCCATTCTTCGCGACGGCGGTCGCGATCCCAGGTCCGGGATCGCGGCCGCGTCTACTTCAAGGCGGAGCGCCCCTCGCGGGAGCGCCCGCGCTCGCCCGCACGAACGCCGCCGTGGCATGGGACGAGAGACGTACGAGCCAGGGTCCCGCGGGAATCGAGAAGCCCTCGTCGAGCGTGCAGGTGAACGAATGCTCGACGCGTCCCGTGCTGCGCACGAAGCTCGGCGTCCGTCCCGGCTCGCCGCCCTCGACGCAGGGGATCGGGCGCGCACCGCGAGCGTGGAGGCGCACGGAGATCGGCTCGGCGAAGCCGGGAGGCGTCGGGATGCGCGCGTAGTCGGCCGAGACGCGCACGAGGCAGCGCGCCGGAGCCGTGCCCTCGCGTCCGCACGCGAGCCCCTGCACGGAGACCGTGACGTCACGTCCGAGCGCGACGGGCGCATCGCTCGCATGCGCCGCTTCGCGATCGAAGGCGAGCGCGAGCTTCTCGAGCATCGCGCGCTCGACGGCGTCGACGCGTTCCACGAGCGCGCGCACGTCGGGATGCGCGTAGCCGACGAAGCTCGCGGCATCACGGATCGCCGCGCGCACGGGGACGAGCTCGCGATCCATCGCGTCGGGCTCGGCCTCGAGGGCGCGCGGGCGCGGCCTCGTCTCGAGGGCGCGGAGCTTCGACCCCGCGGTCTCGAGGGCGACGCGCGCGCGGCGAAGCGCCTCGTCGGACGAGAGGGCGCGGCATCGCAAGGTCGCGAGGTCGTCGCTCCGAACGATCGGGAGCGCGATCGGGGCGGCGAGCTCGAAGCGGGTCACGGGATCGTCTGCGGCGAGGTCGCGGTCGACGAGGCGCACGGAGAGCGGCGACGACGGCGCCTCTCCGAGAGGGAGGCTGAACACCCCTTCGTATGCGTCCTCGGGGAGCGGGATCCGCTCCTCGCGCGCGTCTCCCCATCGGACGTGGACGTTCACGTCGGGCGCGACGTTTCGCCCGAACATTCCGGCCGCATCCCACTCTCGCGCATGCGTGAGGATCACGCGGCAGAGGAGGACGCCCGTCGCGAGAGCCCCGGGAGCCTCGCTCGCCGACTCGTAGAGGGCGGCGGCGTCCCGCACCTGCGGCACGGAGCTCGCGCCCGCGCGGAAGCCGGGCACCCGCGGCTCGATCGCGCGCGCCCAGCTCGGGCCTACCGGGGACGCCACCTCGGCGGGCGCGATCGGCGGGCTCGGAGGCATCGGTGTCGGCTCGGCGCTCGCGGGCGCGGTGGGGGACGCGCGCCGAGCGGGCGGCTCCGCGTCGCCGCATGCGCAGACGAGGAGGAGCCCGAGCCCGAGAGCGATGCGCGTGGACACGAACGGATCGTACCCGAAATCGGGGCTGCCCAAGGGGCTCAGCGCGCTTCGTCGATCAGGGGGCAGCGCGTGCCCGTGTAGATCGTCGCCATGCAGCGGTTGCAGTGCGTGCAGAGCGAGAGCTTGCTCCGGTCGGCCTCGATGCGTCGGATCAGGTCGGGCTCGCGGAGCAGCGCGCGCGCCATGGCGACGTACTGGAAGCCCTCCCGCATCGCGAGATCCATCGACTCGCGGCTCGTGATCCCGCCGAGGAGGACGAGCGGCATGTCGAGCTCGGCGCGGAACTTCCGCGCGAGGTCGAGGAGGTAGGCGTCGCGGTAGGGGTACTTCCGGAGGAAGGCCCAGCCGAAGGCGAGGAAGCCGAAGCGGAGCGCGGGCCGGAAATTCGCGGCGAATTCGCGGATCGGAACGTCGCCGTGGAAGAGGTACATCGGGTTGAAGTAGGAGCTTCCCGCCGTGAGCTCGAGCGCGTCGATCGAGCCGTCGCGCTCGATCCATCGCGCGACCTCGAGGCTCTCCTCGACGTCGAAGCCGCCGGGGATCCCGTCGCGCATGTTGAGCTTCGCGAGCACGGCGATCCGATCGCCGACGGCGTCGCGGACCGCACGGGCGATGCCGAGCGGGACGCGTGCGCGGTTCGCGAGCGAGCCGCCGTAGGCGTCGTCGCGACGGTTCAGCAGGGGGCTCAGGAACGAGCTCGCGAAGTAGTTGTGCCCGAAGTGCAGCTCGACCGCGTCGAAGCCCGACTCGATCGCGAGCTTCGCCGCGTCGGCGAAGGCCTTCGTGATCCGTGCGATGTCGTCGGCCGTCGCCGCGCGCGCGCTCTTCATGCTGAGCGGATTGAACGCGCGCCCCGGCGCCAGCGCCTCGAGCCCGGTCGAGCTCGCGTCGGAGACGGGCCCCGCATGGCCGAGCTGGGCGGAGACGGCGGCGCCCTCCGCGTGCACCGCGTCCGCGAGCCGCCGGAGGCCGGGCACGGCCTCCTTCCGCATCCAGAGCTGACGCCCCTCCGTCCGCCCCTCCGGCGAGACCGCGCAGAAGGCGACCGTCGTCATCCCGACGCCGCCCGCGGCCGGCCGACGGTGGTACTCGATCAGCGCGTCGGTCACGAGCGCGTCCGGTGTCATGCCCTCGAAGGTCGCGGCCTTGATCACGCGATTGCGCAGCGTGATCGGACCGAGCTTGGCGGGCGCGAGGATGTCGGGGGCGTTCGCGGGCATCGGAGGGACCCTCTCGGGCGACACCATACCAGGCCCGCCTCGAAACACAGCCCGGGCCTTTCCGAGACCCCCGCGCGGGTGTTCTCCTTCGACCATGCCCAAGGCCTCTGCCTCCACGACGCTCCTCCGCGCAGCCGCGCTCTTCGGCCTCGGGCTGCTCGCGGTCGCGTGCGAGCGCCAACCGCGCCGCATCCCGCATCGCGTGACGAGCCTGCGGCCCGAGGCGCCGTGCCCGACCGAGCTGGCGGAGAAGCTCGGCATCCCGTTCGTCCGGGTCTGTGGCGAGGCCTCGGAGGATGCGTATTGGATCGCGGCGAGCCCGCTCCACTGCTCCGCGGGCGAGCACGAGACGCTCGAATGTCCGCTCGTCACGCCGTGGATCTCGGAGCCCGAGCTCACCCCCGAGCGTCGTGCTCCGCGGCGCGTGCTCCGGGTGCCTGCGAACGAAGCCCATCGCACCTGCGCCATGCGCTTCGGCGGGAGGCTCCCCACGCCCGAGGAGCTGCGTACGGCCCGCTCCCGACAGGGCCTCGCGACCCTCGTCGCCTCCGAGGAGGCCGGCGGCCTCCGCCTCGGCGAGCTCGAGGAATGGACCGCGCACGGCGACTGCGGCAATCCGAGCCTCCCCGGTCCGCGCTGCCTCTTCGAGCGCCGCCCCGCGACGAGCGACTCGACCCGGTTCACGTGGGAGACGCTCCGCGCCTGCGAGCTCGGCCGCGCCCAGGTCGCGTCCTCGCCGCGCGAGGCCCTCGGGAGCCTCTGCCCCGGCGCGAACGACGTTTGCTTCTTCCGCAGCCCCCACGAGCCGCACCCGGACTCGCCTCCCGAATTCCTCGCGGCCCGCTGCGCGGCCCCCGAAGCCCCCCTGACGCATCCGGCCCCGCGCCCCGACGTCGCCGCCTTCCGCTGCGTGCTTCCGAAGGCCGCCGCCGGCCCCCTGCACTGAGTCAGCTCCGGTCGCCGCGCCCGCGGAACGCCCCCGGCGTGCTGCCGGTCCAGCGTCGGAACGCCCGCGTGAAATTCGCCGCGTCCGAGTAGCCGAGCCGGCCGGCGATCTCGTCGATCGTCAGCCGCGGATCGTCGATCAGGAGCAGCGCCCGGTGCCGCAGGTACGCGTCGACGACGTCCGTGTACGTCGTCCCGTGGTCCGCGAGCTTGCGCTTCAGCGTCCGCGTCGAGACGTGCAATCGCTTCGCGACCTCGTCGATCGTCGGCACGCCCTCGGCCTGCTCGCGCAGGAGCGCGCGCACCTGATCGAGCAAGCGCACGCCCTCGCCGAGGGTCGCGAGCTCCCGCTCGCACTGCTCGCGCGCGAGCTGCATGGCGACCGGATCGGCCGTGACGAAGGGCACGTCGAAGAAGGCCGACTCGAAGAGGATGCGGCTCGCCGGACGCTCGAAGCGCACCGTGCCGGGCACGAGGTGCTCGAAGCGCTCGAAATGCGCGGGCTCGGGGAAGCTCAGGTCCACGGTGCCCCGGAGCCGCTGGCCCGTCACGGCGTAGGCGATCTCGCCGATGCCCGTGAAGAGGGCGATCACCAGGTGCGGACGCAGGGCGCCGAGGTCGACGTTCTCCTCGAGCGTGAGCGAGCCGATTTCACCCTCCTGGGCGACGCGCAGCGAGATCGCCGTGGTCCGGGTGCGGCTGAAGCGCTCGGCGAGGGAGAGGGCCTCCCGGACGTTCTTGGCCGTCATCGCGGCGAAGCCGAGGAAGCCGTGCCAGGAGAGCCGCATGTGCAGGCCCATGTAGAACGCGAGGCCCGGCTCGCCCGTGAGCTCGATCGTCCGGAGGACCAGGCGCGTGAGCGGCTCGAGGCCGAGGCGCGTCTGCGGCTTCTCGAGCTCGGCGAGCGACATGCCGAGCCCCTCGAGCAGCGGCTCCGGCGTCACGCCGAGCCGTCCCGCCAGGGTGATGATCTCCCGGGCGTAGGCTCCCGGGAACGTCGCGTCGTCGTTCGCCTTGGTCATGTCGGATGGCCCGAGAAGACAAGAACGAGGCCCAGGCTAACCTGCCCGTTTCGCGCGAGCCACCGCAGATTCAGGGTGTCCGTTTCCCACGAGGAGCATTCGTCCATGGCCACGCGCACACAGACCGCCGCTTCCGGATCGTCGAACCCGGTGATTCCCCGCAGGCGGATGGATTTCGCGTTCGACCCGACGCTGGTACCGAAGAGCTACTACGCGAACGACCCGTTCCTGACGGAGATCATGAACGCGCTCTCGACCCTCTTCCCGGAGGGCGAGCAGTTCTTCGTCGACAGCGTCCGCCACTACAAGGACCAGATCACGGATCCCGTCCTGCAGGCCGAGATCGTCGGCTTCGTCGGCCAGGAGGCCATGCACTCGAAGGAGCACGAGGCCTTCAACGCGATGCTCGAGGCGCACGGCAACTCCGTGGCCAAGAAGTCCGACGCGGAGCTCGAGGTGCTGCTGAAGCTCGTGCGCAAGGTCCTCTCCCCGGCGAGCCAGCTCGCGGCGACCTGCGCGCTCGAGCACTACACGGCGATCCTCGCCGAGCAGATCCTCCGCGACGAGAAGCATCGCGAGGCGCTCCATCCGACGATGCAGCCGCTCTGGCTCTGGCACGCCCTCGAGGAGAACGAGCACAAGACGGTCGCGTACGACGTGTACGAGGCGGTCGACGGCTCGTACCTCCGCCGCACGAGCATCATGCTCCTCGCGACGGTGGTCTTCTTCGCCGTCGCCACCCAGGTCTGGCTCCGCATGATCGCGGCGCGCGGCAAGCTCGGCGACGTCGTCGGCCTGGCGAAGGCGGTCGACTACCTCTGGCTCCGCCGCGGCCTCTTCCGCTCGCTGATCCCGGCGTACCTCGACTACTTCCGCCCGGGCTTCCATCCGAACGACCACGACACGCGGGCGCTCCTCGACGACTGGCGCGAGAAGCTCTTCGGCGAGTCCGGCACGATGAAGGCGCAGCTCAAGAACGTCTTCATCCCCAAGGTGCAGAGCAACGCCGCGGCCTGAGGACCGTCGCGCGATCCCCGCGGACCTCGCCGTCCGTGGGGATCGCCCAGGGTCGTAGGGTGTGAGGATGCTCGCAGCTCCTCTCACTCGCGCCCCGTGAAACGTGTTCCACGTGCTCGCGAGGCGCGTGACCTCGCGTACCCTGGCGGGAGCAGGCGCTCCCGTGTGTGGGGTCGCCGGAGGTCCTTCTCGCGATGAATCCCCGTCTCTCCCGGGCCCTTCTGGCCGTCCTCGCGTTCGCGCTCGTCGGCGCTTGCAGCTGCAACGAGAAGAAACACGGCACGGGCGACGGGGGATCGGGCGACGGCGGCGGTCAGCTCGACGGCAGCGCCGACGGGGGCTCCGACGCGGGCGACTCGGGAGTCGTCACGCCCTGTGGCAACGGGACGCTCGACTCGGGCGAGGCCTGTGACGATCACAACGCCGCCTCGGGCGACGGATGCTCGTCGACCTGCGCGGTGGAGCCCGGTTGGGATTGCTCCTTCTCCGTCTGCCTCGCGGCCCAGTGCGGCGACGGCCTCCTCGCCGGCGCCGAGGCCTGCGACGACGGGAACAAGACCTCCGGCGACGGCTGCAGCATCCGCTGCACGCTCGAGACCGGCTGGGTCTGCGTCACGCCCGGCTTCCCGTGCCGGAAGGCCGTCTGCGGCGACAGGGCCGTCGAGGCGAACGAGCAATGCGACGACGGCGGCACGGCGCCGAACGACGGATGCTCCGCCACCTGCCAGCTCGAGGCGGGCTACTACTGCCCCACGCCGGGCAGCGCGTGCGTCACGAACACCTGCGGCGACTCGATGGTCCACGGCCTCGAGCAATGCGATGACGGCGACGCGATGGGCGGCGACGGCTGCAGCACGACCTGCCAGCTCGAGCCCGGCTACACCTGCCCGACGCCGGGCCAGATGTGCGTCGCGAGCACCTGCGGCGACGGAGCGGTCCAGGGCCTCGAGGCCTGCGACGATCACGGCACCGCGGCGGGTGACGGCTGCTCGCCGACCTGCGCGATCGAGCCCTTCTACGCCTGCTCGGGCAGCCCGAGCGTCTGCAAGAAGCCGGTCGAGTTCGTGCGCATCGCCAAGTTCGTCACGCCGATGCAGCAGACGCAGGCGGTGCACTACGACCCCCGCACGCGCTCCTTCGTCGCGTACGACTTCAACAGCGACGCGAACCGCCCGATGGGGATCCCGGCGGTGCAGGAGGTCTGCCTCGACGGCACCTTCACGAACGTCCGCAAGACGCAGCTCGAAGCGCGTCGCTCCCTGATCGGCGACAAGCTCGACGGCGCCGCGTACGACGCCTTCCACGACACCTTCCTCTTCGTCACGCAGGCCGGGCGTCTCTACGAGATCGATCGCAACAACAACCTCGTGCAGCCGGGCGTGGCGATGCCGAGCTTCACCCAGCTCACGGGCCTCGGCACCGCGGGCGGCGTGCAGGTCGGCGACGACGGCCGCATCTACGCGACGAACCACTTCTATCCGGCGCCAGCGAACAGCGGTCCCGGCGCGATCCGCGTCTTCGGTCGCAACGCGAACGGCAGCGTGAACCCGGCCTACGTGCAGACGCTCCTGCCGTATTCGCAGGGCACCTACCTCGACAACCTCTTCGTGATCCCGGGCCTCGGCTGGATCGGCTACTACAACGACTTCGACGATCTCGCCCCGCCCGCGGACACCGACCACACCCTGCTCTTCGCCTTCCAGCGCTACGACGGCAGCCTGGTCGGCGCCTCGGACATCCCCGGCGTCCTCTTCCGCAACGGCGAGCACTTCCCCGGTTTCGCCGACGGAGGCGAGGCCGCCGTCGACGGAGGCTACTTCCTCGTCTGCAGCGAGTACCGCGACCGCCCCGAGTACGGCGGCGTGCAGGGCTTCTGCCAGCTCTTCGCGCAGACCTGCGAGACCGACCTCGACTGCGCGACCCGCGTCCCGGGCACCGTCTGCAAGACGAGCGCGGCGACCCCCTACTGCTACTCGCCCGCGGTCGCGCGCGACGATTTCTACTCGGTGCCTCGCGAGACGATGCGGAACCTGACGGTGCTCGACAACGACTCGTTCGCCGATGCCGTCTGCCTCGGCAACGCGGCGACGATCACCGCGGTCACGACCGGCGACCACGGGGGCACGATCGCGATCCACGCGGGCGGCTCCTCGATCGACTACACCCCGGCGACCGGGCAGTGCGGCTTCGTCGAGAGCTTCACGTACACGGCCGACCTCGGCGGTGGAGCCACCGACATGGCCGCGGTCCACGTGACCGTGCCCTGCGTCTGCGGCAACGGCCTCGTCGAGGCCGGCGAGCAGTGCGACGACAACAACACGACCCCGGGCGACGGCTGCAGCGCGACCTGCCAGAACGAATCGGTCTGCGGCAACGGCGTCGTCGAGGCCGGCGAGCAGTGCGACGACCACAACACGCTGCCCGGCGACGGCTGCAGCCCGAACTGCACCTACGACGTGATCATCGAGTGAGCGCCTTCCCGAGGGCGCGCTGCCCTCAGGGAGGCGTCGTCGGCTCGTCCTTCGCCGCGTTGGCCTCGGCCGAGAGCTTCTGGGCGAACGCGATCGCGCGCCGCGTCGAGAGCAGGAACTCGCGCTCGGCGCGGAAGATCGAGTCCTCGCCGATCTTCTCGAGCAGACCGGCGCGCTCGAACACGCCGTACATCCCGTGGCGCACGCCACAGAGGATCAAGCGGCCGCCGCGCTGCCGCGCCTTCTCGGCCACGCTGGCGATCGCCTCGACCGTGGTCGCGTCCGCGTTGAAGGCCTCCTGCACGCGCAGGACGAGGAAGCGCGTGTTCGCGTCGAGCTGGCGCGTGAGCTCGGCCGCGAGCTCCTCGGCCGCCGCGAAGTAGAGCTCGCCCTGGAGGTTCAGCACCGTGACGTCGCCGGTCTCGCTCGGATCGAGGTCCGGATCCTCGCGGAGCGCTCCGTCCTCGCCGACGATCAGGACGCGGAGCTTGAAGCCCTCCGCGCGGCGGAGCGCGAAGTAGATCGAGGTCGCGATGCCGAGGAAGAGGGCGTTCTCGAGGTGCTCGGCGAAGAGCACGGCGGCGAACGTGAAGAGGAGCACGTAGCGATCGCCGGGCGTGCTGTCGAAGACGACCTTGAGGCGGCCGACGTCGACGAGCTTGAGGCCGATGTGGACGAGCGTCCCGGCGAGCGCGGCCGTCGGGATCATGCTCGCCTGAGGCCCGAAGAGCAGGACGATCGCCATCACGAGGATGCCCGAGAGGATGCAGGACATCCGCGTCTTCGCGCCGGCCTCGTAGTTCACCATCGTGCGACTGAACGAGCCGGAGGACGCGAAGCCGCCGACGAACGCCGCGCCGATGTTGCAGAGGCCCTCGCCGACGAGCTGGCGGCTCGCGTCGAACTTGTGGCCGACGCGCGTCGCGAGCGACTTGCCGATCGCGACGGCCTCGACGGCACCCATGAGGCCGATGGCGAACGCGGGCTGCGCGAGCGCGCGGAGATCCGGCACCGCGAACGTCGGGAAGTGGATCGACGGCAGCGTGCGCGCGATCGGCTCGATGTCCCGGACGAGCTTCACGCGGTAGGGCGAGTCCTCGGCGTCGAGCCCGAGGAGCCAGGAGAGCACGGAGACGACGACGACGGCGGCGAAGGGCGCGGGGACGCGACGGCCGATGCGCGGCTCGAAACGCTGCAACGTGCGGACGGTCACGAACGTCAGGGCCGCGAGCCCGATCGTCGGCCAGTGCACGCGGTGGAGCGAGTGCGTGAGCCGGAAGAGATCGAAGAGCGCGCACTTCGTCGGCGTCCACCCCCAGAGCGTCGTCGTGATCGCCGACTTGGGGATCCCGAGGAACGTCGGGAGCTGGTTCACGACGATGTACACGCCGGCTCCGGCCGTGAAGCCGGTGAGCACCGACTCGCTGACGAAGCGCGTGAGGGTGCCGACGCGGGCCATGCCGGCGATCGTCTGCACGACGCCGATCATCAGCGTGAGCAGGATGACGGCCTGGATCGGGTCGCCCTGCGTCGCGAAGAGCGCGGCGTTGCCGGCGATCATCACGGAGATCGCGTTCGTCGGCCCGTTGATCAGGAACTCGGAGCTGCCGAAGGCGGCGCCGAGGATCGAGGCCGCGACGGCCGTCGCGAGGCCGGACGAGGGCGGAAAGCCGGCGATCAGGGCGTAGGCCATGCCCTGGGGGATGGTGAAGAGCGCGGTCGTCAGGCCGGCGACGAAGTCGTGGCGGAAGTCGTCGGGTCGATAGTCCCGCAGCGTCGTCAGGAATGGGAAGAGCCGCTCGACGAACGGCTGGGCGCTCGGGCGCGTGTCCTGGACCAGTGGCGGGGGGACGATCGAGGGTGGCATTCGGTGCGGATCCATCCGTAGCCGGGCACGGCGGTGCCGTGGCGGGCCCGAGCATGGCCGTCACCGGCCACGGCCGGAGCTACCACGCTCCCGGGGTTCGGGAAAGGAAAGCGCTCCGGTCGATTGTCGCGGTCGGCGGGGGAGAATTGGGGGTGAGAGGCGTCGACCCTTCCGATGGTCTGGCGTCGATCGGGGTGCGGTGCTCTAGTCGGCGACCCGCCAGGAGCCCGACGTGAGCAGACCGATCCCCGAGTTCCCCTTCGTCGGCGCGGGAAGCGCGAGCTACTTCGAATGGGCCGAGGTGCAGGTCCGGTTCACGCGCGAGCCCTCGGACGCCGAGCGACGCGCCCTCGCCGAGGACGTGCCGCCGCCGCTCTCCGACCTCGCCTGGAAGGGCTCGCTCCTCGTGGCGAGCAGCGAGCAAGGGGTCGGCCGCACGATTCGCGCCGCGTACACCGGCTCGCGCAAGGGATCGCCGAAGGCCCTCGGGATGCAGAATCGGTTCGCCCACGCCGGAGAGGCGGCGGAAGCGCGTTTCGATGCGCACATCGAAGCGTGGCTCGCGGCGGCGCACGCCGTCGTGCCGATCCGGGTGGCCTACCGGCGACAAGACTTCGAGGCCGGCGGCACGAAGCTCGACGACTGGCACCGCGCGAGCGTCGCGCAGGTGCCTTCCGTCGTCGCGGTGCTGGTCTCGGAGGCGCGTACCGAAGATGCGAAGCTCGCGGCACGGCTCGCGAGCTGGGCCGAAGCCGAACAGGTCGACCTCGAGCCGCAGCTCGCGCAGGCGGTGGCCGCGCTCGAGCAAGCGGCCGATCGAGCCGAGGAGGAGGCGCGCGAGCAGCGCTGGGCGAGAACGCAGGAAGCGAAGCGTGCGGCCAAGGCCGAGCTCGAGATGGCTTCGACGAAGACCCAGCGTGCGGTCGTCAGCGCCTCCGAGCTCGAAGCCGGCCTCGCCGCGCTCGAGGCGACCCTGCCCGCGTTCGTGAAGCGACTGCGCAAGCTCGACCCGGCCGAGCTCGAGCTCGCGCGGGGCGCGACCGACGCGGACCTCGACGCGGCCGAAGCACAGCTGGGCATCGCGCTCCTGCCGGAGCACCGCGCGCTGCTCGCGGTCTTCGATGGTGGACGGATCGGCTCGCTCGTCCTCCCGGGGACATCGGCGCGAGGTGGCCGCGGCCGTGACGACCTCGTCGCGACCTCGAAGGTCTACGCCGCCGGGCGGGGCGTGGTGTGGGCGGCCACGGTCGCGCTCGCGCCCGACGAGCTGCGGCTCCAAGCGCGCTTCCTGAACGGCAAGCCGTACGCCATCCTGGAGAACCAAGGCGGCGTCACGATCAAGAGCTCGAAGAAGATCGACACGCTCCTCGACGTCTTGGTCAAAGAGAGTGCGCGCACGCGATCGCGGTGAGCTCCCCTCTCACCCCGGCACGCGCGCCCGCAACGAGTCGAGCGTCTTCGCGGGATCGAGGTAGTCGTCGAGCTTCGACTCGACGTACTTCCGCGCGCCGAGCTTCTCCGCGAGGAAGCCCGCGTCGACGTCGGCGTCGATACGGCCCTGGCCGATGCGCACCGTTCCGTCGAAGCGCACGCCCATCGCCTTGCCGCGCAGCGTGACCGTGTTGCCGCGCCACTCGGACGCGATGCCGTGCTTCTTGTGCCAGTAGTCCGTGAGCGCGCGGAGCCGGGCGAGCGCGTCTTCGTCGGTCATGTCGTAGCGGCGATCGAGCTTCATGAGCGCATGATCCGTGCCCTCGCGGGGCCGAGTCAACCCGCCGCGCGGGGCGTCAGTCGTGGAGGGGCAGCACGAGCACGGGCGCGTGCACGGCGCGGAGGATGCGATCCGTGTGGCTGCCGACGAGCGCATCGAAGAGCCCGTCGTGGCCCCGGGTGGTCATCACGACGAGCGAGGCGCCTTCCGCGGACTCCGCGGCCGCCTCGGCGAACGAGCCCTTCACGCTCTTCGTCGAGAGGCGCAGGTGGGGCGCGTCGACGTCGAGGCCCGGAGCGGGAGTCCCGTCCTCGACGTGGAGGAGCGTGGTCGGCACCGCCTCGAGGCCGAGCGCCGCGACGAGGGCCTCGGCCGTCTCGACCGAGAGGCGCGTCGCCTCCGCGTCGCCGGCGGGCACGCAGATCCGCTCGAGCACGATCGCCCCGTCCTCGGCGCGGACGAGCCCCGGGATGCCGTGCGGTACCACCAACAAGGGACAGCGGAGGTTCGCGGCGAGCGCCTCGGTCGTGCTCCCCGACATCAAGCGCGCGAAGGCCTTCTTCTGCGTCGAGCCGGCCACCACCAGCGCGGGCCCCACGCGCCCCAGCGCGTCGAGGAGGGTGTTCACCACGTCCTCGCAGCACGTATGGGCCATCGTGACGTGCGGGGTCGCGCGGCCATCCTTCCGCGGGCCCCAACGCCCCTCCAGCAAGGCCGGATCCGGGAATTCGCCGCCCTCCTGCGCGAAGGCGTTCGCGTGCACGCTCGCGAGGCGCGTCCCCAGGGCGCGGGCGAGCGCGAGCGCATGGACGAAGGCCGGACGGTCTTCCTCGGTCAGGGTGGTGGCGTGGGCGAGGATCGCGTCGGGTCCGAGGTTCGGGAGCATGGGTCGATGCGGGGGCGAGTGGGACGGGGTACGCGGACGTTGTGCCGGACCGGTCTCCGTGACAAGCCACGGCGTCGTTCTTGCAGCACGGCGACCCCATGCACCCCATCGACTGGCAGCACTTCACCCCCTACTCGGCCCTCGCGGGCGGCGTCCTGATCGGTCTCGCAGCCTCGGTGCTCCTCGCGTTCAACGGACGCGTCGCCGGCATCACGGGCATCCTCGCCGGCGTCCTCATGCCGACGCGGGGCGAGGTGACCTGGCGCATGACCTTCCTCGTCGGTCTCCTGATCGGCGGTCTCGGCATGCAGGCCTTCCTGCCCGAGCGCATCGGGGAGTCGGTGCGCTCGCTCGGACTCGTCGCGGCGGCCGGGCTCGTGGTCGGCGTGGGAACGCGGCTCGGCAACGGCTGCACGAGCGGCCACGGCGTCTGCGGCATCAGCCGATTCTGGCCCCGCTCGATGGTGGCGACGCTGATCTTCATGGCCACCGGCGCGATCACCGTCGTCGCCGTCCGCCTCGCCGGAGGTGCGTCGTGACGACCTCCGTGACGAGCACCGAAGCTCGCGAGGCCACGGCCTCGCTCGTCTCCGGCATCCTCTTCGGCGCGGGCCTCGTCCTCGCCGGCATGACGGATCCCGCGAAGGTCATCGCCTTCCTCGACTTCACGCACGGCTGGGATCCGAGCCTGATGCTCGTGATGGTCGGAGCGATCGCCGTGCATGCGACGCTCTACCGACTCGTGAAGGACCGTCCGAGCCCTCTCGTCTCGGAGCGTTGGTCGTTGCCGACGCGTCGGGACATCGAGCCGCGCCTCGTGCTCGGCTCCGCGATCTTCGGCATCGGCTGGGGCCTCGGCGGCTATTGCCCCGGGCCGGGCCTCGTCGCGCTCGTCGGCGGGAGCGCCGCCTCCCTCGTCTTCGTCGTGTGCATGATCGCCGGCATCCGGCTCGTGGGGCGCCTCGAGACGCCACCTCACGTCGAGCGCCCGTCCGTCGACGACGATCCGACGATCGGTCGGACCTTCGACGGCAGCGCGGCCTGATCAGCGCGCGGTCTCGGTCTTCCCGGCGGCCGGCGCGGCGGGCGCGGCGTGCTCCTTCTCCTTCGGGACGAGCACGGCTTCGCGCGGCTGCAGCACGAAGTGCGGGGACATGATCTGGACGCCGAACTCGTTGAACGCGTCCTGGACGGCCGCATTGAGCTCGGAGAGCGTGAGCGGGTACGCGTTCGCGTCGACGAGCTGCGCGATCAGCTGGTACTCGACGTAGAAGTCCGAGAGGGCCGTCTGGAGCACGAAGGGCTTCGGATCCTTCTTCAGGTTCGAGGTGCGCGACGCCGCGAGCTCGAGCAGGGCGTGCACCTGCCGCCACGGCGCGTCGTATCCGATGGTGACCTTCGTCGTGACGGCGGCACCGATCTTCTCGGCGACGCTCGAGTGGTTCTCGATCGGCGTGCCGACGACGGTCGCGTTCGGCACCGTGACCACCTCGTTCGCCACCGTGCGGAGCTTCACGGAGAGCGCTCCGACCTCGAGGACCCAGCCCTCGACCTCGCCGATCTTCACGTAGTCGCCGCGGCGCATGGCCCGCGAGTAGACGAGCACGAGGCCGCTCATCAGATGGCCGACGACACCCGTCGAGCCGAGCGAGACGAGCAGGCCGAGGAAGACGCTCACGCCCCGGAAGGCATCGGTGCCCGCGCCGGGGAAGTAGGGATACGCGGCGACGAGCGCGAAGAGCCAGACGACCGCGAGCGCGATGCGGCGGGTCGCGCCGACCGTGTCGGGATGGAGGAACGGGAGCTCGATCTGCCTCCGCTGGACGGCCGAGAACAGGCTCTCGAGCCCCGAATCGACGAGACGGGCCACCGCGAGGATCACCACGACGGTGACGAGGTTCGGGATCGCGGCGACGAGGCCTTGGGCGATCCACGTCGCGCGGGTCCAGAGGAAGTGTCCCAGCATGTCCGCGTAGGGCGACGTGAGCGGGAACTGGCTGAAGACGAAGGTCAGGTAGAGGTAGGTGAAGAGCAGCGCGAAGAAGAAGGAGAACGCGACGAGGAGGCGCGGGACCCACGTCTCGAAGAAGGAGCGGATCCGTCCGACGGCCCAGTCGTGCCCGGCGGCCTTGGCCTCGGCGAAACGGCGGAAGCGACGCACGGCGGCCCGCCCGAGCCATCGCAGCGCCGTGATGAGCAGGACGAAGACGCACGTCGCGAGGGTGCTTCGCCAGACGCCGCGCACGAAGACCTTCGGATCGCGCTGCCTCCGCATCGCCGAGAGCGCGTCGCGCAAGCGGGCCTCGACGATCGCCTTCTCCTCCGCGTAGCTCCTCGACCCGAGGGGATCGACGTCGTCGGAGAGGAGCAGGAAGAGCGATCGATTCCCGATCGTGTAGGAGGTTCCGGGCACGCCGTCGTAGACGATGTCGAACACACGCAGGGGCTCGAGCAGCTCGCGGGGCCGCAGGGATGCGACGTTCTCCTGGGCGCGGCGCACGCGGGCCGCCGGCGAGACGCCGATGTGCTCCGACCGGAAGGTGACGATGTCGCGGTTCGCGAGGCGCAGCGTCCGCGGCTCGTCGCGCGGCGTCCGGGCTTGGGCGTCCACCGCCGCGGGCGCGAGCAGCGTGGAGGCCCCGACGACGAAGCCGAGGACGAGGAGGAACGGGGTCGGACGGATCACGCCCTTCATTCGACCACCTTTCGAGCGCGCCTGTCGAACTCGCCGCAGGCCGCGCTGTCCTGATTCGTGGACTGCCCCACGAATCGTGACCTAGGGCTCCGCCTTCGGGGCGAAGGCCGAATCGGAGGGAATTCCGCCATGCGATTCCTCGGCCTGGCCGGCTGGTAACGCCGATTCGGCCATCGATGAGTCACCGTTGACCATATTGGCCACCAATGACTTCATCGGTCCAAACCGAGGCACTTACGGTCACATCAGCCCCTCTATCAGTATCTCCTACCGACAGGTAGATCGCGGTGAGGAGGTATCCGATGAAGTGGTCCCGCTGTTCCGCCCTGCTCCTCGCCCTGGCCCTCGGGGCTTGTGACGAGGGCACCCTGTCGACGACCAACACGGGCACCGGCGGCAGCGGATCGGCTGCCACGGGTGCGGATGGAGGAGCGGTGCAGACGGGCACCGGCGCGACCGGCACCGGCGCGACCGGCACCGGCTCCACGGGCAACGGCTCGACCGGGAGCGGCTCCACCGCTACCGGCTCCACGGGCACGACGTCGGGCAACCCCTATCAGGAAGTCTTCGACCAGGGCGCCATCAAGTACGCCGGCACGCCGATGGTGCAGCCGACGAGCGTGACGAGCTCGGCGCTCTTCCCGAACATCGACGTCCACCACTTCTCGAGCGACAACCGCGGTCCCGTCTGCATGTACGGCAAGGAGTACTTCGTCGAGACCCGCGAGGGCTCGTCGGACACGCTCATGATCTTCATGCAGGGCGGCGGCGTCTGCCTGAACGAGATCTGTGCGGCGACGCCCGCGCCGATCCTCTCGCTCCGCCTCTTCACGGCGTCGAGCACCTTCGGCATCGGCGGCATCCTCGACAAGCGCGTGACCGACAATCCGACGAGGGACTTCGACGTCGTCAACGCGCCCTACTGCGACGGCTCGCTCTTCGCGGGCGACGTCGACCGCATCCTCCCGGACGGCAACGCGCTGAACGGCGCGAACGACCAGGCCTACCAGCGCGGCCTCGCGAACCTCACGGCCGTGCTCGAGACGGCGAAGCGCACCTTCCCGAACCCGCCGCGCATCGTGCTCGTCGGCTCGAGCGGCGGCGCCTACGGCGTCATCGCGGGCGTCGTGCTGACCCGCCACTACTACCCGAACGTTCCGCTCCTCGTCGTCTCGGACTCGGGCGCGCCCATCGTGAACGGCGAGGACCCGGGCTTCATCGCCAGCGCGCTCACGCAGATCAACGCGATGGACCTGATCCCGAAGTCCTGCCCCGACTGCATCTCGAACGGCCATGCGACGGGAATCATCGCGTGGGCGCTGCGTCGGGACCCGCTCCTCACCGTCGCGTACATGACGCACGCGCGCGATCACGTGATCGGCGAGTTCTTCATGGGCACCACCGCCGACCAGTTCCAGTCGGCCGTCGTCGGCGAGAGCGATCGACTGCTCGCGGAGTTCCCCGGCCGCGTCTTCCGCTTCGTCATCCCGAGCGCCCGGCACACGCTGGCGATGGGCATGGACAACATCCCCGACGGTCTCCAGGGCAGCTTCCTCGGCCTCGCGGGCGGCCTCGGCGTCGGCTTCGTCGGCCCGGACGTGAACTCGAAGGAGCTCTCGACGTGGGCGCTCGGCGGCATGCGCGAGACCGGCACCGACGCGAGCGGCACGAGCTGGGACGGCTACGCCTGGCTCTCGCAGCTGATCCACGATCCGGCGCACACGCCGAGCGTGCTCAACCTGCAGTGAGCCCGAACGGCCGCGCATGTCGCGGCCGTTCTCGCATCCCCACACGGCCGCGCATGTCGCGGCCGTTCTCGTCTCAGCCGCGTGCGACGAGGACGCTGCAACCGGCGCGGCCGACGATGCCGCTCGCGACGCTGCCGAGCATCAGCTTCTTCATGCCGGTGCGGCCGTGCGAGCCGACGACGATCAGGTCGACGCCGTGCGACGCCGCGTAGTCGACCAGGTGGCCGACCACGTCGTCCGCCGCGACGACCTCGGCATGGACCTCGGCGAGACCCGTCGCCCGATTCTTCAGGGTGGCGAGCGCTTCGTGCACCTCGGTGCCGATCCGCATGCGCTCCGCGGTGCTCTGCTGGGTGCCGAGCGCGTCGACCGAGGGCGAGTAGACGTGGAGCAGCGTCAGCTTCGCGCCGAACGTCTTCGCGAGCTCGCGCGCCCGGTCGAGGGCGGCGCTCGAGGCCTCGGAGAAATCGGTCGCGACGAGGATGTGACTCGGGGTGGTCATGCATCACACATAGGCATGGGCGCCGCCGTGGCAAGGTCGGTCAGCCCCGGGGGCGGGCAGCGCCGTTCCGAGACGGGCTGCGGCTCGAGGCCGCGGGAGCCGTTCGCCCGCCGGAGCTCGCCGCCTGAGGCGGAGGCGCCTGCCGTACCGGCGCGCGGTACACGAGCGTGAGGCCGAAGAAGATCGTGTGCGTCCCGTACGTGCCGGGACAGCCGGTCTTGATCGGCTGACCGGGCCGGCACGTGGGCTCGTAGACCATGTTCCCGCCCTGATCGTACTGCTGCGGGATCGTCCAGTTCCGGACGCCGCCGCCGTAGGCGACGACGAAATCGAGGTTGAAGTTCCCGAGCCGCGTGCCGGCGCCCGCGTAGTAGGACATCTGGTAGCCGGGAGCGACGCCGAACTGCGTCGCCGTGCTGCTCGGCGTCGCGCTGTTCGCGCCCGCGACGCCCGCACGGAGCGCGAGCCGATCGCCCTCGAGGACCTGGTACTCGCCGCCGATCTGCCAGCCGAAGACGTTCTTCCAATCGAACGACTGCGTGAGGGCGCCGAGGCCCATGCTCTGGATCAGCGGATCGTCGAGCTGCATCGTCAGGCCCTTGTTGGCGCTCTTGTGGAGCTGGACGCGTCCGTTCGCCGAGAGGAGCAGGCGACGGTTCAAGGCCCACCACGCGACGCCGAAGTCGAAGGCGTGGGGCACGTACCACGTGGCCTTCGAGGGGATGTCGCGCGTGATGTCGTTCACCAGCGAAGAAACCGTCGCGTCCTGCGGGATCGTCAGGCCCTGGATCCCGTCGAGCAGGCCGGTCTGTCCGAGCCAGCCGACGGGAAGGTTGCCGAACCTGTTGATCAGGCCGCCGATGAGCTCGTTCGAATTCAGATCGAGCGTCGTCGTACCGGAGAAGTTCACCCGCGTCTTCGAGCGGTAGCTGAAGCCGAGCGCGACGTTCCGATGCGGCCGGTAGTTCACGCCGAAGAGGATGCCCGGCAGGCCGAACCCGCTCATGTTCGACTGCGTGACCGCGTAGCCGAGACCGAAGGTGCCCTGCGGCATGTCGGGCGGATAGAGCGCGCCGAGCGCCTCCGCCGTCGTCGACTGCTTCAGGATGCCGTAGGGCAGGCGCAACGAGAGGCCGATGGAGAGGTTCTCGAGGATGCGGATCGAGAAGGGGATCGACGCCTCCATGATCACGAGCGTCACGCTCTCGTCGCGCGGCGAAGAGGGGCAGTAGTCCGCGTTCCGCGCCGTCTGGTTCACCGAGACGAGCGGCTGTCCCTGGAGGGGATTGCCCGTCTGGATCGCGTCGGAGAGAGAAGTGAGGCAGGGCGTGCCCGTGCCGAAGCGCTTCACGTCGCTGAACGCGCCGCCGAAGCCCGTCGAGATGTAGAAGGCCCCGCCGACGGTGAGGCGACGACCGAAGCCGAACGTCGCCCCGAAGAAGGGCATCGGCACGAAGATGTTCTGTTGCTGCTCCCGGCCGGGGCCCGAGAACGACGCTTCGAGCATGACGAGCATCGAGGTCGTCGAGAACTCGACCTGGGTGCGCGATGGCGCGAACGCGAGGTTCGCCGGGTTCTTCAGCATCGCGGCGGGCGAGTCGAAGTAGGCGGAGCCGGTGCCGCCCATCGCCATCGCACGCGCGCCGTACATGACGGGGAACTCGGGGTTCGCGCGGACGCTCGTGGGGAGCGCGGAGACCGAGAGCACGAGCGCCGAGGCGAGCCAGGAGAGACGGGAGGAGGGGAACATCGCGCGGGAAGGAAACACGTTCTACGTGCTCGTCTGAAGGTGGATGTGCCCAAATTACTCACTTTTCCATCTGATTCCGCGCTAAGTCACCGATCCGTCCGGGAGCGCGGTACGGATCGTTGACCGAAGCGGTCCGAGCCGCGCGGTGCGAGGCCGAGTCGGTATGCTCCGCCCATGCCGCAGGCGACGACGACCGATGGGCTCCGCATCCACTACACCCTCGAAGGGCCGAGCGACGCGCCGCCCGTGGTGATGCTGATGGGCCTCGGCGCCTCCGGTCGCTACTGGTTCGACGCGCCCGCGCGGCTCCGCGACGATCGGGAGCATCCCCATCGCGTGCTCGTGATCGACAACCGGGGCACGGGCTCGAGCGACGCTCCGAAGCGACCGTTCTCGATGGCGCGCATGGCGGACGACGTCGCCGAGGTGATGAGCCACGCAGGCATCGAGCAGGCCTACGTCGTCGGCATGTCGATGGGTGGGATGATCGCGCAGCAGCTCGCGCTCCGGCATCCGGCGAGGGTCCGCGGTCTCGCGCTCTTCTGCACCACGGCCGGGCTCCGGCACGGACCGCTCGTGCATCCACGCATCCTGCGCACGCTCCTCTCGGCGCCCTTCGTGAAGAAAGGCCAGGGCGAGCGCATCGTCGGCGACCTCCTCCTCGCCCCGTCGCGCAGGCACGAGGCCGCCACCCTCCTCCGCGAGTGGGGCCCGGTGATGCGGGCCGAGCGCGTCGACGCAGGGATGTTCTTCCTCCAGCTCGGGGCCGTGCTCACCCACCGCACGGGCGCGAGGCTCGATCGCATCGCCTGTCCGACCCTCGTGGTCACCGGCGACTCCGACGTGCTCGTCCGACCGGGCCACAGCCGCTTCCTGGCGAAGAAGATCCCCGGGGCGCGCCTCGAGGTGCTGCGCGAGGTCGGCCACGGCATCCACTCGTCCGATCCGGACGCGGTGCCGAGGAGCCTCCGCTACCTGCGTGCGAGGACCGAAGGGCAGACCTAGCCGACGCGTGCTCGCCCTCGGAGGCCGCGGATGCGAGACTCCGGCGCATGACCACCGAAGGACTCACGCTCGAACGCCGGGGCCCGGTCGCGATCGTCACGATCGACGACCCGCCGTACAACCGCATGTCCCTCGCGTTCATGGACTCGCTCGAGCGCCTCGTGCCGACGATCGCGGCGGACGTCGGGATCCGCGCCGTGGTGCTCACGGGCGCGGGCGAAGGGAATTTCTCGGTCGGCATGGATCTCCGACAGCTCGAGCGCGGCATCGCGGAGAAGGGCAGCATCGACGCCCTCTTCGACCAGCGGCTGCGCGTGCTGGCCGCCGTCGAGCGCATGGAGAAGCCCTGGATCGCGACGCTCTTCGGCAACTGCCTCGGAGGAGGTCTCGAGCTCCCGCTGGCCTGCCACTTCCGCCTCGCAGCGGAGGAAGGCGCGCGGATCGGCCTCCCGGAGCTCCATCTCGGCACGGTGCCCGCGTGGGGAGGGAGCGCGCGCCTCGTGCGACGCATCGGACGGGATCGGACGCTCGACCTGATCCTCCGCGCCAAGACCCTCTCGGGTCCCGAGGCGCTCGCGCTCGGGCTCGTCACCGAGGTCTGGCCGAACGCCGTCTTGAAGGAGAAGGCGATCGCGCTCGCGGAGGAGCTCGCCGCGCAGCCGCGGTTGGCGGTCGCCGCGATGCTCCGCTGCCTCGTCGGCAGCGAGGAGAAGACCCTCGAGCAATCGCTGTCCGACGAGCGCGCTGCCGTGCACGCCACGCTCGGCACGCCGGATCAGCTCGAGGGCGTGAAGGCCCTCTTCGAGAAGCGGAAGCCTGTCTTCAACCGGGAGTGAGCTCGGAGCCACGCCCCTCGGGGCGTGCGGGCCTCACGGCCTTCACGTCGAGGGGCACCGGCCCGATCGGCGCGATGATCGGTCCGAGCATGCCGCACTCGACCTCGAGCCCCGGCGGAACCGCGAAGTCCATCCGTCGCACGATCTGGGCGAGGAGGATCGCGAGCTCGTAGGTGGCGAAGCCTGCCCCCGCGCAGCGGCGATAGCCCGCGCCGAAGGGCGAGAACTCGTGCGGCTTCGGCCGCTTCCCGAGGAATTGATCGGGGACGAAGTCGTCGGGGAATTCCCAGCGCGCGGGATCGCGGTGCGCGCCGTACGTGTAGCCCATCACCACGGTGCCCGCGGGGATGTCGTAGCCGGCGAAGCGCATGTCGCGCTTGAGGCGTCGCGAGACCCCGCGCGCGAGCCCGTCGAGACGGAAGCATTCGTCGACGACGGCCCGGAGGTAGGGCAGCCGCTCGATCGTGCGCGGATCGATCGGCACGCCGGGGAAGGCCTGGTCGAGCTCCTCGCGCATCTTCCGGACGACGGAGGGCGAGCGACCGAGCCGATAGAGCGCCCACGAGAGCGTGACCGCCGTCGTGTCGTGCCCTGCGAGCAGGAGCGTGAGCGTCTCGTCGAGCGCCTCGCTGCGCCCGTAGGCGTGGCCCGATTCCTTCGCCCGCCGGAGGATGAACGCGAGCGCGTCGCTGCCCCCGTCGTCGAGCGTCGCCTCGCGCTTCTCGATCACGTCGAGCAGGCCGTCGAGGAGGTCGCGCCCCGCGCGGATGCCGGGCACCCGTGCGAAGAGCCCGAACACGCCCTGATCGTCGAGGAGACGCATCGTCGTCGGATCGCGACGCCCCGAGACGATCGATCGCACGAGATCCGGCGGGAGGTAGAGCGACATCAGTGTCGCGAACGGGTTGTGGCCTCCGTCCATGAAATGGATCACGAGCTCGCGCATGCGATCGTAGTCGGGACCGGCCGAGAGTCCGAAGAGGGCGCGCAGGATGATCTCGAGCGCCATGTCGCGGCCGGCGTCCATGCCCGAGAACCGCTGACCCGCACGGAGTCCGTCGAGGAAGCGATCGGCCGCCTCGAGGATCACGGGCCCGTAGCCGCGCATGCGATCGCCGCTGAAGGCCGAGAGCGTGCGGGCCCGTGCGTTCGCGTGGGGCTCGCCCTCGAGCAGGAAGATCGAGCTCGGACCGACGAAGAAGGCGACGACGTCGTTCGAGGGACCGAAGTCGTCGGGGTTCGCCGCGATCATCCGCCTCAGCGAGTCCTCGTCGGTGAAGCCGACCATCGGACCGTAGCCGGGGACGTCCATCGTGAAGGCCGGACCGACGAGCTCCCGGCAGTCTTCCATGAACTGCGCCTGATCGGCCGCGAACCGCCAGGTCTGACGGAGGGGCGAGATCGGCAGCGCTGGCGGCAATCGGGGATGGCGCCGACGCGAGCCGTCGGGACGTACCAGATCGAGGAGCTGCAAGGGATTCATGGATCGCCTTCGTCGCGTGCGAGCCGTCCGAACCCGCGTCGGATCCGGTCGGGCGTTCCTCGTATCACGCCCTGCCGCGGCGATGAAGGGAGGGGGCGACCATCGGTGGCCCGAGGAGAGCGGCCGGAGACCTCAGGGCGCGCTCCCGCTCGGGGGCGCCGCGTCGTTCCAGCGACAGGCGGCCCGGGCCAACCCGAGCGAGGCGTCCATCGCGAGCCAGGCGCCGACGACCTGGCCGGACTCGGGCGTCGGGAGCGCGAGGAGCCGCTCGCTCGTGCCGCGCGCGTCGGCGGAGAAGGCGCTCGAGAGCGCTCCGAGCGTGTCGGCGAGCTCGCGATCGGCACGGCCCCGCGCGAGCACGGCTCGGCTCGGGCGCTCGCCGTTCTCGGCGGCCCACGCGAGCTCGACGCCGTCGAGATGGGCCTGGATGCGCGCCTCGGAGGCCACGCGCTCGACGAAGAGGGCGGCGAGGGTCCGGTCGGCGTCACAGCGGAGATCCGCCTCTCCGAGACCGATCGCGACGCGCTCGAACGCCGGCGCGACGAGCGCGAGATCCCGATCGAGGAGCGAGCGACGCGTCGCGTCGTCGTCCCAGGCCGTCGCCTCGCCCGCCCGCGCACGCAGGGCCGCGGCCATCGCCGGATCGCGAGCTTCGACGAGCGTCGCGACCCGCTCGAGGATCGTGTCGCGGCGACGCTCGAAGTCGGCGGCCCGAGCTTCGTCCACGTGCGCCTCCTCGAGGGCGGTCTCGAGCGTCGCGAGATCGTTCGAGAGACTCCGGAGGGAGAGGTCGACGAAGCCGAGGTCGCGTCGCAGGAGGTCGGCCTCGGCCATCGGCGCCGGCGCGGAGGACCGAGACGTCGTGGGTGCGGCGCTCGCTCGGCTCCGCTCGCGGGGCCTCGAAGAGGGGCAGCCTGCCACGACGAGCGAGAGTGCGAGCGTCAGCGCAGAGGTGACCCGGAAGGGCGTAAACGAACGCATGCCGCGAGCATAGGCGAAAAGGCGGAAGCGAGAACCCGGCCGATCGGCCGGCGCCGGCTTGTCGCATTTGTGTGCTCTCACCGCGCGGAGCGACCGATGGCTGTCACCTTCGGATCACGAAGATGCATTCGACGCGCTCGCACGTCTCGCCGAGGGCTCTCGCCCAGACGCCGTATGTCCTCCTGACCCTCTCGATCGCCACGGTGGTCGGCTGTGCCTCGGGAACGACGCCCGCCACGCTCCCGGACGCGGACGCGGGTGCGAAGCACGGCGCGAGCCCCGTCGGGAGCGCCTGCTCCTCCGATCTCGATTGCAGCGGTCCGGGAGCGCCGCGCTGCTTCACCGAGATCCGGCCGCTCGCGGACATGCCGGTCGATCCGACGTTCCAGGCGCTCGGCATCGAGCTGCCCGGCGGCTACTGTTCGAGCCAGCCCTCGTGCCGGAACGACGCCGACTGCGGCGTCGGCGGTAAGTGCTTCCTGCCCCTGATCGACGTCGACCAGGCGACGCTCGACGGTGTCTCCGCGATCGCCACCGGCATCGACATCGAGGCCTTCCACCACCTCGGCCTCTGTCTCGCTCCTTGCACGAGCAACGACGAGTGCCGCTCCGACTACGTCTGCACCGTGCCCTTCGGACAGTTCGTGCCGCTCCTGCCGGGCGCGCGGATCGAGACCTACTGCATCGGCGATCCCGTCTGCGAGACCTGCGACGCGCACGCGAGCTGCGATCGGAGCACGTCCCCGAGTCATTGCAGCTGCAACTCGGGTTACGTCGGGGACGGAACGAGCTGCTTCCCCGATCCCTGCCGGACGAACCCCTGCCAGAACGGGGGCGCATGCCTCGCCGCGACGAACGGGACGTCGACCTGCACCTGCCCCGACGGCTTCACGGGAGCCCACTGCGAGTCCCCCATCGACTGCGGTGCGCCCTCGGCCCCGACGAACGGGACCGTCACGACGCCGAACGGGACGACGTTCGGCGCGACGGCGACCTACGCCTGCGACACGGGCTTCGCGCTCGACGCGGCGGCGACGCGCACCTGCCAGGCCGACGGCACGTGGAGCGGCACCGCACCGGGCTGCCTCTGAGCGGCGGCTCCCGCGGCGCTCGCTACGATCCGGAGGAGGCCCGCATCATGCCGCCGCTGCCGAGGGGATAGCTCTCGCGAACCACTGGCTCCGGGAGCGCGATGGCCGGGCGGCCGCGCCGGAGGAGCTCGCGCCAGTGCTCGGCGTCGTACGCCGCCGCCTCGGTGCTCTCGAGGAAGTCGAGGAGCTCGGCGACGAACCGCCCCGGATCGTGATGGTGGGGGAAGTGCCCGGCGCCGTCGAAGAGGCGAAGTCGGCTCCCTGGCATCGCGGCATGGGCGACGCGTGCGTGCTCGACGGGAATCACGGCGTCGCGCGTCCCCCACACGAGGAGGGTCGGCATGCCGTTCGTGAGGTAGCAGCGATCGAGCATGGTGACGTGTTGACCCTCCGCGTCGACGACCGCGCGGAGCGTACGTACGAAGGCGCGTCGCGCCTCCGCGTCCGGCAGGGCCTCGAAGACGCGCTTGAGGTCGTCGGCGTCGCGACCGAGATCGGTGCCCAGGAGGCGGAGCGTCTCGAGGAAGGCGGTGCCGAGCGATCGAACGGCAGGCACCCGCAGCCACGGCAGCGCGAGGGTCGCGAGCGGAGTCGAGGCGAGGCGGAGCATCGGGCTGACGGTGCGTCCGACCCCTCCGGTGGCCACGAGAACGAGTCTCTCGCAACGCTCGGGGTATTGGTAGGCGAACTGCATCGCGACTCCGCCTCCGAGCGAGTGCCCGACGACGGTGGCTCGGTCGATGCCGAGGACCCCGAGCAGATCGCGCATGCCGTTGGCGTAGGCGGCGACGGAATAATCCGCCCGCGGCTTGGCGGAGCGACCGTGACCGAGGAGGTCCGGGGCGACGACCGTGTGCTCGCGCGCGAGGAGCGGGATCACGTCGCGCCAGGTGTCCGCGCTGTCACCGATGCCGTGGACGAGGAGGATCGCAGGTCCGCTCCCGATGCGGACGAACGCCCGCTCGTAGCCGTGGATGGTCTTGTACTCGAGCGCCTCGAGCACGCAGTCGGCGTTGTCGTTCGCGCCTCGATTCGTCACCGGGAGATGCAGGGTCACCATGCTCCACTCCTCCCCGCGTCGCGGCCTCCGCGATCCGAGATCGTTCCAGGATACGCAGCGGCCGTACGGCGGCATGCGCGAAGCGGAGGACGCGTACGAGTTTTCGAGCCGGAAACAATCGCCCTCGGGAGGTCTCGCCCGTCGGCGCTCCTGGTCGAGGGCGGGGGGCTCGTGCGACGCTGCGCACGGCGGGCGCATGCGCTCGGACGACGGGGGAGAGCGCGCGATGACGAGCCCGACGAACGCATGGGCGATGGCGACGTGGGACGCGACCGAGACGGCGAGCCGTGTCGCACGCGGCGAGACGAGCGCGCGCGAGGTCCTCGAGGCGGCGATCCTGCGCGCCGAGGCGACGACCGCGCTCGGCGGCATCGCATCGACCGCGTTCGCGGCCGCGCGCGGCTCCGTCGACGCGCCACGCGACGGGGTCTTCGCGGGCGTGCCGACGTTCGTGAAGGATCTCGCCCAGGCGAAGGGCATGGAGATCGCCTGGGGCTCGAAGACCGTCGGCGTCGTGCGCTCGAAGCGCAGCGATCCGTTCGTCCGCCGCCTCGAGTCGACCGGCGTCGTCGTCCTGGGCAAGAGCACCACGCCCGAATTCGGGCTGACCGCGACCACCGAGCCCGTCGGCGGAATCCCCGCGCGCAATCCCTGGGATCCGACGCGTACGGCCGGAGGCTCCTCCGGCGGCGCCGGTGTGCTCGTCGCGGCCGGTGTCGTGCCCCTCGCGCACGGGAGCGACGGGGGCGGCTCGATCCGCATCCCGGCCGCCTGCTGTGGCCTCGTCGGGCTCAAGCCGAGCCGCGGGGTGATGGACATGGAGGCCTCGCCCCTGCTCCCCGTGAACGTCGCCGTCCACGGCGTGCTCACGCGGACGGTGAGGGACACCGCCGTCTTCCATCGCGCGCTCGGCCGCTCGTCGGAGGCCGGCGAGCGGCCCGCGCGTCGCCTCCGCATCGGGGTCTTCGTCGAGCCTCCGGCCGGCACGCCCGTGCATCCGGACGTCCGCGAGAGCGTCCTCGCGGCGAGCCGCACCTGCCGCGCGCTCGGCCACTCCGTCGACGAGATCCCCTGCCCTTTCGAGCCGAATTTCACCGACGACTTCCTCCTCTACTGGCGCTTCATCGCGTGGATCCAGGTGAGGGCGGGACGGCTGCTCGTGAATCCCCGCTTCGACGCCTCGAAGATCGAGCCGTGGACGCGTGGGCTCGTGCGTTCCTTCGAGCAGCAACCGAAGTCGGTCGCCTCCGCGATCCTGCGCCTCCGCGCCTTCGGCGCGCGCTACGCCGAGGTCTTCGAGCGCTACGACGTCCTCGTGTCGCCGACGGTGGCCTCGCCCGCCCTCCCCCTCGGCGTGGTCGCCCCCGACGGTCTCTTCGACGAGGTGCTCGACCGCCTGCGGACCTTCGCCCCGTTCACGCCGATCCAGAACGCGGCGGGGGCGCCGGCGATCTCGCTGCCGCTCGGACGATCGGGAGTCCTCCCCGTCGGCGTGCAGCTCGCGGCGGCGCGCGGTCGGGACGCGCTCTTGCTCGAGCTCGCCGCCGAGCTCGAGCAGGCGATGCCGTGGGAGCGGCACGCGCCCGTGGAGGCCTTTCGAGCGTACGCCCCGGGCTGAAGCGGCTCGCTCTCCGCGGCTCAGACCGCCGTCTTCGGCCGCGCGCGCCTCGGTCGGGCCACCCGTGGGACCGCGAGGTACCTCGCCCTCTCCTCGGCCGGGAAGCGCTCGATCGCGTACCGCAGCATGGTCCGCGGCATCTCGGCCGCGTGCGCGTCGAGGAAGGCGCGGAGCTCGGCCTCGCTCACGCGCTTCCCGAGCTCGCGGAGCATCCAGCCGACGGCCTTGTGGATCAGGTCGTGCTCGTCGTGCAGGAGGAGCGTGGCGATCGCGAGGGTGTCCTCGGCCTCGCCCCGCTTCAGGAGATGGAAGGTCGCGAGCATCGCGATCCGGCGCTCCCAGAGGGAGTGGGAGCGAGCGAGCTTCCGCAGCGGCGCACGGCTCCGCTCCGCGAGGTACCCGCCGACGACGTGCTCGGCCGAGGAGTCGACGAGATCCCAGTTGTCGATGTGCGAGGTATGGGCGAGGTAGCTCTCGTAGACCGCCTTCCGCCGCGCCTCGACGTCGGCGTCGGACTCGTGCTTCGCCTTCTTCGCACGGAAGGTCTTCGCGTAGAGGAGCACGGCGAGCAGACGCGCCTCGTGCCACTCGCTCCGCACGAGCGCCTCGATCTCGTCGAGCGGGAGCGTCGCGACCTTCTCGACGGCTCGGACCTGGGGGACGGTGACGCCGAGGAAGCGATCGCCCTCGGCGTAGCCACCCGCACCGGTCTGGAAGAAGCGCGCGTTCGAGGCGGCGCGCTTCGGATCCGCATGCCCCCTCAGGCTGGCGAGCGCCGAGGCGGCCGTGCAGGGATTCGAGCTCGGCTTCGTCATGCGACGCGCGTTCAGCCGCGCGGGTCGATCGGCGTCCGCGGCGCCTCGCCACGTGCGCGGGCGTCGTCCTCGATGCGCTGCATGACCGCCAGCACCACGTCCTCGCGGTAGGGCCGGCCCACGATCTGCACGCCGATCGGGAGGCCCGCGCTCCCGCGCTGGATCTCGACGGCCCGCTTGTCGAGGCGGTCCTTGCGCTCGGGTCGCTCCATCTCGTCCGAACGAACGGTGGTGCAGGGCACGACGCCGGCCGGGAGATTGAGGATGTTGTAGCGGGTCGTGTAGACCGCCGTCGGCGTGAAGTCCGCCGTCGCGTCGTGCTGTGGCGCGGCCGTCGCGGTCGCGGGGCAGATCAGGGCGTCGATCGACAGGGCGTTCCAGGCGTCGATCTCGGCGCGCTGCATGCCGAGGCGATCCCAGACGAGCTTCCAATAGTCCTGCACGCTGCGCTCGCCGACCGCGGCCATGGTCCGCGCGATTCGCTTCTCGCCGACGAGGTCGAGGGCCTTCGAGAGCACCTGGCGGACCCGCTTCGGGGTCGTGCCGAGGCGTCGGTTGAGCGCGACGGGCGCGATGACCGGATCGTCGCCGAGCCAACCCTCGAGCGTGGCGAGGCCGTCCGCCGTCACCGTGCACGCCATCATCGTGTAGTGCTCGTCCGCGCGGGGCGGGGCGAAGGGAATGCAGATCGCGCCGGCGTCCTCGAGCGCCTTCACGGCCTGCCGCACGGCGCGCTTCGACGAGGCGCAGGGCGTGAAGTAGCCGTCGTCCTCGTAGAAGCCCACGCGCAGGCCGCGGAGCGAGATCGCCGAGGGATCGCCGATCGGCATCGGCGGGACCTCGGGATCGAAGCGGGCGTGCAGCGGCGTGTCGAGCGCTCGGAGGAAGAAGGCGACCTCGGCCGTGGTGCGGGCCATCGGACCGATCTGGGAGCGCACGTTCTCCTGCCCGAGGAGGAGACCGACCGAGCCCCGGTTCGACCAGCGGTGGAGCGAGGGCTTGATGGTCGCGAGCCCCGTGTAGGCCGCGGGGATGCGCACCGAGCCGCCGATGTCCGTGCCGATCCCGAGGACGCTCGCGCCCGTCGCGATCGCGGCCGCCTCGCCGCCGCTCGACCCACCCGGCGTGCGCGACTTCGCGAACGGATTGTTGGTGGTGCCGAAGAGGTAGTTCGTCGTCTCCATCGCGATCAACGTCTGGGGGACGTTGGTCTTGCCGAGGACGATCGCGCCCTGCTCGCGCGCGAGGCGCACGGTGACGGCGTCCTCCTTCGCGATCTCGGACTTCCGCTTCGCCACGCCGAGCGTCGAAGCGGTGCCGGCGAGCTGGATGTTCTCCTTCACCGTGATCGGCAGACCGTGGAGGGGACCGAGGTCCGTGCGACCGCTCGCGCGTTCGGCGTCGGCCTTGATGGCCTCGGCGACGGCATCGGCGTCCCGGGTGAAGACGAAGGCGTTGAGCGCGGGCTCGACGGCGCGGCGGCGCGCGATCAGGGCTTCGACGACCTGCTCGGAGGTCAGCTTCTTCTCGTCGAGCGCGCGGCGCAGCTCGAGGGCGGACATCTCGTGGATCTTCACGAGGGCGTTGTACCAGAATCGGACGCTTTCCGCCTTCCCAGCGCGCAGCGGGGCCGCCCCTCGGCATCGCATTCGAAGACGACCGGCTCGTAGGCCCGGGTGCGGTCGAAGAGCAGCTGGATCTGCTTCTCCTGACCGAGCCCGATCTCGAACATCAGGTGCCCGCCCGGGCGCAGGTAGCGGAGAGCGTCCTTCACGACGCGCTGATGGATGGAGAGCCCGTAGGGCCCGCCGTCGAAGGCCTCGCGCGGCTCGTGATCGAGGAGCTCGGCCCGATCCTTCGCGAGCCTCCCGGTCGAGATGTACGGCGGGTTGCAGACGATCGCGTCGATCGTGCCCTCGAGGCCGAGCCCGTCGAGCGGAGCGAAGAGATCGCCCTGCACCACGGTGACGCGATCGCGGAGGCCGAGGTGCTCGACGTTGCGTCGCGCGAGCGAGACGCAGCCATCGGTGAGATCGCTCGCGAAGACCCGCAGCGCCGGCAGCTCAGCGGCGATGCCGCAAGCGAGGTTGCCGGAGCCGCAGCACATGTCGATCGCCACGAGCCCCTCGCCGGTGGACGAGGCCTCGCGGAGGATGGCGATCGCGCGACGACCGAGCAGCTCGGTCTCTTCGCGGGGAACGAGCGCCCCCGGATCCGCGAGGAGCTCGACTCCGAGGAAGCGCTGGCGTCCGAGGACGTAGGCGAGCGGGGCTCCCGCCGCGCGGCGCGAGGCCATCGCCTCCGCGCGCTCGGCCGCGCCCTCTCCGCCCTGCGCACGGGCCGCTTCGACGATGCGTCGGGCGTCTCGGGCCGCGTCCTCGATCCCCGCCTCCGCGAGCCGCTCCGCGATCGCCGCCTCGAGGTCGTCGGTGGTCATGCGAGCCCCGCCTTCGTGATCTTGCCGGTGTTCGTCTTCGGGAGCTCGCTCACGAAGACCACGTGCTTCGGGACCATGAAGTTCTCGAGGCGCTGCTGGCACTCGCGCTGGAGGTCCTTCTCCGTGAACGTGACGCCTTCCTCGAGCACCACGAAGGCCTTCACCGCCTGCCCGAGCACCTCGTCGGGCACGCCGATCACCGCGGCCTCCTTCACGCCATGGACGTTCATCAGCGCGGTCTCGACCTCCTTCGGGGCCACCTTCTCGCCGCGCGACTTGATGATGTCGTCCATGCGGCCGACGAAGTAGAGGTAGCCCTCTTCGTCGAGCCTGCAGTAGTCGCCCGTGTAGAGCACGTGCTCCCCGGGAAGCGGGCCCGGGCGGAGCTTCTTCGCCGTGGCCTCGGGCTTCTCCCAGTAGCCGCGCATCACGGTGGCGCCCCGGATCACGAGCTGACCGACCTGGTTCGGGCCGAGCCGGTTGTCGTGCTCGTCGACGATCCAGAGCTCCGTGTTCGGGATCGCGATGCCGACGCTCGTCGGCTTCCGCTCGAGATCGGCGGGCGGGAGGTAGGTGCAGCGCTTGCACTCCGTGAGCCCGTACATCGAGAAGATCTTCGCCGTCGGGAAGAGGTCCCGGAGCACGAGGATGTGCTTCACGGGGAGCGCCGCGGCCGTGTTGGTCACGTAGCGGATCCTCGAGAAGTCGTAGGACTTGATCGTCTTCATCTCCGCGAGGATCGCGAAGATCGTCGGGACGCCGGGGAAGCCGGTCACGCCCTCCTCGACCACGAGGTTCAGGACCTGCGCGGGGTACGTGAACGAGCGCTCCAGCACGAGGCGGGCGCCCGTGCGGAACGCCATGATCATCTGGTAGAGGCCGTAGTCGAAGGCGAGCGGGAGCACGCCGAGGATCACGTCGTCCTCGACGATCTCGAGGTAGGTCGAGATCGACGTGGCGGCCGTGAGCATGTTGCGATGCGTGAGCATCACGCCCTTCGGATCGCCGGTGCTTCCCGAGGTGTAGATGATGGCGGCGAGATCGATGTCGAGGTTGCGCCGCGCGGGCGGGGCCGCACGATCGCCGCGCGCGAGCGCGTCGTCCCACGCCTGCACGTTCGGCAGCGCCGCGAGCCGCTCGCGGTCGAGGCGCCCGGAGACGATCACGGTCCGGAGGTGGGGCGAGCGCGCCGCGGCGTCGACGAAGACCGAGGTGATGTGGCCGTCGGTGATCAGCGCGCTCGCGCGGCAGTCGTTGAGCAGATACGCGAGCTTGTCGGCCTTCGTCAGCGGATTGACGATCGAGACGACGGCGTTCGCCTTCAGGACGCCCCAGAACGAGACCACGGTCTCGACGGTGTTGTCGGCGAAGACCACGACGCGATCCCCGCGTTCGACGCCCGACGCGACGAGCGCGTGGGCGAGGGCGTTCGAGCGTGCGTCGAGCTCGGCGTAGGAGAGACGCTGCTTCTGGCAGACGAGCGCGATCTCGTCCGGCAGGCGACACGCCGACTCGATCAGGTAGTCGTGGAGGAGCGGGACCGCAGCGTGCATGGCGAGACTCATCTCGGGGAGCGAGCGCCGCCCACGGGCCTTCGCCCGTGCACGGCTCTCCCTGGGTAGCACACCCGACCATGTTGTGCGCGCCCGTGCGAGCCGAATGACGCGCTCGGTCGCGTCTGCTCAGCCGTTCAGCGCGCGCGTGCGAAGAGCCAGTCGAGGATGCGGTCCGTCGCATCCGGCTGGAACGCCGGCAGATGACCGGCCCCCGCGATCGTCCAGAGCTCGGTCGTCGTGCCCGTGGCGCAGCCGGTCGAGTACAGCGTGGACGTGGTCTCGGCGCCCGCCTGATCCGCGTCGAGGTCCATCGCCGCGCCGCTCGTGCTCGCGTTCGTATCGCAGCCGAGCCGGGCCGCGAAGCGGCGCGCGGCCTCGGGCGCGCTCGGATACGCCGAAAGGAGTGGCGAGCGAGGAACGGTGGAACCCGTGTAGAGGACCACGTCGTCCGCGGTCCCGTGCATCGCGAGCACGCTGATCGGCTGAACGGCGGCCGGGCAATCGGCCTCCTGCAGGGGCGCGGTCCCCGCGAGGCTCGCGATCGCGGTGAAGCGATCGGAGGCGACGCAGGCGAGCTTCATCGCCATGGCGCCGCCGTTGCTGTGGCCGAGCACGTAGACCTTCGCCGGATCGACGTGATAGTGGCGCACGACCTCGTCGACGAGGCTCGTCAGGTACGCGACGTCGTCGGGAGGATTCGGACCGAACAAGCAGCACTCGCCGGCGTTCCAGTACCGCATGCCCGTCGGGTCCTTGACGCCGTCCGGCGTGACCAGGATGTACTGCTTCGTGTCGAGACGGTTCGTCGCGCCGAAATAGAGGTCCTGCACGGCTCCGCTCGCCCCGTAGCCGTGGAGGAGCAGGACGAGCGGATAGGCGACGTCCGGATCGTAGTCGGAGGGCGCGTACACACGCGCGGGTCGATCGCCTCCGAGCGTGTCGGGCGGGGTGGCGGAATAGCCCGTCCCCGAATCGCACGACGCAGAGGAGAGGAGGAGCGCCACGGAGACGGCACGGATCGCGGAGCTCTTGGACCGACGGCGGAACGGCATCGGCGGAGGCTATCAAAGGGCGCGAGGCCGCGTCGCTCTACCGGAGCGAGGAAAATCGCCGAATTCCGGCGCAGGAAGCGAGATCTTCACCCTTCGGGCCTACGTCCTGGCAGTCGGCGCGGAACGCGTCGCCGTAGCGCTCGAGGTCGCGCACCAACGTCGCGCCGGAGACCCCGAGCTCGAGGACGAGACCGAGCATCGCGGGCACGAGGAGCCAGCGCGAAGCGCCCCGTCGCGCGAGGAAGGCTCCGAGCGCGAAGAAGGGAAGCCCCGGCGTCAGCCACCACCACGGCACCTCGCACGCGAGCCCAGCGAAGGCGACGAAGACGAGCAGCCCGAGCAGGGAGGCCGCGGCGGAGATCGCCCTGTCACGTGTCGTGGGAGGCACGTGCTAGGTATGGCACACGTTCGGTCTCCGTCGGTGCCATGGTCCTCGCCTTCTCGCTCGCGATCGCGCTCTGGTCGTTCCTCCTGGTGCTCCCGATCGGGCTCTCGTGGGCTTCGCGGAAGGGCTCGAAGCTCGCAGCCCGCGCCGCGGAGCTCGCGGCGCTTCCCTTCTTCGGCCTGCTCCTCGTCCTCTCGTTCGCCGCTTCCGACGCAGGCGCGGTCTTCGTGCTCGGATCCGGCCTGTTCGGGGAGTCGGGCGTCTGCCTGCTCGTCTCCGTCCTCGGCGTGTCGGGGCTGGTGCTGGGCTCGCGGATCGTGAAGCAGTCGAAGCGGGAGCGCGCGGAGGAGAGGGAGCCGACGGCCGGCTGAGGCCATGCCGGGACGCAAGCCCTCGCGCACTCCACCCGCGGTCCATTACCCTCGCCACGCCGTGCCCCCCTTCCCCGCCTTCGCCCTCGCCACCGCCCTCTCGACGGCCGCCCTCCTCGTCGCCACGCGTCGCGGCTCTCGACTCGGCGAGTGGATCTCGAAGCCCCTCGCCTCGCTCTTCTTCCTCGGAGCCGCGCTCTCCGTCGACGCGCTCGCGAGCCCCTTCGGCACGACGCTCTTCGTCGGGCTCGTGCTCTCGCTCGTCGGGGACGTGCTGCTCATCCCGAAGACGCGAGGGTCCTTCCTCCTCGGTCTCGTGGCCTTCCTGCTCGGCCACGTGGCGTACGCGGCCGCATTCGTCGAGCGCGGTGTCTCGAAGGGCGCGGTGGGCGGCGCGCTCCTCGCGCTCGCCGTGCCCGTCGCCTTCGTCGCGCGCTGGCTCCTCCCCTCGGTCGAGGCGAAGATGAAGGTTCCGGTGATCGCCTACATGACGGTGATCACCCTGATGGTCGCGTTCTCGATCGGCACCGTCGCCGCGCACGGCAACGCGCTCCTCGTGGTGGGCGCCGTCGCCTTCTACCTCTCGGATCTCGCCGTCGCGCGCGAGCGCTTCGTCGCACCGGGCTTCGTGAACCGGCTCTGGGGCCTTCCGCTCTACTACGGCGCGCAGCTCGTGCTCGCGTACTGCGCGGCGCCGGGCTGAGCGCTCAGCGCCCCTTCCAGACCGGCGCTCGCTTCTCGAAGAAGGCCGAGATGCCTTCGGCCACGTCCTCCGACGCGAGCAGGCGCGCATGGGCCGCGTGGCTCCGCTCCCAGAGCGCGGTCTCGTCGCCGCGCGCATCCGCCTCGAAGATCGAGATGGCCTCGGCCATCGCGAGCGGCGCGTTCGACGCGATCCGACGCGCGAGCTCGAGCGCGACCTCGCGCGTCTCGCCCGGCTCGACGAGGCGGTTCACGAAGCCGAAGCGCTCCGCGCGCTCGGCGTCGATGGGCTCGCCGGTGAGCAGCATCTCGCGGGCGACGTTGATCGGCAGGAAGCGTCCGATGCGGAAGGCGCCGCCGAAGTCGGGCATGAGCCCTCGCTTCACCTCCGGCAGGCCGAAGCGCGCGGTCCGCGACGCGACGACGAGGTCGCAGCAGAGGACGAGCTCGAGGCCACCGCCCAGCGCATAGCCCTCGACCGCGGCGAGGAGGGGCTTCTTCCGCCGGCGCTCGATGAGCCCCGCGATGCCCCCGCGCGGCGTGGGCTCGCCGGGTCCGACCGAGAGATCCGCGCCCGCCGAGAAGATCGTCGGCCCGCCCGTGAGGATGCCGCAGGCGAGCGACGGATCGTCCTCGAGCTCGTTCATCGCGGCGTCGAGGCCGACGGTGATCGCCTCGTTCAGGGCATTTCGTTTCTCGGGACGCGCGAGCTCGACGACGAGCACGCGATCGATGCGTTCGGTCTTCACGGCCATCGCGCGAGCCTACACGCGGCCGCGCGCGCGAGGAGGGGATTCGCGGCGTGGGAGCTCGTGAATGCCGACGGACCTCCCGGACCGGGGCTGTAACGTTGCCGTGGGCGAAACATCCGGGGCACGCTCGCCCGCATGAAGTGGATCGGCCCCCTCGACGACTACCCCATCCATCAGGACGCGAAGCCCCTGCGGCAGGCGGCCCATCCGCATCGGGACTTCGACGACGCGACGTACTTCTTCGTCACCGACAAGAAGGGCGAGCTCTCGATCTTCGCGACGCTCGAGGTCTTCCCGCATCGGAACCTCCTGCGCTCGGCCGTCTTCGCGCGCATCGGCACGCGGCACGTGCGGAGCATCTGGTTCGAGAAGCTCGAGGCCTCGACGGGCAGCGTGATCGCCGTCGGCGAGAACCGCTTCGAGATCGTGCGTCCGCAGGAGGAATGGAAGCTCCACTTCGAGGACGAGAACGTCGGTCTGCTCGCCGACCTCGTCTGGCGTCCGCGCTGCCCGAGCTATCGGTTCAAGCACGTCTTCCTGCCGGGCGAGCCCGACCCCATCATCGACATGGAGCACTACACGACGAGCTCCGTCTTCGAGGGCTCGGTGCGCATCGGCGACGCCGTCTTCACCGACCTCGTCGGCCACAAGAACCGGAGCTGGGGCGTGCGTCGGTGGACGGCGCTCCCGTTCTACACCTGGCTGAACGCGCAGTTCGACGATGCCTGCGTGAACCTCTGGCTCCAGGAGGATCAGGACGGGAAGCCGCTCTACGTCGACGGAGCGATCACCACGCCGGCGGGCCAGGTCACGCCGATCCGCAGCTTCGAGCACGACATCCTCGAGCTCCACGAGCCGCACAAGAAGCGTGCGAAACGGCGACGCCTCCGCTTCGAGACCGTCGACGGTGCGAAGCACGTGATCGACGTCGAGGAGATCGGCAGCACGATCCTCGCGCCCCTCCCGGACGATTGGGACGAGACCGACGAGGAGACGATGAGCGCCGCCCAGGAGATCGCGATGTGGTACGAGCAGCACAGCCGCTTCCGCTGGGGCGACCGCGTCGGCATCGGCTTCGTCGAGAACCTGGTCGCGCCCGGGAGCCGGTTCCGGGGGATCCCGCCGACGGAGATGGCGGACGTCGATCCGGGCTCGTTCGACGAGGACGATTGAGGGGGGCTCTGCCCCGAGCGCCGGTGCGATAGCATCGCGCGATGGAGCTCCGACCCTCGAGCGTCGCCCTCGCGGCTTCCCTCCTCGTCTCCGGATGCGGCGGCGGAGAAGGGGGATCGTCCGCGCCCCGAACGAACGCCGCCTCCGAACCGCCCGCGAACGCTCGCACGGCTGCGGCTCCGGCGGTTGCCGCGCCAGCGCCTTCCGATCCGGTCGACCTGCTCCACGCGATCGGAACGGACGTGGCCGTCTCCTCCGTGTATCGGGATCGGGCGAGCCAAGCGCTCCACCTCGTCGACGGCGATCTCGAGACGGCCTGGAATTCGAAGACGGGCGACCTCGTCGGCGCGTACATCGAGGTGCGCGTGCCCGCGGAGGCCGAGGTCGTCGCCCTCGCGATGACGCCCGGCTTCACGAAGGGGAGCGGCGACCACGACCTCTTCCTCGGGAACCATCGCGTGTCGCGCGTGCGCGTCTCGCGCGACGGGACTCCGCTCGGCGAGCTCCCGCTCGACGTCGCCTCGCGCACCCCCGTCCGGCTCCCGGTCGGGGGCCCGGGCGGCGTCTACCGCATCGAGGTGCTCGAGGTCGTCCCCGGGACTCGACCGACGTGGCGGGAGACGTGCATCTCGGAGCTGCAAGTGCTCGGACGAGCGCCCGGCGCGGCGCCCGGCACGCGTCTCCCGAGGACGGGCGTGGGCTCGCTCCCGACGCCGCGTCCCGATCCGTCGACGCTCGATCGAGCGTCGGTCGATCGACAGCAGCGACGCGATCTCGCCTTCTTCGCGGAGGCCTGGGCGAACCTCGCGGGCGGCGTCGACTCCCAGGAGCAGGACACCGGGGAGCCCATGCCGGAAGAGGGCCTGCGCCAGGACTGGACCGCGGAGCGCGCCACGATCCTCGCGCGCATCGCGACCCTCGTCGATCCCGTGGACCCGGTGCGGGCGGATGCCGTGCGCCTCCGCGGAGCGCACGCGATCGACTGGGCACGGGCGACGACGCGGAGGACCGAGCTCGCGACGGATCTCGACGCGATCTCGTCCGCGCTCGACGCGCTCGCGAGCTTCCTCGGGGACGACGAGGCGCGCTGCCGCACGGCGCGCACCCTCGCCGGTCTCCGCCTCCGCAGCATCGCGGGCGCGGAGCACAACGAGGCGTACTTCGACGAGATCGACGCCTTCGAGGCCGACATGACGGGCGAGGCGCGCGGACGCGACGTCGAGCGGCGGAGCCGCGCGCTCGCCGCGAACGACATCCGGCTCTCGGACCTCGCCTTCGAGTGGGAAGGCAATTCGCGTGGCGTGACGACGCGCCTGCTCCGCCTCCGTCCTCCGACCGCGCCCGCGGCGGCGGCCGAGTGGGGAGCGCTCGTGTCGCGGCTCGAAGAGGCGAAGCGTACGTGCGGCTGGGCGGATCGCTGAGCGCGCGGCGACGGGCTCAGTGGCGCGCCGCGGCGATCGCGTCGTGCAGGGCCTTCGCCGTCTTCCGATAGTCGAAGACGTCCACCGCGCGCCGTCGTGCCGCCGCGCCGATCGTCGCACGGAGCGACGCATCGCGCGAAAGGCGCTCGATGCGATCGGCGAGCGCGTCCTCGTCCTGCTGGGGCACGAGGAAACCGTCGACGCCGTCGGTGATCATGTCGCCCGTGCCGCCAATGAGGGAGCAGATCACGGGGAGCCCGGTGGCCATCGCCTCCATCACGCTCACGGGTGCGGCCTCGCCGAGGCCGAAGCTCGGGAGCACGAACGCGTCCGACGCCCGGAGGCGCGCGAGCACCTCCTCCTCGCCGATGCTGCCGAGCATCTCCACCGACGACTCGAGGCCCCGCTCGGCGATCGCCGCACGGACCGCCGCCTCGTGCGGGCCGCTGCCCGCGATCGTGTAGCGGACGTCGAGGCCCTTTTCGCGGACCCGTCGCACCGCCTCGAGCGCATGCACGTGTCCCTTCGTCGGGTTGAGGCGTGCGACCGTGAGCAGGCGGAGGGCGCCTTCGTCGCTCGATCGAGAGGCCGGCGGCGAGAACCGGTCGGTGTCGACGCCCATGGTGATCACGGGCACGCGCGCCTCGCGCAGCGAGGTCGCGTCGACGATCTGCTTCTGCAGCGGGCGCGTCACGGCCGAGACGAAGGCCGCGCGCTCCATCTTCTTCGCGTGGTCGACGCCGTACACCGGCAGGTCGCCGTGGAGCGTGAGGCTGTACGTGATGCCCGGCGAGAGGAGGTGGACCATCACCGCCAGGTGGGCCGCATCGGCGCAGGAATGCACGTGCAGGTGCTCGACCCCGAGCTCCTCGGCGCGCGCGACGAGATCGGCCGCGCAGGCGAGGAGCGCGACGAGGCGCGCCCTTCCCTTCGGCGAGGTCTCCGAGAGCGTGGCGACGTAGGCGAGGGCCTTCGCGGCAGAGGCGGGCCTCCGTGCGAGCATCGCCGCCGCCGTGGCGACGCGCGGGGGGAAGACGTAGTGCGTCGTCGCCCGGGCCTCGACCGCGAAGTCGTGGCGACAGGCGTCGTCGGGCGGCCTACGCGTCGAGAAGAGGAAGACGGTGTCGCCCAGCCCACGGAGCGCCGAGAGCTCCCGATGGAAGAAGGCGTGTGTCTGGGACGGCCATTCCGGCACGAGATAGGCGACCCGCGTCATCGCGAGCCGAGGCTAGCAGGAACGCGCATCGCCGCACGCGATCGACTCGAGCGTCCGCGCGAGGAACCGGATCATGGCGCGTCCGGCCACCCGCGCGCCGAGCGTGTTCAGATGGCCCCCGTCGTGCGTGTACGCGGGGACGAGCGCCGGATGCACCCCACCCTCGCGCTCGAAGGTCTCGCGGCTCCCGTCGGGACGCGTCGACTCGACGGCCGCGAGATCGAAGATCGGATCCGCCGCGAAGGCCTCCCGGAGACGTTCGTTGTACGCGTGGCGGCGGACGTTCGACTCGTCTTCCCAGACCATCCGTCCGAGCAGGCGCTTCACGCGCGAGCGCACGTCCGTCGGACGTCGGGTCAGCGGCGTCGTCACGTGCCCGAAACGAGTGGAGGGAAAGCGGCGGGCGAGCTCGCGGAGGGTGCGCTCGTAGCGGGCGAAGAGGGCCTCCACGTCCGTGCTCGGATCGATGTCCACGTAGCAGAGCTTGAGGAGCGCGACGTCCGGCGCGAGATCGGGATTCGCCTCGAGGATGCGCTCGAAGAACTCGAGCTTGCTGCCCGGATCGGTGTTCCTCCCGCCCGAGACGTCGACGAGCCCGGGCCCGGGTGCGCGACGGGCTTCTTCGAGCGTGAGCGTGCGGATCGCGCCCTCCCGGGTCCCGGCCGCGAGGGCCTGCATCCCGCCGAGGAGGTCGCGGCCGACGGAGTGGTGCGCGAAGAGGATGCGCGCCGAGCGGAGCACGCGGAGCTCGGCCTCGAGCGTGTCGTCCTCCTTCACTTGGACTCGGACTCTTCGCGCCGATTGCGCTCGTTGGCCTTGAGGCTCACCGGGCGCGCCGGGACGCCGAACGCGACGGTGCCGTGCGGGAGGTCCTTCACCACCACCGAGTTCGCGCCGATCACGCAGTCGTCGCCGACCGTGACCCCGCCGAGCACGCACGCGCCGGCGCCGATGTCGACGCGGTCGCCGATGACCGGCTTGCCCATGTCGTGACGCTCGACGAGGCCGAGGGTGGTGTTCTGACGGATGTGCACGTCGTCGCCGATGGAGCGTGCGCCGAGCGTCATGCCTCCGTGGTGCCAGAGGCGGACGCGTCGTCCGAGCTTCACCGTGTACGAGAGGTCGATGCCCCAGAGCCAGTCGATGCCGAGGAAGGCCGCCTTGTAGGCGACCGAGAGGGGGGCCCTCAGCACCTTCGACTTCACGTCCATGCGCGCGTTGCCGAGCCGATGCACGGCGACCGCCCAGAAGCCGGGCTCGAGAGGGTTGCGCTCGTAGGTGCGGAAGTCCTCGCGCAGCAATTCGAGGAGGGAGATGCCCTCCGGGTTCTGGTTGGTGTCCCCCTTGGGCAGCGGCTCGTCGTGCGACGGGGGGTGATGGGCGGAGTCCGTCATGACTTCGAGGCTCTCGCGCTCGACTCGCGCATCGGGTGGAGGGCGTTGATCCAGATGTCGACCGCCTCGTTCTCCCGATCGTGCGGCGACCGGTTTCCAAGGTACTCCCGCACCCAGGAAAGGCAACGGCCGGCGTACCAGAAGCCGTTCGCCATCCACAGCCCGTGCGTGCCGTAGTACTTCGCGTAGTAGCGCGCGCGTGACTCGTAGAAGTACCGAGGGGCGCGCTTCTGCCGGGTCCCCTGCGCCGAGATCCGCGAGCTCGCTCCCTGGAGGTGCACGACCTCGAGGTGCGGCAACACGAGGATCGAGTACCCCGCCTCGCGCACGCGCCGGCAGTAATCGATGTCCTCGAAGTACATGAAGAAGCCCTCGTCGAGCATGCCCACCTTCTGGACGACGTGCTTCGGCACGAGGACGCAGGCGAAGCCGACCCAATCGGGCTCGATCGGTCGTTCGGAGCGCGGGAGGATCGGATCGAAACGGGAGAGGACCTTCGTGAGCACTCCCGTCTGGGCGGCTCGGAGCAGCTCCGTCGGCGGTGCGGGTTCGCGGAAGAAGCTCTGATCGAACCGCCCCTCGCCGTCGACCATCCCGGGGGCGAGGAGACCGGCTTCCGGATGCCTGCGCATCGCGTCGAGCAAGCCGGGCATCACGCCGGGCCGCACGATCGTGTCGCTGTTGAGCAGCACGTAGGCGTCGGCGTCGACCGAGCGCATGCCGAAGTTGTTGCCCGCGGCGAAGCCACCGTTGACCGGCGAGCGGAGCACGCGCGCCCATGCCCCGTAGCCTCGTTCGTCGATGCCCTTCTCGATGCGATCCGCCGAGCCGTCGCCGGAGGCGTTGTCGACCACCACGACCGTCATCGTCGGCGTGACGTCGGCGGCGAGCGACTCGAGGCAGTCGAGCGTCATCTCGGTCGTCCGGTAGTTGAGGATCAGGATGGCCAGCTCGGGACGCATGGGGACGAAAGGCTCTCTCCGTGGGCGGGGTCGCGGACTCGATCGGATCTTGGCCCAGAGGAAGGTGCCGCGAAACCGCGGCTCGTCGGGAAGGGGCCGGCCGAGGAGAACGAAATGTACGTTCTATGCATGGTGCAGTGAACGTACATTCGTTCACGCGCGACGTCCCCGAACGTGGCTTTCCGTACTTGTTCCCATCGCCCGCATGGCTATGAAGAAAGGATGCGGTTCCCATCATCGCCCTACCGAGCGCTCCTGTTCTGCGTTCTCACCACGTTGGCCTACACGTCCGTCGGATGTGGCCACGGCTCGCAGTCCACGGCGCCGCGCAATCCGAACGGCGGCGTCGACGTTCCGCCGATCCCCGAGCCGACCTACGTCCGTTGGTCCGATCCCTCGAGCTGGCCCACGGGTCGCAAGCCGGCGGCGGGCGAGGACGTGACGATCCCGGCGGGCCTCGCGATCCTCCTCGACGAGACGCCGCCGGCGCTCGGAGGCATCACGATCAACGGCACCCTCGGCTTCGACGACACGGCGGACCGCTCGCTCTCGGCGAAGTGGATCATGGTCCACGGACGCCTCCGCGTGGGTACGCCCGCGGCGCCGTTCACGCATCACGCGGAGATCACGCTGACGGATACCGACACGAACGTCGATCCGGACGGCATGGGGACCCGCGGCATCCTGCTCATGGGCGGCATCCTCGAGCTCGTCGGTGTGACGCCGGTCCCCGCCTGGACGCACCTCGGGGCGAACGCCGCCGCGGGCGCGACCTCGCTCACGCTCGCCGAGACGACGAACTGGCAACCCGGTGATGCGATCGCCGTGGCGCCGACGACCCGCTACGCGACGGGCCACACCGAGAGGCTCACGCTGGCGAGCGCCTCGGGCACGTCGATCGGCCTCTCCGCCGGCCTCGCGAAGGCTCGCTACGGCAAGACGCAGTCGTTCGGCGGGACCACGCTCGACGAGCGCGCCGAGGTCGCGAACCTGACGCGGAACATCGTGATCCACGCGCCGGACGACGCGGTCTGGCAGTCGCAGGGCTTCGGAGCCCACGTGATGGTCATGCGCGGCGCCCTCGCACGCATCGACGGAGTCCAGTTCGAGCGCGTCGGCCAGGCCGGGCGGCTCGGCCGCTATCCGGTCCACTTCCACCGCATGAGCTACGCGGACGACGGCTCGGATCTCGGCGACACGCCGAGCTACGTGCGCAACATCGCGGTGAGCGGCTCGAGGAACCGCTGCATCACGGTCCACGCGACGAACGGCGTGAAGCTCGAGAACAACGTCTGCCACGACATCCGAGGCCACGCGATCTTCCTCGAGGACGCGGTCGAGCGACGGACCACGATCGAGTGGAACCTCGCGCTCGCCGTCCGCAATCCGGCCTCGGGGCAGATCCTCCTCGCGCACGAGGGGCCGGTCTTCGAAGGCGGCTCGTCCGGCTTCTGGATCACGAATCCGGACAACACCCTTCGCCACAACGTGGCCGCCGACTGCCAGGGCAACGGCTTCTGGTACGCGCTGCCGGAGCATTCGATCGGTGCGAGCACGGCCGTGAGCCTCCGGCCCGCGTACATGCCCTTCGGCCTCTTCGAGGACAACGTCGCGCACACGAACCAACAGTTCGGCCTGATGTTCGACTTCGTCCCGGTCGACAACGCGGGCAACACGACGCCGTTCAAGTACCAGCCCTTCAAGAACGGCACGCCGACGGGCAGCTGGAGCGACCGCCTGCGTGTCGGGCTCGATCGGCTCACGACGTACAAGAACGACCTCGGCGGTCTCTGGAACCGGGCCGAGCAGATCGACATGCGCGGCTTCGTCGTCGCCGACAACGTCGGCACCGCCTTCTCGGGAGGCTCGACCAACTGCAGCATCTCGGACGCGCTCATCGTCGGGCACTCCGACAACGACGAGCCCCTCCCGAGCGGTGCGGCCCCGACCGTCGGCGTGGCGACCTACCACAGCGAGTGCGACATCGTCGGCAACACCTTCGTCAACCTCCCCTTCGTCGCCGGGCAGCCGAGCGGCGCCTTCAAGACGGACGACTACTACATGCGACCGGTCGACCGCGGCATGCGCCGCAACGTCGACAACCACCTGACGAACACGCATCCTGGCTTCCGCTCCCCGATGCCCGGGCCCACGGAGCACTACGCGCTCGCCGGTGCCCTCTGGGATCCCGAGGGTCATTGGGGCCCGGCCGGGAGCTATTGGGTCTACGACACGCCTTTCCTCACGACGGGCACGACCTGCCAATGGGTCGATCCGATGGGACAGAACGGACGCTCGTGCGTGGGTCCCTACTACGGCGCGCTCGGCTTCAGCGTCGACGGCTCCGACAACTACATGCCGATGATGCCGATCGAGGTGACGCGGCAGGACGCCGGCAACGCGGTCTTCTCCATCGGCGACGGGAACACGGCGCCGAAGCTCGGCTGGATGCGTCATTTCGCGATGGTGAAGGGCGGCACGTACGCCCTCCGCTTCCCCGGAGTGTCGCTGCCGCAGACGAACCTCCTGATCACGCTGCACAACCTGAACGCGGCGAGCGACTACGTCGTGCTCGGAGTGCCCTTCGACGGGACCAAGAACGCACGGGCCTACTTCACGACGGACAACGACCCGAACGGGATCGACGGAGTGAGCGCGGGCTCGGCGCGCGCGGCGCGCATCCGGCGGCTCACGGCGGCCTCGAGCGTCGCGGAGGTCGCCTCGGCGAGCGCCGGCGACCGCTTCTACCAGGACAAGGCGAACAACCTCGTCTGGGTCCGACCCCAAGGGGGTCTCCCGCCGGACGGGACGGTGACGGCGGGAACGGACACCGACCTCTACCATCCGATGGTGCTGCGGGTGACCACGCCCTGAGCGCTCGGAGCGCGCGGGCCTACTCGTCCTCGACGAGGACGCCCGCGTGCTTCATCAGCATCGCCATCAGATCACCGGCCCGTCGCGGCGCGAGGCGCGTCAGCGTGTCGAAGACGCTCGAATCGGCGCCGACGAAGACGCGCTCCTTCCCACGCTCGACGGCCCGGAGGATCTTGGCCGCGGCCGCCTCGGGCGTGAGGCCGAACTCGCTCTTGCTCTCGGCCTGGCGCTTCTTCTCGGCCTCGGGGATGTCCGGTGCGTTCGTGGTGATGTTCGTGCGGACCGCGCCGGGGAAGACGGTGGTGACGGTGATTCCCGTCCCTCGGAGCTCGAGCGCGAGGCTCTCCGAGAAGAGCTTCACGGCGGCCTTCGTCGCTCCGTAGATGCCCTGGCCGGGCACGGGGCAGAAGCCGCCCATCGACGAGACGTTCACGAGCCCGGCCTCGCCGCGCTTCTTCAGCTCCGGGAGGAAGACGTGCGTCATGTGGAGCACGCCGTACCAGTTCACGCGGAACACGCGCTCGATCTGCGGCAGCGTCAGCTGCGCGAACGGCACGAAGGGCTGGATGATGCCGGCGTTGTTCACGAGGACGTCGACGCCCCCGTGCTCGGCGAGGATCGCGGCGAGGAAGGCCTGCGCGTCCTCGAGGCGCGTGACGTCGCCCTCGAACGACGAGCAACGCCCCCCCGTCGCCCGGACGAGCGAGGCCGTCTCGTCCATCGCTCCACGGTTCTTGTCGAAGCCGGCGACGTGGGCGCCCGCGCGCGCGAAGGCGAGGGCGAGCGCCCGTCCGATCCCGGAGCCGGCCCCCGTGATCGCGACGACCTTTCCTCGAAGCTCCATCGATGATTCCTCCGCAAGCCGGACGTCGCCCGTGCGTGTGAGACATCCTGACACCGTTGCCCACGGAACGCATTCGTGGCCGCCACCGCCTCGACCCCTCTTCGGACTTCCAACCACTTCGATCGCTCGCTAGCCTCGGCGCCGGGTTCGGAGGTGTACATGATGCGTTCGACGAAGCGTGCGTTCGGTGTGTGGGTGGTCTCGATGGGGCTCGTCGGCTGCGGTGGCGGCTCGGGCGGGACGGTCGTGGTCGAGTCGGCGTCCGGCTCGGAGCAGACTGCGGCGGCGTCGCCCGAGGCGCTCGACGCCAACTACCGGGAAGCGGCCCGTCACATGATCTCGAATCCGGTCTTCGACGGGCCGATGACGGGCCTCGCGAGCGACGCCCTCGCGACGCTGCGCGCGTACTCCCGCGATCGCGGCAACCCCGAGCAGTACCTGAGCCTCGAGGTGGTCTCGACCGACTGGCTCGTGAGCCGGAACCGAACGACTGGCGTCGTGACCGGTCGCCACGTCGACGCGATCGCGATCGCGGCCTTCCCCGACGGACGTTGCCTGATGTACGCCTCGTCGTTCATCCAGGAGGCCGTGGGTGAGGATTTCTCCGACTCCCTCTCGACGCAGGGCACCGGCGGCGGCTTCCCCGTCGACTGCGCGACGGTCGACGCGATCGCGGCCGCCCGCTCGACCGTCGCCCGCTGAGCTCCGCGAGGGCGCCTCGATCCGGGCCGCGGTGGATTGACGCTCGCGAGGCGTTCCCCGATCCTGATCGGCGCCCATGCCTCGCACTTCGTCGCATTCGAGCCCGGATCCCGGTCGCCGCATCTTCCTGCTCTCGCTCTTCGCCGCGGCGCTCGTCGGCCCGGGGGCCGCGCTCGCCCAGGACGTGACGGCCGTGCGACCGACCCCGGCGCAGGTCACGGCCGAGCGGCTTCGCGCGCTCGACCGGGGCGAGGTCGAGATCAGCTCGAACAAGGAGCCGAACGGCAATCGCTTCGTCGTCTACGCGGTCGTGAAGACGACGCCCGAGCGCGTCTTCGAGATCATCCAGGACTTCGCCGGGACGACGCGTTGGGTTCCCGACCAGACCGAAGCGACCGTGCTCGAGCGACGGGGCTCCCAGCTGCGCGGCCGCATCAAGACGCACATGCCCTGGCCCTTCTCGGATCGGCACGTCGAGATGTGGGTCGAGAACTACCAGGCGACCGTCGGCGGCGTGAGCTCCCTCGTCAACCGCTGGCAGAGCATCCACGGCAGCGGCAACCTCGACGACACCCACGGCTACTGGCTCGTCCAACCGCATCCGAGCCATGAGGGCTGGACGCTCCTCAAGTACGTCGTCTACGCGGACGTCGGCGTGGCCCTGCCGCGCTTCATGATCCGCTGGGGAACGAACGGCGTCATGCGCGAGTCGATCTACAACCTGAGGCAGCGCCTCGGCCTCGCGCGCGAAGAGGAATGAGCCGGGCCGGGCGCGGATCTCCCTCGTTTCGAAGCCCTCTGGCCTGAAATGACCGACACCCTGGCACGAGGTGCCAGGTGCGCACGAGCCTCGGCGACGCATGATCCCCATGGCCCCGATGCCGGCTCGCAGCGTCGGGATTTCGCCGAGGAGGACTGCATGAGCGACCACGCCACCGCCGTGACGCCGATCGACATCCCCGTCCGTCACATGGGCTTCGCCTTCCCGGAGGACCTGCCCCGCCATTGGTGCGGAGGCGATCCCTTCGAGACCCACCTCCTGAACGCCCTCTCGCTGACCTTCCCGATCGGCGAGAAGCAGTTCATCGACTCGGTCCGGGCGTTCGCCGACCAGATCACCGATGCCCAGCTCAAGGACGACGTGCGCGCGTTCGTCGGTCAGGAGATGCAGCACAGCCGGGAGCACCAGGCGTTCAACGATTGGATCGCCTCGCTCGGGCTGCCCGCCGCCTACGTCGAGAACGACATCAAGCAGCGCATCGCGCGCACGAACAAGATCTTCAAGCCGATCCACCAGCTCGCCGTGACCTGCGCGCTCGAGCACTTCACGGCGATCATGGCGGAGGCGTTCCTCACGAATCCGGAGCTCCTCGCCGAGTTCGACGAACGCGTACGGACGATGTGGGTCTGGCATGCGATCGAGGAGACCGAGCACAAATCGGTGGCCTTCGACGTCTTCGAGCACGTCGGCGGCGAGTACTCGACCCGCGTCTGGACGATGATGCTCATCACGTTCCTCTTCATCCGGAACCAGACGCACTTCCATCGGACGCTGATGAAGGCCGACGGCGAGCTCTTCAACGTGAAGAGCTGGGCGCGCGGCCTCTACAAGTACTGGGGCCCGAAGGGCGTCTTCACGAAGCTCGCTCCGGCCTATCTCGCCTACTACCGCCGCGACTTCCACCCGTGGCAGCACGACAACCGCGAGCTCGTCGCGCGCTACAAGCGCGAGGTCGAGGCGAAGGCGAAGCGCGTCGTCCCGCAGGCGACGAAGGCCGAGGCGAGACGGGCCGCCTGACGCGCTTCCGGTGACGCCCCTCGGCGGCCTGCGGGGTTCCGGGCTATCGTCGCCCCGTGGACGAGGGCGAGGAGCTGCGCGTACGAGGACGGGCCGTCGGCGAGGAGGGCTCGCTCCTGCTCGTTCGCGCGAGCCTCCGGATCGGAGACGAAGTCGTCGAGGCCCGCGAAGGTCGCTCGCTCGAGCTCGCTCTCGAGGGGAAGCCGAACGTCCGGCTCGAGCTCGGGGACGCGGCCTTCCTCGACATGGAGCCCGCGGAAGGGCCCTACGGCGAGCTCGCGAGCGATCCGCGCGCCGCGGCCTTCCGCGACCGGGCGCCCGGCGATCACGTGCGCTGCCGGCTCGAAGGTCTGGTCGTGCTCGGGGGCTCGCACGTCGCGGCCGAAGGCCGGGTGGTCACCACCGAGTCCGAGGGAGCGGGCGGCTACCGCGGCGCGCCCGTCGTGAACGCGCGCGCGCTCCGCGCGACCCTCGTCGCGGTCGGCGTGGATGCGGAGGAGCGCATCGACCGGCACCACGAGGAGCGCGCGCGGACGCGTAGCCCGAAGGGGCCGGAGAACGCTGGGGCGAAGCCCGCGCCGCCGAGGATTCCCGAGCCGTACACCCGCGCCCCCCTCGCGCTCGGTGCGCTCTCGGCGATCGGCCTGCTCCATTCGATCGACGAGCTCTTCGTGCGCCGGCGCCTCGAGGGCCGCTCGTTCGCTTCGGTCGTCTTCGCCGCCTCGCTCCTCGTCGCGGGCCTCGCCCTGCTCCGTGCGCTCCGACGGGCCTACCTCACGCCCTTCTCGCCCGCGACGTCGAACCCCTACGGACGACGCCCCCCGTGGTCGGGCGGCGCGATCGACGGGACGCTCGCCGCGATCGTCGTCTTCGCCCCCGGCGCGCTCGCCTACCTCGCGGAGACGCATGCCGTCTCCCGCGTGCTCTACGCCTCCGTCGCGCTCGTGGGAGCGGTGCAGGCGGCGATCGTGCTCCACGGGGATCGCCCGTTCCTGCGCGTCGCCTGGCTCTTCCTCCGGGCCCGACCGCTCGGTCGCGAGCCGGCCGACGGCGAATGGGGGACGATCGACGCGCGCGTGCCCCTCGATCCGGCGGCGGTCGTCTTCTCTCGACGCACGGTGTTCACCCATCGCTCCGAATCGCACGACCACACCACCCAGGACGCGAACGGACACACGGTCACGACGACGCGCACCGAGCGCTGGATCGGCTCCACGGTCGTCGGGCGGGCCGAGGGGCTGCTCGAGGTCGAGGCGGGCGAGCGGCGCGTTCGGCTCGAGCTCGGCAAGGCCGCGGTCCACGTCGCGGCTCGCCGCTATCTTCCCGACGCGAATGCGGAGGTGGCCGCCGCGCTCGAGGAACGCATCCGCGGCGGCGACGCGCTCCGCATCCTCGGCCGCGTGCGTCGCGAGGGCGACGGCGTCTCGTTCCGCTCGACGGGCGCCGAATCCCTCTTCGTCTTCGCCGCTCCCGAGAGCGCGGATCCCGCACGCGCGCTGCTCGGGAGGTTCGTGCTCGGCGCGAGCCGCTTCCTCCTTCCGCTCGCCGTCGCCTCGATCGCGTGCTTCTTCGCGATCCACGATCCGCTCTTCGTGCACCGCCGAGGTCCCGTCGAATTCGATCGCGGCCGCTTCGGCGGCATCACCGCGCCGGCGCGATGCGAGCTCGAGCTCTCCGCCTTCGTCGACACCGAGGGACAGGGACATTGCCGCGCCCGCGTCGAATGCGGCGAGACCGTGCTCTACGGCGCGGGCTCGCTCGGCTTCTTCGACTGCTCGGTCGGCGGCCCTCCGTCGGCCCCGCGCATCGAGGGCGCCGACCTCTCGATCGGCGACGGAGATCCGGCCTTCACGTTCTCCACCGTGCCTCCCGCGGTCTCCCTCGACTCCGGCCTCGGCGAGCGGCTCTCCGGGCGCTACGGCGCGCTCGTGCCGACGCTCTGAGGCCGCCGACGAGCGAGCGAGGGCACGCGCCCGACACGTGCCGAATTCGCCACACGTGTGAATCGAGCCTCGTGGCGAGCTTTCACGAACACGCCCTCTCCGCGTCGAGGAGCGCGCGCGAACGGTGGATTCGTCGCTGGCACGGTCCGTGAAGGAGAAGGAGGACGGAACACACCGTCACGGAGGGAGAGCAATCGCATGCGTATCCGTTCCAGCCTATGGCCCCGCTTCGGACTCCTTTTCGCCTTCCTCGGAGGCTGCGCAGACACGAGCTCGGAGGTCGGAGCCGTGCCCATCGAGCTCGGCCAGGACCTGCGGATCGAGAGCGTCACGATCGAGGGAACCCTTGGCGGCAGCACGCTCCCGGCGGCATCGCCGAACGAGCTCGCCTTCTTCGCCGCGGACCCGAGCGACGATCTCTGGTTCAGCGCCGGAACGGACGTGCTCTTCGCGCTCCGACTCTCGGAGCCGTTCCGTTTGTCCACGCGGGATCTCCGTCGGGCGGAAACGCTCCACGCGGATTGCACGGCCGGCACCTGTCCCGTGGTCGACGTCGCCTCGCACGATGTGGACGGCGGCGCCGCGACCTCGATCGTCGCCGTCGATCTCGAGCTCGTACCGGGCGCCGGCGATCACGCGTCGATGCGCCTCGACGTCACACGGTCGAACGGGGATCACGTGACGGTCCGCGCCGCGCTGCCGCACGACGCCCGAGGGTCGCTCCTGCGGGCTCGTTGAGCCCGCGGGGTGCGGCGGGGCGGAGCTCAGTTGCCGAGCGTCGGCATCTTCTCGCGGACCTTCGCGACGAGCGCCACGAAGTCGTACTTCTCGGGCTTGTGCCCTTCCGGCAGGCACGCGATGTCGAACGCGGCGGACATCCCTGACTTGCGCTGGAAGGCGCTCAGGCCGAGCTTCGTGCCGAGCTCCTCGAGGTGCTCGAGCTCCTCGCGGCTCGCGACTCCGTCGACGCGCGCGAGCCAGCTCGCGACCGCCAACGTGACGCCCTTCTGGATGGGTGTGAGCGACGAGTCGTCGAACGCGGAGAGCGAGGTCTTCTCCGCGATCGCCTTCTTCACGGCGTCGAGATCGTCGCCGGAGAGGCCCGAAGCCTCCGCCGCACGGACGAGTCCGATGCCTTCGCCACGACTGATACGCCCGTCCGCCCATGCGACGGCGGCGAGCGCGAGGAACGATTCCCTGGGTAGTTCGAGTGCCACGGCGGACACCGTAGTAGGCAGCCTCGGCCAGGTCGAGTCCCCTCGTTCCATCGTGCATCGCTTCGTGCGATCGTTTCCGACGTGTAACGCACGCAGGGGGGTCGACCATGAGCTCCGAGGCGACGAAGGACGACGCGGGCGCGAGAGGGTTCGGACCGCTCGTCTCGGATTGGGACGAGCCTCTCGACGCCGCGGGATGGGACGAACGCTTCCCCGGCATCCTCGATTCGGTCGCGGGTCTCGCCGGCGCGACGAACATCATCCTGCAGCTCGCGAGGCCCGAGGTCGGCTACGGCGTGATCGAGAGCCGCGTGCACGAGGGCAACGTCTTCCGGCATCCGTGGAAGCGCGCCCGCACGACCTTCACGTTCCTCTCCGTCGCGATGATCGGCACCCGTGACGAGAAGCTCGCCTACCGCAAGGCCGTGAACCGCTCGCACGCGCAAGTGGTCTCGACCGAGGCCTCGCCCGTGAAGTACACGGCGATGGATCCGGAGCTCCAGCTCTGGGTGGCGGCCTGCCTCTTCTGGGGCGTCGCCGACACGTACCAGCGCTTCCGCGGCCCGCTCTCGCGCGAGAGGCTCGAGGAGCTCTATCGGCGCTGCCAGACCCTCGGCACCACGCTCCAGGTGCGGGGCTCGATGTGGCCGGCGGACTACGAAGCGTTCGAGCGCTACTTCACCGAGCAGCTCGGTCGCGTGCGGATCGACGACACCGTGCGCGCGTATCTCGACTCGCTCGTGCGGATGGCGATGCTGCCGATGCCGCTCCGCCTCCTCGGCGCGCCCCTGCTCCGCTTCTTCACCGTCGGCTTCCTGCCCGAGCCGATTCGCGTGCAGATGCGCTATCCGTGGACGGCGCGCGACCAGCTCTTCTTCGAGACGGCGATCGCCGTGATCGGCGCCGTGAACCGCCTCTTCCCGCGCGTCGTCCGGCAGGCGCCGACCCTGATCCTGATGCGCGATCTGCGCTCCCGCCTCGAGCGCGGCGCGGCGCTCGTCTGACGAGGCGGACGTGAACGCACCTCTCTCCCCACGCCGACGGTGGAACGAGCCGCCCGCGCTGCTCGAGCGCCTCGGCACCGTCGCCTTCGAGATGGGTCGCGCGGGGCTCTCGAAGGCGATCGTCTGGGCCGTGCTCGGCCTTCTCGCCGGCGTGCTCGCCGACCTCGTCTCGTACGTGGTCGCGAAGAGCTACGCGGACGGGAGCATGCCGCTCGGCCCCCAGGTGCTCTCGCTCGTCACGCTCGGCATCCCCGTGCTGGTCGCGGGAGCCTTCGCCTTCTACGGGGCGCAGGTCGGAGCGATCGCCGCCGGCTTCCAACACGAGACCGAGGTGCGCGTGCTCGAGTGGCTCGTGCGTCGCGGCCTCGAGGCCACCCTTCCCCGCCTTCCCGACGAACGATCGCCGTCGCGCGCGCAGGTCGACCGCGCGGTGCGCGAGGCCTCGCGCGAGCTGCTCGGCGAGCGGCTCTCGCGCTGGACGGGTCCGGTCGGGCTCGTCGCTCGCGTCGTCCACGGGACGCTGACGAGCGTGTACGAGCGCGCGCTCGCCGCCGCGTTGGTCGACACGCACGTCTCGAAGGAGGCGCTCGAGATCCCCGAGGAGACGGCGAAGCGCGCTCACGACGCGCTCGTCGCCTCGCTCGAGGAGCTCCTCCGGACGGTGCTCGGCCTCGAGCGTGCCGTGCTCTTCGTCGGAGTCACCGTCTGCGCGCTGATCTGGTATCCGGTCTGCAGTGTGATCGTGCGCTTCCTGCCGTTCTGACTCAGTCGAATTCCTGCACGCGGATCTGCGCGGCGAAGACGATCGAGTTCCACTCGTCGAGCGTGAGGTCGCGCCGCCCCCGGCCCGGCCAGGGATCGCGGACGATCGCCTCCGTGATCGCGGGCGTGCCGAGCTGCGGCCCCCACGGCGTCGCGAGGTAGGGCGCGGCGTATTCGAGCGCCGTGAGGACGACGGCGTGGCCGTGGGTGCCGAGGATGAGCGGCTGGTTCCTCGCGAGATCCTGCGCGGCGTAGACCACGTTCGTCGTGCCGGGCGAGGAGATCGAGCGGAAGCGGCGGCCCTCGTCGTCGACCCAATCGCGATTCAGGGCTGCGAGCAGGGTCGCCGGCGCGGCGGGCATGTTCAGCAGGCTCCCGTAGGCCTCCTCGACGATGCGCTCTTGGGACGTGGGGTGTCCGTGGTACCCGAAGACCATCGAGACGCAGGCGGCCCAGCACCATTGCGAGCGCTCCTGCCGCGCCTCGACGTGGATCAGCTCGGAAGGGAGGCCGCTCATGCAGACGCGACCGGGAGGGCTCGTGGGGGTCGCGGGGAGGTCGCGGCACCGCACGTCGGCGCGGGCTCGCGCGGCGAGTCCGAGCGGGACGTAGCCGAGGGCCGCGCTCGCGCCGAGCCGTGCCAGGAAATGCCGTCGCCGCATGGTCCGCTCCCTCCGCGAGCCGAGGCGAGGAGCACCGCTCCAACCTCGGCTCGTTCCCGAAGATACGCGCACCTCGCCTCGCTCCCAACGCCCCCGAGGCGCGGCGCTCTACCTCACGGGCAGACGCCGACGCTCAGCACGCCGACGGAATGCGCCGCCGCGTCGCAGTCGCTCGAGTAGGTCTTGCCGTCGCAGCCGCAGACGGGCGCGTGGATCGAGGGGCAGACGTCGGGAATCGGCTCGCAGGTGCCGGGGGCGTCGGCCGCGCCGCAGAGGTCCCCCGGCACGTAGTCGCAGAACGTTCCCGTCGGGCAGGGCAGCGGACCGTTCACGGTGAAGCCGCCGCACGGGATCGCGGCGCCCGGGCACTCGAGGGCGCATCCATCGCCGTCGGCATCGATCGGCGGGGTGCCCCCGCAATCCGGCGCGTACGCCGGACAAACGACGGGCTCGCAGCCACCCCATCGGACGACGGCCACACCGGCGCGGTGGGCCTCGCATTCGTTCCCGTAGGTGCGTCCGTCGCAGCCGCAGACGGGCTGCGCCACCGTCGCACAGGCCTCGGGGATCGGCCGGCAGACGCCCGTCGCGTCCGCGGCGCCGCATCGGGCCTCGAGCGGGAAGTCGCAGTACTCGCCGGATGCGCAGGCCGAGCCGAGAAGGCCGCCGCAGGTCGCGCCTGCGCCCGGACACTCGCGCGCGCAGCCATCGCCGTCCGCGTCGATCGGTGTCGCACCTCCGCAGTCGACCGGCGCGAACGTCTCGCATTGCGGCATCTCACAGCGCTCGGCGCAGCCGTCCGCATTCGAGTCGACGCTCGAACAGCCGGAGGCGCAGGCGTTGCCCGCCTCGCAGAAAGCGAGGTTCTGGGAGCCGTGGCCGGTGGTCTCGTCACAGCCGACGAGGGCGGCCGAGAGGGCCGCGACGAGGAAGAGGGAGAAGCGCGTAGTGGAAGTCATGGTTCCTCTCGAAGCGTGGGCGCAATCGGCTCGAAAGGAGAGCAGGAAGCAGGCCAAGGAGAGGGCGGGCGGATTCCACCGCGATTCCGCGAGGGAGAGGGGCCCGAGCGGCTCGGTCGTCGCACCGGCGGTACGGCCTGGCCGGGAGGGGTGTCACCTCGAGGTGACGCCCGTGCGTGCGGGCGTCGGTGCGGATTCCGCACCCGGCGCCGATGCGGAATCCGCATGGTGGACGGGCTCGCCCGACCGAATCGCTTGGAATTCCAATCAAAAGCTGAATGGCACGACCTTCGCTCTCTTGGGTCCCGCACCCAACCCACGGAGCCCCCATCCGATGAAGAAGACCCTCGTCGCCCTGCTCTCCTGTCTCGTGCTCGCCGCGTGCGACGGCGATCCGGCCGGCTCGTCGGCCGTCGATGCCGATGCGGACGGCTACGACACCACCGTCGACTGCAACGACTCGGATCCGAGCATCCATCCGGGCGCCACCGAGACCTGCACCGCCACGATGGACCTGAACTGCGACGGCAGCTTCGGCTCCGTCGACACCGACGGCGACGGCGTCGTCGCGTGCCTCGACTGCAACGACGCGAACGCCTCGGTCCACCCAGGCGCCACGGAAGTCTGCGACGCGAACTCCATCGACGAGGACTGTAGCGGCGCGGCCGACGACGCCGACGCGAACGCCACCGGCAAGACCGTCTTCTTCCTCGACTCCGACCAGGACGGATACGCCGGCTCGACCACCGCTTCCCACTGCCACGCCCCCGCGCACTACCTCGCCACGAGCACCGACTGCAACGACGCGAACGCCTCGGTCCACCCAGGCGCCACGGAAGTCTGCGACGCGAATTCCATCGACGAGGACTGTAGCGGCGCGGCCGACGACGCCGACGCGAACGCCACCGGCAAGACCGTCTACTACCTCGACTCCGACCAGGACGGGTACGCCGGCTCGACCACCGCTTCCTACTGCCACGCCCCCGCCCACTACCTCGCCACGAGCACCGACTGCGACGACGTGAAGGCCTCGATCCACCCGGGCGCCACCGAGCTCTGCGACGGGGTCGATCAGGATTGCGACTCGACGGTCGACTTCGGCTCCACGGTGCCGACGCACTACGCGACGATCCAGGACGCGATCGATCACGCGTCGAGCGGGACGCACGTCTGCGTGCTCTCCGGCTCGTACGTCGACACGATGTTCGTGAAGAACCGAACGGGGTTGATCGTCGAGGGCCAGGACCGCGACAGCGTCCTCTTCGACGGAAAGCTCTCGAGCCAGGCGGTGCAGCTCCGCAACAGCTCCGTGACCGTGCGCAACTTCACGATGACCACGACGGGCTCGAGCGGGATGGTCGCCGGGCTCTACGGCGGGACGCCGGTGCTCGAGAACGTCCGGATCCACGACGTCGTACAGACCACCGATTGGTGCAACGGAGTCCTGATGATCGACGGCTCCGACGCGACACTCCGCGACGTGCAGCTCGACGGGAACCAATTCGTCTGTGCCACGGGCTCCTCCGGCGTCGTCACGATCAACAACGGGAACAAGACGGCGACCTTCGAGCGCGTCTCGATCGTCGACAACGTGTTCTCCGTGGGCCAGCGGTATCGAGGCGCGATCCAGCTCTACAACCACGACCTCGACGCGAGCAATCTCGTGATCGCGAACAACTCCGTGAGCTGCTCGACGGCGAGCTGCACTTTCTACGCGCACGGCATCGGCGGCGAGGGGGCGGTCGCGCTCGCGCTCTCGAACGCGACGATCGCCATGAACGTCGCGGGCACGAACATGGAGCAGGCCGGCGCGACGGCCTTCTGGGGCGTGAGCTCGGCCTTCGTCCGCAACCTGATCGTCGCGTTCAACACGAGCGACCTCGAGAAGACCGCCCGCTTGCTCCTCGTCCCGGCGGGCGCCGACGTCGCGTACGTCGATGCGTTCGGGAACGACGTGGAGGCGAACACCGACTGGATCGGCATCGCCGATCCGAGCATGGTGAGCGGCTACGTCACGGACGACCCGTCCTTCGCGAGCCTCTCGGGCACCTCGGCCCTCGGCTGGGATCTCTCGCTCGCGAGCGGCTCCGCGCTCGTCGACACGGGCGATCCCTCGCTGCAGGACCCCGACGGAACCCGGAGCGACTACGGCGCGTACGGCGGGCCCGGCGGGACCTGGTGATCGGGTCGGGCGCGCCCGGACGGGCGCGTCGGCGCATTCGGGGCCATGCTCGGGTTCTCGACGAGGACCCGACATGCCGCATCCGTCCACGCCCTCGCCCGTCCGGAGTGCCCTCGATCGCGCGCTCGTGCGCTTCGACCGCACCTCCCCGACCACCTTCGAGGGCGCGGTCGCCCCGGGCCCGGAGCTCGTCGGACCGCCCGGCCGATTGCACGGCGGGCTCCATCCGATGCTCCGCCTCTTCCTCCCGCTCTCGAAGCTCGGCGTCTCGGAGTCCCTTCCCCTGCACGTCGAGCTCTCGCTCCGCGCCGCGATCCCGCTCGAGGCGACCACGACGTTCACCGGCGACCTACGAGAGGACGCCTCGGGCCTCGTCGTCCACACGCGCTTCGGCGACCAGGGAAGGCTCGACGCGGAGGCGCGCTCGACGCTCGGCGACGCGGGGCTCGAAGCCTTCGCGCGAGATCATCGCGAGTGCACGAGCGAGCCCGAGGTGAAGAACATCCTCGCACGCGGCTCCGTGCCGATGCGCATCGGCCGGAAGACCGTGCTCATGGACGCCGACACGGCCTTCTTCGAGCGGGAGACCGAGGTCGGCGGCTACCGGACCACCGACGGAGGTCTCGACGAGGCGTTCGCCGGCGTCGTCCTCGACCTGATCGGCGCGGTCGCGGTCGCCGCCGTGCACAAGACGAAGGTCTTCACGACGCACCTCTCGCTCGACTTCCACGCGCGGAAGCTCCCCCCGGGCACGACCCTCCTCGCCCTCTCGAGCATCGCCCGCACGTTCCCCGACACCGAGAGCGGCGTGAAGCCCGTCGAGGTGAACGGCGTCCTCGTTCCGCCGACGCGCGTGCCCGTCCTGCTCGCGAGCTCGGACCTCTCGACGCCCTTCGTCAGCGGCCTCGTGACCGTGGTGCCGGTGCGGACGGCCTGAGCGCGGTCCACGATCACGCCCTCGCCGCTCGCCACCTCGGCCAGGCGATGCCGACGACGATCACGAGCATGCCCAGCCACTCGAGGCCGCTGATCGGCTCGTCCAGCACGAGCCGCGCGGCGATCATCGCGGCCGGGAGCTCGGCCGCGCCGACGACGCTCGCCGCGGCCGGTCCGATGCGCGGAACCCCGATCGCGAAGCAGACCGTCGGGACGATCGGTCCGAGCAGCGCCGTCGCGAGGCTCGGACCGAGGAGACCTCGGGTCAACGAGCCGTCGACGAGGAACGTCGGGGGATGGAGCACGAAGGCCGCGAGCATCGATCCCGTGCCGAGCAGCGCGCTCCGATGCCACGCGTCCACCGTGGGCTCGACGCGGCCCGAGGCGAAGATCACGGCCGTGTAGGAGACGGCGGAGCCCACGCCAAGCGCGAGACCTCGCATCGGGACCGTGCCGAGCCGGCCCTCGAGGACGCCGGTCGCGAGGACGGTGCCGACGAGGAGCAGGACCAGCGAGACGTACGCGTCGGCCGTCGGAGCCCGTCGCGCGAGCGCCGCATCGACGAGCACCCCCATCCACGTGAACTGGAAGAGCAGCACGATCGCGAGCGAGGCGCTCCCGAGCGCGTGCACGGCGCCGTAGTACAGGGCACCCGTCAGCCCGATCGGGATGCCCGACACGAGCAGGGCCGCGGTCGCCCGGGCGCCGATGGGACGGAGCGCACGCAGGCCGAGCGCGAGCAGCCAGAGGCCGACGCATCCGAAGGCCATCTGGGCGCCGACCACCTGGGACGGCGAGAACCCCCTCCCGTAGGCGATGCGGATCACGGTCGAGAGCAGCCCGTAGGCGACCGCGCCGACCAGGATCAGCGCAGCGCCGGTGGACGCACGGCCGGTCGTGGGCTCGGACGAGGAACGAGGCATGCGGCAGCCGGTCGTATGCCACGCCGACGCGACGGATGCTCGGAGCTCATCGTATGCTGCGCGCCATGCTCGAGAACGTCCGCTTCCTCGCTCGCTACAATCGATGGATGAACGAGCGTCTCTACGCCTCGGCGGCGACGCTCGACGACGCCGCGCGCAAGCTCGATCGAGGAGCGTTCTTCGGCTCGATCCACCGCACGCTCGCCCACCTCGTCCTCGCCGACAAGATCTGGCTCCGTCGCTTCGCCGCCCAGGGAGTCGACTTCGCCGCCCTCGGCCCCGAGGTGCTCGCGGCGCCGGACTTCACGGGTCTCGATCAGGTGCTCTTCGACGACTTCGAGGCGATGCGCGCGCATCGCGCCGCCATGGACGCCGCGATCGAGGCGTGGTCGCTCGAGATGGCGGAGGACTTCCCGGCCCGCACGATGCGCTACGCGAACACGCGGGGCGTCGAGCGGAGCCATCCCATGTGGCAGGCGCTCTCCCACTTCTTCAACCACCAGACGCACCACCGCGGTCAGGTCACGACCTTGCTGATGCAAGCAGGCGTGGATCCGGGCGTGACGGATCTCATCGCGCTCGTCTGAGCCCGGCCGACCGGGCTACGTCAATTCCGGCGCCGACGCCGATGTTTCCGTCGTTGCTGGTCCACGGCCGCGCGCCGTAGCTTCCGCGCGTGCCGAGAAGGATGCACAGGGGATTCGGGCTCGTCGCGGGGCTCCTCGCGACCGCCTGCAACGTCGACCCGAGCTACGTGCGGACCCTGGAGGGCGACGGCGGCTCGCCGGACGGATCGATCGACGCGGGGCTCCTCGACGGGGGCTCCCAGGATGCGGGCGCGCGGGATGCGGGCACGCGCGACTCGGGCGTTCGCGACGCGGGCCTGCAGGACGCCTCCCTCCCCGACGCTTCGATGCCGAAGCCGGATCCCGCGCTCTCGATCGACCCCTCGGCCGTCGCCTCGGTCCTCCACTGCCCCTCGACCTACGCGGGCAACCACGATCCCGTCCTGCTGGTCCACGGCACGGGCGCGAACGCCGACGTCGCCTGGGATTGGGGGTACGCACCCGCCCTCCGCGGCCTCGGCTTCGATGTTTGCACCCTCGACCTTCCGTCCGCGTCCTGGGAGGACATCCCGACGGCCTCGGAGTACGTCGTCGTCGCGATCCGCACGATGGCGACGGCCTCGGGCCGCTCGGTCGCGCTCGTCGGCCACAGCCAGGGCTCGCTCGAGATCGGGTGGGCGCTCGACTTCTTCCCGAGCCTCCGCGCGCAGGTCTCGGACGCGATCTACCTCGGGGCCGTGAACCACGGGGCCGCGCAGGCCGCGACGATCTGCGGCATCGGCATCTGCCGCGTCGCGACCTGGCAGATGCGCCCCGGCTCGAATTTCCTCGCCGCCCTGAACCGCGACGACGAGACGCCCGGCGACGTGCCCTACACCTCGATCTACTCGGAGAACGACACGACGGCCGTGCCTCCGACCTCGGTGCTCGCGGGCGCGACGACGACCTCGATCCAGGCGATCTGCCCCGGCCGCACCGTGAGCCATGGCCGGCTGCTCTCGGACGGGATCGGCTGGGCGCTCGTCCTCGACGCGCTCGAGCACGACGGTCCGGCCGATGTCACCCGCCTCGCGAACGACGTCTGCACCCAGGCGCACGTCCCCGGCGTCAGCGACGTCGAGGCCGGCTGGCAGGAGACGCGCGGAGGCACGTTCTTCGCGGCGAGCTACCTCGGAGGCCCCGAGCCGAATGCCGAGCCTCCGCTGCCCGCGTACGCGACGGGTCCCTGATCCCCTCAGTTCTTGTGGAGCTCGGGGTTCAGGACGACCTCGTTCTTCTTGCTCACGACCTCGACCGCGCCGGTCTGGCTGTTGCGGCGGAAGAGCAGGTCGTCGAGGCCCGCGAGCTCGCGCGCCTTCACGACGCGGCCGTCGGCGAGCAAGACCTTCGTGCCGGCGGTGACGTAGAGGCCGGCCTCGACGGTGCAGCCGTTGCCGAGCGGGATGCCGCAGCCGCTGTTCGCGCCGAGGAGCGAGCCCTTGCCGATCGAGACGACCATGTTCCCACCGCCCGAGAGCGTGCCCATGATCGAGGCGCCGCCGCCGACGTCGGTTCCGTCGTCGATCGTGACGCCCGCGCTCACGCGGCCCTCGATCATCGACTTGCCGAGCGAGCCGGCGTTGAAGTTCACGAAGCCCTCGTGCATGACCGTCGTGCCCTCGCCGAGGTAGGCGCCGAGGCGCACGCGATCGGCGTCCGCCACGCGCACGCCCGTCGGGATCACGTAGTCGACCATGCGCGGGAACTTGTCTACCGAGTGCACGCGCACCTCGACGCCCTGGCTGCGCAGGACGCCGCGGACGGTCTCGAAGCCATCGACCGCGAAGGGACCGACGTTGGTCCAGACCACGTTCGAGAGCAGGCCGAAGACGCCCTCGAGGCTCTGGCCGTGCGGCTTCACCTTGCGGGTCGAGAGAAGGTGCAGGCGGAGGTAGGCCTCGTGCGCGTCGACCGGCTTCTGCGCGAGGTCGGCGACGAAGGTCACGACGACCGCGCGCGGGAGGACGCGATCGAGGCTCGTCTCGCCGTCCGCGTACTTCGCGGCCGCGCGCTCGAAGCGCTCGAGCGAGCTCGCGAGCAGGTCGAGGGCGACGATGTTCGGATGGCTCTTGCCGTCGTTCTCGAAGGGGACGAACGCCGCGCGCGCCTCGCGCACCTGCGCGAGCGTGAGGCGGTAGCTCGCCGAGCCCGAGGTATGGCCGACGACCTTGGCGAGGACGGCCGCGGTCCCGAAGGCTTCAGCGCAGTTCGGCGCCGGGAACCAGGTGTCGAGGACGGCCGCGCCCGAGCCGATCGCGTTCGGCTTCGAGAGATCGGTGATCGCGAAGGTCGCGAGCCCCAGGCCGAAGGCCGCCGGCCGACGATAGCCCTCCGTCGCCTCGATGCCTTCCACGAGCTTCTTGAAATCCTCGACCGTTTCGACGCGCATGGCTTACTCCTCGGCCGCTACTTACCGAATCGTGGGAAGTCGGCAAACCCCGGGCGGGGACGGGGCACTCTCGGCCCCAGGAAGTGCGGACTTGCCGCGGCGAACGGTCGTGGCGATCACTGGCGCAGGAGGAGATAGAGGAAGACCGCCAGGAGCCCTAGGAGGACGGCCCATGCCAGCGGGCTCGTGGGACGCGTGGCTCCCGGCTCGCCGACGCTGATCGGTTCCCCGTCCCGCGTCCGGAATCGGACTCCCCCTTCGGCCAGCACGGGCCAGAAGACGCGCGTAGGCCGGCCGTCGCGCGCCGTCGAGGTTCCGCCTTTGGCGAGTCTCCGCTCGGTACGGTCGTCGAGGGTCCTCCACTCCGAGTCTCCGATCGATGCACGTCGCTCCTCCACCGCCTGCTGGTCCTCGCACAGGAAGTCCGCGATGAGCGGCATGAAGTCGGACCACCCCGAATAGCCGGGCCCCGGGGAGACGTCGACCGGGAAGAAGGGAGCTCCATCGCTCTCCCGCCGGTAGATCCAGTAGACGTTCACGGAGACGAGACGGGTCCCGTGCTCGAGCCCGTATCGCGCCACGAATTCGTTCGGGTACCGAACCAACATGGCGGCGTCGAGGTCCACCGAGTAGACGCTCACGACGAGCGGGTCGAGGGAGACGACCTTCGCGGGTTGGCTGTCGCCGAGCTGCAGGTACTCACCGATCCGATCCACCATCTCGGCCCCCGGATGCTGGATGGGGCAGAGGAGACTGCATCGGAAGGTCCCGAACGCGAAGAGCGCTGGCTCGAGCTCGCGGAGCTTGGATGGGGAGAGTGTCATCCCACCAGGTCGCGTAGCGTAGGTCGAATCGTCCACGAATCGGCTCATGACGGAGCCATTGCATCATGAACGGGTCGCGGACGCACGGATCGATCCGAATGGCGTGTCCGTCGAGGATCCCGACGATACCGAGCTGCCGACCCCCCACGCCGCGAGGAATCCCTCGAGCTCCGCGTCGCGAGCCTCGGGCCATGCGGCCGCGACCTCGATCGCGTCGAAGGAGAAGGCGATCCACGTCTGCTCGAGCGGGTTGTACGTGTGAACGGCGCTCCGGCCTCGCGGTCGCACGAGCGAGATCGCGGCCGAGACGAGCTGCGCGAGCCCGTGGAGCGGGAGGTAGAAGGGTCCGAGCACGTCGTGCTGACGCGTGTGCGCGAGCTCGTGGGCCATCACGATCCGGCCGTTGCGACCGCGATACGCGCGGTCGTGGATCAGCACCACGTGCCCGAGGGTGACGGCGCCGAAGAAGGCGAGGCCCGGCCGACGGATCGGATAGAAGGTCGCCTCGGCGAGCGGGCCCGAGACTCGACGCGGAGGCACGCCCCTCGCGACGAAGAGGCCGGCGAGATGGCCGATCGCCGTCGTCGGCGCAGTCCACACCGAGCGCAGCGCGACCACGAGGGGGTGTCGGCGGCGGGGGCGTGGGAGGGGCGGCAAGGCGTGGGTCAAACGAGATCCTCGAAGCCGAAGGGCGATTCCTCCTCATCCGACGCGGGCTGCGCGAGTCGGATGGCATCGACCCAAGGCAGAGGATCGGAGATCGGGTCACCCGAGTCATGGGCGTACTGCACGAGCACAGGAGCTTCGCTCTTCAGATCGAGGAAGACCGGATCGCTCCCGCCCGGCGAACGAAGCACCGGGAACCAACCTTCCCGCGCCAGGGTTTCGCCAGGCAGTCCCTCGCACTCGGAGAGCGCATCGTCGACTGCCAGCCATTCCAGCGTCGTCTCGAGGGCTTCGATCTCCGGGTCGTCGGAGACCTCGCGCCCCGGGAGCGCGAGGCTCCACCGCGCTCCGGCCAGTGCATGGCGCGCGAAGATGTCGAGGAGGGATGCGTCATCACCGCGTCTCTCGATCGCTCTGCGAGCACGCCTGACCTCCGCCGCCTTCCAGCGAACCCCGGTGACGAGCTCGGGGCGCATCGCGAGGGCGGCCTCGATCTCGGCAACCCTCGACGCCGCGTTGGACGGGAGGGCCACGGACTCCGCGGCCACCGCGCCGAGCGCCTCCATCGTCCCGTCGGGAAGCCATCGCCCCGGCACTCGACCACGCGCGTAGATGGACATCACACGATCCCAACGTTCCACCATGGGTCCGTCGGAGGTCGTCCCGAACGCACGGAGGGTCGCCCAGCCGGGAACATCGAAAGGGAGGTCCCGACCCGCCCAGGCCGGTCGCTTCCGGCACGCCGTGTGGAGCCGCTCGAGCTCGGGGCTCCGCCAGAGACGCTTGTGGATTTCGTCGAGCAGGGCGCGATGCTCGGCCGGGAGTCGGTTCACCAGATCGGTCTCGTACTGACGCATCGCCTGCAGATCCCGCTCCGCCGTCGCTCTCGACCTGGTCTCCCTCAGGGACGCGAGGGAGACGATCGTCAGACCTGTGTCGATCGCCGGATCGAACGGTTGGTCGATCCGCTCGAACAGCGGCCAAGTCGCGATGGCGCGCTGGACTTCGTCGAAGATGGCCGCGGGGTCGCGCGCGTCCCAGTTCCCGATCATGGGTCGAGGATGGATCGTCCGGGCCCCTCCGGGAATGGATTCCGTCACCCCACCTTCGCGAACACCACCACCTGATTCTTCCCGAAGTGCTTCGCGCACTTCGGACACGTCGCGTAGTAGAAGTAGAGCTTCTCGATCGTCTTCCCCTCGCCGGCCACGTAGCTCTCCATGGCGGCGATCCACTTGCCGACGTCGCGGTAGGGCCCTTCGAAGACCTTGCTGAGGAACGTGCCCGTGAGGTGCTCCATCGCGGCCCCCGAGACGTCGCGGTCCGTCGCGAGGTAGACGTCCGAGCCCCAGGGCGAGACCTCGTCGACGAGCCAGAGCGGCTCGTCGGGATAGGCCGCAGCGCTCTCCACGAGCTCGTGCTCGCGTGCCATCACGGAGCCGAAGTTCAACGGCACGTGGAGGAAGGCGTGGATGTGGTCCTTCACGAAGGGCTTCGACTGCCAGTCGTGCCTCGCTCCGTCCCACCTCGTGACGTCGAGCCGGGCGCAGCAGCCGGTTTCGCGGTTGTCGTAGCGGGTCTCGGCGAGTCGCATCGTGGGCCTCCCTCGGTCCCACCTGACGTGCTCACCGATGGCTGGCTGGCAAGCGTCCGTGGGGCGATGCCCCTCGACCCCTCCACCTCCCCCATGCGACCCTTCCCACGTTTCGTGTCCATGCGTCGCACGCTCGCCGTGGCGGTCTCGTCCGCCCTGCTCCTCGTCGTCCCCGGCTGCTGCCGGGTGCTGCACCTCGGTTGGTCGAGCGGATGGGTGAGCGCGAGCGACTACGTGCTCGCGAAGCGAGCCCCCGCGGACGCGCGCACGAAGGCCGAGGCGGGGACGGGCGACCTCGATCGCCGCTACTGCCGGAGCGCCTGCCACGATCCGGACCTCTCGGGCGAGGTGAAGTCGTGCCGCTACCGCGCGGGCCGTCCGGCGGCCGAGCCACCGATCGAGCCGCCGCAGATGATCTGCAACTGCCGGTACGGCGACGTGCAGGGCACGGTCCCGGCGCCGGAGGTCGTGGCGACCCTTCCGCGCGGCGAGCCGCTCGCGGGCGCGACGTGCAGCGAGGCCTGCGGCGGAGTCGACTGCCAGCGGCCCGAGCCCACTTGCTGGCTGACGCCCCAGCCGGCCCCGCCTCCGCCCGCCGAGGGCGAGGAGGCGATCGAATGCACCTACCACGTGCGCGGACACTGCGGCAGCCCGCACCTGACGTAGCCGACGCGCGATTGCCGGCGCGTCGTCGCGCGAGGTAGCGTCCCGTGTCGATGGCCGGAGCCGACGAAGCCCCCGACGTGTCGAGCGCGATGCCCCGGACCGAGGACCTCGAGACGGAACGCCGTCTCGCGCGCGGCGCGATGGTGCTCGGAAGCGTCGGAACGGTCGGCGGCGTCGTCGCCCTGGGCCTCGGCGGCGGCCTCGGAGCGTATGTCGGCGGCACGCTCGCGATCGGCCTCGGGCTCGCCTCGATCGCGCTCGCGCGCCGGCTCGATGCGCGCGCACGCTCGTACGACGCGCTCCGCACCTCGCTCGCCCCCGTCGTCGCGGACGTCGAGCGCGAACGCCACCTCGCCTCGCTCGGCGAGGTCAGCGCGATGCTGGCCCACGAGATCCGCAATCCGATCGCGTCGGCGAAGGGACACGCGCAGCTCCTCGTCGAGCAGACCGAGCCCGGCTCGAAGCTGCGCGCGAAGGCCGAGCGCGTCGAGCACGAGATCACGCGGCTCGAACGTCTCACGAACGACCTCCTCGTCTTCGCCCGCACCGGGAAGCTGCGCACGCGGCCCGCGGACGTCCGCGTCCTCGTCGAGCAGGCGGCCTCGATGGTCTCGAAGGAGATCGAGGTCCGCGTGCCCGGCGAGCCCCTCGTCGTCGACGTCGACGCGGGTCGGCTCCTGCAGGTCCTCGAGAACCTCCTCCGCAACGCCCTGCGCCACGGCCGGCCTCCGATCCGCATCACCGCCTCGACACGCGGCGAGAGCTTCGTCGTCGAGGTCCTCGATCACGGTCCCGGGATCCCGGAAGATCGCCTCGCCCAGATCTTCGAGCCCTTCGTCACCGACGCGACCGTCGGCACGGGCCTGGGTCTCGCCGTCGTCCGCCGCGTGGTCGAGATGCACGGAGGCCATGTCGTGGCGGACAACCATCCGGGCGGAGGAGCGCGGTTCACCGTGACGCTCCCGATGCGGCGAGCCACGACGACGGAGGACGCGGCGTCGTAGCGCGGCTGCCACGCTTGACAGCGCGCTCGCCCGGATGCGCGAATGCGCGCATGACCTTTCCCGCCGCGCTTCCCCACGGTCCCATCACCCGAGTCGTCGACGGCGTGTACGCCGTGCGAGGCACCTTCCGCATGGGACCCGGCATGACGATCGGCCGCACGATGACGATCGTGGCGGCTCCGGACGGTCTCGTGATCTTCAACGCCGTCCGCCTCTCGGCGGCGGGCGAAGAGGCGCTCGCGAAGCTCGGCGCCGTGAAGCGTCTCGTCAAGCTCAGCGACTCGCACGGGCTCGACGAGCCCTACTACGTCGATCGCTATCGGCCCGAGGTCTGGGTGGTGCGCGGCTCGAGGAGCGCGAGGGTGAAGGCGGATCGCACGCTCGGCCCCGAGGCCCCGATCGAAGGCGCGTCCGTGATCGACTTCCCGGGCACGAGTGGATGGGCCGAGTGCGCGGTCCTCGTCCCGAACGGGGGCGGCACGCTCATCACCTGCGACGTGCTGCAGAACCACTGCGACACCGAGGGAGCCTCGACCTTCGCGAAGCTGATGACCCCGCTGCTCGGCTTCAAGGGCGGCGTGATCGTCGCCCCGATGTGGCGGAAGCAGCAGAAGGTCTCGGGCGAGGCCGTGCGCGAGGCGGTCTCCGGCCTGCTCGAGCGGCCGTTCGAGAACCTCGTCACGGGCCACGGCCCCCCCGTCGTCGGAGGGGCGAGGGAGAGCGCGCGCGAGGCGATCGAGAACGCGAGCCGCTGAGCTACGCGCGCGCGGCCGGTGGCACCCGCCGCCGGATCTCCTCGAGCGCAGGCGCCGGTACGGCGCGCTTCGGAAGGATCAGGCCGACGTTGCGATCGAGCACGACGACGAAGACGAGCTCGTCCTGCTCGAGGCGACGCACGTCCCCGTAGGCCACCGCCAGGGAGCCCGCTGCGGACTCGACCCGCAGGCCTTCCGCGTCGACGTGCAGGTGCTCGTCGCGGAGCATGGCGAGGAGGTTCTTCTCGGCCTTCCGACGGCCGATCGCCACGACGACCACGATCACGGCGACGTAGAACGCCAGCGATCCCGCCGGCTCGCCCGAGAGCTGACGCAGGAATTGGAGCGCGACGAGCGCGAGGACGACCCACGCGACGTAGCGCACGAAGCGGATCGGCGAGCGCCGGAGGATCAGGCCGATCCCGCGACGATGCTCCGCGGGGGTGCGCCGATAGCGGAAGCCTTCTCCGTCGTCGGCCTCCCCGAGCGTGTAGACCGATTGGACGACGACCGGCGAGGAAGCGAAGAAGGCGGCGCGGAAGGCCTCGAGCGTTCCGGCGTCCCCGAACGCGCGCTTCGGGACCACCGCGATCATCCGCTCGGTCGCGCGCGCCATGACGAACGCACGGCTCGTCTCGTAGCGATCGTCGAACGTCCCGAAGTTCGAGACCGACTCGCCGAGCGACGAGACCACGGACATCGACGAGTCCCCGATCGAGACGATCCGGTACGGAGTGTAGAGGCCCGACGCCATGAGCCGGAGCAACGCGGCCCAGACGAGGTGGCGGAGGAACGGGACGATCAGCACGAGGTAGGCCGCGGCGACCACGAAGATCCACGCCCAGCCCGACTCCCCATCGCTCGCGCCCCGCGTCCCCGAGGTCACGACGAAGAGGAGCACCATCCCGACGGCGAGGAGCAGCCCGAGACCCATCGCGAGGAAGTAGGAGACCGGCCTCTTCCGTCGCAGACGAACGGAGAACCCGTGCGCCATGTCGAAGACGGTCGGAACGACCGTCACCTCCACCGATCCCGCCCGACCCGACGTGGACTCCATCGTCGCCCGCTCCCGCTCCTCGGAGCCCTCCGGATCGCACGCCCCACCGCGCGCGTCAACGACGGTTCGGCCGCTCCGGTTCGAGCTCAGGCGTCGGCGCCCGCTCGATCCGCGCGACGCGGGACGGGCGCCCCCCACGGCTCGCGCACGAGCAGCGCCTTCGCATGCTCCCGCCACGCGGACGAGAGCGAGGCGTTCGACGCCGCCTCGAAGGCCTCGACGAGCTCCGCGACCGAGGCGAAGCGATCGGCGGGACGCTTCGCGAGGCCGATGCGGAGCACGAACGAGAGGTCGTCGCTCATCGCGACGAACGAACGGGGATCCGGAGGGGCCTCGGTCGCGACGGCGACGAGGGCGCGCGCCGGGTCCGGATAGGGCCAGAGCTGTCGCCCCGTCAGCGCGCGGAAGGCGATCGCGGCGAGCGCGTGGATGTCGGCGCGGCGGTCGACCACGCCGTCGCCGGAAGCCTGCTCGGGAGCCATGTACTGCGGGGTGCCGATGGCCTGGTCGCGCGTCAGCGACGAATCGTCGGCCTCGTGCTTCGCGATGCCGAAGTCGAGGATCTTCCAGAGGCGCCGGCCGTTCCTCTCGGCGTGGAAGAGGTTGTGCGGCTTGAGGTCGCGGTGGACGATGCCGGCCTGGTGCGCCGTCGCGAGGCCCGCGCCCACCTGCCGCACGAGCTCGAGCACCTCGCTCACGGGCAGCGCGCCGCGCTCGCGGAGGACCGAGGCGAGGTCCTCTCCGCGCAGGCGTTCCATCGCGATGTAGGGCACGGCCGAGTCGAGGCCGCCGACCTCGTAGACCTCCGTGACGTGCTCCGCGTCGAGCGACGCCACGGTGCGCGCCTCCCGCGCGAAGCGGGTCGCCATCTCGGCGTTCGAGAGCATCCCGCGCTGCAGCACCTTCACCGCCGCCTCGCGCCCGTCGACGACGGAGCGTGCGGCGTAGACCTCGCCCATGCCGCCGCGCCCGATCACCTCGTCGAGGATGAAGCTGCCGATGTGCTGTCCGCTGAAGCGACCGGGACCCGCGAGGTTCGCCGCACGATCGAGCTCCTCGCGCACCTCCCGGAGGAGCGCCTCGCGATGGGCTCCGGTGCGGACCGCGGCCTCGAGGCTCGCGAGGATCGCCGAGTAGCCGCGCTGGATCACGCGTCCGAGCATGGCCGCCGCCACGTACTCGGCCTCGACGTACACCACCGAGACAAGCATCTCGATCTTCGGCGTCGGCACCCCGTCGCCGAGGCCGGTCGTCGAGATGACGTCGAGATAGGCGAGGCCTCCGAGCACGGCGTGGCCGACGACGAATTCGATGCACACGGCCACGAAGAGCCCGAGCGGTGCGTTGGTCGCGAAGATCAGGAGACCGAGCGCGAAGACTCCGGTCAGCGCGGTGCACATGCCGAGACCGGCGGTGAGGAGCGGGACCGAGAGGCCGACGAGGAGCGTCGTCACGCGCGTCGTCGGGTCGAACATCGCCTTCTCGTCGCGCCCCGTCCTGACGTAGGTGAGCAGCGAGCAACTGGCGACGATCGCCATGCCGGCCGCGGCGAGCGCACGGTCGACGTCCGTGCCGGCGGGCAGGACGAAGAGGATGGGGAAGGAGACGACGGCGAAGACCGTCATCGTCAGGAGGAGCACGCGCATGCTCTCGAGAGCACGGAGCGTCTGGGCCTCGGCCGCGTTCGCGAGCGAGCGCGACGAGCCGGTCGAGGTCCGCGTCGGGAGCATCCGCGCCTCGACGTGGGGAGGCGGCGGCGCGAGTCGCAGCGTCGAGCCGTTCGGCGTCCGACTCGTCGACGGCCCCTTCGCCGATGCGCTCGACGACGGGACGGACGACGGCGGCGCGTCCGACGCCGGACCGCGACGTCCGAGCGCCCGCGTCGACTCCGCGGCGCCTGTGTCTTCCTCCCCCACGGCCGGAATGGTGGGGACAACGAAGCCGCGTGTCGAGTCTCGGGCCGGCGGAGAAAGGGGTTTTCGATGCACCCGGAAGGCGGATGCGAGGTCGATCGTGGCAGGGTCGACGTCCACGCCGCGAGCCTTCGATGCAGCATCCGGGCTCGGGGGAGGACGCATGACGAGGACGTCGAAGCATCGGCCGTGGCTCGAGACCTATCGAGCGCTGGGGATCCCTTGGGACGTCTTGCCCGAGCTCCCGGCGAAGAGCCTGGCCACGTACGTCGAGGAGCACGCGCGAGATCGAGGCGATCGCATCGCGATCGTCTATCTCGGGCGCACGTGGAGCTACGCCGCGCTCGACGCCCTCGCGAACCGCTTCGCGCACGTCCTCCGCGCGCGCGGGTTCCGGAGGGGCGACGTCCTCGGGATCCACCTCCCCAACACGCCGCAGTACGTGCTGGCCTTCGTCGCCGCGTCGAAGCTCGGCGTCACCGTGACGAGCCTCTCGCCGCTCATGACGCCTCCCGAGCTCCTGCACCAGGCCAACGACGCTCGCGTGCGCGCGATCCTCTCGCTCGAGCCCGCGTTCGAGGCGGCCCTGCGACCGGTCCTCGATCGCATCCCGACGCTCGAGCAGGTCTACGTCTCGAGCCCGACCGAGCTCCTGCCCGACGCAGAGGCCGCGAGCCCTCGCGCGCCGGTCGGCTCGGGCGTGACGGTCTCCGGTCTCTCGGAAGCGCTCGCTGGCGCCGCCACGACGCGCGTGGCGACCGCTCCCCATCCGGACGACGTCGTCTTCCTCCAGTACACGGGCGGGACCACCGGCAGGCCGAAGGGCGCGCAGCTCACGCTACGCAACGTGCTCCTCAACAACCTCCAGGCCGACGTCTTCAACCAGTACCGCGTCGGCGAGGAGGTGATCGCAGCGGCCTTCCCGATGTTCCACATCGGCGGTGCCGCCGTGACCTACAACGCCCTCCGCGCCGGGGCGACGAGCCTCGTGATCCCCGACCCGCGGAACGTCGAGCACTTCTGTGCCGAGATGCGGGCGCATCCGCCCACGATCCTGATCAACGTCCCCGCCCTCTACCAGATGCTCCTCGCGAGCCCTGCGTTCCGCGCGCTCGACTTCGACCGGTTGCGGCTCGCGGTGACGGCCGCCGCTCCGTTCTCCGTCGACGAGCTGAGGAGGCTCGAAGAGGTGATCGGCGAAGGCAAGATCACCGAGGTCTACGGGATGACGGAGACCGGCCCGATCCAGACGTGCAATCCGGCGCCCCGCTTCAAGCTCGGGCACGTCGGCATCCCGGTGCCCGGGACCGACGTCCGCATCGTCGACGTGGAGACCGGCACGCGCGACGTGCCGCTCGGCGAGGCGGGAGAGATCATCGTGCGCGGGCCCCAGGTGATGAGGGGTTACCTCGATCCCGAGGGCACGAAGCACGCGCTCCGCGAGCTCGACGGGGAGACGTGGATGTACACGGGCGACGTCGGCATCATGGACGACGAGGGCTACGTCCGGATCTGCGATCGCAACAAGGACATGCTGATCGTCGGCGGCTACAAGGTCTTCTCGGTCGAGGTCGAGCACGCGGTGAAGGCGCTCCCCTTCGTCGCCCTCTCCGCCCTCGTGGGTCGACCCGATCCCGCGCGGCCCGGGAGCGAGATCGCGCGCCTCGTGGTGCAGCGCATGCCCGGAGCGGCGCTCGCGGACGACGAGGCACGCGAGGCGATCCTCCGGCACTGCCGTGCGAACCTCGCGCCCTACAAGATCCCGAAGGAGATCATCTTCGTCGACGCCCTCCCGCTGACCTCGGTCGGCAAGATCGACAAGAAGGCGATGCGCGCGGAGGCCGCCGCGACGAGCCCCTGATGCGTGCGCGGTCGGGACCTCACCCTCGCCGCGAGCCCTCCCTCTCGAGGAGCTTCGTCTCCCACGCCATCATCCCGGTCGTCAGCGCATGCGTCGCCTTCGCGTAGGCGCTGCCCGCGCCGACGAGCGTCTCGGAGTCGACTCCACCGCGCAGCGCCGTCTCGAGCACCTCGCCCGCGAGCGCATGGAAGTGGGCGTGGAGCTCGACGATGCGGGCGTACTCCGGATCGCCGCGCAGGACGGGATCGATCTCGTGCTTCAGCCACCGGCCGAAGGCACAGACGTCGTCGGGCCGCACCTCGTCCATGGTGAGCCCGGCGTTCCCGCTCCGGATCGCCGCGACGAAGCGGCCCTTCCAGAGCCCGTGGGCTCCGATCGCGTCCATGACCTGTTGCGCGGGGTTCGGCTTCGACATCGACGCGATTCCCTTCGCGATCCCGTCGTCGGGCTCGTCCTCTGGAATGTACCCCGAGGCCGGCGCGCGCCTTCCCCTCGCTTCGCCCGCAGGTCGGGAGCGCACGGCGGCGACCCGCCTCCGCCGGCGACGCGCACGGCCGCTCGAGCCAATCGATTCTTCTCGTGATTCCAGAGCCTTACGCTCATCCTTGCAATTAGATTACGGATCCGTAATCTGAAGCCCGTGCTACGTGTGCTTGCGACGAAAGTCATCCACCGGCTGAACCGCGCGGTTCAGCAGGCGAACATCGTCGTCCACGGTCGGGGGAACGGCCCCGTCGCGGCGTCGCTCCCCAAGGAGGGCGAGCCGATGCCGGATCTCCCGATCCCGCGGGAGTGGATCCTCGAGGGGAACCCGGTCGCCACCGGTCGTGTCCTCACGATCTCGGGCGACGGCGGGATGGTGATCGGCACCTGGGAGTGCACGGCGGGCCGTTTCCATTGGATCTTCGACAGCGACGAATTCGTCCAGATCCTCGGGGGAGAGGTCCACGTCGAGCACGAGGGGAAGAAGCTTCGGCTCGTGGAGGGCGACGTCGCCCTCTTCCCGATCGGCTCGCGCACGATCTGGCACGTGCCCGAGCGCGTGCGGAAGACGTTCGTCCACCGCCATCCCTCGCCGATCATGCGCGAGCTCCTCACGATCGAAGGCTGACGCCTCGCGGGGGGACGACGCGTGCCCCTCGCCGATCGGCCGTGGCTCGTGCTACGTCGTCGGCACGATGACCGAGAACGAGCAGGACGCGCTTTCGAAGTTCGTGGAGAACGTCGTCCAGAACCTCGAGAAGAACGGCTTCCCCCATCGCAGGGTCGCCTTCCCCCTCGAGCGCATGTACGAGTCGGCGGCAGCGAAGGGCACGAGCTTCAACAAGGTCCTCGACGCGCTCGCGGCCCGAGGCATCGCGCACGAGAAGACGCCGGAGAAGGTCATCTTCCTGCCGGCCGCCTCGGAGGTCTCCGAGGCGCCCGCGAGCCCCTTCCCGGGAGGAGCGAATCCCTTCGCGGGCCTCGATCTCCGGGCCCTCGAGGGGCTCTCGCCCGATCAGATGATGGCGGCCGCGGCTCAGTTCGTGCAGCAGATGACTCCCGAGCAGCTCGCGATGATGCGCGGCCTCGTGGAGAACCTCTCCGACGCCGAGAAGGCCGAGCTCGTCGAGCGCGCGCGCAAGCTCGGCATCGGCTGACGCGCTACCGCCTCGCGACGTCGACGATGCGCCCGCAGTAGGGGCAGCCGATCGAGGCCGCGTCGTGCGGCACGACGAACCCTCCTCCGCAGCCGCTGCAGCGTGCCGTCCGACCCGCCCCGACGAGCGTGCCGCAGCTCTCGCAGAGGACCGCGTGCGCGCCCTGGGCGATCGGGACGTCGACGCCACACGTCGGACAGGGGCGATGACCGATCGGGACGTCGGGGATCGACTCGTAGTGGTCCGCGAGCCCCGTCGCTTCGAGCGCGACCTTCCCGGTCTCGTCGTCGAGCGCGGGCATCCACGCCTGCACGAAGGCCGAGCGACCGATCTTGTCGAGGAGCATCTTCGGGGCCGCGTCGGGATGGACCGAGAGCGCACCGCTCGCCACGAGCAGCTCGTCGATGCGGGCCTGCAGGGGGAGGAAGGCGTCGAGCACGGCGAAGAACCGATCGGGCCGCACGAAGCGTCCCTCGGGACGATCGACGTAGAACATCGTCCTCGACACGCGACCGAGATCGTTCTCGCAGGCGATCGCCTTCGGATCGCTGTGGCGCGCGGCATCGCGCATCGCGCTGTACGCGACGATGGCGCGTCGGTAGGCGGGGTCCGAGATGCGAGGCGAGTAGGCCGCCGGGCAGTCCGCGACGTGGGCCTCGTAGAGCTTCGTGTACGCGCTGACGAGCTGGTCGAAGCGACCGCTCCGCCTCGCCCCCTCGATCTCGGGCCGGAGGTAGAGCTCGAGCGCACGGTACTGCGGCCCCGGTGCGGCCGAGCCCCGCGTCGCATACGCGACGCCGTGGTTCCAGTCGGTGAAGGTGCCACACCACGAGCAGTGGTCGTGCGCGGTCTTCGAAGGCGTGACCTTCGGTCCCCCGCAGACGTGGCACCTCACCTTGCGGATCCACATGACGTCCTCAGAGCACCCGCGTGCGCGCGTTCGTGTCGTACACGATCGGGAGGCCTCCACTGAAATACGTGGACGCGCCGCAGAGGAAGTGCCCGTTCATCTCGATGCAGTCGACGTCCTCGACCGGATACTCCGTGAGCACCTGCCCCGTCGCCGGATCGAGATGTCTTATCGCGCACGGGTTCGTGTTCGCGTCGAACTCGTTGTGGCTCGCTCCCGGATTGCGCGGGGCGAGGATCGCGCTGCCGGTGAAGTAGAACGGATTCGCGAGCGAACGCCCGCCGAGATCCTCGGCGAGCCAGACCGTCCGCAGGCTGCCCGGATCGACGCCCGAGAGCACGAGCTTCGAGGTTCCCTTGCTCTTCTCCCACGCGATGACGAGGGCGGGCGCGACGAACGCGAGCCCGCGGAAGACGTGGCCGGGCTTGGGCGGCGGGAAGACGCGCGCGACGCATTGCTTGTTCGGCACGAGGTCCACGACGTAGGCCTCCTCGTGGTAGCGGTTGCCGAAGACCAGGCGATTGCCGGCGAGGATGCAGCCGCCGATCACACCGGCCTCCCCTTCCCCGAATCGGAGCTCGCCGCCCTCGCCGCGCTCGTGCACGAGCGTCGCCCGTCCGAGCTCCGAGAGGCTGTTCTGATCGAAGACGCGGACCTCGAAGCCGTAGGCTCCGTTCGACTGCACCGCGCCGTGGCGGAGGAGGCCGAAGTAGCCCGGCCCCGGGACGACGCGCATCTGCGAGGTGTCGCCGACCTTGAAGAGCGTCTTTCCGCGGACGACGTCGAGCACCTCGAAGGTGTCGTCCGACTCGATCGCGACGATGCCGGGAACGCCGGCCCCGAGCGACTTCCACTTGCCCTCGCCGCTCCTCACGAGCCGACCGGTACGCGAGTCGACGAGGTGGTACGAGTCGTCCTTGCACTGGATCGCGGCGAGGCCCCCACCGAGCGGCGCGATCGCGCGTGCGCGCTCGTCGTCGAAATTGTCCTCTTCGAGCCGGTCCGGGAGCTCCACATCCCAGAGCTTCTGTCCGGTCCGCGGATCGAGGCCGACGAGCCGCTCGGCGGCGCGCGTCGAGGCGACGATGACCCCGTCGACCATCGAGACGCGCTTCGAGACCTCGCCCGGCAGGGCGCGCCAGCCGACGTTGCCCGTGGGCACGTGGATCGCGACGAGCTCGTGGTCCGTATCCTCGTAGTTCCCGGACGCGGTCGCGATCGCGACGAGGTCGATCGTCCCGTCGCCGTCGAGATCCGCCCAGGCCAGCGAGTCGTGGCAGGCGTCCTTGCCCACCATGAACCGGCTCCCTCCATCCGTCAGCGTGAACGGAAGCCCCGTGTGGGTCTGCACCATCTGCCGTGCCATCGCTTCGCCTCCCGTGCGTGGGAAGAGCAGCGCATGGATCGGGGGCGGCTGGCAAGGTCGGAGGCGGAGGAGCGCGGGTGCTATGGTGCCCACGGCCCTCGATGCCGATCCCCTTCTGGAAGTCGAAGTCGCTCCGTTCGATGACGCGAGACGAGTGGGAGTCGCTCTGCGACGGCTGCGGCAAGTGCTGCCTGCACAAGATCGAGGACGACGACGGCAAGGTGCACCTCACGGTCGTCGCCTGCCGCCTCCTCGATCCGGCGACGGCGCGCTGCCGTGACTACGAGAACCGCAAATCGCTCGTGCCGGGCTGCGTCCGCATCACGCCGAGGAACGTGCGCAAGCTCGCCCTCCCCCACTCCTGTGCCTATCGCACCCTCGCCGAGGGGCGGGAGCTCCCGCGCTGGCATCCGCTCGTGACCGGCGATCCGGGCTCCACCCGGAACGCCGGGCGCGCGGTCGGCCCGTGGGTCCTCTCGGAGGAAGACGTGCCCGAGGACGAGCTCGAGGAATACGTGGTCGCGTCGATCGACGAGTAGGGCGTGCGGAGGCCGTGCGCGCGCCGTGCGCGCACGCCCACGGAACCGCGAGGGCGACGCGAGGTCACTCGAATTCCGTGGAATTCCGGAGTCCAGGGAGGTGGCACGGGGGCTGCATCGGACACGTCTCACGGGTCACCAGCACCCAGGAAGAACGGAGAACCCATGCATCCCCACGACCTCATCCGGAAGAACCTCGAGCTCGTCGCGACGCGAGCCCCCGACCTCACGGCACGCTTCTACGACCGCCTCTTCGAGCGCCATCCCGAGCTTCGCGGCATGTTCGGTCGCCGCTCGGCCGAGGCCCAACAGCGGATGTTGCTCGAGGCGATCGTCGCCGTCGTCGATCACCTCGAGGACGCGGCGTGGCTCGGCGAGACGCTCGGCGCGCTCGGCGCGAAGCACGTGGACTACGGGGTCCGCGACGAGATGTACCCGCTCGTCGGCAGCGCCCTCGTCGCGACGCTCGCGGACGTCTCGGGCGACGAATGGGACGCGGAGACCGAAGCCGCCTGGACCGCCGCGCTGACCTTCGTCGCCGAGACGATGATCGCCGGCGCCGAGTCGGCCCGCCGCGTCGCGGCCGAGTGAGCGAGCCTCAGGCCTGCGTGTCCGCCTGGTAGCGGGCGACGAGGGCGGAGCGCTCCTCGCTCCAGAACGCCTCGGCATCGCGGGCGGACCAGCGGCCGGCATCGACGCAGGCCTCGAGGGCGCGACGGAGCGAGTCCGCGCTCTCGAAGCGATCGCGGGGATCCTTCGCGAGGCAGCGGAGCACGACCGCCTCGAGGTCGGACGCGACGGGAGAGCCGCGTCGGAGCGCGATCGGCTCGGGAGCCTCGTCGAGATGGCTCGCCACGAGCTGGAAGTCGTCTCCCACGAAGGGCGGCGTGCCGGCGAGGAGGTGGTAGAGGGTCGCGCCGAGCGAGTAGATGTCGCTCGCGATCGACGCCTCTTGGCCACGACAGCTCTCGGGCGACATGTACGTGGGCGTGCCGCGGACCGTGGCGCCCCGGGTCACCCCCTCCGAACGCATGCGTGGACAGCACGCGATCCCGAAGTCGAGCAGCTTCACCACGTCGCGCTCGTCGCCGTGGCGCGTGACGCGGAGGTTGCCGGGTTTCACGTCGCGGTGGATCAGGCCGAGGCCGTGCGCCTCCTCGAGGGCGCGACAGACCTGCTTGCCGAAATGGATCACGCGGGACTCGGGCAGGGGCCCGTGCGTGGCGACGAGGGTCGAGAGGTCCTCGCCCTCGAGGTACTCCGTGGCGAGATAGGAGAAGCCGTCGTCGCTCGCCGAGAAGTCGTAGACGCGAACGGTGTTCGGTCCGGCGAGCTGGCTCGCGAGCTTCGCCTCGCGCTCGAAGAGCGCACGCGCATCCCGGGCGCGGGCGTCGGGTGGGAGCAGCTTCAGGGCGACCTGGCGCCCGAGGCGCGTGTCCCACGCGAGCCAGACCTCGTTCTGTCCCCCTCGGCCGATCGGTGCTTCGAGGCGGTAGCGACCGATCCGACGGGCGCGCGAGAGCTCGCTCCGCGCGGCGAAGGTCGCCCGGCTCCCGACCGCGCCCCCGACGATCACGGCGATGATCACCAGGTAGCTCGCGAGGAGCGAGACCACGGTCTCGGTCGTCGACCACGCGGGCCGGAATCCCGGCTCCACGACGACGATCGCGGCGAGCACGCCGAGGTAGGTCGCGAGGAGGAGACCCCCGTAGGCGAGCGACTCCCGGAGGCTCGAGGGAACGACCGTCGCGCGCACGATGAACGCGATCGAGAGACCGTGGACGTAGGGGCTCGCCGGCCCGCCGAACATCGAGGCGAGCACGGCCATCATGGCGGCGGACACCGCGAGCACCAGACCGTGGGCGATCTCGGCGACGCGGTCCGAGAAGCGCACGTCGATCGCGATCCATCGGGCGAGCAAGGCGAAGAGCATGCCGAAGAAGCGGATCGCGAGCGCCCTCGCGAGCGCCACCTCGGGGTGGAGCGTCGCGACCATCAGGACGTCGAGCAGCCCGAAGAGAGGCAGGAAGAAGGCCGCCAGCGCGGCCACCCGACCGAAGGCGAGTCGCCGATCCGAAGGGAGGTTCCCCGAGGGAGGCAGCGAGCCCGGCGTCGGCACCTAATGCCTCGCGAGCATCGCGGCGGCGATCTGGGCGTAGGCCTCGCGCCACGCCTTCTCCGCCTCGGCCGTGAACGCATCCCCGCAGGCCTCGCGGAGCGTGTCGATCAGCGCCTCGCGAACGGGCTCGTACATCGCGGCCGTCACGCCGTATTGGACGTGGCTCGTGGCGAGACCTCCGAGCTCGCGCTCGGTCCAGGACGAATCGTCGAGGTGATCGACGATGGCCACCAGCTTCTTGCCGAAATTCCGGATCTGGGCGCCACGGCTGTGACGCGTGAAGAGCGCCTCGAGCTCCGGATGACGCTGGAAGAGCAGCTCGTAGAAACGGGCCGGGAAGCGCGCGTCCTGGGCGAGCGCGAGCTCCAGCGTGTCCCGGAGGAGATCGAGGTCGGGGCTCATTCGTCGTCTTCCTCGCCGGGCGCGCTGATCGCGTGCTTCTTCATGAGGCGGTGCAGCACGTAGCGGTTGCGCAGGCCGAGCGCGCGGGCCGCCGCCGAGACGCTTCCCCCGTGGTCGAGCAGCGCCTGCTCGATCGCCGCGCGACCGATCTCCGTGGGCTCCACGGCCGGCTCCTCGACGGGGGCCTGTCCGAGCTCCGCTTCGAGGGGCGACGTGAGATCGAGGAAATCGTCGGGCGTGCTCCCGATCGCCAACCAGAGGAGGCGATCGAGCTCGCTCCGGCGAGGAGCGTCGAGCCCGTGAAGAAGCTCGTTCCGGCGCCGACGAAGGCGGCCTCGAGCCCCGAGGCTCCGCCCGCGGGGTTGTTCTCCATGCCCGCGTCCGCGGTCGGATCGACGGCGGCGTCGGCCATCGCCGCGCTGCCCGCATCCGCCGCCGGATCGACGGCGGCATCGGCCGTCACGTCCATCGGGGGATCGCCCATCGTCGCCATCCCGGCGTCGACGTCGACGCTGCTCCCTCCGCCCGCGGGATCGCCCGAGAGCGCAGGATCGGCGGCGTCGCAGCCCGTGGTGACGCCCGCGAAGAGCGCACACGCGACGAAGAGCGCGCCGAAGCGACGAGGACGGTGGACCCGCGCGATGTGCGAGTTCGACGGATGCTGCGGCTTGCTCTCGATGCGACGTGCGTCGGTCATTCCTCTTCCCTCCGATGGCGGCCTCGTGGCCGGTCGAGAGAGGCATTTGCACGGCTCGTGCCAAGCTCGATTTCGCTGTTTTCGAGGCGAATTCCGCCACGCGCCTTCGCTCGCCCCCGAAACGCGACGTGCGCGCACGGCGTTCCACCGTGCGCGCACGCGAGCCGCGAGAGCCGTCAGCATCCCGCTCGATCCGACGATGCCGTGGTAGCGTCCTGCCGCGGCGCCGGCGCGCCCGCATCGACGAGAGGCGACGCATGACGACGGATGTGGGACGGCCCTTGGCCGTCGAGCAGCTTCCCTGGGCCGAGGTGCTCCCGGGGATCGAGATCCGGATGCTCCGCGTGGATCCCGACGGGAAGCGCTACGCGATGATGATGCGCGCCCAGCCCGGCGCGATGCTGCCCCGACACCGTCACCTCGGGGACGTGCACGCGATCACGCACGCCGGGCGCTGGCGCTACGACGACTACGACTGGATCGCCGAGCCCGGCACGTACGTGCACGAGCCGGCCGGCTCCGTCCACACCTTCCACGTCCCCGACGACGAGAGCGACGCCGCCGTGATCACGTTCTTCGTGGAAGGCCCGCAGGAGATCCTCGACGACGACGGCTCCGTCGCGTCGCTCGAGAGCGGCGCGACGATCGAGGGCTACTACCGCGCCTTCCTCGAGGCGCAGGCGGAGCTCCTCGCGACGCCGTAGGCGAGCGAGCGCCGGATCGCCGCGCTAGAGGATGGGCTCGAACCGCTTCGCCGGCGCCCACACGACGCCCGCCAGCGCGTGGAAGCGCGGGCACGAGGCGAGCTCGGGCTCGGACCGTCGGACGACCTCGCTCGCGAAGTCGCGGAGACCTCGAGCCCGGGCGACCGCCTGCCGGTGGTCGATGCCCGGCGCCTGGTAGGGGACGCAGGTCAGGATCGTGAATTCCTCGTCCGCGGGCGCGCTCTCGAGGTTCTTGCGGAGGATCGCGGCGGCCACCGCGATCGACGCGGCGAGCCCCGGATCCGCGTCGTTGATGATCAGCGCGAGGTTCTCCTGGTAGAGCCAGTCGAACCCCTGCCCCACGGCGAGGATGCGCTCGTGATGGGCCTTCGCGTCGAGATCCTTCGGCTCCCCGCGGAGCTCCTCGACGCGGAGCGCGTTCCCACGCAACAGGGGAACGAGGTCGCGACGCACGCCCGGATCGATCGTCGGGAACGCGCCCCCGATCGCAGCCGAGATCCCGTCGTCGTCGAGCCCGATCACCGCCTCGCCCGAGACGTCGCCCGACGGCCCGTGCAGCGTGAGCACGTCGCGGTCGGTCTCGACGTTCGCGACGATCGGCACGAGCGCATCCCCGAACACTCCCGAGAGATCCGCGGCGAGTCGATCGGCGTGCGCGCGCGCCGCGTCGGTGTGGAACTCCCAGCCGGCGCAGCCGAGGTGCGGATCGCTCTCGCTGTGGTGGTAGGTGAGGAAGGCGACCGCACGCTGGCCATCGCGCATCGCCTGCTCGACGAACGCGCGCACGCGGCCGAGGAAGCTCGGCCACCAGACCTCCGGACGTCCGCCGATGGCTCGGTACGGATACACGATGCCGAGCGGCGTCTTCGTCAGCACGGGGAAGAGGACGCGCCCGTCCATGCACTTCACCGCGCCGAGGTACGTGGGATGCCTCGCCCGATAGCGCGTCCGCGCGGGCTCGTCCGCCACGAAGAGCGCCGAACGCGCGGAATTGATCTCGAGGATTCGCCGATGGATCTCGTGCACGCCCGCCCCCACGGCATCTAGGCACCGTCCGATGGGGCGACAAGCTCGGCCTGGGCCGTCGCCTGCGCGGTCACTTCGGCGCTTGCCGTGCGCGAGAGGATGCACCGGCGAGAATCCGAGTCCCACTCCCCCGAGCCGGGGTATCGTCCGCGGGGGTCGCGGCGTCGTCGCCGCACGGGGAGGTGGGCGCCATGCAGCGAGGATCGGAGCTCCTTCGAGGTCGGCGCGGAGCGGGAGAGGCCGACGCGAGGATCCCGCGACGACGCGTCGCGGCGCTCGTGCTCGCCACGACGGCGCTCTTCGCGTCGAGCGCCTCGATCGGCGCGCAGGAGCCCGGGGATCCCTCCGCGCGCCTCACGGGCACGTGGAGCAATCACGCGGGCGACGGAGGGCGGGCGGCGATCGAGCGCGGTGTCGAGGCCGGCATCGAGGATCTCTTCGCGCTCGGCAAGCCTACCGCGAGGTCACGCCTCCTCGAATCGAACCCACCCATTCCGACGCTGCACATCGAGGTCGCGAGCGGACGCGTGCGCGTGGACCTCGGCCACGGTCGCAACACCGCCGCCGCTCCCGGCGCGTGGCAACCGGCCCGCAGTGCGGGCGGCGACGCCATCCGCATCCGCTACACGATGACGTCGGACGGAGTGCTGATCCTCGACAGCGTCAGCGACGGGGGATCCGGACGGCACACGTTCCGCGTCTCGGAAGACGGGAACACGCTCCGCCACAGCGTGCGCGTCGAGTCCTCGCGTCTGCCGGACGACATCCGCTACACCCTCACCTATCGGAGGACGCCATGAGCACGCCGCGCCAGCATCCGGGGCTCCGTCCCCTCGCTCTCGTCGTGTGGGCCCTCGGTCTCGCCGCATGCGGTCCGCGAGCGAGCTCCCCTCCGACGACGACGCCGGAGCCCGTGACGGGCGTCGAGGTCATCGACCTGCGCGGGCACGTCACGCTCGATCCGCGCGCGAACTTCCAATTCACGGAGGGGGACGTCTTCCTGCACGTCTTCCTGCTCGACGGGTCGGTCTTCGACGGCTTGCTCTGCTACCCGCGCCCCGATCGCTGCGCCGTGATCGAGCTCGTCCGGGGCCAGACGCCGACGACCTGGTCGGCGACGCTCTCCGATTCGTTGCCCGACATCGTCCCGGTGATGATCCATTTCGACGTACCGACCGAGGGGGATTGGCGACGGTCTCCCCGCGTCGCCTCGCGCGTGGTCGCCGCCGGCCTCGGCGAGGTGGGGACGACGACGCTGGAGCGCGATCCGGCCTCGCCGCCGCCCGAGGGCTTGCGCGAGCGGCTCCGTGGCGAGGAGCGGCTGCGTCGGGTCTACGAGTCGATCGCGATGGCGCGTCGCCTGGCGTCGCCCTCGGAACGGCAGTTCCCCACCAGCATCCCGGAACGTCCGAGCCCTCCCCCGTGCAGGCCGACGTGGGTGCGCGATCCCGAGGCCGTGTCCTGGCTCGGAGTCTCCGCGCCCGTCGCGTTGAGCTGGGCGTTCAGCCTCGAGGCCGACGCGGCGAGCGGCACGATGCGCATCGTCGCGCGCCGGGATCGCGACTGCCACGGCGACCTCGAGACCCTCGTGCTCACGGCTCGGCTCGACGAGTACGGGGACTTCGAGCGCGTCGGCGTCGAGAGCTCGGCCGACGCGCCTCCGCCCTGAGGGAAGCGCCGTGCGGCCGATCCGACGAGTGGACGGATCGGCCGCGACTCACCAGCCGCAGCCGCGCGCGAAGTAGTCGTTGCCGGCGGCGAGCAGGGCGTCGAGCCAGGTGGACCAGAAGTCGTTCGCCCTCCGAACGAAGTCGGCGACCTCCGGATCGTGCTCCGCCGCGTGCTGCATCGCCGGGGACGCGAGGTCGATCGTGCCGGTGGCGTTGCCGAGCCCGGGGATCTTCGTCGAGAGCCGGTGCACGTTCGGCCCCTCGGCCCAGAGGTCGTTCGGATCCGAGGTCGGGAGCGTCTCGGGGAAGACGGACCAGGCCTCGATGAACGTCATCTCGCCTTCGTCGTCGAACGTGAACTCCTCGTAGATGCCGCACGGCCCCTCGGCGTACTGGAACGAGACGCGGCATCGGGCGAAGGGCTGCACCGGGAAGAAGCGGCAGTCGCGGGTCGGCACGGTCGAGGGGTCGACCGCGAGGGCCGAGCGCGTGCTCTCGATCATGTTGTCGCGCCCGTATCCCGTCAGGTAGAGCCACGGCGGCCACTCCCAGCGAGCGACGAGCGGGGCGTAGTTCGGCACGAGGCTCGGATCGGCCCGCGTGTCGAGCGTGTCGAAGTAGAGGTTCGCCTGGGCGACGTAGTACTCGGGCGTCTGCGTCGGGACGAGCTCGGTCGAGAGCTCCGCGTCCGGAGCCGGGGCGTCGTCGCAGGACGTGCCGAGGAGAGCGAGCATCGCGACGGCCAACCCATGGCCCCGGATCCTCGCGTGCCGGCCGGACACCGACGACTTCGTCCCGATTCCCATGCAGGAAGCATCGCCGATCGACGCGGGGCGAGGAAGGTCCCGCCGCCCGATCGCCTCAGTACCCGGGGATCCGTGGGTTCGAAACGCCGAGACGGCGGGCCGCGTCCACACCGGAGAGGAACGCCGCGTGCACCGTCGCGGAGACCGAGAAGCTCGTGGCTTCGCCGGCGAAGAAGACCCGATCGGCGACCGGCTGGCCGTAGAGGCGCATGTCGTCGGGCGAGGCTCCGACGGGAACGTAGGAGTAGGCGCCGCGCGCGAACGGATCGGTCGTCCAATGCGTGACGTGGGTCGCCATCGGGGTGGGAACGGCACGCCCGAGCAGCGTCTCGAGGTTCGCGAGCGCCCGTGCCACGAGCTGCGCGTCGGAGAGCGTCGCCTGGGCGGTGCGCGCATAGGCGCCGCCGTAGAGGACGACGAGCGTCGGCGCACCGGCCTCGGCCGTCAGGTCGAAGAAGCCGGGCATCTCGCCCTCGACGTCGGAGAGGACGAGGCCGGTGTCGTCGGCGATCTCCGTCCAGAACGCGGTGTCGAAGCGGAGGACGACCTTCTCGAGGTTCGAGAGATCGAGGCGCGCGATGGCGGCCGTCTTCTCGGTCGGTAGGGGAGGATCGAAGGCGATCGCGTTCGCGCGGAGGACGCCGAGGGGCACGGTCACGACCACGTGGGAGGCGGAGACGTCGCCGCTCGTCGAGTGCACGACGACCCCCGTGGGGTCGTACGCGATGCGATCGACGACCTCGCCGAGGCGGACGTCGAGGCCCTCCGCGAGCTTGTCGACGAGACCCCGGTAACCCCCGACGATCAGCCGATCGCCTCCGACGACGTCGGCATCCTCGTCCGCCCAGCGGAGCGATTGGAGAGCGAGCGGAGCCGCATAGTCGAGCTCGAAATAGCTGCGGGAGAGCATGCCGCGCGTCAGCGTGGAGGACCGACCGTCGAGGCCGAGCCCGGCGACGTAGGCGTCGATGCCGTCCGCCACCGGAGCGAGCGGCCCGAGCGATCGACGCAGCGCGGGAAGGCGCGGGAAGAAGGCGTCGGAACGATCGAAGGCCGCGTCGATCTCCGCGGTCGAGTAGACACCGTGGGTCGTGCTCACCGCGCGCGCGATGCCGTCGACGTCGTCGGGGATCGTCGAGAGACCGTACGCCCGCGCGACGTCGACGAGTGGATTGTTCCCCGTGCTGTGGAGCCAGGCGGCTCCTTCGTCGATGGCGACTCCGCCGACGTCCACCGTGTGGATCCGGCCGCCGATGCGGTTCCTCGCTTCGAGCACCACGACGTCGTAGCCCGCGGCATCGAGGGCGTGCGCGGTGGTCAGCCCCGCCATGCCGGCACCCACGACGACGACGCGGGTCACGGGGTAGACGGGACGTACGTCCTCCGCGCCACACGCCACGAGGAGGAGGAAGACGAGCAGGAGGGATGCACGCGCCATGCGGAGGCTCATCCTGGCCCGTCACCCCGGGGCGGGCCACCGCCCTTCTCGCGCACGCGCTCGAGACACCAGCCGACGGCGGCCTCCTCGTCGCGGAACGTGGCGAGGGGCCACGGCGCGGGCGAGAGCCAGTCGAAGACGCGGAGGACCGCGGCGACGAGGTGACCGTCGACGAGACGCGCGTTGCCCGCATGCTTGTCCGAGAACCGCCGGATCAGGTCGTCGTGGCGATCGGCCGCGACGCGTCGCTGCGCGCCGTTCGCCGACCCGAACTCGATCGCACGGAGGTCGTCGACGAACGCGATCGGCGCGGGCGCCTCCTCGAGGTACGTCGCGACCGCGTCGTACCACGCGTGTACTTCCTCGACCGAGCCGCTCGGGGGAAAGCGGACGATGACGACGGGATACCGATCGGTCTCGAACCGGACGCCCATCGTTCGCGTATACCGGATCTCGGGGCGTTTGGGGATCCCCGGGGGGACGGCCTCAGGGATCGAAGCCGACCGACAGGATTCCGTAGGTGAAGGTGCCGGCGTTGCCGGGCACGGCATCGCCGACGCAGAGCTTGTAGGCCCCCTTCGACATCGTGCCGATCGTCTCGTCCGCGGCGAGCCAGGGCAGGGCGCCGGAGGTCGCGCGCACGTGGCACTCGCCGCCCGGGCAGTAGGTCGCGTCGGTGGCGAGCTCGAGGCCACGCGTCTCGAAGGGCTCCGGCTCGGCCCCCGCGTAGGGCCCGACGAAGAACCAGAGCCGGTCGGTCGACGCGAGGTTCGCGACCACGCCCGGACCCGCACCCTGGCCGGAGGCGTCCTCGCTCACGCCCGCGCGCACGCCGAGCGAATGCAGCTCCCCATCGGGATCGACGAGGGCGAACACGAGGTCGCCGACGTTCGGATGCTGGATGTGGAAGGCCGCACGGAGGTCGTGCGTCGTGAGCTTCGTGTCGAGGCCCGTGAAGTCGTAGGCGCGGCAGACCATCGACGCGGCCGTTCCGTCGAACGTTCCGTCCGGGATCGCGGTGACGAGCGGCTCGCCGCCCTCGACCTCGGGCAAGCCGTTCGCCGTCGGCGAGAGCGTGAGCGTCGCGGTCTTCACCGTGCCGGCGTCACCGCCCGCCGCATCGCCGATGCAGACCCGCCACGTGCCACCGATGTGCTCGTGCTCGATCTGGAAGGGACCGGCGTCCGCCTCGGCGACGAACTTGCAGTAGCCGTCGTCGCGACACGCCGCCTGCGTCGTCGTCAGGTTCTTGCCGACGGAGTCGCTCTTGAAGCCGCCGATCCCACGCTGCAGCGTGATGGGATAGGCCGAGTCGAGGTTCGAATTCGTGCCACCGACGTTCGTCCCGTCGTCCGGACCCGCATAGATGCCAGGTCGATGCAGGAGCGTGCCCACGTGGCCGGACGGAGCGACCAGCTTCACGACGAGATCGCCGACGAAGGTGTGGTCCATCGCGAGCGTGACCGCGAAGCCGGTCTCCTCGACGATGCCCTTCGCATTGTCGGGCACCACGAAGTCGAGACAGGTCATCGATCCGATCGTCCCGTCGTAGCCGTTGTCGGTCAGGGCCGCGGTCGAATTCACCGTGAGGGTGCGCGGCGCGACCGTGCAGTTGTCGACGCGGACCTCGAGGCAATCGAGGCTGCAGCTGACGGTTCCCCCGTCGAAGCCGAAGGTGGAGCAACTGGTCTCGGCCGGCACCGTGCCGTCGCAGACCTCGCCCGCCTCCACGATCCCGTTGCCGCAGACCGCCGGCGGTGCCTGCATGCCCGCGTCCCCGGCTCCGGGATCCCCGGAGCCGTTCGCCCCCGAGGTGCCATCGACGGTGCCCCCGTCGCAGCCGAGAGCCCAGAGTCCGAGCACCATCACCATCCCGAGTTTCGTCTTCGTCATCGTCATCCCCGTGCGCGACCGTGCGCCTCTCCGGGATGCCGAAGCAGGGTCCGTGCCAGACGCCGCCCGACGATTTCGCCAGTGAATTCGCGACACGAGCCGCCGGTCCGCGGATTCGTCGGCGTGCGCGCACGCCCGCGAGCCCGTGCGCGCACGAGCGCGGGATTCCCCCTCCGCTCAGCCCGTCCGGGCGACGAGGAGCTCCTCGGAGCGGCTCGGCAATCGCAGACCGTCGGGACGGCCCGCGAAGTAGCGCTGCGTGAGCTCGTCGGCCGACACGTGGGCCACCGTGCGGAAACCCGCCTCGCGCGCGAGGTCGAGTATCTCGTCCGGCGTGAAGAAGCTCCGCCAGGGGGTCCCGTTCGCGCGGGCGCCGCGCTCGGCCGCCTCGATGCCCGGACGCATCTCGGGCTCGGCCAGCTCGATCGGGAGGAGGAACGACATCACCAGGGTCGTGCCCGCGGCGAGCGACGCGACCTCGCGCAAGGTCGCCGCGATCGCGTCCTTCGTGAGGTACATGCTCACACCGGTGGACGCGACGATCGCAGGCCGCGCCGCGTCGAAGCCCGCGGCGACGAGGTGCGGGAGCCAAGCGTCGCTGCGCTCGAAGTCGACGGGCACGAAGTGGAGGAACGGCGGGATCCCGAGGCCGAGCTCGCCGAGCCGCTCTCGCTTCCAGGCCTGCGTCGTCGGCGCGTCGATCTCGAAGACGCGCAGGCGCGCACCGAGCTCGGCCCGACGCTGGGCGAACGTGTCGAGCCCCGCTCCGAGCAGGACGTATTGGTCCACACCGCGCGTCGCCTCTCCGGCGACGAGGTCTTCGACGAAGCGCGCACGGGCCACGATCGAGGCTCGGAAGGGCCTCGTGAACGCGCTCATGTCGGGCCGCTTCCGCCAGTCCGGATCGGGAGCGACGAGGGCGAGACCGACCTCGTCCTCGAGCACGTGCGGGGGGTCGTCGGCGAGCACGTGCAGCGCGCGCCAGAGCGCCACGCGCACGGCGGAGTCGTCGGGACGGGGCTTCGCGGCATCGGAGGTCATGGCAGGGCTCCCGCGGAGATGGGATGCACGAGCGGCCTGGTCTGCAAGGGGATTCCGCTCAACGGCGACGAGGACGACGCTTGAGCTCGGGCGGCAGGAGCTCCTCGACCAGGTCGAGCACCGCGCGGATCCTCGGGATGTCCGAGAGGGCCGAGGGGAGGACGACGCGCAGCGAGCGGACGCCACCGACCACGTCGTCGAGCACCCGCACCCAACGCGTCGCATCGCCGGACAGCGTTCCGTCGGGCGCGTAGACGATGCCGAGGCCGGCGGCGGCGCACGAGCGGAGGAAGTGGATGTCGGGGCTCACGAGCGTCGGGCTCGCGAGGAAGGAGCCCCCGTCGCGGAGCGCGAGCCGCGTCTCGCGCTCGCCCGGCGCGGGCCAGGCGAGCAGGTCGTGGCCCGCGAGGTCCTCGAGTCGCTTCGGCGTCCCGCGCGCCGCGAGGTACTCCGGCGTCGCGAGGAGCCGCTCCTCGAGCCGCACGAGCTCGCGCGTCACCCAGGGCCCCTCGGGGGGACGATCGCCGAAGCAGAGGGCGACGTCGACGTCGTGCACGAGCGCCTTGAGAGGATCGTCCCAGGGCGTGAGCACGACGGAGAGCTTCGGATGCCGCGCGCGGAGGAGCGCGTACATCGGCCCGAGCACGTCCGGAGGCAGGCCGACCGGGAGCGCCACGCGCACGACACCCGCGGGATGCGCGCCGATCTCGCGCACGGCGGAGAGGAGCGACGAGGCCTCCGCGAGGATCTCCTTGCCCCGGGCCGCGAGCGCGCGCCCCGCCTCGGTCGGCTCCGCGCCCTGCCCCGAGCGTCGCAGGAGCGGCACTCCCGCCATCGCCTCGAGCTCGTCGACGCGCCGCCGCAGCGTGGCCCGCGCCCAACGAAGGGACGTGGCCGCCGAGACGAACGAGCCCGTCTCCACCACCGCCAAGAAACCCCGCAGCGCTTCGAGATCCATGGGCCGCTCCGAAGGTACCACGCCGATGGCACGGATCCGGCCAGCGGCTGGTCGGAGGCGGACGCGCGGGCCGGGGATCGAGCGTGCATCTTGGGATGCATGAACACCGTCCACCGACGTGGAGACAGCGGCTACGAAGCGGCGCGACGCGCCCTGGTCTGGAACGCGCGGCTCCCCGACCGATTCCCGGCCGTCATCGTGCAGGCTCGGGACCAGCAAGGCGTGGTCGAGGCCGTCCGGCTCGCGAAGCGCGAGGGCCTCCGCCTCACGGTGCGGAGTGGCGGCCACAGCTGGGCCGGCTCGCACCTGCGCGAGGGGACGCTCGTGATCGACGTCTCCCGCCTCGACTCGATGGAGGTCGACCGGAGCGCCCTCCGCGCCCGCGTGGGCCCGGGCTGCGGCGGCGCCGAGACGGGGCTCGCGCTGCTGAAGCAGGGCCTCTTCTTCCCCGTCGGGCATTGCCGCGGCGTGAAGGTGGGTGGGTATCTCCTCCAGGGCGGATTCGGTTGGAACAGCCGCGCGTGGGGCCCGGCCTGCGAGAGCGTCGTCGGCCTCGATCTCGTGACGGCCGACGGGGACGTCGTCTACGCCGACGAACGCGAGAACGCGGATCTCTTCTGGGCCGCACGTGGCGCCGGACCGGGCTTCTTCTGCGTCGTCACGCGCTTCCACCTACGCCTGCGTCCGCGGCCGAAGGTCATCGGCTTCGGCGCGCAGAGCTTCGCGCGCGAGCACCTCGACGAGGTCTTCCGCTGGGCGCACGACGTCGGCCCGTCGGTGCCATCGTCGGTGGAGCTCCAGATCCTGCTCTCGCGGCAGACCCCCGGCGTCGAAGGTCCGGGCATGCTCGTCGTCGCCCCGATCTTCGCCGACGGATTCCGCAGCGCGTGGCGGGAGCTCGAATTCCTACGCGACAGCCCGCTCGCGAGGCGCGCGCGGAGGAAGGTGCCCTTCGTTCCGTCGGGACTCGCCTTCCTCTACGATCACGTGATGGAGCACTACCCGAGCCATCATCGCTACGCGGTCGACAACGTGTGGACGCACGCGAGCGCGGACGAGCTCCTTCCCCATCTGAGGCGCATCGCCGACACGTTGCCACCTGCGCCCTCCCACGCGCTCTGGCTGAACTGGGCGCCGCCGACGACGCGCCCCGACATGGCCTTCTCGATGGAGGATCGGACCTACCTCGCGCTCTACGGCATCTGGTCGGACGCGGCGGACGATGCGCGCTACGCCGACTGGGCCGTCTCCAACGTGCGACCGATCGAGCCGCTCGCGACCGGCTGCCAGCTCGCCGACGAGAACCTCGGCGTGCGACCCGCGCGCTTCGTCGGCGACGCGCAGCTCGCACGCCTCGACCGCATCCGGGCCGAGCGCGACCCCTCGACGCGCTTCCACGAGTGGATGGGGAGGCCCCGATGATCCGCGCCCGACCGAAGAGCGATCGCCACCTCGGCTTCGATGCGACGGAGCTCGCGTCCCCACTCGCACGATGGTGGAATCCGGTGCTGCCGCCCTTGGCGCGTCACGTCCACGACGCGCTCGCGGGTCCGATCGCGCCGCCGCTCCTCCCGTCGTTCGAGGGGATCGCCGAATGGCTCCGCGACGCGCGGCCCCGCCTCGAGGACGGATACACGGTCGAGGGCAATCGCGCGCAGCTGATGCTCCGCACGGAGCTCCCGGGCGTCTCGCCCCCCATGATCGATTGGTGGTTCGCCTGGCACAGCGACGATCCCGCCCGCTACAAGCTCTGGCATCCCGGGGCGCACGTGCACGCCACGTGGGGCAGGCGTCCGCCGTCGGCCGACCGCTGCGTCGGCGGCGTCTCGATCGTCGACGAATACGTCGGCCACGAGCTCGGTCGCTTCGCGATCGCGTTCCTCGAGCCCCGCTCGCTCGGCTTCCGCGACGACGAGCTCGCGACGGTCTCGGTGACGGCGGCCCGGGTCGGGATCGCGGACGCGCCGATCGAGGCCGGATACTTGCTGCACCACGTGAAGCCCGTGTCGGGCGGGTCCGAGATGCGCTCGTTCTTCTGGCTCGGAGGCGCCTTCGCGGGCGCCCGCGTCGGAGGCAGGGCGGGCGACGTCGCCGTCTCGCTCGGCTCGTCGTTCCTGCGTCCGACGCTCGCCGACGCGCGCGCCCTCCTGCTCCATTGCGCGCAGGAGATGTCGCATCTCGCGACGTTCCTGCCTTCGCTCTACGCGGACGTCACGGGCAGGCGTGACCGAGGGTGAGGTTGTACTTGGCGCCGAGATAGCACTCCACGGCGCGCACCGAGGCCGCGTCGAGCGCGGTGTCGTAGGCGATGATCTCGGCGATGTTGCCGTTCCACGTGGCAGAGATGATGTCCGACCGACCCACCCACATCGCGTCGCTCACCGGGGTGGGCGACAAGACGGTGAGTAGCGCGGGGGCCGTGATCGTCGTGGCTGCCGTGCTCTGGCCCGTGCTCGTCGCACCGTTCAGGGAGATTCCGCCCGTCGCGTCGGTCCCGTAGGTCGTGATCGAGGTGTTGCCGTAGAGGAGCGCGGTGCTGCCGGCGTTCTTGTGCCCGAACACACCCGGGTACAAGGCGCTGAACGTCGCGGCGTCGTAGCTCACGACGGCGAAGAGCGTTCCGATCGTGAGCGAATCGGAGCAGGTGAGCAGCGCGGTGGCTCCGGCGGAGAAATGCAGCGTGGGCTGGTTGTTGAAGGCGGCGACGCTCGCACTGAAGGTGGGCTGGGCGCTCACGGTGGTCTGCGTGCAGTCGTGCGCGGCCGGGCTCCGGTCGCGCCAGATCTGGACCGAGCCGCCGTTGGTGGCCGCGGTCGTGCCGGCGTCCGAGAAGACCGAGCTGCCGGCGTCGAGCCAGAGCGTGAGCCCGGCAGGCGAGATGCCCGTGCAGGTCGGCGGGGCACCGACGTTGTTCCAGCAGTACGGGGTCCCGCCCGTGCATCCGCCGTTGTTCACGAGGCATTCGTCGATGTCGGTGCACTGCGAGAGGCCGGGCGTGGTGGCCTCGAGGCCGCTCGCGCAGGCCTGGCACGCGCTCGCGGAGGTCGCCGCCGTCGTCGACGAGGCCGTGCCGATGGGGCACGGCGTGCAGGTCTTCGCATTCGAGACGTCGGAATAGCTGCCCGGCTCGCAGGGGGCGCAGACTCGGTCGTTGCCCGGCGTCGGGGCGATCTGCTCGTACGTGCCGGCCGCGCAGGTCGTCAGCATCCCGCACATGCCGGCGTCGTCGACGAAGTCGCCGATGCAGCCGTTTCCGCTCACGCAACGGCAGTCGTAGGGGCAGCTGCTGCAGGCCTCGTTCGCCTCGCACGCGCCGTTGCCGCAGAGGTTCGCGCCGACGCAGAGGCCGCAGTCGAGCGGACAGGTGTCGCAGGTCTCGTCGCTGGCGCAAAGACGATCGCCGCAGGCCGCGCCCATCGACGCATCCGCCGTGAAGACGACGGCGACGAAGTCGGAGAAGTGCTCCGTCAACACGGCCACGCTGGCGCTGCCGGCGCGACGGGTCGGCAGCGGCACGTAGGTCTCGGTGCCTGCCGGGGCGCGCATCACCACCACGTCGTCCACCGTGCTGGCCGGGGGCAGCGAGCTCGTGTCGATGGGGATCGTGAGCTCGACCGGTCGGGCGAACTGCTGGCCCTCGGGCTGGAGTCGGACCGGGCTCGCCACGACCGCGCCCTCTCGGGGAGGACGGATCGACGGGACCACCGAGATCGTCAGGGTCGTGTCCGCCGTGACGGCCCCCGCGGGCACGAAGAGCGAGATCCCGGAAGGTCCCTGGATCTCGGTGTCGAGCGCGCTCCGCGCCACGCCCTTGCGCTTCACGACGCCGTCGCCGCCGCCACACGACACGACGCCCACCACGAGCAGCAGCGTCGAATACAGGGCGGACAGGGAGAGACGAGCGGACATGCGAAACCTCGGCCGGGGTGCGGGGGGCCGCACTATCGCCGAGGAGCGGCCTTTCGGGTAGTCGCCTCGAGGGGCCAGGCGTCAGCCCCGGGCTGCCCCCCTTCCGGGCGACCCCGGACGGCGACCTCGAAGCCGCGCACGGACCCACTTCTCCACGGCGATCACGGGCTGGATCACGACTCCGGTCGCGAGGCAGACGAGGAGGTCCCGCCCCGAGAGCGGCGCGGTCCCGAACGTGCGTTGCAGCGGCTCGAGGTACACGAAGCCCGCCTGCAGCAAGAGGAGCACGGCGATCCCGACGAAGACGAACGGATTGCTGAAGAATCCGATACGAGCGATCGAGTCCCGGAGGGAACGGCTGCTCGTCATGTAGAAGACCTGGAAGAGGATCACCGACGTCACGGCCATCGTCTGCGCCTCCGCGAGCGCCTCGCGCGGGGGTCGTCCACCGGTCGCGTAGCGGACGTACTCCCACTCGAAGAGGCCGATCGCGCCTGCCGTCATGAGGACCGCGGCGAGGACCGTCCTCCGGACGACGAAGTGCGAGAGGATCGGCTCGTCCGGCTTGCGCGGCGGCCGCGTCATCACGTCGGGCTCCTTGGTCTCGAATGCCAGGGGCAGGGCGAGCGTGACGGCGGCGACGAGGTTGATCCAGAGGATCTGGGCGGGCGTGATCGGAAGCAGGAGCTCGTGGGTCGAGTAATCGAACGGAAGGAAGATGACGGCGTACATCAGGATGAGCGCGAGCCCGAGGTTCGTGGGCAGGACGAATGCCAGGCTCTTCACCAGGTTGTCGTAGACCCTCCGCCCTTCCTCGACCGCGGCGACGATCGTGGCGAAGTTATCGTCCGTGAGCACGACGTCGGCGGCTTCCTTCGAGACGGACGTGCCGTTGATGCCCATCGCGACGCCGATGTTCGACTGTTTGAGCGCGGGCGCGTCGTTGACGCCGTCCCCGGTCATCGCGACCACGTGCCCCTCCTGCTGCAGGGCGCGCACGAGGGCGAGCTTGTGCTCCGGTGCGACGCGCGCGAAGACGGCGTGGGAGGTGGCGGCGCGCCGGAGCGCCGCGTCGTCCATCTCGGCGAGCTGCGGACCTCCGATGGCCGGGGCTCCGTCCTCGAGACCCAGCTCTCGACCGATCGCGCGGGCCGTCGCCTTGTGGTCGCCCGTGATCATCTTCACCACGATCCCCGCGTCCTGGCACGCGCGCACGGCGGCGATCGCCTCCTCGCGCGGCGGATCGATCATGCCCACGAGACCGAGCAGTCGGAGGCCCCCCGCGACGTCGTCGAGGGTCAGGTCGTTCGTCTCGGACGTCCACGGCTTCTCCGCGATCGCGAGCACACGCATGCCGCGCGTCGCGAGCCGTTCGATCTCCGCGTGGATCACGTCCTCCGTCAGGTCGACCGCGCCCCTCTCGCAACGCCCGAGGACGGACTCGGGCGCGCCCTTCACGATCACGCGCGAGCCTCGCTCCCCGTCCGCGTGCAAGGTCGCCATGATCTGGAGCTCGGACTCGAAGGGAATGGCATCCACGCGAGGCTGGGCGCGCCGCTCGGCGACCACGGACACGCCCGCCTTCTCCGCCGCCACGACGAGCGCAGCCTCGGTCGGATCGCCCGTGATCGCGTAGCGGTCCCCGCTCTTCTCGAGGGTGGCGTCGGAGCAGAGCGCCGCGTCCACGAGGAGACGCGCGACCTCCAGCGGCGCAGGCCCCCACGTCTCGGCGCCGGTGGGCCGGAAGCGCCCGACGGGGGAGTATCCGATGCCCTCGACGTGGCAGGCCCCGACCGTGGGCGTGAACGTCTCGAGCACCGTCATCTCGTTCCGCGTCAGCGTCCCGGTCTTGTCGGAGCAGATGACGGTCGTCGAGCCCAGCGTCTCGACGGCGGGAAGGTTGCGCACGATCGCCCGTCTCTTGGCCATCCGCTGAACGCCGACGGCGAGAGCGATGGTCACGATCGCCGGGAGGCCCTCCGGAATCGCGCCGACGGCCAACGCGATCGCGAAGACGAGGGTCTCGCGGAGGGCGGTCCCGACGGGGACGCCGGCTTCCGTCGCGCGATGGACGCCGAACGCCAGGATGACGGTCGACACCACCACGATCCCGGTCGTGATCGTCCTGCCGATCGACGCGAGCGCACGCGTGAGAGGCGTCTCGAGATCGGCCGCCTCCTCGAGCATCGCCGAGATCCGGCCGAGCTCGGTCCGAGGGCCCGTCGCGACGACGAGGCCGGTGGCCGTGCCCGAGGTGACGAGCGTTCCGCCGAAGGCCATCGAGGTCCGGTCGGCGATCGGCGCCCGCGCATCCACCGGCACGAGGGACTTCGCCACCGGGACCGACTCGCCCGTCAGGGCGGCTTCGTCGACCTGGAGGTTCTTCAGCGTGACGAGCCGGAGGTCGGCGGGCACCTTGTCGCCCGAGGCCAGGAGCACGAGATCACCCGGCACGAGCTCCGCGACCCGCACGATGAGCCGCGAGCCGTCGCGGATGGCCGTCGCGAATTCCGGGACCATCCCGCGCAACGCGTCGATCGCACGGCTCGCGCGGTACTCCTGGACGAAGCCGATCACGCTGTTCAGAACGACGACGGCGAGCACGACGGCACCGTCGGTGATCTTCCCGAGCCCCATGGCGAGCGCCGCGGAGCCGAGCAGGACCCAGATCAAGGGGTTGTCGATCTGCCTCCACAGCATCTTCAGCGGGCTCTCCCGCCTGGCGCGTTCGAGGACGTTCGGGCCGACCGCGGCGAGTCTCCGCTCGGCTTCCGGGGCAGCGAGACCTTCGGTGGAGCTCCCGATCGACACGAGCGCCGCCTCGACCGTCTCGGCGTGGAACGCGCTCTCCTTCGAACGATGGCCTTCCGTCATCCCTCCTCCCATGGCGTCCTGGTTCTTGCTCCCCGAGGCGGGAAACGGAAAGGCCCCCGAGGCACCCGGGCCGCCGAACGGGCAGACATCCGGACGGCCCCCGGCACCGCGGCCTCAGGAATCGGTGGCGATCCCTCCCAGCGAGCGGATCGGGGGCGTATTTCAATCAGACGCAGGGAATTCCCGCGTTCGGGAATCGAGGAGGTAGCTCATGCGCGCGAGTGTGATCGTGGCGATGGCGCTGGGGATGGCGACCGCAGGATCCGTGAGAGCGCAGGACGACGCACAGATGCGCCAGGACGCGGAGCAGCTCCACGCGGCCGCCGAGCGTGTGCACGGCATCGGGAATTCGTCGGATTGGACCCTCAGTCCGTACACGATGGAAACGATCGGTCAGAACCTCCCACGCGTCCAAGAGGTCCTCGCGAAGCAGGACGAGGCGATGCGGCTCGCGGCCCAGACCCGACCGTTCATGGACGAGTTCCGGAGCCGGTACACCGCACGCCTCGAGAGCTGGCAGGATCCGGGCAACGCCCTCAACAACCGCTTCGGCTCGCTCGGTCTCTCCTACCAGGTCGGTCAGGACTATTGGGACGTCACGAACTTCCTACGCGATCTGCCGCCGATTCCCGCGCGCAACGCGACGCGATGCCTCGAGATCCTCGAGCAGAACGGGACCAACGAGCAGCGCATCCGTGACCTCCACGAGCTGTACCGCACGCGCGCGATCGTCGAAGCACGAGGCCTGCTCGACGTCTGCCCGCGCCTCGATCCGACGAACGCCGAGATCGAGCGCCGCACCGCGGAGCTCCGACCGCGCGTGGCGGATGTCCTGGCGCGCTTCCGCGAAGAGGAGATCGCCGCGATCCGGGACCGCGAATGGCAGCCTTCGTCCGGCCCCGCCGCCCAGGCCGGACCGGCGCTCGAGTTCCTCCGAGCGGACCCACGCCTCGGGGGGAGCACCACCCGCCCGACGCAGGTCCTCGCGGTCTCCGTGCGAGGCGACTTCGCCGTGGCCGAGCGCAACCTGCTCGGAATGCCGACCAGCTACGGGCTACCCGTGCACGTCGCGATCGTCTCGCCGGACACCGTGGAGGGAGTGGCCCAGGTGCTCGAGCTCACGCTGATCACGCGCGAAGCGAGACCGAGCCCTCCGTACGACGGCTTCTGGGTCGGCAACACCTGGCTGATGCTCCGCGAGAAGGTGCCCGGTCAACGAGCGGCTGCCGCGCCTTCGAGCGCGGCCTCCGGATCGACCTCGCCCTCGAGCCCCTCGGGGATGCCGGCGCGACGAACGGGCATGAGCCGCTGACGCCGGGGAAGAACCCACGGGCGAAACCGTAGATTCGGGGACCTCGCCCCATCGGCGGGCACGGTCACGGAGGTCGCGCATGAAGAAGCTCGTCGGTCTCGCCCTCGTTCTCGGCTCGGTTCTCGCTGCGGCCCCACCCGTCGCCCAGGCGAAGTGCTTCGGCTTCCGCGACTCCGACGTGCGGGTCTGTGTGCCCGGCAACGACAACGCTGCCCGGCGCCGGGCGAGCGAGGTCTGCGAGGAGGTCACTGGCAGCTCCTGCTCGGTCTCCGGCTACTCCGGCGAGTGCCGCCGCAGCGGCTCGACGCGCTGCTACGACGCGGCCGGCACCGAACAGCGGCAGATCGAGAGCGATTGAGGCGCTCTCGATCCGACTCGCTCAGTCGAGGTCCACGCGGAGGTTCAGGCCGCCCGTGAAGAGGAAGAGCTGGTAGATGCCGTTCGCGACGTCGTAGTTGCTCGAGACGACGGTGCGCTTCGTGATCGCCTGGATGCCGAGGTCGCCGATCAGGCTCACGTCGTCCGAGAGGCGGATCGAGCCGCCGAGATCGCCGACGAAGCGGTTCCCGTCGGGCGAGGCGACGTCGATCGTGGAATTCGGGACCGCGCTCTGCCGGAAGCCGAAGCGCCCCCAGAGCGTCGTCTTGCCGCTGCCGGGCGAGAAGCGGAGGACTCCGTCGATGCCGATCGTGTCGTGCCAGTTGCGCGCGAGGCGGATCGTCGTCTGATCCGGGATGCCGACCGCAGGCTGGGCGAGGTCGGGCGAGCGCGCCGTGACCACGAAGGCGTCGACCTGCGACCAGAAGGTGTAGTCGACCTCGAGCGCGACGCCGACCTTCCGTGTGAGGTCGTAGGAGGCCGCGAAGCGGAGGATGCGGGGGAGCGTGAAGCCGAGCGTCGCGTCGCCGCTGACGATCGGCTTGTACTGCAGGCCCTGGCTCGCGAGGTCCTGCGTGAAGAAGTCGTCGTTCATGTCCAGCTGGAAGGTGCCGTCGAAGTGCATCTTCGCCGAGTGCTGGTAGACGAGGCCGAGGCGCATCTTCTCCGTGGGCTGGAAGGCCATGCCGACGTGGAAGGTCGCCGAGTTCGACCAGCCGTTTCGCATCACGAAGGGCCGGGCCATCACGTCGAGCTCGCGCACCTCCGGGGGAGCGGAGGTCCCGAAGCTGTTCGGCTGCGAGATCGGCGGGTTCGCGAGCGCCTGGCCGACGTCGTTCAGGGTCGCGAAGTCCTGGATGCGGGAGAGCTCGGCGTAGCCGAGCACGTAGCTCACGCCCGCGCCGATCGAGAACCAATCGACGGGGCGCCAGGCGATCGTGGGCGTGAAGTAGACCGCCATGATCGTCGCCTTCTGGAGCTGGAACCGCTGCGGTCCGCTCGGAGAGAAGTCGAGGATCGCGGCGTAGGGCGAGTAGATGCCGAAGCCGCCGACCACGCTGTGGTGGCCGAGCTGGAAGGTGCCGAAGCCCTGGGGCGCGAGCGCCACGGGATTCGTCTGCACCGTCGACTGGTAGCCGTGCTTCGAGGGATCGATCATCGAGGGATCGATCGGCGTCTCGAAGTCGAGCGAGTCCGGCTGCTGGTAGACCGCGCGGTAGTCGCGCTGGTAGCGGATGTCGCCCACGACGAGCGTGCCGCCGAGCAGGAGGTGCGTCCTCCCGCGCTGGAAGGCCTGCATCGCCGGGTTGAAGTACACGGCCGTCGGGTCGGCGGAGACCGCCGTCGAGGTGCCGATGCCGACCGTCGGCGTGGAGAGGCCCTGCGCGCTCGCCACGTCCGGGTCGACCACGAGCGCGAGGGTCGAGAGGGCGAGCAGGGGCGCGAGGGCGGCACGCGACGCCGCGCGGCAGTGGGACGTCGTCATCATCGGATCCTCGTCACGGTGAGCGCGATGCGTGCGCGGCTCGGCTTCTCGCCGACGTCGAGGCGATAGACCTCCCCCGCCGTTCCTTCGACGTAGAGGACGTCGCCGGGGACGATCCGGACCTTCTCGTGCTCGACGTCGCCGTCGACGCTCGTGAACGCGCTGCGCCGCACGGTCAGGCTCTCGTCCGCGTAGAAGCCCGGATGCGCGTACGCGTAGGGACGGACCGGATTGCCGGCGTCGTCGTTCGGGATGTCGCCCGCGGCGAGGAAGAAGAGCCAATCGCCGGCGATCGACGGATCGGCGCCCGCCTGGGTGCGCACGTAGTAGAAGTCGGCCTCGCCCTTCGTGCTGTCGATGATCGTGTTCGCGATCGCGAGCAGGGAGACGGGATCGGAGGCGAGGTTCTCGCGCATCGTCCGCTCGATCGCGTCCGTGTCCGTGCCGACCGGGACGTCGCGGATCGTGAACTCCACGTCCGCGTCGCCCTCGGGGATCCCGCCGTCGTGAAGGCGGATCTGCGCGACCTCGAGGAGGAGATCCCAGAGGTACGAGGAGGCCGGAGGTGAACCGACGCCGCCCGTGACCGAGATGCTCTGCCAGCCGTTCACGACGGTGGCGAGGAAGAGCGGATCGGTATGGCCGGGCTGGGTGTAGCTGACGGTCGCGCTCTGGCTCGCGAACGCGTTCCGCGCGCCTCCGAGGACGAGCCGCTCGAGCGTCCACGGCGCGAGCGTCCAGCCCTGCGACGAGCCCACGCCCGCGGGGATCGGCGAGTGCCCGCCGTACACGAAGCGATCGTCCTCGACGATGCGGAAGGTCAGCTCCTCGATCACCGGCTCGCCGGGGACGAGGCCCTCGATCACGAGCCACTCGGGATCGCCGAAGTCGAAGAGGTGGTCGATCTGGCTGCGGACCGAATTCACGCTCGCGACGCTCCCGTTCGTGAGGTCGACTCCCTTGTAGGGGAGCGCGTTCGCGTTCGCGCGGACCGTCATCGAGAAGTCAGGGAGGAGGACCTGCGCCTTCGTCTGCCCGGCGATGAAGCCCGGATGGTAGACGCCGTCCTCGAAGACGGGTCCGTACCGCTCGGAGAGCGAGGCGAAGTCGCTCGCGGCGTCGGCGAGGGTGAGCGGCAGCGTGCCCGGGGTGACCGGGTAGATGCCCTCGGGGTTGTCCGCCGTGCGTGGCCCGAGGCGCGTGCGCGCGTGCGGATGCGTCGAGATCACTTGATCGAGCACGGCCTGCGAGACCGTCGCGGGCGAGAGGATCTCGTCTTCGACGTCGATGCCGAGCAGGTCCGCGAGGACGCGCTGCGGGGCGAGGCCGAGGAGCGGTGCGAGCCCGATCAGCTCCTCGAGCGAGGTTCCCTCGAGCTGCGCCGAGTCGGGCGTCATCTTCAAGAGGGCCTGCATGTTGCGCGCGGCCGGCGAGAGGGTCGCCGGATCGAGCTGCTTGATCGCTTCGAGCGAATTGTCGAGGAGACGCGGCGTCTGCGGGCCGCTGCGCAGATCGAGGTCGAGGAGCCAGAGCCGATCCTGCACGTCGGTCGGCAGCGCGAGGATGTCGTCGCGCGTCAGCGTCTGCGTGAAGTTCGTGACGTCGAAGCGGAGGTAGCGGAGCTCGACCTCGCGGCTCTGACCGACCTCGAGAGCCGCCGGATTCGGGTCGGCGGGCTCGGGCAGCGGGGCGACGCAGGCCGACTGCGACGCGCAGGCGAGCGCGAGGACCGAGAGCGTCGAGCCTCGACGCAGGGTGGAGCGGAGCGCGCTCATGGGTACACCCCCACCGGCGTCACGCGGACTTCGACGCCCTCGGCGTCGACGGTCACGATCTCGAGGTCGAACACCGTTCCTCCATCGTCGGCGAAGAAGACGTGCGCACCCACCACGGGCACGAGCTTCTCGTGGGTCGTGTCGGTCGTTCCGGAGAGCGCCGCGGTCGTGGACGCCCGCGTCGCGAGCGAGGCGCTCGTGAAGAAGCCCGGCTTCGGATAGGTGTAGCTACCCGACGCGTCCGCCGGAGCACGGAAGAAGAGGAAACCCGGCCCTCCGTTCGTCGCGGGCACGAAGTAGAAATCGGCGCCGCTCCGCACGAGCCCGTCGGGGCTGACGAGCCGGTTCGCGAGCTCCGCGGCCTGCGACGCGAGCGTCGGCCGGAGGGCGTCGACGAGGCCGGCGGCGTCGAGGCCGATCGGCAGGTCGTCGAGCTGGAACGCGAGGTTCACCCCGCCCTCGGGCACGCCTCCCTGGTGCAACCGGAGCTGCGCCACCTCGTTCAGGACGTCCCAGACGTACGTCGGCGGCGGCGGGTTGCCGATGCCTCCGCTCGTCGCGATCGAGACCCAGCCGTGGTCCCACGCGATCACGGCCGCGTCGGTGATCGCACCCGTGTCGTAGTGCTGCGTGTTCGCATAGCTCGCGGCGTAGAGCGGGCGGTACTGACGGTACGCCGTCTCCGCGACGATGCGCTCCATCGACCACGGAGCGGCGCCCCACACGGGCGAGTTGCCGCGGTAGAAGCCCGGATGCTGGGCATCGGCGCCGGCGCTCTTCACCGTGGAGACGCCGAAGAACTGCGGGCTCTCGCCCATCGTGAACTTCATGTCGACGGTCGGCTCGTCGACGAGCCCCACCACGCTGAAGTCCGGCGACAGGAAGTCGAGGACGAGCAGGGGGTCCGCCTTCGGGACGAAGAAGTAGTCCTTGCCGCCGCGCGAGGCATCGACGCCCTGGTACGGCACGAGGTTCGAGCTCGCGGGAATGCTCATCAGGAAGCCGGGCTCGAAGACCTGCGAGTGCACGGCGCCGCTCAGGAAGCCCGGATGCGAGCCCGCCGGGCCGAAGCGTCCGGCGAGCGGCGCGAGGTCGTTGAGGACGTCGTACATCGTCAGGCGGAACACGGGCTTGCCCATGGCGTCGAAGGCGATGTTCGGATGCGTCGCGATGAGCTGATCGAGGACGACGTCGGCCGTCGTCTCGAGGCTGACGAAGGTATCCGTCGGCTGGAGCGCGAGGAGGTTCGCGAGGAGCCGGGGCGACGGGAGACCGACGGCCGGCGCGATGTCGAGCAGGTTCGCGAGGCTGCTGCCGGAGAGATCCGCCGTGTCCGGCGTCATGTTGAGCAGGTCGTGGAGGTTCCACTCGGGCTTCCCCCACGCGCTCGTGTCGACGCCGAAGAGCTCGGGATCGCGGATCGAATAGAGCGCCTTCAGCACGGGCGTCCGCAGCGAGATCTCGACGACGTCGGTGTCCTTCTGGTCCTGCTCGGTGAGCAGCTGCGAGAGCGCGTTCTTGTCGAGGTTCAGCACCGCCTGCCCGGCGCTCCCGGGCGCGGCGAGCCGGATCAGCCGATCGCGGATCACCTCGAAGGCGAGCTCGGCGACGTTGCCCGCGACGTCGGTCGCCGCGAGCGTGAAGTGGTTCGAGCCGGGAACGAGATCGACCGCGCGGGAGAAGCTCGCGGTGGGCACGAGGGAGACCTTCCCACCGACGTCGTTCGCGAGCGTGAGCGACGCGAGACCGTGCTCGTCCGAGACCGTGCCCGAGACCGTGATCCCGAGCGCCGCGGTGCGCGTCGGGCTCGTGAGCGAGAGCGGCGCCGCGAGCGTCGGCGGCGTCGAGTCCTGCACGACCGAACGGCTCGTCGAGCTCGCCCTGCCGGCCGCGTCCGTGACGCTCACGGTGATCGCCTGGGTCGCGTCCTTCGCGAGGGGGAGCGCGGCCTCGAAGCGACCTTCGGCGTCGAGGGGCGCGGTGGTCGCGGAGCCACCGTCGACGTCGAGCGTGACGAAGGTCGAGGCCGCGGCCTCCGTGGTGACCTTGCCGCGCACGCAGAGGCTCGTCTTCGCCGTGAGGTCGTGCGGCAGGCTCGTGCCGCAGGGGGTCCCGCTCCGATCGTCGTAGAGACCGAAGCGGAGGGCCGGCGTGGTCCCCTCGTAGTGGGTGAGCAACGCCATGCGGCGATTGCGCAGGCCCGAGGTCTCGCGCACGCGCACGGAGAGCACGTTGTCGCCGTGCAGCACGGGCACGTCCACGCGGAAGCGCTGGTCCGGTCCGGCCGCGCCCGAGGCGGTCGCGGTGAAGACGTAGCCCTCGCTCGTCGTCACGGTGACCTCGAGCGGCGCCGAATCGCTCGTGTACGCGGCGAGCTCCACGCTCGCCGTCGGCTCGGGGAGCGTCTCGCCGGGCGTCGGCGAGAAGACCTGCACGGTGATCCCGCTCTGCGTCGTCGCGACGCCGAGGTTCGTGGGATCGCCGTAGCGCGTGGGCGGATCGGAGGGGACGCAGCCCGCGGCGTGCACGAGGCCGAGGGCGAGGACGACCCGCACGAAGGAGAGGCGCTTCATGGATTCCTCCGAGCGACGTGGACGACGATCTGGGTGGGGTCGGCGCCGACCACGAAGCGGAGGCGGTACACCTGGCCGGCTTCGTTCTGCGCGTAGACGACGGTCTCGCCGGCGGACAACCGGAGCTTCTCGTGCGTCGTGTCCCCGGAGCCCGCGATCACGAGGGAGCTGGCCTTCGTCGTGAGGCCGGGATCCTGGAAGAAGCCGGGATGCGCGTAGCCGTACGTCGCGACCGGCCGCGGATCGCCCGGGGCCACGAAGTAGACGGTGGGCACGCCGTCCGCTCCGCGCCGGTAGTAGAAGTCGACGGCGCCGTTGTTCGCGGCGTAGTCGCCGAGGAGCATGTCCGAGAGCGTCGAGGCCTGCGCCTGCATCGTCGGGCGGACCGAGGCGCGGATCTGATCGGCCGTGAGACCGACCGGGATCCCCTTCAGCGTGAAGGCGACGTTCGCCTGTCCCTCGGGGATCGTGCTGCTCGGCAGGCGGTGCAGCGCCACCTGCGCCACCTCGTTGATCAGCTCCCAGAGGTATTGGTCCGGGGGCGGCGCACCGAGGTTCAGGAGCGTCTGGAACTGGGCCCATCCGAGGGGGTTCGGGCTCCTCCCGACGTAGACGTTGGCCGCCGAGAGGCCGAGCAGCTTGTAGGTCTTCGAGAACTGACGGCTCTGGTACTGGTTGTAGGCCGCGCGCCCGACGATGTGCTCGGTCTGCCACGCCGGCTTCGACCAGAGGTACGTCGTGCCGAACGGCGTGCTCGGGAGGTTGCCCTGGCATTGGGCGGCGGTCGCCGTGTCGGTCGTGCAGGCCGGGACGAAGGCCGCGTTCTCGAGGACCTTCATGCGCAGGTCGACGGTCGGCGTCGGCACGAGGCCCTGGATCGCGAAGCGCGCCGGATCGTTGAAGTCGAACTCGAGCACGTCCGTGTACGTCGGGCCGGTCGTGTCGACGACGACGGAGATGTACTCCTTGCCGCTCGAGAGGATCACGCCGTCGAGCCAGCGGAGGTTCGACTGGGCGATGATCGTCATCAGGAAGGTCGAGTCGAAGACCACGCTGTGCGGCGGCACGCTCGGATCGAGCACACCCGGATGCGAGCCCGACGGACCCAGGGTCGTGCCGAGGGGCGAGAGGTCGTTCATCGCGTCGTACAGCGTGATCGGGATCGTGCCCGCGGCCCCGATGGCGGGATGCGTTTCGAGCAGATCCGTCTGCAGCGCCGCCGCGACGTTCGCGGTGCTCACGATCTCCGTCGTGCGGGAGATCCCGAGCGTCTCGGAGAGGATGTCGCGGAAGCCGCCGCCGATCTGGAGCGCGTCCGCGAGGTTCTTCAGCTTCGCGATGCTGGTGCCGTCCACGACGACGTTGGCGGGCGTCATCGTGAGCAGACGCACGAGCGAGTATTCGGCGCTCGTCTGCCAGCTCCCGTTCGAGCCGTGGAAGGTCTGACCGAGGGCCGTCAGCGAGCAGTCGTGCTGGGGATCGGTGTTGTCGAGCTGCCAGGAGGTGCCGCAGGCGTTCTTGATCTGGCCGAGGGCGTTCGTGAGGAGCGCCGACGGATCGAGCCGGAGGATGGTGAGCTGCTTCTGGATGTCGGCGTTGATGACCTGCGCGACGCCGGCCTTGTCGAGGTCGAGGCGCACGGTGGTGTTGGGCTGCGCCCGGAGGAAGAGCGGGATCGCGCGCTCTTCTCCCCACGGGGCCACGTAGGTGCTCGTGATCGTCCGGACGACGGAGGTCGCGAGGCCGCTGACGTCGATCGCCTTCACTTCGATCGTCACCGAGCCCGAGGGGATCGGGAGCGTGGCGCTGAAGGAGCCGAAGCCGTCGCTGGTCGTCGCAGGGACCCAATCCTCCCAGACGACCTCGCCGGTGGCGGCGAAGACCTGGCCCACGCGGATCTTCACCTCGCGCACGCCGAGGTTGTCCGACGCGGAGCCGGCGACGCCGAGCGTGGCCGTGGCGACGCTCGCGTCCGCGGCCGGGGTCGTCACCGCGAGGCTCGGCGCCTGGCGATCGACGCGGGGCAGCGCGTGGAGCGTCAGGGAGGCCTGACCGACGTGGCCGAGCTCGTCGTACGCCTTGAAGACGAGGACGTTGTCCTGCCCCGGGAGGAGCGGGACGAGGCGGGCCCACGTCGCGAAGAAGTCCTCGGTGTCGAAGGGGCGCTCGTCGAGGAGCTCGCCGTTCCGCAGCACCTCCATGCGCACGACGGAGACGTCGTCGATCGACGAGCCGGCGACGAGGACCGTCAGATCGCTCGGGGTGCTCCCGTTCGCGGGGCTCGCGATCGTCACGGTCGGGGCGCCGGCGCCGCTGCCGCTCGCGGGGCGGTTCACGTAGACGCGCACCGGATCGGGCGTCCGGAGGCCGTCGGCGTCGAACGCATAGGCCTCGATCGCGAACGTTCCCTGGGGCGTCGCTCCGTCGAAGGACCACGTGCGGAACCCATCCGTCGTCGTCGCGAGCTTGGCGGTGTTCGGCCCGATGCGGACGAAGACGGCCGCGAGGCCGGAGTCGTCGTTCGCCGTCCCTTCGACGTGCACCGTGCTCCCGACGGTCGCCCCGTCGTCGGGCGAGGTGATCGCCACCGTGGGCGGCCCCGCGTTCACGGGCGCCACGAACGACGCGTCGGGGCGCATCGTGGGCGGCTTCACACCCGCGTCGTCCGGGCTCGTCGGTCCGGTCGAGGTGCCGGGAGACGAATCCGTGCAGGCGGAGAGCGATTGCAGGAGCAACCACGTGGAGAGCCAGAGCAGGGGATGACGACGGCTCACGGTCACGTTCCTCCGGGCATGCGTCGAAGCGAGGGCGAGGGGAGCCCGGACCCGCGTACGCGGGCCCCGGCCGGGACGGATGGGGACCCGACGACGACGTGCGCCGCCATCGACGGGTCCGGACGACCGATCGGGGCGGTCCACGGACGCGCCCTCGATCTGACAAGAGAGGCTGCCAGACCTTCGTCGGCGAGGAGGTGACCGTGCAGGCCAGCGCGTTGACCGGACGCGCCTATCGTGACGAATCCGCCTTCAGGAAAGGGTGATTCGCGATCGCGACGCGCAACGACTTGCGCGATGGCGAGCGGCCGGCGGTGCGCAAGCCGATGCGCAACCGCGACACGGCGCGCGAGGCGCGCCTCGGAGCCGGGGAGGAGGCGGTGGGCTCGCCCACCGGAGGGGCGCGACGATGGAGCCTTCCTGCCGGCTCACGACCCGCCCCCCTCCTCGGCGCCCCGGGCGTTTGCGATGCTCGCGCCCATGAGGTCCGTCCTCGACGCGCTCACCGCGATCGCCTGGCTCGTCGCGCTCCTCGGAGGGGCGTGGCTCCTCTGGGGTCTCGTGGAGTCGGACGCGTCCCGATCCTTCGCCGTCGTCGCCGTGGCGCGCTTCGGCGTGCCGATCGTGGGAGTCGCGCTCGCCGCCGCGGTCGGGCTCACCTGGGGACGCACCGAGCGCCCGGACACGCGGCGCGTCACGCGCCTCGTTCTCGCCGGCCTCCTGCTCTCGGGTGCGCTCCTCGTCGTCCGAGAGGGTCCACGCTGGCTCGCCGCGATCGCGCGTCGGCGGCCCGCGCCCGCGCTGCATCGGGCCTGCGATGCGCGCGACGCGGCGCGCGTGCGGTCCCTGCTCGCCGGGGGAGCATCGCCTCTCGAGCGGGACGCGCGTGGCCTCACGGCCGTACGGCACGCCGCGCTGCACGGTTCGCCGGAGGTCCTCGAGGCCTTCGCCGCGCGCTCCGTCCGCCTCGCGGATCCGGAGCTCTTCGACGACGCGCTCTCGAATCCCGATCCGGCCGTGGTGCCTTGGTTCGTCGACCACGTCCTCTCGCCCGGGAGCGAAGCGGCCGCGCGCTCTCTCGCCCTCGCGGCCTGTCGTCCGGACGCACGCGCGGTGCGCGCGCTGCTCGCACGCGGCGTCCCGGCCGAGCCCGGCTTCGTCGCGGCCGTGCGATGCGGCACGGTCTCGATCCTCGAGGCGTTCGAGGTCTCGCCCGACGTGCGTCAGCGAGCCCTCGCCGCCGCGATCGACGCGGGCGCGACCGCGAGCGCCGAGGCCCTGCTCGCGCGAGGCGCCCGCCTCGACGTTCCGGTCGCCGGGGATCGATGGCCCCTCGCGGTGGCCCTCGAGCGTCGGGACCCCGAGCTCGTCACCCTCCTGCTCGCGCACGGCGCCGGCCTTCCGGAGCGCTCGTTCACCGACGAAGTCCGGAGCAGGGGCGCGAGCGCCGTGGCGGAGGAGCTCCTCGAGAGCGACTGAGGGAGACTCGGGGCCAGGTCTCGTGGCTCCGTCCCAGGGACACGCCTCAGCAGATCAGGAGCAACCGTCGCTCCCCGGGGCGCGTCCTCGGCGCCCGGTGGATGCACGGAGCGACCGCGCTCCCGGGGAACTCGACGGCGATGCGAAAGAGATGGTGGAGCCCGAAGTCGAAGGGCACGGCGTCCGGCCGCGGGACGTAATGGCGGTCGTAGCAGCGCTCGCCGAGGAAGTCGCGGAACCCTTCGTCGTCCGGCCCTCCGTACGCGGCGAGGAGCGCGGCGCGCGTCTCGGGCATGTCGACGCGCCGCACGGCGTCCTCGTTCGCGAGGCCCTGCGACGTCGGTCCGTGGTAGGTGCAGAGCCACGTCGCGGTCTCGATCGGCGCGCTGTCGACGTGGAACGAATGCACGTCCGTGCACACGATCGCGTCGGGCTCGTCCTCCGGATAGCCGTGGACGCAGTTGAGCTCGGGAGCGAGGCCGAACGCTCGGAGGCGCTCGAGATCCGAGAGCATCGCCTCGCAGGCCACGCGGCCCGCCGCGCTCAGCGCGAGCCCCGCGAGACGCTCGGCGTCGAGGGTCTCGATGCCCTCGCCCTCGCCGATCGCGGCGGCGACCTCCGCGAAATCCCCGGGCAGCGCGCGCCTCCATCGGAGGGCGTTCACTCCGCCCCGGAACGGGGTCGAGACGAGCGTCTCGAGATCCGCGACCGTCTCGAAGTGGGTGCGGGGGGCGCGCGGGGGATCGAAGGGCATGCGGTGCGCGCGGAGCTGACGTCCAGGGGGCTCGGCTGTCAAGGCGGCGAACGGTCGCCGCGCCGGAGGGGATGCTCCGGTCTCGGCCGTCCCGCTAGACTGGGCTCCGTGATCCCCCGCCCTCCTCGCGTCCGCGGACGAGCCCGAGCGGCCGCGCTCGCCGGCGCGATCTCGCTCTTCGCGGGGCCGAGCTCGACGGCGGACGCACCGACGGACTTCGGCTTCACGGCGACGGGCGGGCCGCTCGCGCTCCACGGTCCGCGGGGGATGGACGCGCTCGATCCGCAAGCGTGCGCACGCTGTCATGCGGACGTCGCGGAGGAATGGAGCGGCTCGATGCACGCTCGCAGCTCCGTCGATCCGATCTTCCGGGCCGAGCTCGCGGAGTCGCGCGACACGCACGCGTGCGTCTCCTGCCACGCGCCGCTCGACGTCGACCGCACGAGCGAGCGCCTCTCGGCGATCGGCGTGGCCTGCGCGGCCTGCCACGTCCGCGACGGGACGATCCTCGCGCGCGGCGTCGCGCGGACCGAGCGCGCGCCGCATCCCCTTCGCCGCGTCCGCGATCTCGGGAGCCCCGAGTTCTGCGGCAGCTGCCACGACTTCGCGTTCCCCGTGCAGAGGCCGGGGCCCGGGGCGCCCTACGAGCCGGGCTCGCCTCAGCAGCGCACGCTGGGCGAGTGGCGACCGACCGAGCATGCGCGGAGCGGCCGCGACTGCGTCGCCTGCCACATGCCGGAGGTGGTGCGCGACACCGGCCGCCGGGGGCGCTCGCATCGGGTCCGCTCGCTCGAGGACCCCGCGTTCGTCGCGACCGCGCTCGACGTCCACGCGAGCGCTCGCCTCGCGGACGGAGGCGTCGAGGTCGCCGTGGACCTGCGCGTCGCCGGAGCCGGACACGCCGTGCCGACCGGGGACATCTTCCGCGAGCTCCACGTCGAGGCGACGAACGGCTGTGGCAGCGATCGTTCGATCGGGATGCGGCGCTTCGCCGAAGCGCCCGTCGGGCGCGGCTTCGTGCTTCGCGATTCCTACGACGATCGGGTGTTTCCCGACGAGCCTCGGCACGTCGTCCTCCGGCTGCCGCGCTGCACGGGACCGATCCGATACGAAGTGCGTCTCCTGCGGCTCGCCGAGAGCGCGGCGATCCGGAGGGGCTTCGAACGAGCGGCCTACGTGATCCCGCTCGCGAACGGTATGCTCGAGGAACCAGGGGTGCGGCGATGACGAGCAGGAACGGAAGCATGGCCTTCGGGATCGTGTCGGGGCTCTTCGGCCTCGGGCTGGCGACGAGCGCGCTCGCCGACCCGGGTGCAACGGCCGCCCCTCCGCAGGCCCCGGCGCCCCCGGCACAGGCCGCGGCGGCTCCGGCGCAGGAGCCCTCGACGGACGCGGTGCATCCCTCGGACGTGCTCGCCGAGCTCACGGGGCTCGGCCCCGGACAGAGCCGCGCGATCGCCCGGATGGTCCGTTTCCAGGAGAACGCGATCCCGGTGATCAAGGACGCGAAGCTCGAGCCGCCCACGGCCGAGGGTCGGGTCGTGCTGCTCGCCTACCAGATCTCGGCGAACGAAGCCTGCGTCCGCAACCGCGCCCCCGAAGGCCGGGCCGCGCTTCGCGCCGCGCGCGAGGCCTGCCGAACGGTGCGCGGCGTCGAGTCGAAGGTGCTCGCGATCCGCTGCGCTCCCCTGCCGCGGGGCGGGGACGGCTGCGCGTCGACGACGACCCTCTGGAGGGTGGAGGTCGGCTGGGGTCCGGATCGCGGGCGGCCGCGGTATGGCGAGGACGTCACCGAGATGCGGCTCGTCGAGCGCGACGTCGACGGCGATCCGGCCGCCGAGGTCCTCGTCGACTTCGTCCGGGATTCCTCCTACGTCGACCTCGCCGACGTGCGGAGCGGCGGGGACGTCTTCCGCTCGGCGCACGAGCTGATCGTGATCGACGCCGACGGAGCCGTCCTCGCGCGTCAGGAGCTGAGGAGCCAGGACTACGACTCCCTGACCCTCGAGGGGACGACCGCGCTCGCGCGGGTGCGCGGCGAGGAGATCCGCTTCGCCGTCGCCGACTGCGACGACGCCACGCGCTGCCCGCCGGAATGGGGCTCGCCGCATCCGCTCGCGCGCGAGCCCGTGGCGAGGCCCGAGGCGCCGGTGGCCGCGATCGAGTGAGCCGACCCGAGCGCTCGGCACGCCGAGCGACCGTGCCGAACTCGCCACAGGTGTGAATCCCACCGAGGTCGCGCGTGCCACGCGCCGGCCGTGTACGCGCGTCTCCGACGCGATCGCGCTCGAAATGCGCGGTGTCGTGCGTTGGCACGTTCCGTGAAGAGGGGAGGTGCAAGGGAAACCCGAAACGGGAGAGACAGTCCATGCATCTGCGAATCCACTCCGCGCCGCTCGTCGGCCTCCTCCTCGCGCTCGTCGGCGGCTGCAACGCGTCGGAGTCCGACCTCGGCGCCGTGCCGTTCACGCTCGGCGACGACAAGCGCATCGAGAGTGTCTCGGTCGAGGGCACGTACGGCGGCACCGACCTCGCTTCGGCGCCGATCGAGATCCTCGCCTTCCTCCACTCCGAGCCCGGCGACACGCTCTTCCTCCGGGTGGGAACGAACGTCACGCTCGCGCTGCACCTCTCGAAGTCGTTCGAGCTCTCGAAGGCCGATCTGCGCACGCCAGCGACGCTCCACGCGGACTGCACGAACGCGCCGTGTCCGGTCGAGGACCTCGCCGCGACGGCGGACGCCGGCGCCCCCTCGACGATCGTCTCCGCCGCTCTCTCCCTCCAGCCTCGAGCGGACGATCGGACGTCGATGCGCCTCGATCTGTCGCTCGCGAACGGCGAGCACGTGACGGTGCACGCGGTGCTGCCGCACGACGCCGAGGGCGCGTTGCTCCCGGATCCCTGAACGAGCGCCTTCGCGCACCGGGAGTCGACCATGTCGCGCTTCGCCGTCCTCGCCCTCGTCGGTGCGCTCTCGCTCGCCCGGCCGGTGCGCGCGCAGGCGGAGCCGCCCCACCTCTTCCCCTCGCGCCTCGCGCTGCTCCTCTCGCTCGCGACTCCCTCGGCGACGCGCGGGCTCGAGGAGCCGCACGCGGCTTCCTCGGAGCTCCAACGGTCCGACGTCGCCCACGTCCACCGCGCGCGACGCCTCCTCTTCGCGGGAAGCGCGCTCGCCGTGGGCGGGGCGACGGCGCTCACGGTGGTGGCGCGACGAGGGGGATGCCTCGACGGCGACTACCGGCCGCGCACGGGCTTCGGACTCTCCGCGTCCTTCACGGGCCTCGGGCTCGCGATGGACGTGGGCACCTGCTACTCGAGCTGAGTCGGAGAGCGCTTCCCGCTCGACTCCCTCCGCTCCGCGGAGCGCGCGACGCCGCGGCTCACCGGCGGGCGACGGGCGTCGCGAACCAGAGGGTGTGGCGCTTCTTGCCGCCGTGGCGCGCGAGGACGCGCTCGACCCGCGTGGTGAAGCCCGCTCGCTCGAGCCGTGTCGTGAAGCGGTCGTCGTCGCGCGCCGACCAGACTCCGAGCACGCCTTTCGGCCGGAGCGCGCGCGCCGCCCTCTCGAGCCCCGCCCTCCCGTAGAGACGCGCGTTCGTCGGCGAGGTGAGGGCGTCGGGGCCGTTGTCGACGTCGAGGAGGATGGCGTCGTAGCGCGCCTCGGCCCGAGCGATGACGTCCGAGACATCGCCCTCGACGACGTGGACCCGAGGGTCGTCGAGCGGATGGCCCGCGAGGTGGGCGAGCGGCCCACGATTCCAACGCACCACGTCCGGCACGAGCTCCGCGACCTCGACCGTCGCGTCGCGCCCGAGCGCGTCCAGCGCGGCGCGGGTCGTGAAGCCCATGCCCAGCCCTCCGACGAGCACGCGCGCACCGGCGACGCTCGCGAGCCCGGCGCAGCCCTGCGTGGCCAGCGCCTCCTCCGAGCCGTGCTGCCGACTGCCCATCAGGTCCTGCCCGTCGACGCGGATGACGTACTCGTCTCCACGTCGGACGAGCACCATCTTGCCCCCGCCAGGGGCCGTGACCGAATCGAGCGTCTCCCAGGGAATCATGGGCCGGAGCCTGTACCGGAAACGTCGGAAGGCCAGCGCCCACGCGTGGATCCGCCTCCGGGTCGTCGAAACGAGGCCCGACCCCCGTCACGTGCTCTCGAGGCCGCCCTCCCCGACCGCCGCGAGCACCTCGCGCACCGGCACGCGACGCCGATACCGGACGACCCGCGCATGCGTCGGAAGGGCCTCGAGCCCGACGCCGAGGGATTCGTCGATGCAGAGGACGAGGCGCTCGAGCCCGGCGGCGCGCAGGAGCTCGAGCTTCCGCGTGACGTAGGTCGGGGTGTAGAAGCCGACGATCTCGAGGAGGAAGCGGCGTGACGGGTCGAAGCGGTGCACGAGCGCGAAGTCGGGGAAGATCAGCTGGCCCGCGACCTCGATCGGCTCCGGCTCGCGATGGAGGTCGAAGTCCTTCGAGCTCCGCGCGAAGTCGCGCGCGAAGCGGGATTCGACCTTCGAGTCGTAGGGCGTGGGTCGCTTCGACGGACGGATCGGATCGCCTTCGAGCACGCGGAGCTCGAGATGGCTCGCGGAGAGATGGCCGTGCGCCTCGATCGAATAGCCCTGGCACCACGCGACGCGCGGAACGATCGACGCGAGCGCGGCCGCGTAGATCCTCGTCGAGCGGAAGAGCGAGAGCGGTCCCGAGACGTCGAGCACCGAGGCTCCGTCGGCGCTCCGCGTGACGGTGCACATCAGGCCGACGAGCTTCGCGTGCCGGACGACGTCGCGGAGGCCGCTCGCGGCGCGGATCCGGACGCGCTCGGCCCGACCGACGAAGCCCTGCACGAGCGCGGTGTTCACGCGCACGGCGAGCTCCGACGGGCCGAGGTCCTCGGGGAGAGGCTCGACCCGCCGCTCCCGCGCGGTGTCGGCGAAGAGCCAGCTCTCCACCTCGTGGGCCTCGAGCCCGAGCTCTCCTGCCACGCGCGCCACGGCCTCTCCGCGCGACTCGCCGGCCGGGCGCGCGGCGAAGAGGAGCGCGCGGATCGTGCGTGGATCGACGCGCGTGCGCACCCGCGTGACGACGAGTCGATCGAGGACCAGGATCGCGAGCGGCGCGCGCTCGGCCCGGGCGCGCGGCGCGACGAAGGCCGCGAGCGCCTCGTCGAGCTCGACCCGGCGCGCCCCCACATGCGCCCGGTAGAGCGCGAGCAGCGCCTCGAGCCACGGCCAGTCCCGCGCGTCGAGGTAGCGGAGCCTCCCGGTGCGGAGGTCGAACGCCTGCGCGACGAGCGTCTCAGGCAGCAAGCGCGCGCCCCCGTCGCGTCGCCTGCGCGATCTCGTGGGTGCCGCGGCAGACGACCTCGTAGACCATCGCCCGCTTGCCCGGACGTGCCCGGAGGACGCGTCCCACGCGCTGCAGGTGCTCCCGCACGCCGCGCGAGGAAGCGATGACGATGGCGACGTCGGCCTCGGGGACGTCGAGCCCCTCGTTCAGCACCTGAGGCGAGACGAGGACGCGCACGGAGCCCTCCTCGAAGCGAGCGAGCATCGCGCTCCGTTCCGAGCGCCCGACCTCCGACGTGAGCGGCGCGACGAGGAAGTGGCGTGCGATCTCGTACGCCCCGTCCGCGGTGGCGGTGAAGACGAGCACCCGGTCGTCGCGGTGACGCGCGAGCAGGCGCTCGAGCACCTGCATCTTGGCCGCCGCCGATTCGACGATGCGCCTCGCGCGGGCCTGCGCGAGGAGCGCCCTCCGCCCGGATTCGCTTCGCCGGAGCACGGCGACGAGCTCGGCGTACGTGCCCTCGCGCAGCGCGCCCGCGACGCTCCGGCGAGCCGCGTCGAACCTCGAGGCGGCGCTCTCGTAGGCCCGCGCCTCGGCCTCGTCGAGAGCGACGGGGATCACGAGGCGCTCGTAGGGCGCGAGGTGCGTCCCCACGAGCTCCGAGAGCCCGACCTCGAAGACGACGGGCCCGACGAGGGGCAGGCCGGAGACCCCGGGCTCGGTCTGCACGCGCGGCGTCGCCGTGAGGCCGAGGCGCGCCCGCGCGGCGCACATCGCGAGGACCTCGTCGCGGGCCCCGAGACCGAAGTGGTGGACCTCGTCCACGACGAGCAGATCGAAGCGATCGCCGATGCGCGCCATCGAGCGGAAGGCGCTCTCGAAGGTCGCGACCGTGAGGGGGCGGATGTCGCGCTCGCCGTCGCCGAGGCGTCCGACCTCGTCGTAGCCGGCCGAATGGAGGGCCGAGACCCATTGCTGCAGGAGGACCCGCGTCGGGACGAGGCAGAGGGTCGAGCGCCCCATGCGCGCGATCGCGGCGATCGCGAGCCGTGTCTTCCCGGCTCCCGTGGGGAGCACCACGACGCCGCTCCGCTCGGCGGCCTCCCACGCCGCGAGCGCGGCCTCCTGGTATTCGCGGAGCGGAGGCGGGGCGCAGGGCTCGAGCGGCTCCGTCCGTGCGCCCACGAAGCGGGCCGTGTGCCCCCGGGCACGTGCCTCGCGCTCGAGGGCGGGAAGGCACGCGGCCGGCGCCCGATAGGTCTCGTCCCGTGGGTCGCGGACGAGCTGGGGCAGCGTCGAAGGGTCGAGGGAATCGTCGGAGGTCGCGACGAGGGTGCCACGGTCGAAGCGGAGCTCGAGCATGCCCCGTGCTCGGACCGAGACGACGGGAGTTGCGGAGCCGGAGTCGCGACGCGCGAGACGCCGCTCACCGCCGCGCGAGGAGGCAGCGGAACCAGGCCGTCGCGCGAACGCTTCCGTCCGCCTGTCGGAACGGAGCGAGGGCCTCCGCGTAGGCGCGGGTCACGGCGGCCTCGCCGACGTGCTCCATCGCCCGGACCGGGTCCCCGTCGAGGTCAGGCCCCGCAGGGCCGCGGACTCGTCGGCGTAGATCCACGGGCTGTCGACGTCGAAGATCTCCTGGGGCTCGAGGCCCGCATCTTCGGCGAAGCGGCGCAGCACGCCCTCGTCGGAGAGCGCGAACGGCCCGGGCGCGCCCGGAGGGGGTGCAGGCAGGAGCGGACGGAGCGCCGTCAGGAGCGACACGACCTCCATGCCCTCGGGCGCGCCGAAGGTCATGACGACGATCGAGCCGCCGCGCTTCGCGACCCGCCCGGCCTCGCGCAGCGCGGCCACGGGGTTCGCCGCGTACTGGAACGAATTGAAGCCGGTCACGACGTCGAAGGCCTCGTCCGGGAACGGCAGCTCCTCGAGATCGCCTCGGCGGAAGTCGCCCGTCGGGACGCGCTCCCTCGCGACGGAGAGCATCGGCTCCGCGGCGTCCACGCCCGAGACCTCGGCCCCGCGCGCGGCCGCCATGGCCGCCGCCATGCCCGAGCCGCAGCCGGCGTCGAGATACCGCGTGCCCGGACCCACGCGCGTGCGTTCGAGCACGGCCTCGAAGACCGGACGCACCGTTCCCTCCTGGAATTCGGCCCAATCCCTCGCACGTGCGCCCCACAGACGGCCGTGCGCTTCCGACGTCGTCGGCTTCGACTCGCGGCTCATGGTCTGCCCCCCGGCTTCTCGTGACTCAGCGTAGCGAGGGGGGGAGCGGATGTCAGGGCACAGAGGCGATCGGACGCACGCTCGAGACGCTTGGACGTCCAAGCGATGGGGATGGTCAGGGTCTGATGCACCGGGTGGTGGGGGAGAACGGGCCCCGCCGCGAGGCGAGCCGAGAATCCGGAACACGCGCTCCACTTCCTCGTGTGACGTGCTAGGTCTCGCCGCCCCGGCCGCGGGCCTCCCACGCAGCTCGTCATGTCTCCGCACGCCCCCCTCGTCGTACCGCCGGCTCCCGAGAGCGCGGTTCCCTCTCCCTCCACCGATCCCCGGATCGCTCCCATCCCCGGCATCGAGGCCGAGCTCTTCGTCGAGCCGAGCCGCGAGCAGTGGTTCTGGGTGCGGAAGATGGGATGGCTCTTCGCTCCGACGCCGGGCGAAGAGAGCCGGTTCGCGCGGTGGTACGGGATCGCGACGGTCGTCCCGAGCACGAACGTGACGAACTTCAGCCTGCAGTACCAGAGCTACCTGAACGACATCTTCCACACGACGTGGGTCGCGCGGCTCGGGCACACGTTCGCGATGCCGTTCGTCGTGATGTTCATGCAGGTCCTCGCACGCGAGCTCGGCGGCGAGCCCTGGGCCCTCGCGTTCGCCTCGATCCTCACCGCCTGGTGGCTCGGCTGGGCCTTCCTCGAGCGCGACGTCGTCTTCGGCGCCGCGTTGCTCGGGACGTCGCTCGGCCTCTACTTCGGCGGACGCTGGGCGAGCGCGGTGGGGATTCCCGCCCTTCCGGCCCTCGGGATCTTCGCCGCGATCCAGATGCTCTCGCACACCTTCGAGCCGCTCCCGCCCCGCGTCTCGCGATCGCCGAGATGGGTGCCCGTGTTCGACTACCTCACGACGGGCCCCTGGAGCACGCGCCTCCGCCGGGCAGGTCAGATCGGGGTGCAGTTCGGCCTCGGAACCGTGGCGGAAGCCCTGGCGTCACCGCGGCTGCTCTGCGTGATCGTGCTCGAGGCGCTGTGGCTCTCGGGCCACCGTCGAGAGCAGCGGGACGCCTGGAAGACGCTCTCCCGCCGCGCGCTCGAGAGTGGCAATCCCGCGCTCGACTACATCGGCATCGGCGGCGGGACGCCCCTCAGGGCCCCATGACGAGCCACCACGACACGCGAGCCGTGCACTTCGCGGGCGTGGGCATCACCGCCGTCCTCGTCGGCATCGGTCTCTACGACGTGCTCGTCGGTGGGTGGCTCCTCGCGTCGAGCCACCCGTTCCTCGCCCACGGACCGGACACGCCGTGGCTCACGCTCGCCGACGCGGTCGAGCAGGCGTCCCCCCCGAACGCGACGCTGGGGTTGTTCCGTCGGCTCGGAGCCTTCTCGCTCCATGCCGGCGTCTGCACGATCGTGTGGGCCGCCCTCGCCCACCGACGGCCGTGGCTACGCACCGCGCTCTTCGGGACGTATGCGCTCACTGGCGGCGCCTTCGGGGCGACGGACGCGGCCTACTTCCCGAACACGCCCTACCTGCACCTGAAGCATGCGATCGGGGCGTTCTTCGTGGTCGCCCTGCTCGCGCACGTGTGGCTGGTGTGGCGGGAGCGGAGGGGGGCCTGAGGGCCGGCCAAGGGCGCGACCTCGCTCAGCCCTCGTCCTCGTCGTCCTCGTCCTCGTCCTCGTCGTCTTCCTCGTCCTCGAGCTCCGAGAGATCGATCGTGCCGTCCTGGAGCTCGCGGAAGTAGCGTCCGAGGAGCTCGCCGAAGCTCGTCGCGACGAGCGGACGCGCATCGTCGTCCACGTAGGCGAGGAAGATCTGGCCCTCGGCGCCTCCCTCGGCAGGCGCCAGATCGAGGATCAACGCGTCGCGCTGGAAGCGTCCGATCGGAAGCCACGACGGATTCCACGCCACCTTCTCGATGCCCGGGTCGACGGCCTTTCCATCGAAGTTCTCCGCCCCCTGCGCCAGCAACGCGCCGAGCTCGCGACGCTCCTCCGCGAGCCTACCCACGGGCAGGAGCGAGCAGAACGCCACCATCGGACCCATGTCCTCCTGGCCGTCGTGGAGCGCGAGGAATTCCTTGTACTCCGTAGGCAGCGCGAGGCCGAGCTCGGCCTCCGCGGCGGCGATCTCCGCGAAGGTCGCCGGCTCCCGGAACGTCTCGAGCGCCTCGGGAGCATTCTCCTCGAGCCATTCCTCGATCGTCTCCCAACGCTCGGTGACCGTGCCCTCCGCCACGAGCAACGCGGGAGCGGACACGTGCCTCCATTCGCCGGTGTATTCGAGCTCGAGGCCCTCGAAGAGCTCCTCGAGCTCGGCGAGGACGATCGCGGGTCCCTCGATCGCAGGCAGAGCCAAGAGCTCGCCGACGGTGCCCACGTCCTGATCGAGGAGCCACTTCATCGTCCGAACGCTGACCTCGAGATCTTCCACGGGCGTATCGCGTGCATCGGTCATGACGGGCACTCTCGGGTTCGGGGAGGAGTGCCTATACATCACCTTCGCCGCCGATGCCGCCACGAAGCCGCGAAGCGGTCGGTTCGGGCCGCCCGGTCCTTGTCCTCCCTCCACCGCCGACGATACTCCCCTCGGCGCCACGACGTCGTCCGTCGAGCGCGCGGGAGGTCCGAGCATGACCGGCAAGAGACTCGAGGGCAGGATCGTCGTGGTGGCCGGTGGCGGCAGCGGCATCGGAGCCGCGACGGCGGACCGGCTCGCGCGCGAAGGCGCCCGGGTCGTGATCGGCGATCTGCGCGCGGACTCGGCCTCGCGCATGGCGGAGGACCTCCGCTCGAAGGGCGCGGAGGCGATGGGCGTCGGCTTCGATCTCGCGGACGAAGCCTCGGTCGCGGCGCTCGTCCGCACGGCGATCGAGCGCTTCGGCGGGCTCGACGGGATCCACGTGAACGGCGCGGATCTCGACGTGATCCGCCGCGACACCGACATCCTCGACGAGCCGATGGAGGTCTTCGATCGGACGATCCAGGTGAACCTCCGCGGTCACGTGCTCTGCACGCGGCACGCGCTGCCGCACCTGCTCGAGCGTGGCGGCGGCGCGATCGTGTACACCTCGTCGGGCGCCGCGTCGGCCGGCGAGCCGGAGCGGCCCTCCTACGCGATCAGCAAAGCCGGCCTGCACGCGCTGATGCGCCACGTGACCTCGCGCTGGGGGAAGTCCGGCGTCCGGGCCAACGTGATCTGCCCCGGCGTCGTCCTCACCGACGCCCTGAAACAGAGCCTGAACGAGTCGATGATCGCGTTCTCGCGCAAGCACGTGCGTCACACGCGTCTCGGCGAGCCGGAGGACGTCGCGGCGATGGTCGCGATGTTGATGTCGCGCGACGGGGAGTGGATCACCGGCCAGGTCCTCAGCGTGGACGGCGGCGCGACGCTGCGGCTCTGAGGCGCGCGATCGGCCGGTCGTCCACCGCGGTCACGAGCCCGACGGGAACCGCCTCTCGCGGTACAGACGGTCGCGCCAGGCGAGGACGTCGGCGAATTCCTCTGCGAGGGACTCGCACGTCCACGCGCGCCGCAGGGCGTCGCTCAGGGGGATGTGCTCGGTGCGAACGGGACGCACGCCCTGCAGGAACGTCGCGGCCGCGAGGTGCTCCGCGCCGAAGCGGTCGATCGCGAGGGAACCTCCGTCGACGGCCTCTCGGAGCTCGAGCAGCATCGCTCGGATCTCGGGCTCGAACTCCGCTCGGCTCGGTCCGGTCACGCCGTACTTGCGGGCCATGTACCGCGTGCTCGCGCGCACCGCGGGACGCATCCACGCGGCCCAGGCCTTCGGGACCCCGACGACCGAGTCGCGCTGCGCCTCGGGATCGTCGAGGATCGAGGCGAGCACGCGGCCCCGCAGGGCGACGAGCCCGCGGTCGACCCGCGCGAAGAAGCGCCGCGTCGCGTCGGGATCGACGACGAGAGGGGCGCCGCCTCCGATCCGGTCCGCGTGGAGGACGATCTCGAGCGAGTCCGGCACCACGCGGTCGCCGTCGAAGAGCACGGGCACCGTCGCGTGCCCGCGATGCGCGCGACCGAGCCGGAGACGCAGCGCGGGCTCGCCGAGCACCGGGACGTGCTCTTCGAAGCGGTAGTGGATGCCGTGGTGATCGAGCGCCCAGCGCGCCCGCTCCGTCCACGGGGAGTAGTGGGCCCCGAGGAGGACCCGACGTCCGGGCGACGTGCTTCGTGCGGGCGTCGCGGGACGCTCGTTCGAGGAGGGTGTGCGGGGCGCGGCGGCTTCGATCGTCATTCCCCGACGATGCTCTCGGTCACCGCGCGCGTCATTGACATCCGTCAATCTCGACGCGAGGACCGCCGCGCGACGCGGACGCGGCTCAAGGACTCCGGCGTGACCCCGAGGTACGACGCGACGTGATAGCCGGGCATCGACTGCACGATCTCGGGCTCCATGTGCGCGAGGAAGTAGGCGTAGCGTTCGCGCGCGGACTTGCCCTGCAGCATGCGCAGGCGTCGCTCCATCGAGAGGTAGTGGGCCTCGGCGAGCGTGCGTCGCATCCGTTCGATCGCGAGGCCCGGGTTCGCCTCCTCGAAGTCGAGCCACCGCGCGCGGAAACCCGTCACCTCCGTCACCGCCGCGACGGTCTCCTCCGCCGGCGCCCCGGTCACGAGGCTCGCCATGGCGGTCGCGATGGACGGCGAGCAGAGGAAGCGGAGGTTCACCTCGCGCGCCTCGTGGACGTAGAACGCACGCACGAGGCCGGACGCGAGGATGACGATGTCCCGGCAGACCTCGTGCTCGCGGAAGATGGTCTCGCCCGGCGCGTAGCGGACGCGGCGCACGTAGCGGGCGAAGAGCTCGACGGTCGACGGGGCGAGGTGCTCGGGCTCGATCTTCGCGAAGCGCGCGAGCGCTCGCGTGAGGTCGCGGACGAGCTCGTTCGGCTCGGATCCCCCTCGCTCCCTCATCCGTCCCTCCCGTCGCCGGCCGCGCGTGCGGACCGACCGTACGACCGCGGGGAGTGTATCCCGGGCCGGGGCGCGCGGTCGCTCGGGCTACGCGTTCACGCCCCGACGAGGCGCCGCAGCAGCTTCTCGGCGACGTTCGGCTCCCACGGGGAGAGCGTCGAGTCCTGGCCCATGCGCAGCCGGACGCCGCGCCAGGTCACGGTGCGCGCGAACGCGGCGTAGAACCAGATCCCGAAGATGAAGAGGTCGCGCAGCGGCGAGACCACGAGATGCCGGAGCGCCATCGAGTGACCGCGCACGAGCCGGATGCTGAGGGCGTCGAGCGCGGCCTTGGCGACCACGGCGAGCACGAGCAGCCCCGCGATGCGCGGCTCGAAGCCGGAGGCCAGGAGGGCGAGCACGAGCAGCGGGGTCGGCGACTCGAAGAGGTCCGCGAGGAAGGCCGGCGTGTGGATCACGGCCCGCATCATCAGCCAGCGCGAGTGCCGCTCGAAGAAGCGCTGGAACGTGGCGTTCACGTTGAGGTTGTAGACGGGCGTCGCGCTCAGCACGACCTTCTTGCCGGCCTCCGCGAAGGTGCGACCGAGCAGGAAGTCCTCGGCGAGCGCGTCCTTGTAGGGCTCGAAGCCGCCGTGCTCGAGCAGCTCGCTCTTGCGGAAGAGGATCGACTTGCCGATCACGCAGGGGATGCCGGCGGTCTCGAGCGCGAAGCAGCAGGCCGGCGCGACGAACGCGCTGAGCTGCAGGTTCTCGAGCGCCGCGCCGTGCGTCACCTCGCCCGTGCCCGAGACCAGGCTGCTCAGCACCGACGCGTTCTCCTGCTCGAGCTCGCTGACGATGCGGCGGAGGTAGTCGCGCGGCACCCAGACGTTGGCGTCCGACTGCAGGACGAGATCGTGCGCCGTGGCCGCGAGCGCGCCGACCATGTTCGAGACCTTGGGGTTGTACCCGTAGTCCGGATCGCTGATCACGAAGCGCGTCTCGACGTGCGGGAAGTCGCTCGCCACGCGGCGGGCGAGCGCGAGCGCGGGATCGTCGCGGTCGGCGGCGGCGAAGACGACCTGGCGCGGGCCGTCGTAGTCCTGGTCGTAGAAGCTGCGCAGGCAGCGCTCGAGATCCTCTTCGAGGCCCTTCACGGGCTTGATCAGGGAGAGCGGCGGCAGGCCCTCGCGCAGCTCGAGCGCGCCGCGACGGCGGACCGTGAGCCAGGCGCAGAGCGTCGCGATCACGCACAGGCAGCTCGAGAGCGCTGCGCCGGAGACGAGGAGCGAGGGGAGGTCGAGGTCCATGCGGCGTCTCGGGGGGAGGACCGTGGGACTCTGTCACCGCCCGATCGATGCCCGCAACCCAGCGAGGCGGCGCGAACCGCGGCGATGACAATGTTTTACAAGCGCGTACGAGTCGCGACAGGAGGGGGGGCGTCCCCGGCGAGCTCGGTGGTGAGCTCGAAGCCGTCGCGCGTGACGAGGACGGTGTGCTCCCACTGGGCCGACAGGCTCCCGTCGCGCGTGACGATCGTCCAGCCGTCGTCGAGCGTGCGGGTGGCCGCGCCGCCGAGGTTCACCATCGGCTCCACGGTGATCGCCATGCCGGCCTTCAATCGGATCCCCGCGCCGCGCCGGCCGACGTGGGGCACGTGTGGGGAAGCGTGCATGGTGCGTCCGATCCCGTGTCCCCCGAGCTCGGTGACGACGCCCACGCCTTCGCTCCGGGCGAGCTCCTCGATCGCCGCGCCGATGTCCCCGAGCCGGGCGCCCTCGCGGATGACGGAGATGCCGGCATCGCGACAGCGGCGGGCGATGTCGACGAGGCGCCGGGCGTCGGGGCTCACCTCCCCGATCAGGAACGTCGCGCTCGTGTCGCCGTGGTAGCCGTCGAGCTCGGTCGTGACGTCGACGTTGAGGATGTCGCCGTCCCGCAGGAGCTCGCGCGGGCTCGGGATCCCGTGGCACACCACCTCGTTGCGGCTCGTGCAGACGGCCGCGGGGAAGCCCTGGTACCCGAGCTGACTCGGCCGTCCCCCGCGCCGCGCGGTGTCCTCGCGGACCAGGCGATCGATCTCGGCGGTCGACATGCCGGGCCGCAGACGCGAGCCGACGAAGGCCAGCGTCTCGGCGGCCGCTCGTCCGGCGCGTCGCATGCGCTCGATCTGCCAGGGGCTCAGGATCTCGATCGCCATCGAGCCCTTGTGCGCCCGTCGTTCCGGGCGGTCCAATGCCGATTCGATCTGGCGCCGAGCGCGGCCTCCGCTTGCCCGCCCGGACGCGCGGATGCCACACTCGCGGCGTGAGCCTCTCGCAGATCCGCTACTTCGTGACCGTCGCCGAGGAGGCGAACGTGGGTCGTGCGGCCCAGCGGCTCCACGTCGCCCAGCCGGCGATCAGCCGTCAGATCCGCGCGCTCGAGGACGAGCTCGGCACGCCGCTCTTCTCGCGGACGTCGCGCGGCATGGCGTTGCTCCCGTCGGGTCGCGTCTTCCTCGACCACGCACGTGCGATCCTCGCGGCCGTCGATCACGCGGCGGAGGCCGTCCGCGATCACGGGCGCCTCACGAACAGCGGACGAGACGCACGTCGTCCGGACGGATCGACGACGAGGGGTTGAGACCGAACATCTCCTTGAACGCCCGGTCGACGTGCGAGAGATCGTGGAAGCCGACCTCGTGCGCGATGTCGGTCAGCTTCCGTACCTGGGTCCAGAGCGAGATCCCGAGCACGCGCCGCCGGTCCGCTGCCAGCCGTTCACGACGCTCGGGTTCTGAGCACGGCGCGCGCTCACGGGGTGCTCATCGCCTCCCGCACGAGCGCCGTGTCGACGAACTGCTCGAAGCGCGCGATCAGGCCTCCTCGCACGACGAAGTGGTGCGCGACCCGCACCGCGAGCGACTTGCCCGTGCGCTTGTGGCGCGCCGTGTAGCGAGCGAGCACGACCACGTCCTCGCCGTCGACGACGTAGCGGTCGTCGTGCGCGATCCACTCGTCCCACTCGCGACCGAGCGCTTCCATGACGTGCGTCGTGACGCCTTCGGGCGTCCGGTAGGTTCCGGCGAGCGGGAAGCCCGCCATCTCCGTCCACTCGACGTCGGGAGCCAGGGTCGCGCGGAGCGCCGAGAAGTCGCCTCGCGCCGAGGCGAGGTACTGACGGCGCACCACGTCGGCGGGCGATGCGTGGGAGTCCGTCATCCCCACTTCATCTCCCCCTTCGCGACCTTGGCGCCGATGTCGAGGGCGATGCCCATGCCAGCGTCGGGATAGTGACGCTTCATCGCCGCGACGAGCTCCGCGCTGTCCGCGGCCTTCGCGAGCTCCTCCTCGAAGCGCACGAGGTACTCGCGCGTGTAGGCGATGGCGGAGGCGTCCGTGGCGGCGCCCTCCTGCATGTGTCCCGGGACGACGGCCCTGGGCTCGCGCGCCGCGAGCGCGTCGAGGTTCGCGATCCACGCCTTCCGCGCCTCGGGCGTGGACGTGTCCGCGATCCACACGTGCACGCCCGAGAACACCAGCACGCCGCCGAAGACCGCGCGCAGCGAGGGCGCCCAGAGGTAGCGACGATTCGCGTGGCCCTCCGCGTCGACGATCTGGAGCTCCTCGCCGTCGAGCAGGAGCGTGCGCACGTCGGACGCCTCCGGGATCACGACGTCCGCGAGCGACTGGGGACCGTTCTCCCCGAGCTTGGGTCCCCAGACCTCGAGCTTCTTCTGCACGTTGTTCCGGATGGCGGCGACCGTGGCCTCGGCGGCGATCACGCGGGCCTCGGGGAACGCCTCGCGGACGGGACCGAGCGAGAAGTAGTAATCGGGGTCGCTCTGGCTGACGTAGATGGTCGTGAGCCGCTTGCCGGTGGCGCGGATGGCCTCGGCGACGCGGCGCCCGTCGCCGAGCGTGAAGCCGCCGTCGACGAGGATGGCCTCGCTCGCGCCGGTCAGGAGGACGGGCGCGCGATGGAATCCGTGCTCGCCCGCGGGGAAGTGCTGAAGGGTGATCGTCATGGTCCGTTCTCCTCGTTGGATCCATGAGTAGCGACCGCAGGCCGTTCTCGGAAGACGACGAATCCGAATAGACTGTATTCTCGGAGCGAACGATGGCCACGCTGCGCGAATCCCTCGATCTCAACCGACTCGTCTACTTCGCCGCCGTCGTCGACGCGGGCTCCTTCACGCTCGCGGCCGAACGTCTCGGCGTCACGAAGTCCGTGGTGAGCCAGCAGATCACGCGCCTCGAGAAGGAGGTGGGGGCGACGCTCCTCCTCCGCACCACGCGCAGGGTCACCGCCACCGAGGCCGGGAAGGCGCTCCACGCCCGCTGCGTCGTGATCCTGAAGGAGTCGGCCGAGGCCTTCGACGAGCTCGCGCAAGGGACCGCGGAGCCGAGCGGCACGCTGCGCCTCACGGCCCCGCTCGACTATGGCGCGACGGTGGTGGTGCCGGTCGTGGCGGCCTTCCTGCGGGCTCATCCGGGGTGCACCGTCGAGCTCTCGCTCGGCGATCGCATGGTCGACGTGCAGACCGTCGACGTCGCGATCCGCGTCGGATGGCTGCGCGACTCGAGCCACGTCGTCCGGCGGATCGGCGCCATGGAGCAGTGCGTGGTCGGTTCACCCGAGCTCGCTCGGCTCCGGGAGCCCGCCGACCTCGCGGCCCTGCCCTTCGTCGCGAACCACTCGCTCTCGGAGCCGGACCACTTCCGCTTCACGCATCCGAAGCACGGCTCGCGCAGCGTGCGTCTACGCCCGCGTCTCTGGGTGGACACCACACCCGCCGCCCACGCGGCCGTCCTCGCGGGCGCGGGCATCTCGGTGCTTCCGGACTACGTGGTCGACGCGGATCTCGCGGCCGGTCGGCTCGTGCGATTGCTCCCCGAGTGGGCGCTCCGGAGCGGCGGCATCCACGCCGTGCTCCCATCGGCTCGCTTCCGCCCGGCCAAGGTCACGCGCTTCCTCGAGGCGATGAGCCAGGCGGAGGCCGCGCGTGCGCGCGGGCGGGGCGCGGGCGCTCCGAGCGGACGGGGGAGGCGGTGAGGCGGGGGCCCGAATCCCTCAGAACGGGATGTCGTCGTCCGTGAACGGCGGCGGACCGTCGAACTCGTCGAAGTCGTCGCGGGGACGCTCGGGAGCGCCGCCGCCGCGACGGTCGCCGCCGCCGCCGCCGCCGCCGCCGCCCTTCTGACGCGCGAGCTCGGCCTCCATCGCGGCGAGCAGCACGCGCTCCTTCTCGTGGAAGCGCGCCTTCGACGGATCGTCGAGCGAGCGGCGGCTGCCCTGGATGTAGAACTCGAGGTCCTGGATCGAGGCGCCGACGATCGGCGCGCCTTTGCTGCGCCCGTACGGGGGGAACACCATGCCGTCGGCCGACGAGGGTCCGGAGGCGCGGCGCGCGGGCGCGGGCGCGGGCGCGCTCGCGGCCGGACGATCCGGGGTCGCGCCGATGGAGAGCTCGCCGAGGCTCAGGCGGAAGCCCTCGCCGGCGCGCACCGCGGTGCCGACGCGGACCTGCTCCTTCGAGCCGTCGGGACGCTGGACGAGGACGAACACGGGATAGGAGGTTTCGCTCACCCCGGAGCCATGGCACTTCGGGGGCCGGTTCGCCAGGGGGCGTCGGGAGACGGCGAGCGCCCCGCCCTCACGCACCTTCGGTCGACCGAGGCTCCGGCTCGAGCGCCGCACCCTGCTCGACGCGCGAGGCCAGCGCGCGGAGCGCCGCGACATCCGTCGACGTGACGAGCACGCCGCGGAGCGGAGTCTCTTCGCTCTCCTCGACCTTGCCGTTCTCGACCTTGCGGGCGACCTGCACGACGTCGAGCGCATGGAGGGTGTCGCACGACGCGCAGCTGTGGACGTCGTAGCGGAGGTAGCGAGGGGCGTCGGCGGTCGCGGGTCCGAGCGAGCCGAGCTCCGCGAGGGAATGCTGCTCGAGGTGTCTCCGGACCTCGTCGATCGACGAGTCCGCCGTCGTGAGCAGACCACGGCTCGACGTCGCCCAGGCTTCGCATCGCTCGCAGAACGGATCCGTCAGCAGACCTCCGGCGACGGCGGTGGCGGCCCCCGTGATCAGGAGCAGCTCGATCGACCAGAGCACCCAGAGCACCGTCCCCGTCGGCGTCGCGCCGCGGAGGCTCCACGCACCGACCCGGTTGATCTCGTGCACGACGTTCCAGAGGAGCGGAGGGGAGACGAGGAAGCCGAGCGTGCTGCTCTCCACATCGGCGCGCGCGAGCGTGGCGTGGACCCAGACGGCCCATGCGACGTACTCGACCATCAACGCGACGACGAGACCGACGAGCGCGCCGATCGCCGCGTTGCGCACCCGACCGAACCGCAGGACGAAGCCCGTGAGCGCACCGACCAAGCCGCCGAAGCCGGCGGCGATGAGGAAGGTCACGTAGCCCGCGATCGGCAGGTACACGAGCAGGTACGAGTACGCCCACGCGAGCAACGTCCCGCCGGCGAGGCCGGCGAGGACCCCGAGCGCGATGCCCCGCGCCGGTGCGCGGCCGGACGAGACGTAGAAGGAAAGAGAGCCACTCGACGCTTCATTCATGGTCGATGTGTCTCATCCCACGAGCGGGAGATCAATGCACCGGACGGCGTACGCGTCGGGCGCGAGAGCCGGCTCGGAACCACGCGCGAAACGAAAGCCCCCGGCGAGGCGTGCTCACCGGGGGCCATCGAGCAGGGTCGGATCGATCAGCGCGCTCGCGACCGCTCCCCACGAGCCTTCCGACGCCGAGCGACGACGAGGCCGAGGAGGAGGAGCGAGGCGAGCCCGCCGGTCGAAGAGGACGACGCGCCCGGCACGGAGCAGCCGCAGGCGCCGCCGACGACCGCTCCGGAACCGCCGTCCGCCATGCCCGCGTCGACGCCGCCGCCGTCGGGCGTGCCCGCGTCGGGCACTCCGCCGTCCGGATTCACGACGCTGTCGCACACGTCGCCGATCCCGTCCTGATCGCCATCCGCCTGGTTGGCGTTGGCCGCATCGGGGCAGTTGTCGGTGCCGTTCGGAACGGAGTCTCCATCGCGATCGCCGTCGCAGACGTCGCCCTGGCCGTCCATGTCGGCATCGGCCTGATCGGTGTTCGCGACCATCGGGCAGTTGTCGGCCCCGTCGAGGATCGTGTCTCCGTCGACGTCTCCGTCGCAGGCGTCGCCCTGCCCATCCATGTCGGCATCGACCTGGGTGGGGTTCGAGACGAGCCGGCAGTTGTCCGTCCCGTCGGCGACGGTGTCGCCGTCCGAGTCGGTGTCGCGGTAGTCGGGAGTCCCGTCCGTGTCGGTGTCGACGGGATTCGTCAGCGGATCGGCGTCCCCGGCCTCGACGGAGTCGGACAGTCCGTCCCCGTCGCTGTCGGTGTCGAGCGCGTCGATCGGAGCCGTGCCGTCGGTGTCGACCGCCGTGTTCCCGCCGTCCACGAACTCGACGCCATCGGGGATCGTGTCCCCGTCGCTGTCCGGATCCAGCGGATCCATGTTGTTCGCCGTCTCGTCGGTGTTCGACACGCCGTCGCCGTCGATGTCCGGGTCGCAGGCATCGCCCTGGCCGTCGTTGTCCAGGTCTTCCTGGCCCGCGTTGGCCACGAGCGAGCAGTTGTCGGAGCCGTCCGCGACCGTGTCGCCGTCGTCGTCCGTGTCGCAGAGGTCGCCCTGCATGTCCGCGTCGGTGTCGGTCTGGTCGGGGTTGGCGACGCTCACGCAGTTGTCGGTCGTGTCGAGCACCCCGTCGCCGTCGACGTCGCCGTCACAGGCATCGCCGATCCCGTCCATGTCGGCGTCGGTCTGCGACGGATTCGACACGAGCGGGCAGTTGTCCGCCGCGTCGGCGAGTCCGTCCCCGTCGTCGTCCGTGTCGCAGGCGTCGCCTTCGGAGTCTCCGTCCGCGTTCGCCTGGTCCCCGTTGGCGATCATCGGGCAGTTGTCCGACATGTCCGCGACCGCGTCGTTGTCGTCGTCCGTGTCGCAGGCATCGCCCTCGGAGTCCCCGTCGTTGTTCTCCTGGCCCTGATTGGCCACGAGCGCGCAGTTGTCCGTGACGTCCGCGACCGTGTCGTTGTCGTCGTCCGTGTCGCAGAGGTCGCCCTCGGAGTCCCCGTCGTTGTTCTCCTGGCCCGGATTGGCCACGAGCGCGCAGTTGTCCGTGACGTCGGCGACCGTGTCGTTGTCGTCGTCCGTGTCGCAGAGGTCGCCCTCGGAGTCCCCGTCGTTGTTCTCCTGACCGAGGTTCGGCACGAACACGCAGTTGTCGCCGAGATCCGCGACCCCGTCGTTGTCGTCGTCGAGGTCGCAGAGGTCACCCTCGGAGTCCCCGTCGTTGTTCTCCTGGCCGGCGTTCGGCACGAACACGCAGTTGTCGCCGGCGTCCGCAACCGCGTCGTTGTCGTCGTCGAGGTCGCAGAGGTCACCCTCGGAGTCGCCGTCGTTGTTCTCCTGGCCGGCGTTCGGCACGAACACGCAGTTGTCCAAGAGGTCCGCGATCATGTCGTTGTCGTCGTCGAGGTCGCAGGCATCACCCTGCGCGTCCAGGTCGTTGTCCTCCTGGCCCGGGTTCGCCGCGAACGTGCAGTTGTCCAGGAGGTCCGCGATCATGTCGTTGTCGTCGTCGAGGTCGCAGACGTCGCCCTCGGAGTCCCCGTCGTTGTTCTCCTGGCCGGCGTTCGGCACGAACACGCAGTTGTCGCCGACATCCGCGACCGTGTCGTTGTCGTCGTCGAGGTCGCAGGCATCACCCTGCGCGTCCAGGTCGTTGTTCTCCTGGCCGGGGTTCGCCACGAGCGCGCAGTTGTCCGAGGCGTCCGCCACCGTGTCGTTGTCGTCGTCCGGATCGCAGAGGTTGCCGATGCCATCCGAATCGGTGTCGGCTCCCGGATCCGAGCAATACGAGACGGTCGCGACGTCGAGCTCCACCGTCGCCGCGTTCGTCGGAGTCAGGGCGACGCGATAGAGGAAGTTCGCCCCCACGAAGCCGAGGCTCGAGAGATTGAACGTGTTCGAGCCCACGGCGAGCCCGGTCGTACCTCCGGCCGCACCGGCCGCGGAGTAGTACGTCGTGCCGTCCTGGGAGAACTGGATCGTCGCGCTCGTGCCCCCCGGAAGGGTCGGGACGGAGACGCTGAACCCCGTCACCAGGTCGACGTCGCTCTGACCCGAGAGCCGGTTGTTCGAGGTCACCGACGCGCTCACGTACGAGGTCGAGACCGTCGTCGCGGCCGGCGACGCGCCACTCCCCGAGATGTTCGGCGACGCGAACGCGATGCGACCCGCACCGCCCGCACCGCCGGCGTTCGGCGCTCGGCTCGGGTCGGCCGCACCGCCGGCCGCGCCGAGGGCGCGAATCGTTCCGCCGTTGGCGATCGAGCCGCTGGCGAGGCGGATCGCGCCGCCCGCGCCGCCGCCGCCGCCGCCCGTCTCTCCTGGGCTCTGGCCGGGCGTCGCGCCGTTGGCCGTGATCAGGCCGCCCGCGGCGACGACGATGCGGCTCGCCTGGATCGCGATCACGCCGCCACCGGCGCCGCCGTTCCCGCCGCCGTCGGGGTTGTCGCCGTCCTGTCCGCCCGAGCCGCCGCCCGAGCCCATCGTCAGGAGGCTCAACGCGGCGTTGCCGTAGGTGGCGCCCGTCTGCGAGACGACGCCGCCGTAGACCCAGCCGCCGCCACAGCTGTAGAAGGCCGCGCCGCCCGCCGCACCGGCGGTCCCATGGCTTCCACCGGCGCCGCCCTGTCCGGAGTGGCACCACTCCGCGTCACCGCCGCCACCTCCACCCGTGCCGGCGGTGTAGGTCTGCGTGGTGCCGGGGGCGAGCGTGTCCTCGCCGCGACGCCCTCCGCCGTAGGCGACATTGGGATTGATGCCGCCCGAGTAGCCCGCGGCATCCATCGTGATGACGCCGTTCACCGTGACCGTGCCGTTGGCGCGGATGAAGAGCAGACCGCCGATGGAGCCGTTCCACGCGCGGGCGAACATCGAGCCGCCCACGGCGACCGTGACGTCCCTGTAGTTCGGGACGCGCTGCACGAACGCGCGGGAATTCCCGGCGACCGCGTAGGCCCGCGAGAGGTTGCGGTCGAGCGTGAGCGACGTCGCTCCCACCGTGGAGACCCGCGCGACCTCGTAGGCTCCCGCGTCGGCCGAAGCGGCTCCGCGCGCGGTGTAGATCACGACTTCGTCGCCGACCACGATCCCCGTCGGCGCCACGCCGAGGCTCACCACCGCCTGCCCCGCCGCCGCCGCGCTCGAGAGGGCGTACGCCGGCGCGTCCGCCGTGGCCCTCCCCGCACAGCTCGCCGTGCTGATGTTCACGCTTCCCGCGGGGACGCTACAGTTCCCGTCCCGTCCGTCGCCGACGTCGACGTTCGAGAGCGCCGAGCCGAGCCGGGACGAGCCGATCCGCCATCCCGAGCTCGCCGCCGCGTTGATGCCGGTCGCGTCGTCGTAGGAGTCGGACACGTTGACCGTGGTCTGACCCAACGAGGTCGCGGGCATGGCCAGCGAGCACGTCGCCAAGACGATCCCCCAAAGACGTTTTCTCGAATGCCCGACGTCGCGCATGCGGCCTCCCGTTCGAATCCGAACCGAATGGCGAGGGTTGCATGACCAACCAGTTCACGTCACCGACCCGACGGTGGATTCCGCTGAAAATGCGGAGACTTCGGAGCATCCGGACCTACACGTGCGCACCGCGGCATCCGGGGCTCGGGCTCCGCCGGTCCGGACGTCCACGGCCGCATCGACGCGCCATCCCGGGCCGTCTCGCACCGGGACGGAGGGCGCTCACGCGCACTTCCGCCGCAGGGCTTCGACGTCGAGGGGCGCGAAGCCGGGCTGGTCGCTCGTCGCGCCGACGTGGAAGAGCTCGAGCTCGACGACGTTCCCGTCGGGATCCGCGCCCATGACGGACCAGGCGATGCCGAAATCCGCGGCGAGCAACACGCGCGAGCGCGCCGTGAAGAAGTCGAAGCCCCGCACGAGGTCCTCGGCGTGCGCGACGTCGAAGCCGGTGTGCGCCATGCGCATCACGCCGGGTGGATAGGCGGCGTCGCGGTCGGGATGCTCGTGGAGCGCGAGGTCGCTGTAGTTCGACGAGCCGGGCAGGCGCAGGAAGGTGATCCGGTGCGGGACGTCCTCGGCCACGACCTCCGCGCCGAGGAGGTCGCGGTAGAAGGCGATCGAGCGCGCACGGTCACGGACGTCGAGAGCGATGTGGTTGAGTCGAACGGGAATCATGGCTTCCTCCTGGGTGGGGGCGCTTCGTCCGCGCCTCTCGTGGAGAAGATGGGAGCCGCAACGGCTTTCCCGGCATCCCAGGACCGTGGGATTCGACGACCCCCCACGAAGCTGGGGGGTGACGCGCGGGGCTCGCGGGTCGAGAATGCTCCCCATGTGGAACGAGGTCCGGGCCGAGCGGGTACGGAGGGAGCTCCTCGAACGGATGCGCGCGCCGCTCGGCTCCGCGCAGCTGCTCGAGGAAGCGAGCGCGCTCGTGCATCGCGTCGTTCCGGTGGACTCGAGCTGTTGGGCCACGTTCGATCCCGCGACCACGATGATCACGAGCACCGTGGCCTACGCGCTCGACGAGGACGCGCAGGCGCTCGAGCGCTTCCTCGACCTCGAGTACGCGAATCCCGGGCCGCTCGCGTTCCGCACGCTCAAGGCCGAGCGACGCACGCTCGCCGTGCTCGGCGAGGACGACGCCCACGATCCCGTGGCGGCCGAGGCCCGGGCGCGCGACCACCTCGCGCCGATGGGGTTCCGGCAGGAGCTCCGCTGGGTCCTCGGGGTCGGCGACACGGCCTTCGGCGGCGTCGGGATGATGCGGGCGGGGAACCGGCCCTTCACGGCGGACGAGCGTGCGTTCCTCGAGCAGATCGCACCGATCCTCGCGAGCGGCCTGCGCGGGTCGATGGTGCGCGGCCGCGCGCGGCCCGCGGGCTCGCCGGCCGGTCCCGCGATCCTCGTCTTCGAGCGCGGCGAGCTCGCGAGCGCCACGGCGGACGGGCGCACCCTGCTCGAGGCGATCGCGAGCCTCGATCGCGGCGCGGTGGGCCATCCGCTCGTCGTGCGCGCGGTCGCCCGTGCCGCGGCCGCCGGCTGCACCGTGAGTCAGCGCGTCTTCGTCCCCGGCTACGGTCCGATGACGCTCCGCGGCGCGCCCCTCGCACCCGGCAACGCCGTCGTCGCGATCGAGCCCTCGCGTCCCGCCGAGATCGTCACCCTCGTGTCGGAAGCGCTCGCGCTCACCTCCCGCGAGCGAGACGTCGTCGACGGAGTGCTGCGCGGCCTCTCGACCAAGGACCTCGCGCAGACGCTCCACCTCTCGCCCTACACCGTGCAAGACCACCTGAAGTCGATCTTCGAGAAGGCCTCGGTGGACAGCCGCCGCGAGCTCGTCTCCGAGATCTTCTTCGGCTTCGCGGCGCCGCGGATCGGCGGCGGCTAGGAGCGTCGTGCGTGCCGCGGGGCTCCCCCGCGCGCCCCGGATCCCAGCACGCGCTGCGTTTCACCGCCCGCGGTGCAGGAGGAAGGCCGCGCACGCGGCCGAGAGCGTCATCGAGAGCGCGCTCAGCGGGGTGTCGACCAGCACGCTCGGGAGCGAGAAGACGTTCGAGGACGCGTAGAGCCCCGAATTGACGGAGGTCCAGAAGAGGAAGCCGACGATCGCGCCCTGCCTGAGGCCGGCCCCGAAGGTCTTCGCGCCCGACCACTTCATCACCACCGTGATGAAGAGACCCATCGAGAGCGACGTCACGACCATCGCCCAGACGATCAGCTGATCCGCGGGCCGATTGAGCTGCCTCACGAAGTCGGGGGGCCCGGCGGGGTGCGCGCGGTAGAAGTCCGCGAGGACGAGCGCGTACGCGAGCGCGTTCAGCACGAGGTTCACCACCGAGGTCACGAGCGCCGTCGCGACGAAGCGCGCGGTGCCGATCGCGTTCGCGGTGTCGTTCGGCGTCGGGGCCTCGGAGGTCTCGGGGCGCGTGGTCACGATGGGCGAAGCGTCCGCGAGGGACGGTCCGATCGCAAGGCGGAGGCCGAGCGTCCGCGGCGCATCGCCCGTCGCTGGGCGCCCGGACGCCTACTCGGCGCGCCTTCGCGGCCTCTGCCCGTGGAGGGAGCGGAAGAGCTCGCGGAGGAACCGTCGGGCCGGATCGTGCTCCGTGCGCTCGTGCCAGACGAGGGAGACCGTCACGGGCTCGAGGGGCAGCGGGAGCGCGAAGCGCGCGAGTCGGAGCTGACGCTCGACGAGGGGGAGCAGCGGCTCGGGCACCGAGGCCACGAGGTCGCTGCCGGCGACGATCGCCGGGACGGCCAGCGGCGAGGAGGTCGCCACGACCACGCGTCGCGCGAGCCCTCGCTCGGCGAGCCAGGCATCGACCGCGAGATCGACCGAGCCCCGCGTCTCGACGGCGACGTGACCGAGGGCCACGAACCTCGGGAGCGTCATGCGCTTTCCGATCCCCGGATGACCGCGCCGGGCGATGCCCACGTACCGAGCCCGGAGCAGGGGCTCCGTCCGGAGCCCTCGCGGCGCCTCCGGGATCGCGGTGACGGCGAGGTCGAGCTGCCCGCGCTCGAGGAGCTCCGGGAGCGAGGCCGGCGGCTCGGTGGAGGCGCGGAGATCGATCCCGGGGGAGAGCTCGCGCAGCCGGCCGACCACCGCCGGCAACATGCCGGCCTGCGTGGCGTCGTCGAGCCCGACCGTGAACGAGCCTCGATGCGTCGCCGGATCGAAGACCGGGGGACGGATGGCGCGCTCCGCCTCTTCGAGGAGCGCGCGCACGGGCGCGGCGAGCGCGAGCGCCCGCGGCGTCGGCGCCATGCCTCCGCGGGTGCGCACGAGGATCGGATCCCCGAGGAGGTCGCGCAGCCTCGCGAGGGCGTGGCTCGTCGCCGATTGGGACATGCCGAGGCGCTTCGCCGCGAGCGTCACGGTCGGCTCGGAGAGGACGGCGTCGAGCACGACGAGGAGGTTCAGATCGATTCCGGCGAGCCGCATCGCACATGCACCATTTCGATGAGCAGGATGGGAATCATGCATTTCCCTCACCCGACGGCCCCGGGCAAGCTCCTCGCCAAGGAGACCTCGATGACCGCCGCCACCGACAAGAGCCCCCTGCCGCCCGTCCTCCTCGCCGGGCCGAACGCACGACGTCTCGGCGCCTACAGCGCGCGCATGACCGCCGGGGACTACGACGCCGTCTACGAGTTCTTCGCCCCCGGGTTCTCGACCCACGTGATGGAGCGCACGGGGAAGGAAGCGGCCGGCACCGACATCCGCGACATCGAAGCCCGGTACTACCGTGACGCGAAGGCGGCCTTCCCGGACGCACGCTGGAGCGTCGAGGTCCTGATCGAGCGGGGCGACTTCGTCGTCTCGAACTGGACCTTGCGGGGCACGCACACGGGAGCGCCGTTCATGGGCGTCCCGCCTTCCGGTCGCGAGGTGATCATCAACGGGACCGCGATCCTGCGATTCGAGGAAGGCCGGATCGTCGAGCACTGGGGCGGCCCCCACTGCGCGCGCGGCATCGGTCTCGACTGATCGGGCTCGTGTTCAGAAGTTCGTGGAGCGCTCGACGACCTCGCCGAGTCGGCTCAGGTGTCGCTCGAGCACCTCGAGCGATCGCGCCGCGATCGCGTCCGAGTCCGGCCTCGCGACGGATTGGAGGAAGAGCTTGATCGGGCCTCCGGCGGCGAAGGGGAGCGACGCGGAGACCTCGAGCGCGCGTCCTTCGACCTCGAGCTCGAGGATGGCGTCGTTCGTGCGCGTCGCGAAGTCGTCGAGCGCGCCGACCTCCTCTCCGCCCTCGTCGTCGAGGACGCAGACTCGATGGGTCGCGCCGAGCTCCTCGAGCGCGCCCTGAAGCGCGGCGGGCAGGGCCGAGGCGGCGGTGGCGATCGCCAACGTGATCGTCGCACGTCGCTCGTGGGTCCCCGTCTCGAAGGGGACGATGGGCTCGGTGCGGAGCCGCTCCCGATCCTCGGCGAGCGTCCGCATCGCGGCGAGGACGTGGTCGGCCAACGTGCCTTCGACGGGCACGATTCCCTCGTCGGTGAGACGCGAGAGGCGTCCGTTCCGGTCGTAGCCGACCGCGTCGGCGAGCCCGAGACCTGCGATGCGGAGCACGGGCCAGAAGTCGCCGACCCGATTCGCGGTGACGTCGAGGTCGGGATGGTCGTGCACGCCGTGGACCCAGAAACCGAAGCACATCTGCCAGAGAGGACGCACCTCGAATTCCGCGGGGCGAGGCCAGACGCTCTCGTTCACGTCGAGGTAGAGGGCGCCGACGCGCGCGAGGAGCTCCCGGTACTCCGGCGGGAACGGGAAGCCGGCCCGAGCCTCGGCGGCCGCGATGGCCGCCGCGTCGGGAGGACGGCGCAACGAGCTCCACAGCCGGAAGTCGTCGCCGAGCGTGTCGAGGAAGGAGAAGACGTCGTCGAAGGTGCTCACGCTCCGAACGATACCCAGGCGTCGTGGAGAGCATCAACGTCCGCGTGCGACGCGATGGAACGAACATGCTGCCGCCCGTCCGTCGCCGTCATGACTTCGCGAGCCGTGAGGAAGCGCGGTGTCGTCGCGGGTTCGACCCGCTTCGCGTGGGCACCTCGATGGCGCGCTCCGTCATCGATCCCCCCCTGTCGCGCGCGGCCGATCCGCTGTCACCGTCGAAACATGAACCGCACGTCGACTTTCTGGTCGCTCAGCCTCCTGATGTTCGTGGGCTGTGCATCCCCCAACCTCGAGAGCGCTTCGGAAGCGCTCGATGCCGGCGCCTCGGCCGTGGGCCTGACGTCCACCGGATTCCCCTCGGTGACGGATTTCGCGTCCGCCGGTCCGTACGCGACCACCACCGAATCGAGCCCCGCCGACTGCACGATCTACCGGCCCGCCACGCTCGGCGCCGGCGGAGTGCGCCATCCGGTCGTCGTCTGGGGCAACGGCACGACCTCGACCCCCTCGTTCTACAACGCGCTGCTCACGCATTGGGCGAGCCACGGCTTCGTCGTCGCGGCGGCCAACACCCCCAACGCGGGCACGGGCGCGGAGATGAAGGCCTGCATGGAGTGGGTGATCGCCGAGAACGGCCGGGCCGGCAGCAGCTATCAGGGGCGCATCGACACCGCCCGCATCGCGGCCGCGGGCCACTCGCAGGGCGGCGGCGGCGCGATCCCTGTGTGCCAATGAGTCTCGAGACACCGGCCTGCCCCCATTCTCTGTCGTAAGAAGGGCGGACTGGAGAGAGCCGTGCCGAAGCCACCGAGCAAGAAGCCGCGGACCGAAGTGGTCGCGGCGCCCGAGAACGACCGCCGCCAGCGGAGGAGATTCAGCGCCGAGGAGAAGCGGCGCATCCTCGAGGAGGCCGATGCCTGCGAGCGAGGAGAGCTTGCCGCGCTTCTGCGCCGCGAGGGCATCTACAGCTCGCACCTGACGCAGTGGCGCGTCCAGCGGGAGCGCGAGGGCATCGCGGGTCTCGAGCCGAAGAAGTCCGGCCGCAAGCCGATGAAGGATGCGAAGGACATCGCGATCGAGAAGCTGGAGCGCGAGAAGGCGAAGCTCGAGCACCGGCTCCGTGTGGCCAACGCGCTTCTGGACCTCCAGAAAAAAGCGCACGAGATTCTCGGGGTCGCGCTCCCGGGAATCGAGGACGAATGATGGAGCTCATCGAACAGCGCGACCCCGTCGTTCCTCTTGCGCCTGCGTGCGATGCACTCGGACTGTCGCGTGCAACCGTCTATCGGCAGAAGGCTCCTCGCAAGCACGGTCCGCGCCGAAGGCCGCTGAGCCCTCGCAAGCTCGCGGCCGAGGAGCGCGCGAAGGTTCTCGCCGAGCTCCACTCGGAACGCTTCGTCGACCAGACTCCGTCCGAGGTCTACGGAGCGCTCCTCGAAGAGGGAGACTACCTGTGCTCGGTGCGCACGATGTACCGAGTGCTCGCCGACCAGGGCGAGACGCGAGAGCGTCGCGACCAGCGCGCGCCAACCCATCATGCTGTCCCGAGGCTCGAAGCGAATCGCCCGAACGCTGTCTGGACCTGGGACGTGACGAAACTCCCGACGTACGTGCGCGGGGCCTTCCTGAACCTCTTCGTCGTGCTCGACCTCTATAGCCGCTACGTGGTGGCGTGGATGGTGGCCGAGCGCGAGAACAGCGCCCTCGCGAAGCAGCTCTTCGCCGAGGCCATCGAGCGCTACGACATCGCGCCCGGAACGCTGAAGGTCCACATGGACCGCGGCGCGCCGATGGTGGCACACGGCTTCTCCAGCCTCCTCGGAGAGCTCGGCGTCGACAAGAGCCACTCGCGCCCTCGGGTCTCGAACGACAACCCCTTCGTCGAGTCGTGCTTCAAGACCGTGAAGTACCAGCCCGACTACCCCGGTCGCTTCGCGAACGTCGTCGAGGCGCGCGCGTGGTGCGCGGAGTTCTTCGACTGGTACAACGACGCTCATCGTCATCACGGCCTCGCGCTCTTCACGCCCGCCGACGTCTACTTCGGACGCGTCGACGAGCTCGCCGCGGCGCGCCAGCGCACGCTCGACGCTGCCTTCGAGACCCACCCAGCGCGCTTCGTGCGCGGCCGTCCCATCGCGCACCGGCCACCGAGCGTGGTGCACATCAATCCGCCCGTCCTCGACGATACCCTCGTGCCCGTCGAGAACGCCCTCAGCGCTCCGGACGAAACGTGGACTCGCAATGAGCCCACGGAGCGCCGGAGCCCAGCGCCGCACATCGCTCTGCCTGGAGTCGAGAGACTCACCGGCGGCGCTGCGTCGGCGACCTCGCTTCCTTCATAGATTTTCAACCGACGGTGTCTCGAACTCGTTGACACGTTCCGCGATCATGCTCGGGCGCGATCCGCGCATCGTCGCGACGGTGCCGCTCTGCCCGTACACCATCGGGCTCGGCCACGACTCCGCCTCCGACGCGCAGCAGCGCGGACCGATGTTCCTCGTCTCGGGGGGCATGGACGTGATCGCGATCCCGACGCTCAACCAGAAGCCCGTCTACGACGCGACGAACGTCCCCGTCGTCTGGGGCACGTTGCTCACCGCGGGTCATTACGCCGCGCTCGGCGACGCGGGGCATTACCGCGGTCCGATGACTGCGTGGCTGCGCGCCCGGCTCATGGACGACGCCTCGGGACGGGCGCAGTTCGAGGGGTCGTGCGCGCTGTGCAGCGCGTCGGATTGGAAGGTGCGGAGGAGGGGGATCTGAGGGCGAGTCGCGTCGGAGCCGACCGCGCGGGCCGGCCCCAGGCAGGCGTCGAGTCGGCCCTTCCACGACGAAGGACGAGTCATCGAGCCCGTGAACGACCCGCCCCTCGCACGCCGACGACGCGCGCCGCCATCTGGCTCCTCTCGACCACGCCGCGATCCTTCGCCTCGAGGCCCGCACGCACGAATGCGCGGAAGAGCTCGCGCCTGCACGTCCCCGATCGCCGTGATCAGGATGTGGAACCAGGAGAGAGCTCGCGGTGCCACCAGGTGCCACACGCCGGAACGTGCGCGGACGCACGCGAGGCCCTCGCCTCGCACAACCGCGACCTCGCGCGACCGAGCACGTGGACGGTCCCCATGGAACCGCCCGACGAATCGAAGAAGGCAGGGAGCCTCGCCGACGTCCTCGACGTCCCGTCCCTGCACCACCCGCACGACAGCCTCTTCCGCTGGACGTTCGGGCGGCCGGAGCATGCCGCGGGCGAGCTCGCCTTCGTCCTGGGCGACGACCTCGCGCGGCACATCGACTGGACCTCCCTCGCGCTCGTGCCGGGCTCGTACGTCGACGAAGCCTTGCGACAGAGCGAGAGCGACCTTCTCTACTCCGTGCGCCTGCACGGGTACGAGACCCTCCTCTACCTCCTCTTCGAGCATCAGAGCTCGAGCGATCCCTTCATGCCGCTCCGCCTGCTCGGCTACATGCAGGCCATCTGGGCGACCAGGCTCCGCGAGGGAGGCACGGCGGCGGAGGGGCTTCCGCCGATCATTCCGGTCGTGCTGCACCACGGCACCTCGGGATGGACGGCGCCTCGGCGATTTTCGGAGCTCTTCGTCCTGCCGGACGACATCCGCGGGGCGCTATCGCCCTTCCTCCTCGACTTCGCCTTCGCGCTCGACGACCTGACAGCCGCTGAAACCGAGGACGTGCGGTCGAGGCCATCCCTCACGGACCTCGTGAAGCTCGTCCTGCGGCTGTTCCAGCGAGCCCGCACGTCGACGAACCTCGTGGCAGACCTCGCCGAATTCCTCGTCGAGATGCGCGCGCTCGCGCGAACAGAGGCGGGCCGGCGCGATCTCTTCGTCACGCTGCGCTATGCTCTCGTCGTCGGAAGTCCGCCGCTCGCCGATGTCCGACGACTCGCACGGGACGCCGCCGGGCCTCGCATGGAGGAGGACATCGTGACCACCGCCGAGAAATTGATCGCCGAAGGCAGGGCCGAAGGACGCGCCGAGGGCGAAGCCAAGGGACGCGCCGAAACGCTTGCGCGTCAGCTACGGCTCAAGTTCGGCCCTCTGTCCGAGGACGTGACCCGCCGCCTCGCGTCGGCGTCGATCGAGGAGCTCGATCGCTTCGCCGAGCGGATCCTCTTCGCGGCGACGGTGGATGAGGTGTTCGGGGGTTGAGGCGGGCTCTTCGCCACGGTCATCCTCTGCCCGCCGAAGACGTAAGCGGCCGTTCGGTTGAGTGGCGAGCGACGAGTCGACCGTGGCACTCCGGCGGACGCTCGTTCTCCTCCACGGTCGCGCATTCGGAGTCGTGCTCTCCGCCGTGCCCCTCGTCGCGCCCCTCGCGTAGACGGGAACCGACGTGCAGGTCATTCGATGCGTGCGCTGCAAGCGTTACGCGGAGGTGCGACGCGGAGACCTCCGTGTGCTCTTGGTCGGGCCCCATGCGATGCGCGTCTCGGAGGCCCTCGCGCGACGCGAATCGAAGGCCGACCTCTTCGACGGATAGCAGCCGGACGAACCGCGTGGTCGCCCGCTACGCCGAACGCCTCGCGCGAAGCCAGCGATACGCCACGCCCCCGCCGAGCCACGTCGGCAACAGCGCGAAGAGGTACGAGAGCAGCTCCCAAGGACGGTCCGCGTCGATCGCGGCGCGCATGTGCGGGATCGACTCGACGTCCGTGGTCGCGAGCGCGCCCTCGTCGCGGGAGTAATCGGCCCACGCGCGGTAGGCGACGAACACGAGGACGAGGACGCAGGCGGCGACGAGCCGTCGCGTTCCCGCGGGGTCGCCCCGTCGGACTCCGAAGAGCGCCCAGGTGGCGATCACGGTCGGCAACGCCGAAGCCGCGGCGGCGAGCAGGCCCGCGAACATCGTCCGCCCATGCGACACGGGGACGAGCCCGACCGACGAGCAGCATGCGAGCGCGAAGAGCACGGCGGGGAGGAAGACGGGGACGACCGGCACGCGCGCCGGGCTCGCGGAAGCCGGGGTCGACATGGCGCGCACCGTGATCCGAGCGTGGGGTGGCGTCGAGCGCGATGGAGCGGCCGAGCACGCGATGCAGTGAGCCTGGAAGATGCCGCTGGCGTAGAACCCTGTCGCGGATCTGGATGCGGGGCTCCGTTCTTCGCGTACGTTTGCGGCCGTCACGCGTTCGGAGCTCCAAGCCCTTGTCGCACCTCGTCCTCGTCTCGATCGTCGGCGTCCCGCTCCTCGTGTTCGGGGGCGTCTCGCTGGCGCGCCTCGACGAGATCTTCGCCCTCCGGATCCGCGGTGGACGGGCGGAGCTCGTGCGCGGACGGATCTCGCCCGCCCTGTTCGACGAGCTCCGTGACGTGGCTCGGCGCTTCCCCGACGCACGGGGCGCGCTTCGGGGTCTCGACCGTCAGCCGCGTCCGGAGCTCGCGACGGACGGGCTCCCGGAGGCGCTCGCCCAGCGTGCGAGGAACGTCTTCGCGCTCCACGCGGCGACCCTCCGCGGGCGTGCGACGATCGAGGCGCCGAGGAAGACGAGGACGGGGCGGATCGTCGGAGGCCTCGTCGTCGGGCTCTTCGTTCTCGCCGCCCTGGGGCTCGAGCACCTTTCGCCGCGCGGATCGAGTCGCCACGGCTCCCCGGAGCTCTCCGCGGACGACGCCGACAGCGAGGAGTTCGCTCGCATCATGGCGGACGAGATCGGGAACGAAGGCATGGTCGCGGGGGAGGCGCTCGCGCGTCCCTACGTCGAGAAGCTCGCGCGCACCGTGGTCTTCGACACTCGACTCCCCGACTCCTTCCGGCTGGACCTCGTGGCCGGACCGGAATTCGCCATGCGGTCCTCGAGGCGCGCGATCGTCCTGTCCGCGTCGGCCCGGCGCGTCGTGAACGAAGATCCCACGGCCGCCGATCTGACCGAGAGGTTCCGTCATCTCGGTCGTCCCGACATCGTGGCCCATTGCAGCGTGACGAGGGGATGCTGGCTCACGGTGGGCTCGGAGACTCGCCCCTTGGTCTCCGCCTGGGAAGCGACGCCAGGCGGGGAGTCGAATCGGTGCACGACCACGAGGATGGCGGACCGCTTGTCGTCGGTCCTCCACGAGATCGCGGCCTCCCACGAGCCTCCCTACGAGGTGCTCTGGACCTCGATCCCGCCCGGACCGTCGACGATCCCGCGTTACGACGGAGACTTCGTCTTCGTCTTGGTGACGGAAGCGGAGAGACGCATCCTCGACGCCTGGTTCCAGGCCCACAGCGGGGAGCGCGGCGTGCGCTTCGGTCTGCGGTATCCGGAGGACGTGGAGCGGGATGCGGCGTGCAGTGGGGAGGCGCGGGGGGAACGTGAGGAGGGCCGGTGACGAGTGGGCGTCGGTCGAGGAGGCTCGCCGACGGTGGGGGCGAGGCGCGTCGGTGTTGGGAGAGGACGGGAGGGCCGCGGCGCGACGGCTTGCGCTCACGGAGCTCGACCTTGCTCCCATCGGCGTAGGTGCCACGGGGGATCCGCAGCAGCACCGGGACTCAAGCTCGACTCCCCCGAAGGACCGAACGAGCGCGGAGCGGTGACTCACTCACACGCACAGGAGGCCCCAGAGCCGCATCCGTCAGCCATTCGTGCCGCCCCGACGCGTAACGGACACGAACCGTTTGTTCGCTGATGCGATGTGGTTGGCCGCCATGGTACGAAACTTCGGTGCTGACAGAGGATCGCAGCTTATCCCCTAGTCCCTCCGAGCCATGACCCTTGCCACATTCGACGGGCGCAAGATTGCACTCCGAGAGCTCGACGCGAACCGCCTGCGTGAGCTCGTAGACCATGCGGGGATCGACGTTCTCGATCGACGCGCGCGGGAGGGCATGATCCAAGCCCTAGCGGACGCTCGGCGCGTCGACTTTTCCACGCTGGTCGGAAAGCTAAGCCGCGACGAGCTCAAGGCGATGTGTCGAGCGTTGGGTCTGTCCGACGAGGGACGCGACAAGTCGACCCTCGTCTCCCGTCTCATGACCGGTGACGTGAATGGTCAGACGGAGCTTTGGCCAACGGGCCCCGAGACGTCGCGGCCCTGGAGGGCTCGTGTGGCTCAGCTCCTGAAACGGGACGAGCTGCTCGACATCGCGGACAAGATAGAGATCGAGGTTGCGGACCGACGAGTCCACAAGCAGCTGGCGGCCACTGTTGCCGCGACCGATGTGTCGCTCTCGACCCTCCTCGAGAACCTTCCACGCGTTCGACTGAAAGAGCTTTGTCGCGAGCTGGGGCTCGACGACGGAGGACGTGAGAAGTCGGCGCTGCTTCAGCGAATCGCGGAGCGTGACGAGCCGCTAGAAGACGAAGAAGACGAAGAAGACGATGCGCCAATCGCGACCGAAGGACCCGAGCTGGTTGCCGAGGTGCTTGCGGGACATCTGACGGTGCACGACCCCGGGACCTTCTGGCCCGCCCGAAGCACACTGACGGTCGACGGTGTGCCCGTCCCTGTGGATCTGCACGCTCGCATCGTCGGGCCGACCGGCCGGAACCCACTCGAACGACGCATCCAGAATCCGGTAAAGAGCGGTGCCGTCACGGCCACGCAGGGACGCCTGTGTCTACTCATGGGTCTCTGGGTCGAACAAGGGCACGACCGTGCCGTGCTGGTGTCGTTCGATCCGTATCGCCGTCTTGGAAAGACGACCCGATTCTCTCTCTTCGTCCCGTTGAGCGTCTTGGAGGAGGCGGCCGACGTGGGTTTCGCCAGCCACGTAAACGGACGGCGGGAAACCATCTACGCCTTCCGACCCGATTCCATCGATCGCTTTCTCGACGTTGTCGCAGACGCGGGACCGGAGCAGCGGACCCTGCTCCGCGCGTGGAGAACGCGACCGAAGGCAGCCCGCGCATCGGTTCGACCGGAGGCGGGACCGACGGTCGATGAGGGCACGATCGAAATCCGCCCTCGCGCAGGGATGTTCGCCGCGTTCGCGCGGCTCAACTACAAGCCGTGGTTCGCCCTAGCCGAGTTCGTCGACAATTCGATTCAGAGCTTCCTGTCCCACCGTGATGCGCTGGTCGCGGCGGGCAGCACGGGCCCCCTGGTGGTCGACATTCACATCGATGATGATCAGATCTCGGTAACGGACCGCGCCGCGGGGATTCGACTCGAGGACTTTCCTCGCGCGTTCAGCCCCGCGACGCCTCCGCACGACCCGAGTGGGTTGAGCGAGTTCGGCCTCGGAATGAAGGCTGCCGCGTGTTGGTTCGCGGACGAATGGTCCGTTCGGACATCGACCATCGAGGAGGACATCGAGCGCACGATCTCCTTCGATGTCCCCAAGATCACGCGGGAGGGGCTGGACTACCTTCCCGTGGAGACCGCTCCGGGGCGGCCCCGTGACCACTTCACCGTCATCACCATGCGTCGGCTCCGCGTGAAGCCACGCGGCTCGACGCTCAACAAGGTCAAGGAGCACCTTGCGAGCATCTATCGGCTGCTCATCGCCGATGGGACCGTTCGAATCCGGGTCACAGCGTCCGGCAAGTCGGAGGAGCTCGCTTACGAGCACCCCAAGATCCTGGTCGCGCCCTACTACGCAAAGCCGAACGGCCCCCCCGTCGTGTGGCGAACCGACATCGATATTGACCTCGGCGGAGGCCGTCGCGTGACTGGTTGGGCCGGGCTCATGGAGAAGGGAAAGCAGTCCAGGGCCGGCTTCGCTGTCTTCCGGAGGAAGAGATTGATCGAGGGCAGCGTCGGAGAGGCGTGGCGACCGCGTCAGGTGTTCGGAGCCGAGAATACCTTCGCCTCGCAGCGCCTTTTCGGGGAGCTGTACGTCGAGGGCTTCGAGGTCTCCCACACCAAGGACGGGATCCACTGGGGCGAAGACGCGGACGGAATCGCCTACGATCTACGCGTCCAGCTCGATCGGGACGAGGCACCGCTTCTCGACCAGGCCAACGGCTATCGCGCGCGACGTACTGCAGCAGGGCTTCCCCCCGATTTCGGACGCGAGGCGGTTGTGGCAACGGCCGCGTCGGCAGCTGCGCTTCACATTGCCGCCTCTAAGCTCCCGGACCCAGCCGCATCCGAGGAGTCGGAGCCAACCGCCCTCAAGCCAACGGACAGCGCGCTGCAGCAGCGGGCTTTCCGAATGGTCGTGGACGGCGACCAGCAGTGGGACGTTCGGCTCGAGCTCGTTCGTGAGCCGGGGGCAGAGTGGCTTGAATCGCGGCGCGCTCAGGTTGACGGTCGCGACCAGCTGCAGATTCGAATCAACCTCGACCACGCTTTCAGCGAAGAGCACCTGAACGACAACGAACGGGCCCCCTGCGTCAGGATAGTTGCCGCCTCTCGTGATGACGTCTCGGGGGCGCAGAGGCAACGACGATGGTGGAGTACAGCGCGGCATTTCGCGCACGGATGGTTCAGCGGATGACGGGGCCGAGAGCGGTCTCGGCGAACGCCTTGTCGAAGGAAGTCGGGGTCCATCAGCCGACCCTCTCGCGATGGCTGCGCGAGGCGGCTACGGTTGCGCCCGTGGCCAAGAAGAAGTCGAGACCGACGAAGTCCGGCTCCGCGACGGGGATCCGTCCGGAGGCGTGGTCGGCGGAAGAGAAGGTCCGGGTCGTCATGGAATCGGCGGGGCTCGCGGATGCGGAGCTCGGCACGTTCCTCCGCCGAGAAGGGCTCCACGAGGACGACCTCGCTCGCTTCCGCGACGATGTCCGCGCGGCTGCGGTGGCGGGCCTCACGGCCGCCAAGAAGGCGCGCAGCGGCACGAGCGAGGACCAGAAGCGCATCAAGACCCTCGAGCGCGAGTTGAAGCGGAAGGAGGCGGCGCTGGCGGAGACGGCGGCGCTGTTGGTGCTCCGAAAAAAATTGAATGCCCTCTGGGGGGACGAGGGCGACGACACATGACCGACGAGCGAGCCTCCACCCTCGCTCTGCTCGACGAGGCCGTGACGAACGGATGCCGATTCGTGATGGCGTGCCGCGAGGCCGGATTGCATCCACGCACCGTGCAGCGTTGGCGTCGCCTTCCCGCGGGCGGCGAAGACCTGCGTCGCGGGCCCAGGTCGACACCCAAGCAGAAGCTCTCGGACGACGAGCGCACGGCCGTCGTCGCCACGGCGACCGCGCCCGAGTTCCGCAACGTCTCGCCCAAGCAAATCGTGCCGCGACTCGCGGACCGTGGCGTGTACCTCGCGTCAGAATCGACCTTCTATCGCGTGCTCCACGAGCACGACCTCATGACCCACCGTAGCTCCACCAAGCCTCGGACCGTCCACCGACCGGAGGAGATTCTCGCCTCGGGTCCGAACCAGTTGTGGAGCTGGGACATCACGTACCTTCCATCGCCCGTCCGCGGCCGGTTCTTCTACCTGTACCTCTTCGTCGACGTCTGGAGCCGCCGCATCATGAAGGCGGTGGTGCACGACGAGGAGAGCACCGAGCTCGCGAGCCAGGCGCTCGCCGAAGCCTTCGCTGAGCACGGCGTGAAGCCTCACGTGATGACGCTGCACTCCGACAACGGAAGCCCGATGAAGGGCGCGACGATGCTCGCCACCATGCAGAGCCTCGGCATCGTTTCGTCCTTCAGCCGACCGAGCGTGAGCGACGACAACCCGTACTCGGAGTCGCTCTTCCGCACGCTGAAGTACGCGCCCGCGTATCCGCGACGGCCGTTCCGGTCCGTCGACGACGCGTGGGCGTGGGTCGAGCGATTCGTCAGCTGGTACAACCACGAGCACCTTCACAGTGCCGTCGGTTTCGTGACGCCCGACGACCGTCATCACGGACGCGACGTCGACGTGCTCGTCGAGCGCCGCGCCGTGTACGAGGCCGCCCGTCGCCGAAACCCCGGACGATGGAGCCGCACCACGCGGCACTGGGACGCTCCCGCGCTCGTGACGCTCAATCCGCGCGACCCGCAGACGAGAGCTCGCGCGGCGGAGATGCTCCGTGTCGGAGTAGCTCCGTCGACGAGCCTGGTGCCGCCCAACGCGTCGGCGGTATCGCTCACGCCACCGCGGCGCCACGCCGCGCAGATGGCAACCGCATGAACTTCAGGCGGCAACTACCTTGACGCTCACCGGGTCTCACTCGAACTGAGTCTTCCTTGAAGATCCGCCATCGTCTGCGATCACACGAAGCGCGTCGCCTACGGGGCGCTCGCCGACGCCGGCGTTGACGTCAGCATGAGCCGCAAGGGGAACTGCTGGGACAACGTCGTCGCCGAGTCCTTCTTCAGCACCATCAAGGTCGAGCTCCTCGACACGACCCCGTGGACGTCGAACGCGCGCGCTCTTCGACTAAGTCGAGATCTTCTACAATCGCGAGCGTCTCCACTCGACGCTCGGCTGCATTAGCCCCGCGGAGGCGGAGAACCTTTGCGACACGGCGACTGCCGCATAGCCCGTGTCAACGGATTCGAGGGAATCCCAGCTCCCACCGCGGAGCCCCCATCGGCCCCCGCCCCGCCCCCAACGCAAAACCGCCCGCCCAACGGTCGCGACGGCAAAGCCATCACGCACCGTCAGACGAGCGGCACCTGCTCCGCCCTCGAGCGCCTAGGCCTCAGGCCCTCTCCGCCACCCTCCCGCTCGCCCCCACCCCACCCGCGCACTTCACAAACTCATACGCGCCCTTCCGCACCTTCCGCGTCTCCAACCAATACCTCCACGTCGACGACGGCCAGATCGCCACGTTCCGCCCATCCGCCTGCTGGTACCAGCTCGTGCACCCGGTGCTCCACACCGTCCCCACGAACTCCTTCTGCAGCTCGTCGTTGAACTCCCGCTGCACGTCCGCCTTCACATCCACGTAGTCCGCCTTCTCGGCCTTCGCCATCTGGATGAGCTCGACGATGTACTTCGCCTGGCACTCGATCATGAAGATGATCGAGTTGTGCCCGAGCCCCGTGTTCGGTCCGACGAGCTGGTAGAAGTTCGGGTACCCGCTCACGGCGATGCCGTAGTAGGCCTCGGCGTTGTTCTTCCAGTCGTCCTGGATGCGACGGCCGCCGAGCCCGGTGAGCTCGAAGCTCTTCATGTAGATGCGCGGGTCGACGATGAAGCCGGTGCCCAGGATGATGCAGTCGGCGGGGCGCTCGACGCCGTCCTTCGTGACGATGCCGGTCTCGGTGATCTCGCGGATTCCGTCGGTGACGAGCTCGACGTTCTTCCGATTGAACATCGGGTACCACTTGTTCGAGATCAGGACGCGCTTGCAGCCGATCGTGTAGTCGGGCGTGAGCTTCTCGGCGAGCTTCTTGTCCTTCACCTGGAGCTTGATCGAGAGCTTCACCAGGTTCTGCAACGTGCTCGCGAGCGCCGGGTTGAAGATCGGCCAGACGCGCGACTCGTTGGTCCAGTAGAGGCGCGAGCGGTGGAGCTCTCAGGCTCGGGAAGCGGCGGAAGAGCTCCTTCTGGATGCCGAAGTAGCGACGCTCGTCGCGGGGGATGACCCACGCCGGCGTGCGCTGGAAGACGTAGAGCTGCTTCACGTCGGGCGCGATCTCGGGGCAGTACTGGATCGCGCTTCCGCCCGTGCCGATCGAGACGACGTTCTTGCCGCGCAGATCGTAGGAATGATCCCAGCGCGCCGAGTGCATCACCTTGCCCTCGAACTTGTCGAGGCCGGGGATCTCGGGGATCGCGGGGACGTGCAGCGGGCCGTTCGCGAGGACCCAATGCTTCGCGACCACGGTCTTGCCGTTCGCTGCGCGGACCGGGTCCACGTGCCGGTCTTCTCGTCGAAGCGGGCCTCGTCGATCTCGCAGCCGAAGCGGATGTGAGGCCGCAGGCCGTACTTCTCCGTGACGTCGAGGATGTAGCCCTGGATCTCGTCCCAGGGCGCGTAGCGCTTCGACCAATCGGGCTTCCCGTAGAACGAGTACGAGTACATGTGCGACTGCACGTCGCAGGCGCAGCCCGGATAGGTGTTGTCGCGCCAGGTGCCTCCGACCTCCTCGCCCTTCTCGAGGATCACGAAATTCGTGATGCCGGCCTCCTTCAGGAAGATGGCCTGGCAGAGGCCGCCGAAGCCCGCGCCGACGATGGCGACGTCGACGACCTCGGTCTCGGGGGTGCGGAGCGTGTGCAGGGTGTTCATGGACGAACCTCGCTGGGGGCCCCCGGCCCGGCCGGGGCATGCGTATCTGACACCGACTCATGTCAGATAGATGTGAAAACGAGCATTGTCAATCTGGGGGTTCGAAATTCCGTCGTCGGGGCCCATAGATGGGCCCCATGGGGAATCGCCGCATCGCTTGGGCGCTCCTGGTCGCGTGCGCGGCCTGGGGCTTCGGGCCCGCACCGTCCGCGAAGGCGGACGGGGGCTGGAGGGTCGCCGCCGCCGGTGGCTTCGAGTTCTGGCACGCGCCGACGTTCGGGGGGAACGGCTGGGCCCTCGTCGACGCGCAGCGCACGGGCCTCGCGGCCGGGGGCCGGCTCCACCTCCTCTACAACACCGACACCGTCCTCGTCGGCTTCGAGGGGATGCGCTTCGCGAACGGGAAGATCGAGCTCTCGATCGTCGGCAAGGGCGAGGCGCTGCTCTCGGGCCTGCTCTTCGCGTACCGGCAGCAGGGCGAGCGCAACTCGGGCCGCAGCTTCTACGGCAGCTACGCGCAGCTGATGCCGTCGATGAAGTGGCACTTCGCGCCGCGCCACTCGCTCGAGCTCATCCCCGGCGTGCGGCAGTGGTTCTTCGGCCGCATGGGCGGCACGGACGACACCTTCGTGCTCCCGCCGAACACCTTCGTCTTCGAGCCGCGCCTCGGCTACACGTATTGGGACGTGAAGGCGGGCTCCGAGGAGTGGGAGGCGCATCGCTTCCATCCGCGCATCACGGGCATCACCGTCGGCGTGCAGCTCGGCCTCGACGTTCGCTCGGACCGTCGCGCGTGGGGCTACGACACGGGCGGCGGGCAGACCGATCCGCGCAACCGTCCGGGCATGCCCGTGATGATGGCGCGGCAGTGGATGTACGCGGGCGTCGCGCTCGGCAGTGGGGAAGGTTGCAGCTCGAAGAACATGCGAGCTGGGGCCACGGCGAGGACGACCTCACGCGCAACCGCGCGGGCGGCATGAACCCCTACGTGATCCCGCTCGCCGGCCTCCCCTGGGCGACGTTCCTCTCGGAGCGCCTCGTCGCGGGGCAGGCGAGCCTGCACGTGAAGCTCGGCGCTTCGCCGCACGAGGCCGGCGTCGCCGTGAACGGCGGCGCGTTCAACGATCCGTACCGGCGCGGCCAGCTGATGACCTTCGGCGGCGCGGGCGGGGCCGAGGCCTTCGTCGATCTGCGCTTCGGTGGATGGCAGTTCTACGGGCGGTTCGGCATGGCGTTCCCGTCGCCGTGGCAGCTCGCGCAGCCGCTCTATTCGGGCGTGGTGACGGCGGGCGTGCGCTTGCGCTGACGGCGGAAACGCAGGGCCGCGGCGGCGAGCCAGGGCACGCCGAAGATCACCGCGGTCCACACGCCGATCGGCATGTACTTCGCCATCGCCTCGAGGCTCTCGTTCGTCGGATGCGTTCCGACCTCGGCGGCCTGCACGTAGGCGCGCTCGACGATCCAGGCCCGGAACGCGGGGCCCGAGACGAGCATGCTCCCGAGGTCCACGAAGAGGAGCGCGACCCCGACGAGCGCCGCCCACCCGCGCCCGCGGAAGACGAAGAGCGAGGCGACGAAGCGCACGAGCCCCGAGCCCGTGACGATCGCGTGGAGCGCGACGACGCCGAGCGGCAGGCCGAAGAAGGGCGGAGGCGGGAGGCCGCTCGAGACGCGTGCGACGGCCTTCGCGGCATCGAGCACGCCGAGGAAGGCGACGAGCATCGTCCACCAGGCCTCCGCGCCGGCGACGGCCGGGTCGACGCGCCAGGCATCCGCGTCCCAGGAGATGCCGAGGGCCCAGCGTCCCGGGGTGGTGCGCCTGCGCGTCTCGAAATGCAGCGCGAAGAAGACGAAGGCGACGAGGGCCACACCGAGGGCGAGGAAGGCGTGCACGCCGTGGCGCTGCAGGCCGACGGTGAGCGGGGCCGTGATCGCGCTGAACGCCAGGTAGTCGAGGGTGAAGGCGAGCCCCCGACGGGCCTTCGAAGCGGGCATCCCCTTCCCGTGTTGCACCATGGCGCGCTTGTAACGCGGCCGTGCCTGTCGGTCCACGCCACCCGTGCGTAGCTCTCCCGGAGACGTGGGGCCCCGGATGGGGGTACGCTACGGTCCGAGGAAGGCCCGGGGGGACCGGGGGAGGCGAGCATGTCGCATCAGGAAGGGAACCTCGAAATCGATCCGTTCACGGAGGGCCTCTCCAAGGACGACCTCCAGGCTCTCGCGACGAAGCACGGAGTCCGCTACGAGGTCGGTGCGAACCAGCTCGTGAAGCCGGGCGGCGTCACCGAGCGCCACGGATGGATCGTGGACCTCTACGGCTCGCGCTCGAAGGAGGACGCGAAGCTCGAGGGCGAGGAGGTCTCGCACCACGTCCACGACGTGCTGCGCGCCATCGCCCGCGTCGTCGCGCCGACGCACATCGCCGAGGCGCTCGTGCACAAGGAGCCCTACAACGGCTCGGTCTTCGTCGATCCCCACAAGAACTTCCTCGAGGAGGTCCGGTTCCGGATCGTGATCGAGCCCGGACCCGAGGACCATTCCGCCGGAACCACGGGCCCGGTCGCCGAGGTCGTGGAAGAAATGCGCCGTAAGCTCTCGGAGCTCGGAATCAAGCAAGGCTGAAGCCCAAGGTGCGTTTCGGAACGGCTCGCCGGGTGAACCTCGGCATCCTCGCCGCGATCGGGCTCTCGATTCCGGCCTACTACGCCCAGCGTTCGCAGGAGCTGGGACTGCAGATCCTCTCGATCCCGTTCTCGCTCGTCGCGACGGCCTCGTGGTTCTGGGCCTGCGGCCAATACGTGATCGGCAAGGGCCGGTCGCCGTGGCTCGCGCTGCTCGGGCTCTTGAGCTGCTTCGGCCTGCTCGCGCTCGTGCTGATCCCGGACGCGGCCGTCGAAGGGGGCGAGCCGACCGAGGAGGAAGAGCGGCTCGTGAAGTACATCGCGGGCGGTCTCGTGGCGCTCAGCCTCTGCCTGCAGCTCGGGAGCCTGATCGCCCTCGGCGCGATGTCGCGCATCGCCCAGGAAGCCCTGAAGGGCACGGAGGCCGAGACGATCGGCGAGACGCCGCGCAACGACGCGCCCGCGCGGCCCACCCCCGAGCTCGCGCCGCCGGCGCCGATCCTCGCGCCGCGCGCGCTCTCCATGCCGGGAGCGTTCGATCTCGTGCGTCAGGGCGAAGGGGCGCTGCTCGTATGGGGCGCGCCCGCGTCGGCGGGCGGCACGATCGCGATGCAGCGGGTCGATGCGATGGGCGCGATGGTCGGCGAGGCCGTGGCGCTCTACGCGCCCTCGAGCGAGCGGCTCGCCGACGGTCGGCCGATGGCGCTCGCGACGCCGCTCGAGGTCTCGGCCTCGAGGGAGGGCGGAAGGCTCGCGATCGCAGCGCTGGTGCGCGCCGACGAGCTGAACGAGCATCGCGTGCTCGCGACCTCGGGCGATGCCGCGCGGCTCGCGTTCGCGCCGTTCCAGCGCCTCGCCGAGCTCGCTCCGTCGGCGCTCGCGCGTCGCGGTCAGGTCGCGGCCCTCGCGGGGGACGAGGCCTCGCAGATCCTGTTCCGCGCCGGCGAGGCGAGCTGCCCGCGCGGCGTCGAAGGCGGCGCGTGCATCGCCGTGCGGCGCGCCGAGCTGCGCCCGGGAGCGGCGGCTCGCACCTCGGCCGTGCGCGCGCTCGGTCCGCGCTGCCGCTCGCCCATCGCGGGCATCGTCTCGCACGAGGGGAGGCTCGGCGCCGTGCTCTGCGCGTCGACCGAGGCGGAGGGCGCGCTCTCCGTCGTCCCGCTCGAGGGCTCGGGCGAGGAATCGACGATGACGGGCCTCGGCGGTTGCACGGACGCCGGGCTCGTGAGGCTCGAGTCGCGCGACCTCGCCGTGGCCCGCTGCGGCAACGCGCTCCGGGGAGCCGAGCTCTTCGGCCAGGGCGCGCCGCAGGACCTCGGCCTTCCCGATCCGACGATGGAATGCGAGGGCACGATGCCCGTGATCGTCGCGCCGGGCGGGACGCGCATCCGCGTCGACGCCGTGCGCTCGGGCCTCGGCTCGCTCCTGCCCCCGATCGTCGCGCCGGCGGGCGCGAGGGCGGTGTACACGGGGCGGGCGGTGCTCGTCGGGGCTCCGATCGGGAACGAGGTCACGGTGCGCAGGTACGAGTGCGAGAGCGGGATGTTCGTGCGGACGGATCTGCGATGAGCCCCTTCGCGCAATGGGGCGTGTTGCCCACCTTCCTGCTCGGGGAGCATGCGATCCTGCTCGCGGCGATCCTCGCGCTCGTGCACGCGGTGCGGAGGGATCGGGCGCACGTCGTCGTCTTCTTCGCGGCGCTGATCGCGGGCACGGCGAACGACCTGATCTTCATGGCGTTGCCGCTCGTCGACAACTTCTGGCACGCGCAGGCGACGTGGATGATCACGCCGCGGCTGCCGGCCTACATCCCGGCCCTGTACGTGCTCTTCATGTACTACCCGACGGTCGCGGCATCGCGCTTCGGGCTCTCGCGGTGGCAGACCGCGGCGCTCGCGGGGCTCGTCGCCGTCGTCACCTACGCTCCCTTCGACATCGTCGGGGCGAAGTTCCTGTGGTGGACGTGGCACGACACCGACGTGCCGATCCGGGCGCGGCTGCTCGGGGTGCCGACGAGCAGCACGCTCTGGGTGCTCACGTTCACGGGTGCGTTCGCCTTCCTCGCTTCGCCCCTGCTGCGTGCGGGCGAGGCCCCGACGCCGCGGGCCTCGGCGCTCGCGCTCGTGCGCGTCGCGGGCCTGACGACGCTCGTGATGATGCTGCAGATGGTGCCGCTGCAGCGCCTCGACGGAGGCGCTCCGGGCTACGTCGCGCTCGGGACGGGGCTCGCGATCTACGCCCTCGTCGCCGGGCTCGGGCTCCGGAACGCGACGTGGCCGAGCGAGCGGGAGCGTCTGCCGCTCGGGGCGATCCTCCTCTACCTCGCGACGCTCGCCGTCTGCATCACCGGCTTCGATCCGCGGACGCATCGGAGCACGGGCGTGCACGAGCAGGTCGGTCCCTGCGACGCGGAGGCGACGGACATCACGGGCGCGAAGCGTCGCGCGTACCTCTGCGCCTCCGACTTCGACGAGGACTACTCGTTCGAGTGCACGACGCCGCCCGCCTCGGGCGCGCGCTGGTACACGATCTGCGGCAAGCCCTTCCGCGACCGCGGCCTGTGGATCTCGGTCGTGCTCTCGCTCACGGCGACGGCGGCGGCGATCTACGTCGCGACGTTCGGGCGGGCCCGATCGACGCGCACGTCGGGTTGAAGCCCCGTCAGAGCGAGGGCCCCGCGACGCCCTGGTAGAGCGTGCCTCCGGACCTCGGCAGGAGGTTCCGGCCGTGGCCGCTCTGGTCGTGGAGATCGGCGGCGCCGTTCGACCAGACGAAGGGATAGTCGGCCCAGGTCGCGGTGTCGGGCGTGGTGTGGCGGGCGATCGTCTCGAGCTCGGCGAGCGTGGGCACGGTGCTGCGCGCCTCCATGCGGGCACGCGTCAGGTAGCCGTGCTCGTAGCCGACCTGGAAGTCGGTCGCGTCGGAGGGCGACCAGGCGGCGGCGTCCGCGGCCGACCAACCCTTGCTGGTCAAAATGGTCCGCACCTCGTCGAAGGTCACGGTGCTCGTGCCCGCGGCGAAGACGGCGCCGCTCGGTCCGAGCTTCAGCCACTGCCGGAGGGTGAAGGAACCGTTCGAGACGACGACCTGCCACGCAGCCCAGACCCAGTCGCGGTAGGGCGCTTCGGCATGCCCTCCGCCGGACTCGTAGTAGCTGTAGTCGGCGACCCAAGTGCCCGCCGGATCGGCGAAGAGCATCGAGTTCGCGTTGTAGCGGGCGTCGGTCGAGGAATTCGCGCTCGAGTTGCCGACGATGAAGCGGATGTGCCAGCCGCTGCCGCGGAGCACGTAGACGTCCATGTTGCCGCGGCTCCACGGATACGACGTGCCGGGATCGGGGATCTTCGTCCACACCGAGAAGAGCGTGCCGCCTTGCGGCGCGTCGGGGCGCGTGACGTAGTCGTTGCCCCATTGCGTGCGCGCGACCTCGATCGAAGGCCCGGTGGTGGGGCCGCTGCTCGTCGTGCCGGAGTCCGCGACCGTCGAGCCGGCGTCCACGCCCGCATCGCGTGCGCCGGAATCGACGCTCGCGTCGCGCGAGCCCGCGTCGGCCACGCTCGAGTCGACGGAGGCGTCGCGGCTCGGGCTCGTCTTCGAGCCGGTGCTCGTGGTCGCGGTCGAGCCGTCGACGACGGCTTCGCTCGCGCTCGCGCCGGAATCGCTCGACGACGAGGGATTCGGCGCGTGAGGGCCGGTGCCCCCGCACGCGATCGAGAAGAGCGCGAGACCGAAGAGACCGACGAGCGGGAACGCCGACCGGAAGGACGCGAAGCGCTCGGAGGATGCATGGCTCATTCGAGCAACATGCGAACTCATGCCGCGATCACAAGGACTGTGATCGATGCGTGCACTGGCCGTCCCGGCCGCGCGCGTGCGCTCAGAACGAAGGCCCGTTCGGACCCTGGTAGAGCGTGCCGCCGGATTGCAGGATCAGATCGCGACCGTGACCGCTCTGGTCGTGGAGATCGGCCGCGCCGCCCGTCCAGACGAAGGCATAGTCGGCCCACGCGGACGTATCGGGCGAGGTGTGCGTCGCGATCGCGTCGAGCTCGGCGAGCGTGGGCGTGCCGCTCTTCTGCGCCATCCGCACGCGCGTGAGGTAGCCGTTCTCGTAGCCCACCTGGAAGCTCGTCGCGTCGCTCGGTGACCACGCGGCCGCCGCGGACGACGACCATCCCTTGCTCGTCAGGATCGAGCGCACCTGCGCGAACGTGACGGTGCTCTCGCCCGCCGCCTGCACCGCGCCGTTCGAGCCGAACTTCAGCCACTGGCGGATCGTGAACGAGCTCGAGCCGACGACGACCTGCCACGCGGCCCAGACCCAATCGCGGTACGGGGCCTCGGCGTGACCTCCTCCCGACTCGTAGTAGCTGTAGTCCGCGACCCAGGTATCCCCGGGAACGGCGAAGAGCATCGAGTTCGCGTTGTAGCGGGCGTCGGTCGCCGAGCTCGCGCTCGAGTTGCCGACGATGAAGCGGATGTACCAGGCGTCGCTGCGCAGCACGTAGACGTCCATGTTGCCGCGGCTCCACGGATACGACGCGCCGGGGTCCGGGATCTTCGTCCACACGGAGAAGAGCGTGCCGCCCTGCGGCGCGTCGTTCCGATACGTGTAGTCGTTGCCGTAGCGGACGCGGGCGACCTCGATCGACGGAGCGCCGTTGTTCACGCTGCCGCCGTCGCCTCCGCCGCCGCCGTCGCCCTGCCTCCGTCGCCCGTGCGCGCGCTCGCCTTGTCGTGGCCGCAGCCGACGACGGCCGCGCCGAGGAGGGCGAGCGTCGACGCGAGGACGAGGAGGGCACGCCGCGAACGGGCGCGCGCGCCGAGGAAGGCCGGACCCGAGGGGTCGAGGTGCGTGGCGGTCATGTGCACCATGGTGCACCGGCCGACGCACATCGGCACCTGGGACCTTCGCACCCGCGCCTCAGAACCGGACGAAGCTCCACGGCGCGCGGTCGAGGTGCAGGTGACGATCGTGGGCCGGATAGGACGGGCCGAGCATCACCCCGAAGAGCTCGGGCTCGGCCGAGAGGCGCTCCGTGAGCTTGGCGAAGAAGGCGGCGTGGTAGGCGGCGGTGCCGCTGGTCGCGCGCCAATGCTCCTCGACGGTGATGCGGAAGGAGCGCGCGACGGAGCGGGGCGCACCCTCCGGGAGCGGCTCCGACGGACGTGCGGGCAGGAAGTCGAACCCCCGCAGATCGAGGGCGTTGCCGAGGGCGTGCTCGCTGATCACGGCCGAATGCCCGCGCATCGGACGGCAGACGTACGCGCCCATGTGCGAGAGCCGGTAGGGGGCGCGGCCGTAGTGCTCGATCGAGACCTCGCGGACGAGCTCCTCGAGACGCTGCACGTAGGGCACGAAGGCCTGGTGCATCGGCGCGTTCAGCCAGTAGCGGATCGACGTGCCCTGGTAGTTCACGATCGACTCGGTCGGGCAGCGCGGCTCGCGTCCTCGAACGGGGAGCATGCGAGGGAAGTCGTCGAGCGCGTAGGTCCCGAAATCGGCCCGCTTCGGCAGCTCGGCCTCGTCGAGCGCCTCGCCGCGCGTGACGAGCACGCCGAGCAGCACGAAAGCGGCAAGGACTGCGAACCCCGAGTAGCGCACGCGATCACTGTACCGAAACGGCCACGGGTCCGGAAAGAAGCGGCGAACGCCGGGGGTCAGCGGCGGCGACGGCGGGCGTCGCGGAACGCGAGCGCGAGGCCGAGGCCGAGGACGGCGAAGGGGAGCGCCCCTTCCGCCGAGCCGCCGGTCGAGCCGATGCCGCAGCCCCGGCTCCGGCCGGGCGACGAGGGCGCGGTCTCGGGGACGGGCGGCGAGTCGGCCGAGCCGCCCGCGGCCGGGGGATCGGACGGGGCCGGATTCGCGGCCGGAGCGGCCGGAGTCGACGGGGCGGGCGAAGGGGCCGCGCCCGAGCTCGCCTCGCCGCAGAACTTCCGACGGGTGCACGTGCCGCCGTTCGGGCAGGCGCCGTTCTCGCACTCGCCCACGACCGCGACCGAGTCGCGTCCGTTGGGATCGCGGGCCTGCAGGCAGAGCGCGCGCTCCTCGCAGGTCGCGCCGCTCGGGCACGCGTCGTTCGCGGCACACTCGACCGGCGCGCAGTAACGGCCCCGGAAATAGGCCGATTGCTGCCCCGTCGGACAGCTGGGGGCGGGACCCACGTCGGCCAGGGCGGGCGCGGCGAAGGCGAGGAGGGCGAAGAGGACGAACGTCGAACGCATCGGCGGAGACTACCCGCTGCGGTCCGGGAAGGGGAGAGGGGCACGACCGCGCGAGATGCGCGATGATGCTCGCGCGTGCGCTCGTCCTCCCACGTCCCCGACGCCGTCGATCGGCTCGCCCACGGCCTCGTCGCCCCGCTCGACGACGTACGCAGCGCGCTCCTCCGGGCGCTCGGAGGATGGGTCCGGCCCTTCGTCGTCGATCCCCTGCGACGCATCCGGTGGCTCGGCTCGATCGGCCTCGCGATCGCCTTCGGGCTCGCGCTCGTGCAGCCCGGGCTCCTGCTCGCGCTCGGGCCGATCGTGCTCGGCGTGCCGCACCTCGTCGCCGACGTGCGCTACCTCGTGCTGCGACCGGGGCTCCACCGCCGCGCCTTCTTCTCCTCGCTGGTGCTCTTGCCGTGCGCGCTCGCCTTCGTGCGCCCGATGCTCGAGGTCGTGGCGATCGCCCTCCTCGGCGCGGCGCTCGCGGCGCGCGGCGCCTGGTGGCGGCGCGGCGGGCTCGTCGCTCTCGCGGCGGGCGTGGCGATCGTCGGAGGTGCAACCGACCGTCGCGGAGAGATCGTCTTCGCGCACCTCCACAACGCGATCGCGTTCGCTTGGCTGCTGCTCGGCTTCGCTCGCTCGCAAGGCGAGTCGAAGCGGCTGCTCGTGCCGCTCGCGCTCGCCGCGGGTCTCGCCGTCGTGATCGCCATGGGCCTCGTGCCGACGAGCGCCTCGGGCGATCCGACGTCGCTCGCGCGCTTCGGCCTCGCGCCGTGGATGCTGCGCTCGTCGCTCTCGCCGGTGGAGGATCCGGTGCTCGCCGATCGCTTCGTCGCGCTCTTCGCCTTCGGCCAGGCGGCGCACTACGCGGTCTGGCTGCGCTTCGTCCCCGAGCTCGCGCGCGGCAGGAAGGCTCCGCGCTCGTTCCGCTCGAGCCTCGATGCGCTCCGCCTCGACCTCGGCACGCCCTTCTTCGTCGTGGCGCTCGCGCTCGCCCTGCTCTTCCCGGCCCTCGCGTTCTCGGACCTCGCCTTCGCGCGGGACGCCTACCTCCGCCTCGCGCTCTTCCACGGCCCACTCGAGCTCGCGGCCCTCGGCATCTACTTCGCGGAGGAAGGGCGCGGATGGACCCGCTGATCGCGGCCTGGGCCCGTGCCTTCGTCTTCACCCAGCTCGTCGAGGTCCCGATCTACCGGGGGCTCGCGAAGGTCCCGCTCGGCCTCGCGTTCGCCGCGAGCGCGATCACGCATCCGATCGTCTGGTTCGTCTTCTTCTCGGAGCGCGTCCCCCTCGGCTACGACGCGAAGCTCTGGCTCGCGGAGACGTTCGCGGTGGTCGTCGAGGCGGCCGTGCTCGCGACGACGAAGATGCCGGCGAGGCGTGCGCTCGGGTTCGCGCTGCTCGCGAACGCGGCGAGCGTGGTCACGTCGATGGCGACGCGGGCGGCGTTCGGGTGGCCTTGAGGGGCGGCGTCGGGGCGAGCCCTCGATGGAAAGGATCGCGATGCCATAGTAGTCTATCCGCCCTTTCGCGGCCTCGGTCGCGCTCGGTCTCACACCGGATCGCTTCGTTCGAGAGGCGACGGAATCGTCTCCGACACACCCACGGACACTCGTGCAGCGGCTTCAACCCACCCGATTCCATCGCGAGCTGCATCGGATCCTCGAGGAGCGCGAGCCCGAGATGCTCCGCTGGTACGCCTCGGAGACGTTCACCGCGGAGCGTAGCGAGGCGGCCGAGCTGGACCTGCTCCGCTCGAGCTATCGCCTCGGACGCGAGGCCCACGAGAGACCGTATCGCCTCGCCGAGAAGGCCGCCGAAGCATTGGGCGTGACGGTGCCCGTCACGCTCTACCAGCTCACCGGCACGACCCAGGCGAACGCGATGTTGTTCTTCGATCCGCGACACGCGCACGTCGGTCTCGCGGGGCCGGTGCTCGCGTGGTTGTCCGACGACGAGCTGATCGCGATCCTGGGCCACGAGCTCGCGCACCACCTGCTCTTCACGGTCGACGAGGGGCGCTACCGGGCCACATGCGCCCTCGTGAACGCCGCAGCGACGAAGTCCGGGACGTTCACCGCCTCGGCCGTGCGTCTCGACAACTGGAACGAGGTGTTCTGCGATCGCGGCGCGCTCGTGGCGTGCGGCTCGCTCGATGCCGCGGTCCGCGCGCTCCTCCGCGTGTCGACGGGGCTCGAAGGCGTGTCCGCGGTCGACTACCTGAAGCAGGCCGAGGACGTGGTGTCTCGGCTCGAGCGCTCGCCGACGAAGGCCACCGCTTCGACACACCCGGAGGACGCCGTTCGAATCGTGGCGCTCGCTCGATGGCACCGCGACGGGGACGCCGCCGACGACGCCATCGCGAACCTCGTCGAGGGCGAGAAGGACATCACGGCCCTCGACCTGCGTCAGCAGCGCGGTCTGCTCCGCGCGACGCGCGAGGCGCTCGACCGGCTCTTCGAGCCGTCGTGGTTCCGGAGCGAGGCACTCCTCGCCCATGCGGCCGCATTCTTCGTCGGCTACGTGCCCGGCCTCCCGTCGGCGGAATTCGTGGTCACCGCAGCGGCGGACGCCGAGTACCTCGCCTACGTGCTCCTCGACTTCGTGGTGGCCGACCCCGACATGAGCGATGTCGCGCTCGCCCACGCCTGGCTCGTGGCTGGCTCGCTGGGACTCCGCGACGCGATGACGAACGTGCTCCGCAAGGACTTGAAGATGACCATCGCCGCCGTGAACGCGCTCGACAAGAAGGCGCGCACCGTCGTGGAAGGGGCCGAGCCGCAGCAACGCTCGGAGCGCGCATGAGCGAGGTCGAGTCCGAGCGCTTCCTCGACACGCTCCGCGAGCGGGACTCCCTGCCTTCCACGGACGAGGTGCTGTCCCGCGTGCTTCCCCTGCTGGAACAGGCGGCGAACGACCACGCGCGCGGCCTGGTGGCACCCCTCTCTGGCGTCGAGTCGATCCGATCGGTCGGAGGCCGTCTCTTCTACGCCTCGAACGAGGCGACCGAGCCCCGTCGGTCCGCTGCGCTGCACTCGACCCGCGTGAGCTACGGCGCCGTGGAGGTGCACTCGCGTCTCCGCACCGACGACGACGGCTCGCAGACGGATCTCTCGATCGGCGATCTCGACACGCCGAGTGACGTGCCGGTGTACCTCCCGCGCTTCGTCGCTTGGGAGCACACGAAGGAGCACCACGACGCGCTCGCGGACATCTACGTGCTCGGGCTCGTGCTCGCGAGCGTCGCGCTCCACGTGGACCTCGGAGACCCCGAGGAGCTCGCGTCGTTCGTCGCGAACCGGCGCGCGCTGACGTCGCTCCACCCGAAGCTCCACCCCGTCGTCGCTCGCGTCATCACGACGATGACCGAGCTGGATCGCCGAGCACGTGCGCAGGACCTCCCTTCCGTCATCCACGCGCTCGTCCACCATCGCGACCAGCGCATCGAAGTCGAACCCGCGCCCGAGGCCAAGAACGAGCCACGCAAGCGCCGCATCCTGAGGCGGCTGCGCGATCGGCTCTTCGACTTCTCGCGCCGCAATCGTCTACTCCACTTCCGGGCCGGCACGAACACGCTCGATCTCACGGCGACTTCGATTCCGATGCTGCTCGACGTGACGCACGTCGACCCGAACGCGATCTTCCTCGCGGAGGGAGCGTCAGCGGCGGATCTTCTCTCGCAGAAGGCGTTCCCGCTGGGGCGTTACGTACGCTTCGAGGACTACCCGTTCGCGGGTGCGTCGCTGGACGCGATCCGGCTCGAGGCCAGGCGGTGCCGGGCCGAGCTCGGATTCTCGCAGCTACGCCTCGTGGTCTGCTTCCTCCATTGGTACGACCTCGTCGACGCTCCGAAGGAACGGATCACGTCGCCCCTCTTGCTCCTCCCGGTGGAGCTCGAGAAGAAGCGAGGCGTCCGCGAAGCCCACACGCTGCGAGCCGCGACCTCGACGGCAGAGGTGAACCCCGTACTGGCGCAATACCTACGGCAGCGGCACGGGATCAGGCTGCCGACCGAGATCGACCTGACGGAGCCCGGTGCCCTCGCGGTCCTGCACCGCACCCTCGAGGACGCGATCCGCGCGACCGAGCCCGGCGTCACTCTCGAGCTCGTGAGCCGACCTCGGATCGACCTCATCCAGGCGACGGTGCGACGACGCCTCGAGGCGTACCGCAAACGGGCGCGGCTCTCGGGGCGCGACGCGCGATCGAAGCTCGGACTCGACTACAGCTACGTCGGCCCGAGCCCGCGGCCGCTCGGCATCCAGCTCTTCCGGACGTTCGTCGAAGAGCAGTCCCTACCCGATTCCGTGATGCATGCACCGCCCCGGCCACAGCGGAGCCTCGCGGCACCGAGCTCGGACGAGGACGCCGTCACGAAGATGGTCTATCGGAAGCGCTCGTCCGCGGAGGACGCCGACTCGTACCACTGGTCGTTCGACCTGACGAGCCTCACGCTCGCACACTTCAACTACCAGAACGTCTCGCTGGTGCGCGACTACGCGGCCCTCATCGATCCTCCGGAAGGCGCAGCGACGTCCGACGCCGTGTTCGAGGAGCTGTTCCGCGAGGAGCCTCGGCCTCTCTCGGGCGAGATCACGCCGCTCGTGCTCGAGGAGCGGCACGACGTGGTGCTCGCGGACCCGACACAATCGGCCGCGGTCGCACGCGCGCGGAGCGGCGCCTCGTTCGTGATCCAGGGGCCACCGGGCACCGGCAAGTCCCAGACGATCACGAACCTCATCGCCGACTCCGTCGCCAACGGGCGCCGTGTGTTGTTCGTGTGCGAGAAGCGCGCCGCGCTCGACGTGGTGCACTCGCGGCTCGTGAAGGTGGGGCTCGGCCCGCTCTGCTGCCTCGTGCACGATGCGCAGGAAGACAAGAAGCCGTTCCTGAAGGACCTGAAGGGCGTGTACGAGTCGTGGCTCGAAGCGGAGCCCGGGACCGTGGCGCGAGACGCGCGCACCGCCTCGATCGCTGCCCGAGCGCGTCTCGCGGCGCGCGCGTCGCGTCTGCAGACGGCGCTCGACGAGCCCTGCGAGCCGGGGACGCCGGCGTTTCGCGAGCTCTGCCGGCGAGCCGTCACGTTGCGCGAGGGCCACGCGGTCGCTCCGGTCGCCGACGTGCCTTCGCTACCCGGGCTGAAGCAGACGCTCGACTCGCTCGAGTCCGTCGCACGCGTCGAGGCAGCGCTGCGTGCGGTCGGGCACACGTCCACCCTCGGGACGCATCCCTCGAGGCGCCTCTCGGCCGACTGGCTGAGCACGCGCGCGAGCCTCGACGAACGCCGAGCGACCCTGCGCTCGATCGTCGACGATCTCCGAGCCATCGCCCAGACCTCCGCGCTCGCGGTGTCCGGCGCTTCCACCACGTGGAACGACGTCGCAGCGATGCACGGTTTCGCTCGGTCGGTCCGACCGTTGCTCGTCCCCAGGCTCGTGGCCTTGTTCGACGCGACGTCGGCCCTCGCACGGCGCGTGACCGAGCGTCTCGCCGATCTGCATACGCGAGCGCGCCACGCGGCCAGCGCACGCGAAGCCGCCAGCGGGTGGAGGGACGCGCTGGGCCCTGCGGACGCGTCGACGGCGTTGACGCTCGCGAGGCAGTTCGAATCGGGCTTCCTCGCACGCCTGTTCCGGTGGCTCTCGCCCGCCTGGTGGCGCCTTCGACGTACGCTTCGCGAGCGTTTCGACGTGACGAGCCGCGCCGTGCTCGGAGACTGGACGCCCGTCCTCGAGGCCTTGGTCGAGCGGCATCGTGCGGAAGCCGCCACCGACGAAGTGCGGGCGCTCCTCCGCGACGAGGTCGGCGCAATCGACCCGGACGAGGTCCGCACGCTCCTCTCCCGTGCGGAGGCGCCCGCGGATCGAGACCGTGCGGCGCGGCTCGCGCACCTGGACGCGCTCCGGGTCGAGGCGCTCGGCGCGACGCTCGATCGGACCTCTGCCCTCGCTTCGAGCTTGGGCGGGATCGTCGTGGGCGCGCGCGAGACGCTCGGGGAAGTGATCACCGCCTTCGACCTTCTGGTGAGGGATGCTTCGGTCCTGCAGGCGCTCTCGGGACCGCTCGTCGAGCTCGGCACGAGCCACCCCGACGTCGACCGTTTCCTCCGGACGACGCCCGTCGATCGTTGGACGATGGAATCGCTGGTCGTCGAGAACGCGCTCGCGGCGGCTCGTCGAATGCGTGCGCCCGATCTGGTGCTGGAGGAAGGACACGTCGACGACTTCGGACGTGCCGCCGCGGACGCGGAGGCCGCGGCGCGTCGTGCGAGCGCGCCCGCCATCGTCGAATCCATCCGAGAGCGCTTCCGCGAGCGGTCGAACCTCGTGAACCTCCCGGCGGCGGGCCTCGATGCGTCGCAGAAGGCGGTGAAGAGGCTCTACACCAGCGGGCGACGCGAGCTCGAGCACGAGCTCGGCAAGGTGATGCGTCACAAGACGATCCGCGAGATCGTGTCGTCGCCGGCCGGCGCCGTCGTGCGCGACCTCAAGCCGATCTGGTTGATGAGCCCGCTCAGCGTCGCCGACGTGCTCCCTCTCGAGCCGTTCTTCGACGTGGTCGTGTTCGACGAAGCGAGCCAGATCCCGCTCGAGGACGCGATCCCCGCGATCCACCGGGCCACGCAGTGCATCGTCGTCGGGGACCGACAGCAGCTCCCACCGACGGAGTTCTTCGGGTCTCGAGTCGCCGACGAAGAGGAGGACGACGAAGAGCTCCTCGCGGTCGACGACGCGCTCGACGCCGACAGCCTGCTCACCCACTGCGACCGTGCCCTGCCTTCGACGATGCTCGGATGGCACTACCGGAGCCGTCACGAATCGTTGATCGACTTCTCGAACCGACTGTTCTACGCAGGACGGCTCCTGACCATCCCGTCGACGAGCGCGGGTGGCGCGCATGCCCCGATTCGCGCGCGCGCTCCCTACGACGGGACCTCGGCGTGCGAGGCGGCTACCAGCCGACCGATCACCTTCCACCTCGTCGAGGACGGGGTGTACGACGCGCGAACCAACGAGGCGGAGGCGCGCTACGTCGCCGAGATGGTCCGCCGTTTCCTGGCGAAGGGATCGGGTGACACGCTCGGCATCGTCGCCTTCTCGGAGGCGCAGCAGCGCACGATCGAGCAGGCCCTCGATCGACTGGCCGAGGAAGACGCCGATTTCCGGACCCGATACGAGGCGGAGTGCAATCGGGAGGACGAGGGCCAGTTCGTCGGCCTGTTCGTGAAGAATCTCGAGAACGTGCAGGGCGACGAGCGCGACGTGGTGATCGTCAGCATCTGCTACGCGCCGGACCGTGCGGGCCGCATGCTGATGAACTTCGGCCCCATCAACCGCAAGGGTGGCGAGCGACGCCTGAACGTGATCTTCTCGCGCGCGAAGAAGCACGTCGCCGTCGTGTCGACCATCACGAGCGATCGCATCACCAACGACTACAACGACGGGGCGAGCTGTCTGAAGCGCTACCTCCGCTATGCGGAGGCATGCTCGGTGGGCGACGGCACGACCGCGACGGGCGCGTTGCGCGGGAGCGAAGAGCGCGAGGAAGCCTCCGGAGCCGCCGCGGATCCCGTGGTCGCCGCGCTCGCGAACGCCCTCCGCGCGCGAGGGTTCGTGGTCGAGACCGAGCTCGGACGCTCGAGCCTGAGGTGCAACCTCGCGATCCGGGAGCCCCACGACGCCGAGTTCCGGCTCGGCGTCCTGGTCGATACCCGGGAGCGCGCCCGGCGCCCGTCGGACGAGAGCCTGCGGATCGAGCCCGAGGTGCTGCGGGCCTTCGGTTGGAAGGTCACGACCGTGCTCACCTCGGACTGGTACGAGGACCGCGACGGGGTCTTGGCGCGCGTGGAGCGGCTCTCGCGGGGCGCGTGAGGACGGACGGAGGGGGGCGTCGAGCGCTCGAGTCGGTACCTGCTCGAAGCCCCCACGAAGCGTTGGACGTCTCGCATCCCTCGGTGCCGCGAGTTGTTCCCACGCGGTCTGACCCTGGCTTCCGTGCGCTGACTCGCCACCTCGACCTCCGGCCGTCGCCGCCAAGCCGCCCCTCCCGAGCCGCGATTCCCCGCCTTCATGGGCATTCCCGACGGGGCCGAACCTCGCTTAGCATCCACTAAGCGCCTGCCATGACGTCCGCCCTCTCCGTCCTGGTCGTCGAAGACGATGCGGTCCTCCGCGAGCTGCTCGAGATGAATCTCCGGGCGGAGCGCTTCCGCGTGCGCGCGACGGACGACGGCAACGAGGCGCTCGGTCTCTGCGACGCGGATCCGCCCGACGTGGTCGTGCTCGACGTCATGCTGCCAGGGCGATCGGGGCTCGAGGTCTGCTCCGTCTTGAGCTCGCGCGAGCGACCGCCGGGCGTGATCCTCGTCACCGCGAACGGGGCCGAGAGCGACATCGTGCTGGGGCTCGAGGCGGGAGCGGACGACTACGTCGTGAAGCCGGTGCGTGTCCGGGAGATCGTCGCGCGCGTCCGCGCGCTCGCACGACGCCTGTCGCTCGCGGAGGGCAGCGAGCGCGGCTCGCGCAGGATCCTCCGTCGGCGTGACCTCGTCATCGACCTCGACGGACGATCCGCCACCGTCGGAGCGAACGAGGTTCCGCTCACTCCGAAGGAGTTCGACGTCCTCGCCCTCTTGGCCGGCACGCCCGAGCGCGTGTGGAGCCGCTCGGAGCTCCTGCTCGAGGTCTGGGACACCGATCACGAGGGCTACGCGCGGAACGTGGACGTCCACGTGATGCGGGTGCGGAAGAAGCTCGAGTCCGTCGGATTCGACGCGAGCTCCATCGAGACGAAGCACGGCGTCGGCTACCGCTTCCGCGCCTGAGCCCTAGGACGACGGGAGCGCACACGCGTTCCGATCGTCGCGTGCGCGCGCACATCCGAGGTGCGCGGACACGCGCACGATCGACGCACATGTGGTCGTGACATTTTCATGACCGCTCCTTGAGGCGCCGAGTGGCCTTCCATAGCGTGACGATCGGACCGCGCGCGAGCGTTCCCCGACCGGGAGAGGGAAGCGCGTCGATGCGGTGTCGGGGATCGGGTCGTTCGTCGGGCGCCCGCAAACGCAGGAGGACTCATGCGCCTACTCACACCGCTCTTGGTCGTCGCCCTCGCAGCCGGATTCGGCGGCTCGGCACGCGCGGAAACCGTCCGCGCGGCTCGCTACGAGCTGCGCGTGAAGGCGAGCGGGCTCTGCCTGGATCCAGGCGCGGGCAACACCTCGGTGCACCAGCGCAGCTGCGACTTCGCCGATACGAGGCTTCAGTTCGACGTGACGGTGGCGAGCGGCGACTACTACCGGCTCGTGAACGTGGCGACGGGGCTCGTGCTCGACGTGACGGGCGCGTCGACGGCCAACGGCGCCGACGTCATCACGTGGACGAGCAACGGCGGCTACAACCAGCAGTTCCGCTTCGAGCGCGACAGCACCGGCTACGTCCTGCGGAACCGGAACTCCGGCAAGTGCGTGGACCTCCGGAATTGGAACACGGACACGTTCGCCACGCTCCAGCAGTCGAGCTGCGTCGGCTCGAGCAACCAGGCGATCGAGCTCGTCCCCGTCGACAACACCACCGCTGCGTTCGCGGACGGCCGCTACACCTTCCGGAGCGCCAACGGCGGGAACTGCCTCGACGTGCCCTCGTCGAGCCTGACCGCGGGCCAGAACCTGCAGCAATACACCTGCAACGGAACCGCGGCGCAGCAGTACGACGTCGTCTACGTCGGGAACAACGTCTACGAGATCCGGAACGCGAACAGCGGACAATGCGTCGATCTCGAGTCGGCCATCACCTGGAACAACCAGCCGATCCAGCAGTACACCTGCAACCAGAGCAACGCCCAGCGGTGGTACCTCCGGGGCAACGCCGACGGCTCCGTCGAGGTCGCGTCCGCGCTCGATGCCACGAAGATCTGGGACGTGTACAACGGGTCGGCCTCGGCCGGCGCGAGCGTGAACATCTACGACGATCACAACGGCACGAACCAGCGTTGGTGGCTCGACCCCGTCGTCTACGGACCCAACGTGGCGGACGGGACCTACACCTTCAAGAACGTCTACAGCGGCAAGTGCATCGACGTCCCGAGCTCGAGCTCGAGCCCCGGCACGCAGCTCCAGCAGTACACGTGCAACAGCACGGTCGCCCAGATGTTCCGCGTCACGCACGTGCAGAACGGCTACTACTCGATCGTCAACGTCAACAGCGGTCTCGCCCTCAACGTCTCGGACTACTCGCAGTCGAACGGCGCGGCGATGGAGCAGCGCGACTCGCACGGCGGTGACAACCAGCTCTTCCAGTTCGTGCCCTACGGCTCCGGTTACCGGATCCGCGTGCGCTCGACGAATCGCTGCGTCGACATCAACGGCTCGTCGCTCCTGAACGGCGCGAAGGTCCAGCAGTACGACTGCAACGGCTCGAATGCGCAGACCTTCCAGCTCGCCGGTGGAAACTCCTCGAGCGCGGCGGGCACGGCACGGAACGCCTATCCCATCGTCCTCGTGCACGGCCTCATGGGATGGGGACGCGACGAGATGCTCGGCCTCAAGTACTGGGGCGGCGGCATCCAGACCGGCGGCTCGGGCGACATCCAGGAGGTCCTGAACCAGAGCGGCTACACGACCTTCACCGCCGCGACGGGTCCCCTCAGCTCGGCACGCGATCGCGCGATCGAGCTCTTCTACCAGATCAAGGGCGGCTGCATCGACTACGGCCCGTACCACAGCACGCACATCGACAATCAGGACGGAACCCCGTCGAGCTACACGATCATCCGCCGGCTCGACGGTGGCACGAATCCCGATGGCACGGTCCGCCCGCGTCGCTGCTGGGCGCGCGATCCGAACAACAACCCGAACAACGATCCGATCGCGCTCTACCCGCAGTGGGGCGACGATCCTTCGAAGAAGATCCACCTGATCGGTCACAGCTTCGGCGGTCCGACGATGCGGATCCTGCTCCACCTCCTCCGCCAGGGAGACTCGCGCGAGACCTCGCTCGACCCGACGCTCCTCGACGAGACGGTGCAGGCGAATCCGTACACGGGCGGCAAGAACTGGGTCGCGAGCTTGACGGCGGTGTCGGCCGTGCAGAACGGCACCTCGTTCGACTCGTCCGTGAACTTCGCCTTCTCCGCGCTGCACGCGGTCGCGGGCGCCGCCGGTGCGGTGATGGGCTTCACGACCGAGGAGAACGCGCTCTTCAACCTCAAGATGGACCAGTGGGGCCTGATGCGGAATCCGGGCGAGTCGATGAGCTCGTACTGGCACCGCGTCGAGAGCTCCGGCGTCTGGTCGCTCCTCAAGAACACCGCCGACTGGGACCTCGGGCCCGAGGGCATGATCGAGATCAACAACTACGTCGGTCATTGGAACGACGTCTACTACTTCGCGTTCTCGGGCCGGACGACGTGGCGCGAGGTGCTCACGGGCCACGAGCTCCCCATCCTGGCGACGAACGCGATCATCTCCGTGCCCGCGATCATCACCGGCCAGTACACGCAGAGCGGCGCGGGGCTCGTCACGGTCGACTCGACCTGGTGGCCGAACGACGGGCTCGTGAACGTGATCAACCAGCGAGCGCCGGCGGGCGATCCCTCGAACACCTTCCAGGTCGGGATGAACCCCACGATCGGCTCGTGGAACCTCTACCCGACGCTCGAAGGCTGGGACCACCTCGACTTCGCGAACATCCTCTCGGTCGACAAGAGCCGGGCGACGCTGAACGGGATGTACCAGAACCACGCGGCGGTGCTCCGCTCGCTCGGGAACTGAGCGACCGGCGCGCGCACGATCGGACGAACGGGGCGGCTCCGGCCGCCCCGTCGCGTTCCGTCGCGGTCGTCAGCGCTCGTCCGCCTCGATCTCGTGGGTGATGCGCGCGAGCTCGGCGTCGAACCGATCCGCCGTGAGGCTCGCACGCACCTCGGCGTCGAAGTCCTCGGGCACCGGCACGCGGCGGCGATCGACGGTCGAGACGACGGGCGATCGCGGCGCGAGCATCGGCGGCGGAGGGACCGCGGCCGGCTCGGCGGACGCATGGGTCGGGACGCTCTCGTTCGACGGCGTACCGCCACACGCCGCACACGCGAGGGCCAGGGCGACGAAGAGAGCCCTCATCGCGAGCCTCCTCGGCGGAGCCGCGCGACGATCGCGCCGAGCCGGCGCGCGTGGATACGGTCCTCGCGCGCCGCGAGCGCGTCGATCCGCAGCACGAGCTCGCCGCGGTGGCCGGTCTCCGCGAGCTCCATCAATCGATCGATCTCGGCGACGCGACGCGCATGACGCCGGAGCTCGTCGGTGAGCTCGGGAGGAATCGCCTCGGGGGACTCGAGACGCGTGTAGGCCCGCAGGCGCTCCCACGTCGCGCGTCGATGCTCCTCGGCCTCCGCCGCTGCCGCCGAGGGGCGATCGGCCGGGCTCCGGGCCGCCTCGGCGCGACGCCGCGCCGCGTGGTCCGAGGCCTCCGCCTCGACGTAGGCGCGTGCCGCCGGGTCGTCGGGAGACGGTGGATCGGCGAGCGCCGTCGCGCTGCACGCGACGAGCCACGCGACGACCGTCAGCTTCGACACCGTGGACCTCTGCGCCCTCGACATGCATCCCTCCGAGCCGCGCGTCCGTCCGCGCGAGGCGAGAGCCCACGAGGGTAGTCGAGACGGCTCGGGTTCGGAACGGGCACGGGGCGTCCGCGCGCGTCGGTCGAGACGCGCAGGCGTTTCAGAGACCCGCGAGCTCGACGCCGAGCCGCAGTCCCATCGTCATCTGCTGCAGCTCGTCCCAGAACGCGAGCCATCGGTATCCGAGGACGATCCCCGGAGAACCGGGCCGGCCGCGTCGCGGGCCGATCACGAAATCGAATCCGGCCTCGCCGTAGACCGATCCGACGGCTCCGAACCAGCGCGTGGAGAGGCGGAGGAGCAAGGCGTCGAGCCGCCTCACCGGGATCGCGATCTGGATCGTCGCATCCCCCGAGAAGCCCGGCGCGGTGAAGCTTCCGCCGAGGTCCGAGAGATAGCCCTTCGTCCATCCCGTGCCTCCGGTCAGCACGAGCCGATGCCGGTCGCGATGCCCGAGCTCGAGACGCAGCACGCCGGAGACGCCGCCCGTTCGAACGGTCGGTCCGAAGTCGCTGCCGTCACGCGCGAGGTATCCCGAGAATCACCACCGATCGAGGCGACCGCGGAGCGGAACATGGGGACGATCGAGAGGCGACCGATCGGATGCGCGGCCGCGTAGCTCGGATGCACCACGCCCACGGGATCGAGGGCCACGCGCAGCGTCACCGGGCGTCGGAAGCGCACGTCGGCCGCGGCGTCGAATCGGAACGCGAAGGCGTCGTCGTCCGGCCCATCGGCCCACATCTGCCGGCCGTACGAGAGGTCCATTCCCATCGCGAGGTCGACCGTGCCCGGAGCGATCGGTCGCCTCGGCGGAAAGATCGAGACGTCGGAGGGGCAATTGCAGGGAGCCGGTGGAATCGTCGGTCCGGCCGGATCCGCCGTCGCGCTCGAGGGCGCCAGGATCGACGTCGAGAGCCAAGCGACGAAGAGCGCCGGCACGAAGCGGGCGCCACGCGATCGAGCGAAGCGAAGCATGGGGAGACCCTGTCACGACGACGTGGAGGCCGACAACCCGTTCGGAGGTCGAGCGAGGGTGCGTGTACGCCGAACGGAGCAACGCCTTCGGTCGCAGCTCCGATGCAGGTCTCCCGAGGAGTGCACATCGCGCGGCCTACGTGCTAGACGCGCGTCGATGATCGACCAGGCCCATCTCTCGACCTTGCATCGGCGGGTCCTCGCGCTGACCGTGATCCAGGGCCTACGTGGGCTCGTGTATCCGGTGGTCTTCGCGATCGCCATCGTCGCGCCGGACTTCGTTCCCGAGGGCGAGGCCTGGATGAACGGGCTCGAGTTCGGGTTGGCCTTCTTCGGGTTCGTGGCCTTGCTGTTCGTCCTCCGAACGGCTTCGATCGTCGCCGAGCCCTGGCGCGACGAGACGCGGAACGTGACTCCCGTCGAGGTCACGATCTCGTTCTTCATCCCGATCGTGAACTTCTATCGGCCCTACCTGATGGTGAAGGCGATCGACGCGAGCCTCGCGACCGGCGCTGGAGAGAAGCGGTCGCGCTTCATCCTCGTCTGGTGGCTCCTTTGGATCGCGCACGGGATCCTGCTCCGCCTGGTCGGCAGCAGCGACAGCGCCTCGGACCTCTGGGCGGTCGGCGCAGCGTTCGCGACGATCCCTCTCGTGCTCTCGAACATCGCGATCGGCTGGATCCTCCTCGGCCGCGCGCGCCGGATCGAGGCGGCGGCCGTCCGCCCGCTCGACCGCGAAGCCGTCGCGGACGTCTTCCGCTGATCGCGTCGACCGCAGCGTGCCGAGAGCGCCCTGGCCCTCGGCACGCGATCCTCGGCGAGAGCCGCCCTCCATCACGCAATGCAGCCCGATTCCTCGGAATTCCAAGGAAGCTCCGCGGGTTGGTGAGCTGCTTCACCCGCAGAGGAGCGTGACCTGGAACGCCCCACGGCCGGCCGAGATGCTTGGACGCCCAACTAGTTCCGGGAGCGGGTTGCGGATCGGCCGTTGGAGCTCGGGGTCGACGAGCTAGCGCACGCAGCGGACCCCGATCGTGAAGCCCTCGTCGGGATCTGCTTTGCCGTTCGCCGCCAGGTTGCCGAAGATGCCGCGGAAGGCCGTGAAGCCGTACCACGATACGTAGTAGGTGTGCCCGGGCATGCCCGGGATGGGCGTCGACGAGATCGCCGCCTGCTGGCCGCGCGGGAAGTACTCGTTGTCGAGGATGTCGTTCTCGTAGGGCTGACTCGCTCCCGTGTAGAAGTCGATGATCGACACCAGCTCGCGCAGGGTGGGAAGCCGCCATCCGCTTCCCGGCAGCCCGAGCGACGCACAGTACTCGGTCGCTCCCGCGATGGTCGTGGGCGGCTTCGCGTCGAAGCCCTTCTGCCAGACGAGACCGGTCGCGAGATCCGTGACCGTGCCGTCGTGGTTGTCGCGCATCGTCGCCTGGGGAAATGGCGCGTTCCGCACGCAGCGCACGTAGCCGAGCTCCCTCGCGTAGGTGCCCCACACCCCGTATCCCGCTCGAACGGAACGGTAGAAATCGACGGCGAAAACCGGGTCGTCGGCCTGTTCGGCCGGGATCGCGCCCTCCGGCCAGGCGAGCGTGCCGCCCTCGAGGTCGAGGAGCGACAAGAGCATCGGCGTGAACGGGAGGAACCAATCCGAATGGCCTCCGAGCTCGAGGTCGTAGCAGTACATGGAGGCGTCCCAGAAGGACATCACGCTCGGCGTGTGGAACGCCTGCCATTCGTAGCCGGTCCTCGGATCCGTGTACGTCGGGTAGTAGCAGGCGCCGGCCGGCAGGCTCCATACGCCGCCGCGGCAGATCGATCCCATCGGGCCGGAAGGCAGGGTCCCCGTCGTGCAATGGAGGACGATGCGCCTCTCGCCGCTGGGGGCGTCGAAGGTCGCGAAGGTGTTCTGCGGCACCGTGAAGTCGCCGCACGTCGGATCGTGGATCACCGTGCCGGCCGGAAGCTCCGCGGGGCCGGCATCGGGAGTCGCGTTGCCGCCGCCGCCGTTCGAGCCGCCTCCGCCGTCGCCATCGCCGCTGCCGTTCGAGCCGCCGCCATCGCCGTCGGAGGGCGAGCCATCGAGGCCCGCGTCGCTCGAACCATCCGGAGGGATCGAGCCGTCATGGTGCACGCGATCCGTCGGGAGCCCGGAAACCGAGCAGCCACACACCGCGAGGCATCCAACAAATACGGCAATCGGGTGAGATGTGGTTATCTTCACAACGAATCGAAACAGCTATCGCTTTCATTGTCCAGCGTGTTCGATGCCGGCCTCCACCTCGAACCCGAGAGACGATTGGACGTGCAACGACTTCCCCGGACCGCGCTGCAGGACGACCGTTCGCGAGGGCGGCGCGGCATGCCGGTCGGAGTCTCCGGCGTTCGACGCTGCGTCTCTCGTCGAGCACCATCCGCCGCGAGCCGGAGACTCGTCGCGAGCTGTTGCCTCGCGCTCTTCTTCGTCGCCGACGAGGCTCCGACGACCACGCGAGGATGACGGAGGCTCTCGTGGGGACGTCCCTCGAACGCGAGACGTCCCTCCACGGGATCGCGGCGCGGCTACCGCCGCTGCTGCTGCTGCTGCTGCTGTTGTTCCTGTTGCTGGGCGAGCATCACCGCCGCTGCGCCGCCGGTCGCCGCGGCCGAGCCGCCCGCACTGGCGTTGCCACAGACGCAACCGGTCTGGTTGGCGACGATGACGATCGATTGGAGCGGCATCCCGGTCGAATCACAGAGCGACCGACACTGGATGACGTTCGCGGCGGGGAGCGTGTCGCGGTTGGAGGCCTCGGTCGCTGCGCAGCCGGACAGGGCCATGGCGAAGACGAGGATGGGAACGAGCTTCTGCATGCCGCGCTGATGGCATACCGACGCACGGACGACAAGCACGAGATGCGGAACGCTCGTACGCGACGCGCGCATCTCCGCACGATGCCGGGACGGGACATGCCCGTCCCGACGGCGCCACGTGGGGCGCTCGACAAGCTCGTCGAGACGCTGTAGCGATCACGCATGGATCCGGCGTATCTCGCCTCGACCGCGGCCCTCGACTCCGATCACCCTTCCGTGCGCGACTTCGCGCGCAGGCATTGCGACGGGGCGAACGACGAACGCGAGCGCGCGCGACGGCTCTTCTACGCCGTGCGCGACGGGATCCGCTACAACCCGTTCGGCACGCCGCCGACCCTCGAGGACATGAAGGCCTCGACCACGCTCGCGCGGGGCGAGAGCTTCTGCATCCCGAAAGCGATGCTGCTGACGGCATCGGCGCGGGCCGTGGGCATCCCCGCGCGGCTCGGCTTCGCCGACGTCCGCAACCATCTGACGTCGGACCGCCTGCGCGCGATCATGAAGTCGGACCTGTTCGTCTTCCACGGCTACACGGAGCTGTGGCTCGGCGGACGCTGGGTGAAGGCCACGCCGACGTTCAATCTCTCGCTGTGCCAGAAGACCGGCGTGCGCACGCTCGAGTTCGACGGCGAGCACGACAGTCTGCTGCAGCCCTTCGACAACGCAGGCGGCCGCCACATGGAGTACGTGCGCGACCGCGGCACCTTCGCCGATCTGGACCTCCCGAGGATCCTCGAGGCCTGGATCGAAGCGTACGGCAGCGATTTCGGCTCCACGATGAGCGGTGCGACACGCTCCCACGACGCCGCGGAGTTCGAGCGCGAGGCGAAGGCGGAGTCGAAGGCGTAGCGGGCGGCGGGAGCGCACCCCCGGGAATGCTCCCCGGCAGCCCTCCGTTCTCGTTCCTCGTCCACCGAGCCTCGGTGGCCGGAGGAAGACGCATGGCGCCGCGCGAACCCTCGGAGGTCATGGAGGGGCTCCTCCTCGGCACGGCGATCGGAGACGCGCTCGGGCTTCCGTTCGAAGGGCTCGGCGCGACGGCGATCGCGCGATGGAATCCGTCCTTCGATCGCTACCATCTCCTCGGTCCCCTCGGCTTCGTCTCGGACGACACGGAACAGTCGGCGCTGCTGCTCGAGAGCCTGCTCCGTGGGCGCGGCGAGCTCGGAGCGAGCCGACGCGCGTTCCGACGGGCGCTCTGCGCATGGTTCCTCCGGCTCCCCTTCGGCATCGGCGCCGCGACCGCGAGGGCGTGCACGAAGCTGCTCTTCGCGGTCGAAGAGTCCGGCGTCGGGTCGGCTGGAAACGGTGCCGCGATGCGCGCGGCGGTCGTCGGAGCCTTCTTCGCCGACGATGCGGGGAAGCGACGTGCGTTCTCCGCCCTGCAGGCGCGCATCACGCACACGGACCCTCGAGCCGTCGACGGAGCCGTCTACGTCTCGGAGCTCGCCTCGCTCTGCTGCACGCAGCCGGAGCTCGACCGCGCGACACTCGTCGAACGATCGCTCGACGTCGTCGGGGCGAACGAGTTGCGCGACGCGCTCCAGACCGCGCTCGGACGCGCGCGCTGCGGAGAGGCCTACGAAGGGCCGGAGAACACGGGCTACGTGGTGGCGACGCTCGCCCTCGCCACGTGGGCTTTCGTGGCCCGGGGCTCGAGCTTCCAACCCGCGATCGAGGCGACCATCCGCGAGGGAGGCGACACCGACACCGCAGCCGCGATCCTCGGCGGCTGGCTCGGAGCGCTGCACGGACCGAGGGGCCTCCCGAACGGGCTCGTCGAGAGGCTGCCCGGAGGACCCTTCGGTCGGCGGCATCTGACGAAGCTGGCGCGCGCCCTCGACGGCCGTGCGATTCCCTCGTGGTCGTCCATCGCGGCGCTCCTCCGCAATCTCGCGCTCTACCCGGTCGTCCTCGGGCATGGGTTCGCGCGGCTGCTCGGCTTGCTTCCGCGGGGGCGTGGGTGACGGGGCGCGGCGTCGGTCGACTGCCCTGGGGCGAGGGGCTCCGAGACCTCGAGCTCGCTCGTGCGAAGGTCGAGCCATGCCCCGAAGTACCCGAGTGGGTGGGGGCGAACGTCTCGATCCCCGCGCTCGCATGCGACCACTTCGTCGTCGTGCAGGGAGGCGCGACCGTTCGCTGATCCGGCATCGTCGCCGAGCATGCGCGAGCACGCACGGGCCGAGGGCTCCCCAGCGCTCGCGGATGTGGCACGCGGCTCGCCGCGGAGTCGTGACCTGTAACGATCGTGCATTCCGTTGATCGCGCACGACGGCGCGCTCAGAGTGCGCCCGCCTGGGCGGCGGACGCGGGTAGCCGCAGCACCTCGGGGGGAGTGGGCCGAATGCGCCTTCGTGGCTTCATGGGTTTCTTCGCCGTGCTCGGGCTCTGCGCCTGCGCGGCCTCGCCGGATGCGATCGGAAGTCGGGAATCGGCTCTCGATCCGTGCACGGATCCGGTCGTCTACTGGACCCTCAAGCCCACGTTGCTCGAGAAGGTCGATCTCCTCTTCCTGATCGACAACTCGAATTCGATGGCCTCGGAGCAGGCGCTCCTCCGTCAGCAGTTCCCGCGGCTCGTCGAGGGCTTGGTCACGGGCGACCCGGATCTGGATCCGACGACACCGAACCTCGTGCCCGTGACGAGCCTCCGGATCGGCGTGATCGACTCCGACATGGGAGTGGACGGCGTCGGCGAGAACGCGGGAGAGCCGAAGCTCCCGACGTGCGGCTACGACCCCGCCACCGGATTCGACGTGGAGCGCGCGCGCCACGGCGACGACGGTCTCCTCGTGCGACAAGCGCGATCGACAGTTTCCTACCGGGATTCCATGGGCATCGTGCAGACCGTCCCCGTGGCGGATCCGACCGACGCCACGGGCGCGACGAACCTGAACTGCGATTTCGACGGGATGGGAGGCGACGATCTCCTGACGTTCGCCACGCTTCCGGCCTTCCTCTCCTTCGACCCACCGAGCGGAGGGGCTCCGAGCACCACCGACGTGAACGCCTACGTGCGGAGGGTCGCCTGCATGACGAACGTCGGGACCGGCGGCTGTGGCTTCGAGCAGCAGCTCGAATCGATGCTGAAGGCGATCACGCCCTCCGCATCCGTTCCGACGGGCGGAGCGTTCTACGCGGCTCCCACGGAGCCGACACGTGGCTCTGGCCACGGGGACGACCCGAGCACGAACGGCTCGTGGTTCCGCCCCGATTCGTTGCTCGCGCTCGTGCTCGTGAGCGACGAGGACGATTGCTCGGCCAAGGACCGCCGGGTGTTCGACTACGACGCCGCGCCTCCCTACGACGATCCCTCGGCGAACGCCTCGACCGTCACCCGTGGTTTCCAGGCGAACACGCGCTGCGCCCGCTTCTCGAGTGAGCTCCCGGCACGCCCTCCGAGCCTGCTCCACGACGTCGCGCGGTACGTCGATGGCATCGTGGCGATGCGTCCGCGCCCCGACTCGATCGTCTTCGCGGCGATCACGGGCGTCCCGCACGACCTGACCGACGGGCAGCCGGGTTCGGCGGCGCAGGTGGAGGGCATCTGGAACCTGTCCACGCTCCTCGACGACCCGCGCATGCAGTACACGCTCCTCTCGCGGAGCTACCCCTTGGTTCGGCCGGTCACCATCGACGAGGCCGCGCTCGGCTACGCCTGCGTCCTCGCGCGAAACGCCGATCTGTCGCCGGCGGCGATCCAGCCCTCCGCCGCCGAGGTCGCCACCTACTCCTTCGGCCCCTACGACACGGCAGCCACGCCAGGTCGACGGATCGTGCGCGTCGCCGAGGGCCTGCAGCAGAAGGGGGTCGACGTCTTCGTGCAATCGATCTGCGCCCCCAGCTTCCAACCTGCGATCGAGGGCTTCGTCCAGATCGTCGGGCAGAAGCTCGGGGATCGCTGCCTGCCCGCGGCGCTCGCACGCGACACGACCGGCGAGGTGCGCTGCGACGTCCTCGAGGAGCTACCCGCCGGCACGACCTGCGCCGAGCTCGCGGACCGAGGGCGTGAGGCCCAGCCCTTGCGCCAGACGCTCGATCATCGCGACGTGTGCCGGGTCGTTCAGCTGCCGGTCGACTCGGCCGCGCTCGCGGCGCACGCCACACCGACGGGTCTCGGGTGGTTCTACGACGACCACACCGATGTCATCGCGCGGTCTTGCCCCGAGGCCATGCCGCGGCGCATCGCTTTCACGGCCGGGGCCGAGCCGACCGTCGGGGGCCGTCTGTCGCTCGCGTGCCTCGACACGGTCTCCGACGGCGGACGTCCCGTGGCGCCGGACGCGTCGTATTGCGACGCGGGCACGGTGGGCCCCGATGGCTCGGTCGAGGACGGTGGTTCCCCGGACGCGTCGATTCCACCCCGGAAGTCGTCGCAATGCGGCGTCGCGCGCGGCGCGTCGTCGGGCACGGGAATCGGTCTCGTCGCGCTGGCCACGATTCTCCTCGCGGGCCGTCGCAGGCGCCGTCGCGGTGACCGTCGTGGATCGCTCCCGATCGAGAGAGGTCACGCGTAGGCTTCGGCCGTCCGTCCCGGCGCAATCCCGCCGAGCCCGCGGCCCGCCCCTCACCCCACCCCCACCACCTCCACCGGGATCCCGACGAGCTTCGTCATCCCCGAGAGGCGATCGGTGTGCGCGACTCCGTCGGGCGCGAGGCGGTTCACGTCGACGCCGTGCGTGCGGCTCGCGACGCGCAGCGAGGGCGCGCCCCGATGGCCCCAGCCGTGGGGGATCGCGATGCCGCCGCGGACGACGTCGGGATCGAGCTTCGCCGGGAGCTCGATCGACGCGACCTCGCTCGTGACGCGCACGCGCATCCCGTCGGTGATGCCGCGCTCCCTGGCATCGTCGGGATGGAGGTGCGCGTGGTTCGTCGAGCGGCGCGGACGCACGAGATCCTCGACGTTGTGCAGCCAGCTGTTGTGGCTCGTCTTCTCGCGCTTCGAGAAGAGGAGCAGGCGCCCGTCGCGCGCGCGGCCGTCGAGCGCCTTCTTCGCACGATCGCCGAGCATGGCGAGCGAGTCGACGAGGGCGCGCGGCGCGAGGTCGACCTTGCCGTCCTCCGTGAGCACGCGCCTGCCGAGGAAGCTGCCCGGTTGGTTCGGTGTCCGAAGCATCCCGTGCGGATTCGCGCGGAGCTCGGCGATCGAGCTCCCGCGCGACCTCAGGATCGCGTCGATCGCGGGGCAGCAGGGAGAACGGAGACAGCGAGCCGAGCTTGCGACCGCCGTGAATCGCCTGGGCGAGCCCGGGGACGCCGAAGAGGATCCCTCTCGCGTAGAGGTCGACGACGATGTCCCATTCCGAGCGCGACTCGCCCTTCGGCGGGACGACGGCCTCCGTCCACTGCAGGTAGGGCTCGGGCTGGAACCCGAGGAAGGCCATCGGGAAATCCTCGCGCTCGAGGAAGTCGAGCGCGGGCAGCGCGTAATGCCCGAGCTCGCCCGTCTCGTTGCGGTAGAGGTCCACGGTGACGAGCAACTCGAGCTCCGAGAGCGCCTTCTGCATCCGATCGGAATTCGCACAAGAGAGCGCGGGATTCCCCGCCGTCACGATCAGCGCGCGGATCTTGCCGGGACCGTCCGTGAGGATCTCGTCGGCGAGGATGTTCGCCGGCATCGTGCCGAGCACGGGCTCGAAGTCGCCGATGCGCGAGCGATGCGGCGAGCGATCGACGCCGGCGAGCTGCATCAGGCGCGGCAGCGGCAAGAGATGCTCCGGCACGATCGAGCCACCCGCGGAGTCGAGGTTGCCGGTGAGCAGGTGGATCGCCTGCACGAGGTAGTACGCGACCGTGCCCTCGGAGCCCTGGTTCACGCCGGTGGAGAGGTGGATCGCCGCGCGCTCGCCGGCGAGCTCGGTCGCGAGGCGATCGATCGTCGCCTCCGGCACGCCCGTGAGCTCGGGGACGAGCGTGTGCGGGAAGGCGCGGAGCGCGCGCGCGAACGCGTCGTAGCCGCGCGCGTGCCGGGCGACGAGCTCGTTCCGCACGAGGCCGCGCTCGACGATGCGCTTCGCGATCGCCGCCAGCAGGTGGACGTCGGTGTCGGGGCGGATCGGCACGTGCTCGACGTGGCGCGAGGATGCGGTCTCCGAGCGGCGCGGATCGACGACGACGACGCTGCCGCCGCGCGTGGCGATCGCCTCGATCTTCTCCATCGGCCGCGTCGCGTGCACGAAGCTCATCTGGCTCACGGCGGGGTTCGTGCCGAGCAGGAGAAGGAAGCGCACCCGATCGAAGTCGGGCACGGAGTGGATGGCGGACGAGCCGTACATCGCGGCCGAGACCGCGAACTTGTCGTTGCAGTCCTGCGAGCCCGCGGAGTAGACGTTGCGCGTCCCGAGCCCGCGCACGAAGCCCTGCATCGCGAAGGGCTGCGTGTAGGAGAACGCGCTCGGGTTGCCGAAGTAGAAGCCGATCGCGTGCGGCCCGTGCGCCTCGCGGATCCGCGCGAGCTTCCGCCCGATCTCCCGCGTCGCCGTCTCCCACGGCAGCGACTCCCAGCTCCCGTCCGGGCCCTTCTTCATGGGGTAGCGGAGCCGGTCGGGATCGTGGTGCACCGCCCCGAAGCGCATCCCCTTCACGCAGCCGAAGCCCTTGCTGACCACGTGCGCCTCGTCCGGCCGGATGCGGACGACGGTCTCGCCCTCGACCTCGACCTCGAGCCCGCAGAGCGCCTCGCAGATGCGGCAATACGTGGTGTGCGTCGTCATGCCGGGATCCTCGGGATCATCGCGAGCCCGGGTCAATCACCCGTGCGGGTCGGTCCGGGACGGTCTCGGCCCGGCGGACGTGGTCAGTGGCAGAGCTCGACGAGGCTCCGCTCGACGCCGCGGCAGAGCACGTCGACGTGGTCCATCGAGTCCCAGTCGCCCGTGACGCCGAAGTCGATGTTCCCGTCGTAGGAGAAGATGCCGACCGTGAGCCGGATGCCGACGCCGAGGGGCACGTAGGGCCGCGCGGCGACCATCTTGCGCCCGCGGAGGTAGAGGGGGATCTGGGGCCCGGGGACGTTGGTCGTGATGGTGTTCACGCGGCTCTGCACGACGCCGTGCGCCCAGTGCATGAACATCGCGACGAGCGTCGGAGGCGCGAAGCCCGAGAGCTTCGTGAGCGCGTGGGCCGCGCTCGTCTCCTTCGACTCCTTGAGCTCCTTCATCTGCGCGGCCACGCGTCGGAGGCGCTCCTTCGCGTCGTCGATGCCGGTGGGGAGCGAGGCGACCATCGCCGCGACCTTCGTGTTGAACTGGTTCCGCTCCTCGGCCTGGCGCACGGAGACGGGCACGAGCGAGTGGACGACGTGTCCCTCGTCGAGCTTCTCGCCGTGCGCGAGGAGCAGCTCGCGGAAGCCCTGCGTGAGCGCGGCGAGGACGACGTCGTTCACCGTGCCTCCGCAGCGCTTCGCCGCCGCCTTCACCTCGGGCAACGGCACGCGCGCGAAATCCCAGGTGCGATGCGCGCCGATCGGACCGTTGAGGACGGATGGATGCCCGGGCTCGCGGAGCTCGACGGCGCGCTTCAGGCCGGCGGCGACGTCGTTCAGCACGTCGCGCATCGGATGGTCGTCGTGGTAGAGGCGCCGGAGCGATTCGAGCTGCACCTGGGGCTCGTGCACGAGATCGGTGGCCGCTTCCTTGAGCAGCTCGAGGTTCGTGGGCAGGGGCCTCGGCTCCCACTTCGGAGCGGGCACGATCGGCGAGGCCTCGGGCGAGAGCTCGAAGAGCACGGTGAGCAGATCCGCTCCCGAGATGCCGTCGACCATGCAGTGGTGGACCTTCGAGATCACGGCCCATTGGTCGTCCGGCAGGCCCTCGATCACCCACATCTCCCAGAGCGGCTTCGTGCGATCGAGCATCTGGGACATGATGCGTCCGACGTTCTCGCGGAGCTGCGCGTCCGAGCCGGGCCTGGGGAGCGCGGTGTGACGCACGTGGTACTCGACGCGGAAGTGCGGGTCGTCGACCCAGACGGGCCGCGCGAGCTCGCCCGGGACGAACATCACCTTCTGGCGGTACTTGGGCACGCGCGGAAGGCGCGACGCGATGAAGGCGACGAGCTCGTCGTAGTCGGGGGGCGGGCCTTCGAAGATGCCCACCGAGCCGACGTGCATCGGCGTGGTCGGTCCCTCCAGGTGGAGGAACGAAGCCTCGAGGGGTCCCATCCGGTCCATGACGCCTCTCCTCCTCGGCCGCTCGTCTTCTCAGGATCTCGCCGGGGAAGCCGAGTGGCAAGTGCGGAATCGTCCGAAAACGTAGGCCGATGCGGGAGAATTCGTGTCGCTCTCTCGCCGATCGAGCCACCGGGCGTACTTGATCGGCCATGACCCACGAGCGCGAGTCCATCGACGCCTTCCTCGCCAAGAAGCGCGTTCTCTTCGTCGGCGTGTCCGCGACCCCGGAGGACTTCAGCCGTGCCGTGTGGAAGGCACTGGTCGACCACGGCTACGACGTCGTCGGCGTGAACCCGCATGGAGGCACGATCGACGGGCGTGACGTGGTCACGAGCGTCGAGGCCGCGCCGACGGACCGCGACTGGGCGCTCGTGATGACGCCCCCGTCGGCGAGCGAGGGCGTCGTGCGGGCCTGCGCCGCGAAGGGGCTCCGGCACGTCTGGCTCCATCGGGGCGCCGGCGAGGGCTCGGTCAGCGACGGCGCCGTCGCCGCCGGGAACGAGCTCGGGCTCGAGATGGTGGTGGGACGCTGCCCGCTGATGTTCCTCGAGCCGAGCGAGACCGTGCACAAGGTGCACGCCGGCCTCGTCGACCTCGCCGGCCACTACCCGCATCGCACGGGGGAGGAGGGGCGCTCGATCCAGCGCGTGATCCCGAGCGCCGTGATCGGGGGCGTCGTCTCGGCGCTCGCGCTCGTGCTCGTGAGCAGCTTCGTCCTGCCGGGTTATTCGAGCGGCGAGGTCGCAGTGGTCGCGACGATGGTCGGCTTCTTCGGCGCGATCTTCGCGGTGGCCCAGACACTGAAGCGGCGCACCGGCGGCGGCCGCTGAAGGAATGGCGCTCTCGACGGGAGGGCCGTGTCCGAGGTAG
>JAXLYX010000007.1:0-640028 GCA_046351215.1 Polyangiales bacterium | reverse complement strand
TCGTCCGACTTCCTCTACGGTCTCGCCGTCCCTCCCGCGGCGGACGCGCCGGTCTACGTCTCGGGCGTGCTCACGTCCGGGACGACGAAGGGACCGTTCGTGCGCTCGACCTCGTCGACGGACGGCTCCGAGCTCTGGCGAGGCCGCATCGGCTCGAACGGCTTCGACAACGCCGCGGCCGTCCTCTTCGACGCCGACGGGAACCTCCTCGTCGCGGGCTCGTCCTTCCACGCGTTCGGCACGCCCGTCGGTCAGCAGGATGCCTTCCTGCTCCGCATCGATCCGAGCACGGGGCAGCTGCTCGCGTCGACGAGCGACGGCTCCACCGAGTCGGAGTGGGTGACGGCCGCGATCCGCGACCCGCTCGGCAACGTGTACGTCGCGGGCGAGACCCTCGGCGCGGTGGTCGGCGATCCGCCGGCCCCCGGGGAGGCCGACATGTTCGTGCTCCGCTACGACGCGGGCTTCGGGCTCACGGGCCGATGGCAGAGCCACGTCGCCGGGGACGAGTCGGTCTCGGGCATCGCCATCGACCCCTGCGGCCGTGTCGTCGTCTCGGGCTACGTGGAGGGCACCTACGTGCCGGGGCAGGCGAAGGGCGGTCGGGACGGGGTGATCGCGCGCGTCGTCTTCTGAGCCCGACGCGCGCGCCCCGCCATCAGGCCGCCGCCTGACGACCCGCGAGGCCGAGGCGCTCCGCCACCTCGCTCCACTGGGCGGGCGCGAGCGAGGCCTTCGCGGCGCCGAGGAAGAGCTCGGCGATCGGCGCCGGCGCGGCCATCATGCCGGAGAGCATCCCGACGCGTTCCTCGACGTGGAGCGCCGGCATGAAGATCCGGATGTAGCGCGCCATCTTCGGCGGCTCGATGCTGCCGACGAGGGCCATGTGCGTCGCCGCCAGCTCTTCCTCGGAGATCCCGCGGAAGAGGGCCGGATTCGCGAGCACCTCTTCGTCCTCCATGTGACCGAGGTAGGTCGCGACGAAGGAAGCGAGCCCGCGGTACGCGAGGGCGAGGTGATGTCCGCGCGCCTCGGGCGTGCAGGTGGTCGCCTCGACGAAGTGCGCGCGCAGGAGCTGGATCTCCGCCTCCTGTCCGCCGTGCGCCTTCTCGAGCTTCGCGAGCACGTCGGGCGCGACACGTGCGATCAAGGGATGCACGTGCGCCTCCTCGTGGTGCGCGTGGCCCTCGAGCAGCTCGACGAGATCGTCGAAGCGCTCGACGAGCGCCGCCGCACGGTTCGCGTCTCCCGGATCCGAGGCGCCCACCTCGACGAGGAAGCTCGTGAGCGCGAAGCGGATGGCCTTGTGGATGCCGGTGTACAGATCGGTCGCCATGGTCTCTCTCCTCCGTGGGGCGCGTCGCCCCGTCGAGACCAAGCTACGCCGTGCCGCGAGAGGCACTTCCTGTGACTTCCGTGTGCTCGCCTTGAATGATCCTTAAAGGGATCTTATCGACGTAACCCCTTCGGAACGAGGCCTTTCCGGTCGGTCAGAAGTGCCCCGTGGCCCCGAGGACGATCACGTCGCTGTGGCCCCAGTACTTCCCGGCGTTCACGAGCGTGGCCTGCGTCGGATTGTTCGGATCCGCGTCGCTGACCTTCCCCCCGCCTGGCGGACACCCCGGATAGCGCGACAATGCGCGGGAGTGTTCGATGAAGAAGAAGAGCAGCAAGCAGGGAAGGCGAGCCCGACGGTCGTTCACGCCTGAGTTCAAGGCGGACGCGGTGAGGCTCGTGCAGGGGGGCAAGAGCGTCCCGGAGGTCGCTCGGGACCTGGACCTGACGGAGACCGCGCTCCGCGAGTGGGTTCGCCGGGCGGAGGCGGACGCCGGCGAACGGCAGGACGTGCTGACCACCGAGGAGCGGCAAGAGCTCGCTCGTCTGCGCCGCGAGAACAAGCAGCTCCGCATGGAGCGCGAAATCCTAAAAGCAGCGGCCACCTTCTTCGCGAAGGAGAACGCATGAAGTACGCGTTCATCCAGGAGAAGCGGGTGGCCTATCCCGTCGCCGTGCTGTGCCACGTCCTCGGCGTCTCGAGGAGCGGCTTCTACGCCTGGGTCGAGGAGCCCGTCACGGAGCGAGAGCGCCGGGACGCGGAGCTGCGCGCGAAGGCCCGTGCCGTGTTCAAGGAGCATCGGGGCCGGTACGGCAGCCCTCGAGTCCACTCGGAACTCAGGGCGCGCGGCGTCAAGGTCGGAGAGAAGAAGGTCGCCCGGCTCATGCACGAAGAGGGCCTCGTGGCGCGACGCAAGAAGCGGTTCCGCGCGACGACGGACTCCCGACACGACGACCCCATCGCGCCGAACCTCCTGGAGCGGGACTTCGTTGCCGATGCAAAGAACGAGGTCTGGGTCACCGACGTCACGAGCGTCTGGACGCAGCGCGGGTGGCTCTTCCTCGCCGTGCTCATCGACCTCTTCTCGCGCCGCGTCGTCGGATGGGCGACCAGCGCGAACAACGACCGCTTCCTCGCCCTGGACGCCCTCCGAGACGCCGTACGAAAGCGACGTCCGCCAGGCGGTCTCATCCACCACTCGGACCGCGGAAGCCCCTACGCCAGCGACGATTACCGCGCCGAGCTCGGTCGGCACGGGATGCGCGCGAGCATGAGCCGCAAGGGCGACTGCTGGGACAACGCCGTCGCCGAGAGCTTCTTCGGCACGATCAAGACCGAGCTCATCGGCGACCTCATCTACGACGACCACGAGGTTGCCACGCTCGCCATCGGGCACTACATCGACGGCTACTACAACCCGAGGCGACGCCACTCGTACCTCGGCTACGTGAGCCCCATCGAGTTCGAGCTCAAGAGCCACCCGTCGTCGGTGGCCGCATAGTCAGACTGTCCGTTCGGCGGGGGGAAGTTCACGCCGCTGACGATGCGGCGGATGCGGGCGTCGGCGGGCGAGACCGTCACGTCGGAGACGAAGACGTGCGTGTACGAGGCGGAGAGGTCGAGGAACCGCGCCACGCGCACCGTCCCACCGCAGTGGAGGCCGAAGAGGCGGAAGGGCTGGAAGTCGAGCTGCTCGTAGCCGTGCTGTTGGCCGTTCGACTCGAACGAGAACGCGGCGCGGACGGCGAGGCGGCCGGGGAGCACGTTGTAGTCGCCGCCGAGGCGGAGCGCGACCTGGGTCTTCCAGCGGTGCTGCAGCGAGATCTGGGCCGGGAGGTCGACCGTGATGTCCGGGATGATCGCCACCGGCGAGGGCACCGTCAGCGAGGAATTCGGCGGGAGCGTGACGTCGAACGAGTCGACGTTGTTCGAGAGCGTGACGACCGTGTCGAGCTCGACGTCGAAGCGCTCGGTCGAGAGGCGGTCCCCGATGTCGTCGGCCGGTCGATCGAGCTTCTTCGCGTAGCGCAGGCCGAAGGCGAGGGTGCTCGTCTGCGGCACGTCCATGCCGACGCCGTGGAAGGTCCCGTTCGCCTCGAGGTTGCCCCCGACGAGATCGCCGACCCACTGCGGCATGATCTGCGTCGAGAGGCTCCGGACGTTCAGCGTCGCGTCGTCGGTGTGGACGGGGCCGGTCCACGTCAGCGACCCGCCGACCTCGAGGGGAACGTTCGCCACGGGCTGCGTCCACAGGCCGAACGAGATGCGCGGCGTGAAGTAGTCGTGGCCCGAGACGGAGCTCAGGGCGTCGGCCGTGGCGGTGATCGTGTTGCCGACGACCCGGATGTAGGACCAGGCGACGTTGGAGTAGTCGATGCTCGTGATGCCGGCGGCGAACGAGAGGCCGAGTCGCACGCGCGGATGCGGCGCGTAGGCGATGGCCACGGTCGGGAAGACCTGCAGCAGCGTTTGTTCGACCAGCAAGTACCGCGAGGGCGTCGGCACCGTGCCCATCCCGCTCGGATTGGGGATGGTCACGGTCTCGGGATCGCCGAAGTGGATGCTGCGGGCCGCGGCCGGCGGCACGTAGAGGCCGGCGTTGATCGCGAACTTCTCGTTGAAGCGGAACGTCCCGGCGAGCTCGGGGAAGACCGTGAGCGGACCCTCGCCGCAGACGGTCGGATTCGGCGTGCCGCCGACGGGCGTGCCGCTGCTCTCGTCGACGGGGACGTTCTGGTAGCATTCCTCGAGGAAGTGGAGGTGGAGCGAGCCCTCGAGGTCGCCGCGCGACGTCCCGCGGAGGATGGTCGCGGGGTTGTAGAAGACGGCGTTCGGCGAGTCGCCTCCGACGACGCTCGCGCCGCCGCGACCGAGGTCCCGCGCGCCGGGCGGCACGCGCTCGAACCCCGCGGCGTGGGCCTCCTCCGGGGAAGCGAGCGTGAGCGCACCGGCGAGGAAGGCCGGGAGGGCGGCGAGCGTCGGGACGGAACGGCGGGACGACATGGGCGCCGAGGCTAGCGAGGCCCGACCCTCCCTCGCTAGGACCCTGCGCGACAGGGCGGGGATTCCCGGCGCGCGCTCGGCGTACGCTGCGGGGACCCCCCGGCGCTCCCCGTGACCACCCTCGCTCCCGCCCCCCGCCCCTCGGATCTCGACGCCCTCTTCGCGCGGGCGAGCCGCGCGCGCGTCCTGCTCGGAGGCGCCGTCGGCGGAAAGGCGCTCGGGAAGGAGGTGGTCCTCGCCTTCGGCCGGGAGGACCTCGACGCCCTCCGCGAGGCGCTCCGCGTCGTCGAGGACGCCCCTCCGTTCCACTGCATGTGCCGCGGGGATTTCGCGATCGAGCTGCGGGGGCGCTTCTTCCGGGTGGCGACGCTCTCGTACCACCACGGGCGCTCGATCCGACTCGACGACCGCCACTGGGACGCCGACCTCGTGGACGGACCGGCGTTCCTCCGGCTGCTCGCGGCGAAGGGGGTGGGCTGGCCCCTCGAGCGGTACGAGGAGGACGTGCGCGCGGGGCTCCGGGCGGACGAGGCCCGCGCACGTTCCGCCCTCGTGGCCCCCGAGGCGCTGCGCGCGCTCTTGCCGAGGCTCGAGCGGGGGCCGATGGGCCTTCCCCCCGTGGATGCCGATCCCGCGTTCGACGAAGCCGTCGTGGCCCTGCGCGCGACGGGGGAGGACGACCGCCGCATCGCCGCGCGGCTCCTCGCCTGGCTCGGCACGAACGACAGCCCGTGGTCGGGCTATCCGGCGGAGGAGAACGTCCCGCTCGTGCTGCTCCGTCGGCTCGACGAAGACGCCGTGCTCGCCGCGCTCCTCGAGGCCGAGGACGACGCCTCGCTGCTCGGCGCCGCCCGTCATGCGGCCGATTTCCACATGGTCTCTTTCCGGAAGCGCTTCGTCGGCGCGATTCCCGACGCGCGCTTCGACGCCTTCGAGGCCCGCCTCGAGCGCGTGCCGATGCTCCCCGATGAGAAGGACGATGCGCGCTCGCGGCTCGAGCGAGCCCGCGCGGTCGCCCGCGACGTCCGCGATCGCGCGCGCCGGACGCCGGACGCGACGAGCGACTTCGCCTGCGTCGCGACGAGCGAGGACGGCCCCTTCGCGGGCCTCGCGACCGACGGCACGACGATCGCCGCCCTCGACGTCTACCGCGTCGTGCGCGTCGAGCCGGACACGGGCGTGCTCTCTCCGCTCACGACCTACCAGGGCTCGCCCTTCACGGAGCTCGTCTTCTCGGGCGGCGCGCTCTACGCGATCCGCGGCAACGAAGGGCGGATCGATCGGATCGCGCTCGACGGCACGGGGAGGACCGTCGTGGCGGAGGGGCTCGAGCGTCCGCTCGATCCGATCGACGCGGGCGGGAGGCCGGTCTGGGTGGCGGCTCCCTTCGAGAACCGGGAGTCGAACGGGACGGTCGTCTCCGTCGAGCGGACCTCGATCGTCGCGCTCGGGGAAGGCGGTGCGATCGAGACGTGGACGGGCGTGGAGCGCGGCGTCGCGTCGCTCGCCTCGGACGGCTCCTTCGTCTACTTCCTCACGACCGATCCGCTCGGTCGTCACGTGGTGATGCGGATCCCCCGTGGCGGAGGCCCGATCGAGAAGCTCGCATCCGTCGACGGCTACGGGGATCCGATGGGCCGTCCCTGGCTCGTCTGCGAGGGGAGCGACCTGCTCCTCGCCTCCGGGCAGCGGATCCTCCGGATCCCCGCGGCCGGGGGCCGTGCCACGACGGCGCATACACTCGATCGGAAGGTCGTCGCGATCGGGACGCTCCCGGAGGGGCTCGTCGCCCTCGCGGGCGACGGGGGAGACGATCGATGGGACGTCCTCCGGCTGCGCGTGGGCGAGCGTCCCCGGAAGCTCGGCACGCTCTCCCGGGCGCCCTATCACCGCGTGCGGCTGGTCTCGGCGCGCGGCTCGGTCTTCTTCACGCTCGGCGACCGGCTGCATCGCGTGCGCTGAGGCGTTCGCCCCGGCCTCGAAGCCGTTCGGGTCCGTTCTAGGGGGCGATGCGGCGGAGCCATCCCGAGGGATCGGAGAAGCTCCGGATCGCGAGCCGCCGGGCGACGGATCGCATCTCGGGGACCGCGGAGACGACTCCGCGGAGCTCTCGGGCCGAGGGGGGGGACCTGCCGGCGACGAGGATGTGGTTCGAGCAATCGGAGAGGGCGAGGTCGAGGCCGCCCCCGAATTCGCGAACGAACACGCGTCGCGCGGCCGCCGCCTCGTGCACCGAGTTGCTGACGAGGAGGCCGTGCTTCGCGACCTTCCGAGCGGCACGCGCGAGGCCCGGCTCGATCATCGCGCTCGGCTTCACGAGGCGCTTCCCGTCGTGGCCGAACACGTCCTCGATGACCACGTCCCACTTCCGCCGGTCGCGTGCGAGGAACTCGATCGCATCCCCGTGCACGAGCTCGATGCCGTGCTGCTCGATGCCGAAGGATTCGCGCGCGGCGCGGAGCACGTCGGCGTCGAGCTCGACGCCCACGATCGTGCATTCGGGGGCGAAGGCCCGCAGCAGGGGGACGACGCTGCCTCCTCCCACGCCGAGGAGGAGCACGCGCGGCGCTGCGGGGAGGGTCCCGATCCGCAGGGGAAGCGCCAGCAGATCCCAGACCGAGCCCGTCGCCAGCTTCCCGGGTCGCAACGCCGAGGCGTGCTGCTGCCCGATGCGCAGGACGAGCCCGCGGCGCGTGCGCTCGACGCGAACGGGCGAGCCGTCCTTCGCGGTGGAGGTGGCCTCCCGCTTCGATCCTGCGGCCATCGCGGCACGATACGCGCGACGCGGCACGCGAACCAGCCCGGTGTCGGGGCGGGCGCGTCAGGGATGCGCGACGCGTGGACCGCTCACCCGCGGCAGGAGCGCCCGCGTGGGCTTGTTCGCCGCGGCGAGGGCTTCGTCGACGGGGGCCTTGGCCGACCCCAGCACGAACTCGGCGAAGAGCGGGGGGAGGAAGGGCCAGAAGACGAGCGTCCCGAGCGCCGCGATGAGCAGCAGGATCGGGATCACCACGGGCGGCACGATGAGCCATCCGAGCACCATGCCCGTCGTGCGGAGCCAGTCCGGGACGTCCGGACGGACGAGCCCGTCCGTCCCCGATTGCGTCGAGGTCGTCTTCATCGCTTTCCCCCTGCGAGAACCCAGTGCTTCCTCTCTAGCCCTCGTCGCGCGGGACCGGCCATCCCCGATGGGTGTAAGGCGAACGGATTCGTGGTAACCACGCCCCCGGATCCGGAGGGGAGCGACACGTGGCGACGACTGCGACGACGGGCGAGCGGACCCTGCTCGACATGAACCGCTACCAATGGACCGTGCTCTTCGCCGCCTGGCTCGGCTGGGGCTTCGATGTCTTCGACGGTCTGCTCTTCAACTTCGTCGCGCCGAACTGCGTGCCGACCTTGCTCGGTCTCGAGCTCGGCACGCTCGAGGCCAAGGCGGCGACGCTGCGCTGGACCGGCGTGCTCACGACCATCCTGCTGCTCGGATGGGCCGTCGGCGGCATCCTCTTCGGCGCGATCACCGATCGCATCGGCCGCACGCGGACCCTCTTGCTCACGATGGCGCTCTACTCGCTCGGGACGGCCGCCTGCGCGCTCGCACCGAACATCTGGGTGCTCATCGCCTGCCGCGTCGTCGCGAGCCTCGGCATCGGCGGCGAGTGGGCGGCCGGCGCGTCCATGGTCGCGGAGGTCGTCCCCGAGCACCGACGCGTGGAGGCCGGCGCGCTGCTCTACACCTCGGCCCCGCTCGGCCTCTTCCTCGCGACCTTCGTCGATTGGTACATCGCGGGCCATCTCCTCCTCGACGATCCCGCGTCCTCGTGGCGTTACGTCTTCCTCTGCGGCCTCATCCCGTCCGCGGTCGCCTTCCTCGTCCGCCTCTTCGTGAAGGAGCCCGAACGCTGGCACGACGCGACGAAGGACCAGGCGCCGCCGACCCTCGCCGATCTCTTCACGCCCGGCATGGCCCGGATCACCCTCGGCGGTCTCGCGATGGCCGTCGTCGCCCTGCTCACGTGGTGGAGCTGCAACGCCTTCATCGCGATGGTCGCGACCGGCCTCGCGACGAAGCACGCGCACGCCGTCGGCGTGCCGGCCTCCGAGATCCCCGAGCTCGTCGCGAGCTGGAAGAAGGCGGCGAACTACTACTTCAACTTCGGCGGCCTCGTCGGCACGCTGCTCACGATCCCGATCGCGAAGAAGCTCGGCCGCAAGACGATGTTCGGCCTGTACTTCGCCGCCGCGGGCGTCGCGATCCTCCTCGCGTTCGGGCTCGATCTCGCGCCCGAGACCCGGCTCGCGATGTACTTCCCGATCGGCCTCTCGGTCTTCGGGGTCTTCGGTAGCTTCACCTACTACCTGCCCGAGCTCTATCCGACGCGCCTCCGCGGGACGGGGTCGGGCTTCTGCTACAACGCCGGACGCGTGGTCGCCGCCGGAGGCCCGTGGATCGTCGCCGCCATCGCCGCACGCGGCGCCGACGCCTTCGACTCGGCCGTGACCGTGCTCTTCTACGTGGGCTTCGTGCCGCTCGCCGGTCTCCTGCTCCTGCCCTTCGTCACCGAGACGAAGGACCTCGCGCTCACCGACTGAGGGGCTCGAAGCGGAGGGCGACGTCGCCCGAGACGCAGCCGAGCGGCGTCATGCGGTGCACGCCCTCGTACGGGCGCTCGAGCCGGAAACGGGCCCGCGTCAGCAGGACGTGCCAGAAGGCCTTCGCCTCGATCGTCGAGAGCTGCGCGCCGAGGCAGGCGTGGGCGCCGCCGCCGAACGGGAGGTAGGCGCCTCGATGGCGGCGGTCCTCCGCGCGCTCCGGCGCGAAGCGGTCGGGATCGAAGGCCTCGGGGCGCGTGTAGATCGACCCGTCCTTCATCATCGCCGCGACGAGGACCACGACCATCGAGCCCGCGGGGATGCGGTGGCCGCCGAGGTCCACGTCGACGAGCGCGCGCCGGGGGAAGTAGGGGGCGACCGGGTAGAGCCTCAGCGTCTCCTTGAACGCGCGGTCGGCGAGCTCCATGCGCCGCGTGTCCTCGGCCGTGGGGCGCCCGGGCGCGACCGTCCGCGCCTCGTCCCGCAGGCGCTCCTGGACGTCGGGATGCGTCGCGAGGAGGTGCGCGAGGCTCGTGACCGCGAGCGAGGTCGTGTCGAACGCCGCCGTCATCACCCCGAGGAAGAGGCGCACGAGGGTGTCGTCGTCCATCCACTCGATCTCGCCCGCCGTGGCACAGAGACGGCTGAAGAGGTCGTCCCCGCCGAGTGCGCGGCGTCGCTCGACCTCGGGACGGAGCGAATCGAAGAGCTTCGCGTACGCCGAAATGCCCCGTCGCCATGTCGGCGAGAGCCGCGGATCCTTCACGACCGCGGTCGGCGCACGCCAGTACGCGGCGAGCGCCTCGTCGAAGAGCTCGGCGCGTCGATCGTCCTCGACGCCGAGGAAGATGCGGCCCGCGACGAGCGCGAAGAGCCGACGGATCCCGACCTTCGCGTCCACCCGTCCGCGCCCGATCCAGGTCCCGACCACGCGCTCGAAGATCGGCAGCGCGAGCTCCGTGTAGCGGGCGACGGCGGCCGGCGAGAAGGCGGGCGCGAGCAGCCTCCGGGCGTCCCGATGGTGCGCGAAGTCGAAGCTGCCCGGCATGTCGAGCGTCGCGCTGCGGGGGTTGATGCCGTCGAAGAACGCACGCCAGGCGATGGCCGACGACCAGACGCCGTCTTCGTTGCGGGCGATCCGCATCGCGAGGTCGGGATCGGCGACGGCCACGCAGGGGATCGGACCGAGCGCGTAGCGGAAGACCTTGCCGTGGCGGCGCACGAGATCGACGAAGTGGGCGTCGCCGCGGAGGGCCCCGTCGAGGAGGTGCCAGAAGCCCGCGAGGGGCTTCCGCGAGCCCGGGAGGTGGCCATAGGCGTCGACCGCCGGCAGGGCGGCGCGCGGGCGCTCCACGTCGCCGACGGCCTCGACGATGAAGGGGGCGTAGGGGGTGACGGTGCCGGTCTCCACGGCTTCGCCTCAACGTACGGAACGTCCCGCCTCGCCGTCCCCTGGTGAACGGCGGATCCCCCACGAATTCCAGGCTCCCCCTGGATTTCTACGCCCAGGGCGGAATCGGCCCTGGCCATGCGAGCCAGCCGTTTGACCGTCCCGGTCATAGGGGCCGAAACCGATTTTCCTTACACCGTCGGTCCGAGTGTGAACGCGTGGGACGAAGGAGGTGTGGTTCCTTCTTCCGGCGCGTCCGAAAGGGCCCCGTTCGATGACGACGCATCCCCGTTCGTGGATGGTGTGGATCCCGCTGTTCGTCGCCCTGCTCCCGGGGTGCGTCCACAAGATGGTCGCGAACATGACGGGCTCGATCTTCCATCGGGCCTCGCCGGCGCTCGAAGGGCAGGACGACTACGCCTTCGCGGGGGAGGCGATGCCGATGGCGGTCGTGCAGATCGACGGCCTGCTCGAGGTCGTGCCCGACAACGAGACGTTGCTGATCGACGCGGCCAAGGGCTACGCGGGCTACGCGCTCGGCTTCATCGAGGACGAGGCCGAGGCCGCGGAGGATCGCGGCGACCTCGAGGAGAACGATCGGCAGCGGGCGCGCGCCCGGGCGATGTACCTCCGTGCGCGGGAGCGCGCGCTGCACTGGCTCCGCCTGCGCGACGACGGCATCGATCGCGCGATCGCGCGCGGCCCCGACGAGCTCGAGCGCTACCTCCGGCGGGCCTTCACCTACAAGAAGGACGCTCCGGGTCTCTTCTGGGCCGGCTTCGCCTGGGGCCTCGCGATCAACGTCTCGCTCGACGACGCCTCGATGGTCGCCGACCTCGCGCTCGCGCGTGCGCTCGTCGAGCGCTCGGTGGCCCTCGACGACGACTACTACTTCGCCTCGGGGCTCTCCTTCCTCGGCTACGCCGACTCCCTCATCGCCGAGGCGGTCGGTGGCCATCCGGAGCGTGGCCGCGAGTTCTTCGAGCGCGCCCTGACGAAGACGAATCGCCACGTCTTCATCGTCCAGTTCTTCTACGCGCGCAGCTACGCCGTGCAGACGCAGAACCGCGAGCTCTACGAGCAGCTGCTCCGCGAGGTGATCGACGGAGAGGCCTCCGATCCGGATGCGCGCCTCCTGAACGCGATCGCCAAGCGTCGCGCCGCGCGCTGGATGGCGCGTGGGAGCCAGCTGTTCTGAGCCCAATGCCGGAGGCGCGAGACCGCCTCCTCGTGAGTGTCGACGCCCGGTGCCCGTCCCGTTCGGAGCACCGGCCGTAGGAGGAGTCCGATCATGAAGCGCCGTCGTTTTCTCGAGACCGTTCCCGCCGCCGCCGCCGCCAGCGCGATCGGCATCGCTCCGCGCTACGTCCGGGCGCAGGAGACGGTGACGCTGCGTCTCGCGACGCTCGCGCCGAACGGCTCGTCGTGGATGCGCGTCTTCAACGCGTGGAACAACACGCTGAAGCAGCGCACGAACAACCGGCTCCAGTGCCAGTTCTTCAGCGGAGGCGCGGCCGGCGACGAGCGCGACGTCATCCGCAAGATGCGGCAGGGCCAGCTCGACGGGGGGGCCATGACCTCGATCGGCCTCGGCCAGATCGTGCGTCCGGTGCTCGTGCTCCAGGTCCCCGGCCTCGTGCGCACCTACCAGCAGATGGAGCAGGTCCGCACCCAGCTCGCGCCGCAGTTCGAGCGCGAGTTCGAGACCGCCGGCTACAAGCTCCTCGGCTGGGGCGACGCGGGCGAGGTCCGTCTCTTCTCGAACCGTGCGGTGGCGCAGCCGACGGATATGCGGCAGTCGCGCTTCTGGGCGTGGCGCGACGACCCCGTCTTCGCCGAGGTGCTGAACGTCGCGGGCTGCCAGCCGGTCGCCCTCGGCCTCCCCGAGGTCTATCCGGCGCTCCAGACGAACCGCATCGACGCCTTTCCCGCGTCGGCGCTCGCGGCCGTCTCGTTCCAGTGGTTCAACCGCGCCACGCACGTCTCGCGGCAGGGCTTCGGCATCATCGTCGGGGCCATCATCCTTAACAAGGCGAAGTGGGACTCGCTCTCGCCGGAGTTCAAGCAGATCATCACCGAGACCTCGGCGCAGATGTCCTCGGCGCTCCAGGCGTCGATCCGCCGCGACGACGAGCGCGCCTACAACACCGTCGTCCAGCGCGGCATCACGGCCGTCGACCTCGCGCCGCACCAGGCGGCCTGGGATCGCATCGGTACGCAGGTGCGCCAGCAGCTCACGGGTCGCCTCTACTCGGCCGACCTGCTCCGCCGGGTCGAGCAGATCATCCGCTGAGCGGCAACGAACGAGTCGAGGAGGCTTCCGTGGAACGCATCGTGTCCTGGGATCGCAAGCTGGCCACCTTCGAGGGCTGGGTCGCGACCTTCGTGCTGCTGTCGATGATCGTCGTCGCCACGGTCCAAGCCGTGCTCTTCAACATCGCCCAACACGACGTGGCATGGGCCGCCAAGGCGCTCATGTCCGTCGATTGGGCCGATACGTACCTGCAGAAGGGCACGCTCTGGCTGGCGTTCGTCGGAGCCTCCCTCGCGACCCACGAGGACAAGCACATCGCGATCGACGTGCTGACGAAGTTTCTCTCGCCTCGGGCCGACCGCGTCGTCCGTTTCGTCATCTCCGCGGCGACGGCGGTCGTCTGCGTGGTGCTCTCGCGCGTCTTCCTGCAGGCCGGCCTCGCGGCCGACGCGACGATTCCCTTCGACTACGAGGTGCTGACGCCCGAGGGCGGTCGGCACATCTGCGACGTGGCGTCGAGCCTCCTCGGCGAGCGCACGCGACCCGGGCTCTACTGCGGCGTGCGTGCGGTCTTCTCGGGTGTCGGCATCCCCTCGAATTCGGGCGCGGGAATCGCGCAGCTCATCGTCCCCCTCATGTTCCTCGTCATCGCCGCGCGCTTCGTCCTGCGGGCTTTCACCTCCTTCTCGCGGCCGGATTCGGAGCATCCGCCGGCAGACCAGGCCGTCGGCCACTCGCCCATCTGAGCGCCACGTCCACGCGCCGTCCGCCGTACCCGCACCTCGAGAATCTCCATGGGTCTTGCCATCGTCCTCGCGCTCCTCGGCTTCGCCGCGCTCGGAGCGCCCCTCTTCGCCGTCTTCGGCGCCGCCGCCCTGATCCTCTTCGGTCGCATGGCGGACACGCCCCTCTCGGGTGCGGCGAACGACATGTACAGCGAGAAATTCGCCGACTCGCCGCTGCTCGTGACGATCCCGCTCTTCACGCTCGCGGGCGTGCTCATGGCGGAGAGCGGCACGCCGCGCCGGCTCGTCGAGGTGTCGAAGGCCCTCCTCGGCTGGCTGCCGGGCGGTCTCGGCATCGTCTGCCTCGTCGCGTCGGCCATCTTCACGACGTTCACGGGAGGCAGCGGCATCACGATCGTCGCGATCGGCGCGCTCCTGCTCCCCGCGCTCCAGCAGGAGAAGTATCCGGAGAAGTTCTCGCTCGGCCTCGTGACGAGCGGCGGCTCGCTCGGCCTGCTCTTCCCGCCGAGCCTCCCGATCATCCTCTACGGCGTCGTCGCCGGCGTGGAGATCGAGCGCCTCTTCCTCGCCGGTCTGCTCCCGGGCCTGGTCACTCTCGTCGCGCTCGGTCTCTTCGGCAGCGTCGTGGCCGTGAAGGCGGGCATCCAGCGGACGCCGTTCCAGCCGAGGGAAGCGCTGCGTGCGCTGTGGATCGCGAAGTGGGAGGCCGCCCTCCCGGTCGTGCTCATCGCCGGCATGGCGACGGGAGCCCTCCGCATCCACGAGGCCGCGGCGTTCACGGCGCTCTACGTCCTCGTGGTCGAGGTCTTCGTCTACCGCGACATCGACTTCCGGAAGGACATCCCGCGGATCATCCGCGAGTCGACCACGCTCGTCGGCGCGATCCTGATCATCCTCGCGGCGGCGATCGGCTTCACGGCCTATCTCATCCAGGCGAACGTCCCGCAGGCGATCCTCGAGTCGATGCAGCGGCTCATCAGCTCGAAGTACACCTTCCTCTTCGTGCTGAACCTCTTCCTGCTCGTGGTCGGCATGCTGATGGACATCTTCTCGGCGATCGTCGTCGTGGTCCCCCTCATCGTCCCGATCGCGACGCACTTCGGGATCAACCCGCTGCACCTCGGCATCGTCTTCCTGCTGAACCTCGAGATCGGCTACCTCACGCCGCCGGTCGGTCTGAACCTCTTCATCTCGAGCTTCCGCTTCAATCGACCGATGTCGGAGGTCTACCGGGCCGTCGTCATGCCGATCGCGCTCCTGCTCGTGTCGCTCGCGATCACGACCTACGTGCCGTGGCTCACGACCTGGCATCCCTCGACCCGCGAGGCGGGCGTCACGATCGACCGCGACAGCTCGCTGCCCCTGAATGGCGGGGGAGCCGCGGAGCCGAGCGGTGGCGAGACCCTCGACGGGCTGGGAGACGACTCCGGCGGCGCGACCCTCGACGACCTCTCGGGCGGCGGCGGCGAGACCCTCGACGACCTCGTGGGCAACGGGGCTGCCGCACCGGAGGCCCCCACCCCCGCCGATTCCGGAGCCCCGTCGGCGCCCTGACCTCGTAGGAGGGGGCGCCATGGGGTAGGCTGAAGGGACTAGGTTCTGATGCTCCCCAAGCCCCCCTCCTCGAGCCGAGCTTCGCGCCCCGACGGTGCGCGACTCGCGGCGTTCGCGCGCCTGGTCGAGCTCGAGAAGGAATGCGCGGAGCTCCGGGTCGAGCTGGGCACCGGCCCCGGGCCTTCGCTCCGCGAGGAGCTGCTCGATCTCAACGCCTACGCGCTCATCGCGAAGTACGCGACCGACATGCTCAGCGTCCACGCGGGCGACGGCTCGTACGTCTTCGTCTCGCCGGCATGCGAGACGCTCTTCGGCTGGAAGGCGGAGGAGCTGATCGGGCACTCCGCCTACGACTTCATCCATCCGGCGGACTTCGACCGCGTGGGCGCGAGCCACGTGACGTTGCCCGCCACCGAGATCGAGCGGAGCTCGATCGAGTACCGTCTCCGTCGCCCCGACGGGACCTACGTCTGGGTCGAGACGCGCTCCGAGCCGCGTCTGCTCGACGGCGAGCTCCGCGAGATCGTGTGCATCACGCGCGACGTCACCGAACGTCACGAGGCGGCGGAGGCCCAAGCGCGCCTCATCGCGGAGCTCGAGGCGAAGATCGCCGAGGTCCAGGAGCTGAAGCGCCTCCTGCCGATCTGCGCCTGGTGCAAGTCGATCCGCGACGACGCGGGCTACTGGCACGAGGTCGACGCGTACTTCGCGAGCCACGGCAGTGTCGAGTTCACGCACGGCGTCTGCCCGACCTGCGCCGCCAACATCCGCTCGCATTCCGAACGACCCGCGAACCCCGCTCCGCAGCCGAGCGCCGCGGCGGGCGGGCGGCGGGCGTCGAGCCGGCCGCCCCCGAAGGCGGAGTGACGAAGGCAGAATGACGAAGGGGCACCCAGGCCTTCGCTGGGGTGCCCCTCTCGCTCTTGCTCGGGCCGCCTCGCGCGGGCCCGGGCGCTACGCGCTCATTCGAACGCGAAGTGCTCGATCGGGAGCTGCATCAGGCTCTTCGGACCCGCGAGGATCGCGTCCGCGTGGCCCTTCGTGCGCGGGAGGAGGCGCTCGAAGTAGAACTCCGCCGTCGCGAGCTTCGCCTGGTAGAACTCCGGCGTCTCGACGCCGTCGCCCTTGTCGAGCTTCTCGCAGGAGACGGCGGCCATGCGGGCCCAGAAGTACGCCATCATCACGTAGCCGGAGTACATGAGGTAGTCGACCGACGAGCAGGCGACGACGTCACGGTTCTTCACGGCGCCGACCATCAGCCGGAGCGTGAGGTAGTTCCACTGCGCGCACGCCTTCGAGAGCGCGAAGATGAACGGGAGCATGCGCTTCTCGGTCGCGTGCTCGGCGCAGAACTTCATGATCTCGGCGGTGAACTCCTGGATCACGCGGCCCTTGGTCGAGATGAGGACCTTGCGGCCGAGGAGGTCGAGCGACTGGATGCCCGTCGTGCCCTCGTAGAGGGTCGCGATGCGCGTGTCGCGGACGATCTGCTCCATCCCGTGCTCGCGGATGTAGCCGTGACCGCCGAAGACCTGCACGCCGAGGTTCGTGCACTCGTAGCCGAGCTCCGTGAGGAAGCCCTTCAGGATCGGGGTGTAGAAGCCGAGCTTCTCGTCCCAGTGGACGCGCTCCTTCTCGTCGCCCTTCTCGACGGCGACGCCCATGTGATCGGCGAGCTTCGAGGCCGAGTAGAGCATCGCGCGTCCACCCTCGGTGAACGCCTTGATCGTGAGGAGCATGCGGCGGACGTCGCCGTGGTAGTGGAGGGCGTCGGCGACCTTGTCGGGCTCCTTCTTGCCCGAGAGCGCGCGCATCGAGCGGCGCTCCTTGGCGTAGGCGAGGGCGCCCTGGTACGAGAGCTCGGTCGCGCAGATGCCCTGGAGGGCCGTCCCGATGCGCGCCGTGTTCATGAAGGTGAACATGCACTCGAGGCCCCTGTTCACCGGGCCGAGCAGGAAGCCCGTGGACTCCTCGAACTCGATGGTGCAGGTCGCCGAGCCCTTGATGCCCATCTTGTGCTCGATGCCCGAGCACACGACGTTGTTCGGGGCGCCGACGCTGCCGTTCGGGCCCGGGAGGAACTTCGGCACGATGAAGAGCGAGATGCCCTTCGTGCCCGCGGGCGCGTCCGGCAGGCGCGCGAGCGAGACGTGGACGATGTTCTCCGTGAGGTCGTGCTCACCGGCCGAGATGAAGATCTTCGTGCCCGTGAGCTTGTAGCTCCCGTCGGCCTGCGGGACGGCCTTCGTCGAGACCTGCGCGAGGTCGGTGCCGCACTGCGGCTCCGTGAGGCACATCGTGCCGCCCCAGCGGCCCTCGGTGAGCGGCGTGAGGTAGGTCTTCTTCTGCTCCTCGGTGCCGTGCTGGAGGATGGTGTTCATCGCGCCGAGCGCGAGGCCCGGGTACATGTTGAACGACCAATTGGCCGTGCCCATCATCTCGGACTTGAAGACGCCGAGCGACATCGGCAGACCCTGGCCGCCGTACGCGACCGGATGCGAGAGGCCCTGCCAGCCGCCGGCGACGAACTGGTCGTAGGCGTCCTTGAAGCCCGTCGGCGTCGTGACCTCGCCGTCCTTGAAGTGGCAGCCCTCTTCGTCGCCCTTGCGGTTCAGCGGAGCGAGGACCTCTTCGCAGAAGCGCGCGCACTCGCCGAGGATCGCGTCGACCATGTCGGGCGTCGCTTCGGCGCCGTTCGGGAGCGAGGCGTAGTGGGCGGGGAAGTCGAAGACGTCGTGGAAGAGGAAACGGACATCCCTGAGGGGGGCTTTGTAGTTCGGCATGCCTGCCTCCGATGGCGGGTCGAGGGGGAACGTCTACCGGATGGTCGGCGAATGTCTACCATATGGTAGACGGGGTGCAAGATCGGATTTGGTCGCTCCCCGAATCGAAGCCGAAAAGCCCGGAAAACCGCGGTCTACCAGGCGGTAGGCGGTCCTCGGGCGAGGAGTGGGGTGTCGGGCGGCTCGGGCCGCGGATCGGGATCCGGCTCAGGCCGGCGCGGGCTCTCGTCGCAGGGCCTCGAGCTCCTCGGCGACGAAGCGCGGCAGGTCGGCGAGATCGGGCAGGGCGTCGCGGTCGGCGTGGAAGCCGAAGTAGAGCCCGCCGTCGTAGCTGAAGAGCGCGATGCCGAGCGCCTGGTTCGCCATGATCGGCACGAGCGGATAGCAGGCGAGCATGCGCGCGCCGAGGAAGTAGTGCGTCGCGCCCGGGCCCGGCACGTTCGTGACGATGAGGTTGCCCGCCCAGAAGTTCGTCGCCGCGCGGAGCACGGCCGCGATCGGCGCGACGATGGCGAGGTTCGCGAGGTCCTCGAGGCGCATCAGCCCCTTCACCTGCCCCGAGGCCTTGATGCGATGCGTCGTCTCGAGGAGCGCCATGTAGCGCGCGCGCGGCGTCTCGAGATCGATGGGCAGGCGCGCGAGCGTGGGCACGACGCGGTTGCCCGAGGCCGTCGTCGTGTCCCCGAGCCCGCGCGAGTCGAAGGGGACGATCACGCGGAACTCGGGGTAGGGCCCTGCGCCGAGATGCTTCGCGAAGTAGCGGCGGACGGCGCCGGCGACCATCGCCAGCACGACGTCGTTGATCTTGCCGCCGAGGCGGTTCTTCACGTCCTTCACCTCGTCGATCGAGACACGGACCCAGTCGAAGGCGCGGTCCTTGCCGACGAGCTCCGGGTTCAGCGGGCCGTGCGTGGAGGGCGTGACCTTCGTCTTCAGCGCTTCGAGCATGCCGAGCGCCTCGCCCTTCACGTTCGCTCGGTGCCCGTGCGACTCGGACTCGGCCGCCTTCCGGAAGGCGTCGGTCACGTGCGTCAGGATCTCGACGGCGGTGTGCGCGCGGCGTTCGATCTCCGCGCGGACGAGCTCGGGTCCGGTGGGAGCGGGGCGCGGGGTCACGTCCACGGGCGCGCGATCGCGGGGCGTGGGATCCGGAGTGAAGAAGGTCGAGAAGACCTGCGTCGCCGCGACCCCGTCGACCATGCAGTGGTGGAGCTTCGAGATCATCGCGAAGCGGTCGCCCTCGAGGCCCTCGACGAAGACGACCTCCCAGAGCGGGCGCTCGGGGTCGAGGCGCGTGGAGATCACGCGCCCGACGAGCTCCTTCAGCTGCGCGTCGTCGCCCGGCCGCGGCAGGGCGTGGAATTGGACGTGGTGGTCGAGGTCGAAGCGCTCCGCGTCGACCCAGACCGGATGTCGTTCGAGCGGGACGAACGCGAGACGTTGGCGATGGCGCTCGAGGTCGCCGAGCACGCCGGCCATGTGCGAGCGCATGCGCTCCCGATCGAGCCCGCCGTCGAGACGACGGAGGTGCTTCGCCTCGAAGATCGCCACGAGCCCGACGTGCATCGGCACGTGGTCCGTCTCCATGAAGACCATCGCGGCATCGAGGGCCGAAAGGGGCTCGTAGAAGGTCTCGGTCATCGTTCGCTCCTCGGGGCGCGGGGCTTCTTGTACTGGCTCGCAGGGACTCCGTACCACTTGCGGAAGGCTCGTGAGAAGGAGCTGACGTCGGAGAATCCGAGGAGGAACGCCAGCTGGGTCAGGCTCATCCCCGGGGTGTGGAGGTGCCGCTCCGCCAGGGTGCGGCGCGTGTCGTCGAGGACCTTCTGGTAGGAAAGGCCCTGCTCCTCGAGACGCCTCTGCAGGCTGCGCTCGGATTGGCGGAGGGCCTTGGCCGCTTCGGCCAGGGTCGGGACGCCCTCGGGAAGCCGCGACTCGAGGTAGAGGCCGAGCTCGAGGGCGAGCGAGCGCTCCGACTCGCCGAGGCGGCTCGTCAGCGATTGCTCGAGGAGCGCGGCCATCTCGGGATCGCTGCCGTCGAGCAGCGCGGAGGCGGCATCCGACGGGTACTCGAGGGCGAAGCCCTCTCCGAGCTCCACGGGACAGTGGAAGACCCGCTCCGCGGCCGCGCGGCACCGCTCGTCGACGTCGCGGAGGACGAGGCGCCGCGGCGTCGAGCCGTGGGCGAGTCGGAGCCGCACGAAGGCCGCGATCGACGCGAGGATGAAGAGGACGCTCTGGGGATGGGGCGAGCAGCCCTCGCGGTCGTGGAAGCGCACGACGAGCGCGTCGTCGTCCGCCTCGAGCGTCGCGGACATCGCGTCGCTCACGAGCGTGTGGTAGCGGACCATGCGTTCGAGCACGCCGCGCAGGCTGCCTCCGGCGGAGAGCGCCACGCCGAGCGGGCCGAAGGCCGTGTACTCCGTGTACCGCACGAGCGAGAGACCGAGCGCCGGATCGCCCGTGAGCGCCTCCGCGTCCTCGAGGAGCTTCCGCGTGGTCGCGACCTCGAGCCTCGCCTCGGGAAGCGCGAGCGTCGCGCGATCGAGCCCGTGGGAGGCGAGGAAGGCGTCGACGTCGAGGCCGCGATCGGCGAGCAGACGCATGAGCGGCCGGAGGATGAGCGCGGTGGTCCGCGGCGAGGCGCTCTTCCCCTTGGCGTCCGGCATCAAACGTTTGGCGTCCCTCGTCAAGCGGCCCTCGACCTCCACCCCTACGGTACCCGAGACCACGAACGGAGGACGAGAGCGATGCAGACCGTCGAGAAGACCGCACCCACCGGGACCGATCCCGCCCGCACCATCCGCCAGGAGATCCTGCGGCTCGGCGATGCCGTCCGCGAGCGCCACGGATGGTTGCGCCACCAGGACGCGATCGGATTCGGGATCTTCGCCGCGAGCTCCGCGGCGATCGTCGCCCTCGCCGTCGCGTACGCCCGCGGGGCGCTCCCGGCGCTCGTGGTGATCCCCGCGGCGGCGTTCGCCATGTCGCTGCTCCACGAGCTCGAGCACGACCTCATCCATCGCCTCTACTTCAAGCAGACGAAGTGGATGCACGATCTCATGATGGCCGGCGTCTGGTTCTTCCGGCCGAGCACGATCAGCCCGTGGGTCCGGCAGTCCCTCCACCTCCACCACCACAAGGTCTCGGGCAGCACGAGCGACCTCGAGGAGCGCGGGATCACGAACGGCGAGCGCTGGGGCCTCCGCCGGCTGCTCATGACGGGCGACGGGATGCTCGCGCTCTACCTCCGGCCGCTCACGGTCTACGAAATGGTCCACGCCTACGTCGACGCGCGGAAGCCGGCGAATGCTGAAGAGCGCCGGAAGCTCCTCTGGGAGAACCGGCTCGCCTACCTCCCGCTCGGCGTGATCCACTACACGCTCTGGCACGCGTTCGTCCTCTACCACGCGGCCGCGTTCGTCTCGGGCCTCTCGGGGCACGCCTTCGAGCCGACGGGCGCGCTCGCGACGGCGGTGCACCTCGTCGACTTCCTCGTCGTCGTCTGGCTCGCGCCGAACGTGCTCCGGACCTTCTGCCTGCACTTCGTCTCGTCGAACCTCCACTACTACGGCGACATCGACTCGAAGAACGTCGTCCAGCAGACGCAGGTCTGGACGAAGTGGTGGGTCTTCCCCCTGCAGATGTTCTGCTTCAACTTCGGCTCGACCCACGCGATCCACCACTTCGTCGTTCGCGATCCCTTCTACGTGAGGCAGATGATCGCGAATGACGCGCACGTGGTGATGAAGGCGAACGGCGTTCGCTTCGACGACTACGGGACGTTCCTCCGGGCGAACCGGTGGAGCGCACGCCCGGAGGCGCTCGGGGAGGTCGGCGCTTCCGTGGTATCTTGAGCGGATGAGACGTCTTCGCGCGCTGCTCGCTGTCCTCGTGGCTGCTGCTTCGATCGGCTGTGGGGCGGCGGCGCCGACGAGGTCGGAGCCGACGTCCTCGGAGACCGCGACCGCCCCTGCGGAGGGCACGGCCCCGGTCGGAGAGCCGCACGGCGGCTCCTCGACGGCCCACGAGCGCCATCCCTCGTGTCCCGCCCGCTACGACGCGCCCGGACCGTCTTGCGACGGCTCGTCGACGACCACGCCGACGTGCGAGTACCCGGAAGGCACCTGCTTCTGCGGCCAGCCGCGCTCGTGCTCGGGCGCGGCTCCGCGCCCCGGGCCGCCGCCTCCTCCGACCTGGGTCTGCCACGAGCGCGAGCGCGAATGCCCGCCCGTCGGCAGCCCGTGCCGCTCGGGCGATGTCTGCGCGCCCTGGTGCTGCGGCGTGGGCGCCGTCTGCCTGAACGGCTACTGGGCCGCGCAGGACTTCCCCTGCCCGCCCTGAGGGCGTGAAGGCGGCGCGGGAACGCTCAGTCCCGGTCGTCGGGCCGGCGCGGGCCCTTTCCGAGCTCCGCCGTGGGCACGGGGCAGTTCGCGATCGTCTCCCCGTCGCAGCACTCGGCTTGGTTCACGCCGAACATCGGACAGCGGTTGTCGATGCAGGCGGCGTGGCCGTGCACGTAGGCCATCGGGCTCCGGCAGAAGCGGCAGTTCATGGCGGGGGGAGAGGGGTGGGCGGGACAGGGGTCGAACCTGCGACATCCGGCTTGTAAGGCCAGCGCTCTGCCACTGAGCTACCCGCCCTCGGGGGACCGAGCGGATTAGCGTCGGGGGCGGGATCCGTCAAGCGGAGGGGGACCCCGCCGAGGGGCCGCCCGATGAGGGCTCGACGTGCGCCCCGGGGGCGGCATTATGCTGCCCCCATGCCGGTGGTGCTCGACGAGGGTCGCTTCCCCGTGGTGCGCGCGCACTTCGTCGGTCGCATCACCGACGACGAGCTCGCGACCTACGAAGAGCGCATCCTCGCGCTGCTCCGCCGATGCGATGCGGACGGCGTCCGTTTCGCCCTGATCACCACCGGTGGGAATCGGCTCTCGCCCCTCTCGAGCAAGCAGCGGCGCTCGCAGGCGGAGTTCGTCTCCCGTCATCGCACGCTCGCGCATCGGGTCGTCGCGGGCAACGCGATCGTCGTCACGAACCCGATCCATCGCGGCGTGATCCGCTCGATCCTCTGGCTCGTCACGCCGCCGTACCCGCTCGTCGTCGTCGCGACGGAGGACGAGGCGGAGGCCCGCTGCCGCTCCTTCCTCGCCGAGCGTCGCGACTCGGTGCGGCCCTAGCGAGAGGGCGGACCTCAGAAGCTCGTCCCGAGGTCCCCGATCGTGATGCTCGGCCCGAACACGAAGCCGAGCGGCGAGCCGTCGTGGGGGCGGAACGCCCGCGAGACCTCGTACTCGAACCAGGCGTGGATCGCGATCGAGGTCTGGGAGGCGCGCGAGGGATTCGCGATCGGCACGCCGAGCCCGAGGCCGGCGACGAGCGAGAGCTCGCCGAAGCGGCTGGTCTGCACGTCCGCGCTCGTGCCCGCGATGCTGACCCACATCACGCCCGACTCGAAGCCGACGATGCTCTCGCGTCCTTCGCGCGAGAGGGCGACGAGCCGGAAGAGGGCCCCTGCGTTGAGCGCCATGATCCCCGAGTGATCCGACACGCGGAAGAGGGCCGCGGGGATCGTCGTGGTGCCGTAGATCCGCAGGCGATCCGTGCCCATCACGACGGTCCACGAGAGCTCCGGGGCGTCGACGTCCTCGTCCGGCGGACGGGCCCAGTCGGCCCCTTCCGTCGCCACCGAGACCCGGATCGAGAGTCGATCGAAGGGATCCTCGATCCCGCCGAGGTAGACGACCCGGGGCTCTCGGCCGGGACGCAGCACCACGCGCTGATCCACCCGCGCTTCGTGGACGGGAGAGCCATCGGCCTTGCGGACGTCGACGCGCAGGGCGAGGACCTGGACTCCGTCCTCCTCGCGCAGGAGCTCGCGGTGGAAGACGAGATGGCAGGTGTCGCGCGAGCGGAAGGGAAGGGGGGTGGTCCGGCCGGGCTCGACCTGCACCGTCGCGTGCGCTCCGTTGCCGCATAGCAGCTCGACGAAGCCCTCTCCTGCGCCGGATTCCGTTCCGAGCGCGCGAGGCACGTTGGCCGTGCGCAGGACACGCTCCACCGGCTCGGTCACGAAGCCGAGCACCAGGGTCGACAAGACGCCGGGCAGCGTGGGATCGCGGTACGCGAAGCGGAGGGGCACCGCGCCCGCCACGTGGGGCGTCGCACGCACGACGAAGTGACCGCTGCCTTCCCGCGTGGCCTCGTAGACGCCTTCGACCGAGACCGGCTCGAGCACGCCCGCATCGGGCAGGGAGGGCAGCAGCACGTGCACGGCGCGGTTGGTCGGGAGGAAGTCGATCTCTCCCACCCCCTCGAGCTCGAGGCGCGCGCGGGGCGGGAGCACGCGCCGTGTGGGCAGGCGGACGTGGGCCGCGACGCCCGACTCCCGCCGCAGGACGACGAGCACCTCGTCGGAGTCGACGCGGTCGAGCGCGAGGACGACGTACGTGCTGCCGCCGAGCACGAGCCGATCGACCCTTCGGACCGTGCCGTTCGCCGACGTCGCCTCGAGCTCGCGGTCGGCCGCGCAGCTCCCGTCGACCCGGAGCACCGCTCTCGACTCGCTCGCGCCCCGGATCGGAAGCGCTCCGACGAGCGTCGCCGGGCATCGCGAGAGCGGCAGCCGCGCCACGGGATTGCCGTCGGTTCCGTCGCCGTCTCGCGCCACCACGTGGGGACGCAGGTGCACGTGCACCTCGAGGACGTCGTCGCTCCCGTGCTCGTCGCGCACGAGCAGGGAATCCCCGTCGAGGTCGCAGACCGCGTCGGTGCAATCGACCGTGGCCACCGCTTCGGGGTGGAGGAGGGGGACGCGGGCCGCGCCTGCCGTGGCGTCGATCGTCGCGCCGGGCTCGAAGGGACGTCCCACGACGATCCGTGCGGGATGGAAGAGGCGAGTGGCCCGCGTCACCGTCCGCCCGTCGCCGTCGAAGAGGACGACATCCGTGTCTCCCGAGGCGCCCTCCGGGACGAGCGTGAGCGAGACGAGCGAGGGATCCGCGGGAAGCCCGCGACCGACGGAGAAGGTGCACGTCGTCGGCTCCGCGGCTCCGGTCGCCGCGTCGCAGCGGTCCTCGCCGCTCCGATCTCCTGCGGTCCATCGGAGCGTCGCGCGAGCCAGGGAGCGACCGCGCAGGGTGACCGTGCCGGCCTCCGTGTCGAGCTCGACGGACGCCGGATCCACCGAGGGGAGGGGACCCACCGCGACGACGCGCACCGCCGACGTGGAGGCCTCGCAATGCGCCGGGTCGGGAGCCATGCGCAGCGTCGCCGACGTACCCACGCCGGTCGGCGGGGGCCGGATGCCGAGGCCGTCGGTGTCGATCGCGAATCCCCCGTGATCCGAGGCGTCGGCGCAGATCACGGGACCGTTCGGCCACCGGACCGTGCGACCCCCGACCGGGATCCACCACGTGGCATCCGCGAGCGCCGTCCCGGTCGACCCGTACACGCCCGCGAGCGCGAGGAGGCATACCACCGAGGCCCTGCGAGTCCGTCCGAGGAAGCGATCGGTGCGGCGCATCGCGGCCTCCCGGCTCAGTCGTCTCGGGGCGAGAGAGGGTCTCGCGGCGCGTGCACGAAGGAGGCGAGCTCGGCGAGATCGACGAGCGCGATCGGGCGGCGCGCATCGTCGATCATCGGCAGGGCGTGGAGACCGAGGGCGACGATGCGGCGCGTGGCTACGTGGAGGGAATCGTCGAGCGAAAGGGCGTCCGGAGGCCGCACGAGCCCGGCGGGAACGGCGGCCTCCTCCGAGAGGTCGGCCGCGTTCGTGACGCGGAGGAGATCACGCGTCGCCACGAGCGCGACGAGCGAGCCGTCGTCGTCGACCATGGGGATCGTCTCCTGCCGGCACACGCAGTCCCGGGCGATGCGGATCGACTCCGCGAAGGTCGTGTCTCGATGGAGCACGACGAATCGCCTCCCCTCGTCGAGGAGGGCTCGCGCCGGGACCGAGTCCAGCGACTCCCTCTTCGCCTCGACGCGATGGGCCGGCGACTCGGCGCGCGACGCGGGCTGGGCGTGATAGAGGTTCGCACGCTTCATCGCGACGTGGCCGAGCACGGAGGCGAGCATCAGCGGGACGAGGAGATCGTACGTGCCGGTCATCTCGCAGACGAGCACCACGGCGCTCACCGGAGCGTTCGCGAGCCCACCGTAGAACGCGCCCATCCCGACGAGCGCGAAGGCGCCCGGATCCGCCGGGCTGCCGGAGACGAGCACCACCGCACGCCCGAACGCCCCTCCGAGCAGACCTCCGATGACGAGGCTCGGACCGAAGTCTCCTCCGCTTCCCCCCGATCCGAGCGTCAACGAGGTCGTGAGCATCTTGAGGAGCGCGAAGGAGGCGAAGAAGCCGACCCCGGCCCATCCCGAGGGGAGGAAGTCGGCGTCGAGGATCGCCGCCTGGACGGCCCCGTAGCCCGCGCCGAGGGCACCGACGTCGACGCCGCGAAGGCCGAGGCGGTTCCGGCCGAGCGCGAGCCAGGTCGCGGCCAGGACCCCGAGCGCGAGGCCGCCGAGCGCAGGGCGGAGGGTCGGCCAGGGAACGCGCGCGAACGCCTTCCGGGAGGCCTCGAGGAGGCGCACGAAGACTCGCCCCGACACTCCGAGGAAGAGCGCGAGCATCGCGTAGTAGGGCAGGTCCGCCGGCCTGAAGGGGTACCGCGCCGCGTGCCCGAACAGGTGACCCGTTCCCGGGAAGACCGCGAGGAAGACCGAATACGCGACGGCGCTCGCGAGCACGGCGGGGATGAGGGCCTCCGGCTCGAAGTCGTCCTGGTAGAGGACCTCGGTGGCGAGGAGCGCCGCTCCGAGCGGAGTCCCGAACATCGCCGCGAGCCCAGCGGCCGTGCCCGCGACGAGCAGGAGCCGGCGCTCGCGCGGGGAGAGCGAGAAGCGCGTGCCGAGCCAGGAGGCGATGGCGGCGCCGACCTGCATCGTCGGCCCCTCGCGCCCCGCGGAGCCTCCGGTGCCCAGCGTGAGCGCCGTGGCGAGCATCTTCAGCCAGGCGACGCGACGGCGGATCGGGGTCCCGTCCCCGTGGAAGGAAGTGATGTACGAATCGCCGCCGCCACCCTCGACCTCGGGCGCACGACGCGCGACGAGGCCCGTGGCGAGACCTCCGAGGGCCGGGAGGATGGCGACCACCACGAGCGACAGGGGATGCGGAGCGACCGGGAAGTGGAGCAGCTCCACCTCGCCCGCGGGACGCAGCGAGCGATAGCCCGACAGGCCTCGGAGCAGCATGGCGTCGGCCGTCTGGAGCAGCACGAAGAAGAAGCACGCTCCGAGGCCGACGATCGCGCCGACGGCGAGCGCGTGCAGGACGAGGTGGCCACCGAGATCCAGCCGGAACGACTCGAACCCGCTCGACAGCTCGTCGGGTAGGTCGAACGTCGGCACGAAACGGCGAGCGCGCCGGACGGTCGGGGCGGGCGCGGCGTCGTCTCGCGGAAGATCGCGGGGGAGGGGATCCACGGGAGCTCCGCGGATCATGGATCTGCTTGGACCTCCAAGCATCGGCCCGGCGATGAAATCGCCATGACGGTCGCGTAAGGCGGGATCGCGCGATCGGGCGCCCTGAACGCCGAAGGCGCCGCGGGGCAGGACCCCGGACGCCTCCTCGGAATCGGTGGGTCGCTCGTCGCGACCCGCGGCCTACTGCTGCGCGCCGGGCGCGTCGACCGTCGGCGTCGGCACGTTCTCCGCCGTCGCCGCCGAGGGGTCGTAGACCTTGCCCTGGCGGTACTCGAGCGGACGCTCGCGGTTCGAGCCGAAGATCGCGTCGGGGTCCGAGAAGGTCAGGGACTCGGACAGGACCTGATCCATGTGCTCGACGAGCACGACCCGCATCGCCTCGAGCACGCGCTTCGGGATCTCGCGGAGATCCTTCCGGTTGTCCCGCGGGACGAGGATGGTGTCGATGCCCGCGCGATGGGCGGCGAGCATCTTCTCCTTGAGACCGCCGATCGGCATCACGCGGCCACGGAGCGTGATCTCGCCCGTCATGGCCACGTTCTTCCGCACGGGGATCTTCATGAGCGCGCTGGCGATGCTCGTCGCCATCGTGATGCCGGCGGACGGGCCATCCTTCGCGACGAACTCCGGGAAGTGCACGTGCACGTCGCACTTCGACGCGAAGTCCTCCTCGAGGCCGAGGAGCTTCTCGCGCGAGCGGATGTAGCTCATCGCGGCCTGCGCGGACTCCTGCATGCCCTTCTCGAGCAGGCCGGTGATCACGAGCTTGCCCTTGCCGGGAACGACGGCCGCCTCGCACTCGAGGACGTTGCCGCCGTACGAGCTGACGGAGAGGCCGTTCGTGAGGCCGACCGCGTCCTTCTCGCCGAGGCGGTGCTGCTGGTAGCGGGGCACGCCGAGGAACTGCGGCACGGCGGAGGCGGCGACGCGGTAGGGCTTCTCCTTGCCCTCCTTCACCACCTGTCGCGCGATCTTGCGGCAGACCGAGCCGATCTCGCGCTCGAGGTTGCGGACGCCGCTCTCGCGCGTGTAGTGGTGGATGATCGTGCGGACGGCGTTCTCCGTCAGCTCGACCTTCACGTCCTTGAGACCGGCCGCCTCGAGCTGACGCGGCACGAGGTAGCGCACCGCGATGTTCAGCTTCTCGAACTCGGTGTAGCCGCTGATCTCGAGGATCTCCATGCGGTCCCGGAGCGGGATCGGGATGCCCGAGAGCGAGTTGGCCGTGGTGATGAACATCACCTGCGAGAGGTCGTAGTCGAGGTCGAGGTAGTGGTCGTTGAAGGTGTGGTTCTGCTCGGGATCGAGGACCTCGAGCAGCGCCGCGGCCGGATCGCCACGGAAATCGACGACATCGTGTCGATCTCGTCGAGGAGGAAGACCGGGTTGTTCTTGCCGGACTTGCGGAGCGCCTGGATCAGGCGGCCGGGGAGGGCGCCGATGTACGTCCGTCGATGGCCGCGGATCTCCGCTTCGTCGCGCACGCCGCCGAGCGAGAGGCGCACGAACTCGCGCCCCGTCGCCTTCGCGATGCTGCGCGCGAGCGAGGTCTTGCCGACGCCCGGAGGACCGATGAGGCAGAGCACGGGGCCGCGGAGCTTCTTCACGAGCGCCTGCACGGCGAGGTACTCGAGGATGCGCTCCTTCGGCTTCTTCAGGCCGTAGTGGTCCTCCTCGAGGATGTGCTCGGCATGATCGAGGTCGTAGTTCTCCTCGGAGACCTCGGACCAGGGCAGCGCCAGGATCCAGTCGACGTAGTTGCGGACGACCGTCGCCTCCGCGCTCATCGGCTGCATCATCTTGAGCTTCTTCAGCTCCTTCTTGACGCGCGTGAGGGCTTCCTCCGGCAGACGCTTGTTCTTGAGCTTCTCCTCGATCTCCTGGATCTCGCTCTTGAACTCGTCGCGCTCACCCAGCTCCTTCTGGATGGCCTGCATCTGCTCGTTCAGGTAGTACTCCTTCTGCGTCTTCTCCATCTGCTTCTTCACGCGCGAGCGGATCTTCTTCTCCACCTGGAGGATCTCGATCTCCGCGTTCATCAGCTCGAAGAGACGCTCTAGCCGCTTCGACGGCTCGACGGTCTCGAGGATCTCCTGACGATCGTTCAGCTTCACGCTCGTGAGGTGCACGACCACGGTGTCGGCGAGACGCGACGGATCGTCGATCGTCTGCACGGTCATCAGCATCTCTGGCGCGATGCGCTTGTTGAGCTTGACGTAGGTCTCGAACGTCGACTGCACCGAGCGCATCAGAGCCTCGACCTCGACCGTGGCGCTCTCGCGCTCCTCCACCGTGTCGACGTCGCAGAGGAAGAACTCGTCGTTCGGCACGAAGCGCTTGATGCGGGCGCGACGCTTGCCCTCGACGAGGACCTTCACCGTGCCGTCCGGAAGGCGGAGCAGCTGGATGATCGTGCCGATGGTGCCGACCGCGAAGATGTCCTCCGGCGTCGGATCGTTCGTCTTCGCCTTCTTCTGCGCCGCGAGGAGGATCTCCTTGTCGTGCGCCATCGCCTCTTCGAGGGCGTTGATCGACTTCTCGCGCCCGACGAAGAGCGGCACGACCATGTGCGGGAAGACGATGATGTCGCGCAACGGTAGCAGGGGAACGACCTTCCCCTTGCGCGCGCCACCCTCGTTCTTGTTGTCGCCGTCGTTCTTGTGGAAGAACATCCCTACGCACCTTCGTGAGCGCGCAGGGGAGGGCCGTTTCGGCCCGCCACCCCGCGACGGAGCTCTGGATCGAAGGATCGTAGGGCAAGGAGCCGGCTTACGCCAGTTCCGCTTCCTTCTCGTACACGATCAACGGCTTCTCGCTCTTCGTGACTACTTCCTCGTTCACGACGACTTCCTTGATGTCGCCGCGGGACGGGACCTCGTACATGATGTCGAGCATCGCGTGCTCCATGATGGCGCGCAGGCCGCGGGCGCCCGCATTGCGCTTCAGGGCCTCGCGAGCGACCGCCGTCAGGGCGCCCTTCGTGAACTTGATCTTCACGCCGTCCATCTCGAAGAGCTTCTGGTACTGCTTGACCAGCGCGTTCTTCGGCTCGGTGAGGATGTCGACGAGCGCGTCCTCGTTGAGCTCGTGGAGGGTCGCGATGACGGGGAGACGGCCGATGAACTCCGGGATGAGGCCGGCCTTGAGGAGATCCTCCGGCTGGACCTGATCGAGGAGCTCGCCGATCTTCTTGTCCTTCTTCGAGGGGATGTCGGCGCCGAACCCGAGGGTCTTCTGGCCGATGCGCCGCTCGATCACCTGGTCGAGGCCGACGAAGGCGCCGCCGCAGATGAAGAGGATGTTCGAGGTGTCGACCTGCAGGAACTCCTGCTGCGGATGCTTGCGGCCACCCTTGGGCGGCACGTTCGCGACCGTGCCCTCGATGATCTTCAGCAGGGCCTGCTGCACGCCCTCGCCCGAGACGTCCCGGGTGATCGAGGGGTTGTCGCCCTTGCGCGCGACCTTGTCGATCTCGTCGATGTAGACGATGCCGCGCTGGGCGCGCTCGACGTCGTGGTCCGCGTTCTGGAGCAGCTGGACGATGATGTTCTCGACGTCCTCGCCGACGTAGCCGGCCTCCGTGAGCGTGGTCGCGTCCGCGATGGCGAACGGCACGTTCAGGATGCGCGCGAGCGTCTGCGCGAGCAGCGTCTTTCCGGAGCCCGTCGGACCGATGAGCAGGATGTTCGACTTCGAGAGCTCGACGTCGCCCTGCTCGACCTTGGACTCGATGCGCTTGTAGTGGTTGTGGACCGCGACCGCGAGGATCTTCTTCGCGCGGTCCTGGCCGATCACGTACTCGTCGAGGATCTTCTTGATCTCGGCGGGCTTGGGGATCGGCGCGCCCGTGGCGAGCGAATCCTCCCGATCGACCTCCTCTGCGATGATGTCGTTGCAGAGGGCGATGCACTCGTCGCAGATGTAGACGGTCGGCCCTGCGATGAGCTTCTTCACTTCCTTCTGCGATTTGCCACAGAAGGAGCACTGGAGGTTCCCGTGCCCGTCGTCGCGTCGTCGGTCCAAAGGATCACCTTCGCCTTTAGGCGCTTAACATAGCGAAACGGCCACCCCGCAGCAAGAACCGCAAGCGGCCGTTTTCCGTGGAGATTTCGTCGTCCCAGGACGTGGTCAGCCCTTGCGCGGCGGCTGCCGCGGGCGATGACCTCGTCGATGATCCCGTAGGCCTTGGCCTCGTCCGGGCTCAGGTAGCGATCGCGCTCGGTATCCTGCGCGATCCGATCCTTGGGCTGGCCGGTGTGGGCCGCCAGGATGCCGTTCATGGTGTCGCGGAGACCGAGGATCTCCTTGGCGTGGATCTCGATGTCCGTCGCCTGGCCGCGGAATCCGCCGAGGGGCTGGTGGATCATGATGCGGCTGTTCGGCAGGGCGCGGCGCATGCCGGGCGAGCCGGCCGCCAGGAGCCACGCCGCCATCGAGGCGGCCTGGCCGAGGCAGACCGTCGCCACCGGGCAGCGCACGTACTGCAGCGTGTCGTAGATCGCGAGGCCGGCGGTGATGCTGCCGCCGGGGCTGTTGATGTAGAGCGTGATCTCCTTGTCGGGATCGTCGCTCTCGAGGAAGAGCACCTGCGCGATGATCGCGTTCGCGATCTCGTCGTCGACCTCGGTGCCGAGGAAGACGATCCGGTCCTTGAGGAGCCGGCTGTAGATGTCCCACCGGGACTCGCCACGGTGGGTCGTCTCGACGACGAAAGGAATGTACGACGCGCTCGGAGCTCCCCCTCGGCTCATCCTCAGCCCTCCTCGCCCTTCTTCTTGGACGACTTCTTCGTCTTCTTCTCGGTCGCGGGAGCGGCCTCGGCGTCACCTTCGGCCTTCGCCTCGCCACCCTCGGCGCTCGCCTCGGCGGGCGGATGCCCCTCGAGGAGCTCCGCCTTGCCGCGGAGGAACGCCATGATCTTGCCCTCGAGGATCTGCGACTCGAGGGTCTCGCGACGCTCGCCCTGGTAGTCGACGCGGATCTTCGCGACGTGCTTGCCGGTCTGCTTCGAGAGCTCCTCGAACTTCGCCTCGACGTCCGCCTCGGTGACGTCGAGGTTCTCGAGACGCGCGATGGCCGAGAGGAGCAGGCCCGCGCGCACGCGGCGCTCGGCGCGCTCGTCGATGCCGTCGAACATCTCGGGGGAGAGGCCGCCCGCGCCCGCGAACTGCAGGAACTGGGCGAACTCGTACATCATCTGCTGCTTCTGGTTCTTCACCATCGAGGGAGGAACCGGGACCGGGTTCTTCTCGACGAGCTTGTCGACGAGCTGGTCCTTCACCGCGGTCTCGCTGCGGCGCTCGGCCGCGTCCTCGAGCTGCTTGCGGAGCTTCGCGCGGAGGTCGGCGAGCGTCTCGTAGTCGCCGCAATCCTTCGCGAACTCGTCGTCGAGCTCGGGGAGGACCTTCTCCTTGAGCTCCTTCACGGTGATCGAGAACTTCGCCGTCTTGCCGCGGAGCGACTCGGCCTGGGCGTCCTCGCCGTAGGTCACCTCGGCGACGCGGGAGTCACCCGGCACGGCGCCGAGCAGGGCCTTCTCGAACTCCGGGAGGAGGCGGCCGCCGCCGAGCTCGACCTGGCGGTCCTCGGCCTTCATCTCGGGCTTGTCCTCGCCGTCGATCGACACCGCGTAGTCGATCGTGAGCACGTCGTGCTCCTTGGCGGGGCGCATCGGGTCCGGGACCTGGATGTCGGCGTGCTGCGTGCGGAGGCGCTCGACCTCGGCATCGACGTCGGCGTCCTTCACGGCGTCGAGCGAGCGGTAGACGGAGAGGCCGGCGATCTCGACCTTCTCGATCTTGGGACGCACCTCGACGCGGGCCTTGATCGACAGGGGCTCGCCCTTGGTGATCTCGGGGGCGTCGACCTCGGGCTGCGCCGCGAGCATCAGCTTGTGCTCTTCGACGGCGGCGAGGAGGCCCTTCTCGATGAAGGCGCCGACGACGTCGTTCTCGACCTTCGCCCGGAAGAGCTGCTTCACGACCTGCACGGGCACCTTGCCCGGACGGAAACCCTTCACGTGCGCGGTGCGGGCGAGCTTGGTGAAGCCGGTCTCGAGATCCCGATGGACCTGGTCCCAGGGGACCTCCACCTTGACTTCGACGAGGACCGGGCTGATTTCGCTGACCTGCGACTGCATCGACGTACGCTCCTGGGCAGGACGGCGGGTGTACTGCCCGCCCTGGTCCCGGTCAAGCGTCGGAGACCGTCGTCGGGGAGGGTTTGACCTCGACGAGGTCGATGCCCAGGGCCGCGGCGGTCCGGAAGATCCGCTCGTCCCGGTAGAACTCGCCGTAGCAGATCCGGCTGAGACCGGCGTTGGCGATCATCTTGAAGCAGGACCAGCACGGGGAGGCCGTGATGTAGATCCCGGCCCCCTCGATGCGGGTGCCGTTCTTGGCGGCCTGGATGATCGCGTTGGCCTCCGCGTGGATCGTCCGCACGCAGTGACCGTCCTCCATCATGTGGCCCTCGTCGTCGCAGTGGCCGAGGCCGCGGACCGAGCCGTTGTAGCCGGTGGAGAGGATGGTCTTGTCGCGGACGATCACGGCGCCGACGTGCTTGCGGCTGCAGGTGGAGCGCGTCGCCACCTCGCGCGCGATGTTCATGAAGTACTCGTCCCAGCTGACGCGGCTCATGGGCTCCTCCGTGCGTTGAACTCGAGTGCGAAGCGGGCGAAGGCGTCGGCGACGCCGCCGTGGAGCTCGGGGGGGAGGCCCCGCGCGATCATCACGGCCCGCCCCTTGCGGACGACCTGCTGGAGGGGGGCGGCGAAGGCGTCGGCCCGGGTCCGGACGCGCGTCGCCGCTTCTTCCGCCCGGATCGCGGCGCCTTCGGTGTCCCAGACCGAGAACCAGACGATCGCGGCCCGACCGTCCACGTGCTGGTACAGGCGGAGACGATCGCCTCCCCATCCGACGGCCGAGACGTCGTCGTAGCCGTCGCTCTCGACCTGGCCGAAGTAGATGCCGAGCTCGAGCTCGCCGAGGGTGTCTTCCTTCGCCGCGGTGAAGCCGGCGGCCTCGACGGTGGCGAGCGCGGGCAGGGCGACCGGGATCGGGGCCTCGCCGCGCACGTACGCCTCGGGATGGAGCACCTGCTCCATCGAGAGCGGCGGTCTTCGGTGCGCGGCGTCGATGGCGGGGAAGCCGCCGCGATGGTGGAGCGAGGCCACGAACGTGAGGCCGTGGAAGTAGGGGGCGAGCAGGCCGAGGCGGACGATCGCCGGGGCGTCCGCGAGCTCGGAGCCGGCCGAGCCGAGGGCGGCGGGACCGAGGCGGGCGAGCAGCTCGCGGCGTCCCGTGAGGTCGGCGAGCCTCATCCCCATGCCCTCGACGAGCGGACCCAGCATCGACAGGGTCGCGTCCCCCTCGACGAGGCAGTGGAAGGCGGTGTCGGGATCGCTGTCGCGCTCGAGATCCATCGCGCGGCCGAGCCCGAGCCGCTGGTCCTGGAGGGCGTGCACGAGCTCGTGGACGAGCACGAGGCGCGTCTCGTCGAGCGGTCCGGGCGAGGCGTTGCCGAGGCCCGCGGCCACGTCGTCGCGGACGACGAGGACCGCCTCCTCGGGGTCGTAGAAGCCGACCACCTGCTCGCCGAGCACCGAGCGGAGCTCGGCGAGGAGGTCCATGCCCGGAGGGAGCAGCCCGAGCGCCGTGTAGATCGCCTGTCCGCGCGCGAGCTCCTCGTCCTCGAGCTCCCGCGTCAGGTGCGCGACGATGCTCCGCTCGTCGCGGATCTCCACCCGCACCGGGCGATCGAAGGCGAGCTGGCGGATGCCCTCGGCGCGCCGGGCGAGCGCCTCGATCGCCGTGCGCTCGGCGTCCGTCGGCCCGCGGAGCAGTCCCTCGGGGGCGGGTGCGGGCGAGGGGGGCGTCGGGACGGACGCGGTCGTCGATTCGCCGTTCGCCGGGGCCGGGTCGGCCGCGTGGGTCGAGGCGGCTCCGTGCGCGCACGCGGACGTGGCGCCGAGGCAGAGGCAGAGCGCGAGGTACGGAGTCGCGACCCGGCTCTTCATGCGTGAGGCACCGTGACCACGGTCACGAGGGGCTTGCGCGAGAGCCGCTGGCCGAGGAAGCGCTTCAGGGATCGGGCGGCGCGATCGCGCACGTCCTCGGCGTCGTCGAAGTCGTCGCGGTGCTGGATCAGCTCGCGGCGCACGTGCTCCTCGGCCTCGTCGAGGAGACGATCCTCGTCGGCGGCTCCGACGAAGCCGCGCGAGACGACGCGCGGACGACCGAACGAGCGGAGGTCGCGCGAGACCGGGACGGCGATGAAGGCGATCCCGAGCTCGGCGAGGAGCCGGCGATCCTTGAGCAGATCGTCCGGGAGGATCTCGCCGCGGTACGCGTGGACCCGACCGGTCTCGACCTGGCCGACGACGGCGAGTCGGTCGCGCGTGAGCTCGACGATCGAGCCGTTCTCCGCGATCGCCGTCTCCTCGATCCCGAGCTCGCGGGCCATCGCCGCGTGCTTCGCGAGGTGGTGGTAGGTGCCGTGGACGGGAAGGAACGCCTCGGGTCGGACGAGCTCGAGCATCTCGCGCTGCTCGTCGCGGTAGGCGTGGCCGCTCGCGTGGACCTTGGGATCGGTCTTCCGATGGCGGATCTCGATGCCGCGCTTCTCGAGCAGGTTCTCGAGCTCGAGCACGGTGCGCTCCGAGCCCGGGATCACGCGCGACGAGAAGACGACGCGATCGCCGCGGTCGAGCGTGAGCTCCGGATGCGTGTCGCGCGCGAGTCGGGAGAGTGCGGCCGCCTCTTCGCCCTGGGAGCCCGTCGCGACGACGAGGAGCTCCTCGCGCGGGATGCGTCGGGCGCGCTCGGGCGGAACGTAGAGGCGCGAGGCCTCGGGGAGGAGGCCGAGCTCCTCGGCGATGCGGGCATGCGCCTGCGCGGAGCGGCCGAGCAGACAGATGCGCCGACGCGTCCGACGGGCGACCTCGACGAGCGCGGCGAGGCGGTGGATGTTCGACGCGAAGGTCGTCACCACGACGCGGTAGGGGGCGTCGACGACGAGCGCCTCGAGCGCCTCGGCCGTGGCCTCCTCGGCCCCCGAGCGTCCTTCGGAGTCGATGTTGGTCGAGTCGCTCAGGAGGAGGCGCACGCCTTGGTCGGCGGCGCGCTCGAGCACGCGGCGGTCGAAGTGCTGCCCCTCGACGGGGCTCTCCTCGATCTTGAAGTCCCCGGTGTGGACGATCGTGCCCACCGGCGTCCGCAGGACGAGCCCCATCGCGTCCGGGATCGAGTGGTGGACCCGGTAGGCCTCGATCTCGAAGCTGCCGACCCCGAAGGAACGAGCCGGGTGCAGCGGCCGGAGGTCGGGCCGCTCGGGCGGCGGGAGCTCGGCGAGGCGATCCTCGATGAGGCGCATCGCGTAGGGGGGGGCGTAGATCGGGACCGCGACCTCCCGGAGGAGGTAGGGCACGGCGCCGATGTGGTCTTCGTGGCCGTGGGTGATGATCAGCGCGCGGAACCGATCGCGGCGGCGCACGAGGTAGTCGAGGCGGGCGAAGGCCACGTCGACTCCGAAGGTCCGATCGGGGAAGGTCACGCCGCAGTCGATCGCGAGGAGATCGTCTCCGTGCTCGATCGCGAGGCAGTTCATCCCCACTTCGCCCAGGCCGCCGAGCGGGACGATGCGGACGCTCTCGGGGGACGGGGCTCGGGGGTGCGCTTCGCCCGGAGTCGATCGATTGCGGTACACCGGGAGGGAGTAGCCATCCGAGGGGGCGTCGGTCAAGGGAAGCCGCGAATCTCAAGGGAGATTCCGAGCGGGGCGAGGCGTTGACCGGCTCTTCCGGCGCGTGCTAGGGAGCCGGGCGCGAGGGGCGTGCGGGGCCACCCGCCCCACGCGCGGAGAAGAGAGCCTCGATGCGTCGCCAAATCCAACTCGCCTGCTTCCTCGCCCTCGCGCTGCCTGCGGGACCGGCTTCGGCCCAGGCCCTCGCCGGCGAGGTCGATCCCGCGGGCGAGGCCGAGTCGTCCGGCGACACCGGGAACCCCTACGGAGAGGAAGAGGACGTCGGCCTCCGCTCCGAGCAGGAGGCCGAGGAAGAGGCCGAGGGCGAGCTCGAGTCGGAGGCCGTGCCGGCCGAGGCCGATCGCCTCCTCGAGCAGGCCGCGCCGCAGGAGAGCGATCCGATGCGGGCCCGCTGGACGGAGCCGCAGCGCGTCGTGACGCTGCACGGCTACCTCCGCACGCGCGGCTGGTTGCTCGACAACTTCAGCCTCGGCCGGAACTTCGACGTCACCGACCCGACGCGCCGCGGCTACCCCTTTACGTACTTCATCCCCATCGATCGCGGCGGCTCGACCTTCGGCGGCTGCGGTGACGGAGCGGTGTCGGCGGGCGCGACGGGCCTCGGCACCTGCTACTCGACGAGCGACCAGATGCGCTGGGCCGACATGCGCCTGCGCCTGCAGCCGACGATCTCGATCTCGGACGAGGTCCGGGTGCACATGATGATCGACGCGTTCGACAACATGGTGCTCGGCTCGACGCCCGACTCCGACTCGATGGGCGCGCTCGTGTCGAACGCGACGAGCAGCAACGGCGTGGCGTACTACCCCGGGCTGCCCGCCGACACGTTCACGACGACGCAGAATCCGCCTTCGTCGAACCAGAACAGCCTGCAGGGCAGCATCGTCGTGCGCCGCGCCTGGGCCGAGGTGGGCAACCACTCGATCGGTCAGCTGCGCTTCGGCCGCATGGGCAACCACTGGGGTCTCGGCATGGTCTGGAACGGCGGCGCCGGTCTCGACTCCGACTACCAGACCGACGTCGACCGCTTCATGGGCATGACCCGCATCAAGGGGTTCACGCTCGGGGCGGCCTGGGACTTCGCGAACAGCGGCGTGACCGCCTACCCGAACCGGCTGAACGGGATCGCCTACGATCCGACGAACAAGGACGATCTGAAGCAGTTCGCCTTCTTCGCGGGCCAGCGCCTCGAGCCCGAGGAGCAGCGCCGCCGGCTCGAGGAGGGACGCTGGGTCCTCAACTACGGCGTCTACTTCCAGTTCCAGTCGCAGCACCTCTCGTACCTCGGTCCGGTGGCCGGCGGCGCCGCCCCCAGCACGACGAATCCGGTGGCGACGTCGGTGTACGAGAACACCTTCCCGCGCGCCGGCACGGGCTCCGTCTTCTTCGACCGCGACGCGACGGTGTACACGGTCGACGGCTGGGGCCAGTTCCTCTGGCGCGACCTCCGCGTGGAGCTCGAGGTGGCCACGCACATCGGCGACCTGCGCTGGCAGGTGACGCAGGACCACCAGGGCTCCAGGTACAAGCTGCAGCAGTGGGGCTACGCCTTCGAGGCCGAGTACAAGCTCCTCGACCGTCGCCTCGGCATCGCGCTCTACCAGGGCTACGCGTCCGGTGACGCCGACGTCGTCGGCCTCTCGACCCGCGAGGACCTCGTCACGCAGCAGACGTCCGACAAGCACGTCACGACGTTCGCGTTCCATCCGAACTACCGCATCGACCTCATCCTCTTCCGCAACATCCTCGGGCAGATCGCCGGCGTCACCTACTTCAAGCCGGGCGTCAGCTACGACATCCTGCGTAGCGACTACGGCCGCCTGCTCGGCGTGCGCCTCGACGTGGTCTACAGCCGCGCGAACCGCGGGCCCCAGGCCTATGGCGCGGATCCGAACCTCGGCGTCGAGATCGACGGCTCGATCTACTACCGGACGGAAGACGGCCCCGATCTCCTCGACGGCGTCTACCTCGGCGCGAACTACGGCATCCTCTTCCCGCTCGACGGCCTCGGCTACGCGCCGGGACAGCTGACGGGCGTGACCGACAACACCCGCCGCGCCCAGGTCTTCCGTCTGCTCATGGGCGTTCAGTTCTGAGCGCACCCGCGGCACGGAACCGCGGGTCCCTCGGTCCGAGGATGGCAGCGTGACCAAGCCCGCGAAGTCCAAGACCAAGGTCTCCTACGTCTGCACCGCCTGCGGTGCGACCTCGCCCCGCTGGCTCGGCAAGTGCGCCGAGTGCGGGGCGTGGAACACCCTCGAAGAGCAGCTCGTCCGCCCCCGCGCGCACGCCCCGGCCGCGGGAAGGGAGGGACCGAGGGGGCCGTCGAAATCCGTCCCGCTCGGCGAGGTCGAGTCCGGGGACGCGCGTCGGCTGCCGACCGGGATCGGCGAGCTCGATCGGGCGCTCGGCGGCGGTCCCGTCGTCGGCGGCGTGGTACTGCTCGGCGGCGATCCGGGCATCGGCAAGTCGACCCTCCTCATGCAGGCCCTCGCCGCGCTCGCGGATCAGGGGCGCGGAACGCTCTACGTCACGGGCGAGGAGTCCGCCTCGCAGGTGGCGATGCGCGCCGAGCGCCTCGGCGTCCCCGGTGTGCGTGACGTGCGGATCCTCGCGACGACCGATCTCGACGACGTGAAGGCCACCCTCCACGCGGATCGGCCCGACGTCGCCGTGATCGACTCGATCCAGACCCTCCGCTGGGCCGAGCTCGAGGTCTCGACGGGAAGCGCGACGCATCTGCGCGCGATCACCGAGCAGCTCGTCGAGTGGGCGAAGCGCGACGGGGTCTCGCTCTTCCTCATCGGCCACGTGACGAAGGAAGGCGCCATCGCCGGTCCGAAGGTGCTCGAGCACCTCGTCGACACCGTGCTCTCCTTCGAGGGCGATCGCTCGCACGCGTTCCGCCTCGTGCGCGCGACGAAGAACCGCTTCGGTCCGGCGCACGAGGTCGGCGTCTTCGAGATGGTGCGCGAGGGTCTCCGCGAGGTGCCGGAGCCGAGCGCGCTCTTCCTCGCGGAGCGACCGGCGCGGGCGAGCGGCTCCGTCGTCGTGCCCACGGCGGAGGGCACGCGGCCCCTGCTCGTCGAGGTGCAGGCCCTCGTCGCGCCCGCGATGTACGGCGGCGCGCGTCGGGTCGCCTCCGGGCTCGACGCGAACCGGCTCGCGATCCTCCTCGCCGTGCTCGATCGGAAGGCGGGCGTCCACATCCTCGATCAGGACGTCTTCGCCTCCGTCGCCGGCGGCGCGAAGGTCGACGAGCGCGCCCTCGACCTCGCGCTCGCGGCGGCCGTCGTCTCGAGCTTCCGCGGAGTCCCCGTGCCTCCGGACCTCGCGATCTTCGGCGAGGTCGGCCTCGCGGGCGAGGTCCGCGCCGTGCCGCGTCCGGCGCCGCGGGTCGCGGAGGCCCGCAAGCTCGGCTTCAAGCGGATCCTCCTGCCGGCGCTCTCGTTCGAGATGCTCTCGCCGAAGGAGAGGGAGGGCGCCCAGCTCTTCCCCGTCCGCTCGCTCGAGGAAGCCCTCGAGCTCGCACTCGGGCGCTGAGCGGGCTCAGGGCGCGCGCAGGAGATGAGAGCCGGCGCTCGACGCGTTCGTTCGCATCATGCGGCACTCCTCCCGCGAGAGACGACGTGGGCCGCGCAGATCGCCGCGCGGGGCGCCGCCGCCGAGCAACCGCGTCGGATCGGGGGCGCCGACCTCGTCGAGGTGGTGGGGCTCGTCGAGCAGCACGTGCGCGAGCTCGTGCGCGAGGGTGTAGGCGGTGGCCATGCGCGCGACGCCGGCCCGCGCGATCACGATCGTTCCTGCGAGGGGCCCGGCATCGCCCGGGAGGAACGCCTCGCCGAGGCGTTCCGTGCGGTCGAATCCGGGGACGAAGAGGACGTCGATCGTGCGCGGATCGGAGTCCGCGAGCGCCCGGACCAGGGCCCTCTCCTCGGCGGTCCCCGCGACGGCATCGGCGTTCCGGAAGGCGCGGAGGCCCGGGAAGGGCGACGGGTCCACGCGTCGCACGCGCTGCACGGCGTCGGTCGCGATCGGCGCGCTCCCGTCCGGCTCGAGGAACGCAGGCTCCCCGCGCGCGTCGCGCACCAGGACGTCGGCGGCGTGGCCCGCGCCGTTCGACGTCCGAGGCACCTCCGAGGCCGAGGCGGAGAAGCCGGCCGCGCGGAGCGCCGTCACGATCCGTTCCGCGGTCGCGAGCGGCGGGTCGCCGGCGACGGTCTCGATCGGTCCGACCGTCCGGCCGTTCGCACGGAATCGGACGAGCCCGCCTCCCCGCGCCGGGAAGCCGTCTTCCTCGCCCACCACGAGCGCGTAGGGTGGGGGCGGCGCGAGGAACCGGATCACGGGGGCGGCCTCGGGACCGAAACCGACGGCGCAGGGCGCGAAGATCGCGCGCGCGAGCTCGAGCTGGGCGCCGACGAGGGCCCTCGCCTCGCGCTCGTCGCGACCGAGGGCGGGCGGACCACCGGGGCGCGAACGCAGGACCACGAAGCGGAGGGACGCCGTGCGGAGGGCGTCATCCCCCGTGTCGCTCCCGGCGCGGCCGACCCCGAGGGCACGGACGAGGACGCCCGAGGGCGTGCGCCATCGAGCCTCGAGCACGTCGCCGAGCGACGCGCGGAGCAGGCGATTCGAGCGCGCCGGGAGAGCGACGTCGAGGGCGTCGGCGTAGAGGCGGACCCAGGGAGTCCGCGCCACGCCCGGGGCCTCCGGGTCGAGGGGCAGCGCGAGGGGCGGCGTGTCCGACGCGAGCCGGCCGCGCGTCCCGAGCTCGAGCGGCCACGCCTCCGCGCGTGCGGGCTCGCCTTCGGAGGCCGGGCGGCGCGGGGACACGGGCGAGGCCACGCGGACCAAGAGGTCGTCCGGGTCCGCGCCGCGCGCGGCGTCGCGGTCCGCGAGCGCGAGGTCCGGCGAGCGCGTCGACAGCCTCGCGGACCCGAGCGCGGGCTCGAGCGTTCGTCCTTCGCCGTCGACGAGCTCGATGCGATGCACGCGGACGGGGACTCTCCGCACGGAGCCCCCCTCGTCGAGCACGAGCGCGGCCGAGGCGGGGCCGTCACCGGCTTCGAGCTCGAAATGGCCCTCGTCGCCCGGCCCGACGCGGACGGGGCCCGCGAGCATGCGGCCGTTCCTGCGAAGGCGGAGCGGCCCTTCGAGCGAGAGCACGAGGCCGCGGTCCGACGTCACGACGAGGGCGCGCCGCGAGGTGTCGGTCAACGCTCCGTCGGCGACGAGGTCGATGCCGACCGATTCGTCGAGGCGCTCTCCATCGAGGCGCAGCGCGACCGTCGCGGCATCCGCATCGCCGTCCGCCGCGCGCGTCGACGCCGGCAGGGCGAGCGGCGGACCGAACGCCAGGAAGGCCGCGAGCGCGGCGAGCGCGGGGCCCGAGAGCCCCACCGCGCGGCGTTCAGTGGCGGAGGAGGGCCTCGGCACGGGGCGCCATCCGATGGCGACGGCAGCGTTCCGCGTGGACGATGCCCTCGAGCTCGGCCAGGGCGCGCTGCAGCTCGTCGTTCGTGACCATGTAGTCGAAGAACGGGTAGTGCTCGATCTCCTCGCGCGCCTTCGCGAACCGGCGGGCGATCGTGGCGGCGTCGTCGGAGGCCCGGCCCCGGAGGCGCCGTTCGAGCTCCTCCATCGAGGGGGGCAGGATGAAGATGCCGACCGCCTCCGGGAACTTCGCCTTGATCTGACGGGCGCCCTGGTAGTCGACGTCGAAGAGGATCCCGCGGCGGTGCTCGCGTCGCGCGCGATCGAGCTCGTTCACGCTCGTGCCGTAGTAGTTGCCGTGGACCTCGGCCCACTCGGCGAACATCCCGTCGGCCACCATGCCGAGGAACGTCTCCTCGTCGGTGAAGTAGTAGTCCTGACCGTGGACCTCGTTCGCGCGCGGCCGCCGCGTCGTGTGCGAGACGGAGAACGTGAGGTCCGGGAAGTCCCGGAGGAGGCGCTGCGAGAGCGTCGTCTTTCCGGCGCCCGAGGGCGAGCTGAGGATGAAGAGCAGCAGATCGTCGGTCACGGCATCCCTCGACGGCGGATCGGACCCGGAACGGGCCCGTCAGAGGACATTCTGCACCTGTTCGCGCAGACGTTCGACGTCGGTCTTCAGCTCGACGACGAGACGGGCCGCCGGTGCGTCGGCGGTCTTGCTCCCGAGGGTGTTCACCTCGCGGGCCATCTCCTGCAGCAGGAAATCGAGCTTGCGGCCGACGGCCGAGCCCTCGCCCGTGAGCTCCTCGAACTGACGGCAGTGGCTCTCGAGCCGCGCCAGCTCCTCGGCGACGTCCGCGCGATCCGCGAGCAGGGCGACCTCGTGCTCGAGTCGGCCCGGGTCGAGGTCGACCCCGGTGTCCTCGAGGAGGCGTGCGATCCGCTCGCGCAGGCGCGCACGCTGACCCGCGACGATCTCGGGGAGGCGTGCGCGGAAGCTGCCCATGTGCGCGTGCACGTGCGAGAGATGGCCGAGCAGGTCGGTGCGGAGGGCCTCGCCCTCCTTCCGGCGCATGCGATCGAGCGCGTGGGCGGCGTCGCGAGCGGCGGCCGCGAGCGCATGGCTCGCCTGCTCGGAGTCGACGGGGCCCTGCTCGTGGAAGAGGTCGGGGACCGACGCGAGCAGGCCGAACGGCACCGGCTCTCCCGGGGCCACTTCGTCGCGGAGACGGACGAGGTCCGCGAGCGCGGCCCGGGCGCGCCCGAAGTCGAGCGTCGAGCCCTGCGCGCGCTCTCCTTCGAGCCGCGCCGAGCACTCGACGCGGCCGCGCTCGAGCTCGCGCCGCAGCACGTCCTCGACGGCCGTCGAGTGCTCCTGCAGCGAGGCCGGGAGCTTCACGCGCGCCTCGAAGAAGCGATGGTTGACGGCCCGCACGTCCACGACGACGCGGCCCGCGCCGAGCGGAGCGTGCCCGCTCCCGAATCCGGTCATGCTGCGCACGCTCGCCTTGTAGCACGTCGCCGGCCCGCGACCCCCGGCCGGGCGCGACGGCACGGCGCGTCGCCTCAGCCGAGCTGCTTCTTGCGCTTGATCTGGTCGAGGACGCGCTGGTACTCGATTTCGTACTGTGCCGTGCCCTCGTCGAGGTTCTTGATGCGTGCGCGGACCTCGCGATCGAGCTCGGCGTCCACCTCGAGGTGCTTCTTGAGGATCGGCGTGATCACCTTCCGCAGCTCGACGTCGTCGGCGAAGACCTCGGCCACGTTCGCGCTGTGGAAGAGCATCTCGAGGAGCTGGTCGAGGATGTAGGGGAGGAACTCGTCCGGGGGCGGGAAGCTCTGCTCCTTGGCGACCTCGCGTCGGATCTTGGCGAGGAGGCCGTAGCTGCCGCCCTGCCGCTCGAGGCGGTTCTTCGCCTCGTCCGCGATCTCGCGCTCGCGTCGGACGTACTCCTTGAGCACGGACGCCAGATCCTCGACCACCTCGTCCGCGTTCTCGACCTCGATGTCCTCGTTCTCGGTGAGGACTCTCACGATTTCGCGTGTGATCGCGGGGATCTTGCCGCTGTAGAGACGCATGTGGCTTGCCTTTCGCGCGCCCCTGCGCGCTGCCGTGGCCGGGACCCTAACCCGCCCCTGGGATGGGGGTCAAATCGAGGCGCTCGACCGCTACTTGTGAACTGCCCGTCCTTCAGTTATCTTGCCATACTGTATTTTGCCAGTGCTGCTGTAATCGGGCGCTTGGTGTTGGAGGACGGGGGCGAACATGGACGGATTCGGTACGACGACGGGTGTGGACAGCGTTGCGCACGGTGCGTTGATTCGCGTTCTTCAGGCATGTCCGGTGTTCCGGGTACTCGGGGACGAGGACTTGGTGAGCATCGCCACCAAGTCGGAGCGCGTCACCGTCGAGCGGAAGGAGCAGATCGGCTCGCTGAACGACGGCTTCGTGTACGTCGTCGGCCGCGGCCGGGCTCGCCTCCTCCGCATCTGCGGCGATCGCGAGCTGACCCTGGACTACGTCGGTCACGGCGAGGTCTTCGGCGAGCAGTGCCTCTTCGAGTCGAACCCCGACGGGCAGGCGATCGCCCTCGAGGCGATCGAGACGGTCCGGGTCCCGGCCGCGCTCGTGAAGAAGCTGCTGGCCTCCAACGTGGCTTTCGCCAACGCGATGCTCGGCGTCGTCGCGGCGCGGCGCCGCCAGGCGGAGCACCGCATCCACGCGATGCTCTCCCGCGACGTGGAGTCGCGCGTCGCGGAGTTCATCCTCGACGTCGCCGCCCGCCACGGGATCCCCGACCCGCGCGGCATCCTGGTCGAGTTCAAGTTCACCCACCAGGAGATCGCGGACTACGTGGGCTCGACGCGCGAGACCGTCACGCTCGTGATGGGCGCCTTCAAGAAGTCGGGCATCGTCCTCCCGGATCATCGCCGCGCGCTGATCCAGGACGTCGAAGCGCTTCGCAAGAAGGTCTGAGGCAGAGGGCAGGGGGGGCCTTCGGGGGCGCGTCGGCGAGGCCGGCGCGCCTTCGGCGTTCTGGGCGCCGTGGATCAGGGCGCGCGCTCGCCCTCGTCGAGCTTCGCCTGCATGCGGGCGAGCAGCGCCGCGAAGCCCTCGCGCGCGAGGATGCGGTTCACCTGGGTGCGGTAGCTCTGCACCAGGCTGAGGCCGTCGGTCGTCACGTCGAAGACGCGGTACGCACCCCCGACCTCGTGCAGCGCGTAGTCGATGGCGATGGGGCGGGCGCTCCGGCCGTGCCGCGCACGGGCCACCGTGTGCACGACCACCGTGTCCCCCTCGGCCTCGGCCGCGACCACCCGCACGTCGTAGCGAAGGGTCCGAACGAGGTTCTGCCGGTAGCTCCTCCGGAGGAGCGCGTGGAGCAGCTCCCGGAACTCGCTTCGCTCGGCCGGTGTCCGCTCCTCGAGCGCGAAGCCGAGCACCCCGTCCGCGAGGGCCTCGAAGTCGAGGAAGGACTCGAAGAGGGCGTCGAGCTCCCGATCGCGGGCCTCGCCCGGTGGACGCGCGAGGAGCGCGCGGGCGCGGCGCTGGGCGGTGTCGACCGAGGCCCGTGCCGCCTCGACCGGGGTCTCTGCGCGGAGGCTGCCCGAGGAGGCCATCCCGAGCACGAGGACCAGGGCCGCGCAGCCGGCCGGGAGGACGCGCCTCGCGCGCACGCGAGTGGAGGAGGACACCTCTCCCCTTCTACTCCGCCCACGAGAGGGCGGCCACGGCCGCGGCCCCCGTGCTATCCCGTCCTCCGTGGATCGCGCCGTGCACCGCCGCTGGACCGACTACCTCGAGTCGGTTCCCTACTTCCAATCGCGGAAGGAGCCCCGGCTCGACCGCGAGACCTTCGTCGCGCTCGACGCGGAGCTCCTCGCCTTGCTCGCGCGCCCGTCGGCCGACCTCGACGACGCCGAGAGGAAGCGCATCCGCGAGCTGCGGCGCGTCCTGCTCCGCGACTGAGGGAGGGCTGCTCCGACGCAGCGTCGGGCGACCGTGGGGACGGAACGACGAAGCCCCGCCGAGGCGGGGCTCCGGTCTCGACCTCTCGCGCGCGGGCTCAGTTGCCCATCGTGCTCGTGGCCATGGTGCTCGTGGCCATGGAGCTCGTGGTCATGGAGCTCGACGCCATCGACGAGGTCATCGAGGTCGACGAACCGGCCGCCGGGGTGCCGCCTCCCATGGAGGTCGAGCCGGCCTCGCCTTCGAGGTTCACGCCGGGCGACTCCTGGTTGTAGCGCTGGATCAGGCTGTCCGTGACGTCGAGGTTCGACGGCACCCAGACGACCCCGCCTTCGTTGCGCTCGACGATGAGCGTGTAGCCCTCCGCCTGGCCCATCCGACGGAGGATGTCCTGCATCCGGTCGAGGATCTGCTTCGTCAGCTCGGCCTCGCGCTCGGCGAGCTCCTGCTGGTACTGGACGTACTGACCCTGCAGGTCGATGAGGCGCTTCTGGTACTCCTCGAGACGCTTCTCGAGGGCCTCGCCCTTGAGCACGCCGCGCTGGGCATCCAGGTCCGCCTTCATCTTCTTGAGCTCGTCCTGGGCCTTGTCGAGCGACTCCTGCCGGCGGCGGAAGAGGCTCTCGAGGCGGCGCTTGGCTGCGCGGCCGTCCTCCGTCTCGGCGAGGGCGCGCTGCAGGTCGACGACCGCGATGCGCACCTGCGCGTAGAGCTTCGGCGTCATGGTCGACAGAAGCAGGGCGGCGAGGAGGGTGGCTGCGTGACGCGTGAGGCTCATGGCGTTCCTGTGTGTCCGGGGTGCTACCCGGCCCGGGCCGGTAGGTCAAGCGCGGTCTCGCGTCCGGAGGGCCGGAGCGGGCTCAGAAGGAGTTGCCGATGGTGAACTGGAACTGGACGGGCTGCTCCCCAGGTCGACGAGCGAGCGGCCAGCCCCATTCAAATCGGAGCGGGCCCATGGGCGAGAACCAGCGGAGGCCGAAGCCGACCGAGGTGCGGATGGGGCCGAAGAAGCGCACGGCCGGGGACTGCGCCGGGTCGCCGGTGGACGGGGCCTGGGCGATCGCCTGCTCGAGGTTCCACACGTTTCCGCCGTCGGTGAAGACCACGCCGCGGATGCCCGCCGACTGGAGGATCGCGAACTCGACCTCGAGCTGGTAGAAGGCCTGCAGGTTGCCGCCGAGCGCGACGCCGTTCGGCGCGATCGCGGTCGGATCCGGATCCGTGCCGGGCGGGATGAGGGCGCGGGGACCGAGCGAGTTGTAGTAGTAGCCGCGGACGTTGTAGATGCCGCCGAGGTAGTACCGCTCGTAGATCGGGACGCCCTTGCCGAGGCGCGAGGTGACGAGGCCGGCCTCCGCGTTCGCGCGGAACACGAAGGGGCCCCAGATGCGCCGGTAGAAGCGGAAGAAGGCGTTCTGGCGGAAGTAGACGTTCTGCGAGCCGAGCCAGTTGTCCGCGAGCTCGGCCGTGTAGGCCGCATAGACGCCCTGCGTGGGCTGCATGCGGTTGTTGCGCGAGTCCCAGGTGAACGACATGCGCAGCGTGCTCGTGAGACCGGAGAGGAAGCGGTTCGCGAGGGGCGACTGCTGGAAGGCGCGGTAGGCCTGGGCCTGGTTCGGGCCGTAGAAGCCGCGGTTGCTCGAGCCGATCTTCACGTACTCGAGGCGGTAGCCGACGTTGAACCGGAGGCGGCGGTCGTAGATCGGGTGGCCGAAGTTCACGCCGAAGCCCGTCGAGTCGCGCGAGAAGGCCGCGTACTGACGCACGGTCTTGAACGCGTCGGCGCCGAGGCTCCACATCGAGCCGAGGAACCAGGGCTCGACGAAGGAGACCTGCGCGAGCTGGCGGATCGCGGAGAGCTGGACCTGCAGCGAGAGCGACTGCCCGCGACCGAAGAGGTTCTGCTGGTCGATCTGGGCCGTGAGGATGAACTGCTCGAGCGAGGAGAAGCCGGCGCCGACCTGGAACGTGCCCGTCGGTCGCTCGGCGACCTCCACGTTGAGCACGACGAGGCCCGGGGCCGAGCCGGCCTCCTCGGAGACGTCGACACGCTCGAAGTAGCCGAGGGCGGTGAGGTTCGTCTTCGAGCGCTCGAGGAGGCTCTGGTGGTACCGCATGCCCTCGAAGAGCATCATCTCGCGGCGGATCACCTGATCGCGCGTCTTCGTGTTGCCGCGGATGTTGATCCGCTCGACGTAGATGATCGGGCCGCGCTCGATGGAGACGTTCAGGTCGACGACGCGCCGCTCGGAGTCGACGTTCGTCTCCGGGTTGAGCTGGGCGTTCGCGAAGCCGGCGTCCCGGTACTCGCGGGTGATCTCCTGGAGGCCTTCGGCGATGGCGCTGCGGCTGAACCATTCGCCCTGCTCGACGCCGATGCCCGAGCGCAGGCGCTCGCGGCCGACGAGCGGGTCGACCTCGTTGCCCTCGTGGTCGACCTCGGTGACGTCGATGCGGCCGACGCGGAAGCGGGGGCCCTCGACGATCGGGATCACGATGTCGATGTGGCGGCGATCCGGCGAGAGCTCCACGCGGGAGTCGCCGAGGGCGATCGTGAGGTAGCCCTTGTCGTAGTAGTAGGCCTGGATGCGGGTGAGGTCTTCCTCGAAGTGCTCGCGGTTGAACCGGTGGCGCGAGGAGATGAACGAGAGGATGTTCTGCTCGTTCGTCCGCATGATCCCCATGAGCTCGTCGCTCGGGATGTGCTCGTTGCCGACGAAGCGGATGGTGCGGACCGTGACCTCGGCGCCCTCGCGGACGCGGAACACGACCGCGACCTCGTTGTGCTCACCGTCGACGGGCCGGAGCTCGTAGTCGACCTGCGCGAGGAAGAAGCCCTCTTCCGCGTACTTGTCGCGGATCTTGCCGAGCTGCTCCCGGAGGTCGGGGATCGACAGGATGGTGCCGGTCGTGAGCGTGACCTCTTCGTCGAGGTCCTCGTCGCTGACCTCGTCGTTGCCCTCGAACTCGATCCGGGCGATCGCGGGCCGCTCGCTCACGGTGATGACCAGGTCGACCTGATCCCCCTCGCGATTGGCCTCGATGACGATGTTGTCGAAGAAATCGAGGGCCCAGAGGGCGCGGGCGTCCCGGGCGATGTCGTCGTCGTTGCAGACGGCGCCCTCGCGGAGGTGGGTGGCGGCGATCACGTCGGCCGCGTCGACGCGGCGGGCGCCCTCGACGGTGATGCCGTGGATCACGCGGCCGTGACAGCTCGTCCGGGGCACGGTGAGGCCGGCGGCCGGATCCATCTCGGGATGGATGTTCCCGGCCTCTTCCTCGGCCTCCTCGGACTCCGGCTCGGCGGGCGCCTCCGGCTCGGGCGGCGGCTCTTCCTCCCCCTGCGCACGCACTCCGGCCGCGAGGGTGAGCCCCGCGAGCAGGACGAGCAGTGGGGCGAGGGAACGCATGCGGCGAGGACCGAGGAACCGGGGCGCTATACAAAGGGGGGGAGTACGGGTCAAGCCCGGTCCGCTCCAGGCATCGCCTCGGAGGGGTCGGCCGGGGTCGATCGGGGGGATTCCCCCGGAGCGCCGGCGATCGCCGGAGACTGCCCACGGCTCTCGTCGGACTCGATGCGGCCGTCGCGCATCGTGACCACCCGGGGCATCCGTCGGGCGAGCTCGTTGCTGTGGGTCACGATGAGGAACGTCGTCCCCCGGCGCTCGTTCAGCGAGAAGAAGAGCTCGTGGATGGCCTCGCTCGTCCGGCTGTCGAGGTTGCCGGTCGGCTCGTCCGCGAGGACCAGCTTCGGCTCCATGACGAGGGCGCGGGCCAGGGCCACGCGTTGCTGCTCGCCTCCCGAGAGCTCGCCGGGCCGGTGCGTCAGGCGGTGACCGAGGCCGACCTCGAGCAGGAGCTCGCGGGCGCGGGCTTCGAGACCCTTGCGCTCGGCCCCCCGGAGCAGGCCCGGCATCATGACGTTCTCGAGCGCGGTGAACTCGGGCAGGAGGTGGTGGAACTGGAAGACGAAGCCGATCGTCCGGTTGCGGAACTCGGCGAGCTTCGGGCTCGAGAGGGCCGTGACGTCGCGGCCTTCGTAGCGGATGCGGCCGGTCGTGGGGAGGTCGAGGGTGCCGAGGAGGTGGAGCAGGGTGCTCTTGCCCGCGCCGGAGGCGCCGACCACCGAGACCATCTCCCCCTCGGCGAGGACGAGGTCGACGCCACGCAGCACGTCCACCCGCTGCCCCTCGTGGAGGAAGCTCTTCGTCAGCGATTCGACGAGGACGAGTTCCTTGGCCAAGTCACACCTCAGTCGTAGCGGAGGGCGTCCACGGGGCGCGTTCGACTCGCGAGCACGGCCGGGAAGACGGTGGAGAGCAGACACACGACCACCGCCGAGATTCCCACGAGCGCGAACTCGGTCGCATCGAGGTGAACCGGGAGTCGGTCGATGTAATAGACCTCGGGGTTCAGCCGGATGCCGAAGTGCTCGGCTCCGAAGGCGACGACGAAGCCGAGCGAGAGGCCGAGCACGGCACCGAAGAGGCCGATGAGGAAGCCCTCGAGGAGGAAGACGGAGACGATCGACCGGTCGGTCGCCCCCATCGCCTTGAGGATCCCGACCTCCTTGCTCTTCTCCTGCACCATCAGGGTGAGGGTCCCGAACACGCAAAAGCCCGCGATCACGACCGCGATGCCGAGCGTGACGAACATGGCGAGCTTCTCGAGGGCGAGGGCGCCGAAGAGGTTCCGGTTCCGGGCCTGCCAGTCCTCGACGCGGAGCTCGCGGCGACCGACGAGGCGGGCGAGCGCGCTCGCGATCTCGGGCGCGCGATCGACGTCGCGCACCCGGACCTCGATGCCGGAGATGGCGTCGCCGAGGCCGAGGAAGCGCTGGGCCACCGGCAGCTGCACGTACGCGTACTTCATGTCGTACTCGTACATGCCGCTGTAGAAGATGCCGGCGATGCGGAAGCTCCGGGTCTTCGGCACGGGGCCCGTCGGGCCGAGGTCGCCGAAGGGCGAGATCACGTCGATCTCGTCGCCGACGTAGAGGCGAAGCGAACGGGCGAGCTCCTTGCCGACGACGATCCCCGGCAGGACGGTGCGCTCCCCGGCCGCGGGGCGCGAGCGGATCGCGCGCGGGCCCTGGGCCTGCGCATCGAGCATGCGCTCCGGATGCTCGAGGTAGTCGAGGCTCCCGTCGACGAGATTGCGCCGGAGGTCGGTGACCGCGCTGACCGTCGAGGGATCGATGCCGCGGAGGAGCGCGCCGTTGAGGTTCGACGACGAGGTGACCATGACCTCGCCTTCGACGTAGGGCGTCGCGGCCACGACGCCCGGCGCGTGGCGGACGGATTCGAGCGTCCTCGACCAGCCCTCGAACGAGCCGTGGTCCCGATCGACGACGACGTGAGCGCTGTTGCCGAGGATCTTCTGCTTCAGGTCGTTGCGGAAGCCTCCCATCACGCTGAGCACCGTCGTCAGCATGCAGGAGGAGAGCGCGACCGCGAGCACGGAGAGGGCGCCGATCGCGGCGAGGAAGCTGCTCTTGCGCGAGCGCAGGTGCCGGGAGGCGACGAGCCAGCGCACGTTCACGAGCTCGAGGGCGTTCAGCACCCTCGGGAAGAGGCGGAGCGTCGCCCGGAGGGCGAAGACCGACGTCGTCGCGAGCCGGACGATCGGGCCGACGAGGTCGTCGGGCGCGGACGCCGGGGGCCGGATCGGGAAGAGGGCGGTCGTGACGAGGAAGGCGAGCAGGAGCACGACGTCGAGGCCGACGAAGGCCTTCGCGCGGACCGATTCCGGGAGGAGGAACCACGTCGTCAGCGCCGCGACGAGCATCACGACGGCGAGGGCGAGACCGAGTCCCCCGAGGACCTGGAGCGCGAGCGAGATCCGCGGGTCGACCCCGAGGAAGACGTCGACGGGTGCGAGGACCTCGGCGAGGCCCGCGTCGATGACCCGCGCGAGCGCCTCCATCGCGATCGCCCAGAAGGCCGCCATCGCGACGTAGTGGAGGGCGCTGGCGATGCCGAGCGTCGCCACGCGGGCGCGTCCCTTCGTCCCGCGCACCGTCGCGAGCGTGCTCCGGGTGACGAAGGCCGAGAACACGCCGAGCACGAGGTCGAGCGAAGGGAGCCCGATCTGTACGGCGCGCGTGGCCCCGGCCGACGCTCCGAGCGTCCTCACGAGGACCGCCAGGGCGCCGGCGAGACCGGCGAGCCCGACGAGATGGAAGACCGTCACCCCGACGAGGACGGCCGCGATCGTCGGGAGCCGGTCCCTACGCTTCACCCGCCCTCCGGCCGGAGGAGCGGGAAGAGCAAGACGTCGCGGATCGAGGGCTGGTGGCAGAGGAGCATGACCATGCGGTCGATGCCGAGGCCGAAGCCCGCGGCGGGCGGCATGCCGTGCTCGAGGGCGCGGATGTAGTCCGCGTCGAAGTCCATCGCCTCCTCGTCGCCGACGTCGCGTCGCTCGAGCTGGGCGCGGAAGCGAGCGGCCTGATCGTCGGGGTCGTTGAGCTCCGAGAACGCGTTCGCGACCTCGCGGCCGTCGATGAACAGCTCGAAGCGATCGACGAAGTCGGGATCCTGGTCGTTCTTCCGCGCGAGCGGCGAGACCTCGAAGGGGTACTCCGTGATGAAGACGGGGACGGACTTCGAGCCGTCGGCGGTGCGGTAGAGGTCGACGAGGTGCGGCTCGGCGAGGAGCTCGTAGAGCAGGAAGAGACGCTCCCCGTGGTTGCGATGGGCCGCGAGCTGCTTCCGCAGCACCGGGTCCGCCTTGCCGATCATCGCCTGGAAGGCGACGTCGAGCTTCGCGGGCGAGTCGTAGAGTGCCTCGCGATCGACGAGGTCCGCCCACGGCGTCGGCGGCAGCGTGCCCTGCCGCGACCGCTCGAGGCGATCGAGGATCGACTGGCGGAGCGTGACGCGGGCGAACGGCGCCTCGAGATCGAAGGGCCGGGCGGCGGCCGGGTCCTCGGCGCCGTGGCGGACGAGGTCCGAGCGGACCGCCTCGTCGACGGCGCGCAGCATGGGCTCCGCGAGGTCGAGCAGATCGTCGACCGTCGCGTACGCCATGTAGAACTCGAGGAGCGTGAACTCCGGGTTGTGGCGGGTGCTGATGCCTTCGTTGCGGAAGCAACGACCGATCTCGTAGACGCGGTCGAAGCCCCCGACGAGGAGGCGCTTCAGGTACAGCTCCGGCGCGATGCGGAGGTAGAGCGAGAGGTCGAGGGCGTTGTGGTGCGTCGTGAACGGCTTCGCCGTCGCGCCGCCGCGCACCTGGTGGAGCAGCGGGGTCTCGACCTCGAGGAAGTCCCGCTCGTCGAGGAATCCACGGATCGTCTTCACGAGCGTCGAGCGCGCGCGGAAGATCCGCGCGACGTCGGGATTCGCGAAGAGGTCGACGTAGCGCTCGCGGTAGCGCTTCTCGACGTCCGTGAGGCCCTTCCACTTCTCGGGCGGAGGGAGCAGGGCCTTGCCGACGTGCTGGTAGCGCTTCGCGAGGACGGCGAGCTCGAGGGTGCGCGTCTTGATGACGGGGCCCTCGACGTGGACGTGGTCGGCGAGATCGATGAGCGCGAGGGACTCGCGATCGGCCTCGGGGAGGTTCTCCGGGCGGACGAGCGCCTGCGCGTCGCCGTCGGGCGTACGGATCACGACGAAGGGGCCGCGCTTGGCGACGACGCGGCCGAAGAGCGGCACGTGCGCGGCGTCGGGCGCGAGCTGGTCCTCGCTCGGGATGTCGGCGACCGCGTCCGCGTCCTTCGCCCGCTTCGCCTCGAGCGCGTGACGCACGAAGCTCGCGCGCCGCGCCGCGAGGTCGTCCTGCGTGGCGCGCAGGCGATTCGGGAAGCCGGCCGAGCCGTGCTCCTTCAGCTTCTCGATCTTGGCGCGACGAACGCCCTTCAGCTCTTCCTCGCTGGCCATGGATGCTCCTCAGGCGTCGTCCGAGTCGTCCTGCTTCTGCTTCTTCTGCTTCTGGTTCGCCTTCATCATGAGGTAGCTCTCGATGAACGCGTCCAGGTCGCCGTCGAGCACGGCCTCCGCCTGGCTCGACTTGAAGTCGGTCCGCTCGTCCTTGACCATCGTGTAGGGCTGGAGCGTGTAGGTGCGGACCTGGGAGCCGAAGGCGATCTGGTTCTTGTCGCCGACGAAGGCCTCCGCGAACTCCGCTTCCTTCTCGGCGCGCGTCTTCTCGTAGAGCATGCCGCGCAGCATCTTCATCGCGGTGTCGCGGTTCTGGTGCTGCGAGCGCTCGCTGTCGCAGCGCACGACGAAGCCGGTCGGGATGTGCCGGATGCGGATCGCGGACTCGGTCCGGTTGACGTGCTGACCGCCGGCGCCGCCGGAGCGCATCGTCTGGACCTCGAGGTCCTCGTCCTTGATCTGGATGCCGTCGAGCGTCACGTCGTCGTCGAGGTCGGGGACGACGGAGACGGCGGCGAACGCCGTGTGCCGACGCTGGTTCGCGTCGAAGGGCGAGATGCGGATCAGGCGGTGGACGCCGTTCTCGGCGCGCAGGTACCCGTACGCGTAGGGGCCGCGCACGATGAAGGACGCGTCCTTGATGCCCGCCTCGTCGCCGGGCTGACGGCTGATGATGTCCACCTTGAAGCCGTGGGCTTCGCAGTAGCGGAGGTACATCCGGAGCACCATCTCCGCCCAGTCCTGGGCATCGACGCCGCCCGCGCCGGGCGCGATGGTGACGATCGCGTCGTTGTCGTCCGTCGCGTCCGAGAGCATCCGCTTCAGCTCGAGCTTCCGGACGCGCTCCTCGGTCGGGGCCAGCTGCGCGCTGACCTCGTCGACGAGGGAGTCGTCCTTCGCTTCCGATGCCATGTCGAGCAGGTCCTCGAGGTCCTTCACCTCGCGGACGAGCTTCTCGAAGCCGACGAGGGTCTCCTCGACGGAGGCGCGCTCGCGCATGAGCTTCTGCGCTCGCTTCTGGTCGTCCCAGAAGCCGGGCGCGAGCGTCAGGTTCGTCAGGCGATCGAGGGAGTGTCGAAGACCGTCGAGGTCAAAGATACCTCCCCAGCGCATCGAGGCGCTGTGCGAGGTCGGCCAGCTTCTCGCGGCACTCGCCCAGGGTCATGGACATCGGAAAGGCTCCGGGAATCGGGGTGCGGGGAGGTACCCCGGATGGGGGGCAGTGTCAACGACCGAGCCGGCGGAGCAGGGCTCGGCCCCCGAGGTTCAGCGACACCGGCATCCCGAGCGCGCGATGACGCTCGACGGCGGCGTCGAGGGCGGCTCGCGCACCGTCCGACGGGAGCTCGACGTGGGGCTTCGAGAGGAGGCGGACCCGGCCCCGTGCGACGGGGGCGCGGGCGAGCGCGTCGAGGAACGCGGGAACGAAGGGCAGGGCGTCCCGACCCCCGATGCCCCGCGCGTCGAGGCCGCCGTTCACCCAGAGCCAGACGTCCGGGCCGCGCGAGCCCCGCGGCACGAGGTCCGCGAGCAGGTGCAGCGCGAGCCGCCGCTCCGCGGGCTTCGAGAGATCGAAGCGCTCGATCGCGAGCGGGCCCGCCGCGAGCCGTCGACGGAGCACGGCGTTCCGCGCGGTCCGCACGTCCCGCGCCTCGAGCGCACGTCCGGCGACGACGAAGCCCTTGCCCTCGTCCTCGATCTCGTGGGCGTTCGGGTTCGCGACGGAGATGGGGACGAAGCGCGTGCGGCGCAGCGCGGCGTCGAAGTAGCGCTCGTCGGCCTCCGCGATGCGCTCGGCGCCGCGCGCGGCCACCGTGCGCGGTCCCTGCGCGCAGGCGGCGGCGAGGGCACGGGTGTCGCTGGCGAGGCGCACGAGCGTCGCGCGGGCGTTCCTCGTGCGGGAGGCGTCACCGGGGCTCGCTCCCTCGACCGGCCGGGTGGCCTCTCCGAGGAGCCGCGGGCTCGGCGGGAACGAGCCGAACGCCGTCCCCGCGTCGAGGGCCGACCACCCCGCGTCCTCGCCCTCCGGGACGGCGACGGGCTCCACGGTTCGACCCGCCCGGCACTCCGCGACCGCGACCGTGACGAAGGAGGGCGGGAGCATCGGCGCGAACGGAGCCTGCTCGAACGGATGGTCGGGCTGGCTGAAGAGGGCGTCCCGCAGGACGAACACGCCGGCGCTCTGCCGAGCGAGCGCGCGGAAGCGCTCCGCGGTGGCCGAGCCGTCCTCGTAGAGGCCGGCTTCGTCCTTCGGTCCGCGCATGACGAGGTTGCTCGTCTCGTAGAGCGCGTTCCGGAAGACGCCCTCGAGGGAGGCGTCGACACGCAGCACGAGCCGCTCGTCGTAGGCTTCGGGGAGCGCGGCGGGCGAGGGGGGCGGGACGGCGGATGCGGTCCCGGCGACGAGCGAGCCGGCGAGGGCGAGGAGGGCGGCCCGTCGCCGTGGCCTCACGCCTTGGCCCGGGGCGCCTTGCCCATCAGCTTCTCGTAGATGACGGGGCCGAGGCTGTCGACCATCAGGTCCTCCACGATCGCCTCGATGCGCGAGCGCTCCGCTTCGGAGGCGTAGACGAAGCCGATCCCCATCCCGGCCTCCTGGTCCTCCGTGGCCTCCTGCTCCGTGACGATCCACTGGACCTTGCCGCGCAGGGCGAGCGGCTCGGCCAGTCGGGGCACGAAGAGCTTGAACATGAACTCGGTGCCGATCTTGAGGGGCTTGCCCGTCTTGATGAAGGTCCCTCCGCGGCTGATGTTGCGCGTGTAGTCGGCGAAGAACGAGTTGAGCCGCTTGTACTCGACCTTCAGCTCGATCGGGGCTCGCGCGTTCTCTCGGCGCTCTGAGGGCTGCTCCGGCATGTCCGGCGAATTATCGCCGGCCGGGCACCGCCGGTCAAAAGCTGGATGCAGCGCGATTCCCGTGCGGTCTCCGCGCCTTGACTGGATGAAAGGGAAAACCTAGGCTGGCGCGCCCGATCTCCGCGGAACGGGACGTGGTCGAGCCCTCGGGGTTCGCAGTCGGCAAACGAGAGCGCGATTCGCGTCATCGCGAGGTTCCTGGTCATGAGCGAGAACGATCCGAACAAGTCCGAAGCCGAGGCGTCGACCGACGCCGAGACGCCGAAGACGGCCGCCACCGAGGTCGTGGCCGCGAACGCTGTCGAGCCGAACGTCGAAGGCGACGAAGGCGACGAGGGCGACGAGGGCGAAGGCGACGACTCGGAAGGCGAGGGCCAGGGAGCCGAAGCCGGCGGCGAGGGCCAGCCCGCGAAGAAGAAGCGCCGTCGTCGTCGCAAGAAGAAGAAGGGCGCCGGAGAGGCCGCGGCCGAGGGCGGTCAGCCCGCGCCGGCCAAGCCCGCCTCGCACGCGCCGTTCGGCCGGTGGTTCGAGGGCCAGCAGGGCAAGAAGCATCCGTTCACGGCCGGCGAGATCGTCGCGGGCGTCGTGCAGCGCGTCGAGGACGGCGCTGCCGTGATCGACCTCTTCGGCAAGGCGCTCGCCATCGTCGACGTGCTCGAGCCGCGCGAGATCGAGCCGCTCCCGGAGGCCGCTCCGGCGGAGGCCGCGGCCGAGGCCGGTGCCCCGGCGGGCGAGGCGCAAGAGGAAGCCCACGCGGCCGAGGCCGAGCACGCGGAGGCGCACGAGGAGGCGCACGCCGCCGTCCTCGCCGAGGCGCACGCCGAAGAGGGCGCCGTGGCTCCCGAGGGCGAGGCCCACGAAGAGCCGGAGCACGAGGAGACCGAGGAGCACGAGGAGGCGGCGACGCCGTCCATCGAGGCGCCCGCGGCCGAGCCCCCGCAGGTCGGCGAGGTCTTCCGGGGCCGCATCGGCTCGGTGTCCGAGAGCGGACACGCGGCGATCATCAACCGCCGCATCGATCGCCCGAAGGCGAAGCAGTCGCTCAAGGAGGCCCAGGAGGCCCGTCGCCGCGTCCAGGGCGTGGTCTTCGGCTTCAACCGCGGCGGCTTCGACGTGATCGTCGCCGGCGTCCGCGCGTTCTGCCCGGCGAGCGGCATGTCCCTCGAGGGCATCGACGATCCGACCGCGTTCGTCGGCCGCAAGTTCGAGTTCACGATCCCGCCGAGCAAGGGCGGCAAGAGCATCGTCGTCAGCCGCCGTACGATCCTCGAGCGCGAGCAGCGCAAGCACGCGCGCGAGCGCATGAAGGCGCTCAAGATCGGCGAGCGCATGAAGGGCCGCATCCTCGACGTGCGCGACTACGGTCTGCTCGTCGATCTCGGCGGCGGGCTCGACGGTCTCGTCCACCTCTCCGAGGTCTCGTGGAGCCGCGGCGTGCGTCCGCAGGACGCGGGCAAGCGCGGCGACGAGGTCGAGGTGCAGGTCCTCCGCGTCCAGCCCTCGACCCGCAAGGATCGTCATGGCCGCGTCTCGCTCTCGATCCGCGCGTGTCAGCAGGATCCCTGGGAGACGCACGCGGAGATCCTCCGCGAGGGTCACGCGCAGAAGGGCAAGGTCGTCCGCACGGCCGAGTTCGGCGCGTTCGTCGAGCTCGCCCCGGGCGTCGAAGGCATGCTCCACATCTCGGAGCTCGGCGGGAAGAACCTCACCCACGCGAACCAGGTGCTGAAGGACGGCGAGGAGATCGCCGTGCTCGTCGAGCGCGTCGATCGCGGGCAGCGACGGATCTCGCTCTCGCGTCTCTCCGGCGCGGATGCGGAGGCCCTCGAGAGCGGGAGCCTCGAGCTCTCGGTGGGGCGCGCGCCGAAGCCCGGCCAGCTCGTCACCGTCGTCGTCGAGAAGGTCGAGCACCACGGCCTGCTCGTGCACGTCGAGGGCGTCGCTGGCCGTCGCGGCCGCGGCTACATCCCGAACCGCGAGCTCGGCGATCAGGGCGGCGGCGACCGTCAGGGCGGCGACCGCAGCCGCAAGCAGGCGCCCATCGGCCCGGGCTCGAAGCTCGAGGTCAAGGTCGTCGGCACGGATCGCGACGGCGGCCTGCGCTGCTCGGTGAAGGCGAAGCTCGTCGACGAGGAGCGCAACGCCGTCCGCGAGTACAAGAAGGAAGTCTCGCAGAAGGGCTTCGGCACCTTCGGCGATCTGCTTCGCGCGAAGCTCGGCAAGTAGTCGAACTCGCTTGCGTGGCAGCACACGCGGGGCTATAAGGTGGCCCCCGACAGGGCGATTAACTCAGGGGTAGAGTGCCTTCTTCACACGGAGGACGTCGCAGGTTCAAATCCTGCATCGCCCACCCCGAAAGAGCGTTCGCGACACCGCGAGCGCTCTTCGCTTTTTCGGGCTCCGTCACGCCGTCGGCGCCTGCTAGGCTGCGCACGCGGACCTCGGACGCTCGGGGAGCGTGACGAGCCGTGGACGGGCGGGGGCACGTGACGTCGGACGAACGAAGCACCGAGGCTTTCGCAGGCGAGGCAGCGCGGACCCTTTCGCTCACGACGCTCGACGCGACGTTGGCGACCGAGCTCGGCGAGGAAGGCCGCGACCTCGCGTTGCTCGTCGGCGCGACGATTCCGCTCGTGCCCGGCTACCTCCTCCGTCTCGCGTCCGACGGACGCGAGCACGAGGTGCGCCGCGCCGTCGCCGAGCTCGTCTCGAGGCACGGCGCCGTGCGGCTCCGTCCCCTCTGCGCGACGCAGGGCATCGCGAGCCGGCTCGCGGAGCTCCTCCCTCCGCTCGACGACGTCACGAGCGCGGACGATCCGGCGCTCGGGACCTTCCTCGAGGCCTTCGCGGGCGAGGCCCTCCGCAGCGCGCTCTCCGGGCGTGCCGCGGGTCTCCCGCTCCGCGTGCTCGCCTGCGACGCGGCGTCCGGCGGCCTCGCCACGAGCACCGATCCCGCGAACGGCGATCCGGACGTGCTCGGCGTGCTCCCCCTCGGGGCCTCGCGCCCGTGGCGCATCGATCGGCGCAGCGGACGGGTGGTCGAGGTCGGAGACGGAATGGAGGCCCGCGTCGCCGAGCAGGTCGCGGATCTGGTCGACCGCGTGCAGCTCGCGCTGCGACGGCCCGTCCGCATCGACTGGGCGACGCACGGGGGCCGGCCCGCGGTCGCCGGGGTCCGCCCGGAACGCCTCGAGCTCCGGTTCGTCTCCGGTCACTACCGGCGTGTCGCGCTCGTCGCGGCCGACGAGGGCACGGTCGCTCCGCTCGCCGTCGATGCGCTCGATCGCGGCCTCTCGACGGGAGCGCGCGTCCCGGGCTCGACCGTGAAGCGCATCTACGCCCGGCCCTACCGACGCCTCGACGTGCCCGGCAAGCTGCTCGGCGGCGAGGTCGGCCCGCTCCCGACGGCGGCCCGCACCGCCGGCCGCGTGGCCTTCGAGGCCGCGCGTGCGATCGCCGCGGACCAGGAGCTCCTGCGCCGCCTGCCCGGGAAGCTGACGGAGCTCGGTGCCGTGGACCTGCGGAGCCTGCACGACGACAGCCTGCTCGCGGCGCTCGATGCGCGGCATGCCGTGGTCGCGGAGGCCTTCGGTCGCCTCGACGAGTGCCGCGAGTCGACGCGTCGCGTCGTCGTCGCGCTCGAGGAGTCCGTGGGGCCCCTGCCGCGCGAGGTCTACCCCGCGCTCTCGACGCCGAAGAACACGCGTCAGCGCCTGCGCGCCCTGTCCGAGCTCTCGGACCTCGCGCGACGCGCGTCACCGTACCTCGGCGCCTCCGACGTCCGCGCGGCGCTCCCGGTTCCGATCGCGCGCAAATGGGATGCGGTCCGCAAGGACCTCGCGGATCTCCGTCCGCTCGGCATCGACATCGTCCCCGACTGCTTCGGATCCTCCGACGAATCGCTCGCGCGCGCCCTGCGCTCGAGCCCTCGCCGACGCGCGGACGCTCTCGAACAGGCCCGGTGGGAGGCGATGCGCCACGTGCTCGCGATGGCACGTCGCCATCCGATGTCCGCGGCACGGGCCGGCATCGCCTCGTCGCTCGGGGTCGCGCTCGACCGGATCGTCGCGTCCAAGGGCAAGCTGGCCGAGGCGCTCGCCGTCTCCATGCGTCTGTTACGCGACGCGGCGCTCGAGGTCGGTCGGCGTCTCGTCGACGCCGCCGTGCTCGATGCGGCCGAAGACGCCTTCTATCTCACGCAGGGCGAGCTCGTCGAAGCGCTCTCCGGCGAGCCGGGTGCGTACGCGGCCCGCGTGCGCGTCCGCCGCGAGGACGACGCGCGCTGGGCTCTCTTCGACGCGCCGCGTCGTCTCGACAGCTGATCGCGCTCGCCGGATGCTCGAGAGCGGCCGGCGGAATTGACCGCGCCGTGGGCGCTTGCTAGCTCCCTCCTGCCGGAGCGGGATCCGGCCTTTCGCGGAGCGTTTCTCGCATGAAGTGCATCGGAGTGGTCGGCGCCGGACAGATGGGCCAGGGCATCGCGCAGGTCGCGGCCCAGAGCGGGCTCGACGTGGTGCTCGTGGACGCGTTCGAGGGCGTCGCCGAGCGGGGGCGCGATCGCATCGCGAAGATCCTCGAAGGCCTCGTCCAGAAGGGGAAGCTCGAGGCGAATGCACGCGACGCCACGCTCGCGCGGCTCTTCCCGTCGCGCGAGCTCTCCTCGCTCGCCGACGTCGATTTCGTCGTCGAGGCCGCGACGGAGAACGTCGACGTGAAGCTCGGGATCTTCCGTGAGCTCGACGGGATCGTGAAGCCCTCGGGCATCCTCGCGAGCAACACCTCGTCGATCTCGATCACGAAGATCGCCGGCGTGACGAAGCGCCCCGACCGCGTCGTCGGGATGCACTTCTTCAACCCGGTTCCGCTGATGAAGCTGGTCGAGATCGTCCGGGCGCTGCAGACCAGCGACGAGACCCACGCGTTCACGCGGGCCCTCGCCGAGCGCATGGGCAAGCAGGTGATCACGGCCCGTGACACTCCGGGCTTCATCGTGAACCGCGTGCTCGTGCCCCTCGTCATCGAGGCCTGCTTCGAGCTCGAGGCCGGCATCGCTTCGCCCGAGGACATCGACCTCGGCGCGCGCCTCGGTCTGAACCATCCGATGGGGCCGCTCGAGCTCGCCGACCTCGTCGGCCTCGACACGCTCCTCGCGATCGCGGACGTGCTCCACCGGGAGTTCGGCGACAGCAAGTACCGCGCTCCCGTGCTGCTCCGGAACTACGTGGCCGCGGGCTGGCACGGCAAGAAGGCGGGACGCGGCTTCTACGTCTACGACGAGAAGGGGAATCGAAAGTGAGCAACGATCTCGTCACGGTCGAGCACGTCCTGCACGTCTCGACGATCACCATCCGCCGTCCCGACAAGCTGAACGCGATCGACCCGGACGTCCTCCGCGGTCTCTCCGCGGCGCTCGAGGCGATCGCGAAGCGCCCCGAGACGCGCTGCGCCGTGCTCACGGGCGAGGGCAAGGCCTTCGTCGCGGGCGCGGACATCGCGGCGATGACGCGCATGACCTCCGAGCAGGCCGCCGAGTTCGCGTGGCTCGGCCATCGCGTGATGTCGGGCCTCGAGCAGCTCCACGTGCCCGTCATCGCGGCCGTGAACGGCTTCGCGCTCGGCGGCGGCTGCGAGCTCGCGCTCGCCTGCGACTTCATCCACGCCTCCGAGAAGGCGAAGTTCGGGCTGCCCGAGGTGGGGCTCGGCGTCATCCCGGGATTCGGCGGGACGCAGCGTCTCGTGCGGCGGATCCCGCTCGCCATCGCCCGCGAGCTCGTGTTCACGGGCCGCGTGTTCGACGCCCAGGAGGCGCTCCGCCTCGGTCTCGCGAACCGGGTCCATCCGGCGGACGAGCTCCTCGTGAACGTGCAGCAGATCGCGAACGAGATCGCCATGAAGGGGCCCCTCGCCGTGGCGGCCGCGAAGCGCGTGATGCGCGACGGCGTCGACCTCTCGCTCGCCCAGGGCAACGAGCTCGAGGTGAAGGCCTTCGGCGAGCTGTTCGGCACCGGCGATCAGCGCGAGGGCATGACGGCCTTCCTCGAGAAGCGCTCGCCGGTCTTCCGGGGCGCCTGAATCAGTCCCCCGCCGGCGCCACGCCACAGCGGCGTACGAGCGCCGGCGGGATCGCGTAGTCCCCGAGCGGGAGTCGTTCGTCGAGGACGCGGGCGAAGGTCCGCTCGGCGCGCAGGCCGACCGCGCGGCGGAAGGCGCGCCGCGCCGCCTCGCACTCGCCTCGGGAGGCTTCGATCTCGGTCTCGAGCTCGAGCCGAGCGACCTCGTCCGCGCGCAGCGCCTCGGCCTTCGCGAGGCGACGCTCCGCCGAGTCGAGGTGGCCCGAGCGCGTGTCGGCCCATCCCTGCGCCAGGGCGGCCTGGGGATCGCGCGGCGCGAGCAGCGCGCGTGCGGCCGCGCGGTCCGCGTCGAGGCTCGCGACGGAGGCGAGCGGCAGGGCGGTCGCCGTGTAGGTCGTGGCCGCGAGCAACGCCGGGGCCGCGGCGAGGGTCACGGAGACGAAGGACGCGAGGGAGAACGTCGGCGGGCGCGGGAGGCCCACGACAGGCCAGCGCGCGAGGCCGTGCGCGACGAGCAGGGTCCCTGCGAGGTAGGCGAGGGCCATCCGGGGGCCGGCGCCCGGTTCGGCGAGCAGCCTGCCCGCGCCGAGGAGCAGGGGCAGACCGAGGACGAGCGCGAGGCCGAGCTCGAGGCGGGCGCCGAGGGGAAGGTCGCGGAGGGGCACCGGACGGCCCGCGAGGCCGAGCGTCCGCTTGCCCTGACCGACGGCCACGGCGGCGAGGCCGATCCCCACGAAGATGCAGACCGTCGCGGCCGGTCCGCGCGGCGAGGCCCATGCGCCCGGCGAATCGAGCACGTTCGCTCCGAGCGCGACCGCGAGCGCGATACCGCCCGAGAGCGCGCCCCGGTAGAGCATGAAGCGCTCGGCGTGATCGTCGTCCGACGAGGGCGCACCCCGCTTCGCGAGCACGAGGCGAGCGGCCGCGAGGAGCGTGCCGGGGACGGCCGCGACGACGAGGAGGGCGAGGACCGGCCGCAGGACGAGGGTGGGATCCATCGCGTTCAGTCGACGTCGAGCTCGACGACCACCGGGGCGTGATCGCTCGGCGCCTCGCCCCGGCGTTCCTCGCGATCGACGATCGCGCCGATCGCCCGGCTCGCGAGGGGGCGCGTGGCGTAGACGTGATCGATGCGCAGCCCGTTGCCGCGCTCGAAGCCCATGCCGCGGTAGTCCCACCACGAGTAGACGCCGCCGTCGGGATGGAAGGGGCGGAAGCAATCCTCGAGGCCGAAGTCGGCGATCCGGCGCAGCGCGGCGCGCGCGTCGGGGTGGGTGAGCACGGTGCCCTCCCATTCCTTCGGGCGGGCGACGTCGTCGACGAAGGGGGCGACGTTGAAGTCGCCGGCGAGCACGAGCGGCGTCTGCTTATCGAAGTGCCTATCGAGGTACTTCCGGAGGCGCTCCATCCACGCGAGCTTGTAGGCCCATTTGTCGGAGCCCATGTCGCCGCCGTTCGGGAAGTAGGCGGACACGAACTCGATGCCGCGGATCCGCGCCCGCACGAGCCGCGCCTGGGGGTCGTCGACGCCGTCGTCGAGGCCCACGGCGACGGATTCGGGGGCCTCGCGGCTCAGCACGGCGACGCCGTTGTAGGTCTTCTGGCCGTGGATCGTCGCGTAGTACCCGAGGCCACGGAGATCGAGCGACGGGAAGTCGGCGTCGGCGACCTTGAGCTCCTGCAGGCAGACGACGTCCGGCCGGTGCTTCTCGAGCCAGGCGAGGAGGCGCGCGCCGCGGGCTCGCACCGAGTTCACGTTCCAGGTGACGACCTTCATCCGGGCTACGTGTAGCATGCGGGCATGGAGAGAAGGCGTATCCGCACGACCGGGGCCCCCGCGGCCATCGGTCCCTATTCGCAGGCCATCGTCGCGGGCGGGCTCGTGTTCTGCTCAGGGCAGATCCCGCTCGACCCCTCGACCGGTCAGCTGATCGACGGGGATGTCCGGGCCCAGACCGAGCGCGTGATGGCGAACCTGGCGGCGGTGCTCTCCGCTTCCGGGAGCTCGCTCGCCGACGCCGTGAAGGCGACGATCTTCCTCACCGACCTCGGTGACTTCGCCGCGGTCAACGAGGTCTACGGCCGCCACGTCGGCGCGGACGCCCCGCCGGCGCGCTCGACCGTGCAGGTCGCCGCGCTCCCGCGTGGCGCCAAGGTCGAGATCGAGATCGTGGCGCTCGCCCGCTCCTGAAACGCGAAGGGCCCGGTCGCGAGACCGGGCCCGGGAGCGTGCCGACCTTCCGGCCGGGGCTCAGCGACCGAACGGGTCGACGAGGTCGGCGGTCTCCTCGCGGTCCGGACCGACGCTCACGATGCCGATGCGGCAGCCGACGAGCTCCTCGAGGCGCGCGAGGTAGCGCCGTGCGTTCTCCGGGAGCTCCGCACGCGTGCGGCAGCCGCCGATGGGCTCCTTCCAGCCCGGGAAGGTCTCGTAGACCGGCCGGAGGTCGTCCCAGCCCTCGTAGGGCGGCTCGAGGAGCCTCTGACCGTTCTGCTCGTACGCGACGCAGATGCGGATCTCGTCGCGGCCCGTGAGGACGTCGAGCTTGGTCAGCGCGATCTCGTCCATGCCGTTCACGCGGACGGCGAGACGGAGCGCGGGGGCGTCGATCCAGCCGCAGCGGCGCGGACGACCCGTCGTCGAGCCGAACTCGTGGCCGGCCTTGCGGAGGGCGTCGCCTTCCTCGCCGAAGAGCTCGCTCGGGAAGGGGCCGCCGCCGACGCGGGTGGCGTAGGCCTTCGAGATGCCGATGACCTTGGTGATCGCCGTGGGGCCGATGCCCGCGCCCGTGCACGCGCCGCCGGAGACGGCGCTCGAGCTCGTCACGTAGGGATAGGTGCCGTGGTCGAGATCGAGCATCGTTCCCTGCGCGCCCTCGAGCAGGATGCGATCGCCGCGCTTCACGGCCTCGCCGACGACGACGCCGGTGTCCGACACGAAGCCCGCGAGCTGCTTCGCGAAGTCGACGTACTGGGCGAGCACGGCTTCGAGGTCGGGCAGCGTTCCGCCCATGCTCTCGACGACCGGCTTCCAGCCCGCGAAATTCGCCTCGAGCTTCTGCCGGAGGAGCTCCGGGCGCTGCAGGTCGCCGAACCGGACGCCGCGGCGCGCCGCCTTGTCCTGGTAGGTCGGGCCGATGCCGCGCTTGGTCGTGCCGATCTTGCCGCCCGACTTCGCCTCCGTGAGCTCGTCCACGAGCTTGTGGACGGGCAGGACGACGTGGGCGCGGTCCGAGATCAGGAGCCGGCCGCGGACGGAGACTCCGCGCTGCTCGAGCGCCGCGATCTCCTGGAGCAGGACGGCGGGATCGAGGACGGTGCCCTGCGCGATCACGCAGTTCTGACCCTCGTGCAGGATGCCCGAGGGGATGAGGTGGAGGATCACCTTCTCCCCGCGCACGACGAGCGTGTGGCCCGCGTTTGCGCCGCCCGCATACCGGACGACCAGATCGGCGAACGGGGTGTAGAGGTCGACGACCTTGCCCTTGCCCTCGTCACCCCACTGCGCTCCGACGACCACCAATGCCGGCATCTACGTACCCTCGTGCAAGGGAGCCGCCTTGGCCCAGGCTGCGAGCGCGTCGCAGGCGGGGCCATCCAGGGCGGCAACGGGACGCGTCGCCCCGTCGGCGACGCGGTGAGCGCGGAGGCCCTTCGGGCCCGCGACCAAGGCGCAGTCATACTCCCATGCGGCCGCATAGGCGAGCGCGCGGTCGCCATTCGTCGCCTCGATGCGGCCGGCCGTGTAGCCGGCCGCCCGGAGGGAGGCCGCGGTCCGCACCGCCAGGGCCGGGTCTCCCGAGGCCACGGCGAAACGGGCCTTCCGGTCGGTCTGACCGGAAATCCCCGCGTCCCGCAGGGCCCACTCGAGGTTGTCGATGTCGAGCGCGAAGCCCGTCGCGGGAGCGGGGGCATGGAAGCGTTCGAGGAGGTTGTCGTAGCGACCGCCGGCGCCGACCGGCTCGCCGGGACCGTGCGCGAGGATCGTGAAGCTCACGCCCGTGTAGTACGACTGCCCGCGCAGCTCGCCGAGATCCACTCCGAGCCGTCCACCGAGGCCGGCCGATTCGAGACGCTCGACCACCGTCGCGAGCGCGTCGAGCGCCGCCGAGGCGTCCGCGTCCCGGAAGAGCTTGCGGGCTCGGGAGAGGACGTCCACGCCGCCGTAGAGGCCGACGAGCGCGAGCAGGGGACCGCGCGCCTTCTTCGGGACGCCGGCGGCCACGAGCTGACGCTCGAGCGCGAGCTCGTCTTTGCGCGCGATCGACTCGACGACCAGCCCGAGCGCGTCCTCGGGGACGACCGAGAGGAGGGCGCGGCCGATGTGCACCTGTGCGAGCTCGATGCGGAAGTCGCGGAGGCCGACGTTCTCGCAGGCGCGGGCCGCGAGCTCGATCACCTCGACGTCGGCCTCGGGGCCGGCGAGGCCGATGCACTCGACGCCGCACTGGAAGACCTGCTGCTGCCGCCGCGCGCGTCCGCGACGGCGACGGATCACCGTGCCTTCGTAGGCGAGACGGTAGGGCGCCGGCTTGTGCGCGAGGGTCGTCGCGACGATGCGGGCGATCTGCGGCGTGATGTCGGGACGGAGGAGTGCGACCTCGCCCGTGTCGGGCTCGACGAAGCGCAGCAGATCGCGACGGTCCACCGTCTCGAGGCCGCGCTCGATCACCTCGGCGAGCTCGAAGACGGGCGTCGTGACCTGCTCGTAGCCGAAGAGACCGAACGTCTCGGAGACCCGACGACGCACGTTCGCCCGCGCGAGCGCGGCCGGCGGCAAGAGGTCGTGCATGCCGCTCGGGGGAGCGAGCGGCACGGAGTGCGCGACGGCCTCCGCTGGCCTGAGCTTCGGAGGATCTCCGGCGGAGGCCATGGGCTCAGAGGCTCACGAAGAGGACGGCGCTGACGTTCTCGATCTTGCGGAGCTCGTCGAGCGACTCGGTCGTGACGTCCGAGTCGACGCCGTAGAGCGCGAGGGCCTGGCCGGTCTTCTCGTCGAGGCCGAGCTGCATGCGCGAGACGTTGATCTGGCGACGGCCGAGCACCGTGCCGACGGCGCCGATGACGCCCGGCCGGTCGAGGTTGCGCATGACGATCAGGCGACCGCCGATCTGCGCGTCCATCTCGTAGCCCTCGAGGCCGAGCAGGCGCGGCTCGTGGCGGCTGCCGACGGCGCCGGTCGCCGTGTGGATGCCCTTGCCACCGGTCACGGTGACGCGCACGGTCGAGGCGTAGCCACGCGCGGCGGGCTCCTTCACCTCGACGAGCTTGATCCCGCGCTCGGCGGCCTCGAAGGGCGCGCTGACCGGGTTCACGGCGGCCTCGAGGTGGTGCTTGAGGAAGCCCGCGAGCGCGGCGCGCGCGATCGGGGTCGTGCCCACGTCGCCGGCCTCGCCGGTGCACGTCACGCGGATCTCGTTCACCTCGACGGGCTCGAGCTGACCGAGGAGCGAGCCGAGCTTCTCCGCGAGGTCGATGTAGGGCCCGATGCGCTCCGCGACCTCGGGGGGGAGGGCGGGGACGTTCACCGCGTTCTTCACGATGCCCTTGCCGAGGAAGTCGACGATCTGCTCGGCGATCTCGAGGGCGACGCGCTCCTGGGCCTCGGCCGTCGACGCGCCGAGGTGCGGCGTGCAGATGACCTCCTCGAGCCCGAGGAAGGGGTGGTCCTTGTCGATCGGCTCCTTCACGAAGACGTCGAACGCCGCCGCGGCGACCTTCTTCGCCTTCACGGCGCGGACGAGCGCTTCCTCGTCGACGATGCCGCCGCGGGCCGCGTTCACGATCATCACGCCGTCCTTCATCTTCGCGAAGGCCGCGTCGTTGAGGAGGTTCGTGGTCTCGGGGATGAGCGGGGTGTGGATCGTGATGATGTCGGCGCGCGTGAAGAGCTCGTCGAGCGAGACCAGCTCGATGCCGAGGGCGGCCGCGCGCTCCTTCGTCATCACGGGGTCGTAGCCGAGGACGTGCATCTTGAGGCCCTGGGCGCGGTCCGCGACGATGCGGCCGATGTTGCCGAGGCCGATGACGCCGAGGTTCTTGCCGGTGATCTCGCGGCCCTGGAACTTCGTCTTCTCCCACGCGCCCGCGCGCATCGAGCCGACGGCGTTCGGGATCTTGCGGCAGAGCGAGCAGATGAGGGTGATCGCGTGCTCGGCGGTCGTGATCGCGTTGCCGGTCGGCGTGTTCATCACGACGATGCCGCGCTTGCTCGCGGCCGGGACGTCGACGTTGTCGACGCCGATGCCGGCGCGTCCGACGACCTTCAGCTTGTGGGCGGCCGCGATGACCTTCGCCGTCACCGTGGTGTTCGAGCGGATCACGAGCGCGTCGTAGTCGCCGATGATCTCGCAGAGCTGGTCCTCGTTGAGCCCCGTCTTGTAGGTGACCTCGATGCCGGGGGCCTGCTTCAGGATCGCGAGACCGCCGTCGCTGAGCTTGTCCGAAACGAGAACCTTCGCGTGACTCATGATGGCTCCTTCGACCGTTCTCGGACGCGCGCACGCGCCCGGAAGGGGCCGCAGGGCTAGCACCCCGGGCTCAACCCGTCCAGCGGAGCGCTCCGAGATGGAGGAGCAGGGCGACCGCCCGATAGCCGCGGCCCGGATCGCGGCCGCCGGGGTCCTCGAGCGAGGCCACGAGCCCTTGCAGGGGCGTGGGTGTCCGCGTCTGCGTGAGGGCGCGCCGGACCAGGGGCGGGAGACGGGCGGTGGCGACGGTGGTCGGGATCCGATGCGCGTGCACGAGCGAGTCGGCGAGGTGGGTCGCGAACATCTCGCGATCGAGCCCCTGCGCCATCCGCCTCCGGAGGCCCTCGTCGAGGATCGCGAAGCCGTCGAGCCCGAGGGGGAAGGCGCTCGGAGGGGAGGGGGCGTCCCGGTAGAAGGAGGCCGTGCCCGTCGTCCAGAGGAAGACGTCGAGCAGCTTCTCCGTCACCTGCGCGCCGATGTGCTGGAAGAGGTGCACCGGCTCGACGAGCCCGAGCCCGACGAGCGTGTCCCCGAGCTTTCCCTCGAAACGCGGCATGACCGCGAGCGCCATGTCGAGCTCGCCGCGCGAGATCACCCCGCGGGCGACGAGGAACTCGCCGAGCAGCTCGCCCGCCTGGTTGCTCGTGACGAAGACGGGAACTCCGTCCTTCACGTAGACCTCTTTGCGGACGGCCCCCTGCTCGCAGAGCCAGAGGCCGGTGCTCCGTTCGACGATCGTCTCGGCGAGCGCGACGACGAACCCCGCGTCCTTCATCTCGGCGCGCCGCGAGACCGGCGCGGCATGGGGCGCTTCCTGCGTGACCGGCGTCAGGCTCGAGGCCGGCAGGTGCCGCGCGAGCTCGAGGATGCCGTAGATGGGCCGCGGCTCGGCATCGCCGACCTTCACGAGGTCGTGCATCCCGACGCGTCCGGTCGCGATCGCCTCGACGATCCCCGCGAACGAATGCGTGCCGAGCGAGCCACCGTGGCTCGTCGTGACCGTGTAGGCGGGGCTCGCGCCGCCCTTCGCCGGCGGCACGTCCGGCAGGGCGACCGGCGTGACCGGGAGGTCGGGGACGAGATCCGCGGGACGCGTCGGAGGCGGCTCGATCGACACGGGATCGGAAGCCGAGACCGAGGCCACGAGCTCGGCCAGCTCGCGCCGGAGGACGGCGGGGTCGGGCACGTGCGGGAGGAACGCGTCGCGGAGCGTGTGCGCGTCGGCCGTGCGTTCGGCCGGATCGGCGCGCAGCGCGGCGAGGAGCGCCTCGACCACGTCGGGGGGGAGCGAGGGGGCGGCCTCGAGCAAGGGCTCGATCCGCGCGTCGCGGATCGACAAGAGCACGGCGAGCTCGCTGCCGCCCGCGAAGAGCGGCCTGCCGATGAGCAGCTCGGCGGTGATGACGGCGGCCGAGAAGACGTCCGAGCGGCGATCGGCCGTCCGTCCCACGACGAGCTCCGGAGCCAGGTAGCCGATCTTCCCCTTGGCGCGGCCCGTGAGCGAGCTCGAGGTCGCGCTCCTGCGACGCGCCCGCGCGATCCCGAAGTCCGAGACCTTCACGTCGCCGTAGATCGAGAGCAGCACGTTGGACGGGCTCACGTCGAGGTGGACGATCCCGAGCGGCCGTCCCTCCTCGTCGGTGGTCTCGTGGATCGCCTCGAGCCCCGCGAGCATCTCGATCGCCACGAAGAGCGCGAGCTCGGTCGAGAGGACCTTTCCCTCGCGCGTCAGGAAGCGCCCGAGGCGCCAGAGATCGCAGCCCGGCACGTATTCGAGGACGAGGTAGGGCTGACCCGCCTCTTCACCCGAGTCGAGGAGGCGCACGACGTTCGGGTGATCGACCTTGGCGCCGAGACGAGCCTCCTCGGCGAACATGGCATGCGCCTCGGCCTCCGCGGCGACGTGCGGCAGCATCCGCTTCACCACGACGGTGCGTGGATCGCCGACCACCCGTGGCTCGAGGGCACGGAAGACCTCCGCCATGCCACCGACCGCGATGCGATCGACGATTTGGTACGGGCCAGCCGATACGGCGGGCTGGGGAGGCGTGGAGGTCACGGACACCGAGGGGAAGGATACCGGTCGCCGGCGGGATTGGAACGAGGCACGTCGTCTGCGACCCTGGGCGCCATGGCCGACGTCGATTCCCGTGCCGGGCTCCGCTACGCGACGCCCGAGATCCTCGACTACACCGCCCGAGTCCACGTTCCCCACGACCGGGCCCTCGAAGCGGCGTTCCGGGCGCCCGAGGAGCATGGCCTCCCGCCGATCCAGGTCGGCCCTTCGGAGGGCGCGACGATCGCGCTTCTGCTCCGTCTCGCCGGTGCGCGGAGGGTCGTCGAGATCGGGACGCTCGCCGGCTACTCGGCCCTGTGGATCGCGCGGGCGCTCCCCGAGGACGGTCTCCTCTACACGATCGACCACGACCCGAACGCCTCGGAGATCGCCCGGCAGAACGTCGAAGCGGCCGGCCTGTCGTCGAAGGTTCGTTTCGTGGTCGGCGACGGGGTCGCGATGCTCCCGACGATCGCGTCCGCGGGTCCCTTCTGCGCCGTCTTCGTCGACGCGGACAAGGGGCGCTACGACCTCTACGGCCGATGGGCTCGCGACCACCTCCGGGAGGGAGGGTTGCTGATCGGGGACAACGCCTATTTCTTCGGAAAACTGCTCGATCCGGTGGATGCCGCCGCGGCGGCGATGCGACGTTTCCACGAGGAGATGGGCGAGGCCTTCGACTCGGTCTGCATCCCGACGCCGGACGGCCTCGCCGTGGGTATCAAATCGAGCCATTCCCGAATGATCCCGACCCGGCTTGACTGAACGGAGATCACCGGGGATATACGCGCCGCCGTCAGCGCGTCCGGGCAAGCCGGACGTCCGCCGTTGACTCGTCTCCGGCGGGACCCTAGGCGGCGGCTTCGAGGACTGAGCCGTAGATGAACGCGTCCCGAAAGCGATGGTTGGGAGCTGCCGCTCTCGCGCTCGTGGTGCCCACCGGGTGGGTGCTCGTGCGTAGCGTGAGCTCTCTCCTGTCGTCGGACGAGGTCACGACGTTTCACGGAGTGCGTCTCGGGATGCCACTCTCGGACGTCCGGGCTCGCTTCGATATTCCAGGAACCTGGCAGGTTCGCCCGGAAGAGTCCCTCGTCGCGGCCGAATGGGCCCCGCGCACGACGGCGACGGTCCGGAGCGTCCGCTTCGAGTTCCATCAGGGCCTCCTCGTCGCGGTTCGCGCCGTGGTGGCCGCTCAGGATTCGTCGGCCACCGGGGAACGTATCCACGTCACCCCCGGCACGGTCGTGGAGCGTCGCCCCATCCCGGGGGGCGACGTGAGGGTCACCCTCATCGCCCGGAGCTGCCCGGTGCACGCCCCGGAGGTTCGCCGGCTTATCGAAAGCCACTGACTCGGCCACTTGTGCATCTCGATGCCTTCTTCTAAAAGGGCGCCCGCGACGGACCGCGGGTCCCAAATCCCACGAACGGCAACATGCAGATCTTCCCACGCCAACTGAATCTCCTGCCGGCCGTGCTTGCCGTGGCCGCCCTCGCGGGCGGCATCGGCATCGTGCTGGTGTTCTGGATCTACTTCTCACCGCGCAACCTGCAGGTGGGCTACGCGCCGGATCAGCCGGTTCGCTACAGCCACCGCCTGCATGCGGGTGAGCTCGGGATCGACTGCCGCTACTGCCACGCCAACGTGGAGCGGTCGCAGGAGGCGATGATCCCGCCGACGCAGACCTGCATGGGCTGCCACAACATCGTGCGGAACCAGTCCGCCGCCCTCGCGCCCGTGCGCGAGAGCTGGGAGACGGGCCGCTCGGTCGAGTGGGTCCGCGTGCACAAGCTGCCCGAGCACACCTATTTCGACCACAGCGTCCACCTCGCCGCCGGCGTGGGTTGCGTCAGCTGCCACGGTCGGGTCGACCAGATGGAGGTCGTCCGCATCGAACAGCCGATCGCCATGGGCTGGTGCCTCGATTGCCACCGCAATCCGGGACCGAACCTCCGCCCGGCCGATCAGATCACGAACATGGCTTGGGAGCCGGACGAGAACTGGCAGCCGCAGGTCGCGTCCGTCAACCCGCCCACTCATTGCTCGGGGTGCCACCGATGAGCCGTCGCAAGCCGTATGAGTTCCAGGAGCCTGCCGCCGGCGCGCCGCGCGTGTGGCGGAGCCTCGAGGAGAAGGACGCCGATCCGGCGGTCCTCCGCGAGCTGGCCGAGTCGGAGAAGCCGGGTGGCTTCCTCGACGTGAAGTCCGTCACCAGCCGTCGCGGATTCCTCCAGGTCTCGGCCGTGACGGCCGCCGCCGTCGCGCTCGAGGGCTGCATCCGCCGCCCGGTCGAGAACATCCTGCCCTACTCCCAGGGCCCGGAGTACCTCGTCCCCGGCGTGCCGCTGCACTTCGCCACCGTGACCTCGCGTGGCGGTGACGCGCTCGGCCTCCTCGTCACGGCGCACGAAGGCCGTCCGACGAAGGTCGAAGGCAACCCGGAGCATCCGTCGAGCCTCGGCGCGACCGACCTGCGCGCGCAGGCGTTCATCGCCGACCTGTACGACTCGGATCGCGCGCACCAGCCGTCGAAGAAGAACGGCAACGCGCATTCCGAGGTCTCGCAGGACGAGTTCGATCGCGAGTTCCAGGCTCTCGTGGATCGGCACCGTGCCCGTGGCGGCCGCGGTCTCCGCTTCCTCGCGCAGCCGACGAACAGCCCGTCGTTCATCCGCCTGCGCGATCAGATCCTCCGCGCGGCTCCCGAGGCGAAGTTCCACACCTACGCGTCGGTCCACGACTCGAACGCCGTCCTCGGTGCCGAGCTCGCGTTCGGCCAGCGCGCGCGCAGCGTGGTCAAGTACGACCTCGCGAAGGTCGTCGTCTCGGTCGACTGCGATTTCCTCGGGGACGAGACGAACCTGGTGCGGAACCAGCGCTCGTTCGCGAAGACCCGCGCGATCGAGTCGCCGAGCGGCGAGATGAGCCGCCTCTACGTCGTCGAGGCCGGTCACTCGGTCACGGGCGCGAACGCGGATCATCGGCTTCGTCTCCCGGCGAGCCAGGCTGGCGAGTACCTCAAGGCGCTCGCGAAGACCCTCGCGGGCCAGGGCGTGGACCTCTCGGCGGTCGCCGGCAGCCTCGGCAACGGTCAGGTCGCGGGCGTGCCCGCCGAGTGGCTGACCGAGGTCGCGAAGGACCTGGTCGCCAACCGCGGCAAGTCGGTCGTCGTCGTCGGTCGTCGTCAGCCGGCCGCGGTGCACGCGCTCGCCTACGCGATCAACGCGGCGCTCGGCAACCTCGGTACCACGGTCCAGCTCTTCCCGGCGGTCGATCCGTCGGAGGGCGACGTCGTCGCCTCGCTGAAGCAGCTGGTCGACGAGATCCAGCAGGTCGAGACGCTCGTCATCCTCGGCGGCAACCCGGTGTACGACGCTCCCGCGGACCTCGCGTTCGCGCAGGCGCTCGGTCGCCAGGGCCTCACGACCGTCCACCTCTCGTCGCGCGTGAACGAGACCTCGGCGCTCTGCTCCTGGCACTGCCCCGAGGCCCACGAGCTCGAGGCCTGGGGTGACCAGAAGGCGGTCGACGGAACCGTCTCGATCCAGCAGCCGCTCATCGCGCCGCTGTGGCACGCCCGCTCGGCGATCGAGCTGCTCGCCATGGCAGCCGGCGTCCGTGCCTGGCGCGGCTACAACGTCGTGCGCAGCACGACCCGCCAGACCTCGCTCTCGCAGGGCCTCTTCGAGCGCGACTGGCGCAAGGTCCTCCACCGTGGCGTCGTCGACGGCACGACGGCGGTCGCCCTCGCGGACCTCGCGCTGAACGGCGCTGCGGTCGCCGGGGCCCTGGCGCAGGTCGCGGCTCCGGTCGCCGTCAGCGCGCAGGCGATGGAGGTCCAGTTCGTCGCGGACCCGAAGCTCTTCGACGGCCGCCACGCGAACAACCTCTGGGCCCTCGAGCTCCCGGATCCCATGACCAAGCTGGTCTGGGACAACGCGGCGCTCGTCTCGCGCGGCACGCGTGACGCCCTCGGCGTCCGTGACGGCGACGTCCTGCGCCTCTCGCGCTCGGGCAAGCAGATCGAGGTGCCGGTGTTCGCACTCGCGGGCCACGCCGACAACTGCATCACGCTCGCGCTCGGCTGGGGTCGTACCGAGGCCGGTCGCTACGGCAACGGCAAGGGCTTCGACGTCCAGGCGCTCCGCACGGTCGACGGTTTCCACTTCGCGACCGGCGTGTCGGTCGCGAAGGCGAACCGCCAGTACGTGCTCGTGCAGACGCAGGAGCACGACCGGATGGAGGGTCGCCCCATCGCGATCGACTCCGACCTCGCGACCTACAAGGACGACCCGACCTTCGCGCAGCAGCGCTCGGTCGATCCGGTCGCCGTGTCGCCGCTCTGGCGCCAGGTCGACTACGCCGGCCGCCACAAGTGGGGCATGGTCGTCGACCTCTCGTCCTGCACGGGCTGCAACGCCTGCGTGATCGCCTGCCAGTCGGAGAACAACATCCCGACGGTCGGCAAGCTCGAGGTCCAGCGGGGCCGCGAGATGTACTGGATGCGCATCGACCGGTACTTCGTCGGCGACGACGACGCGAACCCGGGCGTGGCGGTCCAGCCGATCACCTGCCAGCACTGCGAAGAGGCTCCCTGCGAGAACGTGTGCCCGGTCAACGCGACGGCGCACACCCCCGAGGGACTCAACGACATGGCCTACAACCGGTGCATCGGCACCCGTTACTGCGCCAACAACTGCCCGTACAAGGTGCGCCGGTTCAACTACCTCGACTGGCACACGGTCCTCGACGAGTACACGCAGAACGACCAGGCGGCCCTCGCGGCGCGTGGCGCGACCGCGGTTCCGCACTCGTTCCAGACCTACGGCGACTTCCCGCACGAGCGCCGCATGCAGTTCAACCCGAACGTCACGGTCCGCATGCGCGGCGTGATCGAGAAGTGCAGCTACTGCGTGCAGCGCATCCAGGAGGCGAAGATCGCCTCGCGCCGCGAGCATCGCGCGATGCGCGACGGCGACGTGGTGACCGCCTGCCAGCAGGCGTGCGCTTCCGGAGCCATCGCCTTCGGCGACCTCAACGACGCCCAGAGCCGCGTGGCGCAGCTCGCCTCGCGTGATCGCCGCTACAAGCTGCTCGCCGAGGTCGGCGCGCAGCCGCGTACGACCTTCCTCGCCAAGATCCGTAATCCGAACCCGGCCATGGGCGGCGCCCATGCCCACGCCGGCGCAGAGGAGGCTCACCAGTGAGTGACGAGACTCCCATCAAGGAACTCGGGGAGACGTATCTCCTCCCCGAGGGCACGACGGTCCACGACATCACCGAGTCCGTCTGCCGCGTGAGCGAGACTCCCGCTCCGCGTGGCTGGTGGATCCTGTTCATCCCGTCCGTGCTCCTGCTCGGCGTGATGGGCGCGATGATCGCCTACCTGGTGACCGAAGGCGTCGGCGTGTGGGGCAACAACAGCCCCATCTACTGGGCCTGGGACATCACCAACTTCGTCTGGTGGATCGGCATCGGCCACGCCGGCACGCTCATCAGCGCCATCCTCTTCCTGTTCCGGCAGAAGTGGCGCACGAGCATCAACCGGTTCGCCGAGGCCATGACGGTCTTCGCCGTCATGTGCGCCGGCATCTTCCCGGCGCTGCATACCGGCCGACCCTGGTTCGACTACTACCTGGCCCCGCTGCCCAACCAGATGCAGATGTGGCCGAACTTCAAGTCGCCCCTCATGTGGGACGTCTTCGCGGTCTCCACGTACCTCACCATCTCGGTGATCTTCTGGTACGTCGGCATGATCCCGGACCTCGCGACCCTCCGCGATCGGTCGAAGAACCTGCTCCGCCGCCGCGTGTACGGCTTCCTCGCCCTCGGCTGGCGCGGCTCGCACCGTCACTGGCAGCACTACGAGCGCGGCTACCTCATCTTCGCCGCCATCTCGACGCCGCTCGTGCTCTCGGTCCACTCGGTCGTTAGCTTCGACTTCGCGACCTCGATCATGCCGGGCTGGCACACGACGATCTTCCCGCCGTACTTCGTCGCCGGCGCCGTGTTCTCGGGCTTCGCGCTCGTGCTCACGCTCCTGCTCATCGTCCGCACCATCTTCGGTTTCGAGCACATCGTCACGGTCCGGCACCTCGACCTGATGAACAAGTTCATGCTCGCGACCGGTCTGATGGTCGGATACGCGTACGCGATGGAGTTCTTCATCGCGTGGTACTCGGGCAACCCCTACGAGCAGTGGGTCTTCCTCCACAACCGCGCTGGCTTCGCCCTGAAGGACAGCTACGGGAACTGGGGTCCGCTCTACTGGGCGTACTGGGCGATGGTGCTCTGCAACGTGATCTCGCCGCAGCTGTTCTGGTTCAAGCGGATCCGCCACAGCATCCCGGCGATGTTCGTCATCACCATCTTCATCAACATCGGCATGTGGTTCGAGCGCTTCGTCATCATCGCGACGTCGCTCTACCGTGACTTCATCCCCGGTTCGTGGGGTGGCTTCACGGCCACGTGGGTCGACATCGGCCTCTACGCCGGCACCTTCGGTCTCTTCCTGACGCTCTTCCTCCTCTTCGTGCGGTGGATTCCCATGTTCGCCATCGCCGAGGTGAAGGCCACGCTCCCTGGCGCGCACCCGGACCTCCACGGTCACGAGGAGCACGACGAGGCGCACGGCCACGAGGCGGCTGCGGTTCCCGCGGAGTGATGGAGTCGCCATGACTGAGCATGCACAGACCAATCAGGACTCCGGCGCGGTGAAGCGCCCGGCGCTCTACCTCGCGGAGTACGAGACTCCGAACGCCCTCGCGCACGCGGCCGAGAAGGTCCGCGACGCCGGGTACAAGGTGTGGGACTGCCACACGCCGTACCCGCTCCATGGTCTCGACGAGGCCATGGGCCTCCCGCCCACGAAGCTCGGCTTCATCTCCTTCATCTGCGGCATGACGGGCCTCTCGCTCGGCTTCCTGATGATGTACTGGATGAACGGAGTGGATTATCCGATCGTCATCGGCGGCAAGGAGCCGTACTCCTTCCCGTCGATGGTGCCGATCCTCTTCGAGTGCTCCATCCTGCTCACCGGCTTCGGCACGCTCTTCGGCATGCTGGGCCTCAACAAGCTCCCGCGGCATCACCACCCGGTCTTCGAGTCGGACCGCTTCGATGCCGCCACGGACGACAAGTTCTTCATCTCGATCGAGGCGGGGGACGAGAAGTTCGATCTCGAGAAGACGCGCAGCCTGCTGGAGTCGACGCATCCGTCGCACCTGGAGCTCGTCGAGGAGGAGGTCGCGTGACCAAGCGTTTCGTCATCGTGCTCGCTCTCGCGAGCCTCAGCCTGGGCGCGGGATGCGTCGGGCAGCCGAGCAAGGACCCGCCGGTCGTTCCCATCCGGAACATGTACCAGCAGGCCCGCTACAACCCGCAGGCGAAGAGCGACTTCTTCCAGGACGGCCGCACCATGCGTCCGCCGGTCGAGGGAGCCATCGCCCGCGAGATGGAGGCGGACATCACCGTCGCCACCGGCCGATCCGAGGACAACTCGGAGTGGCTGCTCACGGTGCCCGACGCCGTGGTGCAGCGCCACAACGGCATGGGCGGCCTCGTGGCCCGCGGCCAGCAGCGCTTCAACGTCTACTGCACCCCCTGCCACGCGCAGTCGGGTGACGGTCAGAGCATGGTCGCGCGCCGTGCCGAGCGTCTCTCGCTCATCGGTCAGTCCGGTTCGTTCCAGCCGCCGTCGCTCCATGACCCGCGGATCCGGCACATCCCGGACGGCCAGCTCTACGCGACGATCACGAACGGCATCCGCACGATGCCGGCCTATCGCCACAGCATCCCCCAGGATGACCGGTGGGCCATCGTCGCCTACGTCCGTGCACTCCAGTTGAGCCAGGCGTCGCGTACCACCGCGATGAACACCACGGAGCAGTCCCAGTGAGCGCCAAGGATTCCCAGGGCAGCTTCAAGCTGCAGAACAAGGGCCAGTGGCCGAACGCGTGGAAGATCGCGGCGGCCGTCGGCGGCCTCGGTCTGCTCGGGACCCTCGCGGGGTTCTCGATGGACCACGAGCGCATCGGGTACTCGTTCCTCTTCGGGTACTTCGCGACGCTCACGCTCCTCTTCGGGGCGATGTTCCTCGTGATCGCGCAGCACGTCACCCAGGGTCACTGGGGCGTGTCGACGCGCCGCATCCCGGAGCTCGTGATGAGCGGCGCGCCGGTGATGGCGGTCTTCGGCCTCGTGCTGCTCGGCGGCGTCGCTGCCGGTCAGTTCACCCAGTACGGCCAGTGGATGGGTGGTCACCACGGCGGCGGCGAGCACGGCGCCCCGGCCGGTGAGCACCACGGCGCGAACGACGCGGCCCTCCTCGGTGGCACGGCCCATGCGCAGGAGCACGGCGCGGAGCACGCGGCGGCGGCCGAGCACGGCGCGGCCGAGCACGGCGCGGACGTGGCGACGGTCGGTCACATGATCGCCCCGAACCACTTCGAGGAGCACGCCCACCACGAGCTGCTCGCGAAGAAGGCGAGCTACCTCAACAAGGGCCGCTGGCTCGCCTTCGGCATCGCCTACCTCGTGATCTGGCTAGCCATCTCCTTCTTCTTCTTCCGCACGTCGGTGAAGCAGGACGAGACCAAGGACAAGCAGCTCACGATGAAGATGAAGTTCTGGGCGCCGCTCTCGGCGATCGGCTTCTTCCTCACGATGACCTTCGCGGCCTTCGACTGGCTCATGGCCCTCGAGCCCGCGTGGTACTCGACGATCTTCGGCGTCATCATCTTCGGTGGCTCGGCGGTCTGCATCCTCGCCTTCACCATCCTCGTGGGCCTCGGCCTCTCCGAGGGCGGTCACACGGGCCACGCCATCACGACCGAGCACTTCCACGACCTCGGCAAGCTGATGTTCGGGTTCATGTGCTTCTGGACCTACGTGAGCTTCTCGCAGTGGATGCTCATCTGGTACGCCGGCATCCCCGAGGAGGCCGTCTGGTACCACCGTCGTTGGGCGGGTGGTTGGCAGATCATCAGCATGCTGCTGCCGATCGCGCACTTCGCGCTGCCCTTCGTCTTCCTCATCTCGCGCGTCATCAAGCGGAACCTCGGCCTGCTCAAGGTCGGCGCCATCTGGCTCCTCGTGATGCACGTCGTCGACATCTACTGGTTCGTGATGCCGCACGCGACCGAGGTGCCGGAGTTCTCCGCCGGCAAGCTCTGGATCGACGTCAGCGCGCTGCTTCTCGTGGCCGGCACCTTCCTGGCTGTCGTCTTCAAGAACATGCACCAGGTCAACCTCGTGCCGGTGGGTGATCCGCGCCTGTCGCGCTCGCTCCACCATCACCAGACGTACTGATCGGAGACCCGACCATGGCTTTCGACAATACGCCCCCGCGCGAGAAGACGATGCTGCACGGCGGCATCCTCGCGGCCCTCACGCTCCTCTTCCTCATCCCGCTGTTCCACTCCTACTTCAACTACATGATGCAGAAGGAGTACGCGGCGAAGGTCGAGCAGCGGCCCAACACCGAGCTCGAGCGCTACCGCGGCGAGCAGCAGCGCCTCCTCGGCTCGGCGCGCGTCTCGGTGGAGCAGGCGATGTCCCAGCTCGCGCAGCAGGGACGCACCGGCTCCGACGCGGTCGCTCCGCGCCGCAACCTCGAGCAGGCGGACGTCGACGCCGTCGAGGGTTGGACGCTCACGAAGAACGAGCGTGGCGCCGCCCAGGCCCGCGCCGCCTTCGAGCGCGCCAAGGAGGCCCGCGAGGCCCGCGAGGCCGCGAACGCGGCCGACGCTGGCGTCGCGCCCGCCACCGAGGCGGCTCCCGCTCCCGCGCAGGGAGGGGCCACGCCCTGATCGCCATGCTCCTGCGCCTCGCTTCGCTCGCGTTCGCGACGCTCTCCCTGGTGGCCGCTCCGGCGGCTGCCCAGGGGGCTTACGGCGTCACGCCCGTGGGTGAGCAGGCGCTGGAGGTGCCCGGTCTCGACCGGGTTCGCGTCGACGAGCACCTCGACGCGACGATCCCCCGGAACCTCACGTTCCGGGACCTCTCGGGCCGTACGGTTCGTCTCTCGGACCTGGTCAACGGGCAGAAGCCCGTCGTCCTCACGTTCGCGTATCACTCCTGTCCCACGCTCTGCAGCATGGTGATGGACGCGGTGGTGCGAGGGCTCCGCGAGATCAACTGGACCATCGGCGAGGAGTACGAGGTCATCACGGTCAGCATCGACCCGCACGAGGACCTCGCGAAGGCGCGGAACAAGCGTCGCAGCCTGCTCGAAGCCTACGGGCGGCGGCAGGCGGCGAACGGTTGGCACTTCCTGGTCGGTGATCAGGACGAGATCCGCGCCCTCACGGACGCGGTCGGCTACCGCTACTTCTACGACTCCGCGCAGCACCAGTACGCGCATCCGGCGGCCATCACGATCCTCACGCCGAATGGTCGCATCGCCCGTTACCTCTACGGGCTCGAGTTCAACCCCTCGGACATCCGTCTCGGCCTCCTCGAGGCCTCCGAGGGTCGCTCCATCTCTTCCACGGAACACTTCCTCCTCTACTGCTACGCCTACGACCCGTCGATCAAGAGCTACTCGCTCATGGCGCGACGGGTGATGATGGCCGGCGGTGTCCTCATCATCCTCGCGCTCGCTGCGTTCCTCGGGACGTTGTGGCGCCGCGAGCTGAAGCGGGCCCGTTCCGGAGCAGTCGAGGCGCGTCGGTTTTCACCCGAGGCCAGTCAGGTCGGAACATGAATAGACCCCAGGGAACTCTGCAGCTGCCCCCCCAGATGTCGACGATCGCGCCCGACGTCGATCACCTGTACTACCTGATCTACTGGGTCAGCGTCGTCTCCTTCGTCCTCATCACGGGAACGATGCTCGTCTACGTGCTCAAGTACCGTCGTCGTCCCGGCGTGAAGGCCGAGCCGACGGGTCACAGCACGGCCCTCGAGATCTTCTGGACGTTCACGCCGCTGTTCCTGCTCGTGTACCTCTTCCACCAGGGGTTCTCGGTCTACATGAACATGGCGGTCGCTCCGGTCGACTCGATCGAGATCCGCGTGCAGGGCCAGCAGTGGTCGTGGGCCTTCGAGCATCCGAACGGCGTCGTGCAGAACAACGAGGTCATCCTCCCCGTTCGCCGGCCCATCAAGATGATCATGAGCTCGGTCGACGTGCTCCACAGCTTCTACGTCCCGCAGTTCCGCATCAAGCGCGACGTCGTCCCGGGAATGTTCTCGACCGTCTGGTTCGAGGCGACGCACGAGACGGGCGACGAGCCGGCTACGCTCTTCTGCGCCGAGTACTGCGGCGCGCCCGCGGGCATCACGACCTCGGCCGACCGCAACACGAACCACTCGACCATGTTGGCGAACATCAACATCGTGTCGCAGCAGCGCTACGATCAGTTCCTCGCGGAGGGCCCGCCGCCCCCGGCCGAGTGCGCGGGTCGGGGTGACAACCTCGCCGCCTGCTGGGGCGAGAAGATCTACGCGAACGCCGGCTGCCGCGCGTGCCACAGCACGCAGGCCGGTCAGGACCGTCCGGCGCCGAGCTGGAACGGCATCTGGGGCCGCACGGCCAACTTCGAGGGTGGCGAGTCGCTCACCGTCGACGAGAACTACATCGCCCAGTCGATCCGCCAGCCGCAGGCTCGGATCGTCCGTGGCTATGCCAGCATCAACATGCCGCCGTATCGTCTTTCGGACAACGAAGTGAACGCGGTCATCGCCTACATGAAGACGCTCCACTGAAGAGCACCAACTGGGACCCACTCACAGGACGGAAGGACGTACTCAGATGACCGTCGAAGCCGCCGCTGCCCCAGTTTCGGGGCACCATCACTTCCCTGACGATTCCAACTACCTGACGGCCGAGCGTGGCCTCTGGTCGTGGATGACCACCGTCGACCACAAGCGCATCGGGATCATGTATCTGATCTCCGTGTGCGTCGCCTTCCTCCTCGGAGGCATCATGGCGCTCCTGGTCCGGACGGAGCTCCTGACCAAGGGCAAGACCATCATGGAAGCGGACACCTACAACCAGGTGTTCACGCTCCATGGCGCCATCATGGTCTTCCTCTTCATCATCCCGGCCATCCCGGGCGCCCTCGGCAACTTCTTCCTGCCGATCATGCTCGGTACGAAGGACGTCGCCTTCCCGAAGCTCAACCTGGCGAGCTTCTACATCTACATGCTCGGCACCGTCGTGGCGATCGTCGCCATCGTGGTGGGCCGCGTCGACACCGGCTGGACCTTCTACACGCCGTACTCGGTCCGCGCCGACTCGTCGGTCGTGTGGATGACGATGGCCGTCTTCATCCTCGGCTTCTCGTCGATCCTCACCGGCGTGAACTTCGTCGCGACCGTGCACACGATGCGCGCGCCCGGCCTGCACTGGCAGCGCCTGCCGCTCTTCATCTGGGGCATCTACGCGACCTCCATCGTGCAGATCCTCGCGACGCCGGTCCTCGCGATCACGCTCTTCCTGCTCGCGGTCGAGAAGACGATGACCATCGGCATCTTCGACCCGCAGCTCGGCGGTGACCCGGTCCTCTTCCAGCACTTCTTCTGGTTCTACTCGCACCCGGCCGTCTACATCATGATCCTCCCGGGCATGGCGGTCGTGAACGAGATCCTCGCGACCTTCAGCCACCGCCGCATCTACGGCTACATGTTCGTGGCCATGAGCTCGCTCGGTCTCGGCCTCGTCGGCTTCCTCGTGTGGGCCCACCACATGTTCACGGCCGGCATGAGCGAGTACGCGACGATGGTCTTCTCGGCGCTGACCTTCCTCGTCGCCATCCCCTCGGGCGTGAAGGTCTTCAACTGGATCGCGACGCTCTACCAGGGCAGCATCTCGCTCGCCTCGCCGATGCTCTACGCGCTCGGCTTCATCGCGCTCTTCACGATCGGTGGTCTCACGGGCCTCTTCCTCGGAACGCTCGCGACGGACATCCACCTGCACGACACCTACTTCGTCGTCGCGCACTTCCACTACGTCATGGTCGGCGGCACGGTGTTCGGCTTCCTCGGCGGCCTGCACTACTGGTGGCCGAAGATGACGGGCAAGATGTACAGCGAGACGCTCGCCCGCATCGCGTTCACGCTCGTTTTCATCGGCTTCAACGTGACCTTCCTGACCCAGTTCGTCCTGGGCTCGCAGGGCATGCCCCGCCGGTACTACGACTACCTCGACCAGTTCCAGCGTCTCCACATGACGTCGTCGGGCGGTGCCTACATCCTCGGCGTCGGCTTCGTGATCATGGCCATCATGTTCATCAAGTCGCTGATGTCCGGTGAGAAGGCCACGGAGAATCCGTGGGCGTCGGCCGGCTTCGAGTGGTTCACGGCCACCCCGCCGCATCCGCACAACTTCGTCGAGACCCCCGTGATCACGCGCGGGCCCTACGACTACCACCTTTGCACGGAGGAGGAGCTCTACACGGGCTTCCGGAAGGACCAGAAGAAGGCCTGAGGCCTCTTCTCCCGACCCACCCCGAGAGTTCCACCTCGAGCACACGGAGACGTCATGGCGAACGCCCACGCAGCAGCCCACGGCGACGAGCACCACGGGCCGGCCTATCTGGCCCACCACTTCGACACGCCGGTCCAGCAGTTCGACGCTGCCAAGATCGGCATGTGGACCTTCCTCGCGCAGGAAATCCTCTTCTTCTCGGGTCTCTTCGTCGCGTACGGAATCTTCCGTACCTGGTACCCCGAGGCCTTCTCGGTCGGCTCGCACCTCCTCAACTGGAAGATGGGCGCGCTCAACACCTTCGTGCTGCTCATCTCGAGCTTCACGGCGGCCCAGGCGGTGCGTTATTCGCAGCTCGGCGACCGCGGCAAGACCGGCGCGATGCTCCTCGTGACCATCGCCTGCGCCGGCATCTTCATGGTCGTGAAGTACTTCGAGTACACGCACAAGTTCCACGTCGGTCTGCTGCCGGGCAAGTACTTCGCCCCGAACGCGGAAGGCATGGAGGAGATCGTCGCGGCCGTGGGGAACGCCCACCACAGCGGCGGCATCCCGTACCACCTGCGCTCGTTCTTCGGCATCTACTTCGTGATGACCGGCCTGCACGGCCTGCACGTGCTCATCGGCATCGGCATCATCTTCTGGGTCTGGCTGCGCAACCAGCGCGGCGAGTTCAGCTCGGAGTTCTTCACTCCGGTGGACCTCGTCGCCCTGTACTGGCACCTGGTCGACCTGATCTGGATCTACCTCTTCCCGTTCCTCTATCTCATCGACTGAGGCAAAGCCCATGGCCGCCGATCACGAGCATCAGGACGACTACCTCGTCCACGCCCACGTCAGCAGCAACGCGCTGAACGTCGGGGTCCTCCTCGCCCTCTTCGCCTGCACGGCGGCCACGCTGGCCGCGTACAACGTGCACCTGGGCGACTACAACTTCCTCGTCGCCGTCGTCATCGCGACGATCAAGGCGATCCTCGTCGGCACCTACTTCATGCACCTGAAGTGGGAGAAGGCGTTCAACACGCTCTTCTTCGTCGGCACGGTCCTCTTCATCGGCGTGTTCTTCGGATACACGTACAACGACACGCACTACCGCGCGACGGGCGACCGTCAGCAGGGCGCGCGCGTCGACCTCCGCAGCGGGTCGTTCGCCAACGGCACCGCGTCCGGCATCGTGGGCCAGCACGGCGAGCTCGGTCCCGTCCCCTCGCACGAGGCGCACGGCGCGGCGGCTCCGGCGGCCGGTCACGGCGGCGGTCATGCCGCGGCTCCCGCGGCGGAGGCGGCTCCGGCCGCTGCCGAGGCGGCTCCGGCGGCCGAAGCGGCGCCCTCCGATGCAGCTCCGGCGGCGGGCGAAGCGGCTCCGGCCGAGGCGGCTCCCGCGGCTCCTGCCGAGGCGGCTCCCTCCGACGCGGCTCCGGCGGCCCACTGAAGAGGACATGACGATGCGAGCCCCGGTACGCCCGCTCCGGCGCACCGGGGCTTCGTCGTTCCTGGCCTTCACGGCGCTCCTGGCCCTCGCGGGCTGCGAGAGCTGCCTGAAGCGCGTGCCCATCGCCGAGGTCGACGACCTCGGCTATCCGAGCTGCGAGACCGCGCCTTCCGAGACCCGCGTCGTCACGGCGAGCCGCATGCGCTCGGGCCCGACGATGCGCGAGAAGGACGTCGTCGAGGACTTCCGCCTCGAGCAACGGGGCTGCCACTACGTGGCGACGGTTCATCAGGAGTGGGAGCGCAGCGTCTCCGACGTCGAGGTGATCTACGACCTCGACTGGAAGCCGCTCCGCGCCTGGAAACGCATGCTCCTGCCGGCGCCGAGCGGGCACGAGCCCCTCGTCGACATCCGTCGGTACGAGCTCCGCGAGGAGCCGGCGACGCTCTTCGCGCGGACGCCTGGCGGCGTGGAGCGCTACTGGTTCCGCGGAGGACGGCCCGTCGCGGTCGTCGGGCCCGGACGGGGCCTGCTCACCCCTTGGATTCGAGCCGCGCACCTCGCCGTCGGTGGCCAGGTGCGGGGGCCGGTGCTCGACTTCCGTCGACCCGTGGAGCGTGTGTACGAGGTGGCGCTGCGTCGCGATCCGGACCGCTACGAGCCCTCGCTCCGGCGCACGGTCCGCGTCTACACGGTCTTCGGCAGGGAGTCGGTCTTCGCCGACGAGACGGATACGGTCATCGGGGACCTGGCGGGACTCCGGCCGGCCGCATCGGTCCGCGCCCCCGAACCCGCGCCACTGCCGACGCCCGGACCTCCGGACCCCGTCCACACTCCCTGACGCGGTCGAGCTCCGTCTCGACGCTCGCAGTCAGCGGACCAGCGGCTCCCAGACGATCTGGCGCTCGTCTTCGCCGGTGCCGCGGCTGGCTTCGGCCCGCGAGACCACGATGCCCGAGATGCGGGCGACCGTCGCGAGGGTCAGGCCCGCGATGACGTCGACGCCCCAGTGCCAACGGAGGAACATCGTGGCCGTCACCATGTTCACGGTGAAGAAGGCAACGATGGGCCACACATACTTGTACGGCTTCTCGTGGCGGTTCCCGAACGCGAACAGACTGAAGAACGTCGGGTAGGCCGTGTGGAGCGACGGGAAGATGTCGAGCTGGGCCCCGGCGTTCGCCACCGTCACCTGGACCTGATGCCACCAGAAGCCGCCGTGCAGGGGCTCCGGGAACTGCATGCTCGCGTAGGGGCCCGCGCCGGGGACGAGGGTGTAGATGAAGTGCCCGCCGCCGCAGACGATGAGGGCTCCCACCATGAGCTCGTGCAGCCGTCGGCCCCCGTCGAAGAGGAGGCTCGGGATGAGCATCAGGCCCATGAGGTAGAAGTAGCTGTAGTAGAAGAACGAGATCCACTCGACCCTGGGCAGCTGGTTGAAGCGGTTCAGCCAGAGCGCGGGGGTGATCCCGAAGATGGCGCGGTCGAGCGCGTGGAGCTGGTCGTCGAGCAGGTGCGGCTGGAGCCCCGGGAGCAGGTACCGAAGCTCGAAGTAGCTCAGGACCATCGGCGTGAAGATGCCTACCCGGTACACGAAGGAACGGAGCTTGCCCTTGGGCAACACCTCTCCTCGGGCGAGGACGATGGCCGTCGTGCTCACGGAGAAGAGCGTCGCCGCCCACACACGTGCGAGGGAGGCCTCCATGCTGTTCGGGGCCGCAAAAGCCCGGGCGAGCATGTACGAATGGAACGCGATGCTCAGGAAGTCCTGCGCCGCGAGATTCGACACCGCGGTCGTCAGGACGTCGCGGGCGGCTCGCGGAAGGAGCGTCAGGGGGAAGGGCGGGCTCGTCATAGGGCGCGGGAACCGCGGCCGTGTATGCTCACCCACGCCCGGGGCCGGTGCAAGCCCGACCGTTTCCCGAGGAGCTGCACGTCAGGTTTCCGATCCGACGTGGGTCGCCACGACGCGCCGCTGGAGGATGAGGGCGACGAGGCCGAGCGCCACGGCCCACCAGAGCGTGGCCAGGCGAGTCAGAAGCGTGGTTCCCGTCGCGACGGTGGCCGTCATCGCCGGCCCCCCCACGGATTGGAGGATGCCGGTCATGCCCGCCTCCGTGACGAAGAGCCCTCCGGGCAGCAGGGCGAGGGCGCCGAGGATCGTCGGGGCCGAATAGGCGAACGTCGCGGCGTGGACGTCGAGGTCCACGCCCTCGAACCCCCCGGCGATCAGACGGAGACAGAGGCATTCGAGGAACCAAGAGAACGTCGCGAGCACGGTCGCGAATGCGAGCGGACCGGGGCCGACCACGGTCCGGAGGGCATCGAAGGCCTCCCGCAGCCGCGGCTCGATGCGAGCGAAGAAGGGAACGACCGTCGAGAGCCGGATCAACCGGTCCGCGAGCCAGGGCCAGGAACAGACGAGCCAGAGACAGGCGACGACGACGCCTCCTCCGATCGCGATGGGGGTGCCCTCTTCGAAGGTGCGCGCACCGATGGCCACGAGCAGCACGAGCGCGAAGAGGTCGGTGAGCCTCTCTGCGACCACGATCGGGGCGGTCTTCGCCGCGGAGATGTCGAACTGCTCGGCCAGGAGGGCGCTCTTCAGGACCTCGCCGACCTTCCCCGGCGAGATGCTCATGACGAAGCCGGCGACGAAGATGCGGAGGCTCGCCCCCACCGGCACGCGAATGGCCAGCCGGCCGAGGTAATACTGCCAGCGCAGGAAGCGCAGGGCGTAGTTGGCCGTGGCCAGCGCGAGCCCGGCGAGGAAGGCGGAGAAATCGTAGCGAGCGAGGTGACCGGCGAGCTGTCGTGCATCGCCGTAGACGGAGAGCGCGGCGAAGACGAGCACCCCGAGCAACGTGCCGGTCAACACCTTCTTCACGAGACCGGCGCCGGGGTGCGGCTCCTGTCCGGCCGTGGCGCCGGCCTGGGCTCGCGTCGATTCGTTCGGGCTCGTGGGACCGGACATGGCCGCCGAGCCTGTCACGGCCACAGCGGAGCGACCAGCCGAGGTCGTCGGCGTTGACGCATCGCCGAGCACGCGCCTAGGCTCGCGGGATGCGGGATGGGGCATCGCGCGATGGAACGAGGGATGGAATCCGGCCGGACTCCGCGGTGCGCGACGATCGCGACGACTTCCTCTTCCACCTCTATCGCGGCAGCGACATGTTGCTGCAAGACCGCGTGCTCGAGGCCAAGGAGGAGCTCGAGCGTGCGCTCTCCCTGTCTCCGCAGGACGCGAAGAGCCAGGACCTCTTGGCAGGCGTCTACTTCCGACTCGGGGTCTATCCGCGGGCCATCGAGATCTGGGAGCGCCTGTCGTCTGCCTATCCGCGCGATGCCGCGCTCCGGGTGAACCTGGCGCTCGCGCTCTTCAAGACGGGTCAGGCCGACGACGCGCTCGCGCACCTCCACCAGGCGCTCCGGATCCAACCCGACCACGAGCGTGCCTGGGGCTATCTCGGTCTCGTGTACTGGCGAAAGGGCCATCTGGAGCAGGCTCGTGACGCGTTCCTCCGCGGCGGCCAGGCCTCGATGGCGCGCCGGATGGAGGAGGCCATCCAACAAGCTTCGCGCGATTCCGAAGGTCCTTCGACGCAGCCCTTGCCGATGACGCCGGAATCGTCCCGCTTCGAAGGCGGCGCGGGGCAGGGCGATGGCAAGCCGGACGAAGGCGAAGGGGCGTCGACGCCGCGGGAGTCTACGGTCGGGAAGCATCCCGACCTCTCCGCGTTCCTCGAGCGCCACACGGTGCCGACCCCGAGCGAAGGGGTCTTCGCGTTCACTCCGGAGGGAGATCTGCTCGTCCAGGCGCCCGCGGGCGCCTACGTGCGTGGAGGGGGGCTCGTGGCCATCCGGAGCTCGGGTCCCGGCACGCCCGTTCCCCGCAGGGCGCGGGGCTCGGAGCTCGACGTGCCGCTCGGCGGATCCGCGCCCATCCACCATTTCCCCGGCACCGTCACCGCGCTCGCGAACCGGCCCTGGGGGCGAACGTTCCACGCCATGCGCCTTCGGAGCGAGACCCTCTACGTTCGCGAGTCGGTGCTCTTCGCCTTCGATCCGGGGCTCGCCTACGAATGCGCGCAGCTCCGCGTCGGGGAGGCCGAGCTCGAGCTCGTACAGGTTTCGGGGCAGGGAACGGTCGTCTTGCTGACGGAGGCCACTCCCCACGTGGTGCCGATCGGGACCGAATCGGAGCTGCGCGTGGATCCCGCACGACTCGTCGGCTGGGCCGGCCGCCTGTTTCCGTCCGCCGACGCTTCGGCTTTGGGCGGGCTCGCTCTCGTGCTACGGGGCGAGGGTGCTGTCGTGCTCGGGTAGAGGAGGAGGTCCATGGCGACCGACGTGAAGGCGCCGCGGAGGTCCCTCCGCGAAGACGCCATCAACCTGCCGAACCTCCTCACGATGCTCCGCGTCGTGCTGATCCCGGTCGTGCTCTGGCTGATGTGGGACGCGACGCCGAAGTCGAATTTCTACGCGGCATCCGTCTACGTCCTCTGCACCGTGACGGACTTCTTCGACGGGTACCTCGCCCGTCGGATGAAGCTCATCAGCATCCTCGGCCAGTTCCTGGATCCACTCGCCGACAAGCTCCTCGTGATGTCGACGCTGGTCTTCATGACCTACCAGGGCCGCCTCCCCCTGCTCGGCGTGATGGCCGTGATCCTCATGGAGGCGCGCGAGCTGTCGATCACCTCTCTCCGCGTGATCGCGATGGGCGAGGGCGTGTCGATGCCCGCCCAGCAGGGAGGCAAGGAGAAGGCGGCGCTCCAGATGGTCGCGATTCTCCTCCTGATGCTGCACCACACCTACGATCTGCAGCTCTACGGCATCGCCTCGTTCCCCTGCGACATGAACCAGGCCGGCCTCGCGCTCCTCTACCTGAGCACGCTTCTCTCCCTCCTCAGCGGCGCCGACTACATCCGTCTCTTCGCCGAGGCCGTCGAGGCCAAGGAGCGGAGGCTCGCCGAGGCCCGCGGTCAGGGCGGGACGGGCGGCTGAGCTCCCGCGACACGGCGTAACCGCCGAGCGGCCTCGCGCGACACAGGGAGGCCGCCATGACCGATCGCCTCCTCACCACCCCGTTCACGCTGAAGAGCGGGCTCGTCCTCAAGAACCGCCTGCTGAAGTCCGCCATGAGCGAGGGGCTCGGCACCACCGACAATCACGTCACGAACGAGCTCGCGACGCTCTATGGACGGTGGGCCGAAGGGGGCATCGGCCTCTCCGTGACGGGCAACGTCATGGTCGACCGACGCGCGCTCGGCGAGCCGAACAACGTCGCGCTCGAGGACGACTCGGATGCGGAGCTCCTGCGTGCATGGGCCGAGGCCGGCAAGCGCGACGGCGCACGGATCTTCATGCAGCTCAACCATCCGGGAAAGCAGGCGCCGAAGGGACTGAACGCCGAGACGGTCGCCCCGTCGGCCGTGCCCTTCGACCCGAGCCTCGCCGCCTTCTTCTCCACGCCGCGCGAGCTCCGTACCGAGGAGATCGACGACATCGTGGAGCGCTTCGCACGAAGCGCGAAGCTCGCCCGCGATGCCGGCTTCGACGGCGTGCAGATCCACGGTGCGCACGGCTACCTCGTGAGCCAGTTCCTCTCGCCCCACCACAACCGACGACAGGACGCGTGGGGAGGGAGCGCGGAGAACCGTCGCCGCTTCCCGCTCGCGATCCTCCGCGCGATCCGCGCGGCCTGCGGACCTTCGTTCCCCGTGGGAATCAAGCTCAACTCCGCGGACTTCCAGCGGGGCGGCTTCACGGAGGAGGAATCGCTCGCCGTGATCGCCGAGCTCGCGCGGGAGGGCATCGATTTCGTCGAGATCTCCGGGGGCACGTACGAGGCGCCCGTCATGAGCGGTCGCCGCGCGACGAGCGAACGCACGGCCGCGCGCGAAGCCTACTTCCTCGACTTCGCGACCAAGGTCCGCGCCACCGTCGATGTGCCGCTCTGCGTGACGGGAGGCTTCCGCACCTCGGCGGGCATGGAGCAGGCCCTGCGCGAAGGCGCGCTCGACCTGGTCGGTCTCGCACGTCCGCTCGCCATCGACCCCGACTTCCCGAACAAGGTCCTCGCGGGCGAAGCCACCGCTGCGGTGAGGCCGATCACCACCGGGATCCGCAAGATCGACGACGCCGCCCTGATGGAAGTGTCGTGGTATTCGCTCCAGCTCCGGCGGATGGGGCGCGGCCTCGCGCCGAAGCCGGACAAGAGCGCGCTGCTCTCCCTCGTGGAGATCGCCTGCGAGGGAGGGATCCGGACCTTCCGCACGCGCCGCCTACGCGCCTAGGGAACGCCTCGTGCGGGGCCGCGGAAGCGATGGTATCCCTCGGACGCCATGATCGTCTTCGAGAGCCATCGCATCCGCCGCCTCCTCGTTCGCATCGATCGCGCCAAGAGCCTGCACGACGAGCTCGAGCGTCTCGCGCGCGAGAAGGGCGTCACGACCGCGTGGGTGCAGGGAGTCGGCGTCCTCGGAACGGTCGAGGTGGACTCGTACGATCTCGCGACCGGACGTCGCCGTGAGCCGCGGCGGCTCGCGGGCCCCTTCGAGGCTCTCTCGATCTCGGGGAGCATCGCCTCGTTCGACGGCCAGCTCCGCGCCGAGCTCCATGCGACCCTCGTGCGCGAGTCGGATCGAGGGCTCGAGACCGTGGGAGGCCACCTCGCTCTCGCGGAGGTCATCGCGGTGGACCTCATGATCGACTCGCTCGACGACCTCGGGGTGCGCCGCGAGCTCGATCGCGAGACGGGGCTTCTCCGCTTCCGGGCCGAGGGACGTCAGAACCTCGTCGGCGAGGGCACCCCGCCGCGCTCGTCCCAGGACTCGGAGTTGCGTCGTCCGGAGGTCCGGCCGCCCGAGCGTGCGGGGCGTGTCGTCGAAGCTCCGTCGCGTCCCGAGCCGGTGCGTCCCGAGCCGGCGCCGAGGGCCGAGCCCGTCGCGGGCGGTGGCGTCACGTGGGCGATGGCCGCGGCCGCGAGCGAGCATCGGCCCGGGACCGCATCCCCCGCGTCGAAGGCGCCCGTCGTCCACGATCCCATCCGCGAGGAGAAGCGCGTCGACGACGAGCCGGAGTTCCTCCCGGCTCCCGGCGATTGGGTGGACCACCGTCAGTTCGGCATGTGTCGCGTCGATCGCGCGAGCGAGGACGGCGAGCTCCTGATCAAGCTCGAGACCGGTCGACGCAAGGCGATAAGGCTCGACTTCCTCGACGTGCTCCCCCCGCGGATGGAGGGCAACCGCCGCATCTATCCGCTCCGCCCGAAGAAGCGCTGAGCGGCGCGGAGGCGCGCGCGCGTCACTGCGTCCGGACGCGCGGATCGAGCGCCGCGACGAGCACGTCCGCGAGGAGGTTGCCGAGCTGCACGGCCACCGACGCGATCAGGACCACGGCCATCACGGTCGGGCGATCGACGTTGTTGAGCGCCTCGACCGTCAGTCGACCGATGCCGGGCCAGCCGAAGACGGCCTCCGTGATGATCGCGCCGCCGACGAGGCCGGGGAGAGAGAGCCCGAGCAGCGTGACGAGCGGCAGGAGCGCGTTGCGGAAGGCGTGGTGGACGACGACGCTCCCGGGGGAGAGCCCCTTGGCGCGCGCGGTGCGCACGTAGTCGGCGCGAAGCGTGTCGAGCATCTCCGTCCGCATGATCCGCGCGTAGCCCGAGGCGCCGCCGATGCCGAGCACGAGCGCCGGCAAGAGGCCGTGGCGCACGTGATCGAGCGCATCCGTGCCATAGCCGCCGAGCGGGAAGAGGCCGAAGAGGAACGCGAGGATCATGAGCGCTGCGGGCCCCGTGACGAACGTCGGGAGGCTCATCGTGAGGACGGTTCCCGTCATCACCGAACGATCGAAGAGACCGCCGCGGAAGACGGCAGCGGCGATGCCGAGGCTCACGCCGAGCAGCACCTCGACCACCATCGCCATCATCCCGAGGAGGATCGTGCGCGGCATCCGGGCGGCGATGAGCTGCGAGACCGGTTGCTCGTCGGTGTAGGAGCGCCCGAGGTCGCCCTGGAGCAGTCCGCAGTGGGCGCCGCGAGGCACGGCGTAGGGATCGTCGGCGGCCGAGCGACGGAGGCATGGCGAGACGCCGAGGTAGGCGGCGAATTGCTGGTGCGCGGGACGGTCGAGGCCGTGCTTCGCGCGGAACTCGGCGAGCACGGCGGCCGAGGCGCGTCCTCCGAACTTGGCCTTCGCGGGATCGCCGACGACGTTGAGCAGGACGAAGGTCCCGGTCGTCACGAGCGAGACGACGAAGACGGCCCAGCCGAGCCGGCGCAGGAGGTAGCGCATCATCGGCGGCCTCCGAGGGGAGCGAGCGCGGCTCCGAAACGGCCCGTTCCGCGCGCGCGATCCGCGAGCCGACGGCGCGGGAGATCGAGCCAGACGTTCCGGTAGTCCTGCGACCAGACGGGATGCGGCACGTAGCCGTGCACGTAGGCCTGGTGGAGCTCGGTCTTCAGCGGGTAGCTCGTGAACGCCCAGGGCGCGTCGCGCGCGACGAGGTCGTTCGCCTGACGGTAGAGCGCCACGCGCCTTCCGGGGTCGCGCTCGCTCCGGGCCTCGTCGAGGACCCGATCGAGCTCGGGGTTACGGTAGAAGGAGCGGTTCTCGGAGTTCTCGGGCCGGATCGAGCGGCTGTGGAGCAGGATGTCGAGGAAGTTCGACGGATCGGGGAAGTCCATGTTCCAGCCGGAGAAGAAGGCCTGCGACGTGCGGGGACGCGCGGTCTCGTCGAGGTAGGTGGCGAAGGAGACCTGGCGCGGCCGGATGCGGATCCCGATCCGACGGAGGTCCTCCTGGAGGATCGCGAAGGAGAGCAGTCCGCCGGGGCCTTCGCCCACCGTCACCGTGACCTCGTCGGGGAGGCCGTCCGGATGGCCGGCGAGCGCCATCTCGCGTCGCGCCGCCTCGAGATCGAAGTGCTGGAGGTTCGGGAGGTGCTCGTCGTAGCCGGCGATCTGCGGAGGCAGCATCTGGCCCGCGGCCCGGATGCGCCGGTTCGCCATGCGCACGCGCGCCTCGCGGTCGATCGCGAAGGAGACCGCGCGCCGGACGTGCACGTCGTCGAAGGGCGCCATCTCGCAGTTCATCACGAGGCCCGTGACCGTCACCGAAGGCATCTCGTGGAAGTACGGGCGCCACTCGCGGGATCCCTTGAAGAAGAGGTACTGCGTGTTCGTCATGCCGTGCAGTACGTCGAGGTCGCCGTTCCGGAAGCGCGGGACCGCGAGCGAGACGTCGATCCCCTCGAGGTAGATCATCCGATCGGGGCCGACGTGATCGCGCCGGAAGTACGCTCGATTCCGCTCGAACTCGAGCTGCACGCCGCGCTCCCAGCGATCGAAGACGAAGGGGCCCGTGCCGACCGGATGGGCGCCGACCTGGCTTCCCCATCGCTCGTAGACCTCGCGCGCGACCGGGTACGCGAACGTCATCGCCATCGCGTTGAGGAAGGTCTGGTCGGGCTGCGTCAGCGTGATGTCGATCGTGTACCGGTCGATCACCCGCACGCCCGTGATGGAGCGTGCGCGCCCCTCGTGGAACTCCTGCGCTCCCGCGATGGTCAGGAAGAACGGGACGCCCGGCGAGCCCGTGTCGGATGCCAGCAGGTGCTCGAGCGACCAGCGCACGTCCTCGGCGGAGAGCTCGCGGCCGTGGTGGAAGCGCACGCCGCGGCGGAGCACGAAGCGGAAGGTCCGGCCGTCCTCGGAGATCGACGGGAGGCTCTCGGCGAGGCTCGGGACGATGCGGCCCTCGAGGTCGTAGTCGAGCAGCCCGTCGAAGACGAGGCGCACCGCCATGTTGGAGAGCTCGTCGTAGGCGATGTGCGGATCGAGCGTGCGGACGTTCGAGCTGCCGTAGAAGACGAAGGTCCCACCCGAGCGCGGCCGCGCTCGGCCTGCGCCTGCCCAGCGGGGTCCGGCGGGCCCCGGAGGGAGGTGCGCGAGGCCCCATGCCGTCCCGACGACGACGAGGGCGAGCAGGAGCCAGCCCGCGAGGCCCTCAATCCTTCGGGTCGAGCGCATCGCGCAATCCCTCGCCGAGGAAGTTGAAGCCCGCGATCGTCAGCACCACCAGGCACGCCGGGTACGCGAAGAGCCGCGGGATGTCGAAGACGTAGGTCTGGCTCTCGCTGAGCATCGAGCCCCAGCTCGCGTCCGGCGGCCTCACGCCGAGGCCGAGGAAGGAGAGGGCCGACTCGCTGAGGATCATGCCGGCGACGAGCATGGTGCTCGTCGTGAGGATCGGGCCGGCGCAATTCGGGAGCACGTGGCGGAGCAGGATCCACGTGTCGCTCGCGCCGAGCGCCCGCGCCGCGGTGACGTAGTCGAGCTCGCGGATCTGCAGTGTCTTGCTCCGGACGACGCGCGCGAGCGAGGTCCAGGAGAGCAGCCCGAGCAGCACGATGAGCGTGCCGAAGCCCGCGCCCTCCCACTGCTTCTGCAGGACCATCGCCACGAGCAGGAAGGGCATCGAGAGCAGGACGTCGACGAGCCGCATGAAGAAGGTGTCGACGGCTCCGCCGAAATAGCCGGAGACGAGGCCGATGAGCACCCCGAGCGCCACGGCGAGGCCCGTGCCCGCGTAGGCGACGACCATCGAGACGCGGCCGCCGTGCAGGAGGCGCGTGAAGATGTCCCGTCCGAGCGTGTCGCCGCCGAGGAGGTGGCCCTTCACCTCGCCCGGCCCCCGCGGGAGCCCCTGGTCGTCGAGGAGCTGCTCCCGGAACTGCTCCGCCGGATCGTGGGGGGCGAAGACCGGTCCGAGCATCCCGACCGTCGTCATGACGACGACGATCACGGCGCCGACCATCGCCCCGCGGTTGCGGCGGAATCGCTGCCATGCACGCGGATCGAACACCTCGTTGCCTCCGTCGGTCCTCGTATCGGCCCGCGCGCGCTTCGTCAACCGGGAGCCGGAAGGTCGCTCAATGCCCGTTCGGGTAGAGGGCGGTCACGAGCTCGGAGACGATCCGGTCCGCGAGCTCGCGGGCCTGGGACTGTTTCCCCGCGACCCCGTTGGCGAGGAAGCTGAAAGCGTAGGCCTTCGAGGGATCGGGGCCGAGCACGTAGCCGGAGAGCGAGATCACGTCGTTCAGCGTGCCGGTCTTCGCGCGCACGATGCGCCTCACGGGAAGGCCCGTGAGACGGCGCGCGAGGGTGCCGTCGACGCCGCCGATGGCGAGCTGCGAGAGGTACTCGTTCCGGACCGCGGGCGTGCGGTAGACGTGCACCAGGATCCGGGCCAGGTGCGAGGCCGCGATGCGGTTGCCCTGGAAGAGTCCCGAGCCGTTCACGATGGTGGCGGCGCCGCGCGGGACGCCTGCCTGTCCGAGCACTTCCTGCACGACCTCCGCGCCGCGGGCCGAGCTGCCCGGCACCTGCCGCTCCGCTCCGAGCACCTTCAGCACCATCTCGGCGACGAAGTTGTCGCTGTGCTTGCCGACGTCCGAGAGGAGCTCGGCGAGGGGCTCCGATTCGTGCTCCGCGAGGAGCGGGAGGGCCTGGGGCAGGGCACCGACGCGCACCGTGCGCGTGCCCCGGATGCCGACGCGCCCGAGGGCCTCGGCGAGCACGTAGCCGGCGTGCGCGAGCGGGTTCTCGATGCGGCGTCGGTAGCTCACGCCGAGCACGCCCGCCGGAATCGAGCCCGAGAGCCTTAGCGCCATCCGATCGCCGGCGATCGGCGCCTGCGTCGCCACGATGTTCGGCTCGCCACCCTCGGAGGTCGAGATCTGGTTCGTGACCTCGAAATAGCCTTCGCCGTGGAGACGCACCTGTGCGCGCGCGCCGACCTCCGCACCCGGGAGCACGCGGAGCACGAACGAGCTCTTGTCGACGGAGACGGCGCCGACGGCTGCGCGGAAGTAGGCGATCTCGTTCGGCTGCTGATCGAACGCGGGCGGCAGGATCTGGCCGTCGAAGTAGCTCCCGTCGACGTGGATCCGCTCGACGGAGCGGACGCCTCGATCGGCGAGGGCCTCCGCGAGCGCGACGAGGTCGCTCTCCTCGAGGCTCGGATCGCCCTGGCCCTTGAGGACGAGGTCGGCGACCGTTCCGCTCTCGATCCGGCCGTAGAGTCCCGTGCGCATCGTGAATTCGGGCCCGAGGACGAGGAGCGCAGCCGCGGCGGTCGCGACCTTCATGTTCGAGGCTGGATTCAGCGGGAGATCCGGACGAAGGCGGAAGACCTCGCGGCCGGTGGCGGCGTCCCGGATCTCGATGCCCACGCGTTCGCCGAGCCCCGCCTCGTCGACCAGCCGTTGCACGTTGCCGGCGAGGGCGGCTTCCCCTCCGCCTCCTTGCGTGCGCGCGAGGTCGGGCAGGAAGAAGGAGAGACAAAGGGCGAGCGCGAGGACCAGGGGCGTTCGGCGGGCCTTCATGGGGGCGCACGCTAGCAAAGGAGGCCGGCGCTCGCGACCGCTCGGGGCGTCCAGGAATTCCGTGCGGTTTGGGGCTTTCGATCCCCCGGCCCTCGCACTATAAGAGGCCGAGCGATGCGCCCGACGCACTCTGGGCGCCCGGAATTACAAGGAGAATTCGGATGGAGTTCGTGGTTGCGCCCCTCCGTTACTCGAAGGATGCCCTCGCCCCCGCCATGAGCGAGGAGACCCTCGACTACCACTACGGCAAGCATCACGCCGCCTACATGAACAACCTCAAGGGCCTCCTGGAGGGCAAGCCCGAGGCTTCGAAGTCGCTCGAGGAGATCGTGAAGAGCTCGAGCGGCGGCGTGTTCAACAACGCGGCCCAGGTGTGGAACCACACCTTCTTCTGGAACAGCATGAAGCCCCAGGGCGGCGGCGAGCCGACGGGCGAGGTCGCGGACCTCCTCGTCCGCGACTTCGGCAGCGTCGACGCGTTCAAGACCGAGTTCGTGACGAAGGGCCTCGGCCAGTTCGGCTCGGGTTGGGTCTGGCTCGTGCTCGACGGCGGCAAGGCGAAGATCGTCACGACCGGCAACGCCGAGACGCCGCTCACGACCTCGGCGAAGCCGCTGCTCACGGCCGACGTCTGGGAGCACGCGTACTACATCGATCACCGGAACAACCGGAAGGGCTTCCTCGAGGTCTTCCTCTCGAAGCTCGTGAACTGGGACTTCATCGCCGAGAATCTGCGCGGCTGATCGTCCGAGAAGGCACCTACGTGGGCCCCGGGAGCCTTCGCTCTCGGGGCTCTCGTCGTTTCTGCGCTATCGTCCGCACGCGGCGGGTTCCCGCCCGAGGAGTCGTTCGTGCTGCTCCGCGATCCGGTCCATGGTCTCGTGAACTTCGAGGGAAGGGACGAGCGCATCGTCGAGGCGCTGCTCGCCACACGCGAGGTCCAGAGGCTTCGCCGCGTCCGTCAGCTCGGCCTCGCGTCCCTGGTCTATCCGGGGGGGGAGCACTCGCGTTTCGCCCACGCCCTCGGTGCGGCGCACGTCATGGTGCGGCTCCTCGCCCGCATGCGGGCGCGTGCCCACGAGCTGCCGCTCGAGGCGAGGCTCGATCGCGAGGGCGAGGACGACGCGATCGCCGCCGCCTTGCTCCACGACCTCGGGCACGGCCCGTTCTCGCATCTCTTCGAGGAGGTGCTCCCCGGCGCGAAGCACCACGAGGAATGGACCGCCGAGGTGATCCTCGACCCGTCGACGGATGTGCATCGGGCGCTCGAGGGGCTCTCGTGCGGCATGGCCGAGCGTGTCGCGGGTCTGCTCGGGGGCCGTCATCGCCTGCCGTACCTCGCCCGCGCGGTCAGCGGCACCTTCGACGTCGATCGCGCGGACTACCTCCTGCGCGACAGCCACATGACGGGCGTGCGCTACGGCCTCTACGACCTCGATTGGCTGCTCGAGGCCTTCTCGTTCGGGCAGGTGTCGGGCGAGTGGGTCCTCGCCATCGAGGGCCGCAAGGGGCTGCCGTCCGTCGAGAGCTTCTTCCTCGGCCGCTACTACATGTACCAGCAGGTCTATCATCACAAAGCCACGCGAGCGGCCGAGTCCCTCGTGCGTGCGCTCTTCGCGCGTCTGGCGGAGCTCGTCCGGGACGGAGACGCGCCGGCCACGCTGCCCGAGGCGATCCGTGCCGCGGCCGCGGGCGAGTCCATCGCGCTCGGTGACTACTTCGACCTCGACGACGCGACGTTGCTCTCGTCCATCGACGCCTGGACCCGAGGCGAAGACGCCCTGCTCGCCGAGCTCTCCATGCGCGTTCGCGAGCGCCGCCTCCCGAAGACGGTGCCGCTTCCCGAAGGGCGACCCGAGGTCTGGCGCGAGGCGCTGTGCCGGGCCACCGAGGTCGCCACCCGAGCCGGGCTGCGAGGCGACCTCCACGTACGACTCGACGTCGCGGCGGATGTCCCGTACGAGGAGCCCGTGGACGAATCTCCCGAAGGTCTCTGGGTCCTGATCCGCCATCGGCCGATGCGTCGGCTCGGCGATGCATCGTTCCTGCTGCACGAGCTCCGCAACAAGCGGATCGAGCGTCCACGGCTGGTCGTTCCCGGCGAGATCCGCGACTCGGTGCTCTCGTCGATCGAAGAGGTGCTCGCATGAGGCAGACGCTCGTCGTCCTCGCCGCCCTCGTCGGGCTCGGCGTCGCTGCGCTTCCTCCGCGTGACGCCTCGGCGCAGCCGCCCGCGGTCCGTGCGCCGCGTGCCTCCGGGGCCCGGGGTCGGGCGTCGCGCCGTCCGCCCCGCGAGCCACCGCCTCCACCGACCGTCGCCGTCACCGTCGCGCACGTCGAGGGCGATCCGTTCCGCTACCGCTTCGAGGTCCGGGCGACCGGCGGCGAGGACGAGCTCGTCGGCGATCACCGTCTGCTCTCGTTCCGGGTCGAGACAGCGACACCCCGACGCGGTCGTCCGCTCCGTTGCTCCCATCCGTCGAGCCGAGGTCGCGTCGATCCGGAGCGTGTGATCCGTCGCGCCGGCGGCGAGGACCTCGATTTCGCCGAGGACTTCGATCTGCGCATGTACTGCTTCGGTCGGACGCTCGAGCTCGTCCGCGCCGGTGCGACGCTCGTGCCCGAGTACGGCTTCGCGCGCGGCTCGAGCCGGAGCTACGTCGCACGCAAGACGTCGGAGGCCCGTGCGCGGCCGCTCGGGCGCGTGGAGGGCGCGGGCTTCGTCCCGTTCCCCGCGTCGGCGAGCACGCCACGCCCGGACGGTCCGCCCGTGCTCCCAGGGCTCGCGCCGGCCGACGTCGCTCTCGGGGGACACGTCGTGCTCCATCCCTACGTCGAGGCCCGGCGCGACGGCGTCCGCTTCTATCTCCGCGACGACCTCTGGACGCTTCGCGTGAGGCGGCCGGACGGCGGGGAGCGCGTCTGCGCGATGAGCCCGCAGCCCGTCGTGCCCATCGTCGACTTCTTCTCGAAGCCGCGGCGGGGAGGGCGGGTCGGCTCGACGATCGACGCCATGCGCCACTGCCCGGAGGGGACGTTCGACCAGGTCGGCATCTACGAGGTCGTCCCCGACGTCGATCTCCAGTACGACGGCTCGCGGCAGGGCTTCGACGCCGTGACGGGACGGTTCCGGGGCTACCCGGGGTACGTGCGTGTGCGACCCCCGCGCAACGCCTACACGCCGTATCCACCCCTCCCGAGGTCGCCATGAGCGATCGGACCGCGCGGGTCGTGGCCGCCGTCGCGCTCGGCTGCGCGCTGACGGCCCTCGTCCTGTCCGGCTACGCCGTGATCCTCGGCAACCGCTATCTCGAGGAGGTCCGGACCCTCGGGCAGCTCCTCGAGAGGGCCTCGAGGCCGACGCCGGCGAACCTCGGCCACGGTCCCCCGCCGAACCTCGACACGGGCGACGAATGACGGCGTCGCGCTCCCCTCGACCGGACCGTTGTCTTCCGGTCGGCCGAGGGAGATAATCCACGCTCCGGACACCCGGCTTGCCATGGCGAAGATCCTAGTCGTCGACGACCAGCGCAACATGCGCACCACGCTGGCCATGATGCTCCGCAGCGCCGACCACGACGTCGACGAAGCGGAGGACGGGGACGTCGCCTGCGAGACCATCGCCAACGAGCAGTACGACCTCGTCCTCACGGACCTGAAGATGGGGGCGACCGACGGCATGGCGGTCCTCTCGCACGCGCGCAGCGTCTCTCCCCTGACGGAGGTCATCGTGATGACCGCCTACGGGACCATCGAGAGCGCCGTGGAGGCGATGCGCCGGGGCGCCTTCGACTACATCCAGAAGCCCTTCACCGAGGAAGAGCTCCTCGTGAAGGTGCAGAAGGCCGTCGAGAAGCGGAGGCTCGCGGGCGAGGTCTCGGTGATGGCCGCGGAATTCCGCGAGCGCTACCACTTCGAGAACATCATCGGCCGGTCCTCCGCCGTCCGCGACGTCCTCGCGCGCATCGTGAAGATCGCGGCGACCGACGCCACCGCGCTCATCACGGGCGAGAGCGGCACGGGCAAGGAGCTCGTGGCTCGCGCGATCCACGCGAACTCCAACCGCTCGAGCAAGCCCTTCGTCTCGGTGAACTGCGCCGCGATCAGCGAGACGCTCCTCGAGAGCGAGCTCTTCGGCCACGTCCGGGGCGCGTTCACCGGCGCCGTGCAGACCCGCAAGGGCCTGCTGGAAGAGGCCGACGGCGGGACGTTCTTCTTCGACGAGCTCGCCGAGACGCCACCGTCCTTCCAGGCGAAGCTGCTCCGCGCCATCCAGGAAGGCGAGATCCGTCGCGTCGGCGACAACAAGCCGCTCCACGTCGACGTGCGCATCATCGCGGCCACCAACGTGGACCTGAAGGCACAGATCGAGGCGAAGCAGTTCCGCGAGGACCTCTACTACCGCCTCAACGTCGCTCGCTTCGTGCTTCCACCGCTCCGGGAGCGTCGGGAGGACATCCCGCTGCTCGTCGAGCACTTCCTCACGAAGTCCGGCGTGAAGATGCGACGTCAGGTCCGTCTCGGCGAAGGCGTGATGGACTTCTTCATGCGCTACGACTTCCCGGGCAACATCCGCGAGCTAGAGAACCTGGTCGCCCAGGGCGTCGCGCTCGCCTCGGACGGCGTCGTCCACCTCGACGACATCATCCCGCCCGAGCTGCAGCGGAAGAGCCGGCCCTCGTCGCCGGCCGGCTCCGCCTCGCGACTGCTCCAGGACGTCGTCGACAAGGCCGAGCGCGAGGCCATCGAGGCCGTGCTCCGCGAGGTGGACGGCAACAAGGAGAAGGCCGCCGAGATGCTGGGGCTCTCGTCGACGACGCTGTGGCGCAAGATGAAGCGACTCGAGGTGGTCTGGCCATGACCGCTCCTCGCATCCTGATCGTCGACGACGAGGACAACCATCGCCGGACGCTGGCCATCGGCCTCCGCCTCGAGGGCTTCGAGGTGATCGAGGCGAGGGACGGCGAAGAGGCTCTCGACCTCCTCGAGCACAACACCGCGAGCCTCGCCATCGTCGACCTGATGATGCCGGGCATCAACGGCCTCGATCTCGCCCGCCGCCTCCGCTTCCGGTGTCCTGGCTTGCGAGTCGTGCTGACGAGCGCGTACCACCTCTCGGAGCGCCAGCTCGCGCGTGCGGACGTCGGGGCCGTGGGCTTCGTGCCGAAGCCCTATCAGCTCGAAGACCTCGTCGTCTTCCTCCGCGAGAAGCTGGCGGACGGGAATCCCTGAGGGCGCCCCGAGCGCCGGTCGCGATGGCGCGGCCCGCCCCGGCCGCGCCCCGCGAAGTCCGCTCTACGCGCCGCTTCCCGAGTCGGGTACCATCCGCGCATGGCGGAACGCACGCGCATCGGCGATCTCCTCGTCGCAGCCGGTTTCATCAACGTGACCCAGGTCCAGGACGTGCTCGCGCGCCAGCGCGAGACCGGTCGTCGCTTCGGCGAGGAGCTCGTGGCGATGGGCTTCGTGAGCGAGGTGCAGGTCACCCAGATGATCTCGAACCAGCTCTCGGTGCCGTGGGTCTCGCTCTATCACGTCGAGTTCACGCGCGAGCTGCTGAACCTGATCCCGGCCGAGATCGCACAGCGCTTCTGCCTCGTCCCGGTCTATGTGCGGAAGGTGCGATACGACGGGGACACGCTCTACGTCGCGATGGACGATCCGACGAACGAGGAGGCGCTCAACTACGTGCGCGATTCCTCGGGCCTGCCGGTGCGCGCGATGGTGGCTCCGCCCTCCGAGATCCGCGACGCGATCGACGTCTACTACTTCGGCCTCCCGCCGCGATCCTCGCGGCTCGTCCGGGAGGACGAGGAGCCGAAGACCCAGAAGCGGCCGGGCCTGCTCGAGACGATGGTCGCGGCGAGGGCCGCCAAGTCGGCCTCGGCCACGATAGCGGAGCGGGCTCCCGAGCCGTCGCCCGTCGCCGTTCCGGAGGCGGCTCCGACGTCCCAGGGAGCGGCCGCGGTCGCGGCCGTGGTCGAGGCGGCCCAGGCGATCGAAGCCCAGGCCAAGCCGAAGGCGGAGAAGGCCAAGCGGAAGTCCGCGGGCCCGAAGATGATGACGCTCACCCTGCTCGACGGGACTCAGGTGCGTCTGCCCGCGCCCGAGAAGGCGCCGAAGGAGGAGCCCAGCGAGCACGACCACGGTCTCACGGGGCAGGATCTGGTCAAGGCGCTGCTCGCGAAGGCCCAGGGTCAGGACGTGAGCGCCGTGCTCCCGGACGATCGCTGGGAGCCGCTCGTCGGAGCGCTGCTCGGCCTGCTCCTCCGCAAGGGCATCATCGCGGACTGGGAGTTCGTGGACGAGTGGAAGAAGCACCAGCGGTGAGGCTTCCCCCGCCAGCGTCCGCCCCGAGCGCCTCGCGCGCCGACTCGCTGACCTGACGGTCGATCTCGCCCTCCAGGCGCTCCGCCGCCACGCCGACCTCCGAGCCGAGCTCGCGGGCCTCGTCCGTACGCGCGATGCGCATCGCGTGCTCGAAGAGCGTCCTCTGTCCCAGCGGGACCATGAAGCAGAACCAGAGGACGATCGCGGTGACGAACAGCGAGAAGGCGCTTCGGACGGCCCAGCGGATCATGTGCTCTCGCGGCGGATGCCGTAGCTCCGCATCTTCTTGTGGAGGTTGGTCCGCTCCACGCCGAGCTGGAGCGCCGCTCGGGAGATGTTCCAATCGCACTCGTCGAGCGTGGTCAGAATGTACTGCCGCTCGGCGTGCTCTCGAAATTCCTTGAGGGTGGGGCGCCCCGAGCCGTTCGGCATGGCGGGCGGCGCGATCGAGGGCGGCGGCTCCGACAGGTTCGCGGCGCGGGCCTGGTGGGCCAGACGGCCCTCCTCCGGGAGGTCGTCGAGGCCGAGCACGTCGTCGCCGAGGATGGCCATGCGCTCGACCACGTTGCGGAGCTCGCGGACGTTGCCGGGCCACGGGCGCTCGCGGAGGGCCTCGAGGGCGTCTCCGTCGAAGCGCTTCTCCTTCATGCCGCTCTCCTTGCAGAACTCGGAGAGGAAGGATTGGGCGAGCAGGGGGATGTCGTCCTGGCGGTCGGCCAGGGTCGGCATGTGGATCGGCAGCACGTTGAGCCGGAAGAAGAGGTCCTCTCGGAAGCGGCCCTCGGCCACGTCCTCCTCGAGGTTGCGGTTCGTCGCCGCCACGATGCGCACGTCGACGGCGATGGTCTGTTCGCTGCCGACGCGCGTGATCTCGCCGCTCTGCAGGGCCCGGAGCACCTTCGCCTGGGCGCTCGCGCTCATGTCGCCGATCTCGTCGAGGAAGAGCGTGCCGTGGTTCGCGAGCTCGAACATGCCCTTCTTGCGCTGGTTCGCGCCCGTGAACGCGCCCCGCTCGTAGCCGAAGAGCTCGCTCTCGATGAGCTCCGCCGGGATGGCGGCGCAGTTCACCTTCACGAAGGGCTTGTCGGCCCGCGGAGAGAGGCGATGGATGGCGCGCGCCACGAGCTCCTTGCCCGTTCCGCTCTCGCCGGTGATCAGCACGCGCCCGTGCGTGGGGCCGATCTTCTCGAGCTGGGCGAAGATCTGCCGCATCGAGGGGCTCTGCCCGATCATGTCGTAGCGCCGCTCGACGTTCGCGCGGAGCTTCTCGACTTCCTTCTCGAGCTGCCAGGCCTTGAGCGCGTTCTTCACGCGGCTCGTCACGAGGTCGCGGTCGACCGGCTTCTCGAAGAAATCGGTCGCGCCGCGCTGCACCGCGGCCATCGCGTCGGCGACGGTCGCGTGCCCCGAGATCATCAGCACCGGCAGCCGGGCCGTCTCCGGCTTCGCGCGGATGCGCTCGAGGGCGTCGATGCCGCTCATGCCGGGGAGCTTCACGTCGAGCACGACGAGGTCGATCTCGCCTCCGCCGAGGATCTCGAGGCCGCGCTCGGCGCTCTCGGCTTCTTCGACCGCGAGCCCCGCGCCTTCGAGGACCATGCGGAGGGCGCGACGAATGTTCTTCTCGTCGTCGACGATGAGGACGGTACCGCTCATGACGTTCCGCATATACCACGGGGAGGCGGCTCACCTCCCCGCGGGCTTCAACGGGGAAGAGGGATGAGCACGTCGCCGCGGAAGGGCAGGGGCTCGCGTCCGTGGCGCGGAGTCCACGAGAACGTCGCGTGGACCTGCCCCGCGGGCGTCGTCTCCCACTGATCCACGGTGACGGTGCCGTCGCCGTCGCGCAGCGTGTGCCCGTTCTCGAGCGTGGCCTCGAGCGAGGCCCCGGGGCAGCCGTGCGCGCCGATCGGCAGATCGCCGGTCGCATTCGTCCGCAGAACGATCTTCAGGCTCCGGACGTAGCCGCGGAGGGAGCGGCCGTTCGCTTCGACGACCCGCAGGCCGGCGCAGGCCCCCCGATGGCCGGACGGCTGGACGGTCACGTCGGCCGCCATGATCGGGATGAACGCCCGCCCGGTGAGACCCGCGCTCGCGCCGCCGATGGTCGCGAACTGGATCTGGTAGCCGGGGCGTCGCGGCGCGGCGATGGCGGTCCCGGTCCCGGTCCCGGGCTGGGCCCGGCCGGTGACGGCGCCGAGGCCGGCGAGCAGGGCGAGCGAGAGCAGGGCGAAGCGCAAGCGGGTCATCGAAGCTCCTTCCGAGGTCTCCACCGTACGCGATGAGCGGTTCGCCGCCCAACTCCGTGCATCCGGGAGCCCTTTCACGGGTCGACGTCCGATCGGCAGCCGCGCTTCACGATCGCCTCGTGCCGGCCATTCCGGCTCCCGCGATCGGCGAGAGACCCGCGTCCGCCGGGAAAATGCCACTTACGTGAGCATTTTCAAAAAGAATCACTGCATGTACAGAGCATGCGCATTTTTGTTGACAGGTTTCTTTTGAAAAGAATACATTCGCGCGCACCTAGTCCCATGTCTCTCTCGAGGCGATACAATCTGGTGCGGAAGGCGGAGCGCGCGGGCGCCTCGGAAGAGGCCGTCGCGTTCGCCGACCACGAGATCGAGGCGCTCGAGGAGCGGTTCCCGGACGGGATGAGCGTCCAGCAGATCGTGGACGTCTTCACCGGCCGCGGCGCCCGGCTCACCGAGGCGACGTTCCGGAAGTACGTGCAGCTCGGCCTCCTGCCCCGCAGCGTCCGCGTCGGTCGCAAGGGCAAGCACCGGGGCTCGCAGGGGCTCTACCCCGCGTCGGCCGTCCGGCAGATCGAGCACGTGCGCCGGCTGATGAGCCAGGGATTCACGATGGAGGAGATCCAGCGGGAGTTCCTCTTCGTGCGTGGGGACATCGAGGCGCTCGAGCGGCAGCTCGAGCGCGTCTACGCGGCGCTCGAGGCGGCCATCGCCCCGCGCACCGCGAGCGAGATCTCGGATCCGCTGTCGATGCGTTCGCTGGGCGAAGCGCGCGCCGTCGGCACGGAGCTGATCAGGAAGCTCGAGGCCCTCGAGCGCCGGCTGACGATGCGGGCGCGGATGGAGCGAGCGGCGGTCTAGGCACGTCGCCCGAGGCGGGGCGGCGAGGTCGTGGGTTTGGTTTCGAAGGCACGAATCGGGAGGGACCGATGACGCAGCACGAGTCGACCAAGGCGGAGTACGAGCTCGACGACGACATGGACGAGGCGATGCCGGAGACGCACGGCTCGCTCGCTCTCGCCATCGAGACGCACGAGGACACGGCGGACGAGCAGGGCAAGAAGCGCCGCTCGCGCTCGCGTGCACGCACCATCTCGATCCGCCGGCTCAGCAAGTCGGAGCTCAACCGCGGTCGTCTCCTCTACCCCGAGACCGACTACTGGCGTCCGAGGACGCGCGCCGAGTGCAAGGACATGGAGCGGCCCTGCCCGTTCGTGTCGTGCAAGTACCACCTCTTCATCGACGTCCACCCCGTGCGTGGCTCGATCAAGCTGAACTTCCCGGACATCGAGGTCTGGGAGATGACGGAGACCTGCGCCCTCGACGTCGCCGACCGCGGCGGCATCACGCTCGAGGAGGTCGGCGAGATCATGAACCTCACGCGCGAGCGCGTGCGTCAGGTCGAGACCGCCGGTCTCGCGCGCCTCGAGGCGATGCGCGACGTCGAGCGCCTCAAGGATTACGTCTACTGAGCCGGTCGGTCGCGCTCAGCGACCCGTCCGCACCGGATTCTCGAGGGTGCCGACACCGTCGATGCCCACCGAGACCGAGTCGCCGTCGACGAGCGGTCCCACTCCCTCCGGAGTGCCCGTCAGGATCACGTCGCCGGGGAGCAGCGTCATCACCGACGAGATGAACGAGATCAGGTACGCCACCGGGAACACCATGTCCCTCGCGTTCCCGTCCTGCCGGATCGTTCCGTTCACCGTCAGGGTGACGCCCACACGCGTCGGATCGAGCTCGGTCTCGATCCACGGTCCGATCGGACAGAACGTGTCGAAGCTCTTCGAGCGCGTGAACTGCACGTCCGATCGCTGGAGATCGCGGGCCGTCACGTCGTTCGCGCAGGCGTAACCGAAGACGAACGAGAGCGCCTCCTCTCGCGTCACGTGCCTCGCCTTCCGCCCGATCACGACGGCGAGCTCGCCCTCGTGCTCGACGCGCTGGCTCTGCGACGGGAGCTCGATCGTCTCTCCGGGCCCGAGGATCGAGGTGGGCGCCTTCAGGAAGAGCAGCGGCGTCTTCGGCACGTCCGAGCCCATCTCGGCGGCGTGCTTCGCGTAGTTCTTCCCGATGCAGACGATCTTCGACGGAGCGACCGGCGCGACGAGGCGGGCGTCGGCGAGCGCGACCGACTCGCCCGTCTCCTCGCCCCCGTTCCAGGGCTCGGCGGAGAGCAGGCGGGCGTTCCCGTCGACGAGGCGACAGAAGGCTTCGCGTCCGTTCCAGGCGATTCGTCCGTAGCGCATGCTTCCTCCGCGGCTCACTGCTGGACGACGACGATCCGGCCGTCGTTCGACCGATACTGGATCTCGCCGCCCTCGCCGGCACATCCGAAGCACGTCGTCCAGGAGAGCGGCGTCGGCGAGCTGGCGCGGTACGAGACGAGGATCGACGACGGATCGTTCGCCAGGATCATGCTCCCGCCGTGGGCGTAGCTGCCGTCCGGGAGGGGATGGAGCACGGCGAGGATCGAGGTCGTGCCCGAACGTCCGGTCACGACGAGGGCCTCCTCGCCGGCCGTCGGAGACCAACGCAGCACGCCCCGCACGGGCGTCTGGCCCGCGAGGGCCGTGGGCTCGACGCCCCCGCGCACGAAGACGAGCGCGGTCTCCGCGGCGTCGAAGCGATGGAAGCCCTCCGCGTAACGGGCGAGCTCGGGCACGGAACGGAGCGCGGCGGACAGCGTCGCGTCGTCGACGGCCTCGTCCGTGAAGGTCGGGCGCTCGGGCTCCGTCGGGTACGAGAGCGTGGGAGCCGGACCTTGGCAGCAGCGGAAGCCGAGCTCGGGCGTCGCCTCGGAAGCGAGCGCCGGGGCTCGGGAGGCGCAGCGATGGCCCGCGAGGTCGGTCGAGGCCGAGCCGCGGGCGATCCCGGCTCCGGTCGGTTGCGGGAAGCGCGGGCCCGCTGCGGAGGACGTCCATTCGGCGACCGCCGTTCCCATGGCGTGGACGCCGAACGGCGAGTCGCACGTCTCCGGATGCGCGCGGCAGGCGGCGAGATCGAGGCTCGCGCCGGTCGGGTAGAGCCGTTCCGTGTCGCCCTGGCACGCCCGCTCCCATTCGAGCTCGTCGCAGAGGCGCTTCCCCTCGGCGGCGCACAGGCTCTGGGCCTCGTCACGCGTCACTCCGGTCCGCGGCGGCTCGCCGAGCCGGTTCGGGTAGGGCAGGGCGTCGATGCGGAACGCGGGCACGCGCACGGGCACGAGATCGGCTTCCGCCATCGGCTTGCGCCCCGACGTGCCGGGCCGGCTGCCCACCCGGAGCGTGCCCGCCGGGATGTCGATCACGCGGATCGCGGGGCCTCGTCCGCTGCTCGCCGGAGCCCGGGTCGAAGGCGCGGAGGTCGTGGGGCCTCGCGTCGGGCTCGCGTGGGGCGTCGATCCGGCGTCGGAGCCACAGCCGGCGAGACCCGCGAGGAGCGAGCCGACGAGGAGCACGGACACGCGGAGGGAGGTCACGCCGGGAGGCTACCCACCCCCCGCATGCGGTCAAGCATCGGGAAGTCCCTGCTTGCGCGAGCCGCCCGGGATCCGTATCCGTACGGCGTCGAAGCGGTCCAGGCGGTCGCCGGCAGGCGGTCGCGAGACCACTGCGGGAGGAAAGTCCGAGCTCCGCAGGGCAGGGTGCCAGGTAACGCCTGGTGGGGGCGACCCCGAGGACAGTGCCACAGAGAACGAACCGCCGTGCTCCCGCGAGGGGGCCCGGTAAGGGTGAAAAGGCGAGGTAAGAGCTCACCGGGCCTCCGGCAACGGAGGTCGCAAGGCAAACCCCATCCGGAGCAAGACCGAATAGGGAAGCGTTCGAGGGCGGCCCGCCCGAGCTTCCGGGTGTGTTGCTCGAGCTCCTCGGTGACGGGGAGCCTAGATGAATGATCGCCAGCCCGCCTCCGGCGACGGGAGCGGGACACAGAACTCGGCTTACGGACCCTTCGACCGAACGGCGCCTCGCTTCGAAATGAAGCGGGGCGTCGGGCGTTTTCCCTCCAGTCGGGTTTCTGTTGCCTCGCGCTTCGGCGGCCGACTACAAAGGTCCGCGACACTTGCTGTGTCGAACGCATGGCTTCGGAGGTCCTCCGGTGAACGAGCTCGCGCGCTATCTCCTCGAGAACGCCTACATCGACTTCCAGGGTGCGATCAGCATCGAGGAGGTCCGGCGGCTGCTGCGGGACGAGGACAGCCGGGAGGCGCGTGCCCTGCTCTCGAAGCTCATCGAGGAGGAAGGCGTCGACGACCTGATGATCACGCTCGCCGACTGCCTCCGGGAGTACATCCGGACCGGCATCAACGAGGACCTCGTCCGCAACCAGCTGGTCACCTACAGCGAGTCCTGAGCCGCGCGGGAGGGGCGTGCCGATGGCGTCCGAGGGGCGATCGCACGCCTGCCCGTGCGTCGATACGGGATCTGCTAGGCTCCGCGCCGTGATGACCTCGATGCGCCATTCCGCCTTCCTCTTGGTCGTGCTGCTCGCCGTTTCCGGGTGTGGTCAGGACCGTGGTCGCGACGCCCGTTCCTCGGAGCGTCCGTCGACCTCCGATCCGGCGCCGGCGAGCACGGGGCCGCGCATCGAGAGCCTTCCGCAGGTGGACGTGTCCGGCCTCGGCGCCGCCGAGAAACGCCGCTGGGTGACGTTGGCGAACGACCTCCTCTCGCCCTGCGGCGAGCCCGTGAGCGTCGCCCGCTGCGTCTCCGAGAACCGGACCTGCCGGCGCTGCGTGCCCGCGGCTCGCTACCTCGCGCGCCTCGCCGGCGAGGGGTACACGGAGAGCGAGATCCGTCCGATGTTCCAGGCCCGATACGGCCGGAACACCGAGGTGGACGTGGACATCGAAGGCGCGCCCGTGCTCGGGGCGCCGATGGCGGCGGTCACCATCGTCGAATTCAGCGACTACGAGTGCCCGCACTGCCGGGCGGCCCGGCCGGTGCTCGATCAGATCGTGCGGGAATTCGATGGTCGCGTCCGGCTCGTCCACATGTTCTATCCGCTGCGCACGCACGAGCATGCCGCCAACGCGGCGCTCGCGGCGGCGTGCGCGCAGGCGCAGGGCAAGTTCTGGGAGATGCACGAGCTCCTCTTCGAGCACCAGGATGCCCTCGAGACGCAGGACCTCGCCTCGTACGCCCGACAGATCGGTCTCGACATGGAGCGCTTCGAGCACGACCTCGTCGAGAATCAATCGCTCCGCGAGCGCGTCCTAGCGAACGTGGCCGAAGGCCGTCGGGTCGGCGTGGACGCGACTCCGACGATCTTCATCAACCGGCGCAAGTACGAGGAGCCGCCCGAGCTCGAGCCGCTCCGCGCGTACATCCGCGAGGAGCTGGAGCAATGATCGAGACCCGCGACCGCCCCGAACGCCGCTCCCGCGGGCTCGCCGTGCTCGCGGCCTCGTTCGTCCTGCTCCTGGCCGCGTCGGCGGCGGGTCTCGAGTCGGGCGCGCGAGCCCCCGAGATCGGCCTCGAGGACACGCGTGGCTCGGCGGTCCGCATGGCCGACCTCCGCGGGAAGGTCGTCGTCGTCGATTTCTGGGCCTCCTGGTGCGCGCCCTGCCGGGACGAGCTGCCGGTCCTCGATCGCCTGTACGGCCGGTATCGCGAGCGCGGCCTCGTCGTGGTCGGGGTGAACGTCGACCGCGAGCTCCGCAACATGCGCGACTTCCTCACGCGGGCGCCGGTGCACTTCCCCGTCGTGCACGACGCTCGCCACGTGGTCGCGGATCGCTACCAGCCCTCGACCATGCCCTCGTCGTACTTCGTCGATCGCAACGGCGTCGTGCGGCACGTGAAGCGCGGCTTCCGGGCGCGCGACGCACGCGAGCTCGAGCGCATCGTCGAGGATCTGCTCGGGCATTGAGCCGCGGCGTCCCAGCGTCCCTCGGGACGCGAGGCGCGCCAGACCCGAGCGAGGGTGCGGGACGCTTCAATCGAGGTGCGTGCCGCGGCTGCGCAGGAACGCCGCGAGACGGTCGGCCGCGCAGCGTACGAGGTCGGCGTCCGACGCGCTGAACGGCGCCTTGCCGGGATCGCGCGTGAGGCGGAGGACGCCGAGCACGGCACCTCCGTGCGCGGCAGCGACCGCGAGGTAGGGGCCACCGTCGTGGCCGTCGGCCGCGGGGCGATGACGCGGGTCGCGGTTCGCGTCGAGCACGGCGATCGCCCGGCCGGGATGGGCCGCTGCGAGACCGACGAGCCCCTCGTTCGGAAGGCGATCGGGGATCGACGCGACCTCCGCGCCACCGCGCGTGCTGCCGACGTGGAAGTCCGCCGTCGAGCCCGCTTCGCGGACCGCCGCGACGATGAGCACGTCCGCGAAGAGCTCCTCGAGCAGCCGCGCCGTGAATTCGAGGCCCGCCGCGGGCGAGGCGAGGAACCAGATGTCGTCGAACGCCTCGAGCACCGTGGCGAGGCGCGAATCGTCGGCGGCCGCGGGATAGCTCTCCTCCGGCTCGGCCTCGAGCGTCAGCTCGATCGACTGGGCGGCCGCAGGGAACTGCACGCTCGTCTCGTCGCGCCATCCCTTCCACTGGCCGACGACGAGCGGGTCGCCCTGTCCGGCGGAGCCCGCGCCATGGACGAGGACCCGGACGAAATGACCCGAGGGATCGCTCGTGATCGTGCGCCGGACGTCGTCGAGCTGCGCACGGACGAGCGTCTCGAGGTCCTGCGGTCCGAGGTCTCGTGGCGCCTCGAGCGAGCGCTCGTGGTAGTGGACGGGCGAGTCCTCGGTCGGCGGCACCGAGCGCTCCCCGAGAAGGGTCGGTCCCGTGCGCGCGACCGGAGGCTGGGGAGCTGCGACGGGCGGCGCAGGCGGAACGTACGGCTGCGGAGCGGCCGCCGGTGCGGATCCCACCACGGGCCACGCAGGCATCGGCGGGGCCGCGACGGGCGCGACGGGCGCGATCGGAGGGGGGGCCGGCGCGAGCTGTGCCGGAGGCGGCATCGGCGCCGGCGGAGCGCCGACCGGGACCTCGCGCGGGGCGACGGGCGGGAGACCCATCTGCCCCGGCAGGTAGGCCATCGTCTTCTTGGGCACCTTCGAGGGCTCGGCGACCGGCGGCGCGACCGGAGGGACCATGGCGTCCGGGATGTACGCCATCGTCTTCGGGCGCGGACGCTTCGGGGGCTCGGCCGTCGGCGCGGCCGCGGGCGGCATCGCGGGCTGTGCCGGCGACGCCGGACCCGGTGCGACCGCGGGAACGTCACCCACGGGGGAGAGGATGTAGCCGCGCCGCCGCTGCGGATCGAGGACGTTGACGCGCCCGTCGGGCGCGACCGTGCAGCTGCCGCCGATCGGGATCGTCTCGGGCTCTCCGATGCGGCCGCGCGCCATCTTGAACGCAGCCATCCAGTTCGGGGCGTCCACCGTCGCCTCGGCGATCGCGGTGTGGCTGCCGAGCTCCGTCACCACGAGCTTCCAGCGCTTCACGCTCACGTCCTCCGCCTCGCCCTCTTTCCCCGGCGCACGCGACGGCGCGCGCTCGCGAGGAGTATCCACGGCGGTCGGGCGAACGGTCAAGCATCGGGATTCCTTCGCGTCCTCGCGTTGCGTCGCCCTCCCCGGGAGCGTAGGCTCTCGCACCCCCAGATTGAGGTCGTGCCATCCGATGTGGATCCTCGTCGTCGGGCCCGAAGGGCTGTTGGAGCGCGAAGACGGTGCCGCTGCCGCGCTACGTGAGCTCGGATGTCGTGTCCGCACGCGCAACCTCTGGGAATCGTTCGACGATAGCGAGATGCACGACGACCCTCCGACGGTCGTCCTCGTCGAGGCGCTCGATCAGGTCGACGCGGGCCGCGCGGCCCTCGTGCGTCTGCGTGCGGCCCGTCCGCTCGTGGAGGTGCCGATCCTCCTCTGCGTCTCCGTCGGCGCGGTGACGCGGCTCGATCCCGGCGACGGCTTCGACGACTTCGTCCTCGTGCCGTACGTGCCGGTCGAGCTCTACATGCGCATCCGTCGCGTGGAGTGGCGACGCAGCGAGTTCGCCGGGCAGGAACGCGTGAAGATGGGCACGCTCTGCATCGACCTCGCCGCGCACGAGGTCCTGCTCGACGGCCGGCCCGTGCAGCTGACGCAGCAGGAATTCGCGCTGCTCCGCTTCCTCTCGCAGAACCGCGGGCGCGTGTACTCCCGCCAGCAGCTCCTCGAGCGCGTGTGGGGCGTCGACTACTACGGGTCGAGCCGGACGGTCGACATCCACGTGCGCCGCCTGCGCATGAAGCTCGGCAACGCGATCAACTGCCTCGAGACGGTCCGCGGCGTCGGCTACAAGATGAAGACCCCATGAGCGCGCCGCTCGCCATCGCGGTCGGGGACCCCGCCGGGGTCGGTCCGATCGTGACGGGCAGGGCGCTCGCGCGGGCCCTCGGCCGCGATCGGGCGCTCGTCTACGGGGATCCGGTCCACCTGCTCGGTCGGTTCCGGGACGAAGGGCTCTCGGCGCGCGTGGTGGCGCCGGGGGACGAAGGCACGCTCGTCGCGGGCGAGGTGGGCATCGTGCCCCTCGACCCCTGGCCCGAGGCGGTGATCGCGGCGCGTCGCCCGACGGCCGACGGGGGGCGCATCCAGCTCGCGATCCTGGACGCCGCCGCGGCTGCCGTCCGCCGTGGCTCCGCGCGCGCGATCGTCACGGGGCCGACGAGCAAGGAGGCCATCACGGCCTCCGGCACGAAGTTCGTGGGGCAGACCGAGCACCTCGCGCTCGCGGCCGGCCTCCGGGCCGACGACGTGACGATGATGTTCCTCGGCCCGCGTCTGCGCGTGGCGTTGGTCACGACACACCTCGCCATCGCGGACGCCCCGGCGGCCATCACCGAGGCGCGTGTCCGGAGGACCGTCGGGCACATGGCCGACGCGCTCCTCCGCCTCGTCGAGCCAGGGACCGGTCGGGCTCCGAGCCTCCACGTCGCGGGCCTGAACCCCCACGCCGGCGAAGGCGGTCTCTTCGGGGACGAGGAGCTCCGGATCGTCGCTCCCGTCCTCGAGTCGATGCGCGCCGAGCGCCCGTTCTCGGACGGTCGCGTGGTCCTCGTGGGACCGCGGCCCGCCGAGGCCGTCTTCCGCATGGCGGCGAGCGGCTCGGTCGACGCGGTGGTCGCCATGCTCCACGATCAGGCGACGATCGCGTCGAAGCTCCTCGACTGGGGCGATGCCGTGAACGTGACGTGGGGCCTGCCCTTCGTCCGGACGAGCGTCGACCACGGCGTGGCCTACGACGCCGCGCGCGACGGGACCGCCGAAGAGCACGGCATGGTCGCCGCGATCCGCATGGCGCAGAGGCTCACGGAGCGGTCGTGATCCGCGAGATCGTCGTCCGCGGCGCGCGCGTCCACAACCTCCGCGACGTGGACGTCTCGCTGCCTCGCGAGGCCCTCGTCGTCGTCACCGGTCCGAGCGGCAGCGGCAAGTCCTCGCTCGCGTTCGACACGATCTACGCCGAGGCCCAGCGTCGGTACCTCCAATCGCTCTCGGCCCACGCACGCGAGGTCGTGGCCCGCGTCGCCGCACCGGACGTCGATTCGATCACCGGCCTCTCCCCGACGCTCGCGATCGGTCGTGCCTCGGGTTCGCGGAACCCGCGCTCCACGGTCGGCTCCCTCACGGAGATCCACGATTCCGTCCGCGTGCTCTACGGGCGTCTCGGCGTTCCGCACTGTCCGTCGTGCGCCATCCCGGTCGTCGGGCATCCCGTCGCCGACGTCGTGGAGCGCATCGTCGCGCGCGGCGAGGGGAGCCGACTCGTCGTGCTCGCGCCCGTGCTCCGCGCGCACGCGGGCGACGCGCGGGACGTGCTCGAGAAGCTCCGGCGCGAAGGGTTCGCACGCGTGCGATTCCGCGGCGAGACCCGCGATCTCGGCGAGCTCGACGCGCTCCCGGGAAGTGGGCCTCACGACCTCGACGTCGTGATCGATCGCATCGTGCTCCGGGAAGGCGTGCGGGCCCGCGTACGCGACGCCGTCGAGCTCGCCTACCGCGTCGGAGGTGGCCGCGTGATCGTCGGAGCCCCGGAGGCGGAGGACGTCGCATACGCCGAGTCGCCCGAGTGCAGCCGGTGTGGGCGGGCCGTTCCGTCCCCGAGCCCGAGGCTCTTCTCCTGGAACGGTCCGGAGGGCGCGTGCCCTTCGTGCTCCGGTCTCGGCGAGACGAGGGGCTTCTCGCCCGCGCGGATCGTGCCCGACCCCTCGCTGTCGATCGGTCGTGGCGCCGTCGTCCCCTTCGGTCGCGCGGACGGGAGCCTGCTGCGACGGATGCTCGAGCGGCTCGCGGGCGAGGTCGACGTCGACGCTCCCTTCGGCGCCCTCGACGACGCCACGCGCCGCCGTGTCCTCGAGGGCGAGGGCGCTCGTCCGGACGGATTCGAGGGCGTGATCCCCTGGCTCGAGCGACGCCTGCGGGAGACCACCGAGCGACGTCACGCGGAGGGGGCCGACGCCGAGTCGATCGTGGACGCGATCGAGGACGAATTCGGCCCCTACGTCGACGCCCGGCCCTGCGTGGCCTGTGCGGGCGCACGCCTCCGCCCCGAGGCCCTCGCGGTGCGCCTCTCGGACCTCCCGCTCGGCGAGCTGCTCGCGCTCCCCGTCGAGCGTGCGCGCGCCCGACTCGTCGCTTCGCTCCCCGACGGTGGGGCCGCCGACGTCGCGAAGCCGCTCCTCGCCGAGATCGAGGCGCGCCTCGCGTTCCTCGCCGAGGTGGGCCTCGGCTACCTCTCGCTCGATCGCGGAGCTCCGACGCTCTCGAGCGGCGAGCTCCAGCGCATCCGCCTCGCGGCCCAGCTCGGCGGCGGTCTCGTCGGCATGATCTACGTGCTCGACGAGCCGACCGCCGGCCTCCATCCGAAGGACGTCGGGGCGCTGCTCGACACGCTCTCCGTCCTCCGCGAGCGGGGCAACACCGTGATCCTGGTCGAGCACGAGGCCCAGGCGATCGCGAGGGCCGATCACCTCGTCGAGCTCGGGCCGGGAGCGGGTCCGCGCGGCGGTCGGCTCGTCGCGGCGGGTTCGGTGGAACACGTCGCCCGCATCGAGGAATCCCCGACCGGAGCCTACCTCCGCCGGCTCGCTCGACCCGCGAGCCTCCCGCGTCGCCGTCGGCTCGGGGGCGCCCGCCTCGAGGTGCGAGGCGTGTCGACCCACAACCTGAGGAGCGTCGACGTCGGCTTCCCCATGGGCGCGCTCACCTGCGTCACGGGCGTGAGCGGCAGCGGCAAGTCGTCCCTCGTCTCCGACACGCTCGTTCCGTGGGCGCGCCACGTGCTGCACGGAGCCTCTGCCCCGGGCGTGTCGGCGCACCTCGTCGGCCTCGAGGCCTTCGAGAGGATCGTGTCGATCGACGCGGAGCCGATCGGACGCACTCCACGATCGAATCCGGCTTCGTATTCGGGGGTCCTCGCGCTCTTGCGCGACGTGTACGCATCGCTTCCCGAGGCACGATCGCGCGGCTACGCCAAGACGCGCTTCAGCCCGAACGTGAAAGGCGGACGCTGCGAGACGTGCAAGGGCGAAGGCCTCGTGCGCGTCGACCTCAGGTTCCTCTCGGACGTCTTCGTCGTCTGCGAGGCCTGCGGCGGAACCCGCTTCGATCGGGACACGCTCGACATCAAGCTCCGAGGAGCCTCGATCGCGGACGTGCTCGCGATGTCGATCGACGATGCGGCCGCGTTCTTCGAGGCCTACCCGGCCATCTCGGAGCGGCTCGAGACGATGCGGCGCGTCGGGCTCGGATACCTCGCGCTCGGACGGAGCGCGACCACGCTCTCGGGCGGGGAGGCGCAGCGGCTCAAGCTCGCGCGCGAGCTCGGCCGTCGCGGCTCGGGCAAGACCCTCTACGTGCTCGACGAGCCGACGGCGGGGCTCCACGCGGTCGACGTCGAGGTGCTCGTCTCGCTGCTCCGCGAGCTCGTCGCCGCGGGCCATACCGTGATCGTGATCGAGCATCACCTCGACGTGGTCCTGGCTGCCGATCACGTGATCGATCTCGGCCCCGGCGGGGGTCCGGACGGCGGGCGCGTCGTGGCGGAGGGCACGCCGGAGGCGGTCGCGGCGGTCGAGGCGAGCGCGACGGGGAGGGCGATCGCGGCACGCCTCACGGGGCTCGCGTCGTTGGCGCACCTCGCGACGCCACCCGGGGTCGATGGGAGCCCGTCGCGCCCGGAAGCGGCTCCGAAGGCGACGAAGCGGCGACCGCGTTCGTCGCGGGAGTGATCGACCGCTCGGCCTCGGTCAGGACGCGTGGGCGTCGGGATCGGAGAGCGACTGGGCGAACGCGTCGCTGACGCGTACGCAGGCCTCGCGGACCTCGACCCCGCCGCCGACGAGCACGGCGAGCGGATCGAGCGAGACGCCTTCGACCTCGCGCCGGAAGTCGTGCACGAACGCCGCGAGGCGGAGCAGGACGTCGCCGATGGCCGTGACGACCGCACGACGCTCGCCGGGCGTCCCCTCGAGGAGTAGGCCTGCGCCCGCGAGGCGCGCGAGCGCCCGCTCGATGGCCTCGGCGGATGCGGGGACGACGACGAGCGTCGCGTCCTCGCTCTCGCGCCCGTGGGGATCCGCGAAGGCGATGCGCGCCTCGACGAGCTGCTCGTCGAGGTTGCGGACGTCGACGCGGAGCAGGGCTCGCGCCGTCGTCGTGGCGCTGACCGTGACGCCGAGGACCCGCGCATGCGGCGCGCGGTTCTCCGCGAGCGTGACGAGCTGCCGGTAGACGTCGCGCGCCCGGCTCGCGCTGTCGACGCCGTCCGCGACGAGGTCCGGATGCTCCGACGGCCGGAGCTCGGGCGACGCGAGCGCGATGCGGACGGGGAATCCGATGCGGGCGCCTTCGCTCGCGGCCCGCGAGGGGCTCTGGCAGAGCTCCTCGAGCGGGAGCGGGAGGTCGTAGGGGTCGAGGGCCGCCTTGCTCGCGGGATCGGAGAGCGCCCGCCGCGGTCCCAGGATGACGTCGACCACCGCCTGGCGATCCACGCCCTCGACCCGCGGCATCGAGCTGCGCACGCCGAGGTGGGTCTCGCGCAGACCGCGGAGGGCCGCCGCGACGTCGGCCGGGCGCCCGAGGGCCGTCCTCCGGCCGTCGGGGCCTTCGAACGTGAGCAATCCCCCGTCGCCGCGCCGGAGCTTGCCGCCGCCGCGCTCGGCGCCCCCGGACGGGAGGCGGAGACGATCGAGCGACGAGAGCGCGCGCGTCGAGGCCGAGGCCGCCTCGAGCCCGCCGGCCGCGAGCAGGGCGAGAACGGCGACGAACGGGCCCACGTCGCCGACCGCGGCGAGCCCGAGCTCCCGGACGAAGTCGAGCTCGAGGCCCGGGGCGCCGACGAGCCCGATGGGCAACGGCGTCGCCGTGCCCTCCGCGAGGCGTCGGAGCCCGAGGTACGCGGCCTCGTCGCCCCCCGGGCCCCGCAGGACGGCGAGCCACGAGGTCCCGTCGCGATCGGCGGCGGCGACCTCGGGGCGCTCGTGCACCTCGGCATCGATCGGAAGGGCCACGTCCTCGGCGATCGCCAGGAGCTCCGAGAGGAGCTCCGGCGTGCTCACCAGGATGGTCCAGCGACGAGGCATCGGTCCGAGTGGGACAAGGTAGCCCGTGCGCAGCCGTGCGCTCCAGTTTGCGGCGGGACGGCCGCCTCCTGTACCCTCGCGGGAGTGCGTCTCCGTCGCCTCGCCGCTCCGCTCTCGCTCACGTGGCTCGTGATGGCGTGCGGCGTGGCCTCCGCCCAGGCGCCCGCCGGGCCGCCCCCCGGAACGTCGGATGCGCCGACCGCGGCCACCCCGACGGCGGGCGAGGATGCGTCGAGGCGCGCCCGCGAGCTCTTCCGAGAGGGCCTCTCGCGCTTCCAGGCCGAGGACTACCGCGCGGCGATCACGGCGTTCGAACAGGCGGCGGAGCTCGTGCCGAGCGCCGACCTCTGGTTCAACATCGCGCGCGCCCACGAGGAGCTCGACGAGTACGAGCAGGCCGCCGACGCATACGCTCGGTACCTCCGGGACCGGGTCGATCCGCCGGATCGGGCCCGGGTGGAAGAACGGATCGCGACGCTGAGGGAGCAGGCGGAAGCCGCCCGCCTCGCGGCGCGTCGGGCGCCGACGACCGGCACCCTGCGCGTCGAGTCGGACGTGCGGGGCGCCGAGGTCGCGATCGACGGCCGAGCGGTCGGCACCACGCCCATCCCCTTGCCGCTCACGCTCGCCGCCGGCCGTCAGGAGCTGGCGGTCGACCGGAGCGGATACGTCCCCTTCCGCGCCACCGTCGGCATCGAGCCCGGCGTGTCGACCGCCGCCCGGGTCTCCCTCGAACCGAGCACGGAGTACCGCGCGGTCCGCGGGAGGCGGGTCTTCACGTGGATCCTCGCAGGCCTCGGGGGCGCGGCGGCGGCCTGCGCGGCGGGGCTCGGCGGCTACGCCGTGCACCTCCATCGCGACGGCGACGACGCGGCGGCGGGGCGCTACGCCATGTACTCCGACTACGCGCTCGGGGCGACGATGGGACTCGCCGTGACCACGGCGATCGTCGCGTTCGTCGAGGGGCGGTCGTTGCGTACCGAGCGCGTCTCCGCCCGCTGAGCGGGGCCGGGCGACGCGTGCGCTCGGTCTTGACCTCGAAACAGCCCCGATGGTACTTCCAGCCCACACCGTTCGAGTGCGTTCGCGCACGCGGGGAGCGACGGAGGAGCGGCGGCTGCCGTTCCGCGGTTCGCGGCAACTTCGAGGAGACGCCGGATGCGGCTGAAGATCATCGCCGGCAACTTGGTCACCCTGCTCGTCGTGGGCATCGTCGGCTTCTTCCTGGTGAAGTCGCAGCTGACCCAAGGGCTCGCGGCTCAGGTCGATTCCGAGGTCACCGCGGACCAGGGCCAGGTCAACCGTCTCCTGCGCCTCTCGGCCCTCGAGTTCGTCGAGCAGGTCGAAGACCGTGCCATCACCGCGCCGGTCACGAGCGTCTTCGGCGCCCTCGACGAGGACGGCCGTCGCCGTCGCGCCTTCGACGCCGCCACGGGCGTCGCCGCGTGGTTCCAGGACCCTCAGCGCAACCACGGCGGGCGGCCCGACATCGTCGCGATCACCGACAACGCGGGCCGGGTGATCGCCCGTGACGTCGACATCAACCGGATGTTCGGCGAGCAGCTCACGACCCGACTTCCCGGTCTCCGGGACGTCCTCGCGAACGGGACCACGTCGCACGACGCCTTCAAGGCCGAGGAGCGTCTGGTCCTCGATGTCGGCATGGCGCCGATCCGCGGCACGGACGGCACGGTCGTGGGCGCGCTGGTCGTGGGCTACGACATCTCGAACGGCGTCGCCTCGGCGCTCGCGGAGCTCGTGCAGGGCGACGTCGCCTTCGTCGAGAGCGGCAAGGTCTACTCGTCCTCGCTGACCGCTCCAGCCGCGAATGCGCTCACCCAGGTGCTCGAGGGACCGCAGCAGGCGGCGACCCGCTCCGCCCAGGACGGGGGCACCAGCACCCCTTTCCTCGCCGAGCTCTCGGGGACCAGCTACGTCGGCGTCGTCTCGACCCTCCCGATGGTCTCGTCCGTGAAGATGGCCTACGTCGTGCTGGGCAATCGCTCGGCGCGGCTCGAGCTGGCGAAGTCGGCGAACGTCTTCCTCTACCTGATGCTCTTCGGCCTCGTGATGATGGTCGGCTATGGCGCCTTCGTCGCCAATAGCGTGCTCGACCCCATCGAGGACATGGAGGAGGGCGTGCTGGCCGTCATCAACGGGCAGGCGGACCGCCGCATCGAGGTCGACGAAGAGGATTTCGGCGGCCTCGCCTACCGCATCAACCAGCTCATCGCGATGGCGACCGGAGTCTCCGACGAGGGCTCCGCGAACGGTGGCGCCTGGGAGGGCGAGGCCGGAGGTTCCGCCGCTCCCGCTCCCGGCCCCGTCGCCGCCCTCGCGGCGGCCGCGGCGGCCGCCGCGGCTCCGGCAGCCTCGGGCGGCGCCAACGATCCCATCGACGATCCCGCCTTGGCGAGCCGGCTCGCGGCGGAGTCCGAAGAGGCGTACCACGCCCGGATCTTCCAGGAGTACGTGGCCGCCAAGAGGGCCGCGGGCGAGGACGTCTCGGCCATCCCCCAGGACCGCTTCATCCAGCGGCTCCAGGGCAATGCCAAGAACCTGGCCGCGCGCCACGGGGTCCCCCAGGTGCGCTTCCAGGTGCAGACCGACGGCTCCCAGGTCATCCTTCGCCCCGTGCTGATCCGCTGAAGGCCGCCTGGCCTTCCCGACGGTGGATCGGGTTGGAGTCATGGGAATCCTCTCGTTCTTCGGTAAGAAGTCCCCGGCCGACGTCGCTCGGAAGCATGCTCCGCGCATCGCGGACAAGCGCGCCTACGCCCCCGACCGCTGGGATTCGATCCGGGCCGTCGCCGACCTGAAGACCAAGGAGGCGGCCGAGGCGCTCCTGCCGCGCTTCACCTTCCGCATCGATCCGGGCATCACGGACGAGGAGGAGAAGGAGCTCGCGTTCCGCGGGATCGTCGGGGCGGGCGAAGAAGCCGTCGGCCCGATCGTGGAGTTCCTCCGCAAGACCGACACGGTCGCCTGGCCCGTGCGCATGCTCGCTTCCCTGCTCCCGGAGGAGCGGGTGAACGAAGAGCTGCTCGCGCTCCTCGCGACGATGGACACCGAGTACGCGCGCGATCCCGAGAAGAAGATCGACCTCCTCAAGGAGCTCGAGCAGCGGAAGGATCCGCGCATCGCGGAGGCCGTCCTGCGTTTCCTCGGCGACGTGAACGAGTCCGCGCGTTTCCACGCGGTGGCGGCCTATGCGGCCCAGGACCGCGCCGTGGAGGAGCCGAAGCCGCTCCTCGACCGGATCTTCGAGGACGAGAGCGCCCGCGTGCGTGCGCGCGCCTTCGAGGCGCTCGCGGCGCGTGGGATCGCCATCCCGAAGGACGTGGCCCACCTCGCGCGCGCGAAGGCGCCGGCGACCGTGTCGATCGACGCCGAGGGCAAGGTCTCGAAGGTCTGAGGGGGGGCGGGCGGCCCCGCGTCGACCCGCCGACGATCACCGGGACCGACCTCGCGGCGGCTCGGCGGGACGGAAACGAAAAGGGCGCTCCGAGGAGCGCCCTTTCCGCGTTTCGTACCCCTACGCGCTCAGTCGCTGATCCGCGCCCGGCTCGGAAGGTGGAAGACCAGGGCGAGGTTGAACATCTGCGTCAGGGCTCCCTCGCGGTCCTTCGAGTTCACGACGCCGTCGGGGAAGTCGCCGCCGGGGCCGCCACCGAGCACGTCGAAGCCGGCGTCGTTCATCTTGAAGTAGAAGCCGCGCCACTCCACGGCGATGCCGAACCAGTCGACGAAGTACATGGTCAGGCCCGCGCCGAACGTCGGCGAGAGGGCCATGCGGTTGGAGCGCGCCGTCTGGGAGGCGAGGAAGCAGTCGTTCTGGGCGGTGACGCTGGTCATCGCCATGTCCGTGCACGTGCTCGCCGCGATGTTGGACCGCTCCTGGAGGCCCACGAAGCCGAGGCCGCCGAAGATGTAGAAGTCCGTGTCGACGAAGAGGCGCTGGAAGAGGGCCAGCTTGCCGCGCAGCGGCACGAAGGTCATCTGCAGCGCGCCGATACCGGTGATCTGCCCGACCTGCTTCGGGAAGTTCCCGCGGGACGGGAGGCTGAGCTGGTTCCGCTCGGTGGTGACGCCCTGCGACTGGATGTTGTTCGTGAGGTTCGTGTCGAAGCCCACGCCCGTGTACGCGCCCCAGACGCCGATGCCGAGCCAGTCCGTGAGGAAGTACTGGAGCTGCATGCCCAGCACCATCGACTGGCGGTAGGGCTCGCGCAGCGTGATGCCGAGCACCGGCGCGATCTGGAGCCGGTTCTGGCGGTAGACCCGCATGTGGTGGACGGCGGGCGCGCCAGCGAGCGGGCCCGTGACCTGCACTTCCTGGGCGGACGCCTGCCCGCTCGGAAGCGCCATCGCCTCGGCACCGACGAGGGCAGCCGCAAGGGTCAGGATGGAGAGAAACCGCGTCTTCATGACCATCGCTCCTTCGGCCTTCACTTGGGCAGGCGGTACTCGAACCGCGGCGGGATGAAGAAGGTCAGACCGACGCCCATCGAAACGTTGTTCACGAGCGACGAACCGCTCTGGTACCAGGTGTTCGGATCCACCCGATCGGTGATGAGCGGAGCCACGTTGAGGTTCTCGTACTTGTCGATCCACATGTAGTCGCGGATCTCGAAGACGAAGGCGAGCCAGCGGCTCAGGAAGACGCGGATGCCGAGGCCGACGTCGAACGACATGCGGTTCTGCCAGTCGAAGTTGCGGACCGCCTGGTCGATGACCGGGATGGGGCGGGTCCGCATCAGACCGACGCCGCCGACGAGGTACGCGTCCCACTGGAAGATGAACTTGTTGAACATCGCGAACTTGCCGTAGAGGGGCACGTACGTGAAGTTCAGCCACGCGCCCGTCTGCCACTGGTTCATCGGGATGGCGAGGCGGGTCGAGCGCCGGACCTCGTATCCGAGGTTCGACTCCTGGGCCGAATTCTGCCCGAGGTCGTACCAGAGGAAGTTCGCACCGATGGCGAGGACGTTGGTCCACCAGTAGTTCGCCGACAGACCCACGCCGACGTGGCTCTGGTACGGGTCGTTCACGTTGAACGCCGCGTTCGGCATCAGCTCGGCGCGGCGACGGCGGAGCGCGTAGACCTGCTGGACGGCGTAGATCTCCTCGACCTGCTCGTCCCGCCGGGGACCCGTGTCCTCGGTCTCGGTCTCTTGGTTCTGGCTCTCGGCGGCCAGCGACCCGATCACGTCGCCCATGCCGCCGGATTGATCACCTTCGGCGGGAGCTGCTTCCTGCTGGGCCGAGGCGTCGGAGCTGCTCTCCGTCTCGTCCAGGCTGAAGTCCATCTGTGCGCCCACCCGTCCTGGCAGGAGGAGCCAGACGGTCAGGGCGACCCACAGCGGTGACAGAGACTTCTTCATCGCGACCCCTTCCACTCTCGTCGTGGAGTCCACGCGCGCACCGGGTTTCCGAGTCCGGTTGCCCCTCGCTCGGAGCGTCCGCGTGCGCCTAAGTCTTCGAAATAACAGTGAAAGTCAGGAATTCGAAAAGGTCGGCCGACTATATCACGGCCATTGTTTGCCAATCAACGGTCAGCTGACGGCGTCGTCGTCGGACCGATCGAAGAGCGCCTCGACGAAGGGGCCGGCCACGAATTCGCGCAGGTCCTCGACGCGCTCGCCGATGCCCACGTAGCGCACGGGAATTGCGTGCTCGTCGACGATTCCGAGGATGACTCCGCCCTTCGCCGTTCCGTCGAGCTTCGTGAGCACGATGCCGGAGAGGGGGAGGGCGTCCTTGAAGATCTGCGCCTGCTGCATCGCGTTCTGACCGGTGGTCGAATCGAGGACGAGCAGCACCTCGTCGGCGGGGCGGCCGAGGGCCTTCTCGATCGTGCGCCCGATCTTGGAGAGCTCGTCCATCAGCGGCGTCTTCGTGTGCAGACGTCCCGCGGTATCGCAGAGCACGACGTCGTAGCCCTGGTCCTTCGCCTTCTGCACGGCGTCGAACATGACGGCGCTCGGATCCGCGCGATCCTTGCCCTTCACGACGTCGCAGCCGACGCGACGGCCCCAGGCCTCGAGCTGGACCACGGCGGCCGCGCGGTAGGTGTCGCCCGCGACGAGGAGGACCTTCTTGCCCGAGTCCTTCAGCTTGGAGGCGAGCTTGCCGATCGTCGTCGTCTTGCCGACGCCGTTCACGCCGACGAACAGGACGACCGACGGCGACGCGGGCAGGCGCATCCCGCCCGCTCCCTTCTCCAGGATGCCCCGCGCCTCGGTGCGCAGCGCCTCGAACACACGATCCGAGCTCGTCAGCTCGTTGCGCTCGAGTCCCTCCCGCAGGCGACCGAGGATCGCGTGCGAGGTCTTCACGCCGACGTCGGACGTGAGGAGGATCTCCTCGATCTCCTCGAGCACCGACGGGTCGATCTCCGGCTTCCGCCCGAAGAGGCTCTTCAGCCTGGCCACGAGGCCGCCGCGCGTCGCGCCGAGGCCCTTCTTGAGCGCCGAGATCTCTTCTTCGGCCGACGGAGCCTTGGCCGGGGGCGGGGGGGGCGCGGAGACGGCCTTGACCGGCGCCGTCTGGACGACCGCGACGGGCTTGATCTCGGCGGCGGCGGGGGCCTGCGGCTCGGCGACGGGCGCGGCCGGCGGCGCGGCCTCGGCCGGCTTCGGCGCCTCGGCCGGCTTCGGCGCCGCGGCGGGCTTCTCCGCGGGCGCGGGAGCCTCGGCCGCGGGCTTGGCGGTCGACGAGGGAAGGGGCTTCTGGCCCTCCTCGTGCGAAGCGGGCGGGGGCAGCGCGCCCTTGTTGCGGCGCACGAAGAACACCACCGCGACCAGGACGACCGCGACGACGACGATCAGCAGAATCGATTCCATCGAGCCTCGAGCCGCACCCCGGAAGATGTCCCCGCGGTCCGTCGCACGGCGATCCGCGCCGGCCTCGGTATCCCCACGTGCGGCGCCCGACTATAGAGATCCGCGCGCGTGCGAGTCAACGCGCCTGTGGGTCCGCGCGACGCTTCGCGAGGAACCGGCGCGCCCGGCCCTCGAGCGCGTCGACCTCCTCCTCCTCGGGAGACGGGGCGGCGAACGCGAGCCGCTCGACGTCCGAGGGCAGATCGGCGGGTAGATCCGTGCCCTCCGCGCGCGCGGCCACGTCCCTCACGGTCGCCCTCGAGAGGCCCTCGGAGTCGCCGAGGACCTCGGTCGCGACCGGCTCGAACGCGTCGAGCGCCCGATCCCGGAGCGACGTGAGCCGGACGCGCACGGCCCCATATTCCCCGCGATGGGGCACGACGACCTCGAAGACGACGCGGGCGTGCTCGAGCGCCGAAATCTCCACCGTGTGGCGTCCCTCGGGGAGGTCTTCGAGCCGGACCTGCCCGTCCGCGTCGGTGAGTCGCTCCCCGACCTCGGCTCGGCCGACGTCCACACGCGCCCCGGCGACCGGACGCCCGTCGCGTCGACCGACGACGCGGACCCCGAGATCGCGGCGATCCGCGCGCTGCCGTGGGCGACGCACGGCGAGCTCGACCTCCGCGAGGGGCCCGTCCGAATCGGCCGTGCGGCGCGGTGAGAGCCGCGCTCGGAGGAGGGCGGCCGCGGCGATCGCGAGCGGCAGGAGGAACACGAGGTCGGGCAGACGCGAGCCGCGTTCGACGGCGATCGCGAGGCTGGGCGAACGCGCGTCGGTGCGCCCCGTCTGGCTCGCGCGGTAGACCGCCTGGACGCGGAAGGTCTCGCCCCGTGCGTCCGGCCGCCCGACGGAGCGGAAGTGGAACGAGCCGTCCGCATCGGTCTCGACGGCGCCGAGGGGGCGCCCGTCGACCTCGAGGGCGACCGCCTGTCGGGGAAGACCGGAGCGGGCATCGAAGAGACGCCCACGCAGCGAGATCGCGGCTTCGTCGTCGGCGACCTCCTCGAGGTCGAGATGGGTGTTCCGTCGCCGGACGATCGGCGTCATCGCGCGACGGGCCGCCACGTCGCCGCCGACCTCGGCCGACACGACGAGCCGACCCGCGCCGGGGCCGCCGAGCGACTCCGAGCGGAGCGGCAGGACGAGCCGCCCGTCCGCATCGAGACGGCCCTCGGCGATCGGCCTAGCGAGCTCGTCCTCCACGCGGATCGGGATCCCGCGGGCCCTCGCTCCTTCCGGTGCACGGATCTCGAGCGTGTGCGTGGGCCGATCGAGATCGAGCACCTGGCCTCCCGGCAGCCGCAGGCGGAGCTCGCCCTCGGGGCGCACGGGCGAGAGAGGGCCCTCGGCCGTCGCGCCCTCGTGGAGGGGGTCGCCTTCGTAGCTCGCGCGGATGGCCGCGATCGCGCATCGGGGGTCGAGGACGATCTCGGCCCGGCCGTCGGCGCCGGTCCGGAGGTCCCGGATCGCGGGGCAGGTTCCCGAGGACCCCACCGCGAGCAGTCGCACCGCGGCTCCGGCCACGGGAGCCCCCTGGTCGTCGACCAGCCGGACGCGCACGTGGGGACCCTCCTCCGCCTGGAACGGCGTCACGTCGAGGGTCGTCTCGGCGCGAACCGAGAGACGGAGCTGTGCGGAGGCCGGGGCCGGAGCGAGCCCGAGGAGGAGGGCGAGGAGAGACCAACGCACGTCCGCCACGGTGGCCAATCGTGGGAGTTCCTTCAAGCCCCACGACGAGTTCCCGGTGGGTCGTTGCGGCCGGGGACCGGTCTCGGCGATACTCGTCGCGGAACCGATGATGCAATCGCCGCGAGCATCGTCTCAGGAGGAGCGCCCGTCGGCGCGCGACCGGAAGCCACGAGACCGCATGCGACCGAAGCATCCCATCCTCTCGCGTTTCGCCTGGGCCCTCGTGCTCGGGCTCGGCCTCTTCGTCGGGGTGTCGCCGGCGCTCGCGGATCCACGCACCGACTACCTGATCCGCCTGCTCCAGACCTCGACCGAGTTCCGTACCCGCACCCAGGCGGCCCTGTCGCTCGGTCGCCTCGCGCCCGCGCCCGAGGTCACGCAGGCGCTGGTCCGTGCGATGTCGGACGAGAACCCCGCCGTCCGGGCCGCGGCCGCCTCGTCGCTCGAGACCGTGGGCGACGCGAGCGCGCTGCCCGTCCTGCGGACGGCCCAGACCGATCGCGACACGGCCGTCCGGACGGCCGCTCAACGGGCTTCGCGCGCGATCGAGGCGCGAGGGCGCAACGCGGCGGTGGCGGTGACCACCACCACCACCACCACCACGGCGGCGACGACGACCACGACCACGGGCTCGACGACCACGACCCCGAATCCAAACGCGCGTTACTACGTCGGGGTCGGTCTGCCGGGGACGCGCGGCACCTCCCTCGACGCAGCCGCGCTGCGCGAGGTCCGCGCGGTGCTCGTGCGGGAGGTCGCGACGCTCGAGGGCGTCGAGGTCGCGCCGGAGAACGAGACTGCGAACCAGACCAACGGCGTCCTGCGCCGGCGCAGCCTGGCGGGCTTCTTCCTCGACAGCTCGATCACGACGCTCGAGTCGAGCCCGACCGGCACGCGGGCCGTGATTTCGGTGATCGTAGGCACGTATCCCGGGAGAGACATGCGAGCCATGTTGCAGGGCTCGGCGACGGTGCCCGGAGCGACGGGCCCGGAGGCCCAACAGATGGCGCTCGAGGGCGCGATCCGAGGCGCCCTGCGGCGCCTTCCACAGGCGATGGCGGCGAGCGCGCCATCGGCGTCCAGGTAGGACGAGAACTTTCTCGACGTATCACGCTCGGTTAGATTCTCCCGCAGTAGCGGGAAAAACGGCGCGAGGCGCAGCATGGGGGCGACGACCGTGGCGAGCCAGACCAACAGCCAGAGACCTCCGGTCAAGCGGCAGCTCCGAAACTACCTCCTCGATCCGGGGTTCCAGCTCAAGTACACGGGCATGGTCGTGGCGGTCACGGTCGCGGTCGCCTCGGTGCTCGGGTACATCGCCTACAACTATTCGACCGGTCAGACCGAGTCGATGATGGTCCAGATGGCGATGCGGCCCGATCTCGCACCGGAGGTCGCGTCGCAGCTCGAATCGATGGCGCAGGAGGAGGACCGGAAGGTCCTGCTCGCGATCGTCTCGGGGATCGTCCTCCTGACCGTGGCGCTCGGATTCACGGGCATCGTCGTGACCCACAAGGTGGTCGGGCCCGCCTACAAGATGAAGCTCCTCTTCCGCGAGGTGGCCGGAGGCAAGCTCCAACTCGCCGGACGGCTGCGCAAGGGCGACGAGCTCCAGGAGCTCTTCGAGGAGTTCGCCTCGATGGTGGACGCGCTCCGCCGTGTCCAGGTCGAGGAGATCTCCGATCTCGATTCGGCGATCGCGAGCGCGCGCGCCGCCGGCGTCTCGGAGGCCGATCTGGACAAGATCGTGAAGGTCCGCGAGCGGATGCAAGCCGCCCTCGACGGCTGAGCCTCGGCACGACGACCGATCGGAGCGCCTCGCGGAGCCTTCCTCCGCGGGGCGTTCATGCTTCCGCGCAAGGCGCCTCAGAACGCACCGGGGTAGTAGTGCCACGCGCGGATCCGGCCTTCGCGGTCGAAGACGACGCAAGCCGCGTCGAAGCGGACCTCCGTGGCCGAGGACGGATGCGCCGAGAGCCAGCCCGCCGCCGCCCTGCGCACCCGGGCTCGTTTCTCGCGGTCGATCGTCTCCCCGGGGTGCCCGTGTTCGAGGGTCGTGCGCGCCCGGACCTCGACGAAGGCGAGGAGCTGCCGGCTACGGACGACGAGATCGAGCTCGAGCCGGCCGACACGTGCGTTGCGGGCCACGATCGCGTAGCCGAGGGAGACGAGGCGGTCTGCCGTGTACGACTCGGCCAGCCGCCCTCGCTCGCGAGGGGAGGGGGAAAACGACATCGCCCGCGGGTCTCGGTCGACCGGCGGGCGAGTTGCGGGACGTTTCGGAGGGAGGGAGCCGCGGCTCCCTCGGAGGTCACTGCGGGCCGTCGAGCTGCACGTCCGACTTCACGCAGTACGAGCCGACGATGCCGGGGCCGCCGATCGTCTGGACCTCGCGGCACTCGTATCCGCCGGGGCACTCGCAGGTCGGCGTGTTCGAGCCGGCCGGGGCGTCGCAGCGACAGGTGCAGTAGACGCGGTTGTCCACGGCCTGCTGGGTGGTGCAGGTCGGGTCGAGCGGCGTCGTGTCGCACGGCGGGTTCGGAACCACGTTCTCGGGGTTGCCCTGCAGCCCGTACACCATGCAGACGCGCGTGCGGCACTGCACGGAGTTCGTCTCGAGGTAGACCTCGCGGCGCTGGAATCCGTTCGCCGGAATCGCCTCCGGCGTGCAGGGATCGCCGACTCCCGTGCTCGTGCAGCCCGCGGAGAGCACCAGGGCGATGACGGGCAGGGCTCGGATCAGCGCGTGCGACAGCTCTCGGAGCATGGGATGGACCGGTCCTCTCTCGACGATACGTGGGGAACGACCGCGCTAGGCCGCATCGGTCGCCTCGAAGAACGGGTCGACGTTAGCGGGGGCCGCGTCGGCATGTCAACCCCGAGGTTCGTCCGTGACCGAGGTCGCGAAACGTCTCGTGGGCTCGTGGTCCCGCCCTCCCTCCGGAAGGCCTTGACATTGGACGCCCCCCCTTTCTATCATCGCCAGCCAAACCCTTTCTAACGTATTGACATCGTTGGGGTTTGCGGGCGTGCCGGGTGCGCCCGGTCTTGACTCGGGTGGGGCGACCCGACGAGGAGCCGTTCTGATGACGCGTAGCTCTCTCTGGTTTGTCTGCGTCGCGTGGATCGCGGGGGCCGTGCTGCCTTCGATGACTTCGGCGCAGGACATGGCTTTCGGCGTGGAAGAGTCGGGCCAGCAGGCCGCGCCGCCGGCCGAGGGGCCCCCCTCGGAGGCGATGGCCAATGCGCTGCGCCTCTACGAATCGGATCGGCACCAAGAGGCCGCCGTGCAGTTCCAGCGCGTCGTCGACGGCGAGACCGGAGACGCGCCGGCGAACCTGCAGAAGGCGCAGTTCTTCCTCGCGAAGTGCCTCTATCACATGGAGTACTACCAGTCGGCGCTGAGTCTCTTCGACGAGATCTCGCAGGCGGGTAGCTCGCATCTCTTCTTCGACGAGACGCTCCAGTGGCTCGCGCAGCTCGCTTCGCAGCTGCCCGAGTCCGCCGGCATCATCGAGAAGGTCGGCCGCTACGGCGTCGATCAGCTCGAGCGCTTCAACACGCCGGAGTCGGCCGCGCTCTACAACCAGCTCCTCTACCTCATGGGGCGCTACCAGTACTCGCAGGGCGAGTTCCAGCAGGCGTCGACGCTCTTCGACCGGATCGCCCCGAGCTCGCCGCAGTACGTCGACGCGAAGTTCTTCGAGGGCATCACGAACGTCCGCATGCGTCGCGCGCGTCCGGCGATCGCCGCCTTCCGCGCCATCCTCGACGGGATCGACAACGGCTCGATCGACATCGAGGACGAGGATCGCATGAAGAACCTCGCCTGGATCTCGCTCGCGCGCGTCTACTACACCGCGGCGAACCGCGTCGATCCGGAGACGGGCGAGCGTGACGTCGACGGACGGATCCTCGGCCAGGCGGTCGAGGCGTGGAACAAGGTCGCGCAGGGAAGCGAGTACTGGCTCGACGCGCTCTTCGAGTCGTCGTGGGCCTTCTTCCTCGCCGACGAGTACTCCCGCGCCCTCGGCAACGTCCACACGCTGAACTCGCCGTTCTTCCCGAACTCGTACTACCCCGAAGGCATCGTCCTGAAGGCCGTCACGTTCTTCGTGAACTGCCAGATCGACAACGCCGAGGCGATGATCCAGCTCTACCACCAGCGCTACGATCCCGTGCGCACGGAGCTCGAGACGACCCTCGCGCGCTTCGAGGACAACACGCAGTTCTTCGAGTTCCTCAAGCAGGTCCGCGCCGGTCAGGCCGAGCTCCCGGAGAAGATCCGCGGTCTCGTCTCGTCGGCCCTCAGCGATCGCACGATTCTCCGCAACCTGGAGTACGTGGCGGATCTCGAGGAGGAGGAGCAGCGCTTCCTCGCCGAGCCGGAGGCCTTCCGCAACTCGTCGGTCGGCGCCCGGATCCTCCAGGACGTCGCGCTCGCCAAGTCGTTCGGCGTCGATCAGGCCGGCGATCTCGCGCGCGGCCGCTACAACCGCCTGATCTCGGAGCTCCAGGAGCTCTCGAACCAGGTCGACATCGTCGAGCTCGAGATCGCCACGTACCAGCGCGGTCAGCTCGATCAGGCTCTCGAGCAGCAGATGACCCAGGCTCGCGAATCGGGCGGCGGTGAAGTCGTCGTCGACGAAGAGCACCAGCGCTGGCCGTTCGACGGCGAGTACTGGCGCGACGAGCTCGGCTTCTATCGTCAGCAGGTCACGAACCTCTGCGGCAGGTGAACTCCATGCGTCGAATCGGACTCCTCGTCCTCCTGGCGTCGTTCTCCGCGGGCGTCGCTACGGCGGTCGTCGCGCAGCAGGGCGGCGCTTCGGGCGGTAACCGCCCGGCTTCCGGGGCCTCGTCGGTCCAGGCGCCGCCTGTCGTCTGCGTCGCCCCGTCGTTCCAGACGGCGATCAACGAATGCCCGACCAATGCGCCTCGGATCCAGGCGCCACCGTCGGGTCAGCCGCGCGCGTCGGCGGTCACCGCCGTGCAGCGGCCCCAGGAGCCGCAGGCGCAGCAGACGCGCGGCCCGGGCTTCGAGATCTCGCGCGCCCAGGCGATGAACCGCGAGGAGATCCAGGCGCGTCAGCTCGAGCTCCTGCAGCGCGAGGTCGAGACCGCGCGACGCATCGTCCGCAACACCCAGCCGAGCAATCCCCAGCGCCCCGAGCTGCTCCGCCGTCTCGCCGAGACGTACTTCGAGATGCAGCAGGCACTGACCCAGAAGATCCGCTCGCTCGACGAGCCGATCTTCGCGAACTGCACGACGACCCCGAACCCGCAGCAGTGCCAGTCGCTCCAGCAGCAGCAGCAGCAGCTCGAGGCGCAGCTGACGGAGGCGCGGAACAACGCGAACGGCGCGTACGCCCAGCTCATCACCGAGCATCCGAACTACCGCCGGATGGACGAGGTCCTCTTCTCGCTGGCCTTCGGCCTCGAAGAGATGAACCAGATGGACAGCGCGCGTCAGGTCTACCTGCGCCTCATCAAGGACCATCCCGAGAGCCGCTTCATCCCGCACGCGTACCTCTCGTTCGGCGAGTACTACTTCGGCACCGGCGAGATGCAGGCCGCGCTGCAGTTCTACCAGCGCGTCACGGAGTTCCCGCCCGAGCGCAACTCGATCTACGGCTACGCGCTCTACAAGACCGCCTGGACGCAGTACAACCTGCAGGACTTCCGCGGCTCGCTCGAGTCGTTCGCGGCCGTCATCGACTTCGCGCGCCAGCATCCCGAGGCCGCGGACGCGCAGAACCTCGTGCGTCAGGCGCGTCGCGAGCTCGTCATGCCGTACTCGCGCATCGGCACGCCCGAGCGCGCGCTCGACGTCTTCATGCGCTACGCGGAGAACCGTGACGGCGCCCTCGACATGCTCGAATCCCTGGCCGAGCTCTATTTCGACACCGGCCAGTGGGACAAGACGATCGCGACCTACCATCGCCTGATGGCGGAGGCTCCCCAGAGCGACAAACTCTGCGGTTGGGAGGGCAAGATCACGAACGCCGTCCTGAACCAGGGCAACAAGAACAACACGGTCCAGGAGCTCGCGCGCCTGACCCGCGTGTACGAGACGTTCGTCGGCGAGACCCATCCGGACACCGCCAAGAACGAGTGCAAGGCGGCCACCGCGGCCGTGCTCTTCACGCTCGCCACGCAGTGGCACGTCGAGGCCGTCGGTACCGAGGATCACCCGGGCACCAACGACCGCGCGACGATGACCCAGGCGGCCGACCTCTACCAGATGCTGCTCGCCCAGTTCCCCGACATGGAGAATCTCGAGTATCCCGAGATCCGTCGCGAGGACTGGCCGAGCAAGTACAAGGTCGCCTACTACTACGCCGACCTCCTCTACAAGGCGCAGGACTGGCAGCGCTGCGGTCCGGCGTTCGACCAGGTCGTCTCGATCAACCCGCAGGGCGAGTTCACGAGCGACGCCGCGTACGCCGCGGTGCTCTGCTACAACAACCTGTACCAGAGCCAGTACCAGGGCCGTGAGCGTCAGGCGGCGGGCGATGCCCAGCCGCAGACGCCGCAGCCGGCGCAACAGGCCGCTCCCGCGGGCCGTCGAGGCCGTCGCGGCGCGCAGCAGCAGCAGGCCGCCGCGCCCACCGAGGCCCAGGCCCAGTTCGCGCGGCGCGAGTTCACGCAGCTCGAGCAGGGCATGCTCCGCGCCTTCTCGAATTACGTCTGCGTCGCAGGCGCCCAGGCCGAGGACATGGCGCAGATCAAGTATCGCCGCGCCCGCATCTACTACGAAGCGAACGCCTACGAAGAGGCCGCGCTCCTCTTCCGCGACATCGCGTACAACCATCGCGACAGCGAGTACTCGGAGTACGCCGCGAACCTCTACCTCGACTGCTTGAACATCATCGGCACGCGCCGGACGCCGAACGTCCCGGAGTGCGTCGACGAGATCGAGGCGAACATCGAGCCGATGAGCTCGCTCTACTGCTCGAGCGACTCGGATCGCAGCCGGTACGGGGAGCTCTGCCCCGTGCTCGAGAACCTGACCTGCCAGGTCAAGCGCAAGCGGGCCGAGGCCCTCCAGAGCGCCGGTCGCTTCCGCGAGGCGGCGCAGGCCTACATCGCGCTCTTCCGTCGCAACCGGACCCTCCCGGCCGACCAGCAGTGCGGCGCCATGGACGAGATCCTCTACAACGCCGCCATCAACTACGAGTCGGCGCATCTCGTCGGCAAGGCGATCCGCGTCCGCCGCGCGCTCATCGGCGCCTATCCGGAGAGCCCGCTCTCGAAGCGCGCGATCTACTTCGTCGGCGCGAACTACCACGCCCTCGCGTACTACCCCGAAGCGTCCGAGTGGTACGAGCGCTTCGCCACGCAGTACGCGGGCGAGGACGGCTCGCAGTGCACCGAGCAGGAGCGCAACGAGGGCCGCTGCGCGGTGGCCTCCGAGGCGCTCATGAACGCGACGCTCTTCCGCCTGGGTCTCGCCCAGGAGGAGCAGGCGATCGCCGATGCCGACCTCTTCCAGCGCAACTATGCGCGCACCATGCCCCGCGAGACCGCCCAGGTCTACTACGCCGTCGGCCAGCTCTACGAGCACCGCGAGCAGTGGGACAAGGTGGTGCTCTACTACCGGCGCTACATCCGCGACTTCTCGCGCATGGCGACACCCCACCAGCTGATCATGGCCAACGTCGCCGTCGGTCGGGCCTACATCCACGAGGAGAAGCCCGACGACGCGAAGGACATGTTCGACGCGGCCGTCCGCCTCTGGAACGGTGGTGCCCCCCAGGCGATCGCGCGCATGACCAACATCTCGCAGGGCGAGCAGATCCGCATGCTCCGCGAGTCGGTCGACGCGACCTCCGAGGCGCTCTTCTATCTCGCCGAGCGCAAGTACCGCGCCTTCGAGGCCATCCGCTTCCCGCGGTACTCGGGCGGTCGCAACATGCAGCGCGTCCAGCAGTGGTCCCAGACCGAGTTCCGCCGCTGGGTCGAGCAGAAGATGGCGGCCCTCCGCGCGGCCGAAGCGGATTACGCGAAGATCGCGCAGGTCCGCGTCCCCATCGAGAACGGCGTGATCCTCCAGTCCGCCGCATGGCAGGTCGCCGCCGCCTCGCGCGTGGGCGTCATGTACCGCCAGTTCGTCGACTCGTTCCGAGAGGCTCCGGTGCCCGAGGAGATCGAGAACGACTACGAGCTCTACAACGTCTACGTCGGCGCCCTCGAGGAGCAGTCCGAGCCGCTCCTGCGCCAGGCGACGGAGGCCTTCCTCTTCTGCCTGCGCACGGCGACGAACGTCCGATGGTTCAACGAGTACTCGCGTCAGTGCGAGCAGGAGCTGAACCGTCTGAACCCGCGCGAGTACCCGATCGCTGCCGAGCTCCGCGGCCCGGCCACGAACGCCTTCGAAACGCCGGGCACGCCCGGAGTCGCGTCGCTCGGCCGGCCCGCGGGTGAAGAGGACGAGGGAGACCAGCAATGAGCATTCGCAAGGAGAAGTCCATGCGTTCGCATTCGATCCTCCTCGTCGCGGCGCTCGCCGTCGGTACGGGTTGTGGGGGTGGCGGCGGCGGCGCCTCGGGCGGCGGTGGTGGCGGCGGTGGCGGCGGTGGAGCGAACGGCAACGTCGCGACCACGGCCGGCGGCGAGGCCATCACCTCGGCGAGCGGTCAGGCCGTGACCCGCGAGGCCCACCAGCACTGGACCGACGCGATCACCAAGTTCAACAACTACGAGCAGCAGGGCTGGAACTCGGATCGCTGCCGCGAGGTGCTGTCCGATCTCGACGAGGCGAACGACGAGCAGAACGGTCGCTTCGCCGAGGCGGTCTACATGTCCGGCCTCGTCTCCGAGCGCTGCGGCGAGCGCTCCGATGCTCGTCGGTTCTACGAGCGCGCCCTGTCGATCTCCGATTCGGTGTGCGGCGCGCGCGTGGGCCTCGGCCTCATGGAGCTCGCCGACGGCGATCGCGCGGGAGCGAAGCAGGCGTTCACGACCGCCCTCGAGAAGGACGGACAGTGCACGCCGGCGTACGTGAACCTCGCCATGCTCCAGGCCCAGGAGAGCCAGGAGCAGGAGGCGGAGGCGCTCAACAACCTGCGGCGCGCGCTCGCGATCACGTCGGACTACATGCCGGCGTTCAACGAGATGGCGCTCATCTACTACCGGCAGGGCCAGCGGGCGAGCAACGTCCAGGCGCTCGATCTCGCCGAGATCGTCTGCCGCCAGGCGCAGCTGCTGAACGCGAACTACGCGCCGATCTACAACACCTGGGGTCTCATCCGGCTCCGTCGCGGCGACATCAACGACGCGCTCCGCTACTTCCAGCGTGCGACCGAGCTCGACTCGAGCCTCTACGAGGCCCAGATGAACTTCGGTCAGATCACCTTCTCGTTCCGAGGCTACGAGGACGCCCAGCGCGCCTTCCAGCGCGCGACCGAGCTGCGGCCCCGTAGCTACGAGGCGGCCGTCGGTCTCGGCTCCGCGCTCCGTGGTCTGAACCGGGTGGACGAGGCGAAGGCCCAGTACGAGCGGGCGATCCAGCTCGACGCCAACCGGCCCGAGGCCTACTTCAACCTGGCCATCCTCTACAACGACTACATGTCGGGCGCGGTCCCGGATCTGCAGCAGGCCCTCCGCTACCTCGACCAGTTCCTCGCGAAGGCCGGGAACAACGCGACGTACGCCGACACGGTCACCGAGGTGACGCGGCAGTGCGCCGAGCAGCAGCAGCGCCCCGGCCGCCGTCGCCTGGCGCGCGGCAACTGCCGTCCGGGACGCAAGCAGCTGATCCAGCAGACGATCCGGGCCATCCAGGAAGGCGAGCAGATGCAGCGCGAAGCCGAGCAGATGCAGCGCGAGGCCGAGCAGCAGCAGCAACAGCAGCAGCAGTAGGCGAGCCGGGGGCGACCCCTGCGATCGTGGAAGGGAAGGGCGCCTCGCGGCGCCCTTCGCCGTTCCGGGCTCCCCGGGCCGGGACGATCGCCCCGAGGGATTCGTGGTTACCCTGCTTTTTGGTGGGAACCCGGCCGTCCGCCGGGTGTCCAAGGTTCGTGCACCGGTTTTCCGAGGCAACGGTTGACCCCGGGGAACGGATTTCGGTAGCATCCTCGTCCCATGGATCGAGGTCGGAGGTCCGACATGACGCGCAAGTGGCTCTTGGTGGTGGCGATGCTCACGGTGCCCGCGTTCCCCGCGATGGCGCAGGACAACGCGGAGCAGCCGGGTGAGACCACCTACAACTTCGAGGACGATGTCGTCACCGGCGACCTCGTCCGCCCCGACGGCGAGATGCTCAACGTCCGCCGACGTGGCCGTCGTGCCTCGCTGATCCGCATCCGCGAGCACTTCGTGCCCGAGATGCTCAAGTCGGTCGAGGATCTCTGACCGCGGTCCACTAGGACGCGGCAACCCCAACGCAGGCCACGACGGCGGAGGCGGCGGTGACGCAGAGCAACGCGAAAGTCCAGTTCACCTTCGAGATCTACTCCGGGGACGACCTCGTCCGGACGGAGGAGCTGGCGCAGGACATCATCAAGGTCGGCAAGCTGCCGTCGAGCCATCTCCGGATCGACGACGAGGCCGTGTCCCGGATGCATGCCTATATCGAGGTCACCGGTACGAACGACGTCGTGATCATGGATCTCGGCTCGGCGACCGGCACCTTCGTCAACGGCCAGAAGGTGAACAAGGGCAAGCTCACGTCCGGGGACGAGGTCAAGCTCGGCAACACCCGGATCAAGGTGACGTACCGCCCTGCGTCGCAGGCCGCCGCGGCGCCCGCCCCGGCCCCCGCCGCGAAGCCCGCGGCTCCGGCGGCCCCGCCCGCGGCTCCGGCGGCTGCGAAGCCGGCCGCTCCGGCGGCGCCGCCCGCTGCGAAGCCCGCGGCTCCCGCGGCCGCGAAGCCCGCGGCGCCGAATCCCTTCGCGGCGAAGCAGAACGTGGTTCCGAACGTCTTCGCGCCGGCGCCGAAGGCGACCGAAGCGGCTCCCGAGGAGGAAGGCGATCCGTCGAACGCGTACTACGCGCTCGTCGCGTCGGCGCCCGCCGTCGAGTCGAGCGAGGTCGAGACGAACGTCCCGGCCGTCGAGGTCGTGGTGCTCTGGGGCGATCGCGACGTCCTCCAGGTCACGCACCTCAGCCCGCCGCGCGCGTTCGTGGTCGGCGAGGCGGAGGGCAAGGAGAAGCCCGACTTCCAGATGGAAGGCGAGTTCCTCGGCTTCCCGCGCTATCCCGTGACGTCGGCGGACGGCGGGCAGGTCTTCGCCGTCTTCCCGGCGGGCGCCAGCGGCGACGTGCGGTCGGGCGGGCAGGTGAAGCCCTTCGCCCAGCTGAATTCCGAGGGCCTGCTCGGCTCGAGCCCGGCGCTCCACGGTGCGCTCCAGTACCGCCTGAATCCGAACGATCAGGTGCGCATCAAGTACAAGGGCTTCACCTTCCAGGTGAAGGCCGTCCCGGCCGGCAAGAAGGTCGGAGCGGGCGCGAAGATCGACTGGGCGCCGCTCGCCTTCGTCGGTGGCGCGGCCTCGTTCTTCGGCATCGTCGGCGTCATCGGCTACTTCCTCGTGCCGGACGTGGGCAGCCTCGGCGGCGACCAGCTGGATCAGAACAACCGCCTCGTGCAGTACCTGATGCAGCCGCCCGAGACTCCTCCGCCGCCCGAGCAGCCGCAGACGAATTCGAATTCGCAGTCGGCCGGTGGCCAGGGCCAGCGGGCGCGCGACGACGAAGGCGCGATGGGACGCGAGAACGCCCGTCGCACCAACAATCGCTACGCGATCCAGGGCAACGCGAACCCCGAGGATCAGCAGCTCGCGCGTCAGAACGCGATCGAGCAGGCGCGCACGGCCGGTATTCTCGGCACCCTCGCCGCGATGACCGGCTCGTTCAACGCGCCGACCTCGCCGTACGGTGGCGATACCGCGATCGGCAGCGATCCGATGTCCGCCCTCGGCGCCATGATGGGAGCGCAGATCGGTGAGAACGCGGGCTTCGGTGGTCTCGGCCTCCGCGGCACGGGCATCGGCGGCGGCGGCACGGGCGCCGGCACCATCGGCATGGGCACCTTCGGGACCATCGGTCACGGTGGCGGCACGGGCGACGGTCAGGGCTACGGTCGCGGCGTCGGCGACATGCGCGAGCGTGGCGGCGTGACCCCGCAGGTCCGCCCGGCGGGTGACGCGGACGTCCGCGGCTCGCTCTCGGCCGAGGTCATCCGACGCGTCGTGCGTCGCCACATGAACGAGGTCCGGTTCTGCTACGAGCAGGGCCTCAACTCCCGGCCGGATCTCCAGGGCCGCGTCACCGTGCGCTTCATCATCTCGCCGACCGGCTCGGTCCAGACGGCGATGGTGGCGAACAGCTCGCTCGGCAACGGTCAGGTCGAGGGCTGCATCTCCTCGGCGGTTCGACGCTGGTCGTTCCCCTCGCCGGAAGGTGGCGGCATCGTCATCGTCAACTACCCGTTCATGCTGACCTCCTCGGGCGGTTGAGCGGTCCCCCACGGGAGTGGGTGTAGGAGAGACGGGGTGTCCGGCGCAGCCGGGCGCCCCGTCGCCGTTTCGGGGCGCCGAACGGGCCGCCAAAGCGCGACTAGGCCCGCGTCGCCTTTCGCGTTTTCGGTGTTGAGATCCGTTGCCGCGGTTTCGTACTATCGCGGCCCCGAGGAGTTTCGTTCCGTGGGGAGGATCGATTCGATGAAGCGTCTCTTGCTCCTTCTGGTGACCGTCGCCGGTCTCGCGCTCACGATGGGCGCCTCGAGCTGCTCGCGGGCACGCGTGGAGTCCGTGGCGGCGATGAACGAGGGCCTCGTGATGGCCCAGCAGCGCCGGCAGCTGGAGGCCATCCAGAAGCTGGAGCAGGCCGGGTCGATCGATCCGACCAACGACCAGGCGTTCTACAACCTCGCCATGGTGCATCTCGACCTCCGGGACTTCCCGAAGGCCCGCGAGTCGATGGAGCGCGCCATCCAGGCCAACGGCCAGGTCGCGAACTACCACTACAAGCTCGGCTCGATCCTCCTCCAGCTCGAGGAGCCCGATCTGCAGGGCGCCAAGGCCGCGTTCGAGCGCTGCATCGCGCTCGACCCCTCGCTCTTCAAGGCCCACTTCAAGCTCGGGCAGGTGCTCGTTCGCCTCGGCGAGGAGCAGGCGGCTCTCGAGCGCCTCACGGAGGCCGTCCGCCGGGGGCCCCGCTTCATCGAGGGATACACCGAGCTCGGACGTCTCTACGCCGACCTCGGCTTCCTCCCGCAGGCCATCCAGGTGCTCCGCTCCGGCCTCGAGGTGGCGATCCCCGGCTCGGACGAGAAGGCCCAGCTCCACTACGTCCTCGGCACGATCTACCAGCAGCAGCGCAGCTACGATCAGGCGATCGAGCAGTTCAAGGCGGGGCTCGCGATCGTGCCGGGAATGGGCGATGCGCTCTTCGCGCTCGGCTGGACCTACGGCCTCGTGGGCAACCGCGAGGAGGGACGCCGGTTCCTGCAGAAGTTCCTCGAGTCGGCGGGGCCCGACACCCCGGCGAACTACACCCAGGCGGCTCGCGAGCGCATCTCGCAGCTCGAGACCCCCTGAGCGAGCGCATGAGCGCACGCCACCTGATCCAATCCTTCCTCACCGAGCGGACGACGGCTCCCCTGGAGCTCCGTCCCTTCTGGCGATCGGCGAATGACGGAGGCAACCGTGTCCGAGCATGATGTCCACGAGATCGACGAGACCGCGGCCGAGAGCAACGAGGCTCCCGCCGAGGCTGCTGATGCCGCCGTCGCCGAGTCGGCGAGCGCCGAGGGCGCGCCCCGCCAGCTGACCGACGCCGAGCTCGCGCAGATTGCCGAGCTGGACGCGGCGATCGTCAAGTTCGAAGGGCAGAAGCGCTGGTCGGACGTGATCAAGTCGATCCTGCAGAAGGCGCAGATCGTCGTCGACCGGGACCAGAGGATCGACCTCTTCCGCCAGGCCGGAACGCTCTACATCGAGCGGTCCAGCAACCAGGCCGAGGCGATCAAGTGCTTCGAACAGCTCCTCGAGCTCTCGCCCCACGACGCCGACGCGATCGCGAAGCTCAAGGAGATGTACGAGAAGCGCCGCGACTGGGAGAGCCTCGTCCGCGTCATGCAGCGCGAAGCCGAGCTCCTTCCCGAGTCGGCGCGCGCCCAGCGCTACGTCGAGATGGCCGATCTCGCGACGCAGCGCCTCCGCAAGCCCGAGGTCTGCATCGACCTCTGGGCCAAGGTCCTCGAGACCGAGCCGACGCACCACGACGCCCTCACGAACCTCGCGAGCCTCTACGAGCGCGCGAGGGAGTGGGAGAAGCTGGCGCAGGTCCTCGAGACGCTCGTGAGCGTCACGTCGAACGAGACGGAGCTGAAGAACCAGCTCCAGAAGCTCGGCATGATCTACGCGGACAAGACGAACGACGACCACGGCGCCGTCCGGGCGTTCCAGCGTCTCCTCACGCTCGATCCCGAGGACAAGCGCGCGCAGGAGCAGCTCAAGCGTCGCTACGTCGCGATCAAGGCCTGGGACGAGCTCGAGGAGTTCTACGCTCCGTCCGGCAAGTGGGACGAGCTCATCCGTCTCGTCGAGCGCGAGGCCGACGACACGAACGTCCCGCAGGACGAGCGCATCTCGCTCCTCTTCCGCGTCGCCCGTCTCTGGCAGGAGAAGAAGGAGCAGACGCCGCGCGCCGCTCGCTCCTACGAGAAGGTGCTCGAGCTCGACGCGAACAACCTCCAGGCCGCCGAGGCCCTCTCGCCGATCTACGAGGCGGCGAACGATGCGAAGAAGCTCGTCGGGGTCTACGAGGTCCGTCTCCGTCACGTGACGGAGCCCGAGGTCCGCGTCGCCCTGTTGCGCGAGACCGGCTTGCTCTACGAAGAGCGCCTGAAGCAGGCGGAAACGGCGTTCGAGCGCTACCTCGAGGCGTTCTCGCTCGCGCCGATGGCGGACGTCGTCCGCGAGGACGTCGAGCGCGTCGCGCCCGGCGTGAGCGGTTGGGATCGCGTCGTCGCCGGGTACACGAAGGCGATCGAGGCGGCCGACGTCGAGGACGATCAGATCGACCTCCGCATGAACCTCGGTCGCGTGCTCACGCAGATCGGCAAGATCCCCGAGGCGATCCGTCAGTACCGCTCGGTGTACGAGGTCCGGAACGACCACGCCGACGCCATCGCGGCCCTCGGTGGGCTCTACCGCCAGACGAACCGGTATCCCGAGCTGCTCGAGATCTACGACCGTCGCATCGAGCTCGAGGGCGACTCGGACGCGCGCCGTCAGCTCGCCTACGAGCGCGCCGCGCTCTTCGAGAACGAGCTCGCGGACGCCGACAGCGCCGTGCAGGCGTACCAGGGCATCCTCGCCGAGTGGGGTGACGACGAGGCCGAGGCCTACCGCGCCCTCGATCGGCTCTTCGAGTCCGAGGGCCGCTGGCAGGACTTCGCGCGCACCCTCGAGCGCCGCATCGACCTCGGTCCCCCGTCCGAGGAGGAGCTCGCGGCCCTCAAGTTCCGGCTCGGACGCGCCTGCGAGCTGCACCTCGGCCAGAAGCCGCGCGCCGTCGAGCTCATGAGCGAGGTGCTCACGCTGGTCCCGGAGCACGACGGAGCGCGCCTCGCCCTCGAGAACCTGCTCGCGGACGCCGAGGTCGGTGTTCCCGCGGCCCGCATCCTCGAGCCCATCTACGAGGTTCGCGGGGATCACGAGCACCACATCCGTGCGCTCCGCGTGCTCCACGACGGGTCGGCGGACGGTCAGGAGCGGCTCGAGCTGCTCACGAAGATCGGCTCGGTCTATCACGAGCGGATCGGGGACGCGGCGAAGGCGTTCGCGGCGCTCGCGGAGGCCCTGCGCGGGGCTCCCGAGAGCGAGGAGACCCTCGGTCGCCTCGAGATCCTCGCCGCCGAGCGAGAGGCCTTCCCGGAGCTCGTCGCGCTCGTCCAGGAGCTCGCGGGCGCGGTCGAGGATCCCGTCCTCTCCCGGACGCTGTGGATCAAGGCCGCCACGATGCAGGACAGCCAGCTCGGCGACGTGGACGGCGCCGTCGGCTCGTACCTGAAGTGCCTCGACATCGACGCCGGCGATCTCGAGATCCTCGGTGCGCTCGAGGCGCTGTACCGCCGGACCTCGCGCTGGCGCGACCTCGTGGGCGTGCTCCGCCGCCGGGCGGAGCTCTCGCAGGATCCGATCGAGCAGGAGGACCTGCTCGCGCAGATGGCGGGCATCCACGATGCCCAGCTCGGCGAGCCGCACGAGGCCATCCGGGTGTTCAAGGAGATCCTCGAGATCGATCCGGCGAGCCAGCGCGCTCTCACGGCGCTCGACGAGCTCTTCGCGCGCCAGGCGATGTGGAGCGACCTCGCGGACAACGTCGATCGCCAGCTCACTCTCGCGCAGGATCCCGACGTCCAGATCGGCCTGATGAACCGCCTCGCGGATCTGCGCGAGACGAAGATGAGCGCGCCGGAGGCGGCCATCGAGATCTACCGCCAGGTGCTCGAGCGAGACGCGTCGAACGCGCCCGCCCTCGCGGCGCTCGAGCGGCTCTTGAACGAGCCGCAGCACCAGGTCGTGATCGCCGAGATCCTCGAGCCGATCTACCAGGCGGCGAGCGAGTTCCAGAAGCTCATCGGCGTCCACGAGATCCAGGCGCGTCACGCGAGCTCGCCGGAGCGCCGCGTGCAGCTGCTCCACCGGATCGCGGAGCTCTACGAGGTCGCCATCGACGATCTCGGTTCGGCGTTCTCGACGTTCGCGCGAGCGCTCGCCGAGGATCCCGCCAACGCGACCACCCAGGAGCAGCTCGAGCGCCTCGCTCGGACGACGGGCGGTTACGAGGCCCTCGCGAAGGTCTACGAGGAGCGCGTCCAGGGCCTCGAGGACGCGGCGCTCGCCGCGTCGCTCCACGTGAAGGCCGCCGAGATCCGCGAGACGCAGCTCGGCGACTTCCAGGGCGCGATCGAGCACTACAAGCGAGTGCTCGAGCTCGACGACTCGCACCTCGACGCGGCGAGCTCGCTCGAGCGGCTCTACCACCAGGGCGAGCGCTACGAGGAGCTCGCGAAGATCTACCTCACGAAGTCCGCGATGCTCCCGTCGGTCGACGAGCAGAAGGACTACCTCTTCCGCGGCGCGGCGACGTACGAGGAGATCCTCGAGCGCCCGATCGACGCCATCGAGGTGTACCGTCAGGTCCTCACGCTCGATCCGGAGGACCTCCAGGCCCTCGACAAGCTGATCGAGCTGTACCTGCGCCTCGAGAAGTGGGAGAGCCTCCTCGAGGTCTACACGCGCAAGGCCGACATCGTCGACGATCCCGACGAGAAGAAGCGCCTCTACGTCGAGGTCGGCGCCGTCTACGAGCGAGAGCTCGGCGACGTGTCGAAGGCGATCGACACGTATCAGCGCATCCTCGAGATCGATCCCGAGGATCTGACCGCGATCGGTCGCCTCGACGCGCTCTACCAGCAGACCCAGAACTGGCAGGAGCTCCTCAGCGTCCTCGAGCGCGAGGCGGACCTCGCGCACGAGCCCGACGAGGTCATCAGCTACCGCTACCGCATCGCCGAGCTCTGGCACCGCAAGCTGGGCGACGCCTCGCGCGCGGTCGACATCTACCGCGAGATCCTCGAGCAGATCCCCGACCACGGGCCGACGCTCGCGGCGCTCGAGTCGATGATCGACGAGAAGCTCGTGCCCGTTTCGGCGGCCGGCGTGCTCGAGCCCGTCTACCGCCAGGCCGGCGAGTTCGCGAAGCTCGTCCGGGTCCACGAGGTCCAGAACGAGCACGAGGAGGATCCCGCCCGGAAGGTCGAGCTCCTCCACCAGATCGCGCAGCTCTGGGAGGACGCGCTCGACAATCCCGCGAAGTCGTTCGAGGCCTACGGGCGCGCGCTCCCGTTCGACAACCGGAACGAGGACACGATCTCGCACCTCGAGCGCCTCGCACCGTCGGTCGACGGGTGGCGTGAGGTCACGCGCCTCTACGACGTCGAGATCGCGAAGATCAAGGCCGAGTCCCCGGCCGACGTCGTCGACCTCGCGCTCCGCTCCGCGAAGGCCTACGAGTCGCAGATCGGCGACGTCGACGCGGCCATCGCGCACCACGTCCTCGTGTTCGAGGCCGATCCGGCGCACACGGAGGCCATCGAGTCCCTCGATCGCCTCTACCAGGCGACCGGCCGCTGGCGCGAGCTCGCCGAGATCCTCAAGGTCGAGATCCAGTCGGCCGCGGATCCGGAGCAGAGCCTCGAGTTCCAGTACCGCCTCGGTCAGGTGCTCCAGCACTACCTCGGCGACGTCGACGGGGCGATCCGCCAGTACCGCGACATCCTCTCGGCCGCCCCGGACCACCGGGACGCGCTCGTGGCCCTCGAGGGGCTGCTCGACGCCGGCGTGCGTCCGACGGCCATCGCCGAGATCCTCGAGCCGCTCTATCGCATGCAGGAGATCTGGGATCGCCTCCTCGGCGTCCACGAGGTCCAGCTGCACTTCCTGTCGGACGCGACGCAGCGCGTCGGTCTGATGCAGCGCATCGCCGAGATCGCCGAGGAGCGGATGGCCGACGGCTCGCTCGCCCTCGCGTGGCATCAGCGCGCTTTGCTCGAGGACGCCGCGAACGAGCAGTCGATCGGGGAGGCCGAGCGGCTCGCCGGCGTGCTCGGCGAGTGGGCCGGGCTCGCGGACACCTACGCGTCGGCCATCGAGGCCACGTCGAACGCCGAGGCGAAGGTCGATCTCGGCCGTCGCCAGGCGCGCATCTTCGAGGAAGAGCTCGGAGACACCCAGCGCGCCGAGGGCGCCTACCGCTTCGTGCTCTCGGTGAAGAGCTCGGACGAGGAGTCGCTCGCGGCCCTCGACCGCATCTACCTCGCGCACGGTGCGCACGAGTCGCTCGCGGACGTGCTCAAGCGCCGCATCGCGGTCTCGGATCGGAAGGACGACCAGATCGAGCTCAGCTACCGGCTCGGTCACGTCCTCGAGGACGATCTGCATCGTACGGACGAGGCGATCTCGGTGTACCGCCGGATCCTCTCGGATCTCGATCCGGAGCATCTCGAGGCCGTCCGGGCCCTCGAGGACATCTACACGCGTCGTTCGGACTGGCCGAATCTCTACGCGGCCTTCGCGAAGGAGCTGGAGATCGTCTTCGGCGACACCCAGCGAGCGGACCTGCTCGCGCGGATGGCGCGCCTCGCCTCCGACAAGCTCGGCGATCCGACGAAGTCGGTCCAGCTGTGGCGTCAGGTGCTCGAGATCCGCGGTGAGGACCTCGAGGCGCTGAACGCCATCGGCAACATCCTGACGGCCCAGAAGAACTGGCGCGACCTCGTCGACATCCTCGAGCGCGAGGCCGAGGAGGCGCGCGCCCAGGGCAACGAGGAGCTCTGCATCCAGGTCTACACGGACCTCGGACGCATCTGGTACTCGAAGCTCGGCAAGCCCGAGAAGGCCATCGAGTGCTGGGAGCAGGTGCTCGGCATCGAGCCCGTCAACACCGAGGCCCTCTTCCAGATCGCCGAGATCCACCGCGCGGCGAGCAACTGGCACGACGTCGCCCAGACGCTCCACCGCGTCATCGACGTGGGGGCCGCCGTGCTCCCCGACGCGACGCTCGAGCACTGCTACATGCAGCTCGGTTCCATCTACAAGAACCAGCTCGAGCAGCCGATGGACGCCGCGGACGCGTACCGCTCCGTCCTCGACATCAACCCCCGCAACTTCGACGCGCTGGCAGGCCTCGAGCTCATCCATCGCGACGACAACGGGTGGGACGACGTCGTCGGCGTCATGGAGAAGCGCGCCGCCGTGCTCGACGACGCGGAGAGCCGCATCGGTCAGCTCCTCGCGATCGCCGCGACGCATGCCGAGCAGCTCGAGAACGCGGACGGCGGCACGAGCGCCTTCCAGCGCATCCTGGAGATCGCGCCGCTCCACGAGTACGCCTTCCAGCGTCTCGAGACGCTGCACACCGAGGCCGGTCGCTGGGAGGACCTCACGGACCTCTACGTGACCCGCTACGAGCACACCGAGAACGTGCGCGAGCGCGTCGGTCTCCTCTCGAAGGCGGCGAAGGTCTACGAGACGAAGCTCGACGACCTCGAGCAGGCGTTCAGCGCCCTCCAGATCGCGTGGGAAGAGGACTACACGAACCGGGCCACCGCGCGTGAGCTCGAGCGCGTGACGGCCGCCGCCAGCAAGTGGAACGAGCTCCTCACGGCCGCCAACGCCGCGCTCCAGCAGGTCACCGATCCCGAGATCAAGATCGCGATCTGCCTGAACTGCGCCAAGTGGTACGGCGCCGAGCTCGGGCATCCCGAGTACGCGATCCCCTACTACCAGCAGATCCTCGCCCTCGATCCGGGCAACGTCCCCGCGATGCAGCAGATGGCGGACCTGTACCGCAGCACGCAGCAGTGGGACACGCTCGCCCAGGTGCTCGGTCGCCTCGTCGAGATGACGAAGGATCCGGCGATCCTCTCGGCGACCTACGTCCAGATGGGCGACCTCGCCGAGAACCAGCTCGGGGTCCCCGATCAGGCTCCCGGCTTCTACCTGAAGGCCCTCGAGATCGCCCCGTCGACCCTGTCGGCGATGGTCGCCCTCGAGCGCATCTACCGCGAGCAGATGCAGTGGCCCGCCTACCTGGACATCCTCCAGAAGAAGGTGGGCGTGCTGACGGCCGACGACGAGATCGTCGAGGCGAAGCTGCTCATCGGCGAGACCTTCGAGGATCGCATCCGCGACGCCGCGAAGGCCATCGACACGTATCGGGACGTCCTCAAGACCGACGCCACGAACCTGCGTGCGCTCAAGGGCCTCGAGCGTCTGTACTCGCAGACGCAGAAGTGGACCGAGCTCATGGAGGTCCTCGAGACCGAGCTCGACGTCGTCCAGACGGAGCGCGAGCGCATCGCGATCCTCGTGTGGATGGCGAGCATGTGGGAGGAGGAGTTCCTCAAGCCCGAGCGCGCAGCGCAGCGCCTCGAGCAGGTCGTCGACATCGCGCCGAACCACGAGGGCGCCCTCAACGGCCTCGAGCGGCTCTACCGCGCGATGAAGAAGTGGGATCAGCTCATCGACACCTACGAGCGTCACGTGCAGGCGACGCCCGACCGGGGTGAGAAGATCCGCTGCTACAAGGCCATCGGCGAGGTCCATCAGAAGGAGCTCGACGACGTCGATCGCGCGATCGACAGCTACCTCAACGTCCTCGGCGTCGAGGAGCACGACCAGGAGGCGCTCGACGTGCTCTCGCGCCTCTACACGAAGCGCGGCGACCACAGCTCCGCCCTCGACATGATGGGCCAGCTCATCCGCCTCGTGAGCGATCCGGCGCGCCAGGTCGACCTGGCGTACCGCATGGGCCAGGTGCTCGACAACGAGCTCGGGGACCGTGGCGGCGCGCTCGAGCAGTACCGCAAGGCGACCGATCTCGAGCCCGCGCACCTTCCCTCGCTCGAGGCGATGCGGAAGATCCAGCTCGACTCCGGCGAGTGGCTCGCCGCGGCGAAGACGCTCGATCAGGAGGCCCGCTTCAGCGAGAACCCGCGCGTCAAGGCGCAGCGCCTCGTCGAGCTGGGTCGCCTCTACGACAACCAGCTCGAGGAGCACGACCGCGCGGTCCAGTGCTACGAGCAGGCGCTCGAGTCGGATGCCGACAGCGAAGAGGCGGCTCTCCCGCTGGTCGACGTCTACACCCGCACGGGACGCCATCCCGCGGCCTTCCCGCTCCTCAAGATGCTGGTGAAGGGCTCGGCGAAGCGCGACGGATCGGAACAGCACCGCCTCTCCTTCATGCTCGGTACGACGGCCATGGAGGTCGGCGACACCGACGAGGCCATCAAGGCCTTCGCGAAGGCGCACCAGCTCGAGTCGGGTGACCTCCCGACCCTCATCGGTCTCGCCGGCGCCCACTTCGCCGCGAAGGACTGGAACAACGCGGCGAAGTTCTACCAGATGCTGCTCATGCACCGGGACTCGCTCGATCCGGAGCAGTACACGGACATCCTCTACCGCCTCGGCGTGACGAAGCGGGAACAGGGCGAGAAGCCGAAGGCGCTCAACTTCTTCGACAAGGCGCTCGCCGAGGACTCGCACCACCTGCCGACCCTCGAGGCCGTCGTCGGGCTCTACTCCGAGCAGTCGAACTGGGAGCAGGTCATCCACTTCAAGAAGCAGATCCTCGACGTCAAGGACGAGATCGACGATCGCTTCGCCCTCTACGACCAGATCGGCGACCTCTGGAAGGAGAAGCTGAAGAACCACCCGAAGGCCATCGAGGCCTACGTGGAGGCTTCGGTCATCAAGCCGGAGAACCACGTCGTCCTGCACAAGCTGCTCGAGTCGTACCAGGCGACGAAGCAGTGGCCGGACGTCATCAACACGATCGACCGCGTCGCGGAGCTCGACGGACGTCCGACGGCCAAGGCGAAGTACGCGTACACGGTCGGCGTCATCCTGCGCGACGAGCTGAAGGACGTGGACGGTGCGGTCGAGAGGTTCAACGCCGCGCTCGACATCGACGCCGAGCAGCTGAAGCCCTTCGAGGCCATCAACAAGATCCTGACGGCCAAGAAGGACTGGAAGGCCCTCGAGCGCGCCTACCGCAAGATGCTCCACCGCATCATCGGCAAGGGCCAGACGGACCTCGAGTTCAACTTCTGGCACACGCTCGGTCTCATCTACCGTGACCGCCAGAAGAACTTCGAGGCCGCCGCCGAGGCGTTCCGGATGGCGTCCTCGCTCAAGCCCGACGAGATCACCGAGCACCAGATCCTCGCCGAGCTCTACGGCATGATCCCCGCGCGCGTCGGCGAGGCGATCGCGGAGCACCAGTGGCTCCTCCGCCAGGACCCCTACGCCGTCGACTCGTACAAGGCGCTCTACCGCCTCTACTTCGAGGCACGTCAGTACGACCGCGCGTGGTGCCTCGCTGCGACCCTGAGCTTCCTCAAGAAGGCGGATCAGGAGCAGACGAGCTTCTACCAGCAGTACCGCCAGCCTGGCCTGATCCGTCCCTCGTCCCGCGTGGACAACGAGCGCTGGATCAAGGAGCTCTTCGCCCCCGACGAGGACCGCTTCGTCTCCAAGATGATGGAGATCCTGGCGATCGGTGTCTGGGCCGCGAAGGCGGTCAACGACAAGCAGCTGAACCTCACGAAGGAGAAGCCGGTCGACGTCGCGAACAGCACGGTGACGTTCGTGAAGACGTTCGGCTTCGTGCAGCAGGTGCTCAACATCCAGATGCCGGTCCGCCTGTATCTGATGCAGAACACCCCGGGCGGGCTCGTCGACGTCGTCGGCTCGAATCCGCCCGCGATCAAGGCGGGCAACTCGCTGCTCTCGAACTACACGCCGCAGGATCTGGCCTTCGTGACCGGCCGGCATCTCGCGTACTACCGCCCGGAGCACTTCGTGCGCCGGCTCCTGACCTCGCACACCGAGCTCGGCATGGTCCTCCGCGCCGGTCTCCGGCTCGCCGGCATCATCCCGGCGGATCCGCAGGTGGATGCGTGGGCTCAGCAGATCGGTCAGTCGCTCAGCGCCACGCAGCTCGACGCGCTCCGCCAGGTCGCGCGCCGGTTCGTGGACGCTGGCGGGAGCACCGACATCAAGCGTTGGATGCAGAACGTCGAGCTCACCGCGATCCGCGCGGGCTTCCTCGTCTGCAACGACCTCGAGACCGCGGCACGGATGATCCAGCAGCTCCCGCCCGACGGAAGCGTGGACCTCCCGCCGAAGGACAAGATCAAGGAGCTCGTCCTCTTCAGCATCTCGGACAGCTACTTCAACCTGCGCGAGGCGCTCGGCATCCAGATCCAGGTCTGAGCGTCCGGCCTCTCGGCCCGTTCGCCGCCGGGATTCCACGGCCCGTCTCCCTTGCGGAGGCGGGCCGTGCCTCTTTCAGCGCACCTCTTCGAGCCGTTCGATGCCCCGGGCGAGCCACGCAGCCCTGAGGAGCCTCGAGCCGAGCAGGAGGAGCTGCGAAGCGGCGAGCGCGAGCATGCCGCCGAGGAGGCCCGGGCCTGCCACGGTCACGACCCCGGCGGCGGCCGTCGCGGCGAGGAGACGGAGGGCTCGTGTCGCGAAGCTCTCGGCGAGGACACGCGCCCCGAGCGCGCGCAGGCCGAGGAGCCAGGCCTCGAGGACCCTGGGGCCATCGACGACGAGCGCGAGCTCGAGGAGGTCGGCGAAGGTCGACGCCAGGAGGGCGACCGCGAGGCACGGCAACGCCGATGCGAGCACCGCGAGGTCGTGCGTGGAGACGTCGGGATGACGCGAGAGCGCGAGGTGGGCGACGGCGGGGAGGACGAGGGCGACGGCCAGGAAGGGGAGCGAGGTGCCGAACGCGAGCACGCGACCGAGCAGCGCGGGAAGGTAGAGGCGCGGAGCCCGCTTCACCGCTTGCACGAGCGGGACTCCGTCGACGAGCGCGATGGTCCAGACCATGGCGAGCAGGGGCACGAGGAGGAGCTCGAGGAGGACGGCGACGCCGAGCCCCGCGGCGAGGATGCGGGTCTCGCGTGCGTGCGCGAGGGCGTTCAGGCCTTCGAAGAGGATCCCTCGTCTCATCGTCTCGGCCGGTGTCTCTCCGAGGTGACGTGCCAGGGTGTTGGCGACGAGGCTCGCGGCGCCTCCCGCGAGCAGCGTCTCGACGACGTAGAGCGCGAACGTGGTGTCGAGCGACCGCCGGAGCCGGGTGCGAATCGTGCCCTTCACGGACCGACCATCCCGAGGAGCGCCTGTGCCACGACGAGGGCCCGATCGAAGAAGGTGGCGCGGCTCGCTCGCCGCGCGGTGCACCGTCGATCGTCCGAGCGCGAGCCGTCGAGGAGGAGGTGTCGATCCGGATCCACCGTCACGCAGCGGAGCTCCCCGGCCGGGACGCGCACCTCGCGCGTGTGCTCGAGCGGGCCGAACGGCAGGCGCTCGAGCTCGGCCTCGCCGTCGTCGACGGTGATCGCGGTGGGGAACGGAAGGGGGGCCGTTCGGCGGACGACGAAGCGGAGCGCGCCGTCGCCGGTCGGCATCGGACCTTCGACGCGGAACGCGGCCTGCTCGCCGCGCTCGAGGGCGGGGACGAGCACGCTCTCCGCGAAGCCGGGCCAGTACGTGCGGTCGAACGAGGCGTAGAGCTCCGTGGGCGTCGGATGCCGGAACGCCCCGCGGCGAACGTAGTCGGAGAGGGCGCGATGGATCCGCGCGCGGCCCCACGTGCGCGCGACGCTCTCGAGGAGCGCCTGCGGTAGGCCGTAGACGCTCGCGGCGTACTCCCGCCCGCGATAGGCGTTCGCGGGGAGGCTCGCCGGCCGGGGGGGACGCGTGAAGACGAGCACGCGCTCGATCTCGCCGCGGTCGTACGGCGTCGGCGCGAAGCGCTCGAGGAAATCGTAGGTCGCGAAGCTCGCGAGGCCTTCGTCGAGGAAGGGGTAGCGGACCTCGTTCGTGGCGACGAGCCCCTGGAACCATTGGTGCGCGAGCTCGTGCGCCGTCGTCGCATCCGACTCCTCCACGCCGAGGACGGGGAGGCGGAGCCACGAGCCGGCGGTGACGAAGAACGTCGGGTACTCCATGCCCGCGCCGCCCTCCGCCCCGCGCGGCGGGAGGACGAGCGTGAGCGTGGGGTAGGGGTAGGGGCCGAGGCTCCGGCCGTAGTACGCGAGCCCGGCGCACGCGACCTCGAGCGCACGTCCGGCCGCCCGCTCGTAGCCCGGCGGATGAAAGGCCCGTGCCCGCACGCCGCTGCAGCGGCGATCGACGAACGAGCCGTGGGGGCTCGAGACGAAGACCACGTCGTGGACGGGCGAGGCGACGAAGCGGCGACGGACGCGGCCGCCGAGCTCGCGCTCCTCGACGAGCTCGCCGCCCGAAGCGACGCGATGGCCGGTCGGGACGTCGACGACGAGCTCGTACGTGGCGAAGTCGGCGTAGAACTCGCCGTTCCCGTGGTAGGGGAAGCTCGCCCACCGTCCGTCGGGCTCGAGCTTCGCGAGCTTCGGGAAGAACTGGGCCACCAGGTGGAAATCGTGGTCGTAGCCGGTTCGCGCATAGAGCGGCGGCAGATGCGACTCGTAGTCGACCTCGATCGCGAGCGACCCGCCCGGCGCGAGCGGCGCGGCGAGCGGGACCTCCATCTGGGTCGCGTCCTCGGGCACGAGGTCCGTGCGGGCGCGGTCGAGTCGTTCTTCGCCCGCGATGCGCAGGCCCTTCACGTCGATGCGGCCTTCGCCCGCCCGCGTCACGCCCCGGAGCTGTCCGCCGGACTCGCGCGCGAAGACCGAACGCGAGTCGCGGAACGCGTTCAGGTAGAGGTGGAAGACGAGTCGATCGACGGGCGCCCGGCTCTCGTTCACGAAGCGGATCGAGACGCGCCCACGGACCACGTGGGTCGAGGGATCGAGCGACGCCTCGACGCGCACGTGCTGCGACGGCGTCGGAAGCGCTCGGGCGCCGGACGGGAGCGCGAGCGCCGAGGCCAGGAGGCCGACGAGGAGAGCCGACGTTCGCCGCACGCGGGGCATCGGAGCCGATTGTGGGGGACCCCGGCGCCTTCGCCAACCGCGAGGCGCTCGCGGGTCGACGAGCCCGGACCCGTCCTCCATCCTTCGCGCGTGCACGAGGTCGACGTCGAGGACGAGGAAGGCACGCGGAGGCTCGCGGAGGCCCTCGCTTCCCTCGTGGAGCCCGGCGACGTGATCCTCCTCGAGGGGGGGCTCGGAGCCGGCAAGACGACCTTCTTCCGCTACGTCGCCCGGGCCCTCGGAGTGCCGGAGGACGAGCCCGTCACGAGCCCGACGTTCGCCCTCGTCCACGAGTACGAGGCCCGGGTTCCGCTCGTTCACGCCGATCTCTACCGCTTGGGGCATCCGGACGAGCTGCACGAGCTCGGGCTCGCCGACCGCGTGGGCGTCGACGCCGTGGCGTTCGTCGAGTGGGGCGAGGCCCACGTGGCGGGGCTCGGCCGCGTCGATCTGCGCATCCGCATCGCGGCGCGCGGGGATTCGAGGCGATTCGAGCTCGCACCCGCCAGCGCGCGGGGGGCCTCGATCGTGACACGGCTCGCCGCCACCCGGGGGGCTCGATGAAATCCTCGCAAGGTTTCGCGGGGAAACCGTCCGGAGGGCCGGCGTCGCTTGCGGCCCCGGGGCCCCTCTGGTAAGTCGCCGCAGTTTTATCCAGCCCACGAGGATCGTTTCCCATGCCGCGCCGCGACGACATCCGAAAAATCCTCCTCATCGGCTCGGGCCCCATCGTCATCGGACAGGCCTGCGAGTTCGACTACTCCGGTACGCAGGGCGCGAAGGCGCTGCGCGAAGAGGGGTACGAGGTCGTCCTCGTCAACTCGAACCCGGCGACGATCATGACGGACCCCGAGTTCGCCGATCGTACCTACATCGAGCCGATCGTGCCGGAGGCCCTCGAGCGGATCATCGAGAAGGAGCGGCCCGACGCGCTGCTCCCGACGCTCGGCGGACAGACGGCGCTCAACGCGGCGCTCGAGCTCGACCGGCGGGGAATCCTCACGAAGTACGGCGTCGAGCTCATCGGCGCGAAGGTCGCCGCCATCCGCAAGGCGGAGGAGCGCGAGCTCTTCAAGCAGGCGATGGAGAAGATCGGGCTCGAGTGCGCGAAGGCGCGCATCGCCCGCACCCTCGAGGAGGCCGATGCGGCCGTCGAGGAGATCGGCTTCCCGATCATCCTCCGCCCGTCCCTCACCATGGGCGGCATGGGCGGCGGCGTCGCCTACAACAAGGAAGAGTTCGACGCGGCCATCCGCTGGGCCTTCCAGCAGAGCCCGGTGCACGAGTGCCTCATCGAGGAGAGCCTCCTCGGTTGGAAGGAATACGAGCTCGAGGTCATCCGCGACACCGCGGACAACTTCGCGGTCATCTGCACCATCGAGAACTTCGATCCGATGGGCGTGCACACCGGCGACTCCATCACGATGGCGCCGGCCTTCACGCTCACGGACAAGGAGTACCAGCGCCTGCGCGACGCGGGCGCCGCGATCATCCGCGAGATCGGCGTCGACACGGGCGGCTCGAACATCCAGTTCGCCGTCAACCCGAAGAACGGGCGCCTCATCGTCATCGAGATGAATCCGCGCGTCTCGCGCTCGTCGGCCCTCGCGTCGAAGGCGACCGGCTACCCCATCGCGCGCATCGCCGCGAAGCTCGCGGTCGGTTACCGCCTCGACGAGCTCACGAACAGCATCACGGGCACGAGCGCCGCGTTCGAGCCGACCATCGACTACGTGGTCGTGAAGATCCCGCGCTTCGCCTTCGAGAAGTTCGCCGGCGCCGACCCGCGCCTCACGACGCAGATGAAGTCGGTCGGCGAGGCGATGTCGATCGGTCGTTCGTTCAAGGAAGCGCTGCAGAAGGCCGCGCGCTCCCTCGAGATCGGTCGCGACGGTCTGATGACGCTCGTCGACCGCGTCGACTACCGCGACCTCGCGCGCCAGGTGGCGAAGCTGGGTCAGGCCGGCGAGGGCCTCGTGCCGACGAAGCCCGTCGAGGGCGTGCCCCCGGCCGACGAGGCCGAGCTCCGCGAGGCGATCCTCGAGATCATCCGCGTGCCGCTCGCCGAGCGCCTCTGGTACGTGACGGACGGCCTCCGCGTCGGCCTCACGATCGACCAGGTCCATGCGGCGACCGCGATCGACAAGTGGTTCCTCCTCCAGATCGCCGAGCTCCTCGAGGAGGAGAAGCGCATCGCGGCCACGAAGGGCCGTCCGATGACGGCGGAGGAGCTCGAGGCGGCCAAGCTCTCCGGCTTCACCGACAGCGCCATCGCCGTCCTCCGTGGCGAGAACGCCCTCGAGGTCCGCAAGAACCGCCTCGACCTCGGCGTCCGCAACGCCTACGCGCGCGTCGACACCTGCGCGGCCGAGTTCGTCGCCCGCACGCCCTACATGTACTCGACGTGGGCGGAGTCGAGCGAGGTCGAGCCGACCGAGCGCAAGAAGATCATGATCCTCGGCGGCGGCCCGAACCGCATCGGCCAGGGCATCGAGTTCGACTACTGCTGCGTCCACGCCTCGTTCGCGCTCCGCGAGCTCGGCTACGAGACCATCATGGTCAACTGCAACCCGGAGACGGTCTCGACGGACTACGACACGTCGGATCGCCTCTACTTCGAGCCGCTCACGTTCGAGGACGTGATGAACATCGTGGAGGTCGAGAAGCCCCACGGAGTCATCGTGCAGTTCGGCGGCCAGACGCCGCTCAAGCTCGCCGTTTCGCTCTCGCGGGCCGGAGTGCCCATCCTCGGCACCTCGGCCGATGCCATCGATCGCGCCGAGGATCGCGAGCGCTTCGAGGAGCTGCTCACGAAGCTCGGGCTCCGACGGCCGAGGGGCGGCATCGCCCGCGGCGTGAAGGATGCCTTCGAGGTCGCCGAGCGCATCGGCTTCCCCGTCGTCGTGCGCCCGAGCTACGTGCTCGGCGGCCGCGCGATGGAGATCGTCCACTCGCGCTCCGACCTCGCGCGCTACATGACGGTCGCGCTCGAGGCGGTCCAGGACGCCGACACCCAGACCATCCTCGTCGACGAGTTCCTGCGCGACGCGATCGAGGTCGACGTCGACTGCGTCAGCGACGGCAAGGACGTCGTCATCGGCGGCGTCATGCAGCACATCGAGGAGGCCGGCGTCCACTCGGGTGACTCGGCGCTCGTGCTGCCGGCCCACGCCCTGCCGCCCGACGTCCTCGCGACCATCCGTTCGTCGACCCGTGCGCTCGCCCTCGAGCTCGGGGTCGTCGGCCTGATGAACGTGCAGTACGCGGTGCGCGGCAGCGCCGTCTTCATCATCGAGGTGAACCCGCGCGCCTCGCGCACGGTGCCCTTCGTCTCGAAGTCGATCGGCGTGCCGCTCGCGAAGGTCGCCGCCCAGGTGATGGCGGGCAAGTCGCTGAAGGAGCTCGGCGTGACGCGCGAGATCGTGCCCAAGCACGTCGCGGTCAAGGAGTCGGTCTTCCCCTTCAACAAGTTCCCCGGCGTCGACGTCATCCTCGGGCCCGAGATGCGCTCGACGGGCGAGGTCATGGGCATCGGCGAGAGCTTCCCCGAGGCGTTCCTGAAGGCGCAGCTCGCCTCGAACACGCGCCTCCCGCGCGAGGGTCGCGTGTTCATCAGCGTGCGCGACGACGACAAGCCCGCGGCCTGCGAGCTCGCCCGCCGTCTCTCGGAGATGGGCTTCACCATCGTCGCGACGACGGGCACGCAGGTGGCGCTCTCGCGCGTGGGCCTCGAGTCCGAGTCCGTGCTCAAGGCCATCGAGGGGCGGCCGAACATCCTCGACCGCCTGCGCAGCGGCGAGATCGCCATGGTGGTCAACACGACCGAGGGCGCCCAGGCCATCCGCGACAGTCGGTCGCTCCGCCGTCAGACCCTGGTCTCGGGCATCCCGTACTTCACGACCATGGCCGCCGCGCTCGCGGCCGTGGAGGCCATCGAGCAGCTCCGCAGTCATCCCCTCTCGGTTTGTCCGATTCAGGACTACCATGGGCGCCCGGGGGCCAGGCCCTCGAGCTATCCGAAGGTGGGATGACCAAGGCGTCGCAGCGAACGAGCACGCGGAACGGGGGGCGAGGGCCCGCCGTGGCCGTGCTCGTCCTCGCGCTCGTCGCCCTCTCGTTCGGCGTCGGGCCCCGTGGTGCCGCCCAGCTGACCTCGGAGGTCGTGCACCAGTACAACCTCCGGGTCGACGGCCCGGGCGGGACGCCCATCCGCGCCCTCGTCACGTTCCCCCGTCAGCCGGGACACGCGATGCACCCCGAGGGCACCCGCTGGCCCATCGTGGTGGCGCTGCACGGCCTCGCAGAGGCGCAGGCGGGCCCGGACCGGGGCTACCTGGGCTGGAACGTCGACTACCGCCTCCCGGCCGCCTTCGAGGCGCTCTTGCGGGGCCGTCTCTCCACCCGCGACTTCGAGGGGCTGGTCCGCCCGGCGCGTCTCGACCGGTTGAACGCGGAGCTCGGCTCGACCCCGTTCCGCGGCGTGGCCGTGATCACCCCGTACGTCCCGCCGCTCCTGACCCCGGATCGCGAGAACGAGCGCAAGCAGTACATCGACTGGCTCGCCACCGGCCTGCTCGAGGCCGTGCGCGAGGCCTATCCGGGCTTGGCCCGAACGGCCGCGGGCACCGGCGTCGACGGCGTGTCGATGGGCGGGCGCGTGGCCCTCGAGGCCGGCTTCCGGCACCCCGAGGCGTTCGGCGCGGTCGGCGGCATCCAGCCCGCCGTACGCGGTGACGTCGAGCTGCTCTCCGGCCTCGTCGACCGCGCCCGCGGTCAGCGCATCCGCCTGCTCTCGAGCGACGACGATCCCTTCCTCGTCCCCACGCGTCAGCTGTCCGACGCGCTCCGCGCCAAGGGCGTCGCACACGATCTCGTCGTCTCGCCGGGGCCGCACGACTACGCCTTCAACCGTGGTCCGGGCGGCATCGAGCTCCTGCGCTTCGCGGAGCAGGCGCTCGCGCGCGAGCCGTTCGAGGAGTGACGTCGGCGTCGTCGTCGCTCCCCCGAATCGGTCTTGCCAGGGCCGGAGCGGCGGTCTAGGAATCCCTCTCCTATGGACAAGGTTCCCATGACCCCCGCGGGCCACGCGGCCCTCAAGGCGGAGCTCGCCGAGCTCAAGGCCGAGCGTCCCAAGATCTCGCAGGAGATCGGCACGGCGGCGGCCCATGGCGATCTCAAGGAGAACGCGGAGTACCACGCAGCCCGCGAGAAGCAGGGCATGAACGAGGCCCGCATCGCCTACATCGAGGACCAGCTGGCGCGCGCCGAGGTCATCGATCCCAAGGGCATGAGCGGCGACCGCATCCGGTTCGGGGCGACCGTCGAGCTCGAGGATCTCGACAGCGGCAAGACCGTCACCTACCAGATCGTGGGCTCCGAAGAAGCGGACATCGCGAAGGGCCGCATCTCGATCACCTCTCCCGTCGCCAAGGCCCTGATCAACCGCGAGGTCGGCGACGAGGTGAAGGTCACGACGCCGGGCGGCGTCCGCAACTACGAGATCAGCGCGGTGAAGTGGGTCTGAGTCGCCCTGCAGGGCGGGTCGGAGTGCGCTAGAAGCCGGCGCCATGGAGCAGCCGGGCCCCGATTCCCCCCGAAAGGACGCCGCCGTCCCCGATCGCGCGTCCGACCACGTCCGCTTCCTGTATCGCGTCTTCGTGGGCGGGCTCGGCCTCGCGCTCGTCGACCTCGGCCTCGTGCTCGGGCGCGCTTACGGCGAGTTCCTGGCGCCGGGCGAGCGCTTCGCCTACGTCGCCTCGGCCCTCGCGTGCGGCCTCGCGCTCGCCGCGATCGGCCTCGGCGTCGGGCGAGGGCTCGAGCTCCTCCTGGTCCGGAGAGGCCTCGATGCGCTGGCGCGACGGAAGGCCGAGGCCTTCGTCGCCTTCGCCTTCGCCTCGCCCGTCGCCTTCGTCCTCGGCTGGTCCCTCACGGCCGGCCGGCGCGTGAAGGATCTCGCGATGCGGCCCGTGGCCGTGGCGATCTTCGCGCTCGTCGTCGGGGCCGTGCTCGCGGCGATCGTGCGTCGTCGTCCCGCGCGGGCCTCGAGGGCCTACGCGCTCCTCGTCGGGCTCGCCGTGCCGGGCGCCGCGCTCGCCGACGCCTTCGTGCTGCCAAGGCTCTATCCCGCGTTCCACGCGGGCCTCGCCATGGTGGCGGTCGCTTCCACCCTCCTCGCCGTGCAGGGGCTCGAGCCTCCCGCGCGCCTCGCGACGGTCACGCGGCGACTCCGGCTCGGAGTGTCGATCTTCCTCGGTGTCGCGATCGTCACGGCGGTCTTCGGCGTGTACCGCCTCGCGCATGCGCCGAACGCGGGCTTCGTCGTGGAGCAGCGCTCGCCCGTGGTGGGCAAGCTCGTGAAGGGCGTGCTCCACCTCCGCGGTCGTACCCCGATGCCCGAGGCGACGGACGTGGCGGAGCTCTCCGTCCCGACCGCGGCCACGGCCCCGGGCATCGATCTGCGCGACAAGGACATCCTCCTCGTCACGGTCGACGCGCTCCGCTACGACCGCCTCCGCGCCTACGGTGGCCACGGCACGACGCCCGCGATGGACGCGCTCTCGGCGGAGGGCGCCGTCTTCCGACGGGCCTACACGCCGACTCCGCACACCTCCTATGCCCTCGCGAGCCTGATCACGGGCAAGTACCTGCGGCCGGTGCTCGAGCTGCCGGACGCGCCGCGGGAGCACGCGACGATGCCGGCGCTCCTGCGTCGCTACGGCTACCGCACGGCCGCCTTCTATCCTCCCGCGATCTTCTTCGTCGACGCGCACCGCTTCGGGGCGCTCGCGGCCGACGGCTTCGGCTTCGAGTACCGCAAGGAGATGTTCGCTCCCGCGTCGGAGCGGGTCGCGCAGGTGCGCGCCTACCTCGCCGACGTGCCGCGCGAGCGTCCCGTCTTCGTGTGGGTGCATCTCTTCGAGCCGCACGAGCCCTACGATCCCCCCGCGGAGTTCCGTGACGGGGAGTCCGCCGAGGCGCGGTACGACGGCGAGGTGCGGGCGGCCGACGCCGCGGTCGGCGAGCTCGTGCGTGCGTTCCGAGACGTGCGTCCGGGCGCGACCGTCATCCTCGGCGCCGATCACGGCGAGGAATTCGGCGACCACGGCGGCCACTACCACGGGAGCACGCTCTACGACGAGCAGGTGCGCATCCCGCTCGTCTGGTCCTCGCCCGGCATCGTGGAGCCTCGTGCCATCGACGCGCCCGTCGAGCTCGTCGACGTCGCGACGACCATCCTCGGCGCCGTCGCGATCCCGCGCGACGCGCGGATGCGCGGCGACGACCTCGGCGCGCTCCTGCGCGGAAGCGAAGGCGCCGCCGCGCCTCGCTACGCGTTCGCCGACATCGCCGACGCCCGGATGATCACCGACGGGCGGTGGAAGGCGATCTGCCGGAGCGAGAGCCCCGAGTGCCAGCTCTTCGATCTCGTCGCCGATCCCCACGAGCGCCACAACGAGGCTCGGGCGCATCGGGACGTGATGGAGCACCTCCGCGGCGACCTCTACGGCTTCCTCGCCTCCATTCCCCGGGTCGAGGCGATGGCCATGGCCGGGACGAGCGCATGGCCTCCAGCGCTCGCGCGCGCCGAGCTCGGCGACGGCACCGTGGGCGCCGAGGTCGCGAACCTGCTCGGAGATCCTCGCCCCGAGGTGAGGGCCGCGGCCGCTCGCGCGATCGTGCGGCTCCGCCACCGGCCGGCGATCGGGCTGCTCGGTCGCCTCGCGGGCGGAGACCCCGATCCCGTCGTGAGGGCGGAGTCGAACGTCGCCCTCCTCGTGTTGGGTGAGCGCTCCGCGGCCGAGGCCGTGTCGGCGCTGCTCTCGGACGCCACGGACGACGAGGCGCACCGCTCCCTCCGCACGCGGGCCGCCTTCGCGCTCGGGGAGGCGAACGAGGCCTCCGCGGCCGCTGCGCTCGCCCGGATCGCGTCCGAGGAAGGCATGGGCGAGGACACGCGCCGTCGCGCCGTGGAGCTGCTCGGTCGCCTCCGCTCGCGCGACGCCGTCCCCACGCTCGTCGGCATCCTCGGCGACGTGCGTCTCCGCCCCGATGCATGCCGCGCTCTCGCGGCGATCGGGGATCCGTCGGCCGTCCCGGGCCTCTCGCGCGCGTTCGCGGAGGAGCGCTACGTCCCCGCGCGCGAGGCCGAGGCCCGAGCCCTCGTGACGCTCGGCGATCGCGCGGTCGCGACGACGATCCGTCGCTACCTCGGCATGGAGACCGGCATCCCGGGTGGGCTCGGGCTCCTGCTCGAGCTCGGTCGGATCGGTGGCCTCCGTCCGGACGGTGGGGACCTGCGCGCCGCGACAGGCCTTCCCGGGCTCGTCTGCGACCCCGAAGGGTGTCGCGTCGGTGCGGGGGCCTCGCTCCCCTCGAGCGCGCCGCGTCGCGGCTCGGCGCGGCTCGTCGTGCGCGTCGTGGCGACCGACGGAGCGAGGCTCCGCGTCGGCTCGGAAGAGCGCGGCCCGCTCCCGGCGGGCGTGCACGAGCTCTCGTTCGACTGCGCGGCCGGCGTCTGCGCGGCGCCGGCCCTCGTGGCGACCGGGGATCTCCGGATCGTCGCCTACGCGGTCGTCCCCTCCACGCCCGAGATTCCGCCGCCTCCACCGGTGCCCTGGGACGGCGGCGCGGGCGAGGGTTCCTCCGCGGACGCGGGCGTCGCGACGCCCGGCAGGACGCCTGCGCGATAGGCCTCGAGCACGGCGCGGACGGTGTGCGCCGAGAGGCCCATCGTCCGCTCGTCTAGGACGATCGGCGAGTCGTCGTCGCGATCGATCACCACCTTCCGCTCGGCGCGCACGCCCTCGAGCACGGTCCACGAGGTCTGCTTCTCGACGCGCACCTCGGTGACGGAAGCCCACGGCGCCCGGTGGATCCCGAAGCGGTTCCGGTAGAGGAGCTCGGCCGGCGTCGCGACGCAGGCGAGGCCCCCGCGCGAGACCGCGTCGCGTCGCGCGATGCGCCACCACACGATCGGCATCGCCACGCAGACGACCAGGGCCGCGAGGGGCACCGCTCCGAGCGTGACCCCGGGCGGCAGGTGCAGGATGCGCTCGCCGATGACGGCGACGAAGAGCACGGCCGCGTAGGGACCGCGTGCGAGCCAGGCGTGGCCCGCGGGGATCGTCGCCGTGCCCGTGCGGGGACCTCGCAGGGCCTCGTCGTAGGTCTCGTTCGGCCGGCGCGAGGGCTCGTCGAACGTGGGGCTCGCGGACGGCTCCGGCCGCGCGCCGATCCAACGCTCGATCCGGCGTGCCGTCGCCTCGGGCACCGTCGCGAGCGGGGCGGGCAAGACGACGAAGGGACGGGCCGCGGGGCGCCGGAGCAGGAGCGCGATCGCGGGCGGAGAGGAGGGCGTCTCGGGATCGACGTGGACTCGGGCCACGTCGCCGATCGCGAGGCGCGTGCCTCCGTCGGCGTCGAGGAGCACGAGGTCCTCTCCGACGCGCACGAGCGCCGTCCGTCGAGCGTTCCGCAGCGCGCGTGCTCGGCGGAACGCCCGGGCGATCGCGAGACCGAGTCGGGCGATCGCCGCGGCGGCGAAGAGGCGGAGCATGAGGTCGAACGGATCGAGCAGCTGCGTCGTGCGGTACCCGTCGAGATCGACGAGCGCGACGAGGACCACGACGGAGAGCGCGGTCTTCAGCAGGCCCGCGTCGAGGAAATCGAAGAGCGAGGGGCGTCGTCCGACGAGGACGTCGTCGGAATCGGGGCTCGCGTCCACGAGGCGGCGCGCGCGGGCAATCGTTTCGGAGTCGTTCATCGGCTCGGGGTGTGCGAATGTAGGTCCGCGTTTTCGTCCGCGAACGAGGCTGTGAAGGCTTGGTACGGAGTTGACCCAGGTGTCAACTTCGACTCAGAGTTCGCGCTGAAGGGGATCCTCCCATGCCGACCGTCCATCACGCACGACGCGAGCTGCATTTCAAGCTCGTCTACTACGGTCCCGGACTCGGGGGGAAGACGACGAACCTCGAGTGGATCCACGGGCACGTGAAGCCCGAGCAGCGCGGCAAGCTGATCGCGCTGAACACCGAGGCCGAGCGCACGCTCTTCTTCGATCTCCTGCCGATGGAGCTCGGCGAGTTCCGCGGCTACCGCGTGCGACTGCACCTCTGCACGGTCCCCGGGCAGATCGCGCTCGACTCGACGCGTCGGCTGGTGCTTCGGAACGTGGACGGGATCGTCTTCGTCGTCGACAGCCAGGAGAACCGCCTCGAGAACAACGTGGAGAGCATCCGCAACCTCGAGACGAACCTCCGACTGCAGGGGGACGATCCCGACGTGATGCCGCTCGTCGTGCAGTACAACAAGCGCGACCTGCCGAACGCGATGACCATCGGGGCGCTGCGCGCGGCGTTGAAGGTCCCGTCCGGAGTCCCCGAGTACGAGGCCTCCGCCAATCTGGGCATCGGCGTCTTCGACACCCTCAAGTCGGTCACGCGCGAGTGCATGAAGCTCGTCGGCGACCCGACGCAGATGCGCGAGGGCCGCTCGCCGTCCATCCTGCCGGGACGGCGCGCCTCGATGTTCCCTGGTACGCTTCCGCCGATCTCGGGTCTCCTGCAGATCCCGAGCGCCCCCCGCGTACCGAAGATCGAGGATGCCGACAGCTGAGATCCGCCCCGTCGAGCGAGCCGTCGCGTATGTGCAGCGCGAAGGACGGGAGCCCTCGTTCCTGGCCACGACGACGAGCTCGCCTGCCGTGCATCTCGGTGCGATGTGGGCCCTGCCCGCGACGGACGTCCACGCGGCCGATCGGGTGACGCCCGTCCTCGGGCCGAAGGAGCCCGAGCGGGTGGCGGCGCTCCGCGGTCTCTTCGCGGTCGGCGGGCCCCTCGTCGTCTCGGCGACGGTCCGTCTCGATGCGTCCGAGCTCGAGGCCATGCGCGTGCTCGCGGGCAAGGAGCCCGAGGGCTTCGCCTCGCGGCTGCGCGATCTCGGGCTGCGGCTCGACACGCGCCGCACCCGTGTCCTCGCGCGCACGCGCGCGAGCGGGGACGTGCTCCGCGGGGACGAGGCGGTGGTGATCGTCGAGGCCGATCCCTTCCAGTCGCGTCATCCCGGCCTCGAGTGGATCACGCGCACGCAGGCGCTCGAGGGATGGCGCGCGGGCACGTTCCTGCCCGCGCCGCACCTCTCCGTCATCCTCCGGGCGCTCTGCCACGCGCCGACCGCGCTCGCCGATCTCGAGATGAGCCATTGGGAGCTGGCGCCCGCGTTCGCGATGATGCCCGTGCGGACCCCGACGCTCCCGCCCGCGACCCACACGAACGCGTTCTTCGTCGGCAACGGCGAGTTCGTCCTCGTCGAGCCCGCGACTCCGTACCCGGAGGAGCTCGAGCGCATCGAGGCCTGGGTCCGCGAGATGAAGCTCTGCGGCCTCCGCATCCAGGCGATCCTCTGCACGCACCACCACCCCGATCACGTGGGGGGCGCGATGCAGCTCCGGGAGCGGCTCGGTGCGCCGCTCTGCGCGCATCGGGCGACGGCCGAGCGGCTCGCCGGCGAGGTCGTCTTCGATCGGCTGCTCGAGGACGGAGACCGCATCGTGCTCGACGGTCCGGACAAGGTCGTGCTCCGCGCCGTGCACACGCCCGGACATGCTCCGGGCCATCTCTGCTTCCTCGAGGAGCGGTCGGGCGCGATGATCGCGGGCGACATGGTCGCAGGCGTCGGCACGATCCTCGTCGAGACGCACGACGGCGACATGGCGCTCTACCTCGAGTCGCTCCGGAAGATGAAGGACCTCGGGCCGACGATGCTGCTCCCGGCGCACGGCGGCGTCGTCCGCGATCCGGCCGCGCTGCTCGACTTCTACGTGCAGCACCGCTTGATGCGCGAGGGCAAGGTGGCGGACGCCCTCGCGCGCGTCGCTCGACCGGCGAGCCTCGAGGACCTGGTCGCGGTGGCCTACGACGACACGCCGGAGCACGTCTGGCCGATCGCGATGCGTTCGCTCGAAGCGCATCTCGTGAAGCTCGAGCGCGAGCACAGGGCCCGGCGATCGGGGCCGCTCTGGTCGCTCGGCTGAACGCCTCCTCGGCGGGCTCCGCTCAGCGGCGGTACGTCTCGCGGGCCACGAGGAAGCGCGTGTCGCGGCCTCCGCGGATCAGCACGACGACGGCCCGGACCCCTTGGGGGCCGCGGAGCAGCGCGTTGGCGCGCCCGGCCGAGCGCGGCGTCTCCCCGTCGATCGAGACCAGGTAATCCCCGACGCGGAGGCCCGCGGCGTCGGCGGCGCTGCCCTGGCCGACCCAGGAGAGGACCAGTCCGTCGCTCTTCGCCTCGACGGCGGCTGCCACGCCCTCGACGAAGCCTCCGGAAGCGGTGCCCGCTCCCGCGCCGATCCGTCCGGAGAGCGGGACCTCGACGTCGCTCGTCGTCTCGAGCGCGACCACGCGCACGGCGGCGCGCGAGCGCCCGCGTCCGGCCTCGGGATGCTCGCCGAGCAGCTCGTGCGTGCCCGGAGGCACGCCACGGATCTCGAACTCGCCGCGACCGTTCGTCGTGGCGCTCGGCGCCGCATCGGCATAAGGGAGTCGCACGGTCGCGCCGGGGACGGGCTGCCCGACCGCATCGGTGACCCGGCCTCGGATCACACCCGCCGCCGCGAGCCGGATCTCGCCGACGTCGAGGGCCGGACGCTCGCCGCGCCCTTCGGAGAGCTCGACCTCGCGCACGAGGCCGAGGTGCGTTCGCGAGCGGATGCGCAGCGCGTAGCGGCCCGCCGCGATGCGATCGAAGTCGAACGAGCCGTCGTCCGACGTGGCTTCCTCGGCCCGTAGGCTGCCGCCGGCGAGCAGCTCCACGAGGGCGTCGCCGAGGGGCGCGCCCGTCTGGCTCGACACGATTCGACCGACGAGCGTCCCGCCCGGCGCGAGGGCGAGCTCGAGCCCCGGGCGCGGAGCGAGCTCGCCGATGCGGAGCGGCGCGTACGACGGATGATCGACCTCGACGCGATAGGGGGGGCGCGGGAGCCCGTCGAGGTGGAACGTGCCGTCGCGCCCGACGAGCACCGTCGTCTCGAAGGGGCTCCGGGCCCGGAGCGACATCACCTTCACCTCGGCGTTCGCGATGGGGAACCCGCGGCCGTCGACGACTCGGCCTTCGAGCGTCGCGAGCGCATCGTCGAGCGCCAGGTCGACCTCGACCGTCGCGCCGGCCTCGACCTCGACGCGGGCCCGCACGGGAGGGAAGCCGTAGGGGAGGGCGGTGACGAAGGCGGTGCCGATCACGCCTCCGAATTCGAACGCACCGTCCCTCGCGGTCGTGGTCGTGCGCGGCACGCCCTCGCGCTCGGCACGGAGCTCGACCGCGATGCTCGGCACGGGGAAGCCGCGCGCGTCGACGACGCGACCCTCGATGGTGCCGCCGACGGCGAGAGTGATCACGAGGTCGTCGATCGTGTGACCGGGCGACACCGTGCGCGGCTCGGAGAGCACGGTCGGGTAGAGTGGATGCTGCACGGCGACCTGCACCGTGCCGGGCGGCACCGAGACGAGCACGAACTCGCCCTTCCGATCCGTGACCGTCGTCCCGGCGCCCAGGGCGGCCATGGCGCGGGGCTGCGCGGGAGCGACGGCGAGCGGTGCGCCCGCGATCGCGAGCAGGGGGATCGGCGGCACGGCGCCGACCGTCACGCCGAGCTCTCCCGAGCCGCGGAGGAGCGGGGCCGAAGGGCCCGACGTCCCGGCTGCGGGGGCGGCCGTGGGAGCCGCGGCGGGACCACCGGCCACGGCGCGCGGCGCCGAGGAGGGCCCTCGCGCCGACGCCAGCTGGACGAGCGCTCCGACGACGGGCTCGCCATCGGCGTCGACGACACGTCCACGGACGGTCGCGGCACGCTCGAGCGCGATGCGCAGCGGCGCAGAGCCCGCGACCACGCTCTCGGGGCCGTGGGGGAGGTAGCTCTCGGCTCGGACCGTGACGAAGACCGAGCGAGGCGGCACGTCGCGGAGCTCGAAGCCGCCGTCCGCACGGGTCTTCGTGCTCCGGGGGATCACGTCGAGGACGTCTTCGACGACCACCACCTCGGCGTCGACGACCGGCGCGTCGCCGTCGCCCACCACCCGCCCGACGAGCGTGACGGCCGGCGCGAGGCGCAGCTCGACGTTCGTCGTGCGGCCGGACTCGACCTGGATGCCGGCGCGTCGCTCCGACGCGAGGCCGGGGAGGCTGGCCCGCGCCTCGTAGAGGCCCTGGGGGATCCCGTCCCAGCGCAGGGTCCCGCTGTCGTCCGCGACCAGCTGCTTCGCCGGATAGACGCCGCTCCCGCCGATCTCGACGCGGGCTCGACGGCCCGGGTTCCCATCCGGATCGACGATGCGCGCGACGAGGATGCCCGTGCGCTCGAGCGCGAACGCGAGGTTCGTCGCGGTGTCCCGCACCGGGTCGATCAAGCGCGACTCGCTCCCGTGCCCCGGGCCGTGGGCGGTCACGACGAACGGCTCGGCCGGGAGGTTCGGGATCGAGAACGTCCCGTCGGGCTCGACCTTCCCGGGGAACGGCGGAGACGAGGGATCGGCGTCGAGCACGGCCTCCACCGTCGCGCCTCCGATCGGCTGACCGTCGTCTCCGACGATCGTCCCGCGCACGGGCGTCTCGGGAGCGAGGCGGAGCGCGAGCCGCGGCGGCGCGCGGCCGTCGACCAGCGTCACCTCCTCGCGCCTCCGCGCGAGGCCGGTGGCTTCGGTCCGGACGACGAAATGGCCCGCGGGCAGACGGAGGAGGGCGCGCCCCTCGCGATCGGTGGCGAGCGGCAGGAAGCCCGGGGCCTCGACCACGACGAGGGCTCCCCGGAGCGGGTGGCCGTCCGGGTCGGCGATCGTCACCACGACCCCCCGGGCCCGGGGCGCGATCGCCGCGAGCCCGGCCGGACGGGGGCCGAGGAAGGGATCGCCCGCGAACGCGGCCAGCAGGACCGCGAGGAGCCCCACCAGGGTCCCGGACCAGCCGGCGTCGTTCCTCGGGCGCTCGTTCGTGGCCACGGTCTCGGGTAACGGAGGGAGGGGCCGGGGTTCTTCCCGGCGGGCCGAGCATGACCCGAGCCGCCGCGTCGAGGAAGGGTGGGCCGCCCACGCTTGCCCCCGGGAGGAGCCGATGCTACAAGCCGCCCCCCGGGGTCGGTACGCCTGCCCCCGTCCTGCGAGGAAGCGATGTCCTACGTCTGCGAGAGCTGCGGCAAGAACCGTCAGAAGGCCCACAAGGTCAGCCACTCGAACATCAAGACCCGCAAGTTCCAGGAGCCGAACCTCCAGGAGGTTCGCGCTTCGGTGAACGGCCGGACCGTGCGCGTGCGCGTCTGCACCCGCTGCATCCGCTCGGGCAAGATCACCAAGGCGGCCTGACGCCGCTCGGGGGCCTCATGCGCTCGCCCCCGAAGCTGCCGCCGGGCTGCGATCCGGACTCGATCCTGCTGTCCTTCCCCGTCGTGCGCGAGCAGGCGGGTCAGCGGCTCGACCGGTTCCTCCAAGCGTGCATCCCGCGTCTCTCGCGTACGCGAGCGAACGCGATCGTGCGCAATTGCGCCTATCGCGAGACCGGGGTCCGGCGTCGGCCGAGCGATCGCGTCCGCTACGGCGAGACCGTGATCATCGTCCGCCCTCCGATGAACGAGCCGGACGTCTCGACGGCGTTCGGCGTGCTCTACGAGGACGAGCACATCCTCGTCGTCGACAAGCCCGCGGGGCTGCCGGTCCATCCGTCGGCCTCGTACCACAAGAAGACGCTGACCTACGCGCTCCGCGAGCGGTACGGCGATCCGGCGCCCCAGATCGCCCATCGCCTCGATCGGGAGACGAGCGGCATCGTGGTCTGCGGCCGCACCCTCGAGGCCGAGCGCGTCCTGAAGCGCCTCTTCGAGGAGCGCGAGATGGACAAGCGCTACGTCGCGATCGTGCACGGCGCGATGCCGGACGATCGCGGCCGCATCGATCTGTCGATGGGCCCGGCGAGCGAGGGGCTGCACGTGAAGATGGAGGTGCGGGAGGACGGCCTGCACGCCGTCACCGACTACGAGGTCCTCGAACGCAAGGCCGGTGCGTCGTGGGTCGCCCTCTTCCCCGAGACGGGGCGCCAACACCAGCTGCGCGTGCACCTCTCCGCGATCGGCCATCCCATCGTCGGCTGCAAGCTCTACGGTCCCGAGGGCGACCAGCCCTTCCTCGACTACATCGACGAAGGCATGACCCCCGAGCTCGAAGCCCGCCTCGGCCATCCGCGGCACGCGCTCCACGCGGCGGGCCTCGTCCTGCCCCATCCGATCACGGGCGAGACCCTGCGGCTCGAGGCGCCTGTCCCGGACGACCTCACGGCTCTCTGGGCGCGCCTCTGACCGACGGCCCGGGCCCTGCTACCATCGGGGCGTGCGCAGCTCTCCCTTCCTCGTCCCCGTGCTCGCTTCGGCCCTCCTGCTCGTGTCCTGCGGAGGTGGGGCGAGCGGGCCGCGCGTTTCGTCGCCCTTCACCGCACAGGACGCCGCCGTCTTCGACAACGCGGTCGACGTCGTCAGCGAGCCCGACATCCTCGAGGGGCGTTGGTACGACGACTGGGCGAGCGACCTCGTCGGACGCGTGACGTCCGGGGACATCGTGATGGTCGTGAACCTCGAGGCGGTGCGCCACGTGACGACGCCGGACGGGAAGGACAGCTTCCGGCTCCAGGTCTCGATCGATCGCGTGTTGCTCGGCGACCGACCCGCGGATCCCGCCTTCGCGGCTCGCGAGGACGAGGCCGGTTACGACTCGATCGCGCAGAACGAGCGGCGCATCCTCGACCGTCCGTTCGTCGCGTTCGTGAAATGGAAGCAGGAGTCGAACGGGGACGTCGTCGCCCGTTGGCATCTCTCGCCGGCCTCGAACGGCGTGCTCGCCACCGTGAACCAGGCCATCCAGCACCGCGCGCGCCTCTCGAGCGCGGCGCAGTAGGTGGGACGGATAGGGAAGGAATCGTTGCCACGGCCTCGTCCGCGGCGGCATGATGCAGCGGCGGCCCCAGGTCGCCGTGTCGGAGGACGGATGCTTCGTCGGGGACTCGTCGGGATCGCGATCGTGTGGGCCGCCGCCTGTGGGGGCGGCAACGAGCCGGGCTCGGGGGCGAGCTCCTCCGCGGGAGGCGCGTCCTCGCCGACCACGCCGGCTCCGCCTGCCCCCGCCGCGCCGGCGGCTCCGGCCGGTCCGCGTGTCGACCGCGACAACTTCCAGCTCGCGGCCGCCACGGACGGTGCGGCCCTGCACGCAGGCCAGCTCGGCCAAGTGAAGATCACGCTCACCGCGCGGAACGGCTGGCACGTGAACCAGGACTTCCCCGTGTCGGTCGAGGTCTCGGGGCCGTCGTCGCTGTCGTTCCCGAAGGCGCGGCTCGAGCGCGGCGACGCGGCGGCCTTCGACGAGGCCCATTTCGAATTCCAGGTGCCGGTCACGCCCGGCGCCGCCGGCGAGCAGGAGCTGCGCGCGAAGGTCGCGTTCGCGATCTGCACCGAGACCAATTGCCTGCCGCAGGAGGAGCAGCTCGCGCTCCGAGTCGCGGTGCAGTGACGGGAGGACCATGGGGGAGGTCGACGAAGCGCTCCGGAATCTCCACTCGAATGTCCGCGCCCGCTTCGATGCGGAGCGAAGGGTCCTCTCCTTCGACCAGTACCTCTCCCTCGTCCGCGAGCACCCGTACCGCCACACGCGAGACGCTGCGCGCTACCTGAAGGGCGCGCTCGACTGCTTCGGCACCTACGAGGTCGACCGGCCCTGGGGCCGTGCGCGCCGCTTCCGCCTCTTCGACCTCGACTTCGGCGAGCCGACGAGCGAGGCGAACGGCGACGTGGCGAAGCGGCGGAGCGATCACCTCGTCGGGCAGGAGGAGCTCCAAGAGGCCCTCCACCGCTCGCTCGCGGGCTTCGAGCGCGAGGGCCGCACCAATCGCCTGCTCTTGCTGCACGGCCCCAACGGGAGCGCCAAGTCGACCTTCGCAGCCTGCCTGATGCGCGGCCTCGAGGCCTATTCGCAACGGGACGAGGGGGCCCTCTACCGCTTCTCCTGGGTCTTCCCGCACACGCGCGAGGGCAAGGGCATCGGCTTCGGAGTCGTCTCCGACGCCCCGAAACCCGGCGAGAGCTTCGCGCTCCTCCCCGAGGATCGCATCCAGGTGAAGATCGTGAGCGAGACGCGCGAGCATCCGCTCCTGCTCCTCCCGCTCCGCGAGCGTCGTCGGCTGCTCCGGGCGCTCTATGCCGACGGCGGCGTCGAGGCGCAGCCTCCGGATCTCCTCTACCAGGGCGAGCTCGGCCGGAAGAACAAGCAGATCTTCGAGGCACTCCTCGACGCGTACCGCGGGGATCTCGGTCGAGTCCTCGCGCACGTGCAGGTCGAGCGCTTCACGATCTCGCGTCGCTACCGGCAGGGCGCCGTCACGATCGGTCCGCAGATGGCCGTCGACGCCGCCGAGCGGCAGATCACGGCCGACCGCTCGCTGCATCTCCTGCCGGCCTCGCTCTCGGCCCTCTCGCTCTACGAGTCCGTCGGCGAGCTCGTCGACGGGAGCGCGGGCGTGATCGAGTACAGCGATCTCCTGAAGCGTCCGCTCGACGCCTGGAAGTACCTCCTGCTCGCGATCGAGAACGGCGAGGTCTCCCTCAACGTGGGAACGCTGGCGCTGAACTCCGTGCTGGTGGCGAGCTCGAACGAGCTCCACCTCGCCGCGTTCCGCGAGCATCCGGACTACCATTCGTTCCGAGGCCGCATCACCCCGGTGCGCGTTCCCTACCTCCTCGATCACGTCCAGGAGCGGGGCATCTACGACGCCCAGGTCCTCCCCCAGATCCGATGTCACGTCGCGCCGCACACGACGTTCGTGGCGGCCTACTGGGGCGTGCTGACGCGTCTGCGTCCCCCGCGCCGCGACCACTACGAGGACGCCGCGCTCTCGCGGGCGGCCGCCTCGCTCTCGCCCGCCGAGAAGGCGGAGCTCTACGCGCACGGGACCGTCCCGGCGCGCATGAGCGAGGACGAGGCGAAGGCGCTCCGCAACGGCCTCCCGGCCGTCCACGACGAATACGCTCGGACCACGCCCTACGAAGGCATGAGCGGCGCTTCGCCGCGCGAGATCCGCTCGCTGCTCTTCGACGTGGCGGCCGACGTCGACGGTGGATGCCTCACGCCGCTCCACGTGCTCGAGGCGCTCGCTTCGCTCTGCAAGCGCGACGACTACGACTTCCTGAAGCAGAAGCCGGACTCGGGGTATTTCGACGCCAGGGGCTTCGTGGAGATCGCGCGCACGGCCTGGCTCGATCGGGTCGAGGACGAGCTCCGGCAGGCGAGCGGCCTCGTCGATGCCCAGCAGTACGGCGAGCTCTTCGAGCGCTACGTGACGCACGTCTCGCACTGGGTGAAGAAGGAGAAGGTCTACAATCCCGTCACCGGCAAGACCGAGGAACCCGATGCCGAGCTGATGGAGCGCGTCGAGCGCATGCTCGAGGTCCGGGGAGCAGCGGAATTCCGGGGCGAGATCCTCGCCACGATCGCGAGCTACGCGATCGACCACCCGGACGCCCGGGTGGAGTACGCGAAGGTCTTCCCGCACCTCCTCCAGCAGATGGAGTCGGCGTACTTCGCCGCGAAGCGGGGCGAGATGCGTCGCCTGCTCGTCGACGTGCTCCTCCTGCTCGAAGGAGGCGAGGAGCTCGATCCCGTGCGGGACGCGGACGCGAAGGCGGCGCTCTCCCGGTTCCTCGGCGCGCACGGCTACGTGGAGGCGAGCGCGAAGATCGCGCTCGGCGCGCTCGCGTCCGCTCGCTACGCGGAGGGCTGATTCCATGGAGCTCGTCGTCCTCGGCTCCGGCACCTCGATTCCCCACCCCGAGCGAGGCACGAGCGGCTATGCCCTCCGCGCGGACGACGGGACCTGGCTCCTGCTCGAGTGCGGCCCCGGGTCGACGCGGCGATGGCCGTCGGCGGGAATCGGCCTCGCGGACGTCGGTGCGATCGCCATCACGCACCACCACGTGGATCATTGTTGCGACCTCGCGGCCGTGCTCTTCGGACGCAACGTCGTCGAGCCCCCGGTCGAGACGCCGATCGTCCTCGCGGGCCCCATCGGTCACGCGCGCTTCGTGGCCGGCCTCGAGGCGACCTATGGCAGCGGGGTCGGTGACCCGCACGGCGTCCGGACCCTCGTCGAGCTCGACGACGGCGAGCACCTCGTCCACGGCCCGTTCCGGCTCGAGGCGAGGACGGTCGCGCACGTCGAAGGCGCCCTCGGGTTCCGCGTGGAATGCGACGGCGCGACGTTCGCCTTCAGCGGCGACTCGGGCCCGAGCTCGAGGCTCATCGATCTCTGCCGCGGCGTCGATCTCGCCCTGGTCGAGTGCAGTCATCCCGCCTACCGCGAGAGCTCGAGCCATCTCTCGACGCGCACGGCGGCGATCACCGCGCGCGACGCGGGCGTGGGGCACCTCGTGCTCACGCATTTCTATCCCGCGTGCGACTCCGTCGACGTGCGCGGCGAGGTCCGCGCGGCCGGCTACGAGGGGCCGCTCACGCTGGCGTACGACGGGCTGCGCGTGCTGGTCGCGCGACGGCCGGGAGTCTCGCGATGAGGGCATTGCTCACCCGCGACGAAGCGCGCTCGATGGATCGCGACGCCGTCGAGCGTCTCGGTCTCCCGAGCCTCGTCTTGATGGAGAACGCCGGGCGCGGCGCGGCCGAGGCGATCCTCGAGCACTTCCCGGATCGACTTCGACACGTCGTCTGCATCGGCGGGGCCGGGCAGAACGGCGGAGATGCCTGGGTCGTGGCGCGACATCTCGCGAACGCGGGCGTCCGCACGACGAGCTTCCTCGTGGGAGCCAGCGTCGACGAGGTGAAGGGCGACGCCCGGATCAACCTCGATGCCCTACGTCGGTCGGGGCTCGTCTTCGCGGAGGTCCGGGACGCCGCGTTCTCCACGCTGCGGGCGAAGCTCGGGCACTGCACGCTCGTCGTCGACGGGCTCTTCGGGACGGGGCTCTCGCGCGAGCTCGGTGGCGTCCACGCCGACGCGGTCCGAGCGATCGTCGAGTCCCAGGCGACCGTCGTGGCGCTCGATCTCCCGAGCGGGATCGACTCGGATACGGGAGCCGTTCTCGGACGGGCCGTTCGAGCGCAGCTCACGGTCACGTTCGGCGGCGCCAAGCGAGGTCTCCATGCGTTCCCAGGGGCGGAGCATGCGGGGAAGGTCGTCGTGGCCAGCATCGGAGTCCCGGAGCCCGAGCGCGCGGGTGCGTTCCTCCTCGAGGCCGAGGACGTCGCGTCGGCGTTCCCGCGTCGCCCGAACGATGCCCACAAGGGGACGAACGGCCACGTTCTCGTCGTCGGCGGAGCCCCCGGGACCACGGGGGCGGCGATCCTGGCGGGCCGCGCCGCCCTTCGCGCGGGGGCCGGGCTCGTGACGCTCGCCGTCCCGCCCGAGGCCCGCGCGTCGGTCGAGCCCCGGGTGCTCGAGCTGATGACGCTCGCATGGCCCTCGGGAGGGCAGGGATTCGCGAGCGCGCTCGAGGGCAAGCGCAGCGTCGTCCTCGGACCCGGGATGGGGCTCGGCGAGGACGCCGCGGCCGTCTTCCGCGAGCTCGCGCTCGAGGCTCCGATGCCGGTCGTGATCGACGCGGACGGCCTGCACCTTCTCGCGCGGGCCGGCCTCGAGTCCCTCCGGCACGCGCGAGGTCCACGGATCCTCACGCCGCATCCCCGGGAGGCCGCGCGCCTGCTCGGATGCGAGACGGCAGAGGTGCAGGAGAACCGCTTCGACGCCGCGCGTCGTCTCTCGGACGCGGCGTCGGCCCTGGTGGTCCTCAAGGGGGCGCGCACGGTCGTCGCCGCTCCCGATCGTCCCCTCGTCGTCTGTCCGTTCGGAACGCCTGCTCTCGGCACCGCCGGCGCCGGCGACGTCCTCGCGGGTCTGCTCGGCGCGGTCGTCGCCGAGGCGGCCACCCTCGAGACGGTCGCGGCAGGCGTGGGCTGGCATGCGCTCGCGGGAGAGGCGGCTGCCGTGACCGACCGCGGCCTTTTCGTCTCCGAGGTCGCGGACGCGCTCCCGGGCGTGCTCGCGCGTCTGCGCGCCTCCTGAGCGCGCCAGGGCGGCTCCTAGTGCCAAGTTGGCAGGACGCGCTCCCGCCCCGAGCCAGGCTGGCAGGGGTTCGGACCGATGGCGTCGAATTCGTGAACGATTTCAGTCGTCCGAGCATGGCATCGGTCTTGCTCCAGGTCGTGGGCATGACGATGCCCATCTGCCATGCCGAGGACTTCGCCCGCGAGACCGCGCCGATCGCGCCCGAGCTCCGGCGCACGGCCCAACGCCTGACGCGCTCGTCGATCGAGGCCGAGGACTTGGTGCAGGAGACCCTCGAGCGAGCGTACGGGGCCTGGGGCCGCTTCGCCGACGGCTCGAACGTCCGTGCTTGGCTCCATCGCATCCTGCGCAACGCGTTCCTCGACGGCGTCCGCCGGCGACGGGCCGAACGCCGCGCGCTCGACTCCGCCGCCGCGCAGCCGCGCGACCTGCCGAGCACGCCCGAGCACGAGGTGCTCCACGGCGTGCGCCCGCTGTCGCGCGCGGTCGAGCAGGCGCTCGCCGATCTGCCCGAGGAATTCCGCGACGTGGTGCTCCTCGTCGGCCTGCGGGACTACTCGTACCAGGAGGCGGCCGACGCTCTCGGATGCCCCGTCGGGACCGTGATGTCGCGGCTGCATCGAGGGCGGCGGGCGCTCCGCGAGAAGCTCCGCGACGCGGCGTTCGAGCACGGGATCGGCCACGCCGCCTGAGGGCTCGCGCCACCCTCGGGGGCGAGCCGTATCCCACATCGGGGCCGCCGCGCGACGGTCCGGGGATCTTCACCTTTGCGGCCGGGGCCCGGGTCCGATACCGTCAGGCTCGTATGTCGGGCTTCCTCTTGTCGATCGACCAGGGGACCACGGGCTCCACCGTGGTCGTCCTGGGGACGGACGCGCGCATTCTCGGCCGCGCGAACGTCGAGTTCCCACAACACTACCCACGTCCCGGATGGGTCGAGCACGATCTCGAGGAGATCTGGGCGAGCGTCCGGGAGGCGCTCTCGCGTGCGCTCGCCGCGGCGAAGGTCGACCCGAAGCAGTGCCTCGGCATCGGCATCACGAACCAGCGCGAGACCACCGTCGTCTTCGAGCGCTCGACCGGAAAGCCGATCCATCGCGCGATCGTGTGGCAGGACCGCCGGACGGCGGACCGCTGCGCCGAGCTCCGCGCGGCGGGACACGAGGTCTCCTTCCGCGTCCGTACGGGCCTCGTCCTCGACCCGTACTTCAGTGGGACCAAGGTCGAGTGGATCCTCGACCACGTCGAAGGCGCCCGCGCGCGCGCCGAGCGCGGCGAGCTCGCGTTCGGCACGATCGACACGTTCCTCGTGCACCGCCTCTCGGGCGGCGCCGCGCACGTGACGGACGTCACGAACGCCTCGCGCACGCTCCTCCTCGACATCGGCAAGGGCGCCTGGGACGAGGATCTCTGTCGGACCCTCCGGGTCCCGACCTCGATGCTCCCCGAGGTGAAGAGCTCGTCCGAGGTCTACGCGCACACGCGCGGGCTCTCGGAGCTCCCCGACGGGATCCCCATCGCGGGCATCGCCGGAGACCAGCAGGCGGCCCTCTTCGGACAGGCCTGCTTCTCGCCCGGTGACGTGAAGTGCACCTACGGCACGGGCGCCTTCATGCTGATGAACACCGGATCCACGCCGGTCCCGTCGAAGCACGGTCTCCTCACCACGATCGCCTGGCGCATCGGCGGCGAGACGACCTACGCGCTCGAGGGAAGCGCCTTCATCGCGGGCGCCGCGGTGCAGTGGCTTCGCGACGGACTCGGCATCATCAAGTCCTCGAGCGAGATCGAAGGCCTCGCGCGGAAGGTCGAGTCCACCGGGGACGTCGTCTTCGTGCCCGCGCTCGCGGGCCTCGGCGCGCCCCATTGGGATCCGCATGCGCGCGGCCTGCTCTACGGGATCACGCGCGACACGACGGCCGCGCACATCTGCCGCGCCGTCCTCGAGGGCATCGCGTACGAGGTCGCGGACCTCGCGCTCGCGATGGCGAGCGACGCGGGACGTCCCCTCGGGCGCCTGCGCGTCGACGGCGGGGCGGCCGCGAACGAGCTGATGATGCAGTTCCAGGCGGACATCCTGGCGACGCGCGTCGATCGTCCCGTCTCCGTCGAGACGACGGCGCTCGGCGCGGCCTACCTCGCGGGGCTCGCCGTCGGTGTCTTCGCCGACCGCGAGGCGGTGGTGAAGGCCCACGCGATCGAGAAGACGTTCGAGCCCACGATGGGCGCGGACGAGCGCAAGGCGAGACTCTCACGGTGGAGCTCCGCGGTGGCGCGGGCCCGTAGCGACATGGGGAAAGCATGACCGACGCGGACACCAAGGTCGGCGACAAGGGCGCCCCGAAGAAGCTTCGTCAGGTGCCCATCGCCTGGGAGGCGCTCGAAGACGCCTTCGAGAACAACGCTCACGAGGTGCACAGCTACCTGCACCTCGAGACGGGCGAGGTGATCCGCGTGGTCGACGGGATCGCCGACCCCGCCATGCACCACCGCATCATGGCGGACTCGAGCTACCTCCGGATCGATCCGGTCTCGTCGCGCGAGCAGTACCGCTGGATGGAGCGGTTCATCGCGACCGTCGAGGACGGCGAGTTCCGGCAGAAGCTGGTGCAGTCGATCGACGGGAAGGGCGCGTTCCGACGGTTCAAGGACGTGCTCATGAGCTTCCCCGTGGACAGGGAGCGCTGGTTCTCGTTCCGCTCGGAGCGCCTCCGCTCCTGCATGGAGGCCTGGCTCACGGCCCACGGCATCGAGCCGATCGAGCGTCCGCAGTGGCGCGTCCCGGCCGCCGACGAGGCCAAGGCGCAGGAGACCGCCACGGGCACGCCCGTCGCGACCCCGGCCGCCGCCGAGGGCCTGGGGGTGGAGGGCGTGGTCAAGAAGAGCCGCGCGGCCCTCGCCGAGGCCCACCGCCGCAAGCTCCACCAGCTCATCGACCTCCTGCCGACCCGCGAGCTCGACGCGGCGCTCGCGTTCCTCGAGTTCCTCCGCGAGCGTCGCCACCTTCCGCGCCCCTCCTCGAAAGGCGCCGACGGAACGAAGGCGAAGGGCGCCGAGGACGAGCACGCCGACGACGCCCACGACGCCCACGACGACGAGCGCGGCCACGAGGCCTGACGAGGTGTCGCCGAGTCGCCCGTCCGCCGTCGGCGGGCGGGCTCGACCGAGCCGCGCTACCGTCGCCGGGTGAACGAACCGGTCCACGACAAACGGGCGGGCACGGTCCTCGGCTGGCTCGCCGGGGGCGCGCTCGCCCTCCTGCTCGACTATGGCTTGGCGTCGCTCGTCGGCCCGTCGTACCCGACGGGCATCACGACGTTCGTGCTGCTCGCCGCCTTCATGTTCGGCGGCATGGCCGTCGCCGATCGGCTCGGCCCCAAAGCGGTACGGATCCTCGGCCCGGTGGCCGGCGTCCTGGTCGCCGTGGTGCTGGTCGTCCTCGCCGGGATCGCCCTCGGCCCAGGCGATCGCTGACCCGTACCGCGATCGCGGACGCCCGAGGCGATCGCGTCCCCGATCGGCGATCTCCGGGGTCGAAAACCCCCGGGGGCAGGGGGTGGGGACCCTTCAAACACAAGATATAGTGGTTGTCACAGGGTGAACCCCACCGCCAATCGAGGTGGGGCGTTGCAAAATCGATCCCTCGGTGATAACCAGCCCCCAGTCCGTCGGTCCACAGCCCCGGACGGAGGGGGTCCCCCGTGAAGATCAAGAAGCTCGAAATGCTCGGCTTCAAGTCGTTCGTCGACAGGACGGTCGTCCACTTCGATCACGACGTCACGGGCATCGTCGGCCCGAACGGCTGCGGGAAGTCGAACGTCGTCGACGCGATCAAGTGGGTGCAGGGCGAGCAGTCCGCGAAGATGCTCCGCGGCGGCTCGATGCACGACGTCATCTTCAACGGCTCGGAGGTCCGCGGGCCCGCGCAGTTCGCCGAGGTCTCCCTCACGTTCGACAACACCGACGGGCTCGCGCCGCCCGAGTACCGCGAGTACGCCGAGATCACGGTCTCGCGGAGGCTCGATCGCCAGGGCCGCTCCGACTACTTCATCAACAAGACGCCCGTCCGGTTGATGGACATCACGAACCTCTTCCTCGGCACCGGCGTCGGCCGCCGCGCCTACTCGATCATCGAGCAGGGCCGCATCGGCTACATCGTCACCTCGAAGCCCGAGGACCGCCGCCAGATCATCGAGGAGGCGGCCGGCGTCACGAAGTACAAGGCGCGCAAGAAGGCCGCCGAGAAGAAGATGGAGCAGACGCGCGAGAACCTCACGCGCGTGAGCGACATCATCAACGAGCTCGAGAAGGACCTCGCTTCGCTCAAGCGGCAGGCGCAGAAGGCCGAGCGCTACAAGCAGTACCGCGCCGAGCAGCGCGACCTCGAGCTCTACGTCGGCGCGTTCCGCTATCTCGAGCTCTTCACGACGAAGAGCGCCGTCATGCGCATGCTCGAGGAGGAGCAGGCCATCGTCGACGGCGTCCGCATGGCGCTCCGCATCCGCGAGGCCGAGACCGAGGCGGAGCGGATCGCGGTCGAGAAGGCCAGCATCGACGTCAACCGCGCCCAGCAGGTCAGCTACGCCCTCAACAACGAGGTGCGGATGCTCGAGGCGCAGATCAAGCAGCAGGAGGAGCGCCTCCAGGGCCTCGCCGAGCGCGAGGCGACCGTCGAGCGCGAGCTCGCCGGCATCGGCGGTCAGCGCTCGCAGCTCGAGGCGGAGCGTCGCGACCTCGAGCGCGCCCTCGACGGAATCGAGGAGCAGGAGGCCGACGCGGCCGACGTGCTCGAGCGCGAGAACGAGGCCCTGAGCCGCCGCAAGATGGCGGTCGAGGAGGCCCAGCGCGCCGTCGTCACCGCCCGGAACAAGGTCGCGGACGCCCAGAAGCGGATCGTCGGCGCCGAGGGCAAGCTCTCGGGGTACGTGCGTCGGCGCGAGGACGCGCTCTCGCGCCTCGAGAAGCTGCGTGCGGAGCGCGAGGACCTCGCGGCGAAGCTGCTCGACGTCGAGCAGGATCGGATGGAGCTCGAGGCCCGGTTCGAGGGCCTGCGGAGCGGTCGCGCGGCCTCCGCGGAGCGCAAGGCCCAGTGCGAGGAGGAGCTCACGCGCTTCCGCGCCGAGATCGTCGACGTCGACAAGGTCGTCGACTCGCTCCGCGACGAGGTCGCCCAGAAGCGCTCGCGCCTGCGTTCGCTCGAGCAGCTCCAGCAGCGCTTCGAGGGCGTGGGAGCGGGCGTCCGTACGCTGATGACGAAGTACGCCGACTCGGCCGACGCGCGCCGCGCGAAGGGCTTCGTCGGTCTCGTCGCCGACCGCTTCGACGTCTCCCCCGAGCACACGCGCGCCCTCGCGGGCGCCCTCGGCGAGCGGCTCCAGTTCATCGTCGTCGACCAGCTCGAGTCCGGTCTCGACGCCCTCGGCTACCTCCGCCGCGAGGCGAAGGGCCGGGCCTCGCTCGTGCCCCGCCGTCACGCCGAGCCGCATCGCCCGCGCGCCGTGCCGGCGACCGGAGACGGGGTCTTCGGTCGTCTCGCCGACCTCGTGCGCTCGGCGCCCGAGGACGCGGAGCTCCGCGAGCGGCTCCTCGGCGACGTCCTCGTCGTCGACACGCTCGAGACCGCGATCCGTCTCGCCCGCGGGGGCTACGACGAGCTGACCTTCGTCACCGTCTCGGGCGAGGTGCTCGAGGGCGATGGCACGGTCACCGGCGGCCAGGCCGACGATTCGGGCGCCCACATGCTCGAGATGAAGCGCGAGATGCGCGAGCTCGAGGTGGTCGTCTCCGATCTCGGCTCGCGCTTCGACACGGCGCTCGCGCGTCAGGGCGAGCTCCGCGCCTTCATCGCGGAGCGCCAGGCCGAGCTCGAGGCCGCGAAGAACGAGGCACATTCGGCCGAGCTCGCGCTCGTCGGCGCCGAGAAGGATCTCCGTCGGGTCGAGAGCGAGGGCGAGCGCATGCGCTCCCGCACGGAGGACCTGGCGGGCGAGATCGAGGACCTCTCCTACGAGCTCGAGCAGGCGGGCGGCGAGGAGTCCGAGGCGCGCCGACTCATCGACGACGCGCGCAACGAGGAGGTCGCGGCCGAGGAGGAGCTCGCATCGCACGAGCGCGTCCTCGAGGAGCGGCGCGACGCGGTCGACATGCAGTCGGAGCGCGTCACGGAGGTCCGCCTCATGGCGACCCAGGCGCGCGAGCGTGCGCAGAGCGACCGCAATGCGCTCGAGCGTGTGCAGCGTGCGTCGCGCGAGCTCGGCGACCGGGAGCAGCGTCTGCGCGGCGAGGTCTCGGCCTGCGTGCACAACCAGGGGCGGATCCGCGGCGAGGTCTTCGTGCAGCGCGAGATGCTCCACGAGCAGGTCTCCGCGGCGATGCACGCCGAGTCGGTGCTCGCCGGATTCCAGACCGCGTACGACGCCGCGCGTGTCGCGGCGGGCCACCACGAGGGCGAGCTCAAGGGCCTCCGGAGCGAGGTCGAGGACCGGTCGGGCAAGGTCTCGCAGCTCTCCCTGCGCGAGCGGGAGCTCTCGATGGCCATCGAGCACCTCATCGAGGGCGTGCGCGAGAAGCACGAGCTCGACATCCGCCGCATCCTCCGCGACTACCACGATCGGGAGATCCCGGACGCGGCGGTGCTCCAGCGCATCGACGAGCTCGGCAAGCTCATCCAGCGCATGGGCGACATCAACCTCCTCGCCATCGAGGAGTACGACGAGAAGTCGAAGCGCTTCGAGTACCTCGACGCGCAGCGGAAGGATCTCCTCGATGCGCTCGCGCAGCTCGAGCGGGCGATCCGGCAGATGAACAAGGAGAGCCGCCAGCTCTTCAAGGAGGCGTTCGACGCGATCGATCAGCGCTTCCGGCTCATCTTCCCGAAGCTCTTCCGGGGCGGCGAGGCGCGTCTGCAGCTCTCGAATCCGGAGGACCTGCTCGAGTCCGGCGTCGAGATCGTCGCGCAGCCGCCCGGCAAGAAGCTCGGCTCGCTCGAGCTGATGAGCGGCGGCGAGAAGGCGCTCACGGCGGTCGCGCTCATCTTCGCTATCTTCCAGTACAAGCCGAGCCCCTTCTGCATCCTCGACGAGGTCGATGCTCCGCTCGACGAGGCGAACATCACGCGCTTCGCCGAAGCCGTCCGGCAGATGACCGATCGGTCCCAGTTCATCGTCATCACGCACAGCAAGCGGACGATGGAGACAGCCGACGTCCTCTACGGCGTCACCATGGAGCAGCCGGGCATCTCGAAGCTCGTCGCGGTCGAGCTCCGCGGCGAACGTCGGCCGGTCCAGGACGAGCGCACCATCGCCGCCTGAATCGAGTCGGCCTCCGGCGCGTCCGAAGCGGTCTCGGCCTCGTCGGTACGCGCGCCTCCGCTCGGTGTGGGCGGAGGTGGGCAAGGGCCCCGAAAGTTGACCCCGGGAGGCGGAAGGACAGGATGGCGACGATGCGACGAGTCACGACCTTCCTCATCTGCCTCCTCGGTCTGGGCGGCGTGGCGTCGGCCGAGGTCCGCGAGGTCCGGATCGCCAGCCTCGAGGCCATGCGCGCGGCGTGCGCGGAGTCGCAGCAGGACGGCCCGAGGCGCCTCTACTCGGCGGTCGTGCCGAGCGGCTCCTGGCGCTTCGCCGCCTACGATCCCGAGGAAGGCTTCCTCGTCGTCGACACCCGGAGGAATCTGCGCACCCTCGGCGGCTCGGTGGAGCTCATCCCGGCCCGGCTCGAGCCGATCGGCTTCGTCGCCTCGGAGGAGCGTGCCGACGTCCTCGTCGAACAGTCCCGTCAGCTCGCGCTCTCCCTCCGCGTGGGCTTCTTCCTCGGTTTCGACAGTCCGTCGCGCACGATGTGCGTCCTCCGCTCGAACGTCGGGGTCACGACCGCGCGGATCGACGTCGCCTACGTCGAGCTCGTCGATGCCGAAGGCCGAGTCTACGCGCGGGAGGAGTCGGAGCGGCTCCGCGCCTATTCCGACGACGCGGAGCGGAACGCCGTGCCGGGCGAGGGGCCTCGAGCCGCGATCGGCGAGGCCCGGGTGGTCCGAGGAGCCGCGTTCGGTGCACCGCAGCGCCGCGCGTTCGCCGACGCCCAGGGGACGATCCGGGGGGCGGTCGGCGCGTGCTATGCCGCGGCCGTGCAGCGGGGCGCGTCCCACGAGGCCCAGCTCGTCGTCCGTCTCACCGTCGACGCCGCAGCTGGCACGATCCAGCAGGTCGAGACCGAGATCTCGTCGCTCGGGGATGCCCAGGGCAACGCCTGCATCGGCGAGGCGTTTCGCGGCCTCCGGCTCCCGGCCGCTGCTGCGGGCCCCGCGACGGTGGTCGAGGTCCCCGTGCGTCTCGTCGCCGACTGAGCCGCGGAGGCCGGAGGTCTCCCGGGGCTCAGTCGATGATGTCGAGATAGCCGTGGCCGAAACCGGCCCCGCGGTCGTCGACGGGCTTCCAGCGCATGAACACACGTGCGCGGCAGGTCGAGACGTCGACCTGCCCGAACGTGCGGCTGTCCTGGCCGACGTAGCTCCGGAAGTCTCCGAGCAGGTAGGCCTTGCCCGCCCGCACGGTCTGCGGATTGAGCTGCCCGCGATAGCGGAGCTGGCACATCATGTCGTGCGTCCCGTCGCCGAGCTTCTCCTCGCCGAGCACCACGTCCACGGTGGCGCCGTGGTCGCTGTCGGAGAAATTCGTCGTCCGGCCCCAGTTCACGTCGGGGCGGCTGTCGGAGATGGTGAGGGCGCAGCCATCCATCTGGACCACCTGGCCGGGACGCATGCCCACGATGCGACCCATGACGAGCTGGCCGGGGATGGACGGGTTCTCGCAGACCGCCACGTCGCCGAACTCGATCTGCTCCGTGCGCCACGCGAGGATCGTCTCGCCCTTCAGCATGGTCGGCGCCATCGCTTCGTGCCCGACCACGTAGGCGTCGACGTAGAGGTACTTCAGCACACCTCCCACCAACGCGAGGATCGCGGCGGCCCAGAGTGCGAACTTGATGAGCTGTTTCCAGAGTTCCACGGTCGACCTCGCCCCATGCTACTTCCGCTCGTCGAGGAGCGATAGCATCCGGCGGAGCGCGCTCGACGGATCGGCCGCGCCGAGGACCGAGCGGATCACGGCGATTCCGTCCGCCCCCTCGCCGAGCAGCGGCACGACGTCGGCGGGGCCTACGCCGCCGAGGGCGATCACCGGCAGGGGCGCTCCCTGCCGCGCCCGCCCGAAGGCCGCGACGCCGAGCGGCGATCCCTTGCCCGGCACCTCGTGGATCGGGCTCAGCATGGCGAAGTCGGCGCCGCGTGCCGCGGCGTCGAAGAGCCCGCGGCGGTCGTGGCACGAACGTCCGATCACGGCGGTGGGGCCGAGCAGACGGCGGACGTCCGACGGATCGAGGCCTCCTTCGGGAAGCTGGACCCCGTCCGCCCCGATCGCCGCGGCGACGTCCGCCCGGCCGCTGACGAGGAGCCTCGCGCCGTTCCGTCCGCAGAGATCGCGGAGCTCGAGACCCGCCTCGATCTGGGCGCGCGCGGGCCAGGTCTTGGCCCGGAGCACGATCCCGACACGCGGGCCCGTGGGGGGCCCTTCGAGCGCCGCACGGACGGCGCCCACGAGCCCGAGGGGGAGGGACGGGTCGGTGACGAGGAAGAGGCGGGGGAGCGACGCGCGGCGGTCGGGCGCGGGGCCTTCCGGACTCACGGCGTGGTCGGGGGCGTGCCGCTCGTCGTCGTGGGCGTGGAGGCGCTCGTGCTCGCGGGCGGCGTCGTCGAGCCGCCGGTCTGGCCCAGGGCCTCGCGGGCCTGGTCGGCCTCGCGGCTCGTCGGGTACCGGTCCACGATCATGCGGAGCGTCTCGGTCCGTGCCTGGTTCTCGCCGTTCGCCTTGAACTGCTCGGAGAGGGTCCAGAGCGCCTCGGACGGGGTGTCGTGGGCGTGCTCGCTCGCATCGGGATCGTGCGCGCACTGGAACGGTGCGGTGCCGAGGAGCGCGATCGTCAGGATGGAGGCGGACAGCTTCACGGGAAACCCTTCGGAATCAGTGGGACGAGCCGATGACCCCCTCGAGGGGGCTCGAGGCGGTGGCGTAGAGCTTCTTCGGAATCCGCCCCGCTTGGAAGGCCAATCGACCGGCTTCCGTGGCCAGCTTCATGGCGCGCGCCATCTTCACCGGATCCTTGGCGCTGGCGATGGCGGTGTTCATCAGGAGCCCGTCGACCCCGAGCTCCATCGCGATGGCCGCGTCCGAGGCGGTGCCGACGCCGGCATCGACGATCACCGGCACCTTGGCGTGCTTCACGATGATCTCGAGGTTGTAGGGGTTCCGGATGCCGAGGCCGCTCCCGATCGGGGCCGCGAGCGGCATGACGGCGGCGCAGCCGACGTCCTCGAGGCGGCGGGCGGCGACCGGATCGTCGTTGAAGTAGGGCAGGACGACGAAGCCCTCCTCGACGAGGATCTTGGCCGAGCGGATCGTCTCCGCGACGTCCGGGAAGAGCGTCTTCTCGTCGCCGATCACCTCGAGCTTCACGAGCGGGGTGTCGAGCATCTCGCGGGCGAGGCGCGCCGTGCGGAGCGCGTCCTCGGCGGTGTAGCAGCCGGCCGTGTTGGGGAGGATCGTGCAGCCGGCTTCCTTCAGGATCGTGAAGACGGAGTCTTCGCCGCGCTGCGAGAGATCGACGCGCCGGACGGCGACCGTGACGACCTCGGACTCGCTCGCGGCGAGCGCCGCGCGCATCGTGGCCGCGTCCGGGTACTTGCCCGTGCCCGTGAAGAGGCGCGAGCGGAAGGTGAACTCACCGATTCGGAGCAGGTCGTCGGACATGGCGTTCCTTCTCATCCCCCGCCGACGAAGTGCACGACCTCGACCTGATCGCCCTCGGCGAGCGTCGCCGTGGCGTGCTCCTTCCGAGGGACGATCTGCGTGTTGCGCTCCACCGCGACGAGGGTGTCGCCGAGACCGAGGTCGACGAGCAACGCACGCACGGTCGTTCCGGGCGCGACGTCGCGAGGCTCACCGTTGACCACGATCCGCATCGGTCGCGAGGGTAGGAGGGCCGGGGGCCCGAGGCAAGCGGCCGGGGCCGCTCAGGCCCCGGTCTGGATGAAGCCCGCCGCGCGCTCGCCGATGGCGATGCAGGGGGCGTTCGTGTTGCCGCCCGTGATGCTGGGCATGATCGCCGCGTCGGCCACGCGAAGGCCCTCGATGCCGCGCACCTTGCACGACGGATCGACGACGGCGCGCTCGTCGGTGCCCATGCGGCAGGTGCCGACGGGGTGGTAGACGGTGAAGGCGCGGAGCCGGACCTCGTAGTCGAGCTCCTGCTCGGTCTGCCGGTGTCCGCCGGGCGCGAGCTCTTCCTGCACGTGCTTCGCCATCTTCGAGCCGCGCACGATGTCGCGGGCGAGGCGGAAGCCCTTCGCGAGGACCTTCGCGTCGTCCGGATGCTCGAGGTAGTGCGGATCGATGATCGGCGCGACCGAGGGATCGCTCGACACGAGGGTCATCTCGCCGCGGCTCTTCGGGTAGATGAGCGTCGAGAAGAGCGTGAAGCACTCGCCCGTGTCGACGTGTGGACGACCGGGGCCGTCCTGGTTCGGATCGGGGTAGCCCCACGGGAGCGTGTGGAACTGGAGGTCGGGCACCTTCGAGTCCGGAGTGACCTTGAGGAAGGCCCCGGCCTCGAAGAGGGTGCGTCCGAACCACGTGTCGCCGGAGATCGACTCCTTCACCAGGCCGCCGAGGAAGTGGAAGGGCGTTCCCCGATGACCCGAGCCCTTCGCGCGGAAGGTGATCGGGCAGAAGAGATGGTCGTGGAGGTTCTGGCCGACGGGGAGATCCGCGACGACCGGGATGCCGGCCTTCTTCAGCTGGGCGGCGGGGCCGATACCCGAGAGCATGAGCAGGTGCGGCGAGCCGATCGCGCCGGCGGAGAGGATCACTTCCTTGCGCGCCCGGACGACGACCTCCTGGCCGTCGCGGACGCAGCGCACGCCGACGCAGCGTCCGTTCTCGATCACGAGGCGCTGCACGGTCAGGCCGAGCTCGACGTGGAGGTTCCTCCGCGTGACGAAGGCGTGCACGAACGCCTCGGACGTGCTGTAGCGCGTGCCGTTCGCGGCGCTCATCTGCCAGTAGAAGACGCCCTCCTGCGAGGCGCCGTTGTAGTCGTCGAGGATCGCCGCGCCGGCGACCTCGTTCGCTCCCTCGAGGAAGGCGGCGGAGACGGGGCTCACCTTGTCCGCCGTGTGGCGCGTGACCTTCATCGGTCCGCCCTTGCCGTGGAAGGGGGTGTCCTCGTGCTGCCAGTCCTCGGAGCGCTTGAAGTACGGGAGCATGTCCTCGTAGCCCCAGCCCTTGCAGCCCTCGGCGGCCCAGGAGTCGTAGTTCACCCGGTTGCCGCGCACGTAGAGCATGCCGTTCACGGTGCTGCAGCCCCCGAGGACCTTGCCGCGCGTGTAGGGGATCGAGCGGTTCAGCATGTTCGGCTGCGGAGCCGTCTTGTAGCCCCAGTCGAACTTCTTCTTCAGCTGATCCACCTGGTGGATCACCGCGATCATCGCAGGGCGAGTGAAGAGCTGGCTCCGGTCGGTCGGGCCGGCCTCGATCAGGGCCACTTCGACGCCGCTCTGCTCGGACAGACGGTTCGCGACGACACAGCCCGCCGAACCGGCACCCACGATGACGTAGTCGTACTCGGACATCTCCAGCGCTCCTGTCCCCGCATGGCGGCGGGGGCGCGGGCAGTATGTCACGAACTAGAACGTGTTTCACTTTCGTCGCGCGGGGCCCGGCGGGCGGGCGCCGTCCGTGGCCAATCCCGGGGGGGCGGGGTAGGCTCCGCTCCGTGACCGGGAGAGCCTCGAAGAAGCCGTCCGCCAAGCGGAAACCGCGTACGACCAGGAAGTCCGATCCGGCGCCGACGGCCTCGCTGCCGCGCTGGGCCCCGATCGCCGGGGCCGCGGCCGGCCTCGTCGCGCTGGTCGGCTTCGCCGTCTACGTCGTCGGGGCGCAGCCGCGCCGAGCCGCCCCCCCGGGCGAGGCCGCCCCCGCCGCCATCACCACCGTCGTCCCCGAGAGCCTCGTGGTGCGGGTCCACGAGCGGCATCCGCACGCCCGAGAGGCGTTCACCCAGGGGCTCGTCTGGGACCACGGACGCCTCTTCGAGAGCACCGGCCTCGAAGGGCGGAGCTCGATCCGCGAGGTCGACCTCGCCACGGGCGAGGTGATGCGCCGGACGGCCCTCGAGCCGGCGCTCTTCGGCGAGGGGCTGGCGCTCGTCGGTACCGAGCTCGTGCAGATCACCTGGATGAACCATCGCGCGTTCGTCTGGGATCGGGATCGTTTCGAGAAGCTCCGCGAGTTCCGGTATCGGGGCGAGGGATGGGGCCTCTGTCACGACGGGCGCTCGCTCGTGATGAGCGACGGCAGCGAGACGCTGGTCTTCCGGAACCCGGCCACGTTCGCGATCGAGCGCGAGGTCGTGGTCACGCGCCTCGGCCGGCCGCAGCGCGAGCTCAACGAGCTCGAGTGCGTCGACGGCAAGGTCTGGGCGAACGTCTGGCAGACGGACGAGATCGTCCGGATCGACCCGCGCACCGGCGCGGTCGATGCGGTCGTCGACGCGACCGGTCTGCTCTCCGCCGAGGAGCGCCAGGGCGCCGACGTGCTGAACGGCATCGCCTACGTTCCCGAGACGCGGCGCTTCCTCGTCACGGGCAAGCTCTGGCCCACGCTCTTCGAGGTCACGTTCGAGGCCGCGCGATGAGCTTCGAGATCGAGGACACGTTGGTGCTCTGGCCTCGTGTCTCGACGGCGGACGCCGCCCTCCGGCCGACGCGCGCCGAGATCGATCTCGGGGCCATCACCCACAACTTCCGGGTGCTCGCGTCGCTCGTGCCGGGCACGCGGGTGCTCGCCGTCGTGAAGGCCGATGCCTACGGCCACGGCGTCGTGCCCGTGGCGCGCACCCTCGAGGCGGCGGGGGCCTTCGGCTTCGGCGTCGCGCTCGCCGAGGAAGGCCTCGAGCTCCGGGATGCCGGCATCCGTGGCGCCATCCTCGTGCTCAACGGAGTCCACGGTCGTGCGCATCGGGACATCGTCGAGCGGGGGCTCACGCCCGTCGTCTACGAGGAGCGCGAGGCCCGCGCCTTCGCCTCGCTCCCCGGCGAGTCGCGGATCGGCATCCACCTGAAGATCGACACGGGCATGTCGCGCCTCGGCGTGCCCCATCGTGCGCTCGACCCCTTCCTCGATCGGCTCGAGGCGCTCGGACGCCTGCGCATCGACGGCGTCATGACGCACCTCGCCTCCGCGGACGTCGATCCCGAGTTCACGGCGCTGCAGCTCGCGCGCTTCGGGGCGTCCCTCGATCGGCTCCGGGAGAGGGGCCACAGGCCCTCGATCATCCACGCCGCGAACAGCCCGGCCACGTTCCGTCATCCGGAGGCGCGGTTCGACATGGTCCGCACGGGCCTCGCGCTCTTCGGCTATGCCGGCGCCGACGAGGTCTCGGCCGATCTCCGCCCCGCGATGCGGCTCCGCTCGGAGATCATCTCGCTCCGCGATCTCGATCCGGGCGAGACCGTCGGCTACTGCGGCACGTTCCGGGCCGAACGGCGCACGCGGATCGCGACCGTGCCGATCGGCTACGGGGACGGGTATTTCCGCGCCTTCTCGAACCGGGGCAGCGTCCTCGTGCGAGGCGTCCGCTGCCCCGTGGTCGGCAACGTCTCGATGGACCTCACGGGCATCGACGTGACCGACCTCGAGGACGTCGAGGTCGGAGACGAGGTCGTGTACCTCGGGGACCAGGGCCCGGACAGCCTCTCGGCGGTCGAGCTCGCCGCCCGGATCGGTACGATTCCCTACGAGATCCTCACCAACGTCTCGAGGCGCGTCCCGCGCTTCTACGCGGGCTGAGCCGAGGAGCCGTCGTTCGTGCGAGACTCGGTGGCCCCATGACGACCCCGGCGAGCCAGGCGAAGGCGCCCCGCGATCCCGATCGGTCCGCGCGCGAGGAGCCCGCGGAGCCACCGGCGGCCGTGCGCTTCGCCCGCGCGGCGGCCGAGAGCCTCCTCTCGCCCTTCGCCGAGGTCGGGATGCTCTTCACGATGCTCGGCGAGGCGATCTTCTGGGGCATCCGGCCTCCGTACCGGTTCCGTCAGTTCGTCGCGGCGATGGAGTTCATCGGCGTCGGCTCGATCTTCATCGTCTCGCTGACCGGTTTCTTCGTCGGGGCCGTGCTCGGCCTGCAGCTCGTCGACGGCTTCCGCACCTTCGGGGCCGAGACGCAGACGGGCGCGGTCGTCGGCATCGGGCTCGCGCGCGAGCTCGGTCCCGTGTTCACCGCCCTGATGGTCTCGAGCCGCGCGGGCAGCGCCATGACGACGGAGCTCGGCTCGATGCGGGTCACGAGCCAGATCGACGCCATGACGACCATGGCGGTGAATCCGGTCCAGTACCTGGTGGTCCCGCGCATCTTCGCCGGCGTGGCGATGGTCCCGTTCCTGACGGTGCTCTTCAACGTCATCGCGATGACGGGCTCGTACCTCGTCGCGGTGAACCTCCTCGGCCTCGACGGCGGCATCTATCTCGAGCGCTTCAAGTGGCTCGTCGATTGGGAGGACATCCGCCAGGGCCTGATCAAGGCGGCCGTCTTCGGCGGCACCGTCAGCCTGATCGCCTGTCGCCAGGGGTTCTTCGCCTCGGGCGGAGCCTCCGGCGTGGGCCAGGCGACGAACCGCTGCGTCGTGCACTGCGCCGTCGCGATCCTGGCCCTCGACTACGTGATGACCGGGCTCATCCTCGGGCAGGGGCTCTTCTGAGATGGGCCTCTTCGATCGGATCCGGCCCTTCGCCGTCGACTTCTCCAAGCCTCGCCCCGCGGTCGACACTTCGGATCCGATCCACGTCCGGATCCGGGAGCTCTCGAAGCGCTACGGCGACCATCAGGTGCTGAAGAGCGTCTCGTTCGACATCCTCCGGGGCAAGACGAACCTGATCATCGGGCCGTCGGGCTCCGGCAAGACGGTCATGATGCGACAGCTGATCCGGCTCGAGGAGCCGGACGCCGGCGAGATCCTCGTCAACGGTCGCGACATCGCGCGCCTCAAGGGGCTCGAGCTCGACGCGATGCGCGCGTCGTTCGGGATGGTCTTCCAGCAGTCGGCGCTCTTCGACTCGATGACCGTCTTCGAGAACGTGGCGTTCCCGCTCGTGGAGCACACGCGCCTCTCGCGCGCCGAGGTGCGCGACCGCGTGATGCACCGCCTCGAGCAGCTCGGGATCGCCCACGCGCACACGAAGATGCCGTCCGAGCTCTCGGGCGGCATGCAGCGTCGCGTGGCGGTCGCCCGCGCCCTCATCCACGAGACCGAGCTCATCATCTACGACGAGCCGACGACCGGTCTCGATCCGATCACGACCCGCACGGTCGACGAGCTGATCCACGAGGCCGAAGCGAAGTTCGGCGTCACCTCGGTCGTGATCAGCCACGACATGGCGTCCGTGTTCCGGATCGCCGATCGGATCACGTTCCTGAACTTCGGCGTCGTGGTCGCGAGCGCCTCGCCCGCGGAGCTCCTCGATCAGCTGCCGCCGGATCTCGCGGAGTACATCCGGGTGTCCGGTGTATCGGAGGAGATCCTGAAGGGGCGGCGGCACGATTAGGGACGGCGGCCGGCGAGCCGGCCGGTCCGCGCTCAGTAGTTCCGGACGACGACCTCGGTCACGGGACCGCGCTTCTCGGCGTTGCAGTTGATGGCGCGGGGAGCGGCGACGACGTCGATGCGGAAGTCGGAGTAGAGGTCCCGGATCAGGGGAACGTCGCTGTTCGAGAGCATGAGCTTGCAGCGGCGGCGATCGAGGGCCTTGAAGACGTCGCGGAGGCGCGTCTGGTCCTCGGTGCCGAAGCCGTCCTGGGCGTAGCTCGTGAAGTTCGCCGTGTCCGAGACGGGCGCGTAGGGTGGATCGAAGTAGACGAAGTCGCCGGGCTTCGCGCTCTCGAGGAGGTGGTCGTAGCCGGCGCAGCGGATCTCGGTCTTCTGCAGGGCGTGGCTCGCCGCCTTCAGGCAGTCGACGTCGAGGATGCGCGGGTTCTTGTACTCGCCGGCCGGGACGTTGAACTCGCCGCGGCGGTTCACCCGGTGCAGACCGTTGAAGCAGGTCTTGTTGAGGTACACGAACATCGCGGCGCGCTCGGCCTTCGTGCGATGGCCGCGCACGTTGTAGCGCTCGCGCACCTCGTAGTACGCCTCCTTCGAGTGGACCTCGGAGAGCGCGGCGAGGGCGTCGATCACGCCGTGCACGTCGTCCCGGATCGACTCGTAGGTCCCGATGAGCTCGGGGTTCACGTCGGAGATGAGGGCGCGCTCCGGTCGCTGGTGGAAGAAGAGCGCCCCGCCGCCGATGAAGGGCTCGACGTGGCGCATCTTCTCGACGCCGGCGGGCATGAGCGGCATCAGCTGCGCGAGGATGCGGCCCTTGCCGCCGACCCACTTGAGGAAGGGGCTCGGACGGGTCTCGGGCGCCCTCGAGGGAGCCTGTGAGGCTCGGGTCGCGGCGCGCGGGGAGCGGCGCGAGGGGAGGGCGAGGGGAGCGGGGGACTTGGCGAGGGCGATGCGGGCGACAGCAGCGTGGGTAGCCATGTATGCGACCCTATCCGACATCGTCCTACGCTCCGAAAAAGTGGCGCGAATTCCGGAATTCCGATCCGATTCCGAGGGGTTGCGATCACGCCGGTGCCGGGCCTCCGGTCTGGTACGGTTCGGCGATGGATCGAATCCGGATCGAAGGGCTCGAGGTCCGCTGTGTCGTCGGGGTCTATCCCCGCGAGCGCGACGTGCCGCAGCGCCTGCTCGTCGACTGCGACCTCTTCCTCGACACCGAGCGCGCGGCCACGTCCGAGCGCCTCGCGCACACGGTCGACTACGACGCGATGTCGCGACAGATCGCCTTCCTGCTCGAGCACGCGCGCTTCCGGATGCTCGAGACCGCCGCCCACGCGCTCGCCCGCTACCTGCTCGCGCCGCCGGCGCGCGGCGAGCGCCGGGCGACGATCGAGCGCCTCTCGCTCCGGCTCACGAAGCCCGAGGCGATGCGGAACCGGGCGACTCCCTCGCTCGCGATCGAGCGGGACCGGGCTTGGGCGAAGTACGTCGTCGAGCAGAAGCCCTTCGGCACGGTCGACGTGATCGCCGAGACCGCGGACGCGGGGATCTATCGCCTCAACGTGGCCCCCGGCTCGAGCATCCCCCTGCACGTGCATCGCGTGATGGAGGAGGCCGAGATGGTGCTGACCTCCGGGCTCCATTGCCAGGGCAAGGAGGTCGCGCGCGGCACGGTGCATCGCTGGCCGCACGAGGCCGCGCACGTGTACGACAACCCGACCGAACGGTGGCAGACGATCCTCTGCGTCGACTCGCCTCCCTTCGTGGCGGCCGACGAGATCGAGGTCGAGGGCGAGCCATCGAACGTCGAGCCGCTGTCGCGGGGGTGGTCGTGAGCTCGCGGATCAGCGAGGGCCGTGTGATCGTCACCGGCGCGAGCCGCGGGATCGGGCGCGCCGTGGCGCGGCTGCTCTCGGCGCGCGGCGCGAAGGTCCTCGCCGTCGGTCGGGACGAAGCCGCGCTCCGAGAGACCGAGCAGGCCGCCGTCGGCGAGGTGATCCCACTCGTCGCGGACGTGGCCGATCCGGGGCAGCGTCGCCGCGTCGTCGAGCGCGCGCTCGTCGAGCTCGGCGGGCTCGAGGGGCTCGTGAGCTGCGCCGGCATCGTTCGGTACGAGTCCGCCCCGAACGTGGGCGAGGTCGCGCTGCGCGGCCAGCTCGAGGTGAATTTCGTCGCTCCCTTCCTCCTCGCGCAGGACGCCGCACGCGCGATGATCGCGCACGGCGTGGGCGGCTCGATCGTCAACGTCTCGAGCACGCTCTCCCAGCGGCCCGCGCCTTCCACCATCGCCTACGCGGCGAGCAAGGCGGCGCTCGACGCGTCGACGCGCGGCCTCGCGCTCGAGCTCGCTCCGCACGGCGTCCGGGTCAACGGCATCCTGCCCGGCATCGTCGACACCGAGATGGTCCGCGTCCCGCGCCTCCGCGACGGAGAGGCGATGCCCTCGGGGCAGGAGCTCGCATCCCGTGTCGCGCGCGAGATGGAAGCCCTGCGCAAGCTCCATCCGATGGGGCGCCTCGGCACGGCGGAGGAGGTCGCGCAGCTCGTCGTCGACGTGCTCGACACGCCGTGGATGACGGGCTCGCTCGTGGTGCTCGACGGCGGGATCTCGATCTGAGGCGGACGCCGTCGCGCGCTTCGGCTCAGTGGCCCGGCGCGATGCTCCCGAGGAGCGAGTCGAACGCGGTCTCCGCGCGCGCGACGACGCGCGCATCGCCCGTGAGCTTGAAGAAGACGGGGCCTTCGGGAGCGTTCACGATCGCGCCGAGGAGGCGCTGGTTCGCGAGCGGCTCGAAGGGCTGACCGGGCATGCCCGCGGCCGCGCCGAACGTGCCCGTCACGTCGACGACCGTGATCTCGACGCCGTTCACCGTGCGGTTCGTCACGCGCGCGGCCTGGCGGCTCGGGCGCCCATCGGGCTGCGTGAACTGGTTCACCCAGCGGTCGACGTTGCTCTCGATCGAGCCGCCCATGCCTGGGAAGTGGTGCACCGTCATCGTCGCGGCCGTCTCGCCGGCGCGCTCCGGCACGACGTACTCGGCGAGCCGCATCGTCTGCTCGGGCCTTCGGAACGAGAACGGGGGCGGCACGGCGAAGGTGATGCCGGCGACCGACGGATGCGCGGGGTCGTAGGAGTCGGAGGCGGGCGTCGCGGTCGCGGCGCCGGGCTCGCCGCCCTGGGCAGCGGGATGCCCGGGCGGCATCGCACCCGGGGCGCCGGTCGACGGATGCCCAGGGGGCATCGCGCCGCCGCCGGTGATCACGTCGCGCGGCCCGGTCGGCGGTGCGACGTTCGGCACCTCGCCGCCGAGCTGCTCGGAGCGGCCGTGGCCTCCCGACGGCCCGCGATCGCAGGCCAGGGCCGGGAGCAGGACGAGGGCGAGGACGAGGCGCTTCGACATGGCCGCGGTTCTAGCCCGGAACCTCGGATCGCGCCTCTCGCGGGTCGATCGCCGCACGGAAGGGGCCGCGCCTTCTTGATGCGCGACCTGTGCGCCTGTACAGTGCTGCGCATGGGTGCAGGGAACGCGCCGGAAGGGTTCACGGGAGGCAGACGCCGCCCGTGGGAGAAGGGACGGGGGCTCGCCTCCGTGCTCTCGCATTGGGAGAGCTCGGGGCTCGTCCGGAACGTCACGCTCGAGGAGCAGCTCGAGGGCGACGAAGGCAGCTTCGCCGCCGTGCCCGCCGCGCTCCATCCCGGCGTGCGCGACGCGCTCTTCGCTCGCGGGGTCGACAAGCTCTACGCGCACCAGGCGCGTGCGTTCGAGCTCGCCGCGAGCGGACGCGATTTCGTCGTCGCGACGCCGACCGCCTCGGGCAAGAGCCTCTGCTACAACCTGCCGGTCCTCGACGCGATGGCGCGCGAGCCGAGCGCCCGCGCGCTCTACCTCTTCCCGACGAAGGCCCTCTCGCGGGATCAGGAGGAGGCGCTGCGCGCGACCCTGCGCGAGGCGGGGCTCTCCCAGGGCGCGATCACGTACGACGGGGACACGCCCGGCGACGCGCGACGCGCGGCCCGCGAGAAGAGCGGCGTGATCCTCACGAATCCGGACATGCTCCACGCGGGCATCCTCCCCCACCACGCCTCGTGGGCCCGCTTCTTCGCGAACCTCCGCTACGTCGTCATCGACGAGCTCCACACCTACCGGGGCGTGTTCGGCTCGCACCTCGCGAACGTCCTCCGGAGGCTCGATCGGATCGCGCGTTTCCACGGCGCCAAGCCGGTCTACCTCATGGCGTCGGCGACCATCGGCAACCCGGAGGAGCACGCCTCGCGCATGATCGGTCGCGACGTCGCGCTCGTCGGCGAGAACGGGGCGCCGCGCGGCCCGCGTCGCGTCGTCGTCTACAACCCGCCCGTCGTGAACGCCGAGCTCGGCGTGCGGGCGAGCTACCTCAAGACCGCGGTCCGGCTCACGTGCGACCTCGTGCGCGCGGAGGTCCCGACGCTCGTCTTCGGCCAGAGCCGCAACGGCGTCGAGACGATGCTCAAGTACCTCCGGGACAAGCTCGAGAAGGACCACATCGATCCGAACGCGATCCAGGCCTACCGCGGCGGCTACCTGCCCGAGACGCGGAGGCGCATCGAGGCGGGCCTGCGAAACGGCGACATCCGCTGCGTCGTCAGCACGAACGCGCTCGAGCTCGGCATCGACATCGGCTCGCTCGACGCGGTCGTCTGCGCCGGCTACCCGGGCACGATGGCCGCGCTCTGGCAGCGCTTCGGCCGTGCGGGGCGTCGCAAGGGCGAGTCGCTCGCCGTCCTCGTCGCCTCGAGCGCACCGCTCGACCAATACGTCGCGCTCGGTCCCGAGATCGTCCTGCGCGCGCCCATCGAGGAGGCGCGCATCGATCCCGACAACGTCGAGATCCTCCTCTCGCACCTGAAGTGCGCGAGCTTCGAGCTCCCCTTCGACGAGGGCGACCGCTTCGGCGACCTGGCGCCCGAGGCGCTAGCGGACGCGCTCGCCTTCCTCGCGGAGAACCGCGTCGTGCAGGCCGTTCCGGGGCCGCACGGACGTCGCGTCTACCACTGGGCGAGCGACGCCTACCCCGCGAACTCCGTCTCGCTGCGCTCCGTCGGCTGGGACAACTTCGTGATCATCGATCTCGACGGGAACCGCACGATCGCCGAGATGGACTTCCGCAGCACCCACACGATGCTGCACGAGCAGGCCATCTACCAGCACGAGGGCGAGCAGTACCAGGTCGAGCGCCTCGACTTCGAGAACCACAAGGCGTTCATCCGCAAGGTCGAGCCCGACTACTACACGACGGCCATGACCCACACGAAGGTCACGGTCCTCCACGTCGACGAGTCGACCGACGTCTCGCTCGGAGGCGCCGTGATCCAGGCGGGCCTCGGCGAGGTCTCGGTGATCGAGAAGGTGGTCGGCTACAAGAAGATCAAGTTCCACACGCACGAGAACGTGGGCTACGGCGACGTGCACCTGCCCGAGCTGCAGAAGCACACCTCGAGCTTCTGGCTCACGTTCCCCGAGGACTTCGTCCAGTCGAGGCGCGAGCCGAGGGCCGTCGTCATCGACGCGCTCCGCGCGCTCTCGCGGGCGATGCACACGATCGGGGCCGTCGGTCTCATGGTCGATCCGCACGATCTCGGTCGCACCCTCGGCGACCGCAGCGATCCGGACCTGCCTCCGCAGAAGGGCGAGGGGCCGGGCTTCGATCCGACGATCTTCCTCTACGACCAGGTCCCGGGCGGCATCGGCCTCGCCCCGAGGCTCTTCGACGAGCGCGAGGCGCTGCTGCGCCGGAGCCGCGCCCTGATCGAGGCCTGCCCCTGCGAGGACGGCTGCCCCGCCTGCATCGGACCCGAGGCGGGCGGCGAGCCCGGGGCGGGGGGCGAGGCGCATCTCGACGGCCGCAAGGCGCGCGTGCTCTCGATCCTCACGGCGATCGGAGTCGCGGGGATCCACTGATGTCGATCTCGCGGAAGCTCGACCGTCTGCGGAGCACGCTCGGGCCCGGAGGGCTCGCGGGGAAGGGTACGCTCGTCTCCGACGCTCCGGACGAGCCGGAGCCCCTTGCGCCTGCGCAGGAGGCCCGCTTCGTGCCGGACGAGCCGGGCCCGCCCGCGGACGAGGATTCTCGCTGGGACGCGTTCCGCGCGGCGCTGCGTTCCAAGGGCGAGCGCGAGGCCCGCCATCGCGCCGCCCGTCCCGTCGCCGAGGTCCCCACGGTCGAGCTGCCCGGCGCGATCGAGGAGACCCCGCTCGGCCGCCTCCACCGCATCGCCCAATCGTTCGCCGGCGGCCACAGGCACGGCGACGTGCCCATCGGCAGCGCGCGCTCGCTCGATCCGTCGATCGTCGCCCGCTTCGGTCTCGACGAGCGCCTCGGCGAGGTCGATCCCTCGCGCTTCGTCTTCCTCGACACCGAGACCACGGGGCTCGCGGGAGGCACGGGGACCATCCCCTTCCTCGTCGGCATGGCGTGGTTCGAGGGGGAGTCGCTCCGCGTCGAGCAGCTCTTCCTGCGTGGATTCGGGGAAGAGGCCCCGATCCTCGAGCGCGTCCGCTCCCTCCTCGCGGAAGCCTCGGCGCTCGTGACGTTCAACGGCAAGAGCTTCGACTGGCCGCTCCTCCGCACGCGCTTCGTGATGAACCGCATGCCGGTGCCCGAGCCCGCGATCCATCTCGACCTCGTCCACGGGGCGCGACGCTTGCTGCGCCAACGACTCGAGTCCGTGCGGCTCGTCGAGGTCGAGCGCGCGGTGCTCGGCCACGTGCGCGAAGGCGACGTGGACGGCTCGCAGATCCCTGCCATCTACCTCGAATGGCTCCGCCGCGGGCACCATCCCGACATGGGTCGGGTGATCGAGCACAACGCGCTCGACCTCCTCGCCATGCCGGCGATGCTCGGTCGGCTCGGGGCACGCCTCGCCGACGCCGACGAGACGGCGACGGCCGAGGATCGACTCGCCTGCGCGCGCATCGGGGTGAAGGCCCGCGACGACGAGCTCGTGCGGCGTTTCGCGTCCCGCGTGGCGGAGGAATCGGAGGGCCGGACGGCGGCCGAGGCGCTCGTGCTGACGGCGCGGCTCGCGCGACGTTCGGGAGACGTCGAGGCCGAGGAGCGGTCGCTCCTGCGTGCGCTCTCCGAGGCCGAGGACGAGGCCGCGACCGCCGCGATCCACCTCGCGCTCAGCAAGCACTACGAGCATCGCGCGAACGATCCCGCGAAGGCGCTCGCCCATGCGCGGAAGACGGCCGCGGCCGAGGGCGACGAGGCCTGCGGGCGACGCGTGGCACGCCTCGCGAAGAAGGCGGGCCTCTTCGCGGATTGAGCGAGCCTCAGCTCGGCCCGGGCTCGACCTTCCGAGCGGGGGTCACGGACGCCGGCGGGGGCGTCGAGCGCGTGATCGCGAGCGGGCGGGTCCTCGCGTCCGGGGTCGGCGTCATCAGCCGCTCGCGCGTCTTGAGCGGCGTCGGCAGGGGGGCGTCGGCCGGATTCCAGGTGCCGAGGCCGGTGCACGAGACGAGGGCGTCCGCGAGCGCACGGCCGTCCTTGAACCGGTTCGTGGGCTCCTTGTCGAGGCAGCGGAGCACGAGCGTCTCGAGATCGGTGGCCACGGGCTCGCCGCGTCGCACGCTCGGCGGGATCGGCGTGTCGTGCAGGTGGGCGAGCATCACCGTCATCACCTGCTCGGAGTCGAAGGGCAGGGTGCCGGTGAGCATCAGGTACATCACCGCGCCGAGCGAATACACGTCGGAAGCGGGCGTCGCCGGCCGGCCCTGGATGACCTCCGGGCTGACCGTGCCGGGGGTGCCCGCGACCGAGCCCGTCTGCGTGAGCTTGTGGCCGTCGTGATCGACGTGGGTCGCGATGCCGAAGTCGAGGACCTTCAGGTAGTCGCGCTCGCCGCCGGCGGTCGTGATGAAGAGGTTCTCCGGTTTGACGTCGCGGTGCACGATGCCGAAATCGTGCGCCTCTCCGAGCGCCCGCGAGGCCTGGAGCGCGAAATGGCGGACGCGCGCGGGAGGTAGGGGGCCCTCGCGCTTCACGAGGCGACCGAGATGCTCGCCCTCGAGCAGCTCCATCGCGTAGTACATGAGGCCTCCGTCGGCCGCGCCGAAGTCGAAGACCCGCACCGTGTTCGGATGCGTGAGCTTCGTCATCGCGTGGACCTCGCGCTCGAAGCGCTTCGCCGCGACCGGACCTCGCTCGTCCCCGACGTTCAGCAGCTTGAGCGCCACCTCGCGGCGCAGCCCCGCGTGGTACGCGGCCCAGACCTCGCCCATGCCCCCGCGTCCGAGCAGGCGCTTCAGCCGGTACTTGCCGACGCTCTTCGCCTCGAAGACCTCCCGGCGCAGCGTCCAGAGCATGTGCGAGACGAGGGTCATGCTCGCCGCCATGCCGAAGATCACCATGAACCAGAAGGCGAAGGTCAGGAGCACCTGCGGATCGCCGAACGGGCCGTTCCCGAAGCGGAGCGCGGAGCCGACGACCATCGTGAGCAGGTAGGAGACGAGGACGCCCGTGAACTGCCACGCGGTCCGCTTCCACTCGGAAGGGATGATCATGATCGTGAGCGGCACGAACATCACCGTGGCCTGGAGCGGGCTCGTCAGGCCGCCGGTGACGACGGCGAGGAGCGAGAGCCAGATCGCGAGCTGCACGTTGAAGAGGCCGAGCGAGCGGACCACGCGCCGCTCGGGGAGCAGCGGCTGTCGAAACGCGCGGAGGTGCAGGTAGGTCGCGTAGGGCACCGGCACGAGGCGTGCCCAGAGGCAATCGCTCATCTCGCCGAGGTGCAGGCCGAAGCAGGCGAGGGCGTCGAGCGAGAACGAGCCGAGCCAGAGGATCCAGAACCACGCGAGGCCCCAGCGGAGGCGGGCGACCGCGTAGTAGTCGTCCTGGCGACGGAGCTCTTCCCGGCCCTCGGCGACGACCGGATCCAGGGCTGGATCGGTCGTACGCAGGCCTGCCCCCGTCGTCTCGAGAGGGGGGTGGAAAGCGGCGTATCCCCCGTACGCATCGATGGATGATACGCGGACCGGCGGCCGCGCGTCACGTCTGTAGGGTCACGGGAGCCGTGCGTCGTGTGGGACGTGTGGGCGCGGTCGGCCACCCCGGAGGGGACCGACCGACCCGGGCCCGGGGCGGCAGCTCAGCCGCCCGAGACGAGATCGGCCTCTTCCGGGACGCTCGCGTCCTCGAAGCGGTTCAGGAGGAATCCCTGCGGGAGGACGACCTTCTGCGTGCCACCGGTCTTGCCCCGGATCACGCGCATCGCCGACGGGGGAAACGGCTCCGACGGCTCGCCGAGCGCGAGCAGCGCGTCGAGCTCGGCGAGCGTTTCGACCTGCATCAGGGCCTGGCGGAGCTTCGCGCTCCCACGGAAGCCCTTGGTGTACCAAGCAGCATGCTTTCGGAACATGCGCATGGCGGGCTCCTCGCCGATCCACGCGCCGAGCAAGTCGGCATGCCGGTGCATGATCGCGGCGATTTCGCCGAACGTCGGGGGATCCTGGGGCTCGCGACCGTCGAAGACGTCGGCGAGGTCGCGGAAGAGCCAGGGCCGGCCGAGGCAGCCGCGCCCGACGACCACGCCGTCGCAGCCCGTCTGCCGCATCATGCGGAGGGCGTCCTCCGCCTCCCAGATGTCGCCGTTGCCGAGCACGGGGATGCGCGTGACCGCCTGCTTCAGCTCGCCGATCGCGCTCCAATCCGCCTGGCCGTCGTAGAGCTGGGCCGCCGTGCGGGCATGGAGCGCGACCGCGGCGCAGCCTTCCTCCTGCCCGATGTGCCCCGCGTCGAGGTAGGTGAGCAGGTCCTCGTCGATGCCCTTGCGGAACTTGATCGTCACCGGCACCGAGCCGGCGTTGCGCACGGCGGCTCCGACGATCGCCGCCAAGAGACGGGGCCGCGCCGGAATGGCCGAGCCGCCGCCCTTGCGCGTGACCTTGGGCACGGGGCAGCCGAAGTTCATGTCGATGTGATCGACCCGCCCCTCCGACACGAGGCGCTTCACGGCCTCGCCGACGTAGTAGGGGTCGACGCCGTAGAGCTGGAGGCTGCGCGGCGTCTCGTCCGGGCCGAAATCGGCGAGCTTCAGCGTCTTGCCGACGCCTTCGACGAGCGGTCGCGCCGTGATCATCTCGCTGACGTAGAGGCCCGCGCCGTACTCGCGGCAGAGCGTGCGGAACGGCCAGTTCGTGACGCCCGCCATCGGCGCGAGGACGACCGGGGGCCAGACGTTCATCGGGCCGATGGGCACGGGCTGGAATTCGCCCGGGCGAGCCGGGGGGACGTCCCGGTTCACCTCGCTCTTGTACTGGGGCTGCACGGCGCGGGATCTAGCATCGAAGCGCTCGGGCCTCACGCGGATGTCCCGAGACGCGGACGGGCCGAGGGTGAGGAGGCCTTTCCGCCGATCGTCCAGGACGGTACCCTGTGGGTCCGATCCACGGAGGGGTCCCCTTGGTCGAGCGCAAGCTGTACGTGTTCGGAACGATCCGCGTCGACACGCGGAATTTCCCGTTGATCGTGATGGAGATCGGCAAGGGCCGGTGCCCCGACTCGGACTACGTGAAGGCCCTCGGGGTCTGCGAGGCCGCGCTGCGGTCCGGCCAGAAGAGCTTCCAGATCACCGATCTCTCGGCGCTCGACGAGGCTCCGCCGAGCCAGCGGAAGCTCGCGGGCGAGTGGACGGAGCGCACGGCGCCGCTGCAGCAGCAGTGGAGCCTCGGGGGCGCCGTCGTGGCTCCGAGCGCGTTCCTGCGGGGCGTGCTCACCGCCGTGCACTGGCTGAAGAAGCCGCCCGCTCCGACGCGGGTCTGCGCGAGCCGGGACGAGGCCGTCGTCCATGCCGTCTCGGTGCTCGAGGCGGCCGGGCTGCCGATTCCCCCCGAGCTGCGCATGCAGGCGTCGATCTCCAAGATCTCCCCGCGACCGGGAAGCTGAGCCGCCTCGCTCGACCGGGGGGCTACGCCACGACCGAGAGCACGAGCCTCCCGAGGCTTCCGTGGTGCAGGTTCATGCGGTCGTCGACTCCCACGACCTCCGAGTGGCCGAGCGGGATCCACACGTTCTCGCCGAGGATCGGCTCGCTCGAGACGACGAAGTGATTCACCCGGCCGCTGCGCGTCGGCGCCTCGCACTCGGGGGAGAGGCTCGCGCAGCTCTCGCGGTCGGCGCATCGGCGCTTGTGGGTCGAGTAGTAGAGCTCCTTGCCTCCCATCGTGGCCGCCATCGTCGTGCCGTTCGTGACGACGAGGGTGAGCAGCGACGCCGCCTCGCCCGGTCGGTCGGCGAGATCGCGGACGATCGCCACGGCCTCGGAGAGGGCGGAGGCGACCTCGGGCACGGTGAACGTCCCGCCGATCGGACCCTTCCGCCGCAGGGCCGTGAGGAAGAGGAAGAAGACCACCTCGCTGTCGGTCTCGCCGAGCACGTAGCGTGCGAGATCCGGATCCACGCGCGCGAGCAGCGCGGGCCGCAGCTCCGAGAAGCGCGGCACGTCGCCGTTGTGCGCGAAGGTCCAGCGACCGTACTGGAAGGGATGGCAGTTGAGCACGCCGAGGCTTCCCTGCGTGGCCTTCCGCACGTGGGCGAGCACGGTCTCGGAGGCGACGACGCCGCTCACCCGGTGGAAGAGCTGGTCGCCGTAGGCCCGCTCGGGGCTTCGCGTCACGTGGGGGGCGCCTTCGACGTAGAAGGCCACGCCCCAGCCGTCCGGATGCTGGTTGCTCAGGTTGCAGAGCGCGTTGTCGGCCGAGAGCAGCGACCGATGCACCTGGCTCGGGATCACGCTCCGGAAACCGAACAACCTGCACATGTCCAGAGGATGCCACGCCGGTTCGTCTCCGCCAGATTCCGGCCCGAATCGACGCCGCGACAGGGTGGGAACGGGTGGTAGAGTCGGGGCGTGACCGAACGCAGCTACCTCGTCGTCGACACCGAGACGGTCCCCGATCCGGACCTCGCCTGGGACGCCGCCCGCGAAGGGTTCCCTCCTCCGACGCACCACAAGGTCGTGGCGCTCGGCGTGTTGTGGCTCGATCCCGACCTGCGCTTCCGCCGGCTCGGCGTCTTCTCCGGGCATCCGGCGGAGCCCGGGGTCGATGCGGAGGCCGCCGTCCTCGAGGACTTCGTCCGCTTCGTCGGCCGCGAGCGCTGCCACCTCGTCACCTACAACGGGCGCACCTTCGATCTCCCCGTGCTCGTGAACCGCTGCCTGCGCCACGGCATCTCGTTCCGCGCCTACTTCACCGATCGCGACTATCGGTACCGCTACAGCGATTTCGGTCACGTCGATCTCGCCGACGTGCTCTCCGAGCACGGCGCGACCCGGAGCCCCCGCCTCGAGAGCCTCGCGTCGACCATCGGTCTGCCCGGGCAGCGGAAGGTCGACGGATCGATGGTCGCCTCGCTCTTCGCGAAGGGGCAGTACGACGCGATCCGCGAGGGATGTCTCGAAGACGTCGTGCAGACCGCCTTCCTCTTCCTCCGCTTCGAGCTGCTCCGCGGACGGCTCGACCGTGACGGCTACCGCGAGCGCGCGAAGGCCATCTGGGACGCGGTGCAGGCCGATCCACGCGCGAAGGGTGCGCTCTCCGGCGCCGACGTCTCGAAGCTCCTGCTCGGCGAGGCCGCCGCGAAGGAGCCGAAGCGCAAGAAGACGGCCAAGGAGGAGGCGAAGTGACCATGCCCGAAGTCGTCGTCGTGGGGCTCGGCCAGGTGGGCACCGTGCTCGCCGAATCGCTCGCGGCCAAGGGCTCGCGCGTCGTGCCCGTGCGGCGGGGAACGCCGCTCGCCGAGGTCGCGAGGGAGCATCCGAGCCCCGCCGTGGTGGCCGTCTGCGTCGCCGAGGACGATCTCGAGGCCGTGCTGCGCGACCTCCCCACGCCCTATCGGGATCGCGTGCTCCTCGTGCAGAACGAGCTCCGTCCCGCGACGCTCGCGGACCACGGGCTCTCCGATCCGAGCGTCGCCGTCGTCTGGTTCGAGACCAAGAGGGACAAGCCGCTCCGCGTGATCCTCTCGACGCCCGTCGTCGGCCCGTTCGCCGCGACGTTGGTCGATGCGCTCGGCGCCCACCGGATCCCTTCGCACGAGGCGCCGCGGCGCGACCTGGCGTTCGAGCTCGCGGCGAAGAACGGCTACATCCTGACCACGAATCTCGCCGGCCTGGTCGTCGGCGGCACGGTGCACGGCCTCGTCCACGACCATCCGAATCTCTTCGCCGACGTGCTCCGCGAGGTCCTCGACGTGGAGGAAGCGGTCGCAGGGCATCTCCTCGATCGCGCGCCGATCGAGGAGAAGGTGCGCCGTGCCATCGCGGCCGATCCCGAGCACGTCTGCACGGGCCGCACCGCGAAGGCCCGCCTTCGCCGCACGATCGCGCACGCGCACGCCCACGGGGTCTCGGTGCCGACGCTCGCGGCCATCGCGAGAGAGCAGGAGGCGCTGTCGTGAGCCCTGGTCCGAATCGTCTTCTTCACGGGCCATGGCTCTCGGCGCTGGCCGTCGTCTTCGTCGTCGCGTCCGTGCTCCTTCTCGGTCCTTCGGCCGAGGCCGATCGACTCGTCTCCCCGTCGGAGCCGATGCCGCTCGTCGCGGTCGCGACGCCCCGCGCGCTGCGCGCGGCGGTCCTCCTCGGACGCGCAGGACGCGGGCCGAACTCGGTCGCCACGCTCGAGCCCGGGGCGACGATCCTGACGCCGCAGCGCGCGAAGCTCGACGCGTACTCCTCCCTCGCGCTCTCGCCGGACGGCCGTCTGCTCGCGGGACTCCGCGGCAACCGCGTCGTCGTCCGCGACCTCGACGCACGTCGCGACACCTTCGTCACGCGACGTGCGGGCCGCTGGGAGCGGCTCGACATCCGTGGGTTCCGCCCCGATGGCGGCGCTCTGCTGTACACGCGCGGTCCGCAGGACGGGATGGATGGTCCGCCGCCGGGTCGCGAGGTGCCCGATGCCGCCTACCTCTACGACCTCACCACGGCCACGGAGACGCGCATGGCCTTCGGCTCCGCGTTCGCCGAATTCGCGGACGCGAGCGCGGCCTTCGTCATCGAGGAGCGTGAAGGGGCGGGACGGACGCTCGTGAGGCGACCGCTCGAGGGCGGCGAGCCCGTGGCGGTCGCGACCTCGCCGAATTTCACCGACTTCGGTCAGCTCGTCGTGCACGGCCGCGAGATGGCGTACCTGATCGGCACGCACATCGCGCGTGCGACGCTCGACGGTCGGGCGCTGCCGGACGTGACGCCGACGGGGACCTGGGCCGAGTTCCAATGGCCCCGCTACTCACCGAGCGGCCGCGCCGTGCTCTACCAGCACCGGGGCCCGGGCCCGCAGGTGGCCTGCGACCTCGAGGTCTTCACGCTCGCCACCGGCGAGCGGCGCAAGGTCGCCGCCTGTCCGAGCGGATGCCTGTCCGACTGGCTCGCGGAGGATCGCCTGATCGTGCTTCGCGACGACGTGCTCTCGATCGTCCCCCTCTCCGGCGACGAGATCGAGGTCGCGCGCGGCGTCCGGACTTTCGTCGTGGCGGGCAGCTCCTACCGTTGAGCCGTCGCGCGCCTCAGGGCGAGCGCGGAGGCACGGACGCGAGGCGCTCGAGCAGCGTCTCCGGCTCCCGCTCGTGCAGGAGGATCGAGCGCGTCGTGCGGCGGAGGAAGCCCTCCGAGAGCGCGTGGTCGAGGAACTGCACGAGGCCGTCGAAGTAGCCGAACGGATCGAGCAGCGCGCAGGGCTTGTCGTGGTAGCCGAGCTGCGTCCACGTCACGGCCTCGAAGAGCTCGTCGAGCGTGCCGTAGCCGCCGGGGAGGGCGACGAACGCGTCCGAGAGCCCGCACATGATCTGCTTTCGCGCGTGCATGCCGTCGACGATCACGAGCTCCGAGAGGCCGAGGTGCGCGACCTCGTGATCGCGGATGCGGGTCGGGATCACGCCGGTGACGCGTCCGCCGCCCTCGAGCGCCCCGTCGGCGACCGCGCCCATGAGACCCGTGCGCCCGCCCCCGTAGACGAGCTCGTGGCCGCGCGCGGCGAGCAGACGACCGAACCCTCGGGCGAGGTCCTTGTACTTCGGCTCGACCGCATCGCTCGAGCCGCAGTAGACCGCGATCCTCCGTAGCTTCCGCATGCGGAGGAGATACCACGTCCGCGAGCCACCCATCCGGGTGAAACGAGGCCTCGTAGCGCTCGATCCGCTTTTCCCCGCGGCGATTCGGCACTAGGACGCTCGTCGGTCTCGTGACGTCGTCCGTTCGTTCCCGTCAGCTGTGGTAGGTTCCCGACACCGTGTCCTCCCGCCTCTTCCACCGTCTCTTCATCGCCAACCGAGGCGAGGTCGCGGTCCGGGTCGCCCGGACGTGTGATGCCCTCGGGATCGTCCCCGTCTTCGGCGTCTCGGAGGCCGATCGCACCGCTCCCTACCTCCGGGGCCGCGAGCACGTCGTGCTCGGACCCTCGCGCGCCGCCGAGAGCTACCTCGACCGAGTGAAGGTCGTGCAGGCGGCCGTGCAGACGCGCTGCACCGCGCTGCATCCGGGGTGGGGCTTCCTCTCGGAGGATCCCGTCTTCGCGAGCCTCTGCGAGAGCCACGGCGTCACGTTCATCGGACCACCCGCGCACGCGATGGCGCTCATGGGCAAGAAGAGCCCCGCGAAGCGCGCGATGGCGATCGCGGGCCTCCGGCTCATCCCGGGAAGCGACGGCATCCTCGAGAGCGCGGCGCAGGCCGAGGAGATCGCGACGGCGACCGGCTACCCCGTGCTGCTCAAGGCGGAGAGCGGCGGAGGCGGGCGCGGCATGCGCATCGTGCGCGAGGCCGGCCGGGTCACGTCGGCGTTCGAGGAGGCGAGCGCCGAGGCTCTCTCCTGCTTCGGCGATCCCCGAGTGTACATGGAGAAGCTCGTCGAGCGCGGGCGCCACATCGAGATCCAGATGCTCGCCGACCGCTACGGCAACGTGGTGCACCTCGGCGAGCGCGACTGCACGGTCCAGCGGAACCACCAGAAGCTCGTCGAGGAGAGCCCCGCGCTCGCGCTCTCGGCCGAGGAGCGTGCCCGGACCTTCGACGCGGCCGTGCGGGCCGCGCGCAACATCGGCTACGTCGGCGCCGGCACGATGGAGTTCCTCCTCGATGCGGACGGAACCCTCCGGTTCATGGAGATGAACACCCGCCTCCAGGTCGAGCACTGCGTGACCGAGATGCGGACGGGCCTCGACCTCGTGGCCGAGCAGATCCGCGTCGCCGCGGGGCATCGCCTCTCGATCGCCCAGGAGGACGTGAAGCTCGAGGGCCACGCGATCGAGTGCCGCATCAACGCCGAGGATCCCGACCAGGGCTTCCGTCCGGCGCCGGGGCGAATCGCTCGTTGGCACGTGCCGACGGACGGCGTGCCCGAGGGCTGTCGTGTCCGCGTCGACACGCACGTGGAGGATGGCTACGAGGTCCCGCCGTTCTACGACAGCCTCCTCTGCAAGGTCCTCGCGCACGGTCCGACGCGCGAGCTCGCCTGCGACGCGCTCGCCTCCGTGCTCGAGCGCCTGGTCTGCGAGGGCGTGCCCACGACGGCGTCCATGCACGTGAAGATCCTGCGTTCGTCGGAGTTCCGCTCGAACGCGTACGACACCTCGTTCATCCCGGGCTTCACCACGGCCCCGAAGGGAGAGCACTGAGCCATGGCGCACGTCCCGCTCGTACCCATCGGTGCGTCGCGCGAGTCGTTCCTCGACGCCCGCGCCTTCGAGGAGACGCGCGACGCGCTCGCGCAGCTCGAGGCGCGCATCCACAAGCACAAGGCCGTCGCCGAGGCGGGCTGGGGTGCGAAGTACGTCGAGCGCGTGCACGAGAAGGGCAAGCTCACGGCCCGCGAGCGCATCGAGCGCCTCGCGGATCCGGGCACGCGCATCCACGAGGTGGGCACCCTCGTGAACGACTCCGTCACCTTCGGCGATCTCTCCTCGCCGGCGGCCGGCGTCGTGACGGCCTTCGTCCGGATCGAGGGCCGCTGGTGCATGGTGATCGCGAACGACAACACCGTGGCCTCGGGCGCCTGGTGGCCGAAGACGCCGGAGAAGATCCAGCGCGCCCAGCAGATGGCCCTGCGCCTCCGGGTTCCGACCATCTACCTCGTCGACTGCTCGGGTCTCTACCTACCGGAGCAATCGAAGTCCTTCGCGGGCGGCATCGGCGCGGGCCACATCTTCAAGATGAACAGCCTGCTCTCCGCGAACGGCGTGCCGCAGATCGCCGGCGTGTTCGGGGACTGCATCGCGGGCGGCGGCTACATGCCGATCATCAGCGATCGCGTCTACATGACCGAGCAGGCGTACATGGTCATCGCCGGCGCGGCCCTGGTGAAGGGCGCGAAGAGCACGAAGATCACCTCGCTCGACATCGGCGGGCCCGAGGTGCACGTGCACCAGAGCGGCTGCGCCGACGTGCGCGTGCCGGACGACGAGACCCTGCTCGCGTGCATCCGTCGCGACGTCGCCCGTCTGCCTTCCTCGGCCGCGGACTACTACCGCGGAGGCGCCCAGCCGATCGAGCCGCTCCATCCGGCCCGCGAGCTCGCCGGCATCCTCCCGACCGATCATCGGGAGGTCTACGACGCCTACGAGGTCCTCGCGCGTCTCGTCGACCAGAGCCTCTTCTGGGAGGTGATGCCGGAGGTCGGCGAGGAGATGATCTGCGGGATCGGCCGGCTCGGCGGTCTCTACGCGGGGTTCGTGATCAACCGGCAGGGCCTCCTGCGCGACGTCGATCACCTCGGCAAGCAGCGCGTCGGCGGCTCGCTCTACCGCGGCGGGATCGCGAAGATCAGCGCCTTCAGCCGCGCGTGCGACGCCGACGGGATCCCGCTCGTCTGGCTCCAGGACATCAGCGGCTTCGACATCGGCCCGGAGGCGGAGCGGGAAGGTCTCCTCGCGTACGGCTCGAGCCTCATCTACACGAACAGCACGAACACGACCCCGATGTTCACCGTGCTGCTCCGCAAGGCCTCGGGCGCCGGCTACTACGCCATGGCGGGTCTTCCCTACGATCCCGTCGTGCAGCTCTCGACCGCTCTCTCGCGCCTCTCGGTGATGGACGGACGCACGCTCGCCATCGCGACGTACAACACGAAGCTCGACGACGACTTCGAGATCCTCTCGAAGGACCCCGCCGAGCGGGCGTCCATCGAGGCCGGCATGCGCGAGGTCCAGAGCCGCATCGAGAAGGACATGGATCCGCTCGTCTCCGCGAGGCAGATGGACACCGACGAGATCGTGGATCTCGCCGAGCTCCGCGACTGGCTCGTCGCGCTCACGGAGATGACGTACCAGGCGATCGGTCATCGCCGGATCAAGAACCCTCGCATCTGGTCCATGCACGACCTCCGCGAGCTCGTGGGAGGCGTCCGATGAACCCGCGCGAGCAGACCGTCCGCACCGCCACGCTCGAGGACGGCCTCGTCGAGGTCCGTGCTCCTGGCGTGGGCTTCGTCCGCGAGCTCCCCCCGGTCGGCTCCGTCGTCGGCGGAGGAGCCTCGTTCGCCGCGCTCGAGTCCCTCGGCTCGGTCCGGCGTCTCGTGCTGCCGGCCGGCGTCGCCGGCCGCGTGGTGAAGCGCCTCCTGCCTCCCGTCGCGAAGGCCGCGGTCGGGTTCGGGACGCCGATCCTCCTCGTCGATCCCTCGGCCTCGGCCGGCGCCGGGGCCGCCACGACCGTCGTCGCCGGTGGGTCGGCGGCGGGGCTCGTCTTCGCGTCCCCGATGAGCGGGCGCTTCTACGCGCGCCCGTCGCCCCAGAAGCCGCCCCTCGTCTCCGTCGGCGACGTGGTGCAGCTCGGACAAGCGGTCTGCCTCGTCGAGGTCATGAAGACGTTCAATCGGGTCGCATACGCGGGCGAGGGTCTTCCGGCGCGCGCGCGCATCTCGGCGGCCCTCGTGGCCGACGGCGAGGACATCACGGCCGGCCAGCCGCTCTACGCGCTCGAGGCGGCCGACTGAGGGCCGGGCCGACCGGCCCGCGGCTCAGTCGCCGCAGCTCCGACCCGAGCTCAGGATCACGAGCAGGAGCAGCAGCAGGACGCCGGTCCCGATCCAGAGGGCGAGCCTCCACTGCTTCTCGACGGGCGTGAGCGGCGGCGCCTCTTCCTGCGCGGCGGAGCTCTTGCGGCGCTTCTTGCCGCTGGCGGATCGCTCGAGCATGCGCTCCGGGTAGAGCCGGCCCACGAGCGAGCCGTTGGCGGCGTCGAGGTCGGCCGCCGTGCGTGTGAGGGCGGGCAGGGCGCTCTCGATCGCCTTGCGCAGCTCGGCGCCCGACTGGTACCGCTCGTCGGGCTTGCGCGCGAGCATCTTCTTGAAGACCTCGTCGAGGGCCTCGGGGACGTCGCTGCGGACCGCGTGCGCGGAGGGGGCTTCGCGGTAGTCACGAATCGCCTTCACGGTGTCGGCCGGGCTCGGTCGATCGAAGAGCTTCTGCCCGGTCAGCGTCTCGAAGAAGCAGAGGCCGAGCGCGAAGAGGTCCGTGCGATGGTCCACCTGGCCCTCGAGCTGCTCCGGCGCGAGGTAGCCGAACTTGCCCTTCACGAATCCGGGCTGCGTCTTCTGGAGCTGGATCCTCGCCTTCGCGAGGCCGAAATCGAGGAGCTTCGGCTGACCGTCGAGCGTGATCATCACGTTCGACGGGCTCACGTCGCGATGCACGAGGTGGAGGGGCTCGCCCTCGGCCGTCACGCGGGAATGGACGTAGTCGAGGGCGCCGGCGATGACCGCGAAGATGCGCGACGCCTGATCGACCGGCATCGCATCGCCTTCCTGCTTCAGGCCCTCGAGCACCTCGTAGAGAGACGCACCGTCGACCCACTCCATCGCCAGGAAGTACGAGCCCTGGTCGTCGCCGAACTCGTAGAGACGGGCGATGTTCGGGTGGTTCAGGGCCTGGGCGACGCGCGCTTCGTCGATGAACATCCCGACGAAGACCGGATCGTCCTTCGCCTGCGGCAGGAGGCGCTTGATCGCGACGATGCGCCCGCCCGTGCCCGCGGCCTTCCCACGGAAGATCTCGCCCATCCCGCCGGCGGCCACCCGCTCGAGCAAGAGGAAGCGGCCGCACCGCTGCAGGAACTCGTCCTCACCCATGTCGGACCCAATTCTGCCCGAGATGGCTCGCCGGACCAACTTCGTGACGGCCCCCCGGGGGGGCGTCGGCTTGTCGCGGCCCAGGTCACGCTCTAGAGAGCGCGCCATGCAGAGCCGCGCCGATCGCCTCTTCTTCACGGCCACGGGGATCGTCTCCCTCGTCGCCATCGGCTTCCTCTTCTGGCTGCTCGAGATCCACGAGGCCACGCCCGGCTCGATCGACCTGCGCTTCATGCCGGGGGTCAACGCGGCGCTGAACGCGAGCTCCGCCGTCCTCCTCGCCTCGGCCTGGGCCGCGATCCGCCGGGGCCGGAGGGACGTGCACAAGCGCCTCGTCGTGGGGGCCTTCCTCGCCTCGACGCTCTTCCTGCTCGGCTACGTCGCCTACCATGCGGTGCACGGCGACACGCGCTTCGCGGGGGAGGGACCGATCCGCGCCGTCTACCTCTTCATCCTCGCGACGCACGTGATCCTCTCGATGTCCGTCGTCCCGCTCGCGCTGACCTGCTTCTACCTGGCGTTCCGCGAGCGCTTCGAGACCCACCGCAAGGTGGCTCGCTTCGCGATGCCGATCTGGCTCTACGTCTCCGTGACCGGCGTGGTGATCTACTTCATGCTCCGCGGGTCCGCGCCGGCCGTGCCCTGAGCGTTCCCCGCCGCGCTCCCGAGGCCCCCGTGTTCCCCCCGAGCCCCTACGTCTATGCCCTCTGCCAGGTGGGGCTCGAGAAGGTCCTGAAGGACGAGGTCAAGGCCCGCCATCCGGAGCTCCGGCCCGCGTTCATGCGACCCGGGCTCATCACGTGGAAGGCGGACGCGCCGCTTCCGCCCGACTTCCGCCTGAGGGCCGTCTTCCAGCGCGCCCACGGCTTCTCGGTCGGCGGGCAGCCCGACGAGGACACGCTGCTCGCGCGCATCCGCGAGCTCGTCGGGAGCGGCCGGGTCGTGCTGCACGTCGCCGAGCGCGACCGCCACGCGCCGGACGACGAGCCGCCCGAGTATCCGTTCGGAGCCGAGGCCCGGGCGCTCGAGGCGCGGCTCCGCGAGCGCGCCCCCGAGCTCTTCCACGAGCGCACGCTCCCCGAGCTCGGCGAGACCGTGCTCGACGTCGTCGTCGGCGAGGGGGATCGCCCCCTCCTCGGTTACCACGTGCACGACCGCTTCCACCCCGCCTGCGCGGGCGGACGCCTTCCGGTCGTGCTCCCGCCCGAGGCCCCGTCTCGGGCCTATCTCAAGGCCGCCGAGGCGCTCGCGTGGACGGGCTTCGACGTGCGCGAGGGGGACGTGGCGGTGGAGATCGGCTCGTCCCCGGGCGGCGTGACCTATGCGCTGCTCGAGCGCGGGCTCTCGGTGATCGGCATCGATCCGGGCGCCATGGCCCCGAACGTCCTTGCCTACGGAGAGCTCGAGCCCCCGCGCTTCCGCCATCTCGACGTTCCCGTCGCCCAGGTGCCGCGAGAGGCGCTCCCGAAGAGCGTCGATTGGCTGCTGCTCGACGCGAACATCGCGCCGCAGGTCTCGCTCCGCCAGGCGCAGCGCCTCGTCGCGATGCTCCGGCCGACGCTGCGAGGGGTCTTCTTCACCCTCAAGCTCAACGGCTGGCCGATGGCCCAAAAGGCGGAAATGCTCGCGGAACGCGTCGGATCGATGGGCCTCGAGAACGTCCGAGCAGCCCATCTCCACGCGAATCGCATGGAATTCTCGGTGTTCGCCGAGAATCCCCGCCGACCTTGTTATCGGCGATCCTTGCGAGGGTGAGATCCGCCCGCTAAGGTAAGGGCCATACGGGTGTACCCGCTCTCGGGACGCCACGGATCAAGAGGTACAGAGATGCGCCGACGCATGTTTCTCGGGAAGTTGCACCGGGTCACGGTGACGCATGCCGATCTGGACTACGAGGGCAGTGTCACCATCGACGAGGACCTCCTCGAGGCGGCCGGGATCCTCGAGCACGAGGAAGTCCACATCTGGAACGTGACCCGTGGCACCCGCCTCGCCACCTACGCCCTGCGCGGACCGCGCGGCTCGAAGGTGATCTGCGTGAACGGCGCCGCCGCCCACCACGTGAAGCCCGGCGACCTCGCGATCATCGCCACCTTCGGCGACATGACGGACGAAGAGGCGCGCGCGCACCAGCCGAAGGTCGTGTTCGTCGACCGCCACAACAACATCGTCGGGCTCGACAAGGAGCGTCCGGGTCCGATGATGCCTCGTCACATCGACGAGATGGTCGGCCCCAACTGAAGCGTGCGCCGTTCCTGCTACGCTCGGCGCCGAGCCGGGGTGGCGGAATGGCATACGCGGGCGATTTAAAATCGCCGTCGCTTGCGGGTTCGAGTCCCGCCCCCGGCACCCTCGAGCTCCCTGAAACGAACGACCCCCGCGAGCCATGCGCTCCGGGGGTTTCTTCGTCTTCGGCGATGGCCCTCGATCGCGAGCGGTTCGCCCTCCGCTCGGGAACACCGAGGGCTCAGGCCGGGTGGTGGGCGAACGCGGGCGCCTCGTCGACGAAGCGCTGGCGCTCGGCGCCGACGATCTGGAGGAGCTCGCGCTGGTCGACGAGACCGGCGTCGAGGAGGGCGCGCATGTACCCGTCGGCGTAGCCGTGGGCGCGCGCCATCTTGCCGTAGGCGCCGCCGTCGAAGCGCGCCTTCATGACCTCGCGCAGGAGCGTCCGGAGCGTGTTCACGAGATCCTTCTTCGCCATCGCCGCATCCTCCCGGTGCCGCGCCGACTTCGGACGTGGCCCACGACCGTCTGATGCCTCGAAACGATCATCGCCGTCAAAAAAACGGACACCTGGAACGGCGAAAGCCGCCGACCCGGAGGTCGACGGCTTCCCCGAACGGTCGAGCCCTCGAGGGGCTCGCGCTCATGGCGGGCAGGACGTGCCCGAGCAGTAGACGATCGTCTCGCCGCGATCCTCTTCGATCGGAGTGACCGGGAGCGTGCGCTCCATCCACGCGCACCAGCTGTTCTCGGTGGGATCGAGGAGCTGCGACGTGAAGAGACCGCTGTTCGTGCGCACCGAGAGCTCGGAGACGGTCCAGGCGTTCGGGGCCGTGCGGACGGCGAAGACCGGGACGAGACCCGTCGCATCGCCGTAGAGGATGCGGACCTCGCCGGTCGAGGTGACGACGATCGACGACTCCTCGCCGACCTGGCGATGCTGACCGTTGATGGGGCGCGAGGCCGGGCGGTTCGCGCCGCCGTAGCCGTCGTCGACCGTCTCGCGGTTGTTGACGGTGTTGTTCGTCTGCACCTGCGCGTAGCGGAGGCGCTCGAAGATGCCGTCGACGTAGGCCACGTGCCAGACGCCCGCGCTGTCGATCGTCATCGTGGCGCCGTAGCCGGCGTCGTAGTCGTCCGTGCCGGTCGCCTTGCGGGCGTAGCCGTCGACGAGGATGCGGGTCGTGGCACCCCACGTCGTCGGATCCGTGCCGGTGAGACGCATGCCCCAGACGTCGCCGCCCGGGATCATGCAGTAGCCGGAGTTGTTCACGTTGGCGATGGCGTTCACGCAGACGTTCTGCGCGGCGCAGTTCGCGCTCGTGTTGCAGCGGAGCGTGCCCGAGGTCGCCATCCGGCCGATGCCGCGGTCGTAGTAGACGAGGCCGAGGCCGCCGTTGCTCGGCAGCGGCACGAGGTTGTTGAAGAGGCCGGTCGCGTCGATGAGATCACCCGACTTCTTCACGGCGCTGCAGAAGTCCTCGTTGAAGAGGTTGTCGTGCCAGCAGGTGCCGGTGTCGCAGCCGTCCGTGCCGTCCGCCTTCTTGCAGGTCGGGGTCGTCGGAACCGCGCCGCAGCGGCCGCGGCCCGAGGTGCCGTCCTGCACGCAGGTCGCGCCCGCGCCGCAGAGGCCGTCGCCGTCGATGCAGCCGATCGTCGTGATCGTGTCGACGAGGTCGGTGAGGGTCCAAGTGAACTCACCGCTCGTCGCGTCGGGCGTCGCCGCCGACGCCGTGGCCACGCGGACCCAGCCGGTCGGCTGGTCGCCCGGGGTGCCCATCATCGCGCCGCCCGAGGTCATGTACTGGGCGGCCTGGCGGAGGCCGTAGGCGATCGTCGGGACGCCGTTGAAGATCGTGATCGAGGGGTAGAGCGCGCCGCCGGCCGTGCTGTCGACCGTCGAGGTCTTCCAGGTGTACTTGCCGTCCTGGCCGAGCGTCCCGTACGCGATGCGGAGCGAATGCGCGGTCGGGTTGCTCAGCGAGGGGCGCTCCTCGTACGCGACGTAGAGGTCGGTGCCGAGCGCCGCGATCGAGCTGTACGCACCCTCGTCCGGACCCGGGGCGACGTCACCGCCGCGCCAGCCGGCCGGGTCGTAGGCCTGGGCGGACTCCGCCGCGGACGGGAGGCCGTCGACGATGGTCCAGTCCTGCACCAGGTTGCGCTTCGTGGGATCGAGCGGGTTCGGATCCGTCGCGTCCGGCTCCATCGACGCGAGCGACGCCTTGTAGCTCGTCGGATTGTAGTGGCCGACGATCAGGTCGTTGATCGCGACGCTGTCCACCACGGCGCCGATGTCGTAGGCGCTGTAGTGGAGGATGCCGTCCGTCGTGAGCACCGAGTCGATGAACTGACCACGGAGACCGGGGTTCATCGGAGGCGGCGGCACGCAGGCGCTGTTGTTCTCGTCGCCGCAGACGACGTCCGTACAGGCGGCGTTCGCGACCAGCGAACCGGCCGGACAGCTGAAGCCGTTGCCCTTCGAATTGCACGGCTGCGAGTCCGGGAGGCAGACCTCCTGCGTCGCGCCGGGCGGCGTGCAGATCGCGCCGCCCTGGTCTACGCAGCCCCCCATACCGGCGTCGTTGCCGCCGCCGCCGTAGCTGGGGTCACAGTTGCAGCCCTGTTCAGCGACGATGGCAGGCATCGCGAGGAGCAAGAGGAAGACACGGAGATGCTTCGTCACGAGAACTCTCATGTAGGTTGAGGCGGGGACGGCGGCCACGACGGCGCACGACACCATCGGGCGAAACCCAGAACGCATCGTATCGAGAAGGCCCGCCACTAACAATAGTGGTGATGTGCCTCCGTGTTCGACACCTGCACGGTTACGTGTGGGGTGGGGTGGGATGAGCGCCGGCTCCCCACCCGTTCTCCCCACGAATTCCTCAGGCGTGGTCGAACTCGACCAGGCGGCGGAACCGCTTCACGCGATCTCCGACCTCGGCGGTCGTGAGCTTCAGGAGGCGATCGACGGCGACTCCCTCCACCGAGAACGAGGCCAGGGTCGAGCCGTGGATGACGGCGCGGCGCAGCGACGGCTCGGAGAGATCGTCGTGTCGGGCGAGGTAGCCGATGAGACCGCCGGCGAACGAATCGCCCGCGCCGGTCGGGTCGAGGACGGTCTCGAGGGGGTAGCCGGGGGCGCTGAACACGCAGTCCTCGTGGAAGAGCATCGCGCCGTACTCGCCGCGCTTCACGATCACGGTCTTCGGGCCCATGCGCCCGAGCTCGCGCGCGACCTCGGCGATGTGGTGCTTGCCCGAGAGCTGGCGCGCCTCCTCCTCGTTGATGACGAGGAGGTCGATGCGGCGGAGCACCTTCGCGAGCTCGGCGGGCTTGCTGTCGATCCAGAAGTTCATCGTGTCGGCGATCACGAACTTCGGCTGACGGATCTGGTCGAGCACGTCGAGCTGCAGCTCCGGCGCGATGTTGCCGAGCATGACGTACTTGGTGTCGCGGTAGGCCTCGGGGATCTTCGGCTGGAACGCGGCGAACACGTTCAGGTCCGTGCGCAGCGAGGTGCGCGAGACGAGGTCGGGGGTGTAGCGGCCCTCCCAGTGGAACGTCTCGCCCTCGGCGATCTCGAGCCCGGCGGTGTCGACGCCGCGCCCCTTGAGGTCGTCGATCGCCGACTGGGGGAAGTCCTTCCCGACGACGCCGACGAGCTGCACTCCGGCGAAGTGGGAGGCCGCGAGCGACGCGTACGTCGCGGAGCCGCCGAGGACCTTCGGGAAGGAGCCCTGGGCGAGGTGGAGGGTGTCGAAAGCGACGGAACCGACGATGAGGATCTTGGGCATGGGTCTCGGAGGCTCAGGGGAGGTATTTCGCGACGAGCGGGGCGAGCCGCTCGCGAACGTGGGGAGGGACGAAGGCGGGGGGCGTGATCAGGGCGGCCGCGAGGGCGGTCGACGACGGGCTCGCCGCGGGATCGGGGATGCGAGCGGCGAGGGCGACGAGGATCCGCTTCGCGACCTCCACGTTGTGCCGCATGACGTCGAGGACCTGGTCCACCGTCACGGCCTCGTGGCCCGGATGCCAGCAGTCGAAATCGGTCGCCATCGCGAGCGTCGCGTAGGGCAGCTCGGCTTCGCGTGCGAGGCGGGCCTCCGGCATGTTGGTCATGCCGATCACGTCGACGCCCATGCTGCGGAAGCCCAGCGACTCCGCGCGGCTCGAGAATTGCGGACCCTCGATGCAGACGTAGGTGCCGCCCGGGTGGACCGTGGCCCCGGCCTCGACCGCGGCGTCGTGGAGCGCGCTCGCGAGCGCCGGATCGACCGGATCCGAGAAGCCGACGTGGGCCACGAGGCCCGGCTCGTCGAAGAACGTGTCGACCCGATGACGCGTGCGGTCGAGGAACTGGTCGACGATCACCATGTGCCCGGGGTGGATGTGCTCCTTCATGGAGCCGACGGCGGACACGCTGACGAGCTGCTCGGCGCCGGCGAGCTTCAGCGCGAGCACGTTCGCGCGGTAGTTGATGCGCGAGGGCGGCAGGACGTGGCCCCGCCCGTGGCGCGGGAGGAAGACGTAGCGGACATCGCCGATGACGCCCGTGACGAGCACGTCCGACGGCTCGCCGAACGGAGTGGAGATGCGCAGCTCGCGGCGGTCCTCGAGGGCTTCGAGCTCGTAGAGGCCGCTTCCTCCGATGACGCCGATCGTCCGCTGCACCCGGGCCCTCCTCGTGCACGACGCGACGGCGCCTGCCGGGGCGCATCTATCACGCGACGGAGGGGTTTCAAACCGCTCAGCGCGCGGGCAGGTCGTAGGGGGTGCGGCGGACGACGAGCTCGTGCCGCTCGCTCCCGCGCTGCACGTCGAGGAGGACTTCGCTGCCCACCGGGCCCCGCAGCCGCTCGACGACCTCCTCCGTGCCGAGACCGGCGACCGGATGGCCGTCGATCGCGACGATGCGATCGTCCGGGGCGAGCCCCGCCTGGCGTGCCGGCCCCTCCGGCACCTCGACGACGCGCAGGCCTCCTTCCGCGGAGTAGGCCATCCGCGCGTGGATACCGGCCGCGCTGGTGCCCCCGAAGCATCCGCCGAGGGCGAGTGCGAGGGCGAGGGGGAGGGCGAGCCGGGTCACTGGATGATCACGCCTCCGCCGTCCGGTGCAGGGCCCGCGTCGGGAGCCACCGCCGGCACCACGATGCGGATCGTGCGCGTCAGTAGCACGTTCCCGTCCCCGACCACGCGTGCCGTGAGGCGGAAGACCTGGTCGTAGTCGACGGACGGGAAGACGTCGTTCGCGAGGCCGAGCTCGAACCCCAGGGTCGTTCCGGCGTGGACGCCCACGAAGGTGTCGGGGATCCCGTCCACGGGGCTCCGGTCGGCGGTCGTCGGGGGCGTGCCTCCCGAGGGCGGCGTCGCCGTCGCGGCCCGGACGCTCCGCACGAAGCCCAGGCGATCGCCGTCGATCTGGACGGTGACCGACTCGTATCGGAGCGCGTCCACGAGCCCGACGAGGGCGGAGACGAGGGCGTCCGAGAGGCCGGACCCGTCCGGCTGGATGTCGAAGACGAGGGGGCAGACGGTGCCGACCGAATCGCGCGAGGCGCCTCCGATCCCGGTGGGGCAGGAGCCGCCGGTCGCCGGCATGGTCGCGTGCGTGGCGATCGCCAGATCCTCGAGCTGGGGCCGCGCGGGGCTCCCGCTCGCGATGCCGATGACGCGGGCGTCGAGCTTGGCGAGGGCCGTGACGACCGCGTCCCGCCCGTGCGTGTCGGGAAAGGTCGGCAGGTAGTCGGTCGGCACGTGCATCGTCGCGTCGGTGGCGTGCACGATCGCGTGGAGGGCCTCCGGCCGGAAGCCGACGCCCCCCAGCGTGCCGCCGCCCACCTGACCGTTCTTCGGGTAGCGCGGCACGATGGCGACACCCTCCTGCGCGTACCCTTCGCCCGTGGCGATCTGGTAGAGGGCTTCGTAGTCCGCCTCCGGCAGGTCCCCGCCGCGTCCGAGCGGGTTGGCCAAGCGACCGACGGCCGTGGAGACGGCGGAGACGTCGCTCGTCACGCCCTGGAGCAGCACGAAGGGCCGATCGGTCGAATCCCCGTAGGGCGGGGCCGGGAAGTCCTCGAAGCGCGAGACGCCGAAGGACGTGTTCGGGACGCGCGCGCGGACGGCGGGCACGACCTCGGTCGCCAGGCTCGTCTGGAGCGCCGCGATCTCCCCTCCGAAGCTGCTCGTCGTGTCGATCGAGAGGTGGACGTCGAGCATCGCGGGCGCCGCGAGCACGGAGAGCAATTGGACGGTGGGGGAGGCCCCGTACGGCACGACGATCGTGACGTCGGCGGCGGGCAGGTCCGGCCCGGCGTCCGAGCGCACGATCCCCTGCGGGACCGAGCCATCGCTCGCGATCGAGCCATCGGTCCGGCCCGCGTCGATCCATGCGGCGCCGCCCAGGGGCGACGGAGCACACCCGGCGAGGAAGGCGCAGAAGAAGGCCAGACGAGCTCGCATCGCATCCTCAGCCTGACAAATCGGGGGCCGTCCGTAAACCGAGGGGGGCGAATCCGTGGGGGACCCTACGCGGAGGCGGAGCTCGGGGGGCCCCAACTCGCGGGAATCGCACTGCTTCCGGACCGGCTGCGGAAGCCGATTGACATGGTTCACACGCTCGATACCATCGCCGAAATCGGATCGTCGACGCGCGACAGATCGGACCAACCACGCATGCACAAGCTCGTCATCTCGGACGACGAAGGGAAGACCACGGTCGTTCCACTCGTCAGGGACGAGATCACCATCGGCCGCAAGGAGGGCAACACGATCCGCCTCACCGAGCGGAACGTGTCGCGCAAGCACGCCCGGCTCTCCCGGCGCGAGGGCGGCTTCCTCATCGAGGACCTCGGCGCGTACAACGGCGTGAAGCTGAACGGTCGCCGCGTCGATCGCGAGGCCGCGCTCGAGGCGGGCGACCAGCTGATGATCGGCGACTACCTCCTCGTCTACGAGATCGAGGGCAAGGAGAAGGCCGACGTCGACGTCGCCATGGGCGACTTCGAGGAGCCCGCGGTCCCCGCTCGGCTCGTGATGCTCACGCCGCCGATGGCGGGAGCGGAGTACGCCCTGAGCCGCCTCCCGGCGCGCATCGGACGTGCGGACGAGACCGACATCGTGGTGAACCACCGCTCGATCTCGCGCGAGCACGCCGAGTTCGTGAACGAAGAGGGCGTGATCGTCGTCCGGGACCTGAAGAGCGCCAACGGCGTGCGGGTCAACGGCGAGGAGATCGAGGAAGCCGCGCTCGACGACGGCGACATCCTCGACCTCGGGCAGGTGAAGTTCCGCTTCGTGGGCGAGGGCGTCGACTACGCCTTCGATCCGGAGGAGGCGAGCCGCGTCGTCGCGTCCGACGAGAGCACCGGCCCGTCGCGCGCTCCGATGGTCGCCGCCCTCTTCATCGTCGCGATCGCGGTCGCGGTCGGCGCGGCCATCGCCGCGGCCGGGAGCCGCTCGAACCGCCAGGGTCAGGGCGAGACGAGCCAGGCCGACGAGCCGATCTCGGCGGAGCGCCGCGGGGCGGAGCTCCGCGCGGCGCTCGAGGGCTGCCAGCGCGCCGTGCGCGAGCAGAAGTGGGACGAGGCCGTCTCGTTCGCGAATCGCGCCTTCGCGATCGACCAGAACGCCGAGGCGGTCCACGCCTGCCGGGCCGAGGCCGCGGCGGGAGCCGACTCGGCCGCGAAGTTCGAGCGCGGGATGACGGCGCTGCGCCAGAACCGCGCCGACGACGCGTACTTCGCCTTCGAAGAGCTCGCTCCGGACAGCCCGTTCCGCGGCCGTCCCGAGCTGGCGCAGGCACGAGCCGCGTTCGTGCAGCATCACCTCGAGCTCGCGAGGGCCGCGACCGATCCGGTCGAGGCGACGCGGCAAGCCAACGTGGTCCTCTCGGTGGAGGGCATCTCGGAGGCTCAGGCGGAGGAGGCCCGGACGATCGCGGCTCGTGCGCCGGCGACTCCGACGGCCCCGGCAGGGGCGACCCCGGCCGAGACGCCCGAGGCGACCGAGGCCGCTGCGGAGGGACAGGCGTCGCCGATGGCGCGCGCGAACATCTGCGTCCGCCAGGGGGATTATGCCTGCGTCGTGCGCGAGCTCGAGGGCCGCGCCGGGACTCCCGCGCAGCTCGCGATGCTCATCGACGCCTACCGTCGCACGGGCGCACGCGCACAGGCGGTGCAGGCGGCGCGTCAGTTCGTCGAGCGCTATCCGACCGACGGTCGCGTGCCCAGGCTCCGCAACCAGTATCTGGGCGGTGGCCGCAGCGGCTCGTCCGGCGGTGCGCCGACCGGCGGCGCCGCGCCCGAAGCCGCGCCGCCGACGACCCCCTGAGCCCCGACGCCCTCGTCGGCGAAGGCGCGAAGGACCGACATCGCACGAAGCGGTGGTTGATCCGGCGCGTGTTCACGTGATAATCGCGCATTCTCGTACGCGGGTTCGAAGGGAGGAGTCGGGGCATGAACCGGATCGTGCGTGGGCTGATCGCGGGATGCGTTTTGTGGCTCTTGCCCGGCGTCGGCTCGGCGCAGAGCACGGCCCAGCTGACGGGCGGGGGCATGGACCTCCGTCTCTTCCGGCCCGCCGTGGATTCGAAGGGGCACTTCCAGGTCAACGGCACGGACGTGCTCGGCGCGAACGACATCGCGTTCGGGCTCGTGATGGACGCCGGCTTCAACATCCTGCCCTTCCACGGCTACACGAACGCCGACGACGTCCAGGCGGCCGACGCCGAGCGCGACGGACACATCGTCGACCAGCAGTTCACGGGAACGCTGCTCTTCAACTTCGGCATCGCGAACCACCTCGTCGTCGGCGTGCAGCTGCCGCTCACGTTCGTGCGCGGTCCGGCCGTCGAGATCCCCGGCTACTACAACGTCGGGCCCTCGATCGTCGGCCTGCAGGCCTATGGCGTCGGTGACCTCACGCTCACGGCGAAGGGACGGATCCTCCGCGCGGATCGCCATCCGCTCGGTCTCGCGCTCGCGCTGCGGGCGACGTTCCCGACGGGCAATCAGCGTCGGTTCACGGGCGATGCGGGCGTCGTGCTCTGGCCGAGCCTCATCGCGGAGGTGCGGCCGCACCGTCGCATCCGCATCTCTGCGGAAGGCGGCTACCGGGTGGTGCTCGGCTCGGGCTCCACGTTCCCGCTGAACGGCACGACCTGTCCGCAGATGCTCACGCTGACGATGGGACAGTGCCCGACGCCCACGCCGCCGGGCCCGACGAACGCGACCAGCGCTTCGGCCCCGCAGGGCGGAACGATGATCACGTACGACGACCTCTGGACGTTCGGCCTCGGCGCGAGCTTCCGCGTGATCCCGTCGATGGACGTGGTCCTCGAGACCTACGGCACGCAGCTCCAGGGCCAGCTCGGGACGACCGGCGCGCTGTCGATGGAGGCGCTCGCCGGCCTCAAGGTCTTCGTGCAGGAGCACAGCTACCTCGTGCTCGGCGGCGGCGTCGGCTACCCGCGCAACGGCTTCCAGGCCGCGAACTACCGCGCGCTCCTCGGCTTCGTCTTCGAGCCCTCGATCGGCGACCGCGACGGCGACGGCGTGATGGACGACGAGGATCAGTGCATCGACGTCCCCGAGGATCGCGACGAGTTCGAGGACGAGGACGGCTGTCCGGATCCCGACAACGATCGCGACGGAATCCCCGACGTGGAGGACCAGTGCCCGAACGTCCCCGAGGACCACGACGGTCGCGAGGACGAGGACGGCTGCCCCGAGGGTGGCGAGGACGATCGCGACCACGACGGCATCATCGACGACGAGGATCAGTGCCCGGACAATCCCGAGGATCGGGATGGCTTCCAGGACGAGGACGGCTGCCCGGATCCGGACAACGATCAGGACGGAATCCCGGACGAGCACGACCTCTGCCCGAACGATCCCGAGGATCGGGACGGCTTCCAGGACGAGGACGGCTGCCCCGATCTCGACAACGATCAGGACCGCATCCCCGACACCAGCGATCAGTGCCCGAACGAGCCGGAGACCTACAACGGGACCCGTGACGACGACGGCTGCCCGGATCGCGGCGCGGTCGTGATCGAGGACAACCAGCTCTTCATCCTCGAGAAGATCTACTTCGAGACGAACAGCGCGGTCATCCAGAGCCGCAGCTTCGGCATCATCGATGCCGTCGCCGCGACGCTCAACGGCAACCCGCAGATCCGCCTCATCGAGGTGCAGGGTCACGCCGACGAGCGCGGCAACGACGAGTACAACCTCGGCCTCACCCGCGACCGTGCGGCGTCGGTCGTCGAGGCCCTCGTGCAGCGCGGCGTCGATCGGCCCCGCGTGCGCAGCGCGGGCTACGGCGAGCTCTGCCCCGTCAATCCGGCCCACAACCGGGCGGCGTGGGAAGCGAACCGTCGCGTCGAGTTCAAGATCATCGAGACCGATGCCGGGCCGACCGGTGTCGAGGTCGCCTGCCCGGCGGCGCAGCACCTCGTGCCGCAGTGAGAGCGTCTCGGGGGCGCCCCTGCGGACGCCCCCGGGCCGAGCCTCCATCGGCCGGCACCGAGCGGACGACCCGCACCGGCCTCACTGCACGAGGCCGGAGACGGGCAGCTCGAGCGAGGTCGAAGGAACGTCCGCGTCGCTCTCGACGGGCCGCGTGCTCGGCGCGGACGAGGTCGGAGGCGCCGTGAGGCGGCCGAGGACGTCGTGGGCGCGGCGGTCGAAGTCGAGCAGACGCGCGCGGCGTCCGCCCGGGGCCTTCTGCGTGCGCATCGCGGTCGCCGTCGCCTGGAGCGCGCGGTCCGCCTCGGTGCCGGAACGCACGACGGCGAGCCAGCTCGGCACGCGCGTGTAGCCGCCGAGCGAGAGCCGATCGACGAGCACGACGTCGAGGCGTACGAGCCCCGGTAGCCGGTGCGGCGTCACGAGGCGGATGCGGGCGTCCTGGAGGTCGCCGTGGGCATCGCAGTGCACGGCGAGCGCGATCGCCATCGGCGCTTCGGCCGTCGACGGCAGGCGGAGCTTCTCGGCCGTGCGGCGGAGGCCGTCGAGGCGCTCGAGAGCCGTCGAGGGGAGGTTCGCGCGCGAGCCCGAGGCGAAGAGACAGACGAGCAGGACCAGGCCGTGCCAGGTCGTGAAGGCGGCGTCGCGGGGCGCCGGACCCGCGAGGAGCTCCATGCGGAGCAGGCCGTACGCGAGCGCGCCGAGCACGGCCCAGCCCGCGGGCTCGCGGAGATCGAAGAAGGCGAGGGGCTCGAGGTGGCCGGACCAGGAAGCGCGGCGCGCGCGACGGAGGTCGTCCTGCGTGGCCGGGCGGAAGCCGCCGAGGCGGCTCGCGCGCGTGCGTCGCGCCGAGCGGGGGATCCCCACGAGCACGACGCTCGCGAGGGCGGCGAAGGCCACCTCGGGCATCCGGGCCCAGAAATGGACCGCGAGCCCGGCGGCCGCGGCGACGAAGACCGCGTGGACGAGGCCGTTCGGGATCAGCGGGACGAGGGGCTCGCTCGAGGCCTCGCGAAGCCGCACCGCGCGATTCCAGGCCATTCGCTTGAGGATCGCGGCGAGCGCGAGGAGCGCGGCCAGGATCCGGCCGGTGCGCTCGTCTTCGGCGCCCTCGGCGCTCGAGCGCAGCGCGACGCGTCCCGTACGGCGGACCTCGCCGCGCAGGGCGGCCGGCACGTCGGCGCGGGGAAGGACGAAGGAGACGGGCCACGCGAGCGTGCGCGGCAGGTGCGGCCTCCGGAACGTGAAGCGCACGCCGTTCGCGCTCGCTTCCGTGCGCGCCTCGACGCCGTCCTCGGGCACGTCGGCGCTCGCGAGCTCGGCATGGGGGGGCGCATCGACGATCACGGAGACCCCGTCGAGGCCGGTCTGCCATCCGGGCAACGTCCACGTGAAGCGCACGCGGCCGTCCTCCTGCGTCGCCGTGGCCCTCTGGCCGAGCTCGGCGTCGTAGGCGAAGGCCATGCGGTAGGTGCCGCGGTGCGGACCGTCGCGGCCCGGGAAGGCGAAGAGCACGCGACCCGCGGGGTTGGGCGCGACCTCGGGGCGGTACGACGAGCCATCGAGCCCGACGAGCACGGTGGAGACCGAGCCGTCGAGCACGAGGTCCGGATCGAGGCCCGCGATCTCGAGCTCGCGGAGCACGCCGCCGCGCACGGCGACGGTGAGATCCATGCGGACGTGGACGTGCCCGTCCGCGCGTGCGCTCACCGTCGCGAGCACCGACGAGACACCGGCTTCGGTCCACGCACGCACGCGCGCCGCGGGAACGAGCGCGCACGCGGCGAGGAGGACCAGGAGGAGCCTTTCGGGACGACGGAGGCCGAGCACGGTCCGACCGTACAGCGGCTCGTCGAACCCGCGAAATTTCCTACGGTTCCACCGCCCGCATCCAGAAGGGCATGAAGAGCAGCGGGAAGAGCGCCAGCGTGAAGACGGCGAGGGCCCGTCGCGGCCCGACGAGCGCGTCGTCGTCCGTCCGGGGATGGCTCGGCCCGGAGAGCCGACGGAGGAGGAGCAAGAGCGCCGTCCAGACGATCCACGGCATGCCGCACACGGCCTCGGGGAGCGCGGCCTCGAGGTCCTTCCCCGCCCGGAGGGCTTCGATCACGAAGAAGGCCCCGACGGCGATGCCGAGCCCCGGCAGGAGCCGGAGGAAGAGCGTCGACGCCCGATCCTGCCGCGTGCCGAAGAGCGCGTACGCGACGTGTCCTCCGTCGAGCTGGCCGATGGGAATCAGGTTGATCATCGTGACGAGCAGCCCGGCCCAGCCCGCCATCGCCGGAGGCGAGAGGAAGACGTCGCTACCGGGCGGAATCGTCCCGTGGGTCGCCCGGAGCAGGGCGAGGTAGAGCAGGGAGCGACCCTCGAGGAGGTAGGCCGGTCCGTTCGGCGGAATCGGGCGCACCTCGGAGATCGAGAGTCCGTACGCGAGGACGGGGAGCGCCACCACGAGGCCCGCGAGGGGGCCGGCCGCGCCGATGTCGAAGAGGGCTCGGCGCGTGCGGATCCGATCGGGCATGTGGATCACCGCGCCCATCGTCCCGAGAAGGCTCCACTCGGCGGGGATCGGGAGGAAGTAGGGCGGCGAGACCGGGACCCGATGGAGGCGCGCGGCGATGTAGTGGCCGAGCTCGTGCGAGAGCAGGATGGACATCAAGGGGAGGGCGAAGGTCCATCCCCGCACCACCTCGGAGAGGCCGCGCGGAGCCCGCTCGAGCACGATGCCCGCGCCCGCGTGCAGCGTCGTCACGCAGGTCGCGGCGAAGAGGGCCGCGGCCAGCGCGTACCGCGTCGACGACGGCGACGACGGCGACGCGGACGGCTCGCTCACGGGGCCCGGCCCCCGAGCGCCGCCACGAGGCGATCGACGCGATCGTCGAGGCGGGCATCGACGCGTCCGACGTCGCTCTCGACGATGCAATCGCCCCCCGAGAGGGCGTCGTCCTCGACGAGCTCGAGCGTGTCGGGCAGGCGCGACGCGAGCTCGGCCCCCGCTCCCCGCGGGACCCGCAGGCGGACGCGACGCGCTCGTCGCGCGTGGGCCAGGGCCGAGGCCACGTGGCGCGCGAGCAACGCGGGCTCGAGCTCGAAGGCCTCGTCGAGGGCCCGTTTCGCGATCTCGCCGGCGAGGGCGAGCAGCTCCGACTCGGCGGCGTCGAGCATCGCGCTCCGTCGGGCCCCGAGCTCGACGAGGAGCGCGGCGGTGCGCTCGGCCACGAGGGCCTCGACCTCGGCGTCCGCTTCCGCGAGCCGGCGCTCGGCCTCCTCGATCGCGGCCTCGATCAGGAGCCGCCCCTCGGTGCGCGCCGCCTCCCGCACGTGCTCGGCCTCGGTTCGCGCGTCGACGAGCGCGCGCGGCACGACGCGCGGGGCGGACTCCGGCCGGACGATGCGAGCCATGGGTGCAGGCACCCTTAGCATGCGGATCGCGGCCTCACGAGGCATACTGGCGCCGTGCGCCTTCCTTCTCGGACCCTCGGATTGCTCGTCCTGCTCGGGCTCGGCCCGGCCGGACCTTCGGCGGCGGCCGCGGCCCCCGAATGCCCCGCGCCGCCGGAGCCAGGCGTCGATTCGGTCCTCCCGGCGGACGGGGCGCAGGGCGTCACGACGGATGCCTGGGTGCGCGTCCGCTACACCGAGGGCTATTTCGTCGCCGGCCAGCCGCCCACCGAATCCGTCGTGCTCCGCGACCCGATGGGGAACGTGGTTCCCGGCAGCGTCCAGGTGGTCGGGGATCGGGATCTCTTCTTCACCCCGACCTCGCCCTTCCTCTCCAACACGAAGTACACGGGCTCCACGTCCGGCTCCGTCCCGTTCACGTTCGCGTTCACGACGGGGCCGACGACGGATCTCCAGGCGCCGAGGCTGGCCGACCCGCCCGGCGATCCCGAGTTCCGGGTGACGAGCACGCCGGTCGACGCGAGCTGCGACGCGCCCGAGGGCGGACGGCGCATCGGCGTGACCTTCACCAGCGCGGCCGACGACGGGCCCACGGCGAGCCTCGAGTACTCGCTCTACGTCTCGCGCGGCACGGGCATCGAGGCCCCCGTCCTCGTCGACTCGGGCCGGAGCTACGGGGCCACCACGACGATGGCGTTCGTGCTCCCGCCGCAGCAGCTCGAGGGCCAGGTCTGCATCGACCTCACGGTCGCGGACGGGGTGGGCAAGACCGACCGCTGGAGCTCGCCCTACTGCTTCGATCCGGTCACGGGGACGGCCTTCTACGGCATGTGCAGCCTCTCGCCCGGGGCCTCGGCGCCGGCCTCCGGCTGGCTCCTCGTGTTGCCCCTCGCCTGGCTCGGCCTCCGCCGCTCGCGCAGGCGCGAGGGGTTCGATTGACGCCGGCCGAGGCTCCGTAGTACGACCGCGACGGAAGGCAGGGGAGCATGGCGACCGAGCGCGTCCTCCGATCGTGGCAAGCGACCGACGTTGGTCGCGTTCGGGACCAGAACGAGGACAATTTCCTCGTCGATACCAAGCTCGGGCTCTACGTGGTCTGCGACGGCATGGGCGGTCACGCAGCCGGCGAGATCGCCAGCTCCATGACCTGCCGCGAGGTCCGGGAGGCGCTCCGCGTCGAGAAGGACCAGCTGCTGGCGTTCGAGCAGGGCCATGGCGGAGTCTCGCGCGAGTCCGTGGTCCGGATCTTCGAGGGCGCCGTCCAGCGCGCCTGTCAGCGCGTCCACCAGGTCGGCGTCGAGGACGAGAGCAAGCGCGGCATGGGCACGACGCTCGACGCGCTGCTCATCCTCGGCAACCGCGGATTCGTGGCGCACGTCGGCGATTCGCGCGTCTACCTGAACCGCCAGGGCTCGGTGCACCAGCTGACCGAGGACCACTCGCTCATCAACGAGCTGCTGAAGCGCGGTCGACTCACGCGCGATCAGATCGAGAAGGTCCAGTACAAGAACGCCGTCACCCGCGCGGTCGGCGTCTACGAGAGCGTGGACGCCGAGGTCTTCGATTTCGACGTCCTGCCGGGCGATCGGTACCTGCTCTGCTCGGACGGCCTCCACGGCTACCTCGAGGAGAGCGAGCTCCCGAAGCTCTTCGAGCAGATCCCCGAGGACGAGCTCGTCGACCGGCTGATCGCGCTCGCGAACGAGCGCGGCGGCAAGGACAACATCACCGCCGTCGTCGTGAAGATCCCCGACGACGAGAGCGGCGTCGACAAGCTCGCGCGCGAGGTCAACCTCAAGCTCGAGATCCTGCACAAGATGCCGATCTTCCGGTACGTGACGTACCAGGAGCTCGTGCGGATCCTGAACATCACGGACGTGAAGGCCTACAAGCCCGGCGATGCCGTGGTGAACGAGGGCGAGGACGGGGACGAGCTCTTCGTCGTGCTGCTCGGGAAGGTGCGCGTGCACTCGGGCGGAGCGGACATCACGACGCTCGGTCCCGGTCAGCATTTCGGCGAGATGGCGCTCGTCGATCAGGCGCCACGGAGCGCGAGCGTCACCGCGGTCGAGGACAGCCGGCTCCTGAGCATCCGCCGACGGGACTTCTTCGATCTCGTGCGCAAGGAGCACGACGTCGCGGTCAAGCTCCTCTGGAGCTTCCTCGGCGTCCTCGCCCAGCGCCTCCGAACGACGTCGTTCGAGCTCGGAGAGGTCCGCGCCGAGCTCCGGACGGCGCAGGCCCAGCTCGAGCTCGGTCTCCCCGGCGACGGCTCGAGCGACCTCCCATGAGGACGCCTTCGGGGCGGGCGCTCCCGCTCCTCTGGGCGCTCGCGCTCGTCGCCTGCGACGCGCCGGCGCCTTCCACGCGGCGTCCCGAGCCGGCCGGGGCCCGCCCCGCGCATCCCGTCGCGCCGCGCCCTCCCACTCGGGCCCCCGCCGCACCCTCGCTCGGCCGCATCGTGTCGGTCGAGGGAACCGGCGCGTCGCTCGGAGGGCAGGCTGTCGCGGCAGGCTCGGCCTTCAGCCTCGACGAGCCGCTGGCGACCGGCGAGGCGACGGTGACGGCCGACCTCCCGAACGGGGCGCGCCTCGTGCTCTTTCCCGGCACCGTGGCCGCGCGGACCGATCTCGGTGGGGATGCCGTCGCGATCGGGGTGGGCCAGGTCCAGGCAATCCTCGGCGCCGAGGGGAACTCCCGTCGTTCCCCCCTCCGCCTCGCGACGCCGGCCGGCGAGCTCGGCTCGGCGACCTCCCTCGAGGCCGTGGTCAGCGTCTCCGCGGGAGGGCGCGCGGCGGCGGTGGTGCTCGCTGGCTTCGGCGAGCTCTCCCGGGGGGAGCGCTCGCCCGAGGGGCGTCCCCTCCGCCTCCCTGTGCCGGCGGGGCGCCGGATGGCGTTCGAGGCCACGGAGAGCGAGCCGCTCCCCGGCCCGCTCGATGCGGCAGGGGCGCGCCGGGCCTCGACGCCTTCGCGCCGGGGCGCGTCGGCTCCCTCGGCCCTCGCCCTGGTCGGACCGGCCCTCGAGACGCTCGAGGGGCTCGAGCGGCGCCAGCAGGCCCTCGACGCGACGCTCCTGCACCCGGCCGGTCCGGGGCGCCCGGCCGCGGGCGAGGATCAGCGCGAGCGTGTGAGGATCGCCCAGGAGCTCACGCGCGCCCGCGAGACCCTCGCCGCCCTGGCCCACCGGCTCGTCGCGGCGTCGCTCGTCGATTCCGAGGCCCGGCAGCGACTCGACGCCGACCGTCGGCGCCTGGCCTCGGCCTCGGGGCAGGGCGCCGCCGTTTCCCAGGGTTCGGGCGTCCGGGATTGACCCGCGCGCGCGAGGGCCCGTATCCTCGCGACGTCATGCGGAAAACCGCGCTTCTCGCCGTGCTCGCGGCGCTGCTCTCGGCCGTCCCCGCGCGCGCGGACGACGACCGTGTCCGCATCCTGCGAGATCCGACCCCTTATACGAACGTCATCGACGCCGCCGACGATCAGGATCCGTTCGACCTGAATCTGCACGTCGGCTACGGATGGTCGCGCTATCGGGCCGACATCCAGCGTGACGCCGTGAGCCCGTCGGGCTCGCAGCGCTACGACACGGTCGGGCGCTACGAGCACGTGCGACAGACGCTCGATCTGGAGCTCGAGATCGGGATCTACAAGGACCTCGAGGTCTTCGCGTACCTGCCGATCGTGCTGAGCGACACCCAGACGGTCTCGGCGGGAGCGGGCGCTGCCGCCGCGAGCGACATCTTCGCCGCGCCGTTCCGATCCCCGGAGCGCTCGGGTCTCGACGTGATCACGACGGGCCTCGCGTGGCAGCCGCTCAATCAGAACCGCATGCCCGAGGTCCCGAACTGGGTCCTCATCGTCGACACGACGACGCCGATCGGCTCCCGCATGAAGCCGTGCGACGCGTCGGCCCCGTGTCCGAACGACCCCGGCATCTCGCGCGGCACGCAGGGTGTGCACTTCGAGACGCGGCTCTCGCGTCGCTACCGTTTCGTCGAGCCGTACTTCGGTCTCGGTGCGCGGGGCGAGATCCCGACGAGCGCCGAGCCCGCCTTCCGGCCGGTCGGGAACCTGCCCGGGTACCAGCGCACGTTCCCGCCCATCGTCGGCGAGTTCACGCTCGGCGCCGCGTTCGTCCCGTTCGAGCACCTGCGTCGGTTCCAGCGGCTCGTGGTCGATCTCCGCATGGTGTCGCAATACGTCTCGAGCGGCCGCGACTACTCGCCTCTCTTCGACGCGTTCGGATCGAGCGCGAATCCCGGCCTCACCTCGCTGAACTGCGAGAACGGCACGAGCGTGCCGGCGGGCTCGACGTGCGCCGCGGGCGCCTCCGTGCCCTTCACGGGCATCACCGACACGGAGGCCTACGGCCGCATCGGCGGACGGCTCGGTCTCGATTTCCAGGCGGCGCAGTACGTCCGGTTCACGTTCGCGAGCAACCTCGTCTACTGGACGGCTCACTACATCAGCGCCGCTTCGGCCTGCAACGCCGGCGTGGACCAGGCGACGCATCCGGACCAGGTCGGGACGTGCACCTCGGGCATCGTGAACCCGGACTACCGCTCCGCGATCGACGAGCCGGGTCACAAGTTCCACGTGAACGGCGGTCTCCAGCTCGACATCTTCGCGTCGGCGATCGCGCAGTTCTGAGGGTGCGCGGCTTCGTCTAGCCGTCGGTGTCGAGCGCCGAGACGACGAGGCGGTAGGCGTCCTTCGTCGAGAGACCGGAGAGCTCCGCGAGGGCCTTGGCGACGGCCTTCGGCGGGAGGCCCTCGGCCCGGAGCGCGCGGGCTCGCATCGCGAGCGCCTCGGGATCGGTCTCCGTCGGCGCCTCTTCGAGCGATCCGGCGGGGAGGGCCTCGATCACGAGCGTGATCTCGCCGCGGACGCCCGCCTCGTGTCGCGCGACGAGGTCGAGGGCCGTGCCGCGCGTCACCTCTTCGTGGAGCTTCGTCAGCTCGCGGCACACGGCGACGCGGCGGTCCCCGAGGACCGACGCGAGCTCCGAGAGCGTGTCGACGAGGCGGTTCGGCGCTTCGAAGAGCACGATGGCGCTCTCGTCGCGCGCCAGGGCAGCGAGGGCGCGCTTCCGGCGACCGCCCGAGCGCGGGAGGAAGCCGACGAAGCGGAACGTGTCCGCGGGGAGGGCCGCGACCGTCAGGGCCGTCACCACGGCGCTCGGTCCCGGGATGCACTCCACTTCCACGCCCGCCTCCGTCGCATCGCGCACGAGCTCGGAGCCGGGATCGCTCACGAGGGGCGAGCCCGCGTCCGTGACGAGCGCGTAGCGCGCTCCGGACACGAGCTCTTCGACCAGCGCGCGTCGCTTCGCATCGGTGGTGTGCGCGTGGAACGAGACGAGGCGCGTCTCGATCCCGTGGTGCGTGCAGAGCCCCCGCGTGCGCCTCGTGTCCTCGGCGAGGATCGCGTCGCATTCGCGCAGGACACGCATCGCGCGCAGCGTGATGTCGTCGAGATTCCCGATGGGGGTCGCGACGATCGAGAGCCGGCCGCTCACGACTCGTACACGTCGAGCACGGCGTCGCCGAGCTCGTCGTCGAGGAAGGCCTTCAGCTTCGTGAGGACGCGCTTCTCGAGCTGACGCACGCGCTCGCGGCTGACGCCGAAGGACTCTCCGAGCTCCTGGAGCGTGAGCGGCTCTTCGGAGAGGAGGCGGTCTTCGAAGATGATGCGATCCTTGCCCGTGAGGGTCTTGCCGAATTCGTGGATCTTCTCGCGCAGGTGCTCGTTGATCTCGGCGTTCGCGAGCACGTCGTCGATCGGGGCGTCGCCTGCGTCGAGCAGCTCGACCCGGGCGACGGACTTGCCCTCTTCGTTGCCCACGGGCTTGTCGAGCGACGCCTCGCCGGCCGAGAGGCGGCGGTCCATCGACACGACCTCGCTGGCGGGCACGGCGAGGCGCTCGGCGATGAGCTCGGGGGTCGCGTCGATGCCCATGGCGGCGAGGCGGGCTTTCTCCTTCTTCAGGTTGAAGAAGAGCTTCCTCTGGGCCTGCGTCGTCCCGACCTTCACCAGGCGGAAGTTGTTCAGGATGAACCGGAGCATGTAGGCGCGGATCCACCACGCCGCGTAGCTCGAGAGCTTCACGCCCTTGTAGGGATCGTACTTCCGGACGGCCTGCATCAGGCCGATGTTCCCCTCCTGGACGAGGTCGAGGAGGTTCTTGTAGGCCTGGCGGTAGTCGTAGGCGATCTTCACGACCAGGCGCAGGTTCGCCGTGACCAGGCTGCGTGCCGCGTCGACGTCGCCCTCCTCGACGTACTTGATCGCGAGCTCGCGCTCCTTCTCGGGCGTGAGCAGCGGATAGCGCTGCACGTCACGCATGTAGGCGGAGAGCGGATCGCGCGCCGAGAGGGCGGAGCTGCTCGCCTTCACCGGGAGATGGCGAGGCTCGAGGTCCACGTCCTCGTGGGAGGCCAGGTCGATCACCTCGCCCTCCATCAGATCGGTGTCGAGCGAGTCCTGGTCGAGGACCTCGATCTCGTCACCACCGTCCGAGGGATCGGGGCTGGTCTCGCGGGGCTTCCTGGGGCGCTGTTTCATGGCTTGGCCGGGGCGACGGCGAACCGCCGGGTTCGGGTGTCGTACCCCCGACGGTTGGTCGCGTAAAGGTCCCGGCCGCTACCGGGACCCGACGAGACGTCGGTAGTCCTCCTCGCGGAAGCCTACGAGAACCGCCTGGCCGGTGTCGAGGATCGGCCGCTTGAGCAGCTTTCCGTCGGAAGCGAGGGCTGCGAGGCACTGCGCGCGGTCGAGCGTCGGGAGGCGCTCCTTGAAGCCGCCCTTCCGATAGGACTCGCCGGAGGTATTGAAGAACTTACGGATGTCGAGGCCCGAGCGGTCGACGAGGTCCGACAGCTCCTCGACCGAGGGCGGGGCCTCGACGATGTGGATCGGCCGGTACGCGATGCCGTTCCGGTCGAGGAACGCTCGCGCCTTCCGGCAGGTGTCGCACGCGGGATAGTGGAAGAAACGGGCGCTCATCGGCGGCTCCGGCAGGGTTCAGCGACGCCGGGCGCCGAACCGCTCGTCGCCGGCCGGCGTCGGGAGCACGCGGGTCGAGGGCGAGCCGCGGAGGCGCACCTGGAGGGCCCCGTCCGGGGTCCGGGCGGAGCGGAGCACCTGGTTCATGTCGAGCAGGCCGAACAGGGCCTGCGTACGCGGGCTCTTGTTGCGGTAGGCATCCTTGAAGCGGGCGCGCAGCAGGATGTCGAGACGCGACATCGAGAGCGGGTGCGCGAAGTGGACGTTGCCCTCGGCGCCGAGGTCCACGTCGGGACCCGACGCCTGGAAGCGTCGGATCGTGCCGACGCCGGCCTCCACGTTCATCGCGATCGAGAGCGTGCCGGTGCGGATGGGCTCGATCGTCAGGCCGGAAGGCATGCTCGGGAGCGGGATCTTCGCCTCGCCGTCGCCGAGCTCGAAGTTGCGGATGCGGAGGTCGATCTCGCCGGAGCTCTGATCCGCGCGCTGCGGGAGGTCGAGCTCCACGTGGCCGTCGACGATCCCTCGCACCGGCACGCCGATCTCCTCCCGGATCGGCCCGAGCCGCTGCATGACCACGTCGTGCGCCTCCACGTCGATGGCGGTCGACGTCTGATCGAACGATGTCGCGTAGCTGCCCTCGAGCGTGCCTCCGCCTCCCTCGAGGGCGAAGGCGACCTTGGCCGTCTTCGTGAAGAGGGGGAGGATCTGGAGGCGAGCCGTCACCGAGGACATGGTCATGTCCACCTTCGGCTTGCCCGCCTCGCGGGCCTCGCGTTCGATGCGCACGCCCGTGAGCTCGACGCCGGTGAGCCAGTACGGCTCGAGCTCGACGATCGACACCCGGTAGCCCGAGGCGATCCGTCGCCCACCCGGGCCCGCGGGATACTCGAGCTCCTGCACGAGGAAGTCGCGGAGGCGCTCGTACGGAAAGGTGAAGTATGCGAACGCGAGGAACGCGCTGACGAAGTAGAGCGGATATCCGACGAAGCGGGCGAGTCTCGACTTGGCGGTGCTCATGGTGTCACGGCGCCTCGTTGCGGCCCTGGCGCGTTTCCCGGCGACGGTCGTCGACCGCGGGCGTGGTCCGATCGTAAGCGTCCACGCCGACACGCACCGTGTAGGCCTCGCCCCGCCGGAAGTGATCCACCTCGATGCGCTCGAGCGCGACCGGGTACTGGCTGTTCTCGATCGACGCCAGCATGTTCACGAAGGCGGCGAACTGGGCGTCCGCGATCGTGGCGCGGACCCGCCTGCGCGTGAAGCCCTCGAGCGCCTGGTCGGGCTCGTCCGTGACCTCGCGGATCGTGAGCCCCTGCCGCCTCGCCTCGGTCTCGAGGAAGGTCGCGAGAGGGGGAGCCTTCTGCTCGTACCTCCGGGATGCGGCCTCCCGTTCCTCGATGCGTGAGCGCAGGGTCGTCCGCTGCTGCTCGAGCTGACGCAGGAACGCCTGGATCTCGGTGTTCTCGCGCTCCATCTCGGCAATCGAGTCGAGGGTGAAGTACATCGGCAGGACGATGGCGATCAGCAGGGCGACGGCGGACATCATGCCCACGAGCATCCGCTCGCGATCGTTCAGGCCCTCGTAGGCCTCGCGCGCCGGGGCGATCAGGCGGTCGAATCGTTCAGCGAGCTTCATTGCGAGGCCTCGAGGTGCGCCGGCGGCGCGAGGAGCTGCCCTCGGACTCGAGCGGGCGCTCGCCGGGGCATTGGAGGCTGACCTCCATGCGGTAGTTCTGCCGGGTGTCGCCGACGACGGGGGACGTCGGGCCGCGCTCGATTCCCTGGACGCACTCGTGGGTCTCGAGCGCGATGGCGATCGTGTCGCGATCCGTGATCGAGGGCACCGTGCCCGAGAGCTCGATCCGACCGTCGCGCGCCTGATCGTCCATCTCGATCAGCAGGCGTTCCGTCGTGTGCCGGATGTTCGGGGCGATCTTCGTCGAGAGGACGTCGAGCGCGTCGAAGGCGTCGAAGCGGGGGAGGGGATCCTGGACGCTCCCCTGTCCGCTCATGAGCCGGCGCGCCGCCTCCGCGGTGCTCGCCCGCTGGCCGAAGAGCGCGTGCGTCTCGCTCTCGAGGCGCGTGACCAGCGCGGCATGCTCCGCCTCGAGCACGTTCTTGCGCACGCCGACCGAGAAGAGGAACGAGAGGAAGACGAACGCGGCGGAGATCCCGAGGAGCTTCGCATGTTCGCGCAGGCCGCCGATCGCGCGCGGAGGCGCGAACGGTCCTCGCCTCAGGTTCAGCCTGCGGCCCTTTCCGAGGGGGCGGCCGGCGAGCGCGAGGGCGCGGCCGAAGTCGGGGAGGAAGATCGAGTCCGCGCCGGGGGCCAAGGGGACGGGAAGGACGGATGTCTCGACCTCGAGGGCCTCGGTCAGCCAGCTCGTCGCGGCCGAGACGACGTCCGGCCGGCCGCTGACGTAGGCGCGCGTGGGGGGCGCGCCTCCGTTCGCCCGATGGGCCGCGAGGGTCCGCTTGAGGGAGGCGGCCAGCAGATGCCCGCGTCGCTGCTCGAGCGCGTCGACGCCCTCGTCGAGCGTCCGCACGAGCACCGTGCGCCCCGCTTCGAGGAGGCAGACGTCGGTCGTCTCGGCGTCGAGATGCACGAGGGCGATGGGCCCGGGCTCCGCGAGGGCCGGCACGAGTGGCACGAGCCCGTCGAGGGCGGCTGCGCCGACGGCGAGCTCGCGCGGCTCGGCGCCGTACGCACGGAGCTCGCCGAGTCGGGCCTCGATCTTCGCCTTCGGCACGGCGCACGCGAGCAGCTTCAGCGTCGTGGGCGTCCGCGTGATGGGCTGGTGATCGACGAGGGCCTCGGTGACGTCGAAGGGCAGGAGCGCCTCGAGCTCGAACGGGAGGACCTGATCGAGCTGCTTCGCCGCGGCCACGGGGAGGTCCATGGCGCGGATCGAGGCCTCCGTGCCGTCGAGGTGGGCCACGATCGTGTCGGCCGGGCGCGGGCTCGAGGCGAGCAGGCTCCGCACGGCGTCGCGGACCGCGACGACGCGGCTCTCCTCGTCGAACGAGGACGCGATGGGAACCGAGGCGTAGCGCTCCACCGCGAGGGAGCGGAAATTTCCCACGACCCACGTCGCGAGGATGCGGTCTGGGGCGATGTCGATGCCGAGGATGCGTGCCATGCGGGAGGAGACTCAGTCGATCCGGTAGTGATGGTATACGCCGAGAGGAGGGAGGCGGCCGGCGTTCGGGGGGGGAGGCGTCCAGCGCTCGTCGAAGTTCACCACGGCGCGGATCCGGGTCCGGGTGCGTCCCACGACCCCGGTGGTCTGGATGGTGAGGATCTTCGCGGCCGTGACGAAGGCCTGCTCCATCTCCGCGCGACGTTCGTTCGGGATCGTGACGGGAGTGAAGAGCATCGAGGCCGCGAGCGGGTTCGAGCGCAGGAGCGGGTAGAGGTCGGACGGCCCACCCTGGCCCTGGACGAACGTGAGGAAGTCGCCCGCGCTCGAGAAGAAGGGGACCGGGATCATCGCGCGCGCCGTCGTCACGAGCTGCACGAACTTCGCCTGCTCGGTCGGGTTGATGCAGAGCTGCTCGCCCTGGAGGAAGGAGCAGAGGCGAGCGAGCAGGACGTCCGCCGGCGCCTCGTTCGGATTGACGGCTCCCGAGCCGTAGACGGTGACGAGCCGCGACTCGGGATCCTCGGGATCGGGCTCCACGAACGTGGCCCAGAAGTCGTCGGACACGCCGCGCACGAGCCGGAGCTCCTCGATCGAGTCGAAGGGCGCGTTCTTGATCTGGTACGGGTCGCGGAAGCGGCCGTAGACGTCGTCCTCGCCCCCGCCGAAGCCGACCGTGCCCGCGCCCGGGTCGAACGTCGTGCGCTGCTGATCGGCGTCCCACCAGTCGAGCACCGACGTGATCACGTCGAGCCGCGTGGTGAAGAGGCCATCCGCGTCGTCGCTGGAGAAGAGCTCGTCGTAGGGGCTCGGGCTGACGTTGCCGCGCATCAGGGAGAAGAGCTGCATCGCGATGCTGCGACGCGCCTGCGTGTCGGCGAAGCTCAGGGGGTCGTTGACGTTGACCTTGCTGTTCTCGGCGAACGAGACGATCTCGCAGTGGCCCGGCAACCCGCCGAGCCCGTCGGCGCTCTGGAAGTCGAGCTCCGAGCCTCCGGCCTCCACCACGCTCTCGTAGTCGCAGAAGGGCTGCAGGATGTCGTTCGCCAGCTTCCACACCGGGAGCTGCGGCGAGGGGCGGCCGACGAGCGCCTGGTAGATCGGGTTGACGGCGTTGCGGATCTGCAGCTCCTGCGACACCAGCAGTCGCGTGAGATCGAGGGCCGAACGCGCGAGGTATTCGGAACGGAGCGCGTCGCGTTCCGCGATGGCGACGGCGTAGCCGGTGCCGGTCGTCTCGTGCAGCTCCGAGACCATGACCGCGAGGATGGTGATCGTGACGATGGCGATCAGCAGGGCGATTCCCTGCTGACGGCTCGCGCGCACGGGCTCGCCGCGCGCACGGCGCCTGCGGCCGCGCGAGCGGGAATCGCCGGAGCCGGCGAGCGTGGGGAAGGGTGCACGACGACGTCGCGTCATTGCACGTACCTCGCGAAGTTCAGCGCGTGCTGGAGCGGGATCACCGCCCTCGTGCCGAAGCGCACCACGCGGTTCCGCTCGCGCGGATCGGGGAGCTCGATGCGGATCTTCACCTGCGCCGGCAGGCGGTTCATCTGCGCGTTCATCGAGGTCGAGTCCCACGTCCGGACCCAGTCCTTGCTGATGGGGTCGAGGTACTCGAGCTCGAGGCTGCGCACGTCCTCGAGGAGGATCTGGACCCGACCGCCGCGCCGTGGGTCTTCGTCCGGTCGCACCTGCTCGCGCCTCGCCAGCACCTTGCGCCGCGAGTCCTGGGGGTGCGGCGCGAGGAAATAGGAGAGCTCGTTCTGGTCGGATTCGTGCGCGTCGCGCACGAGCCGCTGGTGCGAGAACGACGTGAAGTCGAGCCGATCGGACTTGCCGTGATCCTCGCCGACGAAGGCCGTGCGGAACACCCAGAGGGACTCGGACTGGGGGCGCTGCGCCGAGACGTAGGCCATCGAGATCTCGCGGGCCATGCGCTCGAGCGCCGTCGCCACGACGTGGTGGCGGTCGAGATCCTCTTCCACCCGCCGCTTCCGGAGCGCCGTCGTGCTGAACGCCGAGTAGACCATCGTGCCCACGATGGAGACGATGGCGATGGCGATCATCACCTCGACCAGCGTGATGCCGTGTCGGCTCGGGCGGGTCATCGGATGCCCCCCGGCCCGAGCTGCTGCCCCGGTGCGACGCCCGCGAGGCCGGTGGAAGACACGAGGAAGTGGACGACGTCGAAGCTCTTCTCCCGATCGCCCTCCTGCCACTTCACCGTGACCGTGGCGCGACGGACCTGCTCCTCGATCTGCGGCTTCAGCACGGGGAAGGCGAGGTTCATCGCCATGCCCGCGAGCCCGCCTCCCGAGCCCCCTCCGCCCGTGAGGAAATCGCCGACGCTGGCGGCTCCGGCGAGGCCCGCGGCGGCCTGGGAGGGGGACTGTCCGCCCGCAGGCTGGCCCGGGGCGCCCGCCGCGTTCAGCGCGGACGTCGAGTCCGGCAGCACGATGCGATCGACCGACCACTCGCAGGTGTAGCCGTCGACCGACGCTCCGTCGCAGCACTCGTCGGTGCCGTGGTCGTCGACGGCGGGCAGGCCGTCCCGGAGCACATCCTCCTCGATCTCGGCCATCTTGCACCGGGCGAGCAGGGTCGCCACGTGCGTGCGTCGAGCCCGGTTGCCGACGCGCATCGCGCCCACCTGGCTCGAGAAGATGGCCGTCAGCGCGAGCCCGAGGATGGCCACGGCCACCATGACCTCGAGGAGCGTGAAGCCGTCGACGTCGCGCGAGGGCTTCATCGCGTATCCCTCGGATCCGCCTCGGGATCGTCGAGCTCCTCGGGCTCGAACGTCCCTTCGTGGATCGTCCCGCGTCCCGTCAGGGCGGCGATCTCGACCGTGACGACGTTCTCGCGCGAATCCATCAGCTGGACGAGCGCGTGCTCGGTGTTCCCGTTCGGGAAGAAGTAGAGCGCGCCCTTGCCCGTGGTCCGCGGGCGCGACTCGTGCGGCGTCGTCAGCCGGACGATGCGGATTCCGCTCTCGAGCGCCTTCGGCTGGTAGCGCTCGATGGGATCCCCGTCCTCGTCCGAGATCGGCTGGAAGGCCGACGAGCCCTGCGAGGGCCCCTCCGAGCGCTCGAGGCGGGCGCGCGCCGTGACCCACGGATCGATCGCGCCGTCCCCCTCTCCCTCGTCCCCGCGCGCGTCGGCTCGTGCGAGCACGACGCGGCCGTGGGCTTCCTCGATGCTGATCTGGTGCAGGTCGGTGTCGAGGACCACCCGGACGGTCGTCCCCTTCGCGATCGCGCGGTGGTAGGCGTAGCGGGAGGCGGCGAGGACGCGCATCCCGGCCGATCGGAGATGGGCCTTCGTGAGCGCGCCGACGGCGAACGTGGTGCCGGTCGCGCCGATCGCCACGATGACGATGACCACCATCAGCTCGATCAGGCTGAAGGCGGCCGTTCGTCGGCGTGGCGCGGCGCGATGGGTCATGGAGAGGTGCTCACGTCGTCGGACGTCCCGAAGGCCCCGTCGGCGCCGGCGGAACGCACGGTGGGCTCGGGTCCCCCGCAATCGAGCGCGAAGGCATGGCCCCACGGATCGGCCGCGGGGATGCGCGCCGAGAGGAATCCTCCGCGCACGAGCGCCTCGACCGTCGGGCAGTCGTGGCCCGCGCGCTCGTCGCGGTACGCGAGGGCCGCCTGGGCGAGCGTCACCGCGTCGACGCGAGCCTCCTCGGCGCGCGCGCGGACCAGCCGGGGGACGACCGCCACGGCGACGCCCGTCGCGATGAGCCCGAGCACGCAGACGACGAACGCCACCTCGACGAGGGTCATCGCCTCGCGACGCTGTCGGGGATGGAGACGCGCGTGCCTGCGTGGTCGGTTCATGGAGGTCCCGGGAGGCGTGCGAGCGGGCATGTCGGATCAACGCTCGAGCGGTGTCGCGCCATGCCCGGTCGCACGATCAGATGTCGTCGTCGGTTCCGAACTGACCGTCCGGACCCGCGGACTTCACGACGGCCTCGCCCGAGTCGCACTCGATCTGGAAGTCGTGCTCCCAGGCGTCCTTCGTGCGGGAATTCCGGCTGATCTCGCCGGCCTCGACGAGGTCCTCCATGCTCGGACAGTCGTTCGGGTGGGTCATGATGAAGCTGTTCGCCGCGCTCGCGACCGTCTGGGCGTCGGTGCGGGTCTGCGTCACGCGCGCCTGGTTCAGCTTGGGCACGACGGCCACGCCGACGGCGGTCGCGATCATCGCCATGATGATGACGACGATCATGATCTCGACCAGCGTCATCGCCTCGCGGCGCCGCCGGCGAGCGAGGATCGAGTTCACGGGCTTCGAGATGCTCTCACGGGTCATGGTTGCCTCCGGTGGCCGTCCCCTCGGTGCGGCCGGAATCACGGGTTCGTGTCTTCGTCGAAGAAATCGGGATGGGGGCCTCGCGACACCACGTCGGCGGAGTCGGGATCGTCGGCGCCGGGGCAGCGGACGTAGAGCGCACGGCCCCAGCCGTCCTTGGGCATCTCGCGCAGGTACCGGGCCCGCGAGTGCGGTGGATGCACGAGCTCGTAGGTCGAGCGCGGGCAACGCCCCTCGTCGCCCCGGAACTGGGCCACGGCCTGCTCGACCGAGGCGATGGCGAGGCGCGTCTCCCGCTCGGCGCGGCGCTCCCGCACCGCCTGCACGAGGAGGAGGACGGCGAGGGTCGCCCCGGTGGTCACCAGCACGGTCCGCGAGCGCGAGCCCGCCACGAGGTTGCGCAGCGGCGTGCCCCGGTCCTCCCAGGGCAGCGCGACACCGTTCGTCTTTCGCTTGCGGCGAGCCATGCCGGGCCTACTGGACGAACTCGTTGAGCTGGAGGAGCGGCATGAGGATCGCGAACGCGATGCCGCCCGAGACGCCTCCCATGATGACGATGATCAGGGGCTCGAGGAGCGAGGTCATCGCGGCGACGCGGAGGTCGACCTGCGTGTCGTAGGCCGTCGCCACGTGCTCGAGCATCTCCTCGAGCTGGCCCGACTTCTCGCCGATGGAGATCATGTGGGTGACGATCGGGGGGAAGGCGCCGCTCTGACGAAGCGGCTTCGCGATGCCCTCGCCCTCGCGGACGCTCGTCCGCGCGTTCTCGACCACCTCCATCAGCTTCGTGTTGCCGAGGACGTTGCGGGTGATCTCCATGGCCTGGAGGACCGGTACGCCGCTCTTCAGGAGCGTGGCCAGCGTGCGCGCGAAGCGGGAGACCGCGACCATCAGGAGCAGCTGGCCGAAGATCGGCGCCTTCAGGACCTTGGCGTCGAAGGACTTCCGTCCTTCGGGCGTCGAGAGCCAGCGGCGGAACGCGTAGATCGCGCCTCCGAGCATGCCTCCGAGGAGCCACCAGTAGTGGATGAGCGCGTTGCTCGTGAAGATGAGGACCTCGGTGTACCAGGGCAGGCCTCGGTCGAAGTCCTCGAACACGGCGGTGACCTTGGGCACGACGACCGTCATCATCACGATGAGGATCACGAAGGTCATCACGGCCATGAAGGCCGGATAGGCGAGCGCGCTGCCGACCTTGCCCTTGAGCTTCGCCTGCGAGTCGAGGAAGTCGGAGAGCCGTGCGAGGACGGCCTCGAGCGTGCCCGAGGCCTCGCCCGCGGCGACCATGTTGACGTAGAGGACCTCGAAGATCTTCGGGTGGGCGCGGAGCGCGTCGGCGAAGGACGAGCCCTCGTTCACCCGGTTGCGCGCGTTGGTGAACGCTTCCTTGAGCTCCGGCTGGTCGAGCTGATCGATGAGCGCCGTGAGCGCCTCGACGAGCGGGATGCCCGAACGCACGAGGACGGCGAGCTGCCGCGTCGCGACCGCGACCTCCATCGTGCCCACGCGTCGGAACATCTTCCCGAGGTCGATGTCCCGGCCCTGCTTCTTCTTCGCTTCGCTCTGCTCGAGCACCTGCGTCGCGAGGACTCCCTCGCGCTTCAGCAGGTTGCGGAGGGCCTTGGGGCTGTCCGCGTCGCGGACTCCCTTGATCTTCTTGCCCTTCGCGTCGAGGCCCTCGAAGACGAAGACGGGCATCAGGCCTCTCCTGCCTGCGTGGCGGCGAGGACCTCGTCCACGCTCGTGACGCCGGCGATGACCTGGCGCGCGCCGTCCTCGCGGAGGACGCGCATGCCCTGTTGACGGGCGACGCGCTGGATCGTCTTCGAGTCGCTGCCGCGGAGGATCTCGCGGCGCACGGGCTCGTCGATGAGCATCAGCTCGAAGATGCCGAGACGTCCCCGGTACCCGTTGTTGCTGCAGGCTTCGCAGCTGCCGTGACGGAAGAAGACGAGCCCGTCGGCCCGGGGACGGCCCTCGATGTGATCGCCGAGCTTCGAGGTGTCGACGACGCCGACCTGCTTGCCGGCGTCGACGACGGTGGTCGCCGCCACCTTCCGGAGGAGACCGAGCTGCTCGTCGAGCCGGCTCATGTCGAGGCCGAGCTCGATCAGCTGCTCGTCCGTCGGATAGTAGGGGATGCGACAGTGCGCGCAGAGGCGTCGCACGAGACGCTGCGCGAGGATCGCGAGGACGGTCGACGAGATCTGGTAGGGCTGGATGCCCATGTCCACGAGGCGGGTGACGGCGCCCGGAGCGTCGTTCGTGTGCAGCGTCGAGAGCACGAGGTGGCCCGTGAGCGACGCGTGGATCGCGATGTCGGCGGTCTCGTGGTCGCGGATCTCGCCGACCATGATCACGTCCGGATCCTGACGGAGGAAGCTGCGGAGGGCCGAGGCGAAGGTGAAGCCGATCTTCGGCTGCACCTGGGTCTGGCCGATGCCCCGGAGCTCGTACTCCACCGGATCCTCGGCCGTGAGGATGTTCTTGTCCGGCGTGTTGATGCGGTTCAGCGACGCGTAGAGGGTCGTCGTCTTGCCGGAGCCCGTCGGGCCGGTGACGAGGAAGATGCCGTTCGGCCGCCCGATGATGTGGAGGAGGCGGTCGAGGTCGTCCTTCGCGAAGCCGAGGTCGAGGAGGTTGAGGCGGACGGTCTCCTTGTCGAGCAGACGCATGACGATGCGCTCGCCCTTCGCGGTCGGGACCGTCGAGACGCGGACGTCGACCACCTTGCCGGCGATCTTCTTCGTGATGCGTCCGTCCTGCGGGAGGCGCTTCTCGGCGATGTTCAGCCCCGCCTCGATCTTCACGCGGCTCACGATCGAGGGGAGGAAGCCGCGGTTCGCGTCCTTGCGCGGGACGAGCCGACCGTCGATGCGGTAGCGCACGACGACCTTCTCGTCGGTGGGCTCGATGTGGATGTCCGACGCGCGCTCGCGGACGGCCGTGTAGAAGAGGTTGTTGACCCAGCGGATGACGGGCGCTTCGTCCGTCATGTCGATGAGGTCCTGCAGCTCCTCTTCCTCTTCGCCCTCCGTGGCGTGGGCGAGGGCCGTCTCGTCCTTGCGCTCGTAGAGGCGGTTGATGGCGTCTTCGATCGCCTCGCCCGGCGCGGCGATGGCCTCGATCGGTCGTCCGAGCAGGGCGCGGAGGTCGTCGAGCGCGAAGGGGTCGAGCGGATTGCCGATCACGGCGCGCACGACGCCGCCCGCCTCGGAGATCGGGAGGACGTGGTGCTGGCGGGCGAAGTTGATGGGGACCGCCTCGACCAGATCCTCGGGGACGGCGTCGAGCGGGATCTTCTCGACGAAGGGCATCCCGACCTCGTCGGCGAGGGCGCGCACGAGTCGCGCCTCTTCGACGACGCGCGTGGCGACGAGGACGGTCTGCACGTCGACGCCGCGCTCCTCGGCCGTCGCCTGCGCCTCGGCGAGCTTCTGCGGATCGACGGCTCCGCGTCGTACCAGGATGTCGCCGACGTAGCTCGGTTGCATGGCTTCAGTTCGGGGCGCGACGCGGGGTCCGCGTGCGCGTGGCGGGGGGAGGGACTTCGGTGTCGCGCGGCGTCGCGCCGCCGGTGGCCGGCGGCGTGGGCCCGCCCGTCGTGGCCGGGGCGCTCGTCGGCGCCGCCGCGCCGGCCGGAGCGGTGGGAGCGGCGGGAGACGGCGTCGCGGGCGGCGCTTCGGGGGTCGTTCCGGGGGCGAGCTCCGGATTCGGGTTGTCGTAGGAGATGCCCTCGGGGCCGATGATCATCTGGCGCTCTTCCGGCTCGGGAGTGCCAGGGATGCGGTCGCTCCCGACGGGAGCGCGCGGGCGGTGCTCCGGCGCGGGGCGCGCGGCGGTCTCGGCGGCGAGGCGGGCCTCGTCGTCGGCCGTCGCGACCTCGGCGAGCATCTCCGCGATGAAGCCGCGCGTTCGCGAGTAGTCGACGACCGGCTCGTAGTCGCGATCGCCGAAGACGAAGTAGCGGTCGAGGAACTCCTGTCGCTCGCGCATCTTCCGCTCGAAGATCGCCCGGAGGTCGCTCGGATCGCGGATGATGTAGGGGGTGAGGACGAGCAGCAGGTTCACCTTGCGGCGCTCGTTCGTCGTCTTTCGGAAGAGGGCGCCGATCACGGGGATGTCGCCGAGGACGGGGACCTTCGACTGACGGCGCGTCATGGTGTCGCGCATCAGGCCGCCGATCACGACGGTCTGCTGGTCGCGCACCATGATCTCGGTCTTGGCCTTGCGTCGGTTGATCGACACGACGCCGAGCGTGCCCTCCGTCGTTCCCTTGTCGGAGATCTCCTCCTCGATCTCGAGGCGGACCTCGTTCGCATCGTTGATGTGCGGCGTGACGCGGAGGGTCGTGCCGACGTCCTGGCGGGGCACGGAGCCGAGGCCGCCGAGGGACGAGAGGGAGGAGAGACCGGTCGCGCCGGTCGTCTGGCCGGCGAGGCCCGCGAGGCCCGTGGCGCCCGCGAGACCCGTCAGGGCGCCGGGCGCGATGCCGTTCGTCTGGAGCGGGATGTTCTCGCCGATCGTGATCTCCGCCTGGACGTTGTCCATGGCGATGATATGCGGCGTCGAGAGGATGTTGAGGTCGCCCGTCTCCGCGAGGGCCGTGATGGCGACGCCGAAGGCCGGCACCGAGATGCCGACGAGCTGCTGCGAGTTCGGGATGGTCGGGCCGCGGATGCCGAGGGCGGCGCTGGTGAGGAGGTCCTGGTTCACGAGGGGATTGAGCGACGAACCGGCGTTGAAACCGAGCACCGAGAGGGCCCCGTTCGACGGGAAGTTGCCCACGCCCGTGTGCCAGCTGACGCCGAACTGGGTCCGGTTGCCCGCGCCGAGCTCCATGATCACGGCCTCGATGAAGACCTGACGACGAGGCGCGTCGAGGCGCTCGATGACGCGGCGGAGCGCGGCGTAGTCGTGCAGCGACGACGTGATCACGAGGGCGTTCGAGGGCTCGTGCGCCGTGACGCGGATGGCGCCCTCGAAGATGTTGACTCGGCTCGCGGCCGCGGCGGCGGCGCCGCCCGGTGCACCGCCGGTCGCCGGTCCCGACGTGCTCGGAGCCGTGCCCTCGATGAGGCTCGTCAGGGTCGTCGCGATCTCGTCCGCGCTTCCGTGCTGGACGTAGTGGACGTGGATGCGCCCCTCGCCCTCGAGCGGGACGTCGAGCTGACGCAGCATGTCGAGGATGCGCATGTACGCGCGCTCGGTCGCGAGGATGATCAGCGAGTTCGTGCGCTCGTCCGCGATGATCTTGCTGATGCGCGACTCGCCGCGTCGAGCGCCGATCGTCGCGACGCCGCCACCTCCCTGGCCGTCCGCGCCCGCCGTCTGCGGGGGCGGCGCCGCGGGAGTCGGCGTGGGCGAGCCCGTCGTCGCCGTGCCGAAGATCTCGGTGAGACGCTGCGCGAGCTCGTCCGCATCGGCGTAGTGGATGGGCTCGATCCAGATCTGCTCGCCCGTCCGAGGCACGTCGATCGCCTCGATGATGCGGAGCATGCGCTGAATCTGCGCGCCCGTATCCGTCATGATGATCATGTTCGTGGGCGCGTAGGCCGTGACGTTGCCGTCGCGCGACTTGAACCTCGAGAGCAGCTGCGCGACGTCCTCCGCCGTCACGTTCTCGAGCGGATGCATCCGCGTGTAGTACCGATCCGTGCCGGGCGTGGGCGCGCCTCCGCCGTTCACCGGCAGCGGCTGGGTCTCGGCGCCCTGGGTGTCGATGATCTTCAGGTACCGACCGCTCGGGACGACGGTCATGCCGTTGACCTCGAGGATCGAGAGGAAGGCGTTGTAGGCCTCCGCGGCCGTCACCTTCGTCGGGGCGAAGACGGAGGCCTTGATGCTGCGCATCTTGCCCGGGAGGATGAACCGCTGCCCCGTCAGGCTCGAGATGAGGCGCACGAGATCGGGCAGGTCGGCGTCCTCGAGGTTGAACGTGACCCGCGTGCCCGGCGGCACGGGCCGGTAGTCGACGCCCGTCTCGAACTCGCGCATCGGCTGACGCGGGCCGCCCGGCGCGGCCGGCGCCCCGGCCGCCGTGGGGGGCGGGGGCATGGCGGGGGCTCCGCCCGGCGGCTGCGCGGTGTCCGGATTGCCTGGCGGCGGCGGGAAGATCCGTTGTCCCGGAGGCTGAGCGTGCGCGTAGCGCAGCCCCGCCAGCATGACGATGGCGGAGACGAAGAGAATCGGTACGGCCGTGCGGGTTCTCAAGCGAACGCTCCTCGATTCAGCGGACGTGGTACTCGATGGTCGCGGGCTCGCCGCGCCGGACCACCGCGAGGGAGAAGTCGGGCGACGTGCGGAGCCTCGTGTAGGCCTCGACCATGCTGTCGGCGCTCGTCAGGTCGAAACCGTTGATCGTGCGCAGGGTGTCTCCGTTCTGCACGCCGAGGCGGCCGAGCAAGCTGGAGCGGCGGATGCCGTAGATCTTCATGCCGGTGACCCGCCCGTTCTCCTCCTGCGGGATCAGGCGAGCGGTGCGGAAGAGCGAGCCCTGCGCGAGCAGGGCGCGGTCGAGCAGCTGGCGGGTCACGTTGAACGACGTGTCCGAGATGCGCTGGATGCCTCGCTCGATCTCGTCGGCCGAGAGCTCGCCTTCCGGCTGTGCGGGGCCGACCGACGTGGCCGGCGGCGCGGCGGCGGGCGCCACGGCCACCTGCGGCTGGGTCTGCTCGACGCCGAACATCGAGACCTTGCACGCCGAGCCGCCGGCGTCCGCGAGGAGCACGTGGTCGTAGTCGATCTCGAGGACGTTCTTGCCGGCGAAGCTCATCCCGGTGCGGAAGAGACGCGCGGGCGTCTGCCCCTGGACGAGCGCCGCGTAAGAGAGGTCTGCGCTGACCGGATGCACCACGGCTCCGACGAGGCGGATGTCGCCGCCGCACGGCGGCTCCTGCCCCGGGATCACCATCGCCGCGGGACCCTGCGCGGCCGAGGCCGCCTCCGGAGCCGGCGCGTCCTCCGGCATCTCGAAGATGTTCCGGCCGAGGATCTGCATCGGGGACTTGGAGCGACGACGGCTCGCGCCCGGAGGCGGCGGAGCCCGACCCGGTCCCGCGCCGCTGGCGCCGGAGACGCTGGGATCGAGCGCGAGCAGCTTGGCGGCCGCGAGACCGGTCGCCCCCTGTGCCAGGAAGAAGGCGCTGGCCGTGAGGCTGACGAAGACGATGATCGTCGCGAGCTGGTTGGGGCGAAGGCTGGCCACGGAGATCCGGAGGGAGGGGGGCAGGGCGTACTGCCCCAGCCCTGTCGAAAGCAACGCACGTGCCTAGTTCATCACCCACGTGGAATCCAGTGAAAACACGGAGATTTCCGCGGGTCGTCGAGGGAGCGGGCGGGAGGGTTGGGACAAGCTGTCACGACCCTCGGGAAAGGCCCGGGCCACCCTGACAAATTGGCAACGAGGCGGGCGGGGGCCCGGGCGCTCACGGCGCGTCGGCCGGTTCCTCGCGATCGGCACCGAGCTTCCGGTAGATGGTCCGGGTCGAGATCCCGAGCAGCTGGGCCGTGAGCTGCTTGTCCCCGCGGGTGTGGCGCAGGGTCTCGTGGATGACGCGATCCTCGATCTCGGAGAGGGGGGTCCCGATCGGGAACGACAGCACGTCGCTGCGGCGGACGCTCGCCGCCACGGCCTCGGGCAGGTCGTCGACGCCGAGGGGATTGGCGCGACCGAGGACCACCGCGCGCTCGACCACGTTCTCGAGCTCGCGGACGTTCCCCGGGAAGTCGTACGCGAGGAGCTTGGCCATCGCATCGGGACCGAACGTCATCGGCGGTCGCCCGTTCTTGCGGCAGTAGACGTCGAGGAAGTGCTCCACGAGCAGGGGGATGTCGTCGCGCCGGTCGCGCAGGGGGGGCGAGGTGATCGAGATGACGTTGAGTCGGTAGTAGAGATCCTCGCGGAAGTCGCCTTCGCGGATCGCCGCCTTGAGGTCCCGGTTCGTCGCCGCCACCAGCCGGAAATCCGCGTGTTGCGTGCGGCCTCCGAGAGGGGCGAATTCGCCCTCCTGCAGCACGCGGAGGAGCTTCACCTGGACCGCGAGCGAGAGCTCGCCGATCTCGTCGAGGAAGAGCGTGCCGCCCGCCGCTTGGGCGATGCGTCCTTCGCGCTTCGCGACCGCCCCCGTGAACGCTCCCTTCTCGTGCCCGAAGAGCTCGCTCTCGACGATGGTCTCGGGCAGCGCCGCGAGATTGACCCCGACGAACGGGCCCGAGCGCTCGCTCTTCTCGTGGATGTACCGGGCGAGGAGCTCTTTGCCGGTGCCGCTCTCGCCGAGGACGAGCACGGTGGCGCTCGACGGCGCCGCCATCGTGGCGATGTCGAGCGCGCGTCGCAGCGAGGGAGCCGAGCCGACGATCGACCGGGTCTTGAGGGCCGAGAGCTCCTTCTTGAGCGAGCGGTTCTCGACCACGAGGCTGTGGCGCTCCGCGGCCTTCTGCACCGTCTTCACGATGGGCATGCGCCGGAGGGGCTTCTCCACGAAGTCGTAGGCGCCCTCGCGCATCGCGGCCACGGCGGTCTCGATCGTCCCGTGCGCGGTCATCACGACCACCTCGGCCTCCGAGCCGAGCGCCTTCAGCGCGCGGATCAGATCGATGCCGCTCATGCCGGGCATCATCAGGTCCGAGAGCACGACGTCCACGCGCTGCTGGCGGACGACTTCGAGGGCCCGCGGACCGTCCGGCGCCGTGAGCACGCGGAGCCCCTCCTTGCGGAAGATCTTCTCGAGCGACTCGAGGTTCGAGGCGTCGTCGTCGACGACCAGGAGCGTCGCCTCGTGGAGGGGGGTCATGGGGACTCCTTGTCAGTCCAAAGACAGAATGTCACGACAGGTGACGAAGTGCCGCCGGGCGGGACAGCCTGGCTGACGAATTCTCGAAGGATTCCATTCGAGCGGGGAGCCGAGGCTCCCCGGTCTCCGCACCTAGCAACTCGCGCGCCAGGGGCTCAGCGCTCGTCGAAGAGGCCGAGCTGCGGCGTCGGGCGGCGGAACGTCGTCGGCGGCTCGCCCTCGTCCTCGACCCCGGGGCCGAAGCCGAGCCGCTTGGCCTGGGACTCGAAGAGGCGCTCGACGAGCTGCCACCTCACGCCTTTGCCCCGCATGCGCTCTCCGAAGGCGGACTCGTTCCGGGCGCCTCCCCGCATCTCGGCGAGGGCGTGGCGGACCTTCTCGGCCCGCAGCGGGAAGGCCTCTTCGAGGCGCTCGTCGAAGATCGGCAGCACCTCGCGCGGCAGACGCAGGAGGATGCAGAAGGCATGCGTCGCACCGGCCTCGCGGGCGCGCTCGAGGATCTCGGGGATCTGGTGGTCGTTCAGCCCCGGGATGATCGGCGAGACCGAGACGCCGGTGCGGATGCCCGCTTCGGAGAGGATGCGGAGGGTCTCGAAGCGCTTCGACGGCGGGCTCGCGAACGGCTCGATCGCGCGGGCGTCGGCGTCGTTCGCGAACGGGATGCTGAGCGTCACGCGGCAACGCGCCTTCTCGGCGAGGGCCGCGAGCACGTCCACGTCGCGCCGGATGGCGAGCCCCTTGGTGATCACGGTGACGGGATTGCGGTAGTCGAGGCAGACCTCGAGGCAGCGACGGGTCAGGCCGTAGCGGGCCTCGAGCGGTTGGTAGCAGTCGGTGTTGCCGGAGAAGGCGATCGTGCCGCCCTTCCAGCCCGGTCTCCCGAGCTCCGTCGCGAGCAGCTCCGGCGCGTTCGTCTTCACGACGATCTTGCGGTCGAAGTCGGTTCCCGCCCCGAAGTCGAGGTAGGGGTGAGTCGGTCGCGCGTAGCAGTAGGCGCACGCGTGGAAGCACCCGCGGTACGGGTTCACGCTGTGCTCGAAGCCGACGTCCGGGCTGTCGTTCCGGGAGAGGATGCTCTTGGCCCGCTCCTCGTAGACCTCGAGCTCGGCGGGCGGGGGCTCGTCCCATTCGAGCGTCGCCCGGTGGAATCGATTCGCCGGATTCGAGGCCGGTCTCGGCATGCTGTACATTCGTACAGTATCGAGCCGAGGCCGGCAAGGGAGTCAGCGGCGGGGCTCGACCCGGAAGGGAGCACGCGCCTCGAGGACCACGGAGCGGCAGCCGGGATCGCAGAGGTGCACGCGCGCCTCGACGCGGACGAAGGCATCGCCCGGCGCGTCGGCGACCACGGGGATGCGGAAGCGCAGCGCTTCCCGGCCGTCGGCGTCCCGCTCCACCTCCGCGTCCGAGCGCAGGAGGCGCCCCCGCACGACGGAGAGGGCGCTCCCCTCGCCGCTCGGCGTCAGCAGCACGCGCGCGGGGGGCGTCGAGCGCAGGACGAGGACGGCGACGAGCTCGGCGCGATCGCCGACGAAGAGCGGCGCACGCGGCTCGAGCGCGAGCGAGGGCGCGTCGTCGGCCGCCACGGCGACGGCGAGGAGCAGGGGGGTGGCGGCGAAGAGAAGGGGGACGCGCACGGGGGAGTCGTGGCATCCTAGCCGCCGTGACGACCGAATCGAAGCCGAACGAGCCGAACGAGCCGACCCCCGCTTCTTCCGATGGAGAGGAGCTGCTCTTCGACGGGCGCCCCGCTCTGCTGCCGAACGTCGGGGCGCTCTTGATCGCCATCCTGACGGTCGGGCTCGCCCTCGTGTACTTCGCGATCCGGCGCGCCTCGATTCACTACCGGATCACGAGCCAGCGGGTGGTGATCGAGACGGGGCTGCTCTCGAAGCGCCTCGACCAGATCGACACCTACCGGATCAACGACTACGTGGTCGAGCGCCCCCTCGGGCAGCGCATCATGGGCACCGGGAACCTCGTGCTCTCGGCGATGGATCGCAACACCCCCGACGTTCACCTGCGCAACCTGCCGACCGACGTCGTCGCCCTCTACGAGCGACTGCGCAAGGCGACGGAGAACGAGAAGCGGCGCCGCGGCGTCCGCCTCGTGGACACCGAGATCCAGCAGTGACCTCCCGCGGGGGGCTCGCCACGCCGGCGACGGTCCCCCGTTCGGTTGACGACGGGTTCCGGACGCGGCACGACTCCGCCTCCCGCGCGAGCGCCACGTAGGCCCTCGGCCGGGGACGCAAGGAGCCGGGGCAGCGATGGCGGAAGACCAGGTGCTCGTCGGGATCGTGATGGGGTCGCGCTCGGACTGGAAGACGATGAGCGAGGCCGCGAACATGCTCGCGGCGCTCGGCGTCCCCCACGAGGTGCGGGTGGTCTCGGCCCACCGGACCCCCGATCTGCTGGCGGAGTACGCGAAGTCCGCCGAGTCGCGCGGTCTCGAGGTGATCATCGCGGGCGCCGGCGGGGCCGCCCACCTGCCCGGGATGATCGCCGCGCACACGCCGGTCACGGTGCTGGGCGTGCCGGTCGAATCGAGCATGCTCCGCGGCGTCGACTCGCTGCTCTCGATCGTCCAGATGCCGGGCGGCGTCCCGGTCGGAACCCTCGCGATCGGTCCGGCCGGCGCGAAGAACGCGGCGCTGCTCGCGGCCTCCATCGTCGGTCGCTCGCGGCCGGCGATCTGGAACGCCTGGAAGAAGTTCCGCGACGAGCAGACCTCGAAGGTCCTCGCGAATTCCGATCCGCGGCTGCCGGAGGTCTGAGCGCATGCGTATCGGTTGCATCGGGGGCGGCCAGCTCGGGCGCATGCTCTCCCTCGCGGGTCAGCCGCTCGGGCATACCTTCGTCGTGCTCGAGCCGGTCGGCGACGCCTGCGCCGCCTCGGTCGCCGACGTGATCGCGGCACCGTACGACGACGAGGACGCGCTCCGCAGGCTCGCGAGCGTCGTGGACGTGGTCACCTGCGAATTCGAGAGCGTCCCGGAGCGGGCCCTCCTGCGCACGGCCGACCTCGGCGCGCCGGTTCGGCCCGGGCCCGAGGCCTTCCGCACCGCCTCGGATCGTCTCCTCGAGAAGACGATGTTCAACGAGCTCGGCATCCCCACCGCGCCGTTCCGCCGGGTCGACGACCATGCCTCGCTCGAGGTGGCCGTGCGCGAGCTCGGCCTGCCGTGCGTGCTCAAGACGCGCCGCCTCGGCTACGACGGCAAGGGGCAGCGCGTGCTCCGCAGCGAGGACGACGTGCGGGGCGCGTTCGAAGCGCTCGGCTCCGTGCCGATGATCCTCGAGGGCTGGGTTCCCTTCCGGCGCGAGCTCTCCATCGTCGCGGCGCGTGGCCTGCGCGGAGACATGGCCTTCTACCCGCTGGTCGAGAACATCCATCGCGACGGCATCCTCTGTCGGACGACGGCCCCGGCCCCGAACGTCGCGCCGGAGCTGACGGCGCGCGCCGAGTCCTACGCGGCGAAGGTGATGCAGGCGCTCGACTACGTCGGCGTGCTCGCCATCGAGCTCTTCGACGCCGACGTCCTGCGCGTCAACGAGATGGCCCCGCGCGTCCACAATTCCGGCCACTTCTCGATCGACGGCGCGGTGACGAGCCAGTTCGAGAACCACGTCCGCGCGATCGCCGGATCCCCGCTCGGGCCGACGGAGCTCCGCGGAACCTCCGTGATGTTCAACCTCGTCGGGGGCATCCCCGATCCGGACGCCGTGCTCGCGATCCCGGGCGCGCACCTCCACCTCTACGGCAAGGATCCGAAGCCCGGACGCAAGGTCGGTCACCTCACCGTCGTGGACGAGGGGATCGACGATTTCGACGGGCGCATCGCGCGGGCCGAGGCCCTTTCGGCCGCGGCCTGGCGCGGGGCCAACGGCGGCTGAGCGTACGCGCCTCGGGCACGCTGCCTCGCGGGCCGATTCGCGCTAAGGTCCGGGCGCCATGACCGTGCCCTTCGATCCCCGCGGCGCTTTCACCGCCGTCGCCACTCCGTTCGCTCCCGACGGGACCCTCGACGTGGCGGCGTTCCGAAAGCTCGTCGCGTTCCAGGTGCAGCAGGGCATCACCGGCATCGTGCCCGGAGGCACGACCGGCGAGTCGCCGACGCTGACCTGGGACGATCACGCCACGATGATCGAGGAGGCCGTGAAGGCCGCCGACGGCCGCGCGAGCGTGATCGCCGGCACCGGCAGCAACAACACCGCGGAGGCCGTCGAGGCGACGCGCGACGCCCGCGAGCGCGGCGCCTCCGCCGTGCTCCTCGTCGATTGCTACTACAACGGTCCGAGCTCGCTCGAGCTGCGGACCGAGTACTACGGCCGCGTCCTCGACTCCGTGGCGGACATCCCGATCGTCCCCTACGTCATTCCCGGACGTACCGGCTGCGCGCTCTCGGCGGAGGACCTGGCCATCCTCCATCTCCAGGATCCCGCGCGCGTCTCCTCCGTGAAGGAGGCCACGGGCGACCTCGAGCGCATGCGACGCGACCGCGAGCTCGCCGGTGCGGGCCTCGCCATCCTCTCGGGCGACGACGACATGACGCTCGCGATGATGAGGGACGGCGTGATCCGCTCGACCGGCGTGATCAGCGTCATGACGAACATCGCTCCCGGCGCGATCACGAAGATGGTCGTGGCCCAGGCGGCCGGCGATTCGGCGACGGCGGATGCCATCGCCACGAAGCTCGCGCCGCTCTTCCGGCTCGTCACCGTGATGGCGAAGGCGAACCGCGTCCTCCCGGACGGAAGGACGATCGAGGTCGTCGACAAGTTCCGGAACCCGGTCCCCGTGAAGACGATGATGGCCGGTCTCGGCATGCTCGGCCCGACGATGCGCGCGCCGCTCGGCAAGATGACGCGCTCGGCCGTCGATGCCTGCCGTTCGGCGCTCCGCGAGGTCCAGGCGAACGCGCCGGAGCTGCTCTCGCCCATCGACGAGGCGTTCGGAGTCTCCGTCGCGAAGCGGCTCGCCGACGACGCGATCTGGTCCGCGCTCGCGCGCGACTGATCAGCGGGGCGGGCGCGGCTCGCCGAGCAGCTCGGGTACCAGCAGCCGGACGGCCGCGAGGTCGTTCGGGCGTGCGCCCGTGCTGCGGTGGCGGACCTTGCCGTAGCGGTCGACGACGACGAGCGTGGGCAACGCGCTGACCCCGTAGCGGCGCGTGGTGCCGCCGACGTCGCGCGCGATCGTGTAGGCGATGCGCCGACGCGCGAGGAAGCCCTCGAGCACCGAGGTCGACTCGGCCGAGATGCCGACCACCGTGAGGCCGTCGTCGTGGTGCTGCGCGTGCAGGCGCTCGAGCTCGGGCATGACCATGCGGCACGGGCCGCACCAGGTCGCCCAGAAGTCGAGCACCACGACGCGGCCGCGGAGCGTCGCGAGATCCGGTGCGTCCGCTCCCTGGACGCGCGTGACGGCGAGCCCGGGGGCGATGCTTCCCACGCGCACCGGCTCGCCGCTCGTCGGCGCGGCCGAGGGCGCGGCGGTCGCCACGAAGGGCAGGACGAACATCCCGAGGACGACCACGATCGAGGCGCGACGCATTCGACGCACCGTATCATGGCCGCCCCTCGGGAGTCGTTCCCCGTCCGGGGAGCCGCTCAGTGGCGCCGGGCGAGCGGCACGGTCTCGTACCCCCCGACGAGCCGCGAGAAGGCGGGTCCCTGCACGTGGACGAGGCGCTCGTGGTCGCCTCCCTCGAACCAGACCTCGCTCCGTTCGAGCAGCTGGGGATCGACGAGCGTGCGGACTCCCCAGGCCTCTCCGAGGGGCGGAATCGCGCCTCGGGCGCAGTCGCGCAGCAGCGTCTCGATGTCCGCCTCGTCCGCCAGGGCGACGAAGTGTCCGATGCGCATGGCGACGGCGAGCGGATCGACGCTGCGATTCGCGGGGACGACGGCCATGACGAACTCGGAGCCGTCTTCGTAGACGACGCCCTTCGCGACCCACCGCTCGGGCACGTGCGCCGCATGGGCCGCGGCACGGATCGTCGGCGTCCGTTCGTGGCGCAGGACGTCGAAGTCGACGTCGCGTTCGGCCAGGTACGTGGCCAGGTGTTGCGAAATCATGATCCCCCTCCGCGTACGCACCGATTCCGGTGCTCAGACGTGCTGGGGACGGGGCAGGGGCGAAGCCGCTCGCGCCTGCTACGGCGGTCCCGCCCACAGCATCGCTCCTCGCCCTCCATCGGCATCAGTCCACGGTGGGGGAGGGGGCGACGAAAGGACTGGCGATCGGCCCCCGGAGGCGCCTTCACGTAACGCTCGGAGAAGATTCCCGACTTTGTCGATGAGCCAATGCTGCGACTTGGTCTAACCCTCCGTTGCCCTTGACGTATTCCGGTCGCCTCCCATAATCCGCCGACAGGATTTCCCCCGATGGCCAAGACCTATTCCGAGCTCCTCCAAGAAGTACGCGGTCAGATCCGCCAGGTGTCGCTCGAGGACCTCAAGCGCCGCCGCGAAGCGGGCGAGGACTTCGTGCTCGTCGACGTCCGCGAGAAGGACGAGTACCGCCAGGGCTTCATCCCGGGCGCGCTGCACATCCCGCGCGGCTTCCTCGAGATGCAGGTGACGAACCGCCTGCCGGACAAGAACAAGAAGGTCATCGTCTACTGTGCCGGCGGCATCCGTTCCGCGTTCGCCGCGCGCACGCTGCAGGACCTCGGGTACACCGACGTCGAGTCGGCGAATCCCGGCTTCGGCGATTGGAAGGACAAGGGGTATCCGGTCGACGCGCCCGTCACGTTCACGGACGCCCAGCTGAACCGCTACTCGCGCCACCTCCTCCTGCCGGAGGTCGGCGAGAAGGGCCAGGCGAAGCTCCTCGGTGCGAAGGTGCTCTGCCTCGGTGCGGGCGGTCTCGGCTCGCCCGCCGCGCTCTACCTCGCGGCCGCGGGCGTCGGCACGCTCGGCCTCATCGACGGCGATACCGTCGATGCGTCGAACCTGCAGCGGCAGATCCTCCACGGCCTCGACCGCGTGGGCACGCCCAAGGTCGAGAGCGCGGCGAAGACGATCGCGAACCTCAACCCCGACGTGAAGATCGTCCCCTTCACCGAGCGCCTCAACGCGTCGAACGTCGATCGCATCTTCGACCAGGGCTGGGACGTGATCGTCGACGGCCTCGACAACTTCCCGACGCGCTACCTCGTGAACGACGCGAGCGTCTGGAAGAACATCCCGGTGGTTCACGGCTCGATCTTCCGCTTCGACGGACAGGTCACGACGTTCCATCCGGGGAAGGGGCCCTGCTACCGCTGCCTCTACCCCGAGCCGCCGCCGGCGCACCTCGCGCCCTCGTGCGCGGAGGCCGGCGTGCTCGGCGTGCTCCCGGGCGTCATCGGCACCATCCAGGCGACCGAGGCGATCAAGATCATCCTCGGCGTCGGCGACCCGCTCGTCGGCCGCCTGCTCCAGTACGACTCGCTCGACATGAAGTTCCGCACCTTCAAGCTGCGGCGCGACAAGGGCTGCCCGGTCTGCGGCGACGAGCCGAGCATCACCGAGTACATCGACTACGAGTGGTTCTGCCAGAACGTCGGCGGCGGCGATCACTGAGCCGAACGCCCCGTCGTAGCGCGGTGAGACGATGAGCGAGGAGCGCGAGCCCCCGAAGACGGAGGACGCGCTCCTCGCGCGTTTGAGGGAAGGCGTCGCTCTTCCTCACCGGAAGTGCAGCTCGCACGTCCCCCCGTCGCAGCCGCCGCCCGCGAGCTTGTAGCGGATGCGCGAGAGCTTCCGGTATGCGGCGTCGGTGAGCTGGCGGATCCCCGGCAAGAAGTAGGGGAGGAGCAGGAGGCGAAAGAGCATCCGCGTGCCGAGAGCACGGGCGATGGCCTCCGCGCCGCCGAAGACCCGGCCCTCGGGGGTCACGAGGATCATCTCCTCCATGCAGGCGTCGTACGTGACGCCGGGGAAGGCCTCGAGCGTGCCCGGCTCCTGGAAGTCGAGATGCTCGACTCGGTTCCTCGTGAGGCGCGCGAGCCGCTTGCTCTCCCGCGAGCAGAACCGGCAGAAGCCGTCGTAGAGGACGACGAATCGACCCGGGGCCGCGGTGCGGAGGACGCGGAGCGTGCTCATCGAGAGCCTCCCTGGGCGATCACGTTCGAGGTGAAAACGTCCCACTGATGCTGCTGGGCGTTCGGGATGTGTCCGACGACGGGCAGGTCGATGTTCCCGGCGCGGGCGCCCAACGTCACGCCCCGATTCGACACGGCCTCGAGGCCGGAGTCCGTCTGACCGTGGGTGTTCGGGTATTCGTCACGACCGTCGACGGTCGCGCGCACGGTCGTGCCGCGGCGTTCGAGCACGAAGGTGTTGGTGGCCCGGGCGTCGAAGAAATGCGCGGTCTCTCTCGGATCCACCGGGTTCCGGGTCGGATCGTACGAGGGGCGGACGCGGACCTCGATGCGATCGGCCGAGACCCGGACCGACTCCACGCGCACCCACGCGTAGGGAGCGCCGCCCGGCAGCTCGACACGGAGGAAGTCGCCCTCGGTGAACCGGTGGGCGTGCGATTGGATCCCGCATGCGTCGAAGAGCTGGAAGTCCGCGTTCTCCGGGCCGCTGAGGCCGTTCCACCGCTGCGGATCGGCGAACGCCGCCGCCTGCCGCCGGAACGCATCGCGCGCCTCGGCCTCGTTGCGGTAGGTGTGCGACGCGCCCGCGTGCGTGCGCGGCACGTGACTCTCGCCGAACGTCGCGAGGGCGCGCAGGGCGTGGTCGACCGATGGCGCTTTGTCGTGGATCAGGCGACCGACCGAATGGAGGACGGATTGCTCGCGCATCTGCGCGTGGAAGTTCCGCTCCGCACGAGCCCGGCAGAACGCGGGCGGTCCCGCGGGCCGTGCATGGTCGTCGCCTGCCTCGGGATGCGTCTCGGCCGCGCTCGAAGCCTCCGCCTGGGCTGCCGCTGCCTGCGCGAGCCGGATCTGCTCGTGACGCGCCGTCGACGCCGAAATCGCCTCTCCACCCATCGTTGCCTCCTCGGTCCTCGGACCGTTTGGAGGGCTTCTCGGGCGGAGCGTGGGGCGGTTGCTTCCCGTACGCGATCAGCCTCTCCGCCCACCGCCGAACACGAAGGACTCGAGCCAGCCGCGGAGGCCCGTCGACCAGAACCCCTCGGGGAAGATCGAAGGGCCCGGCTCGTGCACGTAGAAGAGGTCCGCGTTGCTCGCGCGAAGCCGGAACGCACGGATTTCGTGGATCGTCAGACGGCGATCCAGGATTCGCGCCCCCGGGGGCACGCTCGTCCGAGCCAGCATGGCATTCGCGATCCGCTCCGCATCGCCGAGGTCGCGCACGAGGTCGCGGTACCCTTGCGAGTCCTGCTCCACGCGATGCATGCGCGCCCCTGCTTGGACGTGGAGCGGGGCCGTGGTCGGTCGGGCCTCCTGGAGCCTGAGGAACAGGTCGGTCGGGAGCGAGCCTTCCCAGGGCTCGACCAGACGGGTCTCCACGACGGTGCCGACGCTGCGTTCGACGAAGACGTCGCTGGCCACCCGTCCGAGCCCGAGGCAGCCTCCGCACGTCACCGATCCGCTGCCGCCGCAGGCCGGGCATCGGGACGCGTCGAAGAGCCGCGCCCGGCCGCACTCGAGACACCGTGTCCGACCGAGCCCCTCGCAGGGGGCGCAAGCGTGGTGGAAGACGCTCCCGTCCGAGCGGGCTCGCGCGATCTGCGTCGAACCGTCGCCCCTCGGCTCGAAGGTCTGCGCGTCCACCTCCCAGGGATCGGGGAGGGAGCTCGGGGGCGCGTCGCCGTCGGCCGGCCGCGCGTGCAGCACGAGGGAACGCGTCTCGTAGGTCGTCACGAGCTCGACGCGCAGAGGCGACACCCGGAGCACGTCGAGGATGTGACCGTCGACGATGTGGGCGTCGGGGTTCGCTTCGACCCAGGCGCGCAGCAGGTCGAGCGCTTCGCTCCGCGCGTCGAAATCGGAAGGCCAGCGGGCTTCGACCATGTCGCCATGGAACGTAGCCCGGGTCCGTCACGTGCGCCGGCCGCCTCCGAACGTCATCCGGTCGCCACCCCCGTGCACGTGAAGGATCTCGCCCGTCAGGTAGCTCGCGCGATCGCTCGCGAAGAAGCGCACGGCGTTCGCGACGTCCTCGGGCTGGCAGACGCGGCCGAAGGGCATGTGGCGGTCGAGCGCGCGGATGTCCTCGACGCCCATCGCCCCGCGCGCGAGGCGCACGCCCATGTCGGTCTCGACGAGGCCCGGGGCGACGACGTTCACGCGGATGCCGTGATCGCGCTCCTCCTTGGCGAGCGTGAGCGCGAGGGATTCGAGGGCGGCCTTGGCCATGTTGTAGGGGCCTCCGTTCGCGGCGTGGTGGAGCGTCGCCGAGCTCGAGATCGCGATCACGTCGCCTCGCCCCGCAGCGCGCAGCTGCGGAACGGCCGCCTTGCAGAGGTCGTGCGCCGAGAACACGTGGACGCGCATCAGGCGCTCGACCTCGGCGGGATCGGTGTCGGCGAGGCTCTGCCCGCGGCTCGCGATGCCGGCGTTGAGCACGAGCACGTCGAGACGACCGAACGCCGCGACGACGTCGGCCACGAGCTTCACGCACTCCTCGCGCGACTCGAGCGAGGCGGCGAAGACGTGGGCCTCGCGTCCGAGCGCTCGGATCTCGCCCGCGACGGCCTCGGCCTTCTCGCGTTCGCGGCGGCAGTGGACGGCGACGTGCATGCCGTCCTCGGCGAGGGCGAGGGCGATGGCGCGACCGATGCCTCGGCTCGCGCCCGTGACGAGGGCGACGCGACCTGCGACCGTCATGGGGACCTCCAAAGGGGGTAGGGAGGGAGACTACACAATCCCCTCTCCCCGAGGGCTCCCTTCGTGCGAACATCCCCCGCTTGGGAGGCCCCGTGCAGAAGACTCGACCCATCCTCGTCCTGGTCGCCGCGTTCGCGGCCCTCGTCGGCTCCGGCTGCGGCAACGAGAAGGTGCAGCGCGCCCAGCATTCGCTGCGCACCGAGGACGTCCCGCGCGTCGCCGCGATGATCCGGGACGACAAGAACCACCACCTCGTCGGCGTGAACAAGGCGGCCGCCATCCTCGCTCCCTACCTCGCGGTGCAGGACGTGCCCGCACGGGACGCGGCGATGTGCCCGCTCCTGAACAACCTGCGACGTCCGCCGCGCGGCATCGCCGAGTTCGTGGTCTCGCCGATGTCGTTCCTCGCGATCATCGGCGCGGACGGCAAGGTCATCTGCCGCGACGGCGAGAACGATCGCATGAAGGGCATGGCCTTCGCCGCGAACTACGCCTCGGTGCGCGAGGCGATGCAGAGCGGGCGCGCCACGTACCAGCTCGCGGAGTTCCAGGCGGAGGGGGGCGGCGAGAGCTCGCTCTCGATGCTCTTCGTCGCGCCGATCCGCAAGGACGGACAGACCATCGGCGCCGTCGCGACCGGCATCCCGCTTCCGCGCGAGGCGCAGCGCATCAGCCGCCAGCTCCGCCTCGAGAAGGCGGCCGAGATCAACCAGGGCCTCGTGCTCTGGGCCTATCTCTACCGGGGAGACCGCCTCTTCCACTTCGGCACGGCGCCGGAGATCGACGAGGTCGTTCCCCGCGGCGACGTCATCCGCCAGGGCCTGCAGCGGAGCCCGAACGGCTTCGTCGGCTCGTTCCCGCTGCACGGCGTGGACTACGCGTACGGTGTGATCCCCGCGCCGTCGATCGGCGAGGGCGTGAGCCTCATCCTCGTTCGCTCGGCTCGCTGAACGCCTCGAGGTGGCGCTCGAGGGCCTCGAGGGCCTCGGTGGGCGAGAGCGTCGCCTCCCAGGGCCCTCGCCGCGTCTGCGAGGTCAGCGCCTGTCCGAGCAGGCCGAGGTAGGCCCGACGCGAGCATTCGACCGCGCCGAAGCGCTCGAGGTGCTCCGTGTAGACCTGGGCGTCGACGAAGCGGAATCCCCAGCTCGCGAGATGCCCGAGCAGGGTGACGAACGCGACCTTCGAGGCGTCGGGCTCGTGGGCGAACATCGACTCGCCGAAGAAGGCCGCGCCCAGGCTCACGCCGTAGAGCCCGCCGACGAGCACACCGTCCTTCCAGGCCTCGATGCTGTGCGCGAACCCCCGGCGGTGGAGCTCGGCGTAGCCCTCGACGAGCTCCTCCGTGATCCAGGTGCCGTTCTGCCCGGGGCGCGGCGTGGCGGCGCAGCGACGCATGACCATCTCGAAGCTCGTGTCGAAGCGGACTTCGTACGGGGCGCGGCGGATGGTCTTGCGCAGGGAGCGGGGCACGTGCGCGAGCTCGAGAGGGAGCACGAAGCGAGGCTCCGGCGAGAACCAGAGCAGGGGATAGCCCTCGTGCGGCCACGGGAAGATGCCCTGCGAATAGGCGAGCAGGAGCCGCTCGGGCCGGACGTCGCCGCCGATGGCCACGAGGCCGTGCTCGTCCGCTCCCTCGGGAGGAGGGAAGACGAGCTTCTTGGTCAGCCAATAGGCAGGCACGTGGCGGTCAGTTCGTCTTCTCGAAGGCGAGGACGAGGTGCTCCGTGCCCGCGTCCGCCCGGACGAGGCCTCCCTCCGGCAGATCGCCGTAGACGAGGGCCTTCGCCACCGGCTTCTTCAGCTCGCGCTCCACCAGGCGAGCCATGGGGCGCGCGCCCATCTTGGGATCGTAGCCGTGCTCCGCGAGCCATTCGCGCGCGGCCTCCGTGAGCTCGACCCGGATCCGCTTCTGGGAGAGCTGCTCCTCGAGCAGACGGATCTCCTTGTCGACGACCTTGCGGATGATCTCCTTCGAGAGGCCACGGAAATAGACGATGGCGTCGAGGCGGTTGCGGAACTCCGGCGTGAACGTGCGCTCGAGGGCGGCCTTCGCCTTCGACTCGGCGAACGCGGTCCCGGAGCCCGTCTGGCCGAAGCCGACGACCTTCTCCTGCGACTCGAAGGCGCCCGCGTTCGTCGTGAGCACCAGGATCACGTTGCGGAAGTCCGCCTCGCGCCCGTTGTTGTCCGTGAGCTTCGCGTGGTCCATCACCTGCAGGAGGATGTTGAAGATCTCCGGATGGGCCTTCTCGATCTCGTCGAGGATGACGACGGAATGCGGGTGCTTGCGCACGGCATCGGTGAGCAGGCCGCCCTGGTCGAAGCCCACGTAGCCCGGCGGCGCGCCGATGAGGCGGGAGACGGAGTGCCGCTCGCCGTACTCGCTCATGTCGAAGCGGAGGAGCTCGACGCCGAGCGTCTTCGCGAGCTGCTTCGCGAGCTCCGTCTTGCCGACGCCCGTCGGGCCCGCGAAGAGGAACGAGCCGATCGGCTTCTGCTCGGCGCGCAGCCCGGCGCGGGAGAGGGTGATGGCGCTGACGAGGTTCTCGATCGCCTCGTCCTGCCCGTAGATCACGCGACGGAGGGCCGGCTCGAGATCGCGGATGCGATCCCGCTCGTTCGCCGTCACCGCCTCCACGGGGACGCGCGCCATCTTGCTGACGACGCGCTGCACGTCCTCGGCCGTGACGCGGCGCTTCCGGTCGGCCTCGGCCTTCATGCGGTCGTACGAGCCGCACTCGTCCATCACGTCGATGGCCTTGTCCGGCAGGTGGCGATCGACGATGTGCTTCGCCGCGAGGCGGGCGCAGGCGTCGATGGCCTCGTCGTCGTACGTGACGCCGTGGTGCTCTTCGTACTTGGGCTTGAGCCCGCGGAGGATCTCGATGGTCTCCTCGACGGAGGGCTCGTTGACGTCGATCTTCTGGAAGCGACGGGCGAGGGCTCGGTCGCGCTCGAGATGCTTGAAGTCGGCGTAGGTCGTCGAGCCGATGCAGCGCAGCTTCCCCGACGAGAGCGAGGGCTTGAGGATGTTCGAGGCATCCATCGAGCCGCCGCTCGTCGCGCCGGCGCCGACGATCGTGTGCAGCTCGTCGATGAAGAGGATGGCGTTCGGGATCTCCTCGAGACGCTTCATCACGCCCTTCAGGCGCTCTTCGAACTGACCGCGGAACTTCGTGCCCGCGAGGAGGGCGCCCATGTCGAGCGCGTAGACCTTCGCGTCCGCGAGCACCGCGGGAACGCGGCCTTCGTGGATGCGGAGCGCGAGCCCCTCGGCGATGGCCGTCTTGCCGACGCCCGGCTCGCCGACGTACACCGGGTTGTTCTTGCGGCGCCGGCAGAGGATCTGGATGGTGCGCTCGACCTCGAGCTCGCGGCCGACGAGGGGATCGATGCGGCCTGCGACGGCCTCCGCCACGAGGTCCGTCGTGTAGGCCTCGAGCGGATCGCGTCCGGGCGCGCCTCCGCCCTCTTCCTCGTCGCCCTCGTCGCCCGGCTCCTGTCCGCCGACGCGCTCGATGTCGCTCCCGCCGTCCGGGGCGATGCCGTGGGCGATGTACTGCTTGAGGTCGAACTGGCTCACGCCTTCTTGCTGGAGCAAGTAGACCGCGTGGGAGTCCTCTTCCTTGTAGAGCTGGACGAGGACGTTCGCCCCGTCGATGACCTTCATGTCCGACGAGATCGCGTGGATGGCCGCGCGCTGCAGGACGCGCTCGACGCCGAGGGTCTGCTGGGGCTCGAAGTCCACGTCGCCCGGGATGCTCATGACGTTGGCGGCGATGAAGGCGGAGAGACGCGACTTCAGTCGGCCGCGGTTCCCTCCGCACGCGTCGATGGCCTTGCCCGCCTTCGGATCGTCGCAGAGGACGAGCAGGAGGTGCTCGAGCGTGACGTATTCGTGCCGCTCGCGGGCCGCCTGCTCGAAGGCCTTGCGCAGCGTCTGCTGGAGCTCCTTGGCGATGACGGGTCCTGCCACCTTCAGCCTCCGCGAGGACTCAGTCCTCGTCTTCCTCGGGTTCCATGGAGAGCCTGAGCGGATATTCCTGCTCGCGGGCCATGCGCTCGACCATCTCGATCTTCGTCTCGGCGATGTCGCGGGTGTAGACGCCCGCGATGCCCACGCCGTTGTGGTGGACGTGCAGCATGATCTGCACCGCCTCGGGCTCGGCGCGATGGAACACGGTCTCGAGGACGAACACGACGAACTCCCGCGTCGTGTAGTCGTCGTTGTGCATCAGCACCTTGTAGAGACGGGGCTTCTTCGGCGCGAGATCGGTGCGCCTCTCGACGACGACTCCGTCCTCTTCTTCGAACCGGCCGGGCATGGGTGCATGTTAGCCATGGTCGGCGGCCCGTGCACCGGGTTCGGAGGCCGGGGACGTCGATCGGCGCCACCACGTAACGATCCTCTCGTGGAGCTCGACCAACCCGAGCCGGCCGTACCCCGGGCGGACGAGGACGCTCGTCCCGTCCGAGGAGACCACGCGGATCCCGACGGCGGCGTCGTCGACCTCGACGTCGACCACCGCCGTCCAGGGCAGACGTGCGGAGACCCCTGCTTCGACGAGCTCGAGCCCCTCGGGATCGAGGCGGAGCGACGACGGTGGAGCGCTCGCCGCCTCCCGCCGCGCGCGGCCCGCGGCCCGCAGCCAGAAGACCGAGGCCGCGACGCCCGCGAGCGCGAACGCCCGCGCCGCCATGGAGGGGGCCGCGAAGAGCAGCAACGAGAGGGGGAGCACCACGCAGGCGGCCACCGTGCGCAGGCGTGCGTCGGGGAGGTCGACGTCGGGCGGGAGCCCGAGGATCTCCCCGTCTCCTTCGCTCGCGCCGTCCTCGTTCGTGGGCTCGCTCACGGGGAAGGGGTCGGCGCGCCCGCGAGGCGTCGGCTCATCGCGCCAGCTCCCGGGCGGCCTCGACGGCGTGGTACGTGAGGATCAGGTCGGCCCCCGCACGCTTGATCGACGTGAGGACCTCCATCATCACGCGGGTTCCGTCGATGACGCCGGCCTTCGCACCCATCTTCACCATCGCGTATTCGCCGCTCACGTTGTACGCGGCGACCGGCACGTCCACGGCGTCACGGACCTCGCGGATGATGTCGAGGTAGGGCAGGGCCGGCTTGACCATCAGCATGTCGGCGCCCTCCTCGAGATCGAGGCGGATCTCCCGCATCGCCTCGCGGCGGTTCGCCGGATCCATCTGGTAGGTCCTCCGGTCCTCCGGGCCCTCCACCGGGGCGCTGTCGGCCGCGTCGCGGAACGGGCCGTAGAACGCGCTCGCGTACTTCACCGCGTAGCTGAGGATGCCGATCCCGGAGTGGCCTTCCTGGTCGAGGGCATGTCGGATGGCGCCGACGCGTCCGTCCATCATGTCGCTCGGGGCGACGATGTCGGCGCCGGCGCGGGCGTGCGAGACGGCCTCCCGCGCGAGGAGCTCGAGCGTCGGATCGTTCGCGACGTCGGGCCTCCCGTCGCTGCGCTTCTCGAGCGCGCCGCAGTGCCCGTGGCTCGTGTACTCGCACATGCAGACGTCGGTCATCACGACGAGGTCGGGAAGGGCGTCCTTCAGGGTGCGCACGGCGCGCTGCACGGGCCCGTCCGAATCCCATCCAGGGCTGCCGATGGCGTCCTTGTGCGGCGGCAGGCCGAAGAGGATCACGGAGCGGACGCCGGCGTCGAAGGCTTCGCGCGCGTCCGTGAGAAGCTCGTCGACGGACGTCTGGAAGACGCCCGGCATGGAGGCGACCTCGTTCCGGACGCCCTTGCCGGGCATGGCGAAGAGCGGCAGCACGAAGTCGGTCGGCGCGAGCGTGGTCTCTCGGACGAGGGCACGCAGGGTCGGGGTGCGTCGCAGGCGCCGGGGGCGCTCTTCGGGGAAAGCCATGGATGCCTCAGTCGTCGTGGGAGAAGCGCTCCTCGAGCGCCGCGACGAGGGCCGCCGTGGTCGAGGAGGGAGCGGTGACGTCGATGCGGATGCCGAGCTTCTCGGCCGTGTCGCTCGTGACGGGGCCGATCGAGGCGGTGACGACCGAACGGAGCCGCTCGTTCGCGTCGGGGCCCAGCACCTCGACCAGGTTCTCCACGGTGGACGACGACGTGAAGAGCACCGCGTCGAGCGCACCTTCGCGGAAGAGCGAGCGGATGCGCTCGGCCTCCTCGGCGGAGGGCGGCACGGTGTCGTAGGCGACGACGGTGTCGACCGCGATCCCGGCGGCGCGCAGTGTGTCGGGGAGGGTGTCGCGTGCGATCCGTGCGCGTGGCAGGAGCACGCGCGCGCCCTGCTTGCCGTCGAGCTCGCGGAGGACGGCAGCCGCCATGGCCTCTCCGTGGAAGTCCTTCGCCGGGCTCGTATCGGGGCGGATCCCTCGCGCACGGAGGGCCTCCGTGGTCTTCGGGCCGACGGAGCCCACGCGTGCACGCGCGAGCGCGCGGGCGTCGAGCGAGGCCTCGTCGAGGGCCTCGAAGAAGCGCTCGACGGCGTTCTGGCTCGTGAAGACGACGTAGTCGTAGTCCGCGACGCGCTTCGCGGCCTCGCGGAGCGGGGCGGGATCGGCGGGGGCCACGATGCGGATCGTGGGGGCCTCGACGGGCTCCGCGCCGGCGTCGCGGAGCATCCGCGAGACGGTGCTCGCCTGTTCCTGCGCGCGGGTCACGAGCACGCGCCGGCCGAAGAGGGGGCGCGTGTCGAACCAGCGCAGGTGCTCTCGGAGCCGCACCACCTCGCCGACGATCGTCAACGCAGGCATGCCGATGCCTGCCCGGTCGACGAGGTCCGCGATGGTCGCGACCGTGCCGACCACCGTCTTCTGCTCCGGCTTCGACGCGTTCTGGATCACGGCGACCGGGGTCTCCGGGCTGCGTCCGTGACGAGCGAGCAGCTCCATCTGCGTCCGGAGCTTCCGCACGCCCATGAAGATCACGAGGGTCTGCGTCGCGGTCGCGAGCTTCGCCCAGTCGTGGCTCGTGCGCTCCTTCTCGTCGGACTCCGTGGCCGTGATGTAGGCGACGCTCGAGGCGAGATCCCGATGCGTGAGGGAGAGCCCGGCGTAGGCGGTCGCCGCGATCGGCGAGGGGACGCCGGGAACGACCTCGAACGCGATCCCGTGCTCGTGTAGGTATTCCGCCTCCTCGGAGCCCCGGCCGAAGAGGTAGGGGTCGCCCCCCTTCAGACGGGCGACGATGCGGCCCGCGCGGGCCTCGTCGACGAGGCGGGCGTTGATCGCGGCCTGACGCACGCTCGGCTGTCCTCCGCGCTTGCCCACGAAGACGAGCTCGACGCCCGTGCGTGCGTGCGTGAGGATGTCCGGATGCACGAGCGCGTCGTAGAGGACCACGTCCGCTTCGGCGAGACGGCGGAGCGCCCGCGCCGTGACGAGCTCGGGATCACCCGGCCCGGCGCCGAGGAGATAGACTTTTCCAGCGCGTGGCACCGGCCCATCCTAATACGAGAGGGGGGCCCTGCAACGTGCGCCCGGAGGGCCCGAATCAACCGTCGTCGTCGTCGAAGCCGCTGCTCGAGGGCTCGTCGAGATCGTCTTCGTCTTCCTCGAGCGCTTCGGTACGTCGGCTCGAGGGCGCCCCGCGCCGTTCTCGCTCCCGCTCCCGCTCCCGGTCTCGCTCGCGATCCGTGTCTCGCTCGCGATCCTTCCGGACGGCCCGGGGGACGGCCTTCGACTTCACCTCGGGCTTCAGCTCGCCCTTGTCGTTCGGGATGAAGCGGATCTCCATCCGGACCTCGAACGAGAGCGCGGTCAGGGCGCGCTGGAGCTCCTTCGAGATATCCGTCTGATCGAGGAACTCGCGGACCTCGCCGGCGACGGCGCGGATCATGACGTTCTTCGTCTCGTCGATCTGCGTGAAGAGGTACGAGGAGAGCTCCTTGCCGAGCGTTCCCTCGCCGACGACGCCCCGCACGACGTTCTCGGTGGTCCGCAGGGTTCCGATGCTCGCCTCGAGGCCACGCTCGACGGCCTTGCGGAACGAGTCCCGGAACATGCCCTCGATGCTGCTGTTCCGGCGTCGCCGGCGCGCCTCCCGCTCGCGTTCGCGCTCGAGCTCCTCGTCTTCGTCCTCGGCGTCCCGTGGCTCGCGCTCGTCGTCGTCGTTCGACATCGTGACCTCGTCCGGGTGGACGTCGCTCCCCCCGGCGCCGACAGGATCGGGCGTGTTGCCGCCCAGGGCAAGCTCGCGTAGAGGGTCGCGCCATGGCGGACATCCTCTTCGTGTCGAAGCCGGTCGAGCCTCCCTGGAACGACAGCAGCAAGAACCTGGTGCGGGATCTGGCGTCGAACCTGGCGCGTCACGTGCCGGTCGTCATGGGCCGCAAGGGGGCCCCGGCGGCCCTCCCGAAGGGCCGCGCCACGGGAGTCTATCCGCCGGCGGGGGAGGGCTCGTTCGCCCCCTCGGTCTTCGACAACGCCCGCGTGCTCGCGCGGCTCGCCGTCGCGCCGGAGGCGCTCCACCACTACTTCTTCGCACCGAACGCGAGGAGCGGCGCGGCGGCGAAGCTGGTGAAGGGCCTGCGTCGCAAGCCGACGGTCCACACGATCTGCAGCATCCCGCGCGCCGACGTGGAGCTCGCGAAGGTGCTCTTCGCGGACGTGAACGTGGTCCTGTCCGAGCACTCCCGCCGGACCTTCCTCGAGCGGGGAGTCGCGGAAGGGCGCCTTCGTCGCATCCCGCCGGCCATCGCGCCCCTCGAGCCGCTGTCGGCCGACGCGCGCCGCGAGGCCCGGGCGTGCTTCGAGCTTCCGTCGGACGCGCCCGTCCTCGTCTACCCCGGCGATCTGGAGTTCGGGAAGGGGGCCGAGGTCACGTTGCGGGCGCTGGCCGCGGCCTCGCGGCCCGACGTCCGGCTCGTGATGGCCTGCCGTGCGAAGACCCCGCACGCGAAGGAGAAGGAAGCCGAGCTGCGGGGGCTCGCCCGCGAGCTCGGTCTCGAGGGGCGGACGACCTGGGTCGGCGAGACGCGCCGCATCCACGACCTCCTCGGGGCCGCGGACGTCGTCGCCCTCCCGTCGGACACCCTCTACGCGAAGATGGACTACCCGCTCGTGATCCTCGAGGCCATGTCGCTCGCCCGCCCCGTCCTGGTCGGTCGGGGGACGCCCGCCGAGGAGCTCGCCGAGGGCGGGGCCGCCCGCGCCGTCGAGGTCGAGGTGGAGGCCCTGTCGGCCGAGATCCGAGGGCTCTTCGACGACGAGGGCGCCCGGCAGGCGCTCGGCACGCGCGGGCGCTCCGCCGTGCTCGAGCGCTTCACCCCGGGGCCCATGGCGGCCTCCTACGAGGCGCTCTACGACTCCCTGCTCGGTTGACCGAACGGCCCTTCTGCGTCACGTCCCGCACCCATGAGCAAGACGGCAGCCGAATCGAGGGGCACCGAGACCAACGCCAAGGCGTACTACGACGACTTCGCGGGGTGGTACGAGCGCGAGCGCGGTCGTGGCTACCACGGCCTCATCGACGACCTCGAGGTCGACATCGTGATGCCGTACGCGCGCGGCAAGCGGGTGCTCGAGCTCGGCTGTGGCACGGGCCTCATCCTCGGACGCATCGCCCCCGCCGCGAAGCAGGCCGAGGGCATCGACCTGTCCGAGGGCATGATCGAGAAGGCACGCCAGCGCGGTCTCTCGGTCCGCGTCGGCTCGGTGACGGAGCTCCCGTTCGAGGATGCGAGCTTCGACCTCTGCTACAGCTTCAAGGTCCTCGCCCACGTGCCGGACATCGGCAAGGCGCTCGCCGAGGCCAAGCGCGTCACTCGCCCCGGCGGGCACATGATCCTCGAGTTCTACAATCCGCTCTCCCTCCGCTACCTCGCGAAGAAGGTCGCGGGCCCCCAGCGGATCAGCGACGGCCGCACCGAGGCGGACATGTACACGCGCTGGGACGCTCCCCACGTGATCCCGCGCATCCTCCCGCCCGGCGTCCGCCTCGTCGGCTATCGGGGCGTCCGCGTCGTCACGCCGGCGGCGTTCGTGCACAAGCTCCCGGTCGTCGGCAAGGCCTTCGAGCTCGCCGAGCGCAAGGCCTGCGATTCGCCCCTGCGTTACTTCGGCGGCTTCCTCGTCGCCATCCTCGAGCGCACGGCCTGAGCCGGTCGAGGCGGCCTCGGTCGGCCGTCGAAGGCGCGGCTCCGCGGCTACGCACCGCGTCATCGCCGCGCACGCTTGCCCTCCGCTGGCCGTGCAGTTATAGGACCCTCGATGAGCGATACCGGAGAGGCGCAGATCGCTCGTCTCCGTGATCAGGCGGAGCGGGCGCTCGGGAGGAACGGCGGAGGTCGTATGGCCATCCCCATCCTCGACCGCATCCTCGAGCTCGCGGACGAGGGCAGCGAAGACGCGCTCTTCGCGCATCGCCACCTCGCCGAGATCGAGCTCGAAGGGCATCCGTGGCGTGCGGCGCTCCACCTCCGGAAGGTCATCGCGGCCGATCCGGACGACGACGGGGCGCACGCGATGATGGGCCTCTGCCAGGCCCTGCTCGGTCACTACCGCGCGGCGATCGGCGCGTACCAGCGCGCGATCCGCTGCGCGCCGCGCATCGGTTGGTACCACCACAACCTCGGCCACCTGCTCGACGTCGCGCTCGATCGTCCCGAGAAGGCGGAGTCCCATCTGCGCATGGCGCACTCGCTCGCCGGGGATCACGACGAAGTGCTCGCCTCCCTCGCGCATTGCCTCGGGCGTCTCGGGCACCTCGACGAGGCACGCGCGCTCGGGCGCAAGGCGGTCGACCTCGCGCCGCGCAAGCGGCCGCATCGGGACCTCCTGGTCTGGCTCGAGAAGGGCGCGCCGACGCGGGTCCCCGAGAGCAGCGCGAAGAGCGCGGACGCGAGCCGGGCGGAGTCGGACGAGCGGGCGGAGGCGGTCCGCGTGCACTTCGAAGGTGCGATGCGCGCCGCCGGCTACGACGCCGTGCAGCGGGCCGCGGCCCGCAAGCTCTGGGAGGATTTCTCGGACGGCCGACGCCTGCGCGTGGTGAAGCCCGCCGTCTACGCGGCCGCGGTCGAGTACGCCATCGCGCTCCTCCACGAGCGTCCGGGCACCACGCAGGCCTCGGTGGCGCGTCGGTACGGGGTCGCGCCCGCCTCGGTCGGCACCCGCTACAGCGAGATCCGGGACGCGCTCTCGCTGCTCCCGTCCGACCCCCGCTACCTCGGGGGATGAGCCCCGGCCGGCGCTCGCCGGAAACTTGCGCATTCGTTCCCGGGACGCGTATCGGGAGCGGATGGAACGACTTCCCGGCGCCACGGCGCTCGCTCGGTCGCTGCTCTCGCTCTCCCGCTCCCGCGCCACGGGCGTGCTCCGGATCGACGCGGCGGAGCGGCAGGCGAGGGTCTCCATCGTCGACGGAACGCCGCGCGCCATCGCCACGGCGTTCGCCGCGGACGATCTCCTCGGCGACCTCCTCGTGCGGGACGGGAGCGTCGATCCGAGGGCCCATGCGGAGGCGCTCTCCGGCGGCGGCCCCGACGGACCCGTCGGAGAGTGGCTCGTGTCGACGGGCCTCGCGGAGAAGAGCGCCGTCGCCCACGCCCTCCGCACCCAGCTCCGTGGCCGGATGGTCCGGCTCTTCGGATGGGGCTCGTCGCGCCTGACGTTCGAGCCCGGGAGCGCCGACGTCGGCATCGCGCTCGTGGACGAGCCCCTCCCGACGCGCGACCTCGTGCTCGTCGCGATGCGCGAGGTGGTGCGTCACGAATCGCTGGTCGCGATCCGCAAGCGCCTCGGAGACGCGCCGCTCGTGCTCACGCCGCTCGGGCAGGAGCTCCTCTCGAGCGCCGCCCTCTACCCGGAGGAGGCTGCGATGCTGCCCGTGCTCCGCCGCGGCGCCGAGCCGGCCGCCATCCTCGCGGTCGGTGCCGAGAGCCCGCGCGCCCATCGCATGCTCTTCGCCCTGCGCATGCTCCACGCGGTCGCTCCTCCGCCTCCGGCGGCGAGCTTCCGGCGCCTGCTCGAGAAGCACCGGCAGGTGCGTCGCGCGGCCTCGTCGCAGCAGCTCCTCGAGCTCGGCAACGGGGCGCGCGGCGAGCGGGCGCGACGAGCGTTCCGGCGGATCGCGGGCGAGCTCCATCCGGACCGCTTCGAGAGCGCGGCGGATCCCGCCGTCCGCAAGATCAGCTCCGAGGTCATGCAGGCCCTGGTGCGCGCCGAGGCGGACCTCCGGCGACGGTGATTCGTCGGCCCTCGGGCGCTCGACGGGGCCCGGGCGCCGTGGAATGAATCGGCCGCGCGATGGCCAAGGAACCGACGAAGACGGCGGCGGATGCGAGGAGGCGGAAGCTCGCCTCGCACGTGAGCGCGCGTGCGCGCCTCGGCATCGCCTGCCTCTTGCTCGGTGTCGGCCTCGGCCTGCACCACGTGCGCCACGTCGTGCGCGGCCCGAGCTTCGAGCGCTCCCTCGGGACGGCCCTCGAACGCGACGAGGGGCTCGCGCTGGTGCCTGGGAGCCTCGTCCTCCTCGACGGGGAGCCGAGCGCGCTCCGCTACCGCGGCGCCGTCTTCCTCGCGCGGCAGGGAGACGCTCCGGCCGACCTCTATTTCGGTGCCGTGCGCGGCGCGGGAACCGTGTTGCTCCACGTCGCCGGCGTCACGGACGTCACGCGCACGCCGGGCGCCGCCGAGGAGGCGATCGTCCGGATCGGCGATCGGCTCGCCTACCTGAGCCTCGTGCGCGGCTCCGTCGAGGCGGTCACCGTCGTCGATCTCCGCGGCGAGCCCGACGGCCTCACGCGTTCGTTCTCGCGGATCGCGAGGCTGCAGCACGCGATCTCGAACGTGCAGGAGACGGGTCGGCCTTCCGGCTTCGGGCGTGTCCGCTACGCCTTCGACCGTCCGCTCGTGGATGCGCGCCTCGCGGCCGAGGAAGGCGTGTTCGTCGTCCGCGGAGGCGACCTCGTCGTGCGGCTCGATCCCTCGCGGGAGACCCCGCTCGAAGGCGCCGAGCACGTCCGCCACCAGCCCCAGGAGATCGGCGAGCCGGGCGGCATCCCGTGGATCGTCGACACCGTCCGCAACCTCAGCTTCGTGGGCCCGGAGCCCATCGCCTGGCTCGAGCACCGCGTGTACGCGGTGAAGGATTGGGCGCAGCGGATGCGCTACCGCTACCTCGGCGGATCCGTCGCGGACGAGGACGTGGAAGCCGAGCTCGGCGTGCAGCGGCCGACGCAGGCCTCGGTCGCGGAGGCGGCGCAGGCCGTCGAGGAGATCGGCTTCCCGCCTCGGCGCCTCGTGCCCGTCGTCCCCGATCCGTCGCCGGGCGAGGGCGAGTGGATCGCGATCGTCGACGATCCCTTCGTCGGCTCGTACCCGAAGGCGATGCCCGCCTTCGCGCAGACGCATCTGCGCGTCGATTCGGAGCGTCCGTTCGCACGCGTCTTCCTCGTCGCGATGGATCCGCGCCAGGTGCAGCTCCGGATGGTGAGCGGCACGCGCGAGCCCGAGAGCGCGAACGGCGCCACCGGCTCGGGCCTCATCCCGCGCGACCCCGAGACGCTTCCGCTCGTCGTCGGGGCCTTCAACGGTGGCTTCCAGGCGATGCACGGCGAGTTCGGCATGATGGCCGACGGAACGGTGTATCTCCCGCCGAAGCCCTTCGCCGCGACCGTGGGCGTGTACGAGGACGGGGAAGTCGTGCTCGGCTCGTGGCTCGGCCTCCCCGAGGGAAGGCGCGCGTACACGGAGGAGGCGGCCATCGCCCAGATCCCGGCCGGGATGATCGAGCTCCGGCAGAACCTCACGTCGGTCGTCGAGGGCGGCGCCATCAACCCCTGGCAGCGATGGTACTGGGGAGCCGCGCCGCTCAACGCCCAGGAGCAGACCTTCGTCGACCGGTCCGGTCTCTGCCTGACGGAAGAGGGCTTCCTCGTGTACTTCTGGGGCGTCTCGATGGGCTCCGATCAGCTCGGCGAGGCGATGAAGCGCGCACGCTGCGTGCGGGGCATGCACCTCGACATGAACTCGAAGCACACCGCGTTCGAGTTCTACAACGTGCGTCCTGCGAGCTCGCCCTTCCCGGCGCTCGGCAGGCCGCTCGGGGAGGCCGAGTTCGAGACGCGGGTGCCCGAGATCACCGGCTTCGTCGTGCGCGGCCGCAAGGCGGCGTCGCGCATGGATCCGATGCGCTTCCCCCGCTACATCGAGCGCGACCCGCGGGATTACTTCTACCTGCAGCTGCGTCCGACGCTCCCGGGGCCCGATCTCGTCGGCGTCGGGGAGGGCGGCGCCTTCCGGACCGATCGCCTCCCGCAGGCCGGATATCCGTTCCCGTTCGCACGCGCGGCGATCGGAGGCGAGGGGAGGGCCACGCACGTCGTGCGCATCGATCCGAGCCGCGCGATGCCGGCGCCGGTCGACGCGCGCGAGCGTCGCCACGGGACGCGCGAGCTCGCCGCGCTCGTCGGCGCACAGGCCGTCGGGCCCGTGTCGCTCCTCGCGCGGCGCGCCGGCACGGGGCTCCGCTACGTCGTGGGTACCCCTGCGGCGAACGACGTGGTGGTGGCCTCGGGGGACGAGCTCGGGCCCACGAGCGCCGCGAGCGCCGCGCTCGGCGTCGACGTCGACGGCTTCCTGGTCTACCTCGAGCGCGCGCCCGGCGACCCTTCGCCGCTCCACGGGCGGCTCGCCGCCGCGCGGGTGACGCGGGCGCTCGCCCTGCCGGACGGATGTCGGCTGGTGTTCCTGGGGGCAGAGGGCGGCTACGGGCCGGACGGCACGGTCCGGGAGCGTGGCCCCGGCCTCGTGCTGCTCGCCCGCGAGCAGCCCTACGCCGAGGTCCTCTTCCCCGAGGTCGCGCCCCGGCCGTACGCCGAGTGGGGCCGGATCCAGGATTCGCGCGTCCGCTACATCCCCGACCCGACCGGCCCTCGGCGCTTCAACCGACCTCCCGAGGCCCAGTAGGCCCGGCGGGCGCGCGCCGCCCATCCTGGCGCGGCGAGGGGCCTCGCGCCCGGGGCCCGCCAAGGTCCGGGCCCCTGGAACGGTCGTTACGAGCGATGGACGCTCCGGATCGCGAGGTTCGCGAGGCGCGGCGAGTTCCGCCGGGATTCCGGCGGCTTGCGCGCTCCGCCGCTATTGACCCCCGAGGACGCGCCTGTGTATCCTGCGGCCCGCTTTCCGGCCGTGCGAGCGGGTCGGCGGGTCAATCGAGAGGTCCGTGGTGAAGAAACCGATCCCGTTCGGGAAGTACCTCCTCCTGGAGCGAGTCAACGTCGGAGGCATGGCCGAGGTCTACAAGGCCAAGGCGTTCGGCGTGGAGGGGTTCGAGCGGCTCGTCGCGGTGAAGCGCATCCTCCCGAGCATCGCGGAGGACAAAGAGTTCATCGAGATGTTCATCGACGAGGCGAAGATCGCCGTGCAGCTCACGCACGCGAACATCGCCCAGATCTTCGATCTCGGGAAGCACTCGGACAGCTACTTCATCGCGATGGAGTACATCGCGGGCAAGGACCTGCGCGCCGTCTTCGATCGTGCCCGGAAGAAGGCCGAGACGCTGCCGATCCCGATGGCCTGCTACGTGGTCATGAAGCTCTGCGAGGGCCTCGACTACGCGCACAACAAGCGGGACTCGAGCGGTCGCGACCTCCACATCATCCACCGCGACGTCTCGCCCCAGAACATCCTCGTCTCCTACGACGGCGAGGTGAAGATCGTCGACTTCGGCATCGCGAAGGCCGCGAACAAGATGGGCCGGACCCAGGCCGGCATCCTCAAGGGCAAGTTCGGGTACATGTCGCCCGAACAGGTCCGCGGCATGGAGATCGATCGGCGCAGCGACGTCTTCGCGTGCGGCATCGTGCTCTACGAGCTCCTGACGGGCGAGCGGCTCTTCGTCGGTGAGAGCGACTTCTCGACGCTCGAGAAGGTCCGCAACGTCGACGTGATGCCGCCGACGACCTACAACCAGCGCATCCCGCCGGAGCTCGAGAAGATCGTGCTCCGCGCGCTCGCGAAGGACGTGGAGGAGCGGTACCAGACCGCCATGGACCTGCACGACGACCTGCAGGCCTTCATGTACGCGAGCGGCAACTTCTTCGCCCGCAAGGATCTCAGCGCGTTCATGCGCAAGACCTTCGCGGAGGAGATCGCGCGCGAGACCGCGCGCGACGAGCAGTACCGGAAGATCGAGATGCAGGAGGTCACGGACCACGTGGTCAAACACGAGAGCGTCCGTCCCGCCGCATCCGCGAGTGCGAACAAGAGCGGAGGATCCGTGCAGCGCCCCCCGATGCCCCCCTCCGGCGGTGGTGGAGGTAAGAAACCCCCCGCTCCGCCCGTGGCCCCGCCCCAGCAGGTCTCCGTGCCGCCGAAGCCCCCGGCCGCCGCCGGGCCGCCGAAGCTCGACGGCATGGACTGGGACGACGAGGATGCCGCGACGAAGCTCTACGACCGCCCGGACAACACTCCGTCGGTCGCACCGCCTCCCGCGACGCGCCCGTCCGGACCGCTCGCGCCGCCGGTGATCGCCGCTCCGCCGGCGCCTCGGGCCCCCGAGCCCGCGGTCTCCGCGCGCGCCGGCGCTCCCTCGCCGTTCGACGACCTCCCTTCGGGAACGCAGAAGGTCTCGGTGCCCTCCGCGCCGGCCGTGCCGCGGACGGAGATCGCGCGCGGCGCCGAGCCGACGACGGTCACTCCGCGCCCGTCCGAGAAGTCCAGCACGCCGATGATCCTCGTGGGTCTCGTGGCGTTCGTCGGATTGCTCGGGGCCGCCTACTTCTTCCTGCGCCCGTCGACTCCCGGGACGATCCACCTCACGACCGTTCCGCCGGACACCGTCGTCGTCTTCGACGAGCAGGTCGTGCGTGCTTCCTCGAGCCCGTTCGTGATCCCGAACGTCGAGTCGGGCGCGACCCACCTCATCGAGGTGCGCAAGCCGGGCTATCGCACGTGGTCGACGCAGGTCACGCTGCAGCCCGGCCAGAACATGGCCCTGCCGGAGGTCACCCTCCAGCTCGAGAGCCCGGCGGCCGCCGCGGCGGCCCAGACCGTCGAGGTCTCGTTCGACTCCGATCCGGAAGCGGCCGAGGTCTTCCTCGTCCGCGGCCGCGAGCGCCGCGCGCTCGGGCCCACGCCGGTCACCTCCGCCGTCAGCCTCGCTGGCGAGCCGTGGACCATCGAGATGACGCTCGAAGGGTACGAGCCCTGGCGCGGGCCCCTGCGCGTGCCGGCGGGGCGGAGCGCCTTCGCGATGTCGGCCACGCTGCGTCCGAAGGCCGCCACTCCCGAGGCTCGCCCCGAGACGACCGCCTCGACGCGTGCGCCGACGAGCTCGGGGACCTCGTCGCCTACGCCGACCGTCACCGCCGCGGCGCCCACGACGCGTCCTGCGACCACCTCGACGCCCGTCGCGCCGCCGACGCCGCCGCCCCCGCCGCCGACGATGGAGTCGGCGCCCGCCGCGAGCGGGACGGGCACGCTCAAGATCAACTCGATTCCGTGGTCGCAGGTCTACGTCGACAATCGCCTCATCGGGAACACCCCGCAGACCGCCATCACGCTCACCGCGGGTGACCATCGCGTCACGCTCATCAATCCGGATTTCCAGATCCGCGAGGTCCTGAGCGTGCACATCGATCCGGGTCAGACCGTGACCCGCGTGGTCCGCTTCGACACCGGTGCGGCGGCCCCGGCGGCGAATCCCTGAGCCGAGCCGCTCCCCGTCAGTCGACGCGGTTGCGGATGTGGAGGGCGCCTTCGGGAACGAGGGCGCCCTCGTCCGTGACGGCGTCCGTGCGCTCGAACGTGGAGAGCACGCCGTCCTCGTCGAGGTCGCCTTCGGCGCGATACGTCACGACGGGCGTGTGCGGAGGCCGGCGGATGCCACAGCCGGTGGTCTCGGGGAGGAAGGTGTAGCGGTAGCGGATCGGACCGGGCTGGAAGCCGAGCGCGGTCCACGTGAGGTGTCCCGCCACGTCCGTGGCGCCGAAGTCCGTCTCGACCGGATCGTACCAGGGCTGGGCCGGCGTCGGCCCCGCGGCGTCCGGCAGACACCAACGCCGGCCGAGACCGTCGATGACGTGGGGGCGATCGAAATACGCCGCCGTGTTCCGGTGCATGACCGAGAGCTGGTCGGTCGCCTCGGAGATCTTGCTGGTGCGGATCTCGCGGATGAACGTGGGCACGAAGACGGCGAGAAACACACCGAGGACGGATGCGGCGATGGCCGCCTCGATCAACGTCAGGCCTTCGTTCTTGCGGGGGCTCGGACCGGTCACCGGCGGCAGCCTAGCAGGTGCCCGCCTCTCGGGCCCTCGGGCCCGGCGGGAGCCCATGGACCGCGGCCTCCGCCCCGTGCGAGGCTGCGGTCGTGGTCGAAACGCGACGCCCGCGCCTCCTCGTGGACCGCCTCGTTCCCGTCTTCCTCGTGGCGCTCGTCGCGGCGGCCTATACGCCCACGTTCGGCGCGGGGTTCCTCGGATACGACGACGACTGGCTGATCGGGGCGAATCCGTGGCTCGACCGTCCGCTCGGCCAGGCCCTGCGCGCCTTCTTCACCGACTTCTCGTCGTCGACGAGGCTCGAGCTCGGGGCCGAGTACCTCCCCGTCCGGGACCTCTTCGTCTACCTGCAGGTCCACGCGTTCGGTCGTTCGCCCGGGGCCATGCATGCGTTCGGCATCGGCGTCTACGCGGCGTCCTCCCTCGTGCTGCTCGCGCTCCTCCGGCGTCTCTTCCCGGACCCTCGCGTGGCCGTCCTCGCGACCTTCCTCTTCGCGCTGCACCCGCTCCACGTGGAGTCCGTCGCATGGCTGGCCGGTCAGAAGGACCTGCTCGCGATGCTCTTCGTGCTGCTCGCGCTCCTCGCCCACGCACGTTCGGGACGCTGGCTCGTGGCGGTGCCCGTCTTCGTGCTCCTCGCAATGCTCTCGAAATCGATGAGCGTCGCGGTGCTGGCTCTCGTCGTCGCTCAGGACCTCTTTCTCGCTCGACGCCCGAGCCTGCCGACGTACGCGATCACGCTCGCCGTCTGTGCCGGTGCCATGGTCGCCCATCTGCACGTCGGCTCGATCGTGCACATGGTCTCCGCGCCTGCCGGTGGGAGCCGATGGACGGCCGCGATGACGATGGGGCCCGTCTGGCTGCGGTACCTCGCGAGCTGCGTCATGCCCACCCGGCTCTCCGTGATCTACGACGTCCCCGACCGGACCGCGTGGAGCGCGGTCTCGATGCTCGGCTGGGCATTCGTCGCAAGCTCCTTCGTCGTGGGGCTCTGGCGCTGGCGTGCGGGCTCGCGCCTGCCCCTCTTCGCGGCGCTCTGGTTCTTCGCTCCGCTCGCGCCCGTGAGCCAGGTGCTCGTCCCGCTGCAGAACCGCATGGCCGATCGGTATGCGTGGCTCTCGGTGCTCGCTCCGGCGCTCCTCGTCGCCACGGCGCTCGTGGCGGCGACCGAGGCCTGCGCTCGCCGCCGCGCGAGCTCGGTTCCCGTGATGCATGCGCTGACGGTCGCGATCGTCGGCGCTCTCTTCCTCGCGACGCTCGCGCGGGCGTCCGTCTTCGCGGACGACCTGCTCCTCTTCGCGGAGGCCACCGAGCGGACGCGCGCTTCCGTCGTCGCGCCCTATCAGCTGGGGATGGCCTACGACGCCCGCCACCGCATTCCCGAAGCCGAGGCCGCGTTCGAGCTCGCGATCGTCCGCGCGCGTCCGTCGCGCGATCCCGTCGGCTCGAAGGCCTCGAACAACCTCGCACGTTCGCTCGCGCGACGCGGTCGTCCGGACCTGGCCGTGACCGTGCTGAGGGCAGCGATGCGGGACTTCCCCGAGGACGCCAAGGTCCGCAGGAACCTCGCACGAGCGCTCTCCCGCGTCGGTCGCTCCGACGAAGCGCGCGAGGTCCTCGAGGGGGCGTCGCCTCCGCTGGACGCGTCGACACCTTGAGCGGCGCCATCGCTCAGGGCGTGGCGGTGAGCGGCGGTGGATCGACGATCCGGGGGCCGACGAGCTCGTAGAACGACGCGGGCAGGTAGGAGTAGTTCGCTCGCCGCTCCGCCTCTTGGTTCCGGAGGGTCTGCACGAGGGCCTCCCTCGCGGTCTCCGACTCGAGCGCGGCGATTCGCTGGGCGATCTCCGCGCGCGTCGCCTCGTCCCGCACGAGGAGATACATCTCGCGGAGGTGATCGGCGGCTCGCTGCCGCTGCCCGAGGCGGAGGAGGGTGGACGCGTTCGACAGCGCCAGCCACGGTGGGCCGGCGCCCCGCCTCGCTGCGAGCTCGAGGTACCGAGCTCCCTCGGCCCGCGCGGCATTCCGTTCCGCGGCATCCGTCAGGAGCGGCGCGAGCTCGTACGTGTACGCGGCGCCGAGCTCCCACGCGAGCTCGCCGGATTCGGGAAAGCGAGCGAAGCCGCGCTTCAGGTACTCGATGGAGCGGCGCACTTCGTCGGGGCCGACACCCGTCGGGCGATACATGCCGGCCATGCCGACCCAACGGTAGGCACGCAGGAAATCCGGATCGAGCGTCAGGATGGCCTCGCCGTAGTCGAAGACGTGTTCGAGCGAGCCGTGCTCGATGTACTCGTCGCCGAAGTAGATCAGCGCCTTCATCCAGAGCACGTCGGCCAGGGCCTCGCGGTGTCCGAGGCTCATCGCCGACAGCCAAACGGGGGGCGGCACGTAGTACACGTCCTCGTACCGTCGCGTCGCGAAGTACTGGCGCGTCGCGCGCACGCGGAGCCACGAGGCGCATGCGAAGAACAGGGCCACCGCGAGGACGGCGACGAGGGCGCTTCGGATTCGAGGGGACGTGGCCACGGGCTCTCGAACGGGATTCAAGGCGAAGCGCGCGGCGGAGACAAGGGCCTCGCGCAGAAACGACGAACCCCCGGAGCCGGAGCTCCGGGGGCGGCGAGGTCCTACGACCTCGGTCGAATCACTCGAGCTCGGCCGTCGGGACGACGGTGCCGACGCGGCCGAGGGTGTTGTCGGCGTTCGAAGCCACGCGCTGCTGGAAGGTGGACAGCGAGCCGTCGCCGTCGAGGTTGCCGTTCGCGGTGATGATGTACACGTTCGCCGTACCCGGCGCGACGCCGCAGGCCGCGGCGCTGGTCACGGTGTAGAGGTAGTACATCGGCTCGGCCGTCGTGTAGCTGAGCGCCTGGAACGTGGCGTCGGCGCCGACGCCCGCCGCGATCTGCTTCTGATCGCTCGGCGTGATGCCGGTGTCGCTTCCCGCGACCGTGCAGTGCGTCTGCACGAGGGTGCCGGTCGCATTGGTGTGCTCGCGGTCGTAGTACGTCGCGGCGCCCGTGAACAGCGCCTTGATCTGCTCCGTGGTCTCGGCCGTCTTCGAGCGCTTCACGTAGTTGATGAAGGCCGGGATGGCGACCGCCGCCAGGATGCCGATGATCGCGACGACGATCATGAGCTCGATGAGGGTGAAGCCTTCCTTCTTGGTGCGGAGCTTGCTGAGCATTGCCGTCTCTCTCTGTCGTGGGGCCGTCGGCCCGTTGGGGTGGAGCGGAATCGGCGCTGCGACTCCGTGTGTTCCGCAGGGGGAACAAGCACGGCTCGTGCCAACCTCGCACGTGGCCCGTTTCGGCCGAATCCGGCGGCTGTGGAGGGGGCTTCTGTGGTCGGGCACACGATCCGCGCTCGCGCTGTCGACAAATTCCGTCACTTCGTTGGTTGTAGGGTGACGAGGCGCGTCACCTCGGCCGTCGCGCCCGGTCGGAGCCGGCCGCGAACGCAGCGACGCCCGGGTCCCAAGGGCCCGGGCGTCGTGGAGAGACGGATGGCGCGGTCGTCGGCAGGCTACTCCCAGCCGGGTCCGCCCATGCCCATCGAGTTCCAGACCAGGTTGCTGTACGAGTAGGAGGCCATCGTCATGTTGGTTCCGTCCCCGTCCAGGTCGGCTTCGGCGGTCGCGACGAACCAGAAGTCCGAGCCGTTGAACTGCACGCCGGGCGCGGCCGGCGCGGTGCCGGGCAGACCCGCCCACGTGGCGTAGCGGAAGCGGACGGGGCCGTCGGCGTTCACGCCGAGCTGGCGCCATCCGTTGCTCGCGGCCGCCGGATCCCACAGCGCGGTGGTACCCTGAGGGACCGAGGCCGGATTGTAGGAGGCCGAAGGACCTCCACCGCCGACATCGCAGTACTGGCCGAACTCCGAGCGGTAGGCCTCCTGCCGCTGCTTGATCTCGCCGAGCATCGCGGCGCCCTCGGTCGCCCGCGAGCGATTGAGGTACGAGCCGAACATCGGCACGGCGATCGCTCCCAGGATGCCGAGGATCACCACCACCATCATCAGCTCGATGAGGGTGAAGCCGGACGTTCGACGACGGGAGCGCATCGGGGGACGGTGCATGGACGACCTCGTGCCCGCGAAGGGCTTCGACAGAGTACCACGGCCGGATGTGGGCCGAGACGGATGTCCATGCACCTCTCGTGCCGATGCGCGCACGGGGTGGGCGGATGGTCGGTCTCCGCCCACCTCCTCGCGCATGCGGAGAAGCTTCCGCGGTCGACGGGGGTGACTCCGCCGCCATCGGGGCCGGCTGCCGCGAGGGGATCGCGAAGGACGTGGCGATCCGCTGCGCGATCGCTTCGGCCGCCCTCGGGGATCTCGACGGAGCCGTCGCCATGCTCGGTGCACGCGCTCGTGTCGCGCCGAGCGAAGGGTCGGAGCTCGCGCGGATCGCGACGGAGCTCCGGGCCGAGGCGGAACGTCGGTCGGCCCCTCGTCGTGCCGTGGCCGCGTCGCGTTGAGCTCTCGTCGGCCGCGCTCGGGGCGCGTGTCGCTTCCTACGATCCGTCGTCCGGATCGGAATCACTCGACGTGACGCCACCCTCGACCTTCGCGAGGCGGTAGCGGAACGAGCGGAAGCTCATACCGAGGAGCTTCGCGGCATTCGTCCGCACGCCGCCCGCCTCCTCGAGGGCCTTGTGGAGGAGGGAGCGTTCCACGTCGGCGAGGTAGCGATCGAGGTCGAAGCCCGGACCGAACGCGACCTGGGGAAGGAATTTCGTCGATGTCGGCGTGGCCTCGGGGATGTCCGAGAGCTCGATCGTCGAGCCGGCGGCGAGCGTCAGCGCCCGCTCCATGACGTTCTCGAGCTCGCGCACGTTGCCGTGGAACGGTTGGGACACCAACCAACGCTGGACTTCCGGCGAGAGCGACGCCTTCTTGCCCGTCGCGGCCGCATGCCGGGAGAGGAAGTGCTCGGCGAGCAGGAGGATGTCCTCCGGTCGCTCGCGCAGGGGCGGGAGATGGATGCGGATTACGTTGAGGCGGTAGAAGAGGTCCTGCCGGAAGACGCCCTTCTTGACGTCGACCTCGAGCTCGCGGTTCGTCGCCGCGACGACCCGCACGTCGACGGACAGCTCCTTCGACGCGCCGACCGGACGCACGGCCTTCTCCTGGAGGACCCGCAGCAGCTTCACCTGGAGGGGGAGGGGGAGCTCGCCGATCTCGTCGAGGAAGAGCGTCCCGCCGTTCGCGGATCGGACGAGGCCCTCCTTGGCCGTCGTGGCCCCCGTGAACGATCCCTTCTCGTGGCCGAAGAGCTCGCTCTCCATCAGGGCCTCGGGGAGGGCGCCGCAGTTCACGACGATGAAGGGCCGATCCTTCCGATCGCTGCCGAGGTGCAGCTCGCGGGCCACGACCTCCTTGCCGGTGCCGCTCTCGCCCGTGATGAGCACGCTGGCGGGCGAGTTGGCGACGCGCGCGATGAGATCGCGGACGCGCTGCATCGCGGGGCCGCGGCCGAGCAGCTTGCCGCTCCCGGTCGCCGCGTGGACCTGCGCCCGGAGCTTCCGGTTCTCGTCGACGATGGCGCGCTTCTCGAGGGCTTTCTCGAGCGTCGCGCGGAGCTCTTCGTTCTTGAACGGCTTCTGGACGTAGTCGTACGCACCGAGACGCATGGCCTGCACAGCCTGCTCGGTCGTCGCGTAGGCCGTGATCATGATGACCTGGGTGGAGTCGTCGCGCGCGCGCGCGGCCTCGAGGACCTCCATGCCGGATCCGTCCGGCATCAGGAGGTCCGTGATGACCGCGTCGAACGGCTCTTCCTTCGCGAGCGTGGCGACGGCGGCCTTGACCCCGGCGACCGTCTCGACCTGATGGCCCGCGCGACGGAGGAGCACGGCGAGCATCTCGCGCAGGCTCGTCTCGTCGTCGCAGACCAGGATCCGTGTGGTCATCGGAGCTCCCGGCACCGTGGGCTCAGGCGAAGCCCGGACGGCGCCCCGTGCCCTTCGGCGGGCGCACCGAGACGGCAGCCACCGCGTCGTGCTCGACGAAGAGGCTGGTTCCGTCGTCACGGACCACGAGCTTCACGAAGTGGGCCCCGTTGACGCAGGAAACCACGTCCGAGACGACCATCGCGTCGCCCGGCTGTCCGAGGTAGAACGTGAGCCGCTGATGCTCCCCCGCCTCGTACGTGTCGTCCTTGCCCGTGACGCCCTCGCAGGCTTCGAGAATGCGGGTGAGCGTGGTGCGATCCATGGCGCGGATGTTTCTCCCCACGCCACTCGGCGTCAAGTGCCAGTGGCTCTCCCCCTGCTCGTGGCCTCCTTCGTGGCCGCGGGCTGTGGTGGCCCCCATCTCCGGGCCGCGAGGCGCGCCTTCGACGAAGGGGCGTACGAACGGGCGGCGCGCGAGTACCGGGTGGTTGCCGAGGAGCGGCCGGCGGATGCCGAGATCTGGGACGAGCTCGCGCGATCGGAGTCCCTCGCCGAACGCCCCGATCGCGCCCGCGAGGCGTACGAGGTCGTGGCGCGTCTCCGCCCGACGGATCCCCAGCCCTGGATCGAGACAGGCATCACCCACGAGCTCGAGCGGGCCTACGACCGCGCGCTCGAGGCCTATCTGCGCGCGATGGCCGTCGCGCCGGACGATCCCTTCCCGGCTCGGTTCACCGGGACGCGCCTGCTCCGGTGGGGCCAAGCCGACGCGGCCATCGGGCCTCTCGAGCGCGCCACGACGCTCGATCCGAGCGACGAGGACGGCTGGAACGCGCTCGCGCTGGCGCGGTACCACTCGGGCGATCCGGACGGATCGATCGCGACGTTCCGTCGCGGGCTCGAGCACGTTCCGGGGAGTCGCACCCTCGAGCTCGGGCTCGCGGCCGCGCTCGTGAACACGCGCCGGTTCGAGGAGGCGCTCGCCGTCTACGACGGCGTGATCGCGCGGGATCCGCGCTTCGCCGCCGCTCACGTCGGTCGCGCGCTCCTCCTCGACGAGCTCGGCCGCCGTGACGAGGCGCTCGCGGCCTTCCGGCGCGCCGTGGAGGTCGCGGACGATCCCGTCCCGTACGAGCAGCGCCTGCGCGACTATCGGGCGCTCCGCGGGCTCTGAAGACCGCGCTGGGCAGTCCCTGTGCGCGCGCTAGCGCCGGGACGCGAGCGGACGGTAGAGGCGCACGCTTCCTTCGGTGGCGAGCGGCGCTGCGTGGGACAGCTGCTGGAACACGCCGTGATCCTGGTCGGTGCCCACCACGAACACGTAGTCGAAGCGCTCGAGATCCGACGCCGCGACCTTCCTCGGGAACCACTCGAGGGCCGGCGTCCACGCGATCCGCCTCCGGTGTCGGTACGAGACGATGCCCGTGCCGTGCTCCGCGAACGAGAAGTTGAGGGTGCCCCCGTGCACCGCCTGGGCGTAGGCGAAGATCTGGAGGAGGGGCTGGCCCTTCACGATCGGGCTCTGGCGGGCGAAGTCGAGGCCGAGCACCCGAGCCGGCCCGGGCTGTTGCCGAAGGGCATGCGTGAGTCCCGAGAGGGAGGTCTGCTCGAAGAGCACCCAGCCGACCGTGGTCCCGAGGGAGAAGAGCGTGACGATCGCCAACGGGAGGAGCTGGGCGAACCAGCGGCCCAGCCGTGCCTCCGGGAGCGCGAGCAGCAGCAGCATGGCGGCGGGGGCGGCGAAGCGGTACGCGAAGTGGATCGTCGTCATGTACTGGTTGGGAGCCACGAGGACGAAGACCACGAGACCGACGCCCACGGCCAGGAGGCTCCGGTCCGTCTTCGTCTGCGTTCCGGCCACGCGGAAGACGACGCACGCCACCGCGTAGACGGCGACGGCGACCAGGGTCGCGGGCTCGAGGACCCCGTGCAGTCCGCCGAGGACGATGTCCTCTCCGATCGTCGGACTCAGCCGATCGAGCGGGGTGGTCCACCAGTGTGGGGCGGTGTCGAATCCGAACGTGCGACGCCGAGCCGAGAGCCGGGGGAACCACAGGGCGGCCGCCACGAGGACGGGCACGAGCGCGAGTCCGCGCGTCGCCAGGTCGCGTGGTCGGTCGCGGCGAGAGAGCGCGAAGCCGACCGTCGCCACCATTCCGACGAGGAGCGCCAGGGAGTGCGTGGCGTATCCGAGCAGTCCGAGCGTCATCGTGACCGCGAAGTCGCGCGCGCGGCGTCCGGGGTCGACGGGGCGCGAGGCGTGATCGACGAAGAGGAGGAGGAAGGGGACCGCCAGGAGGAAGTTGAGGAACCCCCAGTAGAGCGCATTCGAGAAGACGAAGATGCCCGCCAGCACCGCCGCGCCCGGCGGTCGACCCCGCCGTGCGGCGACCCAGTGGATCACGAGCGTCTGCAGCAGCACCAGGGCCGCGAGGAGGACCTTCCCGCCCAGCACCGGCCCGAAGAGACGAACCGCCAGGTAGAGCGGGAGATAGACGAGGACGTTGGGCGACGACCACTGGATCGCCAGCTCGCTCGCATCCATCGTCCGCGGTGCCGAGCCGAGCAACTCTTCGAGGAGGCGGATCTGAGCGAGGTGTTGCGGGAGGTCGGTGGCCGGAGCGTAGGTGACGGCCGTGAACGGGAGCACGGCGAGGCAGCAACCTACGATTGCGAAGGCGGCTCGGATCGTGCGCGATCCGTCCGCGGAGCCGTCGGCGCGGGGCGGGGTGTCGTCCATTCGGGAGGACGGTACCACGCGTCGATGGGCATCCCGGCCTCTCGCTCGCTCGTTCGTCCGCTCGCTCTCCCGGCCTCCGCTCCTCTCCCGAGCCCCGCGACGGTTCGTTGACGGACTCGCTCCCGGCGCTGCAGCATGCCGGCGAGAACCGATGCTCCCACGCGATCCACGGCCCCATGGTGCGGTTCTCGAGACCGGGTCTTCGGCCGCACGACGCGCTCGGGGCGTCCTCGCGCTCGCCACCCTCGTGGGCCTGCTCGCGCTCGCGCCCATGGTCGTGTTCCCCTACTTCGAGGACACGGCGCTCGTCGCGGCCGTGGCCCGCTGGAAGCTCGCGGGGGCGCGTCTCTACGTCGACGTCTTCGACCACAAGCTCCCCGTGGTCTATTGGGAAGCCATGCTCCGCGTGGCGGTGTTCGGGCGGTCGTCGCTCGCCCTCCGGGCCCACGAGCTCTTCTCGATCCTCCTCTGCGCGTTCTCCCTGTCGAAGGTGACGGCCGCGCTCGCAGGGGATTCCTCGCGGCCGTTCGTTCGTGGGCTCACCGTCGTGTGCACGGCGTGCGCGTCGTCCACCGCCGCGTGGCAGCTGGCGGAGCGCGGACAGGTCGAGATGCTCCAACTGGGCTGGATCTCGGCCTCCGCGGCCGCGGCCCTGGCATCGGTGTCCGCAGCGCCGGGCCGACGGAGCCGAATCCTCGCGTTCGCCGCGGGTGCGGCGCTCGCCTGGGCGAGCGCGATGAAGCCCCAGGCCCTGGCCGCGATTCCCGGCCTCGTCTGGGCGCTCGGCACGCGCCGTGGCGAAGCGATCGCGACGATCGCGGCGTTCGGGACAGGCATCCTCCTCGTCGCGCTCGCGGTGCTCGGAGGCCTGTTCGTCCACGGAGAGGCCCAGGGGCTCTGGGAGCTCGTCTTCGAGCACCAGCCCGCCTACCTGGCGGCGTCGGGACTGTCACGCTGGCATGCCCTCTCGCAGCTCCGCATGTTCGTCTCGGCCTCCGTGCGGCTCGAGGTCGTCCTCGCGGTGGCAGCCGTGGGGGCGGTGGCCACCGTCCGAGCGGCGAGGGCGGATGCGCGGGCGCGCGCGGCCGCCGCGATCGTGTTCGGTCTGGCGTTCTACGGGCTCGCAGCGTTCGTCGGCGGGCGCTTCGGCTTCTGGTATCACGCGATCGCCTTCATCCCCAGCGTATCGATGCTGTTCGCGTCGGGTGCGGCCGCGACGTGGCATGCCCTCGCCGCTCGCGTGGGCGCCGTTCCGAGCACGATCGTGGGCTCGGCGCTCGGTCTCGCTCTCGTGGTGAATCCGGCCTGGCAGAGGAGCGCCGTGGCTCTCGGCGAGGTCGTCTCGGGAGAACGGACGCTCGACTCGGTCTGGGACGAGTGGGGACGGGAGCGACACTATTATCGCTACGGCACCGAGCTCGCCGCCGCTCGCCAGCTGAACCGACGGAGCCGTCCGGGAGACGAGCTCTTCGTCGCCGGACTGTCCGCCGTGACCTACCTCGAGGCCCGTCCCCGACCGGCCTGCCGGCATCTCGTGACGATCTTCGCCCACATGCCGGGCTATGCGCGGTCCGGCGTCGTCCGAGACGAAATCGCGCGCTGCCTCGACGTGCGGAGACCCCGATTCATCCTGGTGCGGACGAGCGACATCTGGCCGTGGTTCGGGGTGATGACGTCCTCGCTCGAACGCTTCGTGCGTGATCCCGTGCTCGGACCGATCATGGAGCGCCACTACCGACCCCTCGGCACCATCCGGCGAGAGTCGATCCTGTACGAGCGTTGCAGCCCGTCTCCGTGCGCGTCGCCGTGAGAGCGTGTCCGATGCAGTGAGTCTTGCGTTTCTCGCGGCAAGCGCCAAACCATGGTGCGATATGTCCGAAGACGTCGAAGTCCGCGTTTCCCGTCACGGCGCCACCGAGGTCTGGACCCTCGATCGCCCAGCCCAACGCAACGCGCTCTCGAAGGGCGTCGTTCGCGAGCTCGGACGGCTCGCGCGCGCGGCCGCCGCGGACGATTCGGTGCGGGCCATCGTCCTCACCGGCGCTGGCGACAAGGCCTTCTGCTCCGGGGCCGATCTCAAGGAGCGCCGCACGATGGCGGAGGCGGACGTGCGCGACTTCCTCGCGCTCTACCGCACCGAATTCCGCTTCGTCGACGAGCTCCCGAAGCCCGTGATCGCGGCGATCAACGGGGTCGCGTTCGGAGGCGGCCTCGAGCTCGCGCTCTGCTGCGACCTGCGCGTGATCGCCGACACGGCCGAGGTCGGTCTGACGGAGGTCTCGCTCGGCATCATCCCGGGTGCCGGTGGCACGCAGCGCCTCGTGCGGATCGTCGGGGCGGCCAAGGCCAAGGAGCTCCTGCTCTTCTCGCGACGCCTGTCGGCGTCCGATGCCCTCGCGCTCGGCCTCGTGCATCGCGTCGCCGAGCCCGGACGGAGCGCGCTCGAGGCCGCGCTCGAATGGGCCTCGATCCTCGAGCGCGGAGCCCCGATCGCGATGGCCGCGGCTCTCGAGGCGATCGATGCCGCCGCCGACCTCCCGCTCGACGCGGGTCTGGTCGTCGAGCAGCGATGCTACGAGCGGACGCTCGTCTCGAGCGATCGCGTGGAGGCCCTCGCGGCCTTCGCGGAGAAGCGCCCGCCCGTCTTCCGCGGACGCTGACCGAAGACGTCAATCGGCGTCGCGTCTCGCGCCGCATCCATCCGCCGTGCCGAGGTCTCCTCGCGCCTCGCGCGCGGGGGAGGGGGCGGCACGCTCGCGTCGTGCACTCGCGTCGTGCGCTCGCGTCGTGCGCTCGCGTCGTGCGCTCGCGTCGTGCGCTCGCGTCGTGCGCTCGCGTCGTGCGCTCGCGTCGTGCGCTCGCGTCGTGCGCTCGCCCTCATCCTGTCGCCGAAGACTGTGTCGCTTGCCGATGTTGCACCAATGAATGCGCCGTCATCCAAAGGCGCATCATTGGGTGACTCTGTAGCTTTCGACCAAGGATGGCTCATTGACAGATGGTTCGTCAATTGATGAGCCACTGATTGGCGCCTCGTAGCCGTGATGACAGTGTGCCATCGCAAGATGGCACACTAGAGTGACTTTGATGGGCCACCAATCGAAGCATCACTTGCCGGTGCTTCGATGCCCCCCCCGCGCTCCCGTCGCGGATGTGCCGTCGATGCGGGGAGGGGGTTTACAAGTTTACAGAAACCGAGCGTCGTGGAATGGGGTCGACACGGCACCCGAAAACAGAATTAACTCGTTTACCGGCATGCGCCCGAGCTTCGCGAATCGCCTCGTTTTCCGCATCGATTCCTTCCTCGAGGCGCAGGCCGTCCGGGTCGCTCTCGCGGCGCTCGTCGTGCTCTCGGTGCTGCCGGCCGAGTTCCCTCGCCGGATTCCGATGGCGATCTTCGCGGGCGTCTTCGCGGCGGAATGCGTGATGCGGGGCTTCGTGCTCGTCTCGACGCGCAGGCGTCGCACACGAGCCGACTGGCTCTTCTTCGCGGTCGACCTCGTCGCGCTGGCGAGCTTCGCCCCCTGGCTTCTCGAGTCGATGGGGCGCGGGGGCGCCGTCCTCGCCTCGGCTCGGCTCGTGAGGCTGCTCTTCCTGCTCCGCTTCCTCCGCGAGCCGATCGGTACCTCGGTCCGGGTCCTCGCCCGTCGCGAGCTCGTCTCCCAATTCGCCTTGGTCACGCTCGCCGTCACGTCGATCTCGCTCGTCACCTCGGCGATGCTGACGACGCTAGAGATTCCGGCGGATTACGACGCGAACCCCGACACGAACGATGGTTTTCTCGATCGCTTCTGGTGGGCCTTCCGGCAGCTCGAGAGCCCGGACAACCTCGTGCCCTCGGCGAGGACGCATCCGTTCCTGCTCCTCGTCTCGCTCACGCTGACGATCCTCGGCGTCTTCCTGATCTCGTACATCATCGGCATCGGCGCGAACGTCGTGGATCAGGTGGTCCGCGCCGAACGCCGGAGACCGCTGCCGTGGACCCGCCACACACTCATCCTCGGACCCGCCGGGGACGCCGAGACGCTGGTCCGCGAATTCCTCCGCATCCACGACAAGAACCGTCATGCCTGGCGCGTCCGGTTCGGTGAGGTCGTCCGCTACCTACGCGGCGAGGGACCGAGACCCCAGCGCCATGCGTTCCCGCGCATCGCGATGATGGGCGATGCGGAGGATCCCCCCGCGTACCTCTACGATCCCGAGGCGCGACGGGTGCTCTACCGCCAGGGCGATGCGACCGACCCCTCGGACCTCGGCCGCGTGGCGATCCACGCGGTGCGGCGAGCCGTGATCCTCGGGGATTCGCAGGGGTCGTCGACGGATGCGGACGCGCGCGCGCTCGCGCGGCTCTCGGCCTTCCGTGCGCGGAACCGCACGGCCCACGTCTTCGTGGAGATGCATCGCGACGACCACCACGACGTCGCGCGCGCCGTCGGCGGGGACGGGACCCACGTCCTCGACGTTCCTCGCTTCCTCGGATACTTCCTGGCCCACGAGATCGTCGTGCCGGGCAGCTCGGAGATCTTCCGGGAGCTGCTGAGCGCCGAAGGCAGCGAGATCTACACGCACATCCTCGTCGATCCGCTCGAGCAGGAGGCGCTCGGGCAGACGGCCGGCGAGTCCGGTCGGCTCGATCTGCGCGCTTGCGCCCGCCACGCGGCCGACCGAGGGCTCGCGCTCCTCGGCGTCTTCCTCGCGGCCGATCCGGCGCGGACCAACGAGCGGGGCCTCGTCGACACCGAGAACCTGGTCGTCGTCTGGAATCCCTTCGGCGACCTCCCTCCGGAAGCCCGGGCCCTCGGCGCCGAGCCCGGCTGCGCGCCAGCCGGTGTTCTCCGGGGATTCATCGGGGTTTCGGAGACTTATGTGCATTTTCGAGACTTCGCTCGAGATGTCGTCTTCGGTCGGATCCCCGTCGGCGTGGACGCGTCGAACCCGCATGGCTCCGAGGTGGCGACCGACGCGGCCCCGCGGCTCGCCGGGACGGATGGGGCCGAGGTCGGGCAGGGCGCTCCCAAGACGGAGGAGGCCGAGCGTCCGCCGACGACGGAGGCGGCGACCGTGGCTCGGGTCGTCGAGGCGGCTTCCGCGCTGCCGGTGGCTCGCGAATCGCATGCGGTCGAGCGGATCCTCGTCGTGGGCTACAGCCACGCGCTCCCGGTGCTCCTCCAATCGGTCGGACGGCGTGCGCCCGAGTCGCAGCTCCACGTCGTCCTCGCCGTGCCTCCGGGGGATGGCGAGCTCCTCCGCTCGCGTCTCGAGTCGCTCGGACACGGCCTCGGCCTCTCGTCGGGCCCCGTCGTGCCCGGGACGCCGGTCCGACTGGCGACGGGCGGCACCGTCCTCGTGCAGGCCTACGAGGGTCCCGACCGCTCGGGCTTCGCGGCCCGATGCGCCGCGGGCCTCGAGCTCGATGCCGCCGTTTTCCTCTCGGATCCCGAGGCCCCCGACCGCGATGCTCGAACCGTCCTGCAGGTCCTGAAGTTCTGTCGGGCGCTCGACCGCCGCTCCGTCTGTCACGGCAAGCCGTTCCGGCTCTTCGTGGAGATCCGGGAGCTCCATCGCGGCGCGGGGCTCGATAGGCACGTGCGCGCCTGCGCGCCGGCGCTGCGCGGCGCCCAGGTCACGCTCGTCGCCACGGACCTCGTGAAGAACTACTTCATGGTCCAGGGCGCGTTCGTACCGGGCGTGCTGCGGCTCTACGAGGCGCTCCTCGGCGGGCACGGACAAGACCTGGTCCGCTACGTCCCGCATGCCGCGGCGCCGATGCCGTCGACGTACGGGGAGCTCCGGGCGCGGCTCGAGGCCGCGGGCGTCCTCGTCGTGGCGCTCGAGCACGCCGACGGGGAGGTCGAGGTCGTCCCGCCGATCGACCGACGCCTGTCCGCGAACGCGCTCCGAGCCGTGTTCGGCATCGCCGCCAGCGCCGCGGCGCCGGACGCCGGGCCCGGGACGAGCCGGACGGCCTGAGCATCCCGAGGCCCACGCCTGGCTCGGCCGTCGATGCGAGCAGGGGGCGATCGTCGCCGGCTCGCTGCGATCGCGACCGGCCATCGCGATCGCCATCGGCGGGTCGCGATCCGTCGATTCGGGCTCGCGGGGGCTTTCGAGCGCATTCATCCCAGGTGGCCTGGGCAAAATTTGACATAATATATCTTCTGCGAAGTATCCCCCTGGGGTTCCGGGGGCGGCCCCCCCGGCGCGCCGGCCACGACGGGCGCACGCGAGCCGTCCGCCACGCGTCGACGGAACGCGCGTCGCGGCCCGACGGCGTCCGCGCGCCCGAGTCCTCGACCGCGTCCGCGCCCGGCTCGAGCGCTCAGTGCAGGTCGAGCAGGAAGAGCGTGCCCGAGTTCGAGACGACCGCTGCGAGGTTCCCGGACGCGCTCGGCTGCGCCACGAAGCCGAAGCCGGACTCGAAGCGTCCGACCTCGTGGCCCGTGGAGAGCTCGAGGACGATCAGGGAGCCGACCGACTCGCCGTAGATCACCAGGTTCCCGCTGGTGATGGCGGGTCGTCCGGGCGCGCCACGGTCGATGGCCTTCGTCCATCGGGGCTCGCGGGCTCCCGCTTCGAAGAGCGAGATGCCGAGGTCGGCCGACACCGTGAGGATCCCGTTCTCGCCGCCCTTGGCGATGGCGACGATCCCGGTCTGGGTCGCATCCCGGTCGAGGACCGTGCCGCTCTCGGGATCGAGCGCGTACAAGCCGGCCGCGAACGAAGCGACGTAGAGCCGCTCGCCGACGAGCACGGGCGTGGTGTCGATGTCCCGGAATCGGGGTACGCCGGCCGCGCCACCGGGGTCGAGATCGACCGAGGTATCGAGCTCCCAGACCGCGCTCCCGTCCGACGGATCGAGGCAGACCACCACCCCGTCGTTGAAGGCGGTGTACAGGTGGTCCCCGATCTGGACGATGCCGGCGTGGCCCTTGATCGTGATCTCGTCCGACGGGGGCCTCCGGTAGTTCCAGAGGACGGTCCCGTCTTCGCGGGCGATCGCCGTGACGACGTCGTCCTCGGCGACCGCGTAGATGGCGGTGGCCGTCAGGATCGGGGGCTGGGCGATGGCGTGGCCGATGTTCTCGACCCATTTCCGCGAGCCGTCCCGTGCGTCGAGCGCGTGGATCGTGCCGTCGTTCGCCGCGACGTAGATCAGGTTCCGCACCCGATCGAGCGCCGGAGTCGCGTCGATCGGAGCTCCGACCTCGTAGCGGTAGAGCTCGTGCCCGTCGGCGTCGAGCGCGCGGAGGCTCCCATCGTCGAGGCCGACGTAGAGCCGCTCCCGCGTGGGATCCATGGCGACGCCCGCGTGCTCCACCGGGATGTAGCGACCGCCGATCTGAGGCGACAGGCGCTTCGAGAGACGCAGCGAGATCGCCGTCCGCGAGGGCTGACGGAACGCGGGCTCCTCGGCGAGCGGCGTTCGCGGCTCGACCACTCCGGGCCCGAACGGACCTGCCGCCCCGCCACAGCCGGTCGCGAGCCCGAGGCCCACGAAAAGCCGGGCGAGCGGCCGTCCGACGTTCACTGCCCTCCGCCCTGCATGCCGCGCTGGAGCAGCTGCTGGAGCACCTCCGGCGGGAGGCTGTTCAGGTCGATGCCGCCGCCGGACGAGCGGGGCGCGCTGCTCGGATCGATGTCCTGCAGGAGGAGCTCGGCCTGTTGCTGGACGTACGCGAGGTCCGGGGCGTCGTCCTCGCCGAGGCGCTCGAGCAGGCCCTGGAGCTTCTGCTTCGCCTGATCGTCCTGCCCTTCGGCGTGGAGCACGCGCGCGAGGTGGTAGTCCGCGACGTTCTGGTAGCGGTTGTGGTCGAGCGAGCGGAGCGCTTCGAACTTCTGCTTCGCCTTCGCGAAGTCGCGCTGCTCGAAGTACGTGACGCCGAGACCCTCGAGGGCCTGGGCCTCGAGGAACGGGGCCACGTCCTCGGCCGAGGCGACGCGCTCGTACTCCGCCCTCGCCTCCGCGATCTTCTCCTGACCGAGGAGCGTCGCGGCATGGCCGAGGCGCGCGAAGAGCGTCGCGGGCGCGCTGGGATGGCTCGACTCGACGCGCTGGTAGCGCGACAGGGCCTCCCGGTCGCGGGCCGCCGGTGTGGCGAACCGGAGGGAGTTGTCGTCGGGGTTCTCGGTCGCGCCGGGCTCCGCCGTGCGGATCTCCGCGGTCGCGGCCTCGGTTGCCTTCCAGAGGAGACCGCCCGCGGCGTAGTCGTCCCGGGTGAAGAACCACTTCACGCCGGCGCCGAGCGCCACGACGGCCACCGCACCCGCCAGGATGCCCCCGATGAGCTTGTAGTGCTGCTCGACCCACGTGCGGGCGACCTTGGTGGTCTCCTCCGCGGTCTCGATCGCCTTCTGCTCGACGAGCTCGGCCTCGCGCCCGCGCGTCGCTGCCTTCTGGGCGGCCTTGGCCGCCTTCTGGGCGGCGAGGCGCTGACCCGGGGTCATGTCCTTCTCGGAAGGCTTCGCGGCCGTGGCTGGCGTGGTCGGCGCCGCGCTCGCGGGCGCGGCGCTCGCGGGCGCCTCGGCCACCGCCTCCGGAGCCTCGGCTGCTCCGGTGGGCGCGGCCTCGGGGGTGGGCTCGGCCGACGAGGGCGTGGCTTCCGCCGCCGCGTCCGTCGTCCCGCCCTCGCCCGCGGCCTCGCCCGCACCGGCCTCGGTGGCGTCGGTGGAGGTCTCGGCGTTCTCGTTGTTCGGCTCGGCGTCGTTCGTCGACACGGCTCTCATTTCTCCTGCGAATCGCGGCTCGACCCGACGGACGGGGAGCCCTGCGAGCCGCGGGACTATACACGGCCGACCCCATGAGTCAACGTCGCTCGCCGCGCCGAGGCGGCCGTGGTAAGGCGCTTCGCGCATGTTCCGACGACCGCGCCACGTCGTGACGCTCGCCCTCGGCCTCGCGCTGGTCGCCATGGCGCCCGTGAGCGCCCGGGCCTACGAGGAGCGGCTCACGCTGGAGCTCGGGGCGGGCTACGCGTTGGCGCCCCGTCGATCGGAGGCCCTCCCCCAGGGACCTTCGCTGCTCGCGGAGTCCCTGATCGGTCTCTCCCCCGCCTGGTCGATCGGCGCGCGGCTCGGCTACTCCCCGTTCTTCCCCGATCCGCCGACCCACCTCGTTTCCGCCGGGATCGAGGCCGTGTACCAGGTGGACGTGGTCTCGGTCGTGCCCCGGTTCTCCTTCGGCGCCCTCGCGCTCCTCGGGGTGCGGAGCGGCGGTGCGCAGGGCGATTTCGCGCCGACGTGTCGTCTCGGCCTGGACTTCCTCCGGGATGGCTGGCTCGTCGGCGTGGATCTCCGGGCCTCCGTCCCCGTCCTCGGCCGGCTCGACGCGCTCGGACCGGTGATCGTCGAGCTCGGGCTCCGGCTCGGCCTGGTCATCGATCGCTACTGACGGCGCCGGGGCCGAAGCGCACGAGCGGAGCGAGCCGCGCGATCGTGCGCGGGCCGACGCCTTTCACCGCATCGAGCTCCGAGAGATCGCGGAAGCGCCCTGCCCTCGCTCGCGCCTCGACGATGCGCTGCGCCGTCGCGGGGCCGATGCCGGGCAGGGCCTCGAGCTCGGATGCCGTGGCCCCGTTCAGGTCGAGGGGCTCGGCGGCGGTCGGGGCGCGCGGCCGAGGCGCGGCATGGCGCGGCGGGGGCGGAGGCGGCTCCACGAGCGGGGACCCCTGCCGCGTCGAGGCCAGCGCGACGGTGGCCATGGCGAAGACGAGGGCTGCGACGGCGGAGACCGGGGCCGAGCGCGTGGGCATGCGAGCGCGCTCTTCGGCCCGCCATCGGAGCGGTTGCGGCGGTCTCTACGTCGTCAGCGGGAACGGCCGCGCCGGCTCGTGCCCTGCGGCGGCTCGTCCGCCGGCTCTTCCGTGTCGGTCGAGGACGACGAGTCGTCCGAGGGCTCGTCGGCCGCTCCGGCGTCGCGCACGTCCGCCACGCCGGCATCGGGCGACCGCTGCGGCCGGACGATGGGCTCGCCGTAGTCTTGTCGGAGCTTCTGGTGGAGGCGCTCGAGGAGCATGGCCTCGAGGTAGGAGGGCGCATTGGCGATGTTCACGGCGACCCGGACGATCGGCACGCCTCGGACCTCGACCCGCACGAGCTCGAGGCTCGCCTCGTAGCCGTGGCCCCCCTCGCGGAACCCGAAGAGCACGAATCCGTTGGTCGCGTCCTGCTCCTCGATGCGCGCGTGCATGTCCACGCGGAGGAGACGGATCACCGCGCTCCACACCTGCTCGTAGCGGTGCGCGAGATCCTTCGTCTTTCGGGCCGAGGCCGTCGAAGGCGCCGCCACCAGGGCCAGGACGACGAGGGACGCGGCGGCGAGCGTGCGCATTCGACGGCAGCCTAGGCGCTGCCCTCCCCCTGTCGCAAGTTCGGGGCGGTCTCCTCCGAGGCCTCGGTCGACTCCCCCAGGAGCTCGTCCATTCCCACGTGCAGGCGGAAGAGAGGCACGAGACCGAGCAGTGTCACGAGCGCCTGGAGACCGTAGAGAAGGAAGATGTAGAGGGAGCCCTGCACGCCGACGATCTCGGGCGGGAGGTAGCACTCGAGCCCGGCCGCGACGGCGAGCTGGAAGCTCCCGAACAGACCCGGGCCGGCGGGCAGGAGGATGCCGATCGCCAGGATGCCCATGATGCCGACCGCATGTCCGAAATCGAGGGGCAGGCCGGTTCCGCGCGCGAGGATCCACATCCCGAAGGCGTTGAGGCCCCAGTAGAGCAGCGTCTCGAGGAGGAAACCGGCCGCGAGCCTCGGGTCGTGGAGGATGCGCAGCCCATCGGCCATCGAGGCGAGCTTCTCGGTGACGAGGTCCGCGAGGCGCCGCGACACGAGGTCGAGGATCGCGTGGCAGAGCCGCGTCGCGAGGGCCCGCTGCCACAGGAAGAGGAAGAGCGCCGCGAAGGCCGACGTGAAGACCGCGAGCGCGACGAGCCCGTAGCCCGGCAGGGCCCGCGCCACGGGGTTCGTGGTCTCGCGCATCGGGAGCGCGAAGAGCGCGTATGCGACGCAGAGGCTCGTCACGATCCCGTCGACCACACGCTCGACGGCGACGGTCCCCACGCCCGCCGAGATGGGGACGCCGTGCCGCAGCTTGGTCAGCGCGGGTCGGGCCGCCTCGCCCAGGCGGAACGGCAGGAGGAAGATCGCGAGGAAGCCGACGACGTTGAGGCGGAGCACCTCCCGGACCGGGATCGCCTTCACAGGCGCGATGAGGAAGCGCCAGCGTGCCGCGCGGAGGAAGACGACGCCGAAGAGGCTGAGGACGTATGCCGGGATCGCCCAGGGCTCGAGCGAGCGGAAGGCCGCCCGACCCGGTACGAGGGGCACGCCTCCGCGTGCGGCCACCCACGCGAGCAATGCGCCGACGACGATCGAGAGGACGAGCGGGATCGCGTGGCGGCGCAGGAAGGGACGTCGAGGAGTGGAGGCGACCATGAGCTGCGCGTGCGACCTTTGTCAGTATTCGGCCGTTCCGTCCAGGATGCGGCGCGGGTGGACGGACAGCAGCTCGAGCGCGAGCTCGCGACCGACGAGCCGCTCGAGCCGTGCGATGGCCTCGACGACGTGCGGGACGTCTTCGGGCTTGTGGCAGTCCGAGCAGGCTGCGTAGTAGACGTCCTCGGCGAGCATGCGCTCGGCCGCCTTCTGGGGGGCCCGGCCGTACTTCCCGACGAGCGACAGGAGATCGAGCATCGGCAGCGCGCCGGCGTCGATCAGCGGGTCGAGGGGCTTCGTCGTCGCGAAGAGAGGCGCGTAGCGCTCGGGATGGGCCAGCACCGGCTTGAGCCGACGCAGACCCACCTCGAAGAGCCGGTGCTCGAGACGCAGGGGCCAGCGCTCCGGGGGCAGCTCGAGAAGCACGGCGTGTCCGCCCGGGTACGGCACGAGTCCGCCCTCCCCGAGCAGACGCTGGAAGAGCTCGTCGACGTGGTGCTCGGCGCCGAGGCCGATCTCCGGGAGATTCGGGGTTCGCGACGCAACCTCTCGAAAAGACGAGAAGGCCGACTCGATGGTCTGCTTGTCGTTGTCGAACATCCGGGCCCGGATGTGGGGCGTGGCGACGACGGTCGTGAAGCCGGCGCGGCCGAGCCCGGCGAGGAGCGCCAGGCCCTGTTCCTGGCTCCGCACCCCGTCGTCGATCCCGGGGAGGTAATGGCAGTGGAGGTCGACGAACCCGCTGCTCACGGCCCGCCCTCCTCGAGCACGCCGGACTCGACGAGCCCGGCGGCGACCGCCAGGAGCCGCTCCCGGACGTTGTCCATGGGGGTCTCGGTGACGTGGTCGAGGAGCCGCCGCTGGAGCCTGCCGATGCCGGGGCCGGGGCGGATGCCGAGCGCGGCCATCAGCTCCTGGCCCGAGACGGCGAGGTCCTTCGTGGTCACCGCGAGCCCGGTCGCGCGCTGCTCCGCGATACGGGCCGCGAGCTCGGCCCGATGGGGCACCGAGCCGCCGGCCGCATCGAGCGCCTCGAGCGTCGCGAGCAGCAGGTCGAGATGCGCGAGACCGACCCTCTGCACGTAGCGACGCACGTCGGCATCGGACCAATCGGGCCGATAGTGGGGATGCTGATGCCGTACGACGTGCACCACCGCGCCGCGTTCTTCGTTCGAGTAGCGGTACGTGCGGAGGAATCGGTCGATCCGATCGGCCGCCGAGCCCGCTGCTTCGATAAGTGCTTCCTTAGGTGCGTCCGCCGGTCGACCGAGGGGGGCGAGCAAGGCGGCGTGGCGAGCGATCGGCTCCCGGGCGGCACGATCGCAGGCCTCGAGCGCCAGGGCGAAGCCGCTCCCCGCGACCCCTTCCGGCAGGCCGGCGAGCTCGGGGAACGTCACGTCGAGGATCCCCGTGCGACGCATGACGACGAACGCCCGCGAGGGACGCTCGGCCTTCATGGCCTTCATCCATTCCTCGCGGACGCGCTCGGCGCTGACCTTGCGGAAGACGTCCAGCGTGGGGCGGAACGCGGCCTCGGTCGCGGGATCGAGCTCGAAGCCCAGCGTCGCCGCGAACCTCGCTCCCCGGAGGATCCGCAGGCCGTCCTCGGAGAACCGCGCGATGGGATCGCCGACGGCGCGCAGCACGCGCGCGTGGAGGTCCTCGAGGCCGCCGAACGGGTCGGCGATCGAGCCGTCGACGGGATCGAAGGCGATGGCGTTCACCGTGAAGTCGCGTCGCCCGAGGTCGTCCTCGATCCGGTCGACGTAGAAGACGTGGTCGGGCCGGCGGCCGTCCGTGTAGGCCCCTTCCCCACGCAGCGTCGTCACCTCGAAGGCCTCGCCCTTCCACAGCACCGTGACGGTGCCGTGCTTGATCCCCGTCGGGATGGTCCGCCGGAACAGCGAGACGACGCGCTCGGGCCTCGCGGTCGTGGCGAGGTCCCAGTCGCTCACGGCGCGTCCGAGGAGGAGATCCCGGAGGCATCCCCCGACGATCCACGCCTTCTCCCCGTGCTGGTGGAGCACGGAGCAGACCTCTCGGACCTTCGTCGGGATTTGGGCGGGGTCGAGCTCGAGCCGGGCCAAGGAAGCAACCTCCGAAAACGTCGACCACTGGGAAATCCCTAGGCCGCGCCCGATGTTATGCGCGGTAGCCCCCCGGGGCCGCAATCGCTACACTCGCCCCCAGACCGGAATGTCCTTCTCGAAGCGCCTCTTCGTCCCGTTCCTCGCGGTCCTGACCGTCGGTGCGGCCTTCACCCTCTCCTTCGTGTGGCCGCGCCACAACGGGCTCGGCGTCGACATCGACGGCTCCGCGCGCGCCCAGGCGGCTCGGGATCGCGACCCGTACGACCTCACCCAGGTCGCCGTGCTCTCGCGGTGCGTCCAGGAGGTCAACCAGAACTACGTCGATCGCAGCCGCATCGACTGGCGGAAGATGTTCCTGTCGGGGCTCGACGCGATCCAGCGGACCGTCGCACCGGTGCTCGTGCAGTACCACGAGGGCGACGCCGAGCTGGTGGTCCAGGTCCACGACGCGCGGAAGTCCTTCCGGGTCTCCGACGTCGCCTCCCCCTGGGCGCTCACCGATCGCTTCCGCGACGTCTTCGCCTTCCTCCAGCACGGTCTCGGCGACGAGGAAGGCCTCGAGCTCCGGGACGTCGAGTACGCCGCCGTCAACGGCATGCTCCGCACCCTCGATCCGCACTCGGTGCTCCTGACGCCCGACATCTTCGAGGAGATGCAGATGAGCACCCGCGGCGAGTTCGGCGGGCTCGGCATCGTCATCTCGATGCGCGACGGCCAGCTCACCGTGATCCGTCCGATGCCGAACACGCCCGCTTCGGGGGCCGGCATCCTCCGGGGCGATCGCATCGTCCAGATCAACGACGAGTCGACGCTCAACATGCCCCTCTCGGAGGCCGTGAACCGGCTCCGCGGCGTGCCGGGCTCCCGCGTCGACGTCTGGATCTCGCGCCGGCAGCCGAGCGGGCAGTGGGCCCCGAAGCGCAAGGTCCAGCTCGTCCGCGCCGTGATCCACATCGAGTCGGTCGAGCACCGCATGCTCGAGGCGAACGTCGGCTACGTGAAGATCAACAGCTTCCAGGGGAACACGCACGAGGACCTCGTCCGCGCGCTCGCCGAGCTGCATCGCGGCAACATGCGCGGTCTCGTCCTCGACCTCCGCGACGATCCGGGAGGTCTGCTCGACCAGGCGGTCCGCGTGGCCGACACGTTCCTCACCCGCGGCACCATCGTCTCCACGCAGTCGCGGAACCCGCGCGAGCGCGACGTGCGCGAGGCCCAGGAGCGCGGAACCGAGCCGAACTACCCGATGGTCGTGCTGATCAACGGCGGCAGCGCGTCGGCCAGCGAGATCGTCGCCGGCGCGCTCAAGAACCACGACCGCGCGCTCGTGGTCGGCCAGCGGAGCTTCGGCAAGGGATCCGTCCAGATCATCTACAACCTGAACGACGGCTCGGCCCTCAAGCTGACGATCGCCCAGTACCTCACCCCCGGCGAGGTCTCGATCCAGGGCGTGGGCATCGTCCCGGACATCGCCATCGATCCGATGACGGCCGACCGCGAGGACATGGACCTCGTGGTCGACGAGCACGGGATCCGCGAGTCCGACCTGCATTCGCACCTGACCAACGCCGCGGCCGTGGACGGACAGCGGCCCTCGACCGTCCTCCGCTACTACCTGCCGATCGAGACGCGGCGCCGCCTCCAGGAGGCGGGTCCGGACGATCGGGAGGAGAACGAGCAGGAGGCCGAGTTCCTCACGCGCTTCGCGGGGCAGCTCCTCGCGCGCGCCCAGCGCCCGGGGCGCCGCGAGATGCTGCGTGACGCCCAGCCGGTGGTCGAGCAGACCCGCCAGGAGGAGATGGCGAAGGCCGTCGAAGAGCTCCGCCGTCTCGGCGTCGATTGGTCGACCGGAGCGGACCAGGGCGAGTCGACCGTCACGGTCGAGGCCACGACCGACAAGGCCGGCAATGCCGTGACCGCGGGCGAGGACTTCCACCTCAAGGTCCGCGTGACGAACACCGGCACGCACACGCTCTACCAGCTCCGTGCGATCACGAAGAGCGACAACGCCCTCTTCGATCAGCGGGAGCTCGTCTTCGGCAGGCTCGCCCCGGGCGAGACGCGCGAGTGGACGGCCAGCCTCGCGCTCTGCACCCGCGAGAACGAGCAGCGCGTCTGCCGCGTGCCCCGCTCGGCCGACGAGCGCGCCGACGTGATCCGCGTCCGCTTCGAGGAGGCGAACGGTCACGCGCCGCCCGAGGCCGTCGTGCGGACCGAGATCCGGGCGCTCGCCCGGCCGGCCTTCACGTATGCCGTCCAGTTCGCCGACGACCAGCCGGGGGCCAACGGGGACGGTGTGCTCCAGCGCGGCGAGCGGGGCAGCCTCTACCTCCGCGTGAAGAACGTCGGCCAGGGCCGCACGTTCACGACGGAGGCGAACCTCGCGAGCAAGAGCGGCCGCGGCGTGCTCCTCCGCGAAGGGCGCTTCCGACTCGACGCCATGAACCCGGGGGAGGAACGCCTCGTGCGTTTCGGCTTCGAGGTGTTGTCCGACTTCCAGTCGGCGAACGTGAAGCTCGAGGTCCAGGTGACCGACACCGACCTCCGTGAGGGAGTGAGCCACAAGATCGAGATCCCGATCGGGGCCGGCAACGGCTCGGCGACGGCGCGCTCCGGCGTCGCGACGCTCGCGGCGGGCGCGGTCGTCCGGGAGCGTCCGGCGGCCGACGCCCCCGTCGTCGCGCGGGCGCGCGCTGCGTCGGTGGTCGCGACCCAGGCGCAGCTCGGTGCCTTCCAGCGCATCGATCTCGGCGGTGGCCAGCCCGGTTGGGTCGAGGCCTCGGCCCTCTCCGCCGGACGCGGGGCGGCTCGGCCCCAGGTGGACTTCGTCCTCAGCGAGCAGCCCCCCGTCTTCCACGTGCAGCACGAGGGAACGCTCGTGACGCGCGAGGGCTCGGTGCGCGTCCACGGCGACGCGACGGACGACGCCCGGGTGCGCGACCTCTACATCTTCGCCGGGAACAACAAGGTCTTCTATCGTTCGAATCCGGCGACCGGCGACACGCGGCGCCTCGACTTCGACGTCTCGGTCCCGCTGCGCGACGGCATGAACTTCGTCATCGTCGTGGCGCGCGAGAGCGATCAGGTCGTGTCGCGGCACGTGCTCGTCATCCGACGGGACGGTCCGAACGGCGAGATCCTCGAGACGCCGCGGCTCGACGAAGACGAGGCGTTCGACGAAGGGGAGTGATTCCCCTCCCCCTCGAGGGACCCTGCACGAGCGAAGAGGGCGGCCCGTTCCCGGGTCGCCCTCTCCTCTTCCGTCCTCGCCGTGGTGGCCGGGGGCGGTCGCCCGTCAGCGCGCGCCGAGCATCCGGGCCAGCGTTCCGCCGTCCTGCGCGGCGACGGCCTCGAGGCGCGCCAGGAAGCGGCGGTAGTCCTTGTGCACGCGCTCGCCGACCCCTCCGCTCCGCAGGTGGAAATCGGTGATCCGGGTCGTCGCGAAACGAGCCGCCGCCGCCATCCCGAGGTGACGGAGGGAGCTCCACTCCACCTCGCCGAGCGGACGCTCGCGGTCGTACGCCTGCACCATCGCGCGTGCGAGCTCCCAATCGAAGCGGTCGCCGAAGCACCACGCGAGCACCGTGACCATCAGGTCGTACGCGAGGACTCCGTCCGACGCGCTCTCCCAGTCGAGCAGGGCCACGATGCGCTCGCCCTCGAACCGGACGTTGTCGCGGAAGAGGTCCCCGTGGACGACGCCGCGGGCGAGGTCTTCCGGCTCGTTGGCGTCGAGCTCGTCGAGCACCTCGCGCAGCCGTCCGATCGGCTCGACGAGCTCCGGCCGGCCGTGCGTGGCCGCGCGATCCAGGCGGTCGCGGAGGTCCTGGCGACGGAAGCGGCCTTCGCGCCTCCAGCCGAAGCTCGAGAGCGCCCGGTGCGTCCGACCGAGCTCGGCGCCCACGGCGGCGGCCCGACCCGGCGTGACGAGCTTCTGGCAGACCTCCTCGCCGCCGACGAGCTCGAAGATCGCCGTGGGCTTGCCGGCCACGCGCTCTTCGCCCGGACCCGGCCCTCGCACGCGATGCGGGACGGCCACTCCTGCGCTGACGAGGTGGTCGAGGAGCGCCCATTCGTAGGCGACGCCCGAGGCGTCCTGTTCCTCGTAGATCCGGAAGAAGCGCCGCCCGAACGCGCCGTCCACGAAGTAGTTCGTGTTCACGCTGCCGGCGGCGATGGGCACGAGGCCGCTGCACGCACCGAGGCCATGGGCCCTCGTCACGCGCGACGCGTCCTCGAGACTGAGCTCGGTGAAGACTGCCACGGGGTTCTCGCGCCTCGTCGCCGTTCAGGGGGCGAAGAGGTGGGCGAACCGTGAAGCGCCGGGCGGGAGCGCGCCACCCGATCGGAGATGCAGGAGCACGATGCGGGCGGCGCGGTCGACGCCTTCCCCGAGGGGGATCGGCTCGAGCGGCCCTTCCTCCGTCGAGGAATCCGAGCGGACTTCGAGGTGGGCCGCGCCGCTCCTGTCGAGCGAGGCGACGAGCGCCGCCTTGTCGCCGCGGTCGTCGAGCTCCAGGACCACCGTTCCCGTGGCTCTCTGCTCGAAGGCCTTGGCGGCGGCGGCCGGGTGGCGGATCACCTCGGCGCGGGCGTCGGCGCGTGCGCCGACGCGCTGCAGGGCTTCGAGGGCCACCGCCGGATCGCGACCTTCCGAGAGGCAGGTGCGCTCGAGCAGCGAGACGAGCTCCTGCCGTGCGTCCTCGGAAAGGCCCGCGTACACGATCGCGAGCGCTTCGAGCCTCTCCGGATGTTGGACGAGCCCGGACACCCAGCGCGCGAGCTCCTCCCGATCCCGCCGGTCGGCCCGTGCGAGACCCGGTAGCGTTCTCGATGCGCGCTGGTCCACTCCTTTCTCCTACCCGGCCCGCCGGAGTGTCGCAAGGCTGCTCCTTCGTGCGGTGGTGAGGCGATGTGGGGGACTTGACGACCCGGGGTGGGTCGGCCAAGCCACGAGCGGGCGGGACGAACGTAGGGCGGGGGTGAGGTGGACGCCGGGGATCGGTTCATCGAAGAGCACGAGGCGCTGGTCCGCAGCGTGGCCCGCAAGCTGAAGGCCCAGTTCGAGCTCACGGCCGAGCTCGACGACCTCGTCGCCGCGGGCTTCGCGGGGCTGTGGGAGGCTCGTTCGCGATACGACGCCGCGCGTGGAGTGCAGTTCTCGACCTTCGCGTACTACCGGGTCCGGGGCGCCATCCTCGATCACGCGCGCAAGAGCTCGCATCTCTCGCGCCGAGCCTACGAGCGCATCCGCCAGGCCGAGGATGCCGATGCCATCGCCGAAGGCGTCGCCGAAGCCCGCGCGGCCGATCCCGCGAGCCGCGGCGACAAGGCGCGGACCACGCAGGCCCTCGACGACACGATCGCTCGTCTCACCTCGTCGTTCGCCCTCTCGTGTCTCGGCCAGGACGAGGCCGAGCCCCCCGCGTCGCCCGAAGCCGGGCTGCTCGAGCGCGAGGCGGCCGAGCGGCTCCGGCGCGCCGTCGAGGCGCTGCCGGAGCGCGAGCGGGCTCTCGTCGAGGGCCATTACTTCCACGGCCGCCGCTTCGACGAGGTCGCGGCCGAGCTCGGGGTGTCGAAGTCCTGGGCGAGTCGGATCCACACGAAGGCCCTCGACCTCCTCCGCGAGGCGATGGAATCCGGATGATACGGAGCAACTCGGCCCCACGTGGGCCGAGGACGGCGGGAAAGAGGCCCGCATGACCCGTCCGCTCAGTGTCCGACCCCCGTCCGTTTCCCTGGTCTCGCCTCCGGTCCCACGAACGGTCGGCGCCCCGTCCGGGGGCGTTCCGCGCGCGGCGGCCACGGGTAAAGCGATCGAACCGGGCGGCTTCCGCGCGATCCTGCAGACGCAGCTGGTCCGTCTCTCCGAGGGCGAGCGCGCCATGGAATCGATGGTCCGCGGCTCGGTCGCGGGGCGCACCCTGGGGACCGCCGAGCTCTTGGCGATGCAGGCCGGGATCTACCGCTACGGCCAGGAGATCGAGCTGCTCTCGCGGCTCGTCGATCGCGCGAGCGGCGCCGTGAAGCAGACCCTCCAATCCCAGAGCTGAACGAAGCGCGCGCAGGATCCGGGCGGCTCCGCTTCGTTTCCTCTTCGCCTTTACCCCGGGGGGGTGGGACCTATACTCGGCCGCCATCCGGGGAGACCTCGTGACCCACGCTTCTTCGACGAACGCATCCGGCGTTCCCGCCGCCCCCTCCGCGCTCGATGCCCGGTCGCGGGGGCTCGCCCTCGTCGCCTTCTTCGTCTCGGGCGCCTCGAGCCTGATCTTCCAGAGCATCTGGGGCCGGCGCCTGCACCTGGTCTTCGGCGCGACGGGCTTCGCCACGAGCACCGTCGTCACGGCCTTCATGGCCGGCCTCGGCCTCGGCGCCTTCCTCGCGGGCAAGCACGGCCACCGGATCCGTCGCCCGCTCCTCGCCTACGCCGCGGTCGAGGTGGGCGTCGGGCTCTGGGCGCTCTTCGTGCCGTCCCTGGTCGATCCCGAGGGATTCCTCGCGACGGTCAACGGCTTCATGCGCAACGAGCTCGGGGCCACGTCCTGGCAGTTCATGTTCGGCCGCTTCCTCTGCGTGCTGCCGATCCTGCTCGTTCCGACGACCCTGATGGGCGCGAGCCTGCCGCTCCTCGCGCAGCACTTCGTCCGCTCCGATCAGTCGTCGAGGCAGGTCGGAGCGTGGGTCGGTGCTCTCTACAGCGTGAACACCCTCGGCGCGGTCGTCGGCAACGCGCTCTCCGGCTTCGTGCTCATGCCGAAGCTCGGCCTCGTCGCCACGAACCTCGTGGCCGTGGGCATGAACCTCGCCCTCGGGGGCACGATCTGGCTCCTGCGGAAACGCCTCGCCGTCGAGGTGCCGCCCCCGCCCGCGCCCGACACGGACGAGGGCGAGAGCCCCGCCACGACGGACACCGAGGACGACTTCGCCGTGCGCGTCGGCCCGTGGAGCCGTCGTATCGCCGTGATCTCCTTCGGCGTCTCCGGGGCGGCCTCGCTCTGCAACGAGGTCGTGTGGACCCGTGCGCTGGCGATGACGATCGGCTCGTCCGTCTACTCGTTCACGCTGATCCTCGTGACCTTCCTCGTGGGCATCGCCGGCGGCAGCGCGATCGCGGCCGCGAGCTTCGCCCGGGGCAGCCGGCCGATCGTCGGCCTCGCCGTCGCATCGGCGTTCCTCACCTTCGTCGCCAACGGTGTCCGCGCGGTCTCGGACGGCGCCACCCTCTGGATCGCCCTCTCCTTCCTCTTCTGCGTGCCCATCGCGTTGCTCGCGACCGGCCTCGTGGTCCGCACCCGCCGCAACGGACCGGACGCCGAGGCACCGATCGCGCCAGCGCTGCTCCTCTTGGTCGTGCCGATGACGGCGGCGATCGTGAACCAGGCCCTGGTCACGGATCGGCTGCGTCTCCTCGCCCTCTTCCTGACGGTCGCGGTCGAGTGCATCGCGATCCTCGTCGGCCTGCTCACCGTCCTGCGACGCTATCCGATGCTCCAGCTCGGCGTCGTGCAGCTCGGCATCGCGGCCGCGACCTTCGCGAACTACGTGGTGCAGGACGAGATTCCCTGCGGGTTCGCGTCGATGGTGCAGGCGCTCCGCTCGCTCTACACGACGGGCACGGGGCAGGACTTCCACCTCTACCAGCACGTCGGGACCGTCCAGCTGCTGATGCTGGTGACCGCCGCCCTCTGCATCCTCCCGAGCACGGTCGGGATGGGCGCGATGTTCCCGCTCACGCTGCGGGTCTTCACGTCGGGGGGCCGTTCCGTGGCCCGCGACGTCGGCGTCGTCTACGCGAGCAACACCCTCGGCTCGATCGTCGGCGCGTGGGTTCCCGGCTTCCTGCTGATGCCCTGGATCGGCACGGAGATGACGCTGATCGTCGCCGTCGTCCTGAACCTCCTCCTCGCGCTCGTCCTCGTGATCGCGGCCGCCTCGGCCGAGCCCCGGCCGACGCCGGACGGGAAGCCGACGCCCCTGCCGGCCTGGCACACGGTCTCGGTCTACGTGCTCGCGCCGCTCGTGCCGGCGCTCGTGGCGCTGCTCTGGATCGCCTCGATGCGCGAGTCCTCTCCGCTGCGCTGGGACCTCGGCCGAATGTCGATGGGCGTGTTCCGCCTCTCTCTCTCCGAGAGCGGCGAGGACGTCTGCGATCCAGGCCAGACCGCGGGCCTCCACCTCCTCTTCTACGAAGACGGCCTCAGCACCACCGTCTCGGTCGAGCATTGGGGCGAGCACATCGCCCTCAAGAACAACGGCAAGGTCGACGCCTCGAACGGCGACGACATGCCGACCCAGATCATGGTCGGAGCGTATCCGCTCCTGCTCCACCCCCGCGGTCCGGAGGGCCTCGACCTCGCCGTCATCGGCTTCGGCTCCGGCGTGACGGTCGGGACGACGCTCCAGTTCCCCGTGCGACGCGTGGACGTGATCGAGCTCGAGCGGGCCATCCCCGCGGCCGCGCGGCACTTCGTCGACGTGAACCACCTCGACTTCCCGCTCGATCGCTTCCCCTACGTGCGGATGCCCCGGCTCGAGGTCGTGAACGACGACGGCCGCAACTACCTCGCGTCGACGGATCGGCAATACGACGTCATCATCAGCGAGCCGTCGAACCCCTGGATCACGGGCGTCTCCGACCTCTTCACGGCCGACCACTTCCGCATCACGAAGCGGCGCCTCCGCCCCGGCGGGATCTATTGTCAGTGGGTCCAGCTCTACGAGCTCAGCCCCGAGAACATCAAGTCCATCTATCGGACGTTCGCTTCCCAGTTCCGGCACGTGCTCGTCTTCGCGGCGGACGACCTCTCGAGCGACACGATCCTGCTCGGCTCGGACAGCCCGATCCCCATGGATCTGCAGCGGCTCGGGCGCGCGTTCCGTCATCCCGACGTGCCGAAGGAGCTCGAGCGCGCGCACGTCCGGAGCCCGTACGACCTCTACGCCCGCCTCCTGCTCGGAGGACGGGGCGAGGTGGAGCAGTACGCCCAGATCGAGTGGAGGAAGGAAGGCGGGGCCTGGGAGTCCTTCGCCGATTCGTCCAACGATCCCGCGCGCAGCTGCACCGGACGGTGCCGACGCGAGCCCGCGGGGATCAACACCGACGACAACATGCGGATCGAGTTCGCGGCCCCGCGCGACCTCATCGGCTACGACCGGTACGAGGGCTACCTCGTCAACATCTACTCGCCGGAATGGCCGTTCGGCCGCGTGGTGCGTCAGCTCCAGGGCTTCGGCGAAGGCGACGTGGCCGCGGCACGGTACGCGGATCTCGGCCTCGTCCTCCTCGGCCACAGCCGTCGCGTCGAGGCCGCCGAGCTCATCGAGCGCTCGGGGCAGGTCGGGCGCTCCGAGCGCACCCGCCTCGCCTTCGAGGTCTTCACCCTCCTCGTCGGACGGTCCGGCGAGCCCCTCGTCCCCATCGAGTCGCCGGTGCCCGGTCCCCAGCTCGCCGCCCGCGACGCGAGGCTCCTCGTCGAGGGCTTCGCCGACGTGCGAGCGGCCGTGGATCAGGGCCGCTTCGAGGACGCGTACGACGCCCTGCAGGCCATTCCCGCCCCCGTCCGTCGCCACAGCGGCCCGAGCCTGCGCCTGCTCGAGGCTTGGCTCTCCTACAAGACGGCGGGCGCCCATCCCGGCGCCGGAGCGGGCCATCCGTCTCGGTACGCCCATGCCGCCGAAGAGCTCGAGGCGATCCTGACGGCGTACCCGGATTACGTCGCCCGTCATCCCGAGATCCACTACTTCCTGGCCCGCAGCTACGACGGGGACCTCCGGGCCGACGAGGCGGTCGCCTCGATGCGGACGTACGTCGAAGCGCTCGACGCCGCCCGAACCGCGGCCGCGGCCGCCGCGATGGGCCCGCCCGGCCAACCCAGCCCGCCGGTGGCCCCCCGAGGCGCGCAGGCTCCGATGCGCTGAGGCCACGCGACTGCGAAGCCGCGTACGCAGCGACGCACGGAATCGCGCACCGGAGTACGCGGCAGACGTTCAGCGTCAGCGCAAAACATGCGCGTTTCGCGAAAAAACGCGCGCCTCCACACCCCTCGGGGCGAAGGCACGCTGCTTGCTTGAAGCAGCGGCGAGTCCACGGAGGGACAGACCGATGCGGGAACAGACGAACCAGACGACTGCGGCTGCCACGGGGGCGGACGGCCGCGCGCTCAAGATCATGGCGAAGTCCGTGTACCGCGAGCTCAAGAGCAGCGGATACGGACGTTCGGACGTGGTCGCCTTCACGAGTGCCCTCCTCGAGCTCGTGACCTCCGAAATCAAGGAAGACGGCACCGAGCCGGTCTGACGACAGGGTCCTGCCCGGCGAGCCGCCGATCGTTCCCACGAGCGATCGGCGGTTTCGCGTTCCGTCCCTCCGCCGTCGCTCGGCCTCTCCTTGACCCACGCGGAAATGCTGGCTAATTTCGCGGCCCCGGTGCTGGCCACGCGCGTGGTCGTCGGGCCTCTCCGCCTCTTCGCGAGTCGGTGAGCGAGGAGGGCTCGATGGCTGCGAGGATCGCGATCAACGGCTTCGGACGGATCGGCCGCGGTGTAGCGCGCTTGATTCTCTCGAGCCCCGCGTCCGACGTCGAGCTCGTGGCGATCAACGACCTCGCCGACGCGGACGCCCTCGCCTATCTCCTCGAGTTCGATTCGGTCCACGGACGGCTGCGCGCGCCGATCCGAGTGGAAGACGGCCACCTGCGCGTCGGCGAACGCCGCATCCGGGTGCTCGCCGAGCAGGATCCCGCCTCGCTCCCGTGGGCCGCGCTCGGCATCGACGTCGTCCTCGAGTGCACGGGCCGCTTCCGCACGCGCGCCTCGGCCTCCCGTCACGTCGCGGCCGGTGCGCGTCGGGTGATCGTCAGCGCCCCGCCCGAGGACTCGGTCGATGGCGTGTTCTGCGTCGGCCTCAACGACGGGCTCTACGACCCGGCCCGTCATGTCGTGGTCTCGAACGCCTCGTGCACGACGAACTGCGTGGCGCCGGTCCTGAAGGTCCTCGACGACGCCCTCGGCGTCCGGAAGGCCCACATGCTGACGGTCCACTCCTACACGAACGACCAGGCGATCGTCGATCAGCCGCACCACAGCGATTATCGACGCGGAAGGGCTGCGGCCGAGTCGATGGTGCCTACATCGAGTGGCGTGTCGAAGGCGCTCTTTTCCGTCCTGCCCCAGCTCCGAGGCAAGTTCGCGGCGTCGTCCATCCGCGTCCCGACGCCAGACGTGTCGATCGTCTGCCTCACCGCGAACGTGGGGCGAGGCACGACGGTCGAGGAGCTGAACGGCCTCTTCCGAACGGCGGCCGACGGGCCCCTTCGCGGCATCCTCGGCGTCGAGACGCGTCCGCTCGTCTCCGCCGACTACCTCGGCGACACGCGATCCGCGATCGTCGACACGAACCTCACCGACGTGGTCGACGGAGACCTCGTCGAAGTGCATGCGTGGTACGACAACGAGTGGGGATACTCCGCCCGGATGGTCGACCTCGTCCGGATCCTGGCCAAGGGAGGCTGAGCTCATGGGGGCGCCGATTCGTTCGATCAAAGACCTCGCGATCGCGGGGCGAAGGCTCTTCATCCGCGTCGACTTCAACGTTCCGCTGAAGGGGACGGAGGTCACCGACGACACGCGCATCCGCGCGGCGCTCCCGACGATCGAGTACGCGATCGCGCAGGGCGCTCGCGTCGTGCTCGCTTCGCACCTCGGTCGACCGAAGGGCAAGCCCAAGGCCGAGTACTCGCTCGAGCCGGCGGCCAAGCGGCTGGCCGAGCTGCTCGGCGTCGGCGAGGTCGTGCTGACCGACGACTGCATCGGGGACGGCGCGCGCAAGGTCGTCAGCGACCTGCGCGACGGCCAGGTCGCGATGCTCGAGAACCTGCGCTTCCACGCGGAGGAGGAGGCCAACGACGCCGGCTTCGCGAAGGAGCTCGCGTCCCTCTGCGACGTCTACGTCAACGACGCCTTCGGGGCGGCGCACCGTGCGCACGCCTCCGTCAGCGCCCTCCCCCAGCTCGTCCGCGAGCGCGGCGCGGGCTTCCTGATGCTCAAGGAGCTCGAGTCTCTCGACACGGTCCGCGGCGACGCGCCCCATCCCTACGTCGCCGTCCTCGGCGGCGCGAAGGTCAGCGACAAGATGGGCGTCCTCGAGGCGCTCCTCTCGAAGGTCGACACGCTCGTCATCGGCGGGGCCATGGCGAACACCTTCCTCGCCGCCCAGGGCAAGAACATGGGCAAGAGCCGGATCGAGGAGGACAAGCTCGCCCTCGCGCGCAGCGTCCTCGAGAACGCCGCCAAGAAGAACGTCGAGGTCGTGCTCCCCGTCGACGTCCGCACGGCCGCCTCGATCGAGGCCTCCGCGGCCTCCGTCGTCGACGTCGACGCCGTGCCCGCCGACGCGATGGCGCTCGACATCGGACCGAAGACCGAGGTGGCCTACGGCGAGCGGATCCGGAACGCCAAGTGCGTGTTCTGGAACGGTCCCATGGGCCTCTTCGAGAACCGTCCCTTCGCCGAGGGCACGTTCTCGGTCGCGAAGTCGATGGCCGCCTGCGAGGGCTTCACGGTCGTCGGCGGCGGCGACAGCGTCGCGGCCGTCCAGGAGGCCGGTCTGGCCGACCAGTACGACCACGTCTCGACGGGCGGCGGCGCCTCGCTCGAGTACCTCGAGGGGCGCACCCTGCCCGGCGTCGAGGCGCTCCGATGAGCGCTCGCATCCCGTTCGTCGCGGCGAACTGGAAGATGTACAAGACCAAGGCCGAGGCCCTGGCCTTCGTGGCGGAGCTCCGCGCGGGGCTCCGTGGCGATCGGCGGGCCGAGGTCTGCGTGGCGCCGGTGTATCCGGCGCTCGACGCGGTGGGCCAGGCCCTCGCCGGGAGCGGGGTCTTCCTCGCGGCGCAGGACGTCGGCACCCACGACCAGGGCGCCTACACGGGCGAGGTCAGCGGAGCCCAGCTCCGCGACGTCGGCTGCACCCACGTCATCGTCGGCCATTCGGAGCGTCGTCAGCTCTTCGGCGACACGGACGCGGTCGTGAACGCGAAGGTCAAGGCGGCCCTGCGCCACGGCCTCGTGCCCATCCTCTGCATCGGAGAGCTCCTCGCCCAGCGCGAGGCCGGGACCACGAACCAGGTCGTCCTGGGGCAGCTCGACGCGGCGCTCGAGGGGCTCTCGGACGCCGAGGTGTCGCGCTTGATCGTGGCCTACGAGCCCGTCTGGGCCATCGGCACGGGCAAGACCGCCACCCCGGCCGACGCCCAGGCCGTCCATGCCGCCATCCGGGGACGATTGTCCGAGGTCCGGGGCGCGGATCTTGCGGCCGGCGTCCGGGTGATCTATGGGGGGAGCGTCAAACCGGAGAACGCGGGCCAGCTCCTCGCCGAACCGGACATCGACGGAGCGCTGGTCGGCGGGGCCTCGCTCGAAACGAAGACCTTCCTGCCGATCGTCGAAGCCGCCTGATCCCGCTGGAGACCCGATGCTGTTCAACGTCCTTTCCGTTCTGTACGTCCTCGTCTGCGCGTTCCTGATCTTCGTCGTGCTCCTCCAGCCGGGGCGCGGCGGCGGCATGGGCGGCGCCTTCGGCGGGGCGGCCAGCCAGCAGGTCTTCGGCGGCGCAGGCGCCACGAACATCCTCCAGAAGATGACCGCCGTCAGCGCGGCCGTCTTCATGATCCTCTCGCTCACGCTCGCCTACCTCTCGACGAGCGACAACACCGCGCTCGACGACGCCCTGCAGCAGGTGCAGTCGCGCCGCGGCTCGGCTTCGTCGATGGGCGGCGCTTCGTCGATGGGCGGCGCTTCGTCGATGGGCGGCGCTTCGTCGATGGGCGGCGCCTCCTCGATGGAGTGAGCTTCCGCGATCGCCCCTGGAACGCCGCCCGGCCACGCGCCCGGCGGCGTTCGCGTTTCCGTCGCCGGAGCCTCCCGCCTAGCGAGGCAGGTTCACCGGCTTGCCCTGCTCGATCGCGATGAGGGCCATCTCCGCCGCGTGCTCGTAGTGACCGTGACGGTACTCGGCCGAGAGGCGCAGCACCTCGCGGAAGCCGCGGACCGCCGCCGCCACCTCGCCCTGCTTCTCGTCGAGGAAGGCGAGGAGATAGAGGGCCTGGACGAGGTCCCCGACGTGGCCGCGCTCCTCGGCGTAGCGCGCGGCCTCGAGCAGCCGGCGCCGGCCGTCCTCGGAGCCGAACTTCACGGCGTCGAGGAAGCCGAGGATCGCGAGCGCCCGGTACTGGAGCTTCGTGAACCGATGCTCGCGGGCGATGTCGAACGTGTAGCGCAGGTGCGCGAAGGCCCGCTTGAAGTCCGTGAGCCGGAGGTAGCACTCGCCCACGTAGAGCGCGGCGAGCGCGGACTCGAAGGGGAACCCGTGGGACTTCGCGACCTCGAGCGCGCGCAGGCCGACGCCGATCGCGTCGTCGGGAGCGCCCGAGTAGTACGCTACCTGCAGCTCGGCGAGCAGGTGCTCGCACTCCAGCATCGGTGGCTCGGGCGTGGGAAGGAGGCGTCGCGCGGCCTCGAGGGTCTCCTGGGCGCGGGTCGCGTCTCCGGCGGCCGCGTGCGCGACGGCGAGGGGCAACATGGACCGGAGGGTCGCGATCCCGTCACCGGTCTCGCGAGCGAGCTTGTGCGCGTCGCGCAGGAGGCCGATCGCGGTGGCGTAGTCGCCGATGCGGGTGTGGGCCTGCGCAGTGGCCAGCGTGACGTCGCGGAGCAGCTCCTTCTTGCCCACGGATCGGGCGAGCGAGCGCGCCCGATCGAGCCATTGCATGCCCTCCTCGGTGCGGTTCGCCCGGCCGAGGAGCTGGCCGCGCAGCATCGAGAAGACCGCGACCTGCTCGTCGCGCATCGCGGCCTCCGCGAGCGCGATGGCGGACTCGAGGTGCTTCTCCCCGAGATCGACGAGCCGGCCCCGGACGCAGAGCTCGCCGATGCGCCGGAGGAGCGAGAGGCGCTCGTCGCGCTCGCCCTGCTCCGAGAGCATCTCGGCGGCGGTCACGAGCACGCCGACTGCCGCGTCGAGGCGGTTCTCGACCTCGAGGCGCTGACTCGCGCGGATGAAGTAGTGCACGGCCCGATCGCGGCGGCCGCCCTCTCGGAAGTGATGCGCGACCCGATCCGCCCACTCGTCGAGCTGCTGCGGGTAGAGCCGCTCCATCGCTTCGGCCACCGCGGCGTGGAGCTCGCGGCGCGCTTCGATCGGCAGGCCCTCGCGCGTGACGATGCCGATGAGATCGTGGGCGAACCGGAATTCCCCCGGAGCGGCCATGACGACGATGCCCCGGTCCTGGAGGCCCGCGAGCGAGACCTCGACCTCCGTCGGCTCCTCGTCCGCGACGTGCGAGAGCAGCTCCGTCCGGAAGGAATGGCCGGCGACGGCTCCGATCTGGATGACCTGCCGATCGAGCGGCGCGAGACGCGAGAGGCGCGCGGCGACGATTCCGCGGAGGGACTTCGGGACCTCCACGTCGGCGATCTCGGTGCGGAAGACCGTCTTGCCCGTGCCGTCGAGCGCGACGGCGCCCGCGTCCTGGAGCGCGCGCACGTACTCCTCGACGTAGAGCGGATTGCCGCCGCTCTTCAGCGTGACCTTGCGGAGGAGATCGGTCGGGACCTCGTCGGCGCCGAGCAGCGCGGCCGTCATCTTCGCGATGTCCGGATCGCTGAACGGCGAGAGCGTGATCTCCTCGTAGCCCTGCACCGACGGGGAGATGCGACGCGGGCCGGGCCGCTGCGTGACGACGATGACGACGCGGCTGTCCGCCGTGTCGGCGGTGAGCCGCTCGAGCATCAGCATGCTCGCGTCGTCCGCGTTCTCGACTCCGTCGAAGGCGAAGACCGTGAGTCGATCCTGGGCGAGCTTCGTCGCCATGCGGGCGATCGCCGCGCGCAGCGAGCGCTCGCCCTCCGGGAGAGGACCTCCGCCGAGCGGCAGGCCCATCGCGAGCTCCACGGCCGCGATGTCGGGTCTCGGGAGCCCGAGCTCGCGGAGCCTCCCGACCTTCTCGCGGACCTCCGCCTCCGTGTCGAGATCGTCGACGCCGAGGACGACGCGCAGCATCTCCTGACACATCGCCAGCGGGACGTTCCGGGCGTTCCGATCGACACGCGCGACGTGCATGCCCACGTCGTGCCGGGCCGCCTTCAGCCTCCGCATCGTCTCGAGCAGGATGCGGCTCTTCCCGGCGCCTTCGTCGCCGATGATCGCGAGGACCCGCGTGCGCCGCCGGTTCGCGTCCGCGAGCACCTCGCCGACGCGACGGAGCTCGTCCCGGCGGCCGACGAACTTCCCGAGGGTCTCGGTGAAGTCGCGCGCCTCGACCAACCGATAGACCGCTTCGAGCCCGTGGATCGGGCGCACGTCGAAGGCCCGGCGGAGCAGCGGCTCGGTCGTCCGCCCGAGCGTCGTCGTCCCCGCGGCCGTCCGGGCGAGGAGGTCGTTCGCGGCGGCGAGGATCGCCTCGAGGCGCTGTTCCCTCACGAGATTGCCGTCGAGATCCACGAGAAGCCGCCCCGCGTGGAGCGCGATCGGACAGTCGACGTTCAGCCGTCGTCGGAGCGCGAGGGCGCAGCGTGCGGCGGCGTCCGTGTCGTGGCCGTCGGGGTTCGAGAGCCCGAAGAGGGCCGTCACCGTCGTCGCGGCGTGCAGACCGCTGCCGGCCACGCGGGCCTCGAGGAGCGAGCCGCCCCAGCGCTCGATCTCGCGCCTTATCCCGGCCTCGTCCTTCGAGCGCGCGGGCAGCCGGGCCATGAAGGCGGTCGCGTCGCGTTTCTCCGCCTGAGGGCGCGCGACGCCCGTGGTCGTCGAGCGCTCGTTCGAGCCCGTCTGTCGCCTTCGACGACCGCCGGTGGTGCTGGCGTCGAGCGGCGCGCGCCCCGGCTTCTCGACCGGCGTGCGCTCGGGGCTCCGCGGCACGGCATCGAACGTGGCCCGGAGCTGGGCGTTCGGCTCCTCGCCGATCCGCTCGATCTGGGAGGCCTCGCGCAGCGCGTCGAGGTAGCTCGCGAGGTCGTGCGCGCCTGTCCGGCGTCCGCTCGTGTAGAGGAATTGCACGAGCTCCTCGTAGAGGAGCCCGGCGTTCCCGTGGCGCTTCGACGGGTCCGGAGCCATCGCGCGGGCGACGATGTTCGAGAGCTCCTCGGGAATGCCGCGCGAGACGGTGTGCACCCTCGGCGCCGTGCCCTCGCGCACCCGCTTCAGGGTCTCGTAGGCCGAGTCGGCGTGGAAGGGATTGCGCCCCGCGAGCATCTCGTAGAGCACGATGCCGAGCGCGTAGATGTCCGTACGCGCGTCGACGAGCTTCCCCTGGGCCTGCTCCGGGGACATGTACGCGTACTTGCCCTTGAGCACGCCGGCCTGGGTCTCGGCGGACATCGTGGTGCGCGCCTTCGCGATGCCGAAGTCCGTGAGCTTGACCTCGCCCTCGTGGCTGATGAGGACGTTCTGCGGCGAGACGTCGCGGTGCACGATGTGGAGCGGGCGTCCGGACGCGTCCCTCCGACGGTGGGCGTAGTCGAGTCCCTTGGCGACCTCGCTGACGACGAACGCCGCGAGCTCGATCGGGAGCGCCCGCCCGAGCCTCCGGCCCCGCCGGAGCACGGTCGCGAGATCCGAGCCGGCCACGTACTCCATCGCGATGAAGTACGTGTCGTCCGCGCGTCCGAGATCGAAGACCTGGACGACGTTCGCATGCGAGAGCGTGACGGCGATCTTCGCCTCGTCGATGAACATGTCGACGAACTGTGGGTTCGCCGAGAGCTCGGGCAGGATACGCTTGATGACGAGGATCTTCTCGAACCCCTCCACGCCATAGGACTTGGCCTTGTAGACCTCGGCCATGCCGCCTCGTGCGAGGAGCTCGAGGAGCTGGTATTTGCCGTAGACCTCGGGCCCCTGCTCGACCATGCGCGCGCTCGTGTCCTGACCCCGCCGAGTAGCCGGTCCGGTCAGGATACACGAAGACGTGGTCTTCCGGACGTTCCGGAGACGTCCCGCGTACGCTCTCCCACGTCTGCGTACACGCCTTGTCGGACGGGCTCGACGCTCAGCCGTGCGCGAATTGCAGACGGTGCAGGCGCGCGTAGACGCCGTTCCGCGCGAGGAGCTCGGCGTGCGTCCCTTCCTCCACGAGGTGTCCGTGGTGGAGGACGACGATGCGATCGGCCGAACGGACCGTCGCCAGCCGATGGGCGATCACGATCGCCGTCCGTCCGGCGAGGACCTCGCCGGCCGCGCTCTCGAGGCGGGCCTCGGTCTCGCTGTCGACGTTCGCCGTGGCCTCGTCGAGGACCAGGTACGGCGCGTCGCGGTACAGGGCCCGGGCGAACGCGAGGAGCTGCCGCTCGCCGGCGCTGAAGTTCGTCCCGCGTTCCTCGACGAGCGCGTCGAGGCCGCCCCGCGGCTCGAGGAACGCGAGGGCCCCGACTCGCCCGAGCGCGGTCCGGAGCTTGTCCGGCTCGATGGGGAGATCGAGCGCCACGTTCTCCGCCACGGAGCCACGGAAGAGGAAGACGTCCTGCGGCACGCAGGCGAACTTCCGCCGGAGCGCCTCCCGGTCGAAGGCGCGCACGTCGGCCCCGTCGACGGCGACCGTGCCCTGCTCGTGGTCGTAGAGCCGGAGCAGGAGCGCCGTGAGGGTCGTCTTGCCGGAGCCGGTGGCCCCGACGACCGCCACGCGCTCGCCCCGGCGGACGTGGAACGTCACGTCCGAGAGGACGGGCAGGTCGGGCCGGTACCCGAAGGTCACGTGCTCGAACGCGATGGCCGCGTCCGACGGGAGCTCGCGGCCCTCCGGGGCGCGGGCGGGCGCATCGGTCTCGCTCACGTCGAGGAGGGAGAAGATCCTCTCCGAGGCCGCGAGCGAGGACTGGATCACGGTGTACTTGGTGGAGAGATCGCGGATCGGGACGAAGAACTTCTGGATGTAGTCGTAGAACGCGACGACCGTGCCGACGTAGGTCGCCGCGGCCGCCGGATCCGGCAGCGCGCCCGCCTCGACGCTCGCGTACCACACCACGATGGCGACGCAGGCGACGGAGATCGACTCGACCACGCTGTAGAGCAGCGCGTCGTAGCGGATGGCACTGAAGTTCGCGTCGCGGTGATCGGCGTTGATCGTGCGGTACTCCGTCTGGCACTCGGCCTCGCGACCGTAGGCCTGGACCACGGCGATGCCCTGGACCTGCTCCGAGAGGTAGGCGTTGAGCTGTGCGATGTGGACCCGGATCCCGCGGAACGCGCGTCGCGCCTGCTTCCGGAAGGCGTTCACGAGCACGAAGAGCGGCGGCAGCGCGAGCATCGTGACGGCCGCGAGCTTGGCGTCTAGGTAGAACATGAAGCCGACGATCGCGACGAGCAGCAGGATGTCGGCGATCGCCGTGACGGCTCCCGACGCGAAGAGCTCCTGGAGCGCGTCGATGTCGTTCGTCAGCCGGGTCACCACGCGCCCGATCGGCGTCCGATCGAAGTAGCCGACGCGCAGCCGCTGGACGTGATCGAAGAGGTCGCTGCGCAGCGCCGCGGTCGCCCTCTGGCCGGCGAGCTGCATCGTGTACGTCTGCGCGAAGCGTGCGAGGAACTCGAGCGCGATGGCGATGGCGAAGCCGAGGACGACGCGATGGAGGCCCGCCGTGCTCCTCTCCACGATCGCGGCGTCGATGCCCTTCTTGAGGAAGAAGGGCTGGAGCGCGGCGGCGCCCGACGCGAGCGGCATGAGGAGCAGCGAGAGGCCGAGCAGCTTCGCCTGCGGACGGAGGTAGGGAGCGAGACGGCGGAGCAACGCCGTGTCCTGCTCCGCCTCGTCGACGCTCTCGCGCTGGCTGTCGACGAGGAGGAAGGCCTTCTTCGAGGGCTGGTTCCGGGCGGCGCTCATAGCTGCTCGAGCTCCTCCTCGAGCTTCTGCGTCTCGGCGAGGCGTGCGTACGGCCCGTCCCGCGTGACGAGCTCGTCGTGCGTGCCGCGCTCGACGATGCGGCCACCTTCGAGCACGACGATCGAGTCCATCCGGCGTGCGGCGGCCACGCGGTGCGTGACGAGGACGACGGTCCGGTCCTCGCCGGCCCGGTCGATGGCCTCGAGGATCCGGCTCTCGGTCCGGGCGTCGACGGCCGAGAGCGGGTCGTCGAGCACGAGCACGCGCGGATGCCCGATGAGCGCACGGGCCAGGGCCACGCGCTGCTTCTGGCCGCCCGAGAGCTGGACGCCCCGCTCGCCCACCACCGTGTCGAAGCGCTCCGGCAGGCCGTTCACCTCCTCGAGGACCGACGCCTCCTCGGCCGCCGCGAGGACGCGTTCCCGGGCCGAGGGGCTCTCCGGATCGTCGAGGGCGAGCGCGATGTTGCGTTCGACGGTCGTCGAGAAGAGGAACGGGTCCTGGGGCGCGTACCCCACGGCGTGACGGAGCGAGCGGAGGCCGACGCGGCAGACGTCGACGTCGTCGAGGAAGACGGTCCCCTCGGGGGTCGGGAGGAGCCGCGGGAGCATCGCCGCGAGGGTGCTCTTCCCGGAGCCGATGCCGCCGACGATGGCGAGCGAGCCTCCAGCGGGGATCGAGAACGAGACCTCGTCGAGGATCGTCCGGCCCTCGCGGGCGTACGAGAGCTTCTCGACGCGCAGCGCGCCCGGCCCTCGCGCTTCCTCGGGATGCGCCGGCTCGGCGATGGCGGGCTCCGCCTCGAGGATGGCACGGACGCGGTCGAACGAGGCCCGCCCGCGCTGGACGATCGCGAGCAGGTAGCCGAGCGCGAGCGTGGGCCAGACGAGCTGGCCGAGGTAGGCTGCGAAGGCGGCGAACTCGCCGGGCGTGAGGCGGCCCTCGAGCACCATCGAGCCGCCCTTCCCCACGGCGATGAGCGTTCCGAGCGCGCCGATCATCGTGAGCAGCGGCCACATCAGACCGCGGAGCACGACGAGCTTCATGTTGCTGTCGAGCGCCCTCTGGTTCGCCTCCTCGAAGCGCGCCCTCTGGTGCTTCTCGAGGGCGAACGCGCGCACCACGCGAAGGCCGGCGAGATCCTCCTGGACCCGCTCCGAGAGGCTTCCGAGCGCCTTCTGGGCCTCCTGGCTGCGGGTGTAGAGCGCCTTCGAGAAGCCGCGCGTCACGAGGAGGAAGAGCGGGTACGGGAGGAGCGCGAAGAGCGTCAGCTCCGGCGAGATGACCGTCATCAGGCCGATGGCGCCGACGTACGCGAAGACGGAGTTCACGACGTTGAGCAGGCCGAACCCGACGAGCAGGCGCACCTGCCCGAGATCGTTCGTCGCCCGGCTCATCACCTCGCCGGTCGACATCTCGCGGAGGAAGGCCGGCCCGAGGCGATGCACCTGCGCGAGGACGTCGTTGCGGAGGTCGAACTCGACGTCGCGACCGACGTTGAAGATGCGGATCCGCGACGCGGAGCGGACGAGCCACATCCCGGCGGCGAGCGCGAGCGCGACGAGCGAGAGCCCCGCGACGGGCGCGAATCGACCCTCCCGCAGGGCATCGACGGCATCCTTGAGGACCCAGGGGACGGCCTTGTCGAGGACGTTGGTCGCGAGCAAGAGCAGGATCCCCCACGCCACTCGTCCGCGGTAGGGAATCAGCGAATCCCGTAGCCGGCGCTCCCGTACGTTCGCGCTCATCGGCTACGGCGGCGGCGGAAGAGGACGAGGCCGAGCAGGAGGCCGAGCAGCGGAACCCTGCGGCCGGAGTCCGAGCCCGGAGCGGCGGCGCAATCGCATCCGGAGGGCTGGGGAGGCACCTGCACGCAGATCGGCATCGTGCCGGAGGGATCGCAACGATACCCGGACGGACACGCGGAGCCGTCGGCGCAGCCCTGCGTGCAATATCCCGCGGCCTCGACGGTCGGGGCGAAACAGACACCACCCATGCACTGGGAGTCGTTCTCGCAGGGCTGACCGTTTCCTCGCGGCCGGCCGCAGGCCCCACAGGCGCCCCGCGCCATCGGATGGCAGACGTAGCCGTTCGGGCAGGACGTCGAGCCCGAGGGATCGCAGGGGGTCGAGCAATGGCCCTCGGCGCAGTAGAGGCTCGCGCACTCGGTGTCGCTCGTGCACGCCGAGCCGTACCCGCCGCTCCCCGAGGTGCCGGGCAGGCAGATGCCGACCGCGCAGTCGTTCACCGCGCTCCCGCTGCAGTAGAAGCCGCTCGGGCAGGAGCGGGTGTTCAGTGCGTTGCAGGTCTGCGAGCAGATCGAGCCGCTCGCCGTCTCGGCGCAGAAGCCCGTCGTGCACTCCGCGTCCCCGCTGCAGGGCACGCCGAGGCCCATGCCGGGGTTGCGCGTCACGCACTTGCCCGAGGCGAGGTCGCATCGATCGGTCGCCGCGCAATTCGCATCCGTCGTGCACGGGGGCGTGGGTGCGATCACGCAGCTGCCGGCGTCGCAGACCTGGCCGCGGGGGCAGCCGAGCGTGGTGCAGTCGAGCGGCGGCCCGGACGGGGGATAGAGCGAGCAGTAGCCGTTCGCGTCGTCGGGCGTGATCAGGCGTGTGCCCCGCGAGTACGAGAAGTACATCGCCGCGTTCGAGTACTCCGAGTGCCCGAGACCGTAGAAGTGGCCCGACTCGTGGAGCACGGCCGAGTACGCGTTGACCACGCCGGTGCTGCCGGGGCTCGTGGTCCAACGGTAGTTCACGCCGTTGAACTCCATGTCCGCCTCGACGAGACAGCCCGAGACCGTCTGCGAGGTGGTCATGCCGATCACGTTCGGGTCGTAAGGCCAGCTCGCGTCGTACCAGCCGATCGTGTTGACCCGATCGCCGAACACCGGCGCGGGAGCCCCCGTGCCGGCTTCGGTCGGCACGAAGCCCCCGCAACCGAGGATCGTCCAGTCGAGGAGGCCGTCGCGGGCCTCGGAGTACGTCGTGCCGGGCGCGATCGCCTCGAGATCGGCGGACGTCGGGCCGAGCTCGTAGCTCGGGGCCTCGCACCACCGGGGACACGTGATGTTGATGCACGACCAGGCGCTCGCCGGCGTCGGCGCGGCGAGCCCGAGCGCGAGCCCGAGCGCGGCGACGACCGCGAGACGGCTCGGCCCGATCATCGCCCGCGCCTTCCGCGGGTGCGCCCCCGCACGTCGGCGAGGAAGGCCGAGGCCTCGCGTCGGGGCTCGTGCACGGCCTCGCCGGCCCGCGTGGTCGACCGGCCCCGATCGACGAGCACGAGGCCGTCGAGGTCGCGCTCGACGAAGCGACCGTGCGCGGTATCGCCGACGATCCGGAAGCGGCCCTGGGCGAGCCCCAGCGTCGTGTAGGCCTCGCCGTCGTGGCGGAGGAAGACGACGACCTCCTCGCCCCGCCGGTAGGTGGGGGTCCCTTCCCGCGCCACCGTCGTGCCGCCCGCGGTGCCACCCACCTCGCGGATCACGATCTCGGCTCCGCCCTGCCCCACGAGCCATTCGTCGACCGCGAGGGTCACGAGCTCCACGGGCATGGCGCGCCCGCGCACCGGGAGCGTCCGGTGTGCGACGCGCACGACGCGGCCGTGCACCACGGCGTCCGCTTGGGCCGCGAGATCGTCGAGCGAGAGCTCGGTGACGAGGGTCGCGGCGGCCGGCGGGGGGGCGACGAAGGGGAACGCCAGCGCCAGCAGGGCGATGGCGAGCCGGAGGCTCGGGGCGAAGGAAGCGAAGGGGCGCATGAAGGGGGCGGTCGGGCTCAGACCAGTCCCTTCTTGATGGCGCTCCGCTCGATGCCGCGCCAGGCCTGATGCTCCTGACCCGCGCGTTTGCTGTCGCCGAGCAGCTCGTAGAGGCCGGGGATCGCCAGCTGGACCCGGCCGTTCTTCCCGATCACGCCCTCGAGTCGGACCCGGAAATCCGCCAGGCTCGTGCCGCCGGGGACGCACATCTTGCCGTAGACGATGCGCGTCTCCTGGGGCGGGAGGTGCTCGTGCTTCTTCCAGGCATCCCCGCTCGCGCAGGTCGGGCAGACGTGCTCGACGCGGGCCTCGTGGACGTACACCACCGTGCCCTCCGGGAGGCTCTCGGCGAGCGCCTCGGTGTCGCCCTGGCGCTGCTCGAGACCGACGAAGCGGAAGCGCTTCTCGTCGCCGCGGCGGAGGATCTCGAGGAGGGGGAATCGGGGGACGGGGCCGCTCTCGCCCTGCACGACGGCCACCGGGGCCGCGTCCCAGAGGACGACGTCCCCGTAGTCGATGGGCGCCTCTCGGAAGGTCGGGGTGGCGACGACCCCGTGGCAGGGGCTGAGCGGCTGCACCCAGACCACCTCGAAGCCGACGGCCTGGTCCGGCACCGGGCCGTCGAAGCCGTAGCCCGTGCCCTTCGAGAGCACGCGGATCTGCATCGGCGGCAGATCCTCGACGATCGCATGGCCGCTCTTCGGATGGAGGTCCACCGGGAAGCCGAGCTTCTTCCAGCAGAGCCCGGCGACGTTCCCGTCGCCGATCGCCGTCGCGCAGATCCCGAGGTTGAAGAGCACCGCGCGCGTGTCGCCGAGCCGGGCCTGGGCGCGCAGGTTGCACTCGAAGCCCTGCTGGAAGCGGCCCCGCCACTTGTGGAGCAGCGCGAGGTCGAACCACCAGCCGCCCTTCTCGCGATCGAGCGCGAGCGCGTCGGCGAACGCCTGTTGGGCGGCGGCGTCCTCGTTCGGCCCCGACAGGCGGAGCGCGTTGCCGCGCTGCGCGAGCAGGTAGCCCGCCACCTCGGGATCCTTGCGGGCGGCCTCGGGCAGGCCCTCGAGGCAGCGCAGGGCGGCCCGTGCGGCCAGCTGGGCGGGGCCGTCGGCCACGAGGGGCGGCTCGTCCATCGGACGCCTCTCGGCGGCGGCGAGGAGCGCCCCGCAGGCCATCTGCACCAGTGTCGGATCGTCCGGCCAGCGGCCGAGGACCTTCTCCGCCTCGGCCCGCAGCCCCGGGCGGTCCGGAGTGATGCGACAGAGGTCCATCCAGATGGCGGCGAGCTCCGGATCCTCCGTGAGCCGCGACTCGAGGGCCCCGAGCAGGCTCCACGCGCCGAGCGCGTCCTTCGCTTCGAGACGTTCGCGGATTCCGGCGCGCAGGGCTTCGTGGGTCATGGGAGGGCGGCAGTCTAGCAGGGGGGGGATGGGGGGCATCCGATCAGCGGGCGTCGCTCGGTCGTCGGCCGAGCTGCAGCGTGACGCGGGATTGGACCGCTCCGGGACCGACGGTCAGGTCGAGCACGACGCGATCGCCCGGGCGCTTGCCCGAGAGCGCCGTGCCGAGGTCGTCGAAACCGTGGATCGGCCTCCCGTCGACGCCGATGACGATGTGGCCGGTCCACGGGATCCCGAGGCGCCGGACGAACGCCGGCGGATCGTCGTCGCGGCCACGGAGACCCGCCCGGGCCGCCGGCCCTCCGGGCACCACCCGCTCGATGCGGACGCCGGCGACGCCCATGGCGAAGAAGTCCTCGGCGACGATGCCCAGCCAGACCGGGTGCGCGTCCTCCTCGGCGACGTCCTGCGACTCGCCGTGGAGCCTCCGGCGCGCCACGTCCAGGAGCTTCCGGACGTAGGTCGTCGGCACGGCGAAGCCGATGCCCACGCTGCCGCCGCTGCGGGACAGGATCATCGTGTTCACCCCGATGACCTGGCCCCGGGCGTTCACGAGGGGGCCGCCCGAGTTGCCGGGATTGATCGGGGCATCGGTCTGGATCATGCCCACGATCGTGCCCCCGCCGTTGTCCGGGACGTCGCGGCGGGCGCTGACGATGCCCTGGGTCAGCGTGCCCGACAGGCCGAACGGGTTGCCGAAGGCCAGCACGGTCTGACCCACCCGGATCGCGCGGTCGTTCGCGAGGGGCAGCGGGCGGGCGTCGATCCCGCCCGGGACGTGGAGGATCGCGAGATCCCGCACCGGATCGTAGACCAGCACCCGCGCGCGCCGACGGGCGCGGTCGCGGAACGTCACGATCACCTCCGCGCGCTCGAAGCCCTGGACCACGTGGGCGTTCGTGACGAGCAGCCGGTCGGGGCCCGCGACGAAGCCGGAGCCCTCCGAGCCCCCCACCTGCACGACCGCGACCGATTCCTCGAGGCGGCCGGCGATGCCGACCCGGCGCGCTTCCGTGAGCTCCTGGGCGTGGGCCGGGACGGCCGACACGGCCAGGACGGCCAGGAGGACGAGGCAGACGGCGGGACCGAGGAGGCGGCGATGCACGTCCCATCTGTGGTACTTCCGGCGCCCCGTTTCAACTGGGCACGATGGCCGGTCGGTTCGGCTTGAAGCCGAACCCCTCCCACGTCTAACCTGGCGCCGGGTCGTTCCACGCACGAGCGGCACGAGGGGTACGTGAGAGTCTACGGGGCCGGACTGACCGATGTCGGGATGCGTCGCTCGCTGAACGAGGATTCCTTCCTCGTCGACAACGAGCTCGGCCTCTTCGTGGTCGCGGACGGGATGGGCGGCCATGCCGCCGGCGAGGTCGCGAGCCAGGAAGCGGTCGACGCCGTCCACGGGATGGTCCGCCGCGACTTCGGTCGCCTCCAACGCCTCGCGGGCGGAGACGTCTCGCAGGAGTCCGTGCGCCAGGCGATCCGGCTGCTCGAGAGCGCCGTGCAGGCCGCCACCTACATGATCTTCGGGCTCGCGCAGCACGACCCGGACCAGCAGGGCATGGGCACCACCGTCTCGGCGCTCGCGATCTGCGGTCCGTACGCGATCACGGCCCAGGTCGGCGACAGCCGGGTCTACCTCGTGCGCGGTCATCGCGCCGCGCCGCTCACCGAGGATCACACCCTGGTCGCGTGGCAGATCAAGCAGGGGATCATCACGGAGGAGGAGGCGGCGCTCTCGCCCCACCGGAACGTGATCACCCGCGCGGTCGGGAGCCGCGAGTACGTCCAGGTCGACACCCGCTTCATCGAGGTCTACCCGGGCGACTGCTTCCTCCTCTGCTCCGATGGCCTGCACGGCTACCTGAAGGACGAGGAGATCCCTCCCCTCATCACCCTCGGTCCGGACCTCGCACCGCAGCGCTTCATCGACCTCGCGAACGCGCGCGGTGGCCGCGACAACATCACGGCCGTCGTCGTCACGGTCGACTGATCACGGTCGCCAGGAGATCCGCTCCTGCCGGGGCAGCTCCGGCGCGGGCACGCCGAGGGCGATCTCGCGGTAGTGCAGGAAGAAGCTCTGCGCGATGCTGAGCACCGGCACCCCGAGCAGCGCCCCCATGAAGCCGAAGAGGTGCTCTCCGGCGAGGAGCGCGAAGACCACGAGCACGGGGTTCACCTTCGCCGCATCGCCCATGATCTTCGGGTTCAGGAGGTTCGCCTCGAGCTGGTGGATGACCGTGATCCACCCGAGCACGAGCAGCGCCATGGTGACGCTCTGGTCGAGGCCGACGAGGATCGCCGGCACGGAGCTCAGGATCGTCCCGAAGATCGGGATGATCGAGAAGACCGTCGCGACGAGCGAGAGGATCTGCCAGTACGGGAGGCCGAGCGCGTAGAAGCCGGCCGCCGTCAGCGAGCCGTTCACGAGGCAGATGATCAGCTGCCCGCGGACGACGCCCGCGAGGCCCCGATCGATGCGGTGGAGGAGGCGCGCGAGATCGTCCTTCCGATCGGGGCGGACGAGCGCGCGCAGGAAGTCGAGGATCGCGTCCTTGCTCACGAGCAGGTAGGCCGAGAGCATGAGCATCACGAAGAACGTGAAGACCCCGCCGACGATGGCGCGCGCCAGGCGCTGCAGCGCGGAGAGCAGCGCGCTCGCGTTGCGTCCCGTGCTCTCCGTGAGCGCCGTGAGCAGGCCCTCCACCGGATCCGCGGGAAGGCGATGCGCGACGCTCGGCGCGCCGCTCGGGCGCACGTACGTCCGGTCCCCGTCCTGCTCGAGCACGAGCCCTTCGGGGGGGAGGCGGACCTCGTAGCCGCCGCCGGGCAGCGGCTCGATTCGCAGCCCGACGCCCGGACCGGCGGTGGACGCGGGGGCGGGTGCGGGAGCCGGCGGTTCCTCCGCGGGCACGCCGCGGAGGTGGTGTGCGACCCGCGGCAGCCATTCGCGACGCACCAGGCGGACCACCTTCGGGACGTCGCGGGCGAGCACGCCGATCTCCTCGACGAGCCGTGGCGCGCCGAGCGTCACGACCGTGGCGAGCGAGGAGACCAGCGCGGCGTACACGAGCAGGACGGCGAGCCAGCGAGGGATCGCCCTCCCCGCCACGCGCACCTGCTCGAGGCGGGCGACCACGGGCGCGAGCACGTAGGCGACGACCAGCCCGAGCGAGAACGGACCGAGCACGCCGCGGAAGAGCAGGATCGTGCCCGCGAGCAGGAGACCCCACACGACGAGGAAGCGGCGCCGGATCCGCTTCTGCACGTCGGGGGGGCGAGACGATCGCCCGGGCGAGTCCACGTTCTCGGTCACGGACTCCGACATACCACCTCCGACGAGCCGGGTTCCACTGCCGAAAACGAACGAAGGCCGGAGGTGTTCCCTCCGGCCTCCGATTCACGTCACGCGAAGAGGAAGATCAGTCTTCCTTGTCGCCCTTGCCCGCGAGCTCGCCGAGCTTGCTCTTGAGCACGTCGCCGAGCTTGGCGCCCGAGCTCGAGACCGGCTTGCGCTCCGCGCGGGTCTGCTTGCCCTCGACGTACTTCATCGACTCGTCGACCGCCTGGCCGCCCGCGCTGCGGAGCGAGAGCGTGAGGCGACGCTCGTCCTCGTCCATCGAGATGACCTGGGCGCTGATGATCTGCCCGGTCTTCACGATGTCCGACGGATCCTGGCTCATGTCGGAGACGATCTCGCTGCGCGGGACCCAGCCCTCGACGCCACGCTCGAGCTCCACGAGGGCGCCCGACTCGTTCGCCGACGCCACGCGGACCTCGAGCAGGGTGCCGAGGGGGTAGCGCGACGGGATGAAGTTCCAGGGATCTTCGTAGAGCTGCTTGATGCCCAGGCTGACCTTCTTCTCCTCGTGATTGATGGAGAGGATGATCGCCTCGACCTCGTCGCCCTTGCGGTAGAGCTCGGCCGGGTTCTGGATGCGCTGCGTCCAGCTGAGGTCCGACTTGTGGACCATGCCGTCCACGCCGTCCTCGATGCCGATGAACACGCCGTAGTCGGTGATCGAGCGGACCTTGCCGTGGATGATGTCGCCCGGATTGTACTTCTGCGTGAAGACCGTCCAGGGATCCGGCTCGAGCTGCTTGAGACCGAGGCTGATGCGCTTGTTCTGCGCGTCGATGTCGAGCACCACGCACTCGACCTCCTGGCCCATCTCCAGCACCTTCGACGGATGCTTCGGCTTGGTCCAGGTCATCTCGCTGACGTGGATGAGGCCCTCGACGCCCTCCTCCAGCTCCACGAAGGCGCCGTAGTCGGTGATCGAGACGACCTTGCCCTTGACCTTCTTCCCGCCCACGTAGCTCTCGCTCGCGTGGTTCCAGGGGTCTTCCATCGTCTGCTTGAGGCCGAGCGACACGCGCTCGGTCTCCGGGTTGTACTTGAGGACCTTGACGGTGACCTCGTCGCCGACGTTGAAGACCTCGGACGGGTGGTTGACCCGGCCCCAGCTCATGTCGGTGATGTGGAGGAGGCCGTCGATGCCGCCGAGGTCCACGAACGCACCGTACTCGGTGATGTTCTTGATCGTGCCCGTGACGACCATGCCCTCTTCGAGGTTCTGGAGCGTCTTCTGCTTGAGGCGGTCGCGCTCCTTCTCGAGGAGCACGCGGCGCGAGAGCACGATGTTGCCGCGCTTCTTGTTGAACTTGATGACCTTGAAGTCGAAGGTCTGGCCGAGGAGCTTGTCGAGGTTCCGCACGGGGCGGAGGTCGACCTGCGAGCCGGGGAGGAAGGCCTTGACGCCACCCTTGATGGTGACCGAGAGGCCGCCCTTCACGCGCTGCGTGATCGTGCCCTCGATGAGCTCGTCGCGCTCGCAAGCGGCGCTGATCTCGTCCCAGACCTTGAGCTTGTCGGCCTTCTCCTTGGAGAGGGACACGAGGCCGTAGTCGTTCTCGCGGGACTCGACGAGAACGTCGACCTTGTCGCCGGGCTTGACGCTGACGCCGCCCGCGGGATCCAGGAATTCCTGGGCCGAGATCACACCCTCGGACTTGTAGCCGATGTCGACGACGACCGAATCCTTGCCCACCTTGATGACGGTGCCCTGGACGATCTCTCCTTCCTTGAGAGCGTCGGCACGCTGGATGGAGGCTTCGAACAGAGCGGCGAAGCTCTCGGTGTTGGCGGTCGTCTGGTTGGTCTGGGTCATTCTGTTCGCTTGCGGGAATCGACGCGGTGCTTGCCGTCGCCGCTCCCGGCTAGAGTGGGGGATGGATGAGTGTACGGACCCCTCCGGATTGAGGGGCGACGAGGGTTAGCAGCGTGAAATCCCCCTGTCAATGGGGGGTTCCGCGAACGCGGAAGGCTCAGGAGCCCTGACGGGCGAGCGCGAGGGCGACGATCCGCTCGACGACCTCGTCGATCCCGAGCGCCGTGCTGTCGAGGTGGACGGCATCCGCGGCCGGCTTGAGCGGGGCGACCTCGCGCCCCTCGTCGAGCGCGTCGCGCGAGCGGATCTGGTCGAGGGTGGTGTCGTAGTCGACGTCGTGGCCCTTGGCCTCGAGCTCGGCCACGCGGCGGCGGGCGCGCTCCTCGGCCGAGGCCGTGAGGAAGACCTTCACCTCGGCGTCCGGGAACACGACGGTGCCGATGTCCCGGCCCTCGAGCACCACCCCACCCTGGGCGCCGACCTTGCGCTGGAGGCCGAGGAGCGCGTCCCGGACCTCGGGGTGCCGGCTGACCTGGCTCGCCGCGGCCGAGATGGCCGGGGTCCGGATGGCCTCGCTGCGGTCGACCCCGTCGAGGACCAGGCGCGGCGCGCCGTCGGGGCCGGGCTCGAAGCGCAGGTCGAGGCCCCGGGCGAGCGCGCCGAGCGCGGGGCCGTCGTCGTACGAGAGGCCACGCTCGGTCGCCTCGAGCGCGACCGCCCGGTACATCGCGCCGGTGTCGACGAGCGTGTATTCGAGCCGTTCGGCGACCCGACGGGCCGCCGTGCTCTTGCCGGCCCCCGCCGGACCGTCGATGGCGACCACGGCGCCGCGTCCGCGCTTCGGGCTCATGCGTCCTCGACCACGAGATCGGCGCCGAGGCCGCGGAAGAGCTCGACGAAGCCGGGGAAGCTCGTGTCCACGCATTCGACGTCGTCGACGATCGTCTCGCCGTCCGCGATCATGCCGAGGATCGCCCCCGTCATCGCGATGCGGTGATCCCCGTGGCTCGTGACGTGGCCCGCGTGCAGCTTCGCGCCGCCCTTCACGATCATGCCGTCCGGCAGCTCCTCGCACTCGACTCCGAAGCTCCGGAGCGACGTCGCCATGACGGCGATGCGGTCGCTCTCCTTCACGCGGAGCTCCTTCGCGTCGCGGACCTCGGTGGTGCCCTCGGCCGCGGCGGCGAGCGCGCAGAGGATCGGCACCTCGTCGATCATGCGGACGATGAGCTCGCCGGCCGCGAGGGCCCCGCGTGCCTTCGTCGCGCGCATCGTGAGGGCCGCGATGGGCTCGCCGCCCGCGCCCGCGCCGCGCGGCTCGTGGGCCGGCGCCGCGCCCATGTGGCGCATGAGATCGAAGAGCCCCGTACGCGTCGGATTCGTGCAGACGCCCTCGACCGTGACCTGGCTGCCGGGGACGATCGCGGCGGCGATCAGCGGGAACGCGGCGCTCGAGGGATCGCCCGGGACCTCCCACTCGAACGCATCCCAGCCCTGCGCCCATTCCTTGCGGGGATCGAGCACGCACATCGAGCCCGCGGCCTCGAGCGGGACGCCGAGCGAGATCATCATGCGCTCGGTGTGGTCGCGCGAGAGCTCGGGCTCGCGGATCACGGTGGGACCCTTGGCGTAGAGGCCGGCGAGCAGGAGCGCGCTCTTCACCTGGGCGCTCGCGATCGGCATGTCGTACTCGATCCCGAGGAGCTCCTCGCCCTCGAGCAACGGGGCGATGTGGATCGGCGCGTAGAGGACGCCTTCCTTCGCGCCCGCGCTGCCGGCGATGTGCGCCCCGCGCGCGCGGAGCGGCTCGATCACGCGGCCCATCGGGCGCTTCATCAGCGAGTGGTCACCGACGAGCGTCGTGCCGAAGCGCTGCGCCGAGAGCAGGCCCGCGAGCAGCCGCATCGTCGTGCCGGAGTTGCCGCAGTCGATGACCTGCTGCGGCATGCGCAGCCCGCGGAGGCCGACGCCCTCGATCGTCGCGTTCCGGTCGGTGAGCTCGATCCGAACGCCCATCGCACGGAACGCGTCCGCCGTGGCGAGGTTGTCGAGGCCGCCCGAGAGGCCCGAGACGCGGCTCGTCCCCCGCGCGAGCGCGCCGAAGATCAGGGCGCGATGCCCGATCGACTTGTCGCCGGGGACCTTCAGGGTTCCGCGCAGGGGGCCGGAACGGCGGACGCGATAGCGCTTCATGGGGGGGCAGCCTCCGAGGGCTCGGTGGATAGCAAAGGCCGACCCCCGAGGCGAGCCACGAAGGCGTCGACCGCTCGGGGGGAGAGATGGACCCGGCCTTCGAGCCGACGGCCGTCGCGCCGGACCTCGCCCACGACCTCGGAGGTCGGGACCCGGATCCACTCGGCGAGGCCCACGAAGGCCGCGCGGGTGTCCGATTCCCACGCGATGGCGTCCGATTCGTGGTGGAGCTCGGCCGCGAACGTCGCCGTGTAGCCGTCGTCCCGCACGAGCGCCCCCTCCCCGCGGACGAGGCCGTGGAAGAGCTCGAGGACGGTGGCGGGGAGCGGGCTGCCGGGGAGCGCCGTGGGCGGGCCCACGAGGGCGCCCTGCCCGACCTGGACGCCGGTCGTGGGCGCAGGAGCCGCGGCAAGAGCGCGCACGGCGTCGGCGAGCGCCGGGGGCGCGTCGTGCGCGGGGAGCGGCAGCGAGCCGCCGAGCCGGCGGGCGACGAGCCAGTCCGAGGGCGAGAGCTCGATCAGGGCCGCCACGCCGATGTCGTAGGCGCGGCGCCCCTCGATGCGGGTCGGATACCAGAGGGCGCGCGCGAGCCCCGGGAGGATGCCGCGGAAGGCGTTCGGCACCTCGTTCGCGTCGTACCGACCGTGGAGCACCAGCGTGGCGACGAGCGCGTCGTCCCCGGCACCCCGGACGAGCGAGGCCTGCGCGCGATCGGTGTCCGCGAGCACGCGCCTCACGGCGACGAGGGCGTGCACGTCGACGCCCATGCGCCGCAGCTGGCCCTCGACGATCGCCACGAGTTGCTCCCGCCCGCCGAGCGCCGTGAAGTCGAGCGTCCCGAAGGCCCCTGCGCTCGCGTGCAGGAAGCGTCTCGGATCGACCTCCGCCGTCGGCGCGGGGGTGGGCGGCGGCGCTCGGTCTCCCGGAGCCTGGGCCCCGGCCGGGGCCGGTGCGAGGCCGAGGAGCGCGATGCCGAAGAGCCAGGTGCGCGCCGCGAAGGCGGGCCGTGGGCGCCGCGATCCGACGCGGGGAAACGGGGAAGAGGGGGCGCTCACGGCTCGATCATCGCCCGCAGGCGCGAGAGCGCGACGAGCGCGTCGAGCGGGGTCATCTGGTTCGGGTCGAGCCCGCGCAGGGTGCGCTCCACCTCGGACTCGCGGACGGGCTCGGGCGCGCCGAAGAGATCGAGCTGGGCCTTGCCCTCGCGATCGACCCTCCGCACGTGGGCCGGCGCGCCGGACGGGAGCGCGGCGCCCGACTCGAGATCCTCGAGCAGGGCCTTCGCCCGGGCGAGCACGATCGGGGGCAGCCCCGCGAGCCGCGCGACGGAGACGCCGTAGCTCCGGTTCGCGCCTCCTGGCAGGAGCTTGCGCAGGAAGACGACCTCGCTTCCGTACTCCTTCGCGGCGACGTTCAGGTTCACGGCCGTGGGGCGGGTCGCCGCGAGCTCGCAGAGCTCGTGGTAGTGCGTCGCGAAGAGCGTGCGGCAGCCGATCGCGTCGTGGAGGTACTCGGCCACGGCCCATGCGATCGACACGCCGTCGTACGTGCTCGTGCCCCGGCCGATCTCGTCGACGATGACGAGCGAGCGCCGCGTGGCGCCGCGCAGGATCGAGGCCGTCTCCTGCATCTCGACCATGAAGGTGCTCTGGCCGCGGGAGAGGTTGTCGCTCGCGCCGACGCGCGAGTACACGCGATCCACGATGCCGATGCGCGCAGCGCTCGCCGGGACGAAGAAGCCCGCCTGCGCGAGGACGACGGCGAGCGCCGTCTGCCGCATCACGGTGGACTTGCCCGCCATGTTCGGTCCCGTGAGGATCACGAAGCGTGTCCCGTCCGCGTCGAGCGTGACGTCGTTCGGGACGAACTCTCCGGCGGCCGCGAGCCGTTCCACCACGGGATGGCGAGCGTCGCGGAGGTCGAGGCACGTCGTCCCGTCGACGTCGGGCCGCACGTAGCCGTGGCGGTGCGCGACGTCGGCGGCGCTCGCGTGGACGTCGATCGTCGCGACCCGATGCGCGAGCTCGCGGAGCCGGTGAGCCGCCTCCGCCACGCGCCGACGGAGGGCGGCGAAGAGCTCGGCCTCGAGCGATTTGCTGCGCTCCTCGGCGTTCAGGATCTTGTCCTCGAGCGCCGCGAGCTCCTCCGTCACGTAGCGCTCGCCGTTCGCGATCGTCTGCTTGCGGATGTAGTCGGAGGGTACGCTGCCGAGGTTCGAGCGCGTGATCTCGATGTAGTAGCCGAACACCCGGGTGAACCGGACCTTCAGCGAGGTGATGCCCGTGCGCTGTCGCTCGCGCTTCTCGAGCTCGAGGATCACGTCCTTGCTGCTCGACGAGAGCGCGCGGAGCTCGTCGAGCTCCGCCGAGCAACCCTCGCGGAAGATCCCTCCCTGCCGGTCGACGATCGGCGGCGCCTCGACGAGGCTCGCCTCGAGCTGCTCGCGCAGGTCCGACACGAGGTCCGAGGGGACGAGCGTCGCGAGCGGGTCCTCCCCGGGCTGGAGCGCGCGGTGGGAGAGCCGGGAAGCGAGCGCCTCGCAGGCGGCGAGCGCGTCGCGGATGCCGCCGAGGTCGCGCGGGCTCGCGACGCCGAGCGAGGCGCGGGTCGCGAGACGCTCCAGATCGCCGACGCCCGAGAGCACCTCCCGGATCGCGTCGCGTACGACGGGATCGAGCACCAGGGCCTCGACCGCATCGTGACGGCGACGGATCGGGCCGATGTCCGCGAGCGGCGAGAGCAGCTGCCGCCGCAGGAGGCGGCCGCCCATCGGTGTGCGCGTCGTGTCGACGATCGAGAGGAGCGAGCCGCGCTTCTCGCCCGACAGCGTCTCGACGAGCTCGAGGCTCCTCACGGCCGTCTCGTCGAGCAGGAGCGTCTCGGACGGATCGTAGGCGACGACCCGTTGCACGACGAGCGTGCTCCCCGGCTGGCTCTCCTCGGCGGCGCGGACGGCCATCGCGGCCGCCTTGCACGCGGCCCGCGAGAGCGAGTCGACGGCCACGGAGTCGTGGGGAGCCGCGCGACGCAGGGCTGCCCTCGCCCCGGCTTCGTCGGGCGTGTCGGCCCGTCGGCGGACTCCGCGGCTCGCGCTCGCCGCCAGCGCGGGCTCGAGGGGCTCGAGCTCGGTCGGGACGAGGATCTCGCGCGGATCGAGCCGCGCGACCTCGGAGAGCGCGACGGCCTCGCTCTCGACGGCGCACGCGCGCAGCTCGCCCGTCGAGAGCTCGAGGGCGGCGATTCCGAGGCGCTCCCCGTCCTTCGCCAGCGCGAGGAGGTAGTTGTCCTTGCGGGCGTCGAGCGCGTCGGGCTCGAGGCAGAGGCCCGGGCTCACGACGCGCACGACCTCGCGCGGCACGATGCCGCGGACGGTCGAGGGATCGGCCATCTGCTCGCAGATCGCGACCTTCTGCCCGAGCTCGAGGAGACGCGTGAGGTATTGCGTCGCCGCGTGGTGGGGCACGCCCGCCATGGGGATCGGCACGCCCTCGGAGTCGGACCCGCGGCTCGTGAGCGTCAGGTCGAGCAGCTCCGACGCCTTCACGGCGTCCGCGTAGAAGAGCTCGTAGAAGTCGCCGAGGCGGAAGAAGAGGATCGCGTCCGGGTACTGTTCCTTCGCCCGGAAGAACTGCTGCATGACGGGCGTGTGGCCCTTCGCCGGGCGCTCGCCCTTCCCCGCGGTCGTCGTCGATCCCTTCGGTCGACCCATCAGCGCAGGGTCGCGGTGCGCGTCAGCGGTGTCACCGCGAGCTGCACCATCTGGTTGTTGCCGACGTCGACCATGTACAGACCACCGTCGTACGGGCTCCAGGCGATCGCCTCGGGAAGGAGCCCGACGTCGATGCGCAGGAGCGACGGCACGATGCCGACCGTGAACGCCACCTTGCCCGTGACGTTGTGACGGTTCTGCTCGGGCAGCGGACGGATCTGGAAGGCGATCTGGGGATGGACGTACGTCCGCCCCGGCAGCGCGCGGCCGTTGCGGTAGCTGTCCGGGTTCGCCGGGACGACCGGGTACCGCGTCGTGTCGACGCGGCAGGCGCCTCCGGTGCTCGTCACCACGCGATGACGGAAGGCCTCCTTGTACGTGCCGCTGACGGTGGCGACGGTGAAGGCCGAGTACGTGTGCACCCGGTACGAGACGGGATCCGTGAAGCAGGAGAGGAGCTGGCTCGGCGTGGTCGGGACGTAGTCGTCCCCGACCACCTGGTCGCCGAGGACCAGCTGGCCCTCGTACGCCGACACGATCCGGAACGCGATGAACGGGAGCTTGCCGTTCGAGTCGGCGAGGAACTGCGCGCAGCTCGGATCCTGCTGGGACACCCATGGCAGCTCCGAGACGATGACCAGCATGTCGCCCGCGTAGCCCGCCTCGGGATCGAGCGACGGGTTCAGGTTCGAGGCGGTCACGTCGTCCGTGCCGAGGACGCCCCGGCTGCAGAAGGCGGGCTCCGTGTCCGCGAGCACGAGCCCCCCGGTCATGCCCGAGAGCGAGAGACGCCCCCGTGCACCGAACGCGCCGGGGATCGCTCCCTCGTAGACGATCGACCAGGGTTGGCCGACGACGGCGTGCATGTCGTCGAGGGCGCAGACGACCGGTTGGACGTTCGTCGTCGTCAGGTCCGGGTAGATCCGGAGCTGCTGCGCTTCGATCGAGGGATCGCCGGGGCAGGTGGACAGGGGGGCGAGGCCGAGGGTCGTCGAGCCGGAGACGAAGCCGTCCGTGCCGACGACGCCGCTCTGCGAGAGGAAGGTCATCGTCGGGCTCGACGTCGTCGAGGGCGCTCGCGTCATCAGGGTCCCGATGCGCGAGTGGTGTCGACGGATGACCACGCGATCGTCTCCGCTGACCGCCGGATCCTGGCAGCTCGCGCCTCCGCGGCAGGCCGCGTCGAGGTCGTAGACGTCGACGAAGCGGATCGTGCCCTCGCTCGTCGCCACGGCCACGAACACGCCGCGCATCCGCGTCGGGGTCGCCTCGGACGGCGTGCCCGACGAGCCGTCCGGAAGGCATTGGTTCTCCGGCACGCCCAGGTCGTCGAGCGCGTACTGCGGCTCGAGGACCGTGAGCACCCGCGCCGGCACCGGAATCGGGATGCGATCGGCGGCGGAGTCGCCCACGGCGACCGGCAGCACCGCCCCGAAGCTCGGGCTCAGGACGACGTTGCCGCCTCCGTCCTTCTGGCCCGTGTAGTCGACGACGAAGACCGATTCGTCCGTCGCGTCGATCGCGTAGATGTACCGCTCGGTGGCGGGCACGTTCGCGCCGAGGACCGCGGGAACGCGCGGCGTCACCACGAGATCGTTCTGTGGAACCGACACGGGGATCGGCTGGTCCGGGCCGACGCGGTCCATCGGATTCGCCGCGTCCGCCGTGAGCGTGAACCGGTGGATGTACGGCAGGGCCTGATCCGCGACGAGCAGCTCGGGACCCGTCGGTCCCTCGACGACGCGGACGCGGATCGGCTCGGGCTTCGTGCCGAGGGATACCGGCGTCCGCGGGGTGATCGTCGCCGTGCGCGCGTCGATCGGCGTGTTGGCCGGCGTGCTCGAGCTCTGGACGACGGGGCAGAGCCGCTCGTATTCGGCGCCTCCGCCGGCGGGCGGCGTCACGGGCGTGGGAGGCGTCATGCCCCCGTTGCTCGGCGCGAGCGGCGTCGAGAGAGTCAGGAACCCCTGCGCGTCCACCTCGATGACGGCGATCTCCCCACGGTACGGGAGCGGCGCGAAGAGGAGCCCGCGTCCCTGGGTCGTCGGGAAGTAGGCGAGATCCGTCGGCCCGTCCGTGAGGGCCACCGTGCTTCCCGCGCCCGCCTGGCGGAAGCGGGGATCGGCGAGGTAGTTGAAGTCGCTCGACGAGACCGTCTGCACGGTGCGCGAGCCGAGGTTCGAGACGAAGACGATGGACGTGTCGGCGGGCGGCACGGCCACGCCGGACGGCAGCTCGCCCACCTTCGGGAAGGTGAAGCCCGGGACGAGCTGGGAGCCGTCCATGACCCTGCGCGTCGTGAGGTCCACGGCCGCGAGCTCGCCCGTGGCCTGCTGGGCGACGAAGGCCACGAGATGGAGGCCGGTGGGCAGGTTCCCGTCCGCGTCCGGCGTGCAGTCCGCATACGGGAGGAAGTGCGGACCGACCTCGACCTCGCGGGTCGTCGGGTCGACGGTGCTCAGGGTGTCGTAGCAGCCGAACGCCACCGCACCGGGGCGATCGAAGCTCGCGGGGTTGGGGACGGCCGCCGGCTTGCGGCAACCGCCGACGAGCGCGGCGAGCACGCCGAGGAGGAGCGCGGCCTTCGACCTCATCGGAGGTACTCCACGGCGTTCGGGACGCCGAGCATGCCGAGGATTGCCGGCGAGCATTGCTGGTTCGGGGAGGGGTTCGGGTCCGTCAGGCAGGCGACGAGGGGCGCGAGGGTCACGACGCGGACGACCGAGGTGCGGAAGTCGAGGACGTAGAGACGCTGGCGCGTCTTGTCGACCTCGAATTCGAACGGTCCCGAGAGCCCCGAGACGATGCCGATGGTCTTGTGGTGATCCACGTCGATCACGAAGATGTTCCGCGACTGGTAGCAGCTCACGAAGGCCACGAGGTGCGTGTTCATCTGCGCGTCGTCGAACGTCACGAGCTGCATGCGCATGCCCTCGACGCCGATCGGCACGAGGTCCTCGACCACGTACGAGCCCGACAGGGGATCGCGTCGGAAGAAGGCCAGCGCGTCCGGACGTCGGCTGACGCCGTAGACGTAGCCCTCGTGGCCGGGGCGCGGATCGAAGGCGAACTGGCGGAAATTCGCGGTCCTCGAGGTGCCGAAGTCGAGGCCGACGATCGGGACGGGCCGATCGAGGCTGACGCTGGCGGAGAGCACCTGCGACGCCGTCGACTGACCGTCGATCGCGACCGTGACGCGCGGGACGTACGTCGAGTTGCCGCTCGCGATCCAGAACGAGGACGAGGTCGCGGTCGGCTCGCGGACGATGCCCGAGAGGGAGTTGCCGATCCCGAGCAGCGTCCCGGTCAGGATCGGCTGGTCGGGCTGGTCCGTGCCCATGCCGGTGCCGGGAACCACGAAGAAGCTCATGGCGCCGCTGCGATGGGCCATGGCGACGTAGTCCCCCATGTCCGCCGCGAGCCCGAAGTCGGAGAGCGATCCCGTGACGAGGTCGACGGGATCGGTGACGTAGTCGACGCCGCGCAGCTCCGCCGCACTCTTGAGCGTCGATTGGTAGGCGTCGGTGCAGTGCGCGCGCACGCCCGGCGTGCCGCCGCACGAGAGCAGCCCATCGGGGCTCACGTCGATCCGCGTGACGTCCGAGTTGCTCCGCACCGGGATGTAGAGACGCGTGCCGTTCGAGCCGATCTCCATCCCGTCCGCGTAGGCCTCGATGAGCACCTCGGAGAGGAAGAGGCCGTCGGTCGGATAGACGGCCGTGAGGGTCGAGGGATGATCCGTGGCCGACTTGGCCTGGCTCGACGCGATCACGCAGGCCTGCCGTTCCCAGACGGCCATGCCCACGCAATTCGCGTCGATGGCCTCGTTCAGGACGCGGAGGTCGTAGCTCTGCACCGCCGCCGCGTTGAACCCGAGGTCGAAGTCGCTGTTCGCGACGACCATGTGGGTCGGGGCATCGCTGCCATCGGACGGATCGAGGTCCATCACCGCGAGCCCGGTCGGATAGTGGAGCTCGGCCGGATACGGGTCGATGCCCGGGTTGTCCGGCCAGTTGCTGCACGAAGCAATCAGGTTGCTTCCGAGCACTACGAGGAGGCCCGTTCCGAAGGCTCGCGCGCGTCCCCAGTCGTGCATGGCGGCGCAAGGTAGCCGTATCGTCGGACAGGGGCAACCGCGCTCGGCCCCCCATCTACGAAGCGGCTCGAGCCCTCAGTTCGCCCAGGGGTCCAGCACCTCGGACTGAGGCGTGGGGCGGGTGCGTCGAGGCGTCTCGGTCGTAGGCGGCGTCGCCGCCGGCGTCATCGCGCTCGTCGACGGGGCCGTGGGGCGCGTCGAGGTCCCGTGGCTCGAGCCTCCACGCTCGCGCTCGAGGACGAAGCGGAGCTCCGGCGAGAGCGTGAGCGCCGAAAGGGTCACCTGGCGGGCCTGGTAGCCCGGCAGCCGCAGCTCGATCTCGAGGCGGGCCTCGCCCGTCGGGCGCGGGACCTCGAGCGGCGTGTTCCCGAGCAGCGCGTCGCCGTTCCAGACCTCGGCGGCGGCCGGGTCGGAGACGAGGCGCACCTTCGGCTGCTCGGCCGGTGCCTGCGCAGTGGTCGTGCCGGCGGCGGTCGCCGGGTTCTGCGCCGGTTGCGGCGTCGCCGTCGTCGGCGTCGTCGGCGGCGTGGAGGTCGGCGTCTCTGGCCGCTCCGCCGTCACCTGCGGCGGGCGCGCATCGGCGCCGCCGTTCCCCATCGTGAGGAACGCGGCGGCCCCGCCCGCCCCGAGGAGGGCGAGCACGGCGGCTCCGACGAAGAGGCCCGTCTTGCCCTTCTTCTGCGTCTCGCCCGCGGCGGGCTCGGGGGCGCCGATCGCCGGCGCCGGCATGCCCGGCGAGGTGCGCGCCGTCGCGATGGGCGCGAGCGGGGCGAGGCCGGCCTCGAGGCGCTTCAGATCGTCGAGGAGCTCGTAGCAGGTCTGGTAGCGCTGATCGGCCTGCTTCGCGATGCAGCGGAGGATGACGGACTCGAGCTCCTTCGGGCAGTCGGTCCGGATCTGCGACGGAGGCACCGCTTGCTCGTAGAGGTGCTTCGTGAGGATGCCCATCAAGTTGTCGGCGTCGAACGGCGTCCGGCCCGTCACCATCTCGTAGAGGATGATGCCGATGGCGTAGATGTCCGTGCGGTGGTCGACGCCCGAGCCGGCGCACTGCTCCGGCGACATGTAGTGCGGCGTTCCGAAGACCTGGCCCGCGCGCGTCAGCTTGCTCGAGCTGCCGCCGACCTTCGCGATGCCGAAGTCGAGGACCTTCACGAAGTTCTCGTCCTGGCCGCGCTTGATCAGGTAGATGTTGTCGGGCTTCAGATCGCGGTGGACGATGCCGATGTCGTGGGCCGCGCCGAGCGCGTCGCACAGCTGCTTCGCGATGTGGATGATGCGCTGCGGCGGGATCGGCGACTGGTGCTCGATCACCTTGGTGAGGTCGCTCCCGTCGAGGAACTCCATCACGAAGTAGGTCGAGGCGTCGGGCAGCGTCCCGAAGTCCGAGATGTCGATGATGTGCTGGTTGCCGATGGCCGAGGCCGACTGGGCCTCCTGCCGGAACCGCGTGATGATCTCGGCATCGCGCGAGACGTCGGGGCGCAGGACCTTCACCGCGAGTGGCTTGTTCAGGACGATGTGCCTCGCACGGTAGACGAGACCCATGCCGCCTTCGCCGAGGACGCGCTCGATGGCGTAGCGGCCGTCGATCGTCGCTCCGACGAGCGGGTCCTGGTTCGCTCCTTCGATCACCCTGAGATGCTCGGCCGTGTTGGTCATGGTGAGAGTCCCCTGAGGTCGCCCTGCCGGGGAGGTCCTCGATCCTCCCCAAGGGCTACGACGAAGGTCGCCAGGATCTTCCTGGGTCCATCGTCCGGAGTCGCCGACCCCTCCCCTCTTCTACGAGCGAGCGGGCTCGACGGTCTCCCCTCCTAAGCGTTCCGTGGACGGAATATGCACCGCCACGCCCCGAGGATCGGCCGTTCGGGCCGAGCCGTCAAGCCGTGCCATGGGCCGGAGGTCCGGAATCCCCGGCATCCGGTCGACCCTGGCGATGGGCATGGATCCGCGCCTGCGCCGCGCCGAGGCGGGCGACGGCGAGTCGATTCGTGGGGCAGGCCACGGCATCCATGCCGAAGTCTTCGGCCAGCTGACATGCAGCCGGTTCTCCCGCGACCTCGCCAGCGACCTCGAGGCGGATGCCCGGATGGGCCCGACGCGCCTGTTCGGCGCCCATGCGCACGAGCTTCCCGACGCCCGTGTCGTCGAATCGCACGAAGGGATCCGCGTCGAAGACTTGGAGCTCGTGGATGTATCGCGAGAGGTACATGTTGGTGTCCTCCCGGCTCATGACGAAGACGGCCTGGGTGAGCTCGTGGGTGTCGAAGACGAGGAATTCCGAGAGCGAGGCGATCTCGGCGGCGTCGAGGCAGGCGTGGGGGACCCCGACCACGGCCCCCACCGGGATGTCGCGGTGGTACGGCCCCGCGACGTCCCGATGCCGCAGCGTCTCGCGGACGAGGGAGAGCGCCGCGCCGAACTCCCTTCCGGTCGAGACGGCCGGCACGGCGATCTCGACCGAGGGGCGCGCGGCGCCCGATTCGGTCAGCGCGGCGGCCGCGCGGGCGATCGCCCGGACCTCCGCTCGGTAGAGCCCGGGGACCGCGAGGCCGAGCCGTACGCCGCGGAAGCCGAGCCCCGGTCGCTGTTCGGTCAGCGTCCGCGCGCGCCGGGCGATCTCGCGGATGGAGCCGTGGGTCCGGGCCGCGAGGTCCGAGATCGCCTCGTCGCTCGTCGGGTTCACCTTGCGCAGGACGTCGTCGAAGAGACGGATCACGACCGGGCGCGTGCCCGCCGCGCCGAGGAGCTGGGTGAAGCCGGGCACGAGAGCGTCCTCGAGCACCTGCTCGTGGCGCCCCGCGTCCTCGGGATCGTCGAAGAGGAGCGCGCGGAAGGCGTGGAGCCCGTCCCCCGCCAGCACGAGGCCGTCGCTCGAGTAGAGGCCGATGCCCTCGGCGCCCGCCTCGAGCGCGGCGAGCGCGCGCGGAACGGAGTCGACGACGGCTCGCACGCCGAGGCGCCGGCGGTCGTCGGCCCATCGCATGATCGAGTCGAGCTCGCTCATCGCCGGCTCGGCGATCGCCGGGATCGACCCGAGGTAGACGCTGCCGCTCGCTCCGTCGACCGTGATCCGATCGCCCGCGCGCAGCTCGAGGGGCTCGGCGCCGCGCGGCCGGAAGGCTACCGTGCCCTTCTGGTAGTCGACGGCGATCGTGCTGGCGCCGACCACGCACGAGCGGCCGATGCCGCGTGCGACGACGGCCGCGTGCGACGTCATGCCGCCTGCCGTCGTGAGCACGCCGACGGAGGCGCGCATGCCGTACACGTCTTCCGGGCTCGTGTCGCGGCGGACGAGCACGACGTCCTGCCCTTCCCCCGCCCGCCGCACGGCCTCTTCCGCGTCGAGCACGATGACGCCCGTCGCGGCGCCCGGGCTCGCGGGAAGCCCGCGTGCGATGGGAAGGACTCCGCGCGAAGCGAGCTCCTCGGGCGCGGGGAGCCGAGCTCGGAACAGCTGATCGAGCGAGGCCGCGTCGATCTGGAGGAGAGCCGAGTCGGCATCGACGATACCCTCGCGCACCATGTCGAACGCGATGCGGACCGCGGCCCGCGCCGAGCGCTTGCCCGTCCGCGTCTGCAGCACGTACGGCTGGCCACGCTCGATCGTGAACTCGATGTCCTGGAGATCGCCGAAGTGACGCTCGAGCCGATCGGCGAACCGAGCGAGCGCCCGGTACGCCTCCGGGAGGCGTCGCTCGAGGGATTGGTCCTCGGTTCCCGGGGCGCTCGTCGCGGCCGTCAGGGACGCGGGGGTCCTCGTCCCGGACACGACGTCTTCGCCCTGGGCGTGGGCGAGGAACTCTCCGTGGATGGCCGGCTCGCCCGTCGAGGGATGGCGGGAGAAGGCCACGCCGGAGCCGCTGTCCGGCCCGCGGTTGCCGAACACCATCGCCTGCACCGTGCACGCCGTGCCGAGGTCCGAGGCGATGCCCTGCATCTTGCGGTAGCGGATCGCACGCGGGTTGTCCCACGAGCGGAAGACCGCGCCGATCGCCAGGGCGAGCTGTTGCTCCGGATCCTGCGGTAGCTCGGTTCCCGCGGCACGGGCGAGCACGCGCTGGGTCTCGGTGACGACCTTCGCGAGGACGTCGACGTCGAGCTCGGCGTCGAGCGCGCGCGGTCTCCCGAGCTCGATCTTCGCCTGCACGAGTGGAGCCTCGAGCTCGCTCCGGGCGACCTTCATCACGACAGTGCCGAACATCCCGAGGAACCGACGGTACGTGTCGAGCGCGAACCTGCGATCGCCCGTCTCGAGCGCGAGCGCCTCCACCGTGCGGTCGTTCAGGCCGAGGTTCAGCACGGTATCCAGCATGCCGGGCATCGAGGCGGGGGCACCGGAGCGCACGGAGACGAGCAGCGGTGACTCCGCCCCGCCGAACGTGCGCCCGAGCCGCCGTTCGAGATCGCGCAGGGCCGCGCGCACCTCGTCCATCACCTCGTCCGGAAGGCCGCCGTGCTCGACGAACCGACGGAACACTTCCGTCGTCAGGGTGAAGCCCGGCGGCACGGGGATTCCGAGACGGGCGATCTCCCGCAGGCCCGCCCCCTTCTGCCCGACGAGCGACTCGGGGCTTTCCGCCTCGATCGGGTCGTCGAACCGAAGGACGTGTCGCATGCGATCCTCGTCAGGTCGGGAGGGGGCCGGAGGGGCGGACGTCGGGGCCACGGCGCCGCGAGGGCCGACCGAGCCGAGGACGAGTGTCGCGCACGACGACGGATTCGGCCACTCCCGAGTCCGTCGCGGGCGGGGACGTCATTCCTCGCCCTCGTCGTCCTCGTCCTCTTCCTCGTCCTCTTCCTCGTCCTCGTCCTCGTCGAGGTCGTCGTCTTCCTCTTCGTCGTCCTCGTCCTCGTCGAGGTCGTCGTCTTCCTCGTCGTCCTCGGGGGCGCCTTCGTCTTCGTCGTCCCCGTCGTCGTCGGAGGCGGGGGCTTCGGCCCGATCGTCCTCGGGCGCGTCCGACGCCGTGGCTTCGTCGCTCGCGCTCGCCTCGGACGCTCCGCCCGCGGGCTCCTCGCCCAAGGTGGACTCGACGCCGGCTTCCGTCGCGTCGGCGCCGCGCTCCTCGTCCTCGTCCTCGTCGGTCTCCAGCATCGCCGTCTGCGCGGCCTCCTCGGCCGCGCGCGCCTCGGCCTCGACGCTCTTCAGGTCGAGGGGCTCGCCCATGCGCCGCTCGAAGAGCGCGCGGCTCTCGTCGGTGAGCTCGCTGTACTCGCGGAGCGTCGGCAGATCCCGGAGGCTCGAGAGCCCGAAGAACTCGAGGAAATGGGCCGTCGTGCCGTAGAGCAGCGGACGGCCCGGCTCGTCCTTGCGGCCGAGGATCCGCACGAGGTTGCGCTCGGCGAGGCTCTTCAGCGCTTCGCCCGAGTCGACGCCGCGGATCTCGTCGATCTCGGGACGCGTCACGGGCTGCCGGTAGGCGATGATCGCGAGCGTCTCGAGCAGGGCGCGCGAGATGCGCACGGGCTTCGGTGCGACGAGCTCGCGGACGAACGGCGCGCTCTTCGCCGAGGATCGGAATTGATAGCCACCCGCCACGAGGTGGAGCTCGATTCCGCGGCCCTCGTAGTCCTGCTCGAGCTTCGCGACGGCGAGACGTACTTCCTGCACCGAGGCCCGCGCGAGCTGGGTGAGCTGCTTCTCCGTGAGCGGCTTGTCGGCCACGAAGATCAGGCTCTCGAGCACGGTCTTCAGGTGGTCGAGACCGACGACGGTCGGAGGGGCCTTCTCGAGACCCGGCCGCTCCGCGGTATCGGCGCCCGCTTCGACTTCCGCCGGCTCTTCGGCCGCGGTGCCCTGGGCCCACCAGGTGTCGGGCGGGGGGGCCGCGTCGGTGGCGATGGCGTCGAGGCCGAGCTGCTCGCCCGCAGCGGCGTCGGGCGTCGGCGTCGCCGGGGCAGCCGTCGTTCCGGCGTCCGTCTCCGGCGTCTCGGCGACCTCGTCGGTGTCGCGCACGGCGGGAGTCGTCCCGACGGACGATTCCGTGGGGAAGTCCTCTCCGGTCCCTTCCGTCGCTCCGGGCGCGGTCTCGTCGCCGTCGTGCTCGTGTTCGTCCGTCATGGTCGAGGCCGCCTACGCGGTCATTCCTCGTCGTCCCCGAAGAGCGCTTCGTCGTCGGGCTCGCCTTCTTCCCCCGATTCCTCGGCGAGATCAAGGTGGGGGAGATTCGCCGGATCGAGCGGTGCGGATTCGTCCGACGAAATGGTCATGGGGGGCTCGTCCTCGCCGATGACCCGCGTCTCGACGTAGATGGGGGTGTCCGGCCCGGCCTGATAGATGCGGGCCATCTTCCCCTTCGCCATCTCGAGCAACGCGAGGAAGGTGACGACGAGGTCGTACGTCGAGGCCGCGCCCTCGAAGAGCCGGTCGAACGGGAGGCGTTGGTAGACGCGGAGGGCGTCGAGGATCTGCTCGATGCGCTCGCCGATGGTGATGCGCTCCGCCGTGATCTCGAGCGAGATGTCCGCCTGGGCGCGCTTGGCGATCTGCTGGAAGGCCTCGACCAGCTTGAAGAGACCGATCGAGGCGAGCGGGGGCGGGCCCGAGGCCTCGGACGCGACCACGCCCCGGGTGAAGACGTCGCGACCGAAGACGCCGCGGGAACCGAGGGACTCGGCCGCGTTCTTGTACTTCTGGTACTCGAGCAGGCGGCGGATCAGCTCGCCGCGCGGATCGGCTTCCTCGTCCCCGAGGTCGTCCTGCTCCTTCGGCGGCTCGGGGAGGAGCGACTTGCTCTTGATGTGCGCCAGCGTGGCCGCCATCACGAGGTACTCGGCGGCCACGTCGAGGTTCAGCCGCTGCATGAAGGAGATGTACTCGAGGTACTTCTCCGTCACGAACGAGATCGGCAGATCCAGGATGTCGAGCTCGTGCTTCTGGATGAGGAAGAGCAGGAGATCGAGGGGACCCTCGAAGTTCGGGAGCTGGATCCGGAAGTTCGGATCCAGTGGAATGGGAGGTTCGTCGGACATGCGGACCTGGCCCCGTCCCGGCGCGATCCGGCGGATCGTCCCTTCTCGGAGGTCGAGCGAGCGACCTACCAGGCTCCCACGCGGGTGTCAAAAACCGCCCCTCCCCGTGGTACCGTGCCCTCGTGGCGGACGACGACGACATCGACCTGTTCGGACACGGGGGCAAAGGCGCCGTCGATCTCGAGCTCGAGGACATCGGCCCCGCCCGCAAGCCGGCCCCGCCCGTCGCCCCCCTGCCCGGTCTCGAGGATCCGCTCCCTCCGGCCGCCCCCTCCAGCGCCGCGGCCCGGCCGCGCCCTTCGCCCCAGGGTCGACCGGGGTCGAACGCGCAGGACGGGGCCAAGCCCTCGGCGATGCCTCCGAGCCGGCTCGCCGGCTTCGGCGACCCCGGCGAGACCCTCGGCCAGGCGATGGCCTACGCGGTGCGCGTCTACAGCCGGCAGCGGGTGATCCGCGAGATGCGGACGCTCCGCCGGCGGAAGCTGGCCGAGCAGAGAGCGGCCCTCGACGAGGCCCACGCGGCCCTCGGTCGGGCCCTCGCGGACGCCTCGCCGCGCGCGGCCGAGCCCGCGCTCGCCGCGGCCTTCGCCGCCGCCGACGCACGCGCGAAGGAGCTGAACGAGGCCGTCGGGGCCCGCGAGGCCACCCGCAGCCAGGCCGGTCGCGAGCAGCAGCTGGCGGCCGCCCGCATGGAATCGGCCTCGGCGGGCCTCGATCCTTTCGAACGCGAGGAAGAGCGGGGCCGGGCGGACCTCGCGCGCGCCGAATCGGACCTCGTGGAGGCCCGCGCGGAGGTCGAGCGCCTCGACGCCGAGTTCCGGGACGCCGTGGCCCAAGGAAGGACGGACGCCGACCAGATGGCGCGCGCCGACCGCGCGATCGACGCGGCCCGTCAGCGGCTCACGGATGCGACGAGGCGTCACCGTGATACCCTCATGCGGCTCGGCGAGCTCCGTCGCAGGGTGATCCTCCAGACGGGCCGTCTCGCCGAGGCGGCGGCGTCGGTGGATGCCGCGCGCGTCCGGCTCCGCCGCGAGCAGACCGCTCAGCAGCGCAAGGAAGCGGAGGCGGCCGACCGCCTGCGGGACGCGTGGATCGCTCTCGGTACCCTGGCGGCCGACACGGGGCGCGGGGCCGGGCTCGCGGGCGATCCGGCGGCACGGGTGGAGCGTGCGCGCCAGCAGCTCTCCACGCTGCGCCTCGACATCGAGGACCTCGGCAGGGCCGACGGGAGCATCGACGCCGAGGCGGTGCAGCGCGGGCGACGCGCTCTCGCCGGGGTCTCGGCCGTCTTCTCGCTCCTCGTGATCGCCTTGCTCGTCTTCGGTTGAGCGGCGTCGATCAGCCGCCCGCGTGGGCCTTTATCGCGGCGACCACCTCGGCCGCGTGCCCCGCCACCTTCACCTTCGGGAAGTGGGCGACGACCTTCCCGTTCGGACCGAGGACGACGGTCGAACGGAGGATCCCCATCATCTTCTTCCCGTACATGTTCTTCTCGCCCCAGGCGCCGTAGGCCTCGATCATCTTCCCCTCGGGATCCGAGAGGAGCGCGAAGTTGAGCCCGTGCTTGTCCCGGAACTTGCAGTGGCTCGCGAGGCTGTCCTTGCTCACCCCGAGGACGACGGCGCCGAGGGCGTCGAGCTCGTCCTTCGCGTCGCGGAAGGCGAGCGCCTCGGTCGTGCAGCCGGGCGTGTTGTCCTTCGGATAGAAGTAGAGGACCGCGTACTTCCCCGCGAGCGACGCGAGCGTGACCTTGCCTCCCTCGGAGGACTCGAGCTCGAACCGGGGAGCGGCCTTGCCGACGGCGATCATACGGATTCCTTCCGCCCCGCGCGCCCGGGGCCTGGCAGCGGTTCCTCTTCTTCCCGGATCGGGGGGCCGTCAAGGCCCCCGGTCGAATCGAACGCCCCAGGCGACGTCGAAGCTGGCATCATGGTGTCTCGCCCGGGGTCTCGATGCCGAAGAAGCTTCTCCGACTGGTCCTCGTCGCCTTCCTTTCCGTTCCCGTCGTCGCGGTCGGACAGACCCGCACGGCGCCGGAGCTGCAGCACGCCCGAACCGCCCTCGCCAGCTACGATCTCGAGGGCGATGGCACGCTCTCGGTCCTGCGCGAGCTCGGACGGTTCGTGGCCGACGAACGGGCTCCCGAGGACCAGCGGCGCGAGGCCCGCTTCCTCCGCGCCGTGGCCTCGACCGACCTCCTGATCGTGGCCTTCTTCGTCGAGGACCCCGACCTCGCCGGTCGCGTCGCCGGGGCGCTGGCGGTCGAGCCGTCGGCGCTCGTGCCCTTCCTCGAGTCGGAGCTCGCGGGCCTGCGGACGGGCCCTTACCGGGAGCCCTCGGCCGAAGCCGCGGCGAGCCTCCGGGTGGTGCGCGGCGACCCCGTCGATTTCGCGAGCTTCCGAGGCAACCGCCGCGACGCCCTCTTCGTGCGTTCGGCGGCGCGCGCCCTCCGGAGCGCGCCGGATTCGTTCCCCGTCCTGGCCTCGATGGGTCGCGATCCCTGCGCGGGCCAGGCGACGTGCAGCGCGCCGTCGGCGCCCTTCGCCCCCGACGTGCGCGCTGCGCTCGCCGTCTCGACCGACCTGCGCGACAGCGTTCGTCGCCTCGAGCGAGCGATCGCCAGCGGCGACCCGGTCAGCCCCTACGTCTCCGACGACGTGCTGACCGTGAAGCAGGCGCTCGGGGCCGTCGTCGGTCACCCGGTCGTCGCGGTACCCGCCGAGCTCGGCATGGCATCGATGGCCGCAGGCGCGAGCGTGCCCGACGTCGATGTGCTGATCCTCGTCGGTCCGACGTCGATCCGGCACGCGTTCGTGCCGATGATCCTGTCCGACGATGCCCGCGGTCCCCACGTCGACGCGCTCGGCACGCCCGCGCTGCCGGCGCTCGCCGAGACGCCGGTTCCCGCGAGCCTCCCTTCGGATCTCGTGGCGCTCCCGGACCTCGTCTCCGCGTTGCGACCCCTCGTCGGCGGCTCGCGGCGCGTCGCCGTCGCGGCCGAGGCTTCGGCTCCCTCCCAGCTCGTCGTCCGCGCGTGGAGGAGCGTCGAGGAGGCGGGCGGAGTGGTCGTCGGTCTCGCGGGACGTGGCCCGGACGGCACGCTGCGCACGGTGGCGACGCGCGCCCCGACCAGCGAGGACGCGGCCGTCCGCGTCTTCGTCCGGATGGGCGCGTACGACGTCGACATCGCTCGCATGCACACGAGCCTCTCGCGGGTCCGGGGCGACCATGGGTACCACTTCGACGTGGCCGGCCTCGAGCGAGTCCTCCGTCAAAGGACGTTCCCGACCGCTTCGGTGCGGTTCGCGGGCGGAGTCGCCTTCGAAGCGCTCGCCGACGCCGTCTCCCGGCTTTCGAGCGAGTCCCCGGTCGAGGTCTTCCTGCCGCGCTGACGCCGGAGCCGGGGGGTGCTAAGCCAGCGGCGCTCCGTTTCCGGCCGGCGGGCCAAGCCCGGTCCGACGCGGGGCCACGAGAGGATCCATGAAGCTCTGCATGGTGGGTACCGGGTACGTCGGGCTGGTGAGCGGCGCTTGCTTCGCCGATTCCGGCCAGACCGTGCTCTGCGCGGACATCGATGCCCGGAAGATCGACGCGCTCGAGGCCGGTGAGATCCCCATCTTCGAGCCCGGCCTCGAGGAGATCGTGCGCCGCAACGTCAAGCAAGGGCGCCTCCGGTTCACCACCGACGTCACCGGCGCCATCGCGTCGAGCGACGTGATCTTCGTCGCCGTCGGCACCCCTCCCCGGAGCGACGGCGGCGCCGACCTCCGCTACGTCGACGACGTCGCCGCGACCGTTCGCGACCACTGCACGCGGCCGGTCGTCCTCGTGATGAAGAGCACCGTGCCCGTCGGCACGAACGAGCGCGTCCGGCGCATCGTCCGGGACGCCGCGCATCCGGTCCACGTCGTCTCGAACCCCGAGTTCCTCAAGGAGGGCGACGCGATCAACGACTTCGTCCGGCCCGACCGCATCGTCGTCGGCTGCGACGCGGACGACGCGTTCGCGAAGGACGCGATGTCGCGCCTCTACCATCCGTTCTCGCTCTCGAAGGACCGCATCGTCTGGATGGATCCCGCCAGCGCCGAGCTCACGAAGTACGTGGCGAACACGATGCTCGCGATGCGCATCTCGTTCATGAACGAGATCGCGCTCCTCTGCGAGAAGGTCGGCGCCGACGTGCACTCGGTCCGGGTGGGTGTGGGAACCGACACGCGCATCGGCTCGAAGTTCCTCTTCGCCGGCCCCGGCTACGGCGGTTCGTGCTTCCCGAAGGACGTGAAGGCCCTCGTCCACACCGCGCGCGACCACGGCCTCGAGCTCGAGCTCGCGGCGACGACCGACCGCGTGAACGACCGTCAGAAGGGCGTGGTCTACCGGAAGCTCAAGCAGCACGTGGGACCGGATCTCCGCGGCGTCCGCATCGCCGTCTGGGGCATCGCCTTCAAGCCGCGCACGGACGACATCCGCGAGGCTCCGGCGATCCAGCTCATCGACTCGCTGCTCGCCGACGGCGCGATCGTCGTCGCCCACGATCCGGAGGCGATGGAGAACTCGCGGCGGATCTACGGCGACCGCGTGCAGTTCGCGACGGACGCGTACGAAGCGGTGCGGGACGCCGATGCGCTCGCGCTGCTCACCGAGTGGCGCGAGTACCAGAACCCCGACTTCGACCGTTTGAAGGAGCTCATGCGCACGCGCGTCCTCGTCGACGGACGCAACATCTGGACGAGCTACAAGCTCCGCTCCCAGGGCTTCGTGTACGAGGGCATCGGCGTCCACAGCGCGTGACGTCGTCCACGCGAGGGAGCAGGATCCGGTCGTGGCGGACCTCGAACGCATCCTCGTCGTCGGAGACGTGCACGGCTGCGCGGACGAGCTCGACGACCTGCTCCGGGTCGCCGGCTTCCGGGCCGGCGACCGCCTCGTCTTCGTCGGGGATCTCATCGCGAAAGGGCCCGATTCGGCTGGTGTCGTCGCGCGCGCCCGCGCCGCGTCGGCCCTCGCCGTGAAGGGCAACCACGAGGCCCGCGTGCTGCTCCACGCGGAGGCCCTTCGCGACGGGCGCGAGCCGCCGAAGATCGGCAAGGCCCATCGTGCCGCCGCGGAGTCCCTTTCCGAAGCGGACTGGGACTACCTCTTCGCCCTGCCCTACCTCGTCGAGCTCCCGGAGCACGGCGTGCTCGTCGTGCACGCGGCGCTCGATCCGCGACGCCCGCTCGATGCCCAGGACCCGGACGTGATGATGAACGGCCGCAGCATCCGTCCGGACGGCGAGCCGAGCGCACGGATCGAGGACGGCGTGCCCTGGGGCTCGCGTTGGCCCGGGCCGATGCGCGTGATCTTCGGGCATGACGCCGTGCGCAAGCTGCAGGTGCATCCCTTCGCGCTCGGCATCGACACGGGCTGCGTCTACGGCGGCGACCTCACGGCGGTCGAGCTCCCCTCGTTCCGCCGGTACTCGGTCCCCGCACGCCAGGTCTGGTGTCCGCCATGAACGACGAGGTCGTCGAGATCGCGCTCTCGGAGCTCGACCAGGGGCGCGTCGTGGCACGCCCGCTCGGCCGGGATGCCGAGGGGCGCCCCTTCGAGGCGCTCGTCCTCCGCGACGTCGCTGGCCGGGTCCGTGCGTACCGGAACCTCTGCCAGCACATCCCCCTGCCCCTCGACGGCGGCTCGAAGAGCTACCTCGACGCGACGGGGGGATTCCTCCTCTGCGGTCTGCACGGCGCGCTCTACCGCCGCGAAGACGGCCTCTGCGTCCGGGGACCGTGCGAGGGCGAGTCCCTCGAGGACCTCGACGTGGAGGTCGACGGCGACCGTGTACGCGTCCGCCGACGTGCGAGCTCTCCTCCGAACGGAGGATGTAGGTAGCGCGCGCCTTCGCACCTCGTTTCGTCCGATGCGGCGTGGATGCTAAGTTCGCGCGCCATGTCCGAGCGACCGAGCACCCAGGGGTTCCGGCTGAATGCGGCCGATCCCGACGCGATCGAATTCGCGAGCCGCCATCCATTCACCGAGGCCGACCGCAAGGTCGTCGTCGAGACCCTGACGCGCTTTCCTCGGGACTGCCGCAGCCGGGGCATGTTCTTCCTCGGCGTCCTCGAGCAGGTGAGGCGTGGCGCTGGCGCCGCGGCCGCCCAGCGCATCGAGGCCGATCTCGCGCTCCCGTACCGGGTCCAGCAGTTCTCGCTCGTCCCGCACCGCGACTTCTACAAGCTCTTCTTCGTCGCCGCGCGCACGCTCCACCCGTCCCTGCCGCTCGCGTCGGGGATGGAGCGCATCGCGGAGAGCTTCTACCCGATCTTCGCCGAGAGCCTGGCAGGCAAGACCCTGGCGCTGATGCTCAGCAAGGATCCGGTCACCGTCGTCTCGCGCTTCGTCGACGCCTACAAGATCGCCTGCCCACACAACACGCACGTGTTCGAGCAGTCGAACGACGGCGTCCATCGGTGGACCTGCCGCGTCGAGCCCTGCGACTACTACCCGAACGTCATCCAGGGCATCTGTCGCGGCATGGTGCGTGAGGTGACGGCGCGCGAGCCGATCATGAAGGTCCGCTCGAAGACCGAGGAAGCGGACGCCCACAACTACGTCTTCGAGGTGCGGATCCGCTGACGAGGGCTCGGCGTCAGCCGGCGCTGCCGATCGGGCCAGGGGCGCCGGCGAACGCCGCCGGCGTCGAGAGCGGGCCGAGCTTCGCCCACGGGCGGTCCTCGCAGTTCTTCACGAGGGCCTTGCGGGTCGTCAGCACCTCGCAGCCGTCGCGCGTGACGAGGACCGTGTGCTCGAACTGCGCCGAGAGGCTGCGGTCGCGGGTGAGGACGGTCCAGTCGTCGGCCATCAGCTCGGTCTTGTAGTCGCCGAGGTTGATCATCGGCTCGATGGTGAAGACCATGCCGGCCTTGAGGCGCTTGTCCGTGCCGCGCTTCCCGTAGTGGGGAATCTGGGGCGGCATGTGGAATTCCCGGCCGACGCCGTGGCCGACGTAGTCGCGGACGACGGAGCAATCGTTCTTCTTGGCGTGCTCCTCGATCGCGGCCCCGATGTCCCCGATGCGGGCGCCGTGCCGGACCTCGGCGATGCCGAGCTCGAGGCAGTGGCGGGCCGTCTCGACGACGCGCTTCGCGTCCTCGCTGGGCTCGCCCACGTAGAACGTGACGCTCGTGTCGCCGTAGTAGCCGCCCTTGGCCGGGAAGATCGTCGTCACGTCGACGTTCACGATGTCCCCGTTCTTGAGGACGTAGCCGCCCGGGATGCCGTGGCAGACGACCTCGTTCGGGCTCGTGCAGACCGACTTCGGGAAGCCCTTGTAGTTCAGCGGGGCGGGATAGGCGTTGCGGGCGAGCGTCCAGTCGTGGACGAGGGTGTTGATCTCCTCGGTCGTCATGCCGGGGCGGATGTGCTCCCCGACCATGACGAGGCATTCGGCGGCCATGGCGCAGGACTCGCGCATCCGGTCGAGCTGGGTCGGGGTCATGATCTCGGCACCGGACACGGCGTTCCTCCTTCGGGAGCGGAGCGGATACTTCCTTCCCTTACGGAAGGCAAGCGGTGGACACAAGGGCCCCCGATTCTCGTTGACCGACGCGCCCGGGGACACTATCTACCGCGACGTCCACCCGTCCTCGACGCAGGTACCCATGTCCAAGAGCTACATCAACGTCCCGATGACCGAGGAAGAGGCCCAGCGGTTCCGCGACCAAGATGCGAAGTGGAACGGCCCGAAGCTCATGATCCTCTGCGCCGTCACGCTGGGTGCGGCCCTCCTCCTCCTCTGGTCGCTCGCCTGGGAGAAGATCGGCCCGAACGCGCACTGAGCCTCGTCCACGGCCTCCGGCCGACGGACCGACGGAAAGGATGAAGCCCGACGGGGGCGAACCGTCGGGCTTCGTGCTGTCCGGAATCGGGCGAGATTCCTTGCAGCGAGCGCCCCGGGAGGGATGGGACGCTGGCCCCGCGGCGAACGGGACCGGAGGTTTCGGGGGATCAGAAGTCGAAGTCGAGCTCTCGGACGTCTTCGCGGAGCGAGTCGTCTTCGCCTGCGTTGAACGTCGCCTCGGCGTAGAGATCGTCGAGCGACCAACCCGCCTTCGTGTGGGGGCGGATCTCCTCGCGCTCGAACTCGGCAAGGGAGCTGTAGTACTTGGGTCCGCGGCGGGTCATCGTGCCTCCTCGTGATCCTCGGGATGGACACGTCGGGCGCCGTCTCACCGGCAACCACCATGTCCTACATCTGCAGACACCCTACCACCGGGTTCCGGGAGACGGAAAAAATGTGCACGCAATTCTCTCGTTCCCCGGCCATCCCTCCCCCGACGCGATCGCGCTCCGTCGTTGAAGCGCATGGCCGGGGCTGATAGAGCAGAGGTCGCCATGGGTCGCGTCGTCGCCGTCGCCAACCAGAAAGGCGGGGTCGGGAAGACCACCACCGCCGTGAATCTCGCCGCGAGCCTCGCGGTCGCGGAGCAGCGCGTCCTGCTCGTCGACATGGACCCGCAGGGCAATGCCTCGACGGGCGTCGGCGTCGCACCGGGGACCGTCTCGGAAGGAAGCTACGAGGTGCTGCTGCGCGAGCGGGGCATCCGCGACGTGGCGAAGAACACCGAGATGCCGCACCTCGACGTCGTCCCGGCGACGCAGGATCTCGTCGCCGTCGAGCGCGAGCTCGCGGACGCCGACGACTCGGCCGTGCGTCTGCGCGACGCGCTCGCGGCCGTGCGCGAGCAATACGACTTCGTGATCATCGACTGCCCGCCCTCGCTCGGCACGCTCACGATCAACGCGCTCACCTCGGCCGATCTCGTCGTCGTGCCGATGCAGTGCGAGTACTACGCGCTCGAGGGGCTCTCGCAGCTCGTGGGCACGATCGAGCGCGTGCGAAGCGCGCTCAATCCCAGGATCGTGATCCACGGCGTGCTGCTCACCATGTTCGACGCGCGGAACAACCTCGCGAACGAGGTGGCGAACGAGGTGCGTCAGCACTTCCACGTCTACGAGACGATCATCCCGCGCAACGTGCGTCTCGCCGAGGCACCGTCGCACGGCAAGCCCGTCGTGCTCTACGACGCGTCGTCGCGTGGTGCGTACGGCTACCTCAATCTCGCGCGCGAGATCCTCGAAGGGCTCCCGGAGGCCGCGGCGTGAACCTGCCTCCGAAGAAGCGTCTCGGCCGCGGTCTCGACGGTCTGCTCCCGCCTGCGCCTCCGCCGGCGTCCGCGCCGACGGGCCGAGCCCCTTCCCTCGCGAACATCGACCAGCTGCACCCGAACCGCGAGCAGCCGCGGAAGGTCTTCGACGACGAGGAGCTCGGCGCGCTCGCGCAGTCGATCGCCGAGGTCGGCATCGTGCAGCCGATCGCCGTGCGGAAGCGCGCCGTCGGCGGCTACGAGATCGTCAGCGGCGAGCGTCGGTGGCGAGCGGCCCAGCGCGCGGGCGTGCACGAGGTGCCGATCCACGTCGTCGAGCTCGAGGACGACCGCGCGTACGTCGCGTCGATGGTCGAGAACCTGCAGCGCGTCGACCTCAACCCGGTCGAGACCGCGCTCGGCTTCCAGCGCCTGATCGACACCTTCGGGATGACCCAGGAAGAGGTCGCCCAGAAGGTCGGCAAGAGCCGCGTCTCGGTCACGAACGCGCTGCGCCTGCTCAAGCTGCCGACGTCCGTGCTCGACATGGTGCGTGGCGGTCAGCTCAGCGAAGGCCACGGACGCGCCCTGCTCCAGGCCCACGACGCGGGCACGATGGAGAAGCTCGCGCGCGCCGCGCACCAGGGCGGCTGGAGCGTGCGCGACCTCGAGCGGAAGGTCCGCGGAGGCGCCGGCCCCGGCAAGAAGGGCGCGTCGGCCGAGCCTCAGGCGCCCGCGAAGAGCGCGAACGTGAAGGACCTCGAGCGCCGCATCTCGCACGCGCTCGGGGTCGCCGTGGAGATCCAGGAAGGCCCGGGCAGCAAGGGGAAGCTCGTGCTCGCCTACGGCGACTACGACGAGCTCGACCGCATCCTCGGGCGGATCCTGGGCTGAGGGCCCTACTTCGCGACCCGCGCTTCCGCCGCGTCGACCGTGTTCGAGAGCAGCATCGCGATGGTCATCGGTCCGACGCCGCCGGGCACCGGCGTGATCGCGCCGGCGACCTTCTCGCAGCTCGCGTAGTCGCAGTCGCCCGTGAGCTTGCCGTCTTCCTTGCGGTTGATGCCCACGTCGATGACGACGGCGCCCGGCTTGAGCCAGTCGCCCTTCACCATGTCGGGGCGGCCGACCGCGGCGATCACGATGTCGGCCTCGCGGACGACGGCCGGGAGGTCCTTGGTCTTCGAGTGCGCCATCGTCACCGTGGCGTTCTTCTCGAGGAGCATCATCGCGATGGGCTTGCCCACGAGCGTGCTGCGGCCGATGACGACCGCGCGCTTGCCCGACGGATCGCAGCCGACCTCCTCGAGCAGGCGCATCGAGCCGCTCGGGGTGCAGGGGCGCAGGCCCTTGCGCCCCACGCTCAGCAGGCCCGCGTTCATGGGGAGCAGGCCGTCGACGTCCTTGCCGGGGTCGATGAGGTCGAGCACGGCCTGGGCGTCGAGGTGCTTCGGGAGCGGGAGCTGGACGAGGATCCCGTCGATGGTGGCGGTCGCGTTCAGCTGGCGGACGACGGCCTCGACCTCGGCTTGGGACGAGGTGGCCGGCAGCCGGTGGACCTGGCCCCCGATCGACGCCTTGTGGGCCGCGAGCTCCTTGTTCCGCACGTAGACCTGCGAGGCGGGGTCGTCGCCGACCAGGACGACGTGGAGCTCGGGCTGCCGGCCGTGGGCGGCCGCGAAGGCCTCCGCGCGCACCTTGACCTCTGCCTTGACCTTCTCCGAGACCGCCTTGCCGTCGATGACCGTCGCCATGGCGCGAGGGATAGCAGCCCGGGGGGGGCCAGGGAAGGTGGAAGCCCACGGAGTCCGTGGTAAACCCGCACGCCATGTTCGACCCCGTATCGCCGCAGGTCTCCTTCCCCGAGCTCGACCAGAAGCTCCTCGAGCTCTGGGAGAAAGAGAGGGTCTTCGAGAAGACCCTCGAGGGGCGCGAGCACGCCGAGCCCTTCGTCTTCTTCGAGGGACCGCCGACCGCGAACGGCATGCCGCACGCCGGCCACGTGCTCACGCGCGTGATGAAGGACGTCTTCCTCCGCTACCGGACGATGTGCGGCTACTACGTGCCCCGCCGCGGCGGCTGGGACACGCACGGCCTGCCCGTCGAGGTCGAGGTCGAGAAGATGCTCGGCATCTCCGGCAAGGAGGCCATCGAGCAGTACGGCGTCGAGGCCTTCTCGAAGCAGTGCATCGACTCGGTCTTCAAGTACATCGGCGAGTGGCGCCGGATGACTCGGCGGATCGGCTTCTGGGTCGATCTCGATCAGGCCTACGTCACCTTCCACAAGTCCTACGTCGAGAGCGTGTGGTGGGCGCTCAAGACGATGTTCGAGCAGGGCCTGCTCTACCAGGGCTACAAGGTCGTCTGGTGGTGGGCGCAGGGCGGAACGGCCCTCTCCGCCGGCGAGGTCGGCCAGGGCTACAAGGAGGTCGACGATCCGTCGGTCTTCGTGCGCTTCCCCGTCGTCGGCCAGGAGAACACCTCGTTCCTCGCGTGGACGACCACGCCCTGGACCCTTCCGTCCAACGTCGCGCTCGCGCTCCGCGCCGAGACCGACTACGCGACGGTGGCGCTCGAGGACGGCTCTCGCGTGATCCTCGCGGCCGCGCTCGTCGAGAAGCTCCTCGGCAAGCAGCCGCACGAGGTCGTCGCGACGACCAAGGGCTCGGAGCTCGCGGGCACGCGCTACGTCGCGCCCTTCGCGTACGCGAAGCCCGAGGGAGGCGACTCGCATCTCGCCATCGTCGCCGACTTCGTCACGCTCGACAGCGGCACCGGCCTCGTCCATCTCGCGCCGGCCTTCGGCGAGGACGACTTCCGCGCCTGCAAGGAGAAGGGCCTCGGCTTCCTCCAGCTCGTGAAGAGCGACGGCACCTTCCCTCCCGAGGTGACGGATTTCGCGGGTCGCTTCTGCAAGGAAGCCGATCGCGACATCATCCGCGACCTCAAGCGCCGCGGGCTCCTCTTCAAGGAAGAGGTCTACCGTCACGACTATCCGTTCTGCTGGCGCAAGTCGTCGGATCCGCTGATCCAGTACGCGCGTCGAAGCTGGTTCATCCGGACGACGCAGGAGATCCACCACGTCATCGACAACAACCAGCAGGTCCACTGGGAGCCCGAGCACATCAAGAACGGCCGCATGGGGCAGTTCCTCGAGGGCAACGTGGACTGGGCGCTCTCGCGCGAGCGCTTCTGGGGCACGCCGCTCCCGATCTGGGTGAACGACGTCTCCGGCAAGATGGTCGCCATCGGCAGCTCGAAGGAGCTCCTCGAGCGCAATCCGAAGGCGTTCCAGCATTTCGAGGAGGCGAAGGCGAAGGATCCCTCGCTCTCGGACGACCTCATGGTCCACAAGCCGTGGATCGATCAGGTCACGTTCACCGTGCCCGGCGAGGACGGCGTCTACCGCCGCGTTTCCGAGGTCATCGACTGCTGGTTCGACTCCGGCTGCATGCCCTTCGCGCAGTGGGGATATCCGCACCAGAACGCAGAGGCCTTCGCTCGCTGTTTCCCGGCGGACTTCATCACCGAGGCCGTCGACCAGACGCGCGGCTGGTTCTACTCGCTGCTCACGATCAACACCCTGCTCTTCCCGGAGCGCGCGCATCCGCAGCCCTTCAAGAACTGCGTCGTGCTCGGCCTGCTCACCGACGAGAAGGGGCTCAAGTACTCGAAGAGCCTCAAGAACTACACCGATCCGATGGTGATGATGGAGCGCATGGGCGCCGACGGCGTCCGCTGGGCGCTCTACAGCGGCACCGTGCCCGGCCAGAACACGCGCTTCTTCGAGGGCGCAGTGAACGACGCCGTCCGCGAGTTCCTGCTGAAGATCTGGAACGTCTACAGCTTCCTCGTCACGTACGCGAACATCGACGGCTGGACGCCGGCCTCGCCGCGCCCCGCCATCGCCGAGCGTGCGCTCCTCGACCGCTACATCCTCGCGGAGCTCGACCTCACGGTGCGCCGCGTGCGCGACGAGCTCGACGCGTACAAGAGCCACATGGCGGTCCGCCACGTCGACGAGTTCGTCGACGCGCTCTCGAATTGGTACGTGCGCCGCAGCCGCGACCGCTTCTGGTCCGAGGGAGACTCGGCCGACAAGGCCGCCGCGTTCGCGACGCTCTACGAGGTGCTCGTCGATCTCGCGAAGCTCGTGGCGCCGTTCGCTCCCTTCCTGGCGGAGGGCCTGTACCAGAACCTCGTGCGCAAGCTCGACGCCTCGGCACCGGTCTCCGTGCACCTCGCGGCGTATCCGCAGGCCGACGAGGCGCGTCGCGCCGACGCCCTGGTCGCCGCCGTCGACCTCGCGCGCCAGGCGGTCACGCTCGGCCAGCGCGTCCGCAACGACGCGAAGATCAAGACGCGCCAGCCGCTCGGCGAGGCGATCCTCGTCGTCGCGAGCGAGGCCGAGCGCACGAGCCTCGAGCGCTTCGCGCAGGACATCAAGGACGAGCTCAACGTCGTCGCGCTGACCTTCACGGAGGAGCCCGCGAAGTACGTCGACTTCCAGCTGCTCCCGAACTTCCGCGTGCTCGGCCCGAAGCTCGGCCAGAAGCTGCCCGAGTGCAAGAAGGCGCTCGGCGCCGCGAACGGCTCGGAGCTGCACGCGGAGATGGCGGCGAACGGCAAGATCGTCCTCGCCCTGCCCTCGGGCCCGATCGAGCTCGGTCCGGACGAGATCGAGGTCCGCCTCGTCGCCAAGGCCGATTTCCGCGCCGCCTCGTCGGCCGGTCGCGTCGTCGTCCTCGACACGCGCATCACCGACGAGCTCAAGCGGATGGGCTTCGCCCGCGAAGTCGTGAGCCGCATCCAGCGCATCCGGAAGGGGCGCGACTACGCGCACGAGGCGCGCATCCACGTGCTCTTCGAGGCCGAGGGCGAGCTCGGACGCGCGATCGAGGAGCACTCGGCCTACGTCGCCGGAGAGGTCCTCGCGACCTCGTTCGCGCGCGGCGCGGGCGCGGGCGAGCCCGAAACGGCCGACGTCGACGGCAGCGAGCTGCGCTTCTGGGTGGAGCTCGCGTGATCCCCCGGCTCGCCGCTCTCGTTCTCGCGAGCCTCCTCCTCGGGGGCTGTGACGACGGGGCGGCGAGCGGTCGTCTGCCCCCGGTCGAGCCGGCGTCCTTCACGTTCGTGGTCCTGCCCGACACGCAGTTCTACACGCAGAGCTTCCCCCGCATCTTCCAGGCCCAGACGCGCTGGATCGTCGCCCAGAAGGAAGCGCGACGCATCGTCGGCGTGATGCACGTCGGCGACATCACGAACGACGACTCCGACGCGCAGTGGATGAACGCGAAGTCCGCGATGACGACGCTCGACGGTCAGATCCCCTATCTCCTCGTCCCGGGGAACCACGACCTCGCGGACGGAACGGCCGTCGATCGCAGCTCGCGCATGGACCTCTACTTCCCCTACGCGGAGGTCTCGTCGCAGCCGACGTTCGAGGGCTCGTTCGCGCCGGGGGACGTCGCCAACACCTTCCATCGCTTCCCGACGCCGGCCGGCGATTTCCTCGTCGTCGGCCTCGAGTTCGGTCCGCGTCCCGAGGTCGTCGCCTGGGCCCGCTCGGTGCTCGACGCGAACCCGGGGGTGCCGTCGATCGTCGTGACGCACGCCCACACGTACGACGACGACACGCTCTACGACCACGTCGGCCGGCCCTACCAGGCGTGGTCGCCCTACCACTACGGAGTGGCCACCTCGACGGGGGTCACGGACGGCCTCGAGCTCTGGAACGGCCTGCTCCGCGATCACGGCTACGTGCGCTTCGTCTTCTCGGGCCACGTCCTCGACGACGGCGTGGGCCGCGTCTCGTCGATCGCGTCCGACGGGCACTACGTCCACCAGCTGCTCGGCAACTACCAGACGCTGCCCGAGGGGGGCGGCGGCTACCTCCGCCTCGTCGAGGTGCGCGAAGACCTCTCGAGCGCGACGGTCAGGACGTTCTCGCCCTGGTACGGCGAGGTCCGGACGGTCGACCCCGACGACAACTTCGTGCTCACGCTGTGAGCGCGCGCTCCGTGGCCCGCCGTCGGGCCCAGCCCCACGTCGCGGCCACCGCCGCCACGGCGACGACGCTGATCCACTGGGACGTGGAGAGCCCGGCGAAGCCGCCGCGATCGTCGGCACGCACGTACTCGAGCGCGAACCGGAGGACGGCGTAGAGGCCGAGGAATGCGAGCATGATCTGCCCGTCGAAGCGCTTGCGTCCGTGCAGGTAGAAGAACAGGAAGGCCCCGATGCCGAGGCAGCCGATCGCCTCGTAGAGCTGCGCGGGATGCACCGGGAGCGAGGGCAGCCCGGGGCTCGAGAGCAGGTGCTCGCGCCACTGCGATTCGCTCGCGGGGGACCAAGCGGGGAAGCGGACGGCGAGCGGCCCGTCGTGGCGCACGCCGAAGCAGCATCCTCCGAGGAAGCAGCCCATGCGACCGAAGAAGAGACCGACGGGCAGCACCATGCCCACGAGGTCGAGGCCCTTGCCGATCGGGAAGCGCTCCTTCCGGAGGAACCAGGTCCCGAAGGCGAGCGCCGCGACGAGGCCACCGTAGTACGCGAGCCCTCCCCTCCAGAACTCGGCCCACGCGAAGCAATTGCGCTCCGCCGGGCGGCAGACCTCGGCGGCGCGATCCCAGATCCCCGCCACGTTGGTGCACTGCTCTCGCGTGATGTGCCACGCGACCTTCGAAGGGTCGGTGCAGAGGTGGACGTAGTCCCAGAAATATCCGTCGGCGAGGACGTGGAGGACGCGGCCTCCGGCCACGCCCCAGATCAGCGAGTAGAGACCGACGTCGATCATCACCTCGCGGTCGAGGCCGAGGCGGGTCGCCCCCCGGGCGGCGAGGAACGTCGCCAGGGCGAACCCCAGCACGAGGAGCGTGAAGTACGCGGGGAGCGGCTCGCCGAAGACCTCGAGAAGCGTCGGGAACACGTCCCCTCCTCGCTCAGGCCTCGGTCGAGGTCGGGTCCGTGGCCGGCGTCTCGTCTTCGCCCGTGAGCGGATCCTCGACCGGCTCCGGAGCTTCCGCGGCGTCGCTCTCGGCGGCCTCGGCGACCGCGCCCTCGTCCGCTGCGCCGGCCGTGCTCGCACCCTCGGCGAGGGCCTGTTCGTGCGCCTCCTGGCGCTTGGCCGCCTCGCGGTCGAGCTTGCTCTCGCGGATGCCGTCGATGACGAGCAGGCCGACGCCGACCGTGATGCCGATGTCGGCGACGTTGAAGGTCGGGTACTGCCAGTTCTCGCCGTAGAACCGGATGAAGTCGACGACGTACCCGAACCTCAGGCGATCGACGAGGTTTCCGATCGCGCCCGAGACCACGAGCGGGACCGCGAGGGCGAACGCCGGGCCGCCGCGTCCCGTCGCGTACATCCAGGCGAGCAGGAGCGCGCAGCCCACGGCCGCGCCGTAGAAGAGCGCGTTCTTCGCGACGCTGGTCTCGTCGTTCAGGAACCCGAACGCGGCACCGCAATTCTCCGCGTACCGCATCTCGAAGAAGCCGGGGACGATCTCGTGGGGCGGCCGGACGATGCGCTGCGTCGGCGTGTAGCCGAATTGATCCGGCTGGCAGACGGCGGTCGGGGTGCCGACGCGGCGCGCCGAGAGCTCGCGGATGGCCCATTCCTTCGACCCGAGATCCAGGGCGAGGAGCACGAGCGTCGTCAGGAACGCGAGAACGATGGACTTCCGCGTGCGCGGCGAGAAGGGACGCGGAAAGTGGCGCTCGGACACGATGCCTCCGGAAGGACGCGGGATGCTACCAGCCGCGTCCGCGCGGTCAATCGACCGAGGCCGCTGCCATCGACCCTTCGACGGACCGGTCCCGGTAGGTCCGGACCGCCCGGTGGGTCAGGAAGTACGAGGGGATGCCGGTGACGAGGCCGAGGACCAGGGCGCCGACCCAGATTTCGACGCCCATCGAGAGCAGCTTGTTCCCGGCCGCCTGCCAGAACGCGAGGTCGAGCATGCTGCCCCCGAACCCGGCGGCGGCGTTCGCGGCCGTCGAGCTCGCGGCCGCGACCTCTCCGTGCATCACGAGGCTGCCGAGCTTCCAGTTCAGGAAGCAGACCGGCAGCATCGTCGCGGGATTCATGACGAAGAGGATCGGCATCCCCGAGACCTTGTTCGCTCCGAGCAGGCTCGCGAGGGCCAGGTAGAGGACGATCTGCAGGCCCAGGGTCGGGGTCCAGGCGATCAGGAAGCCGAGCGCCACGCCCCACGCGATCCGGTGCGGCGTGTCGGAGACGCCGAGGATCTTGTCGACGAGGACCCGCTTGCTGCGATCGAGGAGGGACATTCGATCCCACTATGATCACGACCGGCCGGTTCCGCCACGGGGCCGCCGGGCGAATCAGGCGCGGCCGTACCCCCCGCCCCCGGGGGTCTCGATCCGAAGGCGAGCGCCCGCCGCGAGCTGCTCTTCGAAACGCGAGGGGCGGGGCTCGCCGTCGACGAGGTTCGCACCCCGCGCTGCCTCCCCTCCCCCCTCGAGGCCCCAGGGCGAGCGAACGCGTCGCTCGGAGACGACCGAGACCGTGACCGGCCGGAGGAATTCGTACTCGCGCACGAGGCCGTCGCCGCCCCGATGGCGCCCCTCTCCGCCCGAGCCCCGACGCACCCCGAAGCTGCGCAGCCGCACCGGGAATCGCGCCTCGAGCACCTCGGCGTCGGTCAGGCGCGAGTTCGTCATGTGGACGTGGACGGCCGATCCACCGTCGGTCGCCTCCGTGGCGCCGGCTCCGCCGCCGAGCGTCTCGTAGTAGCCGAACGTCGCGTCGCCGAACGCGACGTTGTTCATCGTGCCCTGGCTCGCCGCCGAGAGTCCGAGCGCGCCGAGCAGCACGTCGACCACGCGCTGCGAGGTCTCGACGTTGCCGGCGGCGACGGCCGCGCCCTCCGGGGGATCGAGGAGCGAGCCGGGCGGGATCCGGATCGTCACCGGTCGGAGGCACCCCGAATTGAGGGGGATCCCGCGTCCGACGAGGGTCCGGAGGACGTAGAGCACGGCCGAGGTCGTCACGGCGCGCGGAGCGTTCAGGTTCCCCTCGCTCGCGGGGCCCGTGCCCTCGAAGTCGACGATCAGCGAGCCGTCCCCGATCGTGAGCGTCACCACGACGGGCGTGCCGTCGTCCATCGCGTCCTCGAAGCGCCGTGTCCCACCCGCAAGGGGTCGCAGCGCCGCCCGGACGCTCTCGGCCGCGCTCGCCTGCACGTGCTCCATGTAGGCCGTCACGACTTCCGGTCCCATGCGGGCGGCGAGCTCCTCGAGCTGGCGGACGCCCGTGCGATTCGCCGCGAGCTGGGCCTCGAGGTCGGCGACGTTCTCGTCGGGACGTCGCGCCGGATGGCTCGTACCCGCCAGCGCGGCGCGGAAGGCGGCCTCGTCGAAGCGCCCTCCTCGCACGACGGGGAGAGCACGGAAGACGACTCCCTCGTCGTCGAGGGTTCGGGAGAACGCGGGCATCGACCCCGGCGTCACGCCTCCGACGTCGGCGTGGTGGCCTCGATTCGCGACCCAGTACCGGAGCGTTCCCCCGGCGTCGTGCACCGGCGAGACGACGGTCACGTCCGGGAGGTGCGAGCCGCCGCTCGACGGATCGTTCGTGACGAACGCGTCGCCCGGCTCGGCCCTGGGATGGGCTCGTTTCACGGCGCGGACGGACTCGCCCATCGCCCCGAGGTGCACGGGGATGTGCGGCGCATTGGCGACGAGGTTGCCCTCCGCATCGAAGACCGCGCACGAGAAGTCGAGCCGATCGCGGATGTTCGTGCTGTGCGCCGTTCGCCTCAACACCGCGCCCATCTGCTCGGCGATCGACATGAAGAGATGGTTCATGACCTCGAGGCGCACCGGATCCACCTCGGTGCTCGCCGTCTCGCGGTGGGGCGCGCCCTCGTCGACGAGCACGAGCAGGCCGTCTTCGCGTCGTTCCGCACGGAACCCGGGCTCCACGACGATCGTCGAGGACGGCTCGACGAGCACGGCCGGGCCGACGAGCGCCTCGCCGGGTGCGAGCGAGTCCCGGTGGAGTCGAGGCACCCGGACGCGCTTCCCTTCGAGGACGAGCTCGGTCTCGCCCCGCTCCTCGACGACGCTCGGGACCGGCGATGGGACGCGGGGAGGCTCGCGTTCCGAGACCTCGACCCGGAGGGTCACCGCTTCGATCGGATGGCTCGGACGCACGTAGCCGAAGAGCCGTGCGTGGGCCTCGTCGAACGCCCGGCGCACGCCCGCTTCCACGCCCGACTCGACCGTCAGGATCGCCTCCGAGCCCGGATGCCGGAGGTCGATCCGCCTCCGGGTCGCCGTCGCGTCCTCGGGCACGCCGTCCGCCGCGAGCGCCTCCCGTCCGCGGCGCTCGAGCGCGGCGAACACCGGCTCGAACGCGTCCTCGGCCGTGGCGTCGAGGCGGCGCAGACCCGCGTCGGCCTCGCCGTGCCAGCTCGTCCGCGAGACTCCGATGCCGTAGGCGGAGAGGACTCCGGCGAGCGGATGGAAGACGAGCCTGCGGATGCCGAGGCGACGTGCGACGAGCCCCGCGTACTGTCCTCCCGCGCCGCCGAAGACGACCATCGCGTGATCCCGCGGATCGTGGCCCTTCGCGATCGAGACTTCGCGGATCGCGGCCGCCATCCGCTCGACGGCCACCGTGAGGAAGCCCTCGGCGATCTCGAGGGGATCGCGGTCGAGACCCGCCGCGAGGAGCTCGTCGCGCTTCGCCCGGAGCATCGTCGCGGCTCGGCTCGGATCGAGCCGGAAGGGGAAATGGTCCGGGAGCACGCGTCCGAGCAGGACCGCGACGTCCGTGAGCGCGAGCTCGCGCGCTTCGGGATGGCCGTAGCAGAGCGGTCCCGGGTGGGCGCCCGCGCTCTCGGGACCCACGACCAACCTCCCGCCGTCGACGCGGCAGATCGAGCCCCCACCCGCGGCGACGGTGTGGATCGCCAGCATCGGCGCGCGGATCCTCACGCCGGCCACGACGCCGCCGTACTCGGGCTCGAGCTCGCCCTCGACCCGGCAGACGTCGGTCGAGGTGCCACCCATGTCGAAGCCGATGGCGCGTCCGATGCCGGCCTGCCGAGCGACGTCGAGCGTCGCCACGACTCCGCCGGCGGGTCCCGAGAGCGCCGCATCGCGGCCTCGGAACCGCGAAGCCGTGCAGAGGCCGCCGCTCGACTGGACGAAGCGGAGGCGGCTCCCGGGCAATGCCTCACCGAGGTACGCGACGTATCGCGAGAGCACGGGACCGAGATACGCGTCGGCCACCGTGGTGTCGGCGCGTGCGAGGAGGCCGCGTTCGGGCACCACCTCGTGGGACAACGCGACGTGCACGAAGCCGAGGGCCCTCGCGATGGCCCCGACCCTCTTCTCCACGTCGCCGTTCGCGTGGGCGTGCAAGAGCGCGACGGCGAGGCTCGAGAGCCCCTCGTCGCGCAGGCGGCCGAGGTCGCGCTCGAGCGCGGCTTCGTCGAGCGCGTCGAGCGGACGTCCGCTCGCGTCGAGGCGCCCATCGACTTCGATCACGCGATCCGTCAGTGGCCGCGGACGACGCGTGTCGAGGGAGAAGAGCGAGGGACGCGCCTGGTCCGAGATGTGGAGGAGATCCCGGAAGCCGCGCGTCACCACGAGGGCGACGTCGGCGCCCGTGCGCTCGAGCAAGGCGTTGGTCGCGAGGGTCGTGCCGATGCGCACGTCGCACGGTGGGATCGGCGCGTCGTCGTCGAGCCCGAGCAGCGAGCGGATCCCGACGACGGGGGCGTCGTCGGTGGAGAGGACCTTGGTCGCGCGCACGTCGCCGAGAGTGCGATCGCGCAGGACGCAGTCGGTGAAGGTGCCACCTCGGTCGACGAAGACCTCGAACCGCGGCTCGTCCCGGAGGTCCATGGGCTGCCGAGGAGAGCACGAGGCCAGGCGGCCGTCGAGGGGCGCGGGTGGGTACGGAATGTCCGCATTCGCGGAGGGAGCCCGATCGCCATCCCTTCTTCCCGAACGCCCGCCGTTTCCTGTATGCTCGGCGGAATTCCACGGCAATTCGGTGGTGTTCGCCGGGAATTGGGACGCGCGTCTCGGATTCACTAGACTTTTTTCGAGGGACGGGCGAGACGGGCGGGGGGCGAGATTTCGATGGCGACCGAAGAACTCCGCGTATCGACTGTGGTTCCAGCCAGTCCGAACCGTGTATTCGCGGTCTGGATGGATGAGCGCCAACACGCGGCTTTCACGGGGGCGCGAGCCCACATCGAGCCCTGGATCGGCGGGCGGATGCACTCCCTCGACCTCGATCTGATCGGAAACCACCTCTCGCTCGAGACGGGTCGTCGCATCTCCCTCTCGCTCCGAGCGGGCGACTTCGGCCGCGAGCATGCGGACTCGCACGTCGAGATCCTCCTCGAGCCCGTCGCTGGCGGGACTCGCGTCACCGTGAACCACGCCGGCATTCCGCAGGGCCTCGGGGCCTCGATGGAGCGCCGCTGGTCCGAGCGCTATCTCGAGCCGCTCCGCGCCTACCTCGCCCGCCTCGCGGCCGAATCCCTCGCGGCTCACCCCGAGCGCCCCCAGCCCCTCCTCCGGAAGATCGCGCCGCTGCGCCGACCGGAGCCCTCACCCCGCCGGGCGGCGATCCGCAAGGCGCTGAGCGGTCTCGACCGCCAGGAGCAGGAGCGGGAAGAGCGCGAAGCCCGCGCACGGGAAGCCGCCCGGAAGGAAGCCATTCTCGCGGCGAAGCTCCAGGCCGCTCAGCTCCGTGCCGAGGGAGGCGGCGGCAAGGCCGCTGCCCTCGCGAAGGCGAAGGCGGCCCGCGCCGCCGCCGAGGAGTCCCGCGGCGAGATCCCTGGCAAGCCGAAGAGGACCCTGGGCTCGAAGGGCGCCGTGGGAGCCGCCGCCAAGGCCGGCGCGCCTTCCAAGGCGGGCGCGCCTGCCAAGGCGTCCCCCGCGAAGGCCGAGAAGGCTGCACCCGCGCCGGTTGCCGCGGCCGCGCCCGCGAAGGCCGCCGAGCCCGTGAAGGCCGCCGCGCCCGCGAAGGCCGCGCCGGCCGCGCCTGCGAAGGCCGCCGCGCCCGCGAAGGCCGCCGCGCCCGCGAAGGCCGCTGCGCCCGCGAAGGCCGCCGCGCCCGCGAAGGCCGCTGCGCCAGCGAAGGCCGCTGCGCCCGCGAAGGCCGCTGCGCCCGCGAAGGCCGCTGCGCCTGCGAAGGCCGCCGCGCCTGCGAAGGCCGCTGCGCCCGCGAAGGCCGCCGCGCCCGTGAAGACCGCCGCGCCCGCGAAGGCCGCTGCGCCAGCGAAGCCCGCGAAGGCCGCCGCGCCCGCGAAGGCCGCCAAGCCCGCGAAGGCCGCCAAGCCCGCGAAGGCCGCCAAGCCCGCGAAGGCCGCCAAGCCCGCGAAGGCCGTCAAGCCCGCGAAGGCCGTCAAGCCCGCGAAGGCCGCCAAGCCCGCGAAGGCCGCCAAGCCCGCGAAGGCCGCCAAGCCCGCGAAGGCCGCCAAGCCCGCGAAGGCCGCCAAGCCCGCGAAGGCCGCGAAGAAGGCCGCCGGCAAGCGTCGCTGAACGACCCGGGCGCGGCCCCTCAGGCCACGCTCGCGCGAGCGCGTCGGCGTTCCCGCTCCACGATGGGGAGCATCGCCTTCTGCGCCTCCACGTCCTCGACGAGCGTCACATCGTCGTGGTCCGGATGCTTCTCGGCGATCCGGAGGAAGACCTCCATCGCCGTGGTCGCATCGACCAGCCCGAGTGCGCGGCCAGGCAAGGCGAGCACGGACGCTCGGACCCGCGCCTGCGTGAGCGTCGCGAGCATCCGCTCCGTGACCCGCTCGTAGACGTCGAGATCGAACGAGGTGCGGGGCCCGAGACCGAAGAGGAAGACCTTCTCGAAGGTCAGCCTCGGTCGCGCGGGGACGAGCACCGTCTCCCCGAGATGCCCGTCGACGACCCCGGCGGCCTGCAGGCGCGAGATCCGTCCGCAGAGCCGCCAGTCCACGAGGCCGAGCGCGCCGCGCAACGGGCGCTCGTCCGAGAAGAACGGCAGCGACAGGGCCTCGCTCTTGAGGGCGTCCAGCTTCCGCAGGTCCGGGAGCACGAAGTGGACGTCCACCCCCCTACTCCTTGCCGAGGTCCGTCGCCACCCGATCGAGCACGCCGTTGACGAAGCCCGCGCTTCCCTCGCTGCCGAACCGCTTCGCGAGCTCGACCGCCTCGTTCAGCGTGACGCGCCGGGGCACGTCGGCGCAGTGGAGGAGCTCCGTCACGCCGAGCCGCAGGATGTTCCTGTCGACGCGGGTCATGCGCTCGAGGCGCCAGTGGTGCGAGACGTCTCGGATGAGCCCGTCGATGCGATCGTGATCGCGATCGAAGAGCCGCACGAGCTCCGAGGCGAAGTCCTCGCCTTCCTCGGAGCTCGAGAGATGCGCGAAGTAGAGGGCGATCGCCTGCTCGGCGGACGTGCCGGAGGTGTCGATCTGGTAGAGGATCTGGAGGGCCGACTCGCGGCCCTTGCGTCGGGAGCCCATGGCCGCTCAGATGCCGTCGGCCGCGAGGGTGCGACCGAGCGAGACCATCTCGAGGGCCGCCATCGCCGCGTCCCAGCCCTTGTTCCCCGCCTTCGTGCCCGAGCGCTCGATCGCCTGCTCGATGGTGTCGGTCGTGAGCACCCCGAAGAGGATGGGCACGCCGGTCTGCATCATCGTCTGGGCGCAGCCCTTGCTCGCCTCCCCGGCGACGTAGTCGAAGTGCGGCGTCGAGCCGCGGATGACCGCGGACAGCGCGATCACGGCGTCGAACTTCCCCGACTTCGCGAGGCGCTGCACCGTGAGCGGCAGCTCCCACGCGCCCGGCGTGCGCGCGAGGACGACGTGCGCGTTCGGCACCCCGTGGCGGACGAGGCAGTCGACGGCGCCGTCGACGAGGCGGTCGACGACGAAATGGTTGAAGCGCGAGCTGACGATGGCGAAGCGCGCGTCACCGAGGCCCGTGAGGCCGCCTTCGTAGGTCTTGAGCAACGTGGTCATGGGGGGCTCCGGTTCGCTTTCGGGGGATTCAGTCTCGCGCTTCGCCGCGGGTGCCGTCCACGGCGGAGACCAGGATCTGGTCGACGATCTCGAGACCGTAGGCCTCGAGGCTCGGCACGCGCCGCGGGCGGTTCGTCATGATCCGCACGCGGTGCAGCCCGAGGTCCGCGAGGACCTGGGCGCCGAGCCCGTACTCGCGGAGCACCTCGCCCTGGTCGCTCGATTGGATCTGGATGGGCTCGCCCAGGTAGAAGGCGAGATCCGCCATCGGGTCCGGCCGGCCGGGGAGGAAGAGCACGACGCCCGACCCCTCCTGCTCGATCCGCTCGACCGCGTCGCCCATGTAGACGCGACGGCCCATCCGGACGCGGAAGATGTCGCCGAGGACGCTTCCCGTGTGCACCCGGATCAGGGTGGGCTGATCCTGATGGACCGCGCCGTACTGCATCGCGAGGAACTGCCGGCGGTCGTCCGCCTCGACCTCGTAGACGTGCGCGGTCCACTCGCGGCCGCTCGGCATGGTCACGGGCTCCGAGCGGAGCCGCTTCACGAGCTTCTCGCGCGAGAGCCGGTACTCGATGAGGTCCGCGATGCTGAGGATGCGGAGGTTGTGCTCCTTGCCGAACTCGATGAGGTCCGGAAGGCGCGCCATCGTCCCGTCGTCCTTCATGATCTCGCAGATCACGCCGGCCGGGAAGCAGCCCGCCAACCGAGCGAGGTCCACGGAGCCCTCGGTGTGGCCCGTGCGCTGCAGGACGCCGCCGGGGCGCGCCTTGAGCGGGAAGATATGACCCGGGCTCACGAGGTCGCGCGGCCGCGCGTCCGGCGCGACCGCCGTCAGCACCGTATGCGCCCGATCGTGCGCGCTGATGCCCGTCGTCACGCCATGGCGGGCCTCGATGGAGATCGTGAAGGCGGTGCTGCGCGTCGAGCGGTTCTCGTCGACCATCATCGGCAGATCGAGCTGCTGGATGCGGTCCTCGTTGAGGCTCAGGCAGATGAGGCCGCGCGCGTGCTTCGCCATGAAATTGATGGCTTCGGGCGTGGTCTTGTCGGCGGCCATCACGAGGTCGCCCTCGTTCTCGCGATCCTCGTCGTCGACGAGGATGACCATCTTGCCTTCGCGGATGTCGTCGAGGGCCGCGAGGACCCGTTCGATGGCGGTGCGCATGGAGGACTGCCTACTCTCCCACGGGGCGTGGGGCCCTAGATGTAGCCGTGCCGCCGGAGCAGGTCCAGCGTCACGCCGCCCCCGCCCGAGCCTGGGTCGAGACCGTCCACTCCGGGGCGGCCGAGGAGGCGGGCGACGTACTTCGCGAGCACGTCGACCTCGAGGTTCACGGCGTCGCCGGGGGCGAGCTCGTCGAAGAGGGTCTCGGAGCGCGTGAACGGGACGAGCATCACGTCGAACCGGTCGCCGGACGCGCCGTTCACCGTCAGCGAGACGCCGTCGATGGTGATCGAACCCTTCGGCGCGAGGAACGGCGCGAGGCGCGGAGGCACCTCGAACACGACCTTCGCCGCGTCGCCCACCGCCGACCGCTCGACCACGTGCCCCACTCCGTCGACGTGTCCGCTGACGAGATGGCCGCCGAGGCGGTCGGCCGCCGAGAGCGCCCGCTCGAGGTGGACGCGGGAGCCGGGGCGGAGCGCGCCGAGCTTCGTCGTCGCCAGCGTCTCGGCCGAGGCGTCGGCGAGGAAGCCGTCCCCGAGGTCGCGGGTCACCGTGAGACACACGCCTTGCGTCGCGATCGACTCGCCGAGCACCAGCGAGGCGAAGCGGCAGCCGACGTGGAGCACGGCGCCGCTCGCCCCCCGCTCGATCCGTCGGACGACGCCGATCTGCTGCACGATGCCGGTGAACATCAGTCCGCCCCGCGGCGGGCGATCTCGCCGACGAAGAGGACGTCCGGGCCGAGCCGCTTGATGCGCGTCTTCTCGAGCGTCACGGCCTCGTTCATGTGCAGCGCGCGATGGGGCGAGCCGAGACCCGGAGCCGACGCGTCGCCGATCAGCTTCGGCGCGACGAACGCGGCCACGCGATCGACGTGGTGTCGCGCGAAGAGCGAGGCGAGGACCTTCGGGCCGCCCTCGACGAGGAGGCGGACCACGCCGCGGCCCCCGAGGTTCTTCAGCACGACGTCGAGGTCGACCTTGCCGCAGGACATCGGGATCTCGACGAGCTCCACGCCGAGCTCCGAGAGGGCGGCGGCCCGCTTCGGATCCACGCCCGGGCCGTGGAAGATCAGGGTCTTCGCCTGGTCGACGGTGCGCACGATCTTGGCGTCGAGCGGCGTCCGGAGGGTGGTGTCGAGGACGATCCGCGTCGGATTGCGGCCCTCCACGAGGCGGACCGTGAGCTCGGGATCGTCGGCGAGGACGGTGCTGACGCCGACCAGGATCGCGTCGCTCCGGTCGCGGAGGCGATGCGCTTCCTTTCGGGCACGCTCGCTCGTGATCCACTTGGAGTCGCCGCTCGCCGTCGCCATGCGACCGTCGAGGGTGATCGCCGCCTTCGCCGTCACGAACGGCAGGCCCGTGGAGATGTGCTTGGCGAAGTCGGCGACGAGGAGCTCGGCCTCGTCCTGGCAGACGCCGACCTCCACCTCGAGACCGGCGGCCTGCAGGCGTTCCATCGCGCCGGGCACGTGGGGATGGGGATCGCGGCAGCCGATAACGACGCGGCGGACGCCTGCGGCGAGGATCGCCTCGGTGCAGGGCCCCGTGCGTCCGTGGTGGTTGCACGGCTCGAAGGTGACGTAGAGCGTCGAGCCGCGGATGGCGTCGCCCGCCTTGCGGATGGCGTCGACCTCCGCGTGGGCCTGGCCGGCCTTCGCGTGGTAGCCGAGCGTCACGAGCTCGCCGTCCTTCACGACGGCGGCGCCCACGTAGGGATTCGGGCTCGGACGCCCCCTCAGGGCCTCCCGCAGCGCGAGACGCATCATGCGGCGGTCGAACGCGGAGCTCATCCGCCCTCTCCGAGGAGCGAGCTCAGCTCCGCCATGAATTCGTGCACGTCCTTGAAGTCGCGGTAGACGCTCGCGAAGCGGACGTAGGCGACCTGGTCGAGGTCCTTGAGGGCCGAGAGCACCTGGTTCCCGATCTCCGCCGAGGGGACCTCGGGCTCGCCGCGTTCGATCAGCGCCCGCTCGAGCTCGTCGAGGAGCCGTTCGAGCGCCTCGGAGGAGACCGGGCGCTTCACGCACGCCCGGCGCAGGCCGGCGAGCAGTTTCTGACGGTCGAAGGGCTGGCGGCGGCCGTCCTGCTTCACGACCATCGGCAGGGTCTGCTCGACCCGCTCGTACGTCGTGTACCGGCGCTGGCACCCCTCGCACTCGCGGCGGCGCCGAGTCGCCTCGCCGCCATAGGCCAGGCGGGAGTCGATCACCTTGTTGTCCAGGGTGCCGCAGAACGGGCAGCGCATCGCGCCGCGGAACCTAGCGTTCCCCCGGTACGGGGGCAAGCATCGGCCTCCGGACGAGGCGGACCAGGGACTCCACGTGGGGGGTGCCGGGGAACATGTCGAAGGCCCATGCGGCGTCGACGACGTAGCCGGCCGACGCGAGGCGGGCGAGGTCGCGCCCGAGGGTGCCCGTGTCGCAGGACACGTAGACGACTCGGTGCGGTGCGCACGCGAGGACGGTCTCGATCGCCTCTTCGGCGCCCGTCCGCGGGGGGTCGAGCACGATCACGTCCACGGGGCCGCGCGGCGCCGCCGCCGCATCGGCCGTGACCACGCGCACCGCGGCCCCGATCGCCGCGACGTTGCGACGGCAGGCCTCGCTCGCCTCGCGATCGAGCTCGACGGCCGTGTGCGAGAGGGCCGAAGGCGCGAGCGCCACGGTCAGGTTGCCGGAGCCGGCGTAGAGCTCGAGGATGCGCGCGCCCTCGGGGCGGGCGAGCTCCACCACGGCCCGTACGAGCTCGGTGTTCACGGCGTCGTTCGCCTGAGAGAAACCGCCGACCGTGCCGCGGAGCCCGAGCCCCGACGGATGGGGGATCGTCTCGACGGGATCGCCGAAGAGGGCGGGCGCCGACGCCCCGCCGGCTCGGATCGCGAGGCCGGCGAAGCGCGCTCCGACGAGGCGCTCGGCGAGCTCGTAGACCCTCGCGGGCTGCGGGCCCTCGGATTCGATCACGGCGATCGCCCTGCCCTCCGCGCCCACGGAGAGGCGGATCTCGCCGCTTCCCTCGAGCGCCGGGAGCAGCTCCGGACGGAGCGCCGCGAGCCCCTCGGCGAGTGCCTCGGAGAGCACGACGCAGCGCTCGACGTCCACCACCCCGCGCGAGCGGCGTGGACGGTAGCCGAGGTGCACGCCGGTCCGGACGCGCTCGAACGCGAGGCGCGCTCGCCGACGGTAGCCGAGCGGTGCGCCCGCCGCGACGATCCGTGCCTCGAGCCCGGGGGCGACGCCGCCGCGCGGCAGGGCGGACTCGAGGAATCCGAGCTTGGTGCGCCGCTGGGTCTCGAGGTCGACGACGAGGAACGGGCAGCCGCCGCAGCGATCCGCGTACGCGCACGGCGAGTCCACGCGCGCCGCTCCGGCTTCGATCACCGCGAGCGCCTCTCCCCGCACGATCCGTCGATCCCGCTCGACGATCCGCAGACGGATCCGGTCGCCCGGCGCGACGAGGGGAACGTAGACCCTCCCGTGCGCGGTCTCGACGACGGCGTCACCGCCGCGCGCGAGCCCCACGACCCGCCCCTCGAGGGGCGGCTCTCTCTTCGGCTCGCGACGGCTCACGGATAGACCTGGAGGGGGCGACCGCGGCTGAAGAGGAACCGGAAGCTCCCGGAGAGGTCGGCGTACGCGTCGGGATCGTCCGGATCGGCGAAGTGGACCGAGTCGAAGGTCGCCTCGATCAGGCGATCGTCCGTCGACACGTTCTGCGCATAGATCGCGGTGAAGGTGATCGTACCCGACACCGCGCTGACGACCGGGCCGGCGCTCGTGCGCGTGCTCGGACACCTCCGGAGCAGGTAGAACGACATCCGGACCGGAGCCTGCGGATCGATCGAGAGCGGGATCGGCTGCCCGAGCATCGACTCCTGCACCATCGAGGCGGAGACGACCTCCACGAGGACCCCGTCGGCGAGGTCGATCGGCTCGGAATTGTTCTGGACCCGGATCGTGAGGAAGTCGTCCACCGGCTCGGCGGCGAAGAAGCGCGGCCCGAGGCTGTAGGGGCCCGGCGGGATGTCGCATTCGGGGACGGCGATGGTTCCCTCGACGGAGCCGACACCCGTACCCACCGGGGAACAACCCGCGCCGAGCGCCGCCGCGGCCAGCACGAGCCACGGGATGCACGAGCGTCGCCGACGAGCCTCAGACGATGTAGCCACCGCCCACCACCTCGTCGCCAACATACACGACCGCAGCCTGACCTGGGGTGATCGCCCTCTGAGGCGCGTCGAATCGGACGCGGAAGCCCCGCTCCGTCGGCTCGACGAGGGCCGGGGCGGCGGCGTGACGGTACCGGATCCGGACCTCTCCCCGGAACGGCCGCTCGGGGCGCCGCGCGGTCCAGTGGGCGTGCTCCGCCTCGAGCTCCGGGGAGCCGAGGGCGTCGGCCTCTCCGACGACGACGTCGTGGGTGTCGGGGACGATCCGGAGGACGTATCGGGGCGATCCGTGTCCGCCTCCGAGCGGGAGCCCCCGCCGCTGACCGACCGTGAACGCGCTCACGTCCTCGTGCCGTCCGAGCTCGCGCCCCTCCGCGTCGAGGATCCGCCCTTCCCGCCCGGGTCCACGCCGGCTCCGGACGAAGCCCTGCACGTCGCCGTCGGGGATGAAGCAGAGCTCCTGCGAGTCGGGCTTCTCGGCGTTCGGCACGCCCAGCCGTCGTCCCTCGGCGCGCGTCTCGACCTTGTCGCGCGCGCCGAGCGGGAAGACGAGTCGGGCGAGCGTCGACTGAGGCAGGCCGAAGAGGAAGTAGCTCTGATCCTTGCCGGCATCGCGCCCGCGGAGGAGATGCACGAGCCCGTCGGCATCGTGCTCGAGCCGGGCGTAATGGCCCGTCGCGACGTGGGTGCACCCGAGCTGCTCGGCGATCCCGACGAGCTTCACGAGCTTCACCGTGCGGTTGCAGTGCACGCAGGGGATCGGCGTGCGGCCCCTCCGGTACTCGTCGAGGAAGGGCTCGACGACGTGCTCGAGGAAGGCCTCGCGCTCGTCGATCACGTAGTGCGGGATCCCGAGCGCATCGCAGCTCCGGCGGGCGTCCTCCCGATCCTCGGGGGCGCAGCATCGTCCGACCTTCGAGCTCCCGTCCGCGTCCCAGAGATGCAGCGTCACGCCGACGACCTCGTGGCCGGCCTCGCGCAGGAGCGCGGCGGCCACCGAGGAGTCGACGCCACCGCTCATGGCGACGAGGATGCGGCCCGGACGAGGCATGGGACGATGCGTGGTCCGGCGTCCTCCGGTCGTCAAGGACCCGGGTTCCGCCCGGACTCGGGGCGGAAGCGGGGAAGAACCCGCTCGAGGATCGCGAGGGCCGCCTCGACGTCGTCGGAGGTCGTCTCGGGCCCGAGGGAGAGTCGGAGCCCGGCGGCAGCCCTCCAGGGCTCGTCGGGGGCGAGGCTCGCGATCACCGGGGACGGAGAGTCGAGGCCCGACGAGCAGGCGGCCCCGCTCGAGACCGAGAGTCCTTCGAGATCGAGCGCTGCGACGAGGAGCGTTCCGCGAGCGCCAGGGAAGCTCGCGTGCGTCACCGTCGCCACCCGCGGCAGCGACGTCCCGTTCGTCCGGCCGCCCCACCGTCCGAGCGCCGCCTCGAGCCGATCGCGGCGTTCGGAGACCGCATCCATCGCCTCGAGCCGTTCTTCGACGAGGCGGCAGGCGGCCCCGAAGCCGACGAGCGAGAGGACGTCCGGAGTCCCCGCGCGTCGACCGCGTTCCTGTCCTCCGCCGACGATCCGCGGCTCGAGCTCGAGGCCGCGCTCGACGATCAATGCGCCCGCTCCGGCGGGCCCGCCGAGCTTGTGGGAGGCGACGGCGAGCGCCGAGCAGCCGACCGTCCCCACGTCGATCGGCACCTTGCCCACCGCCTGGGTCGCGTCCACCACGAGCTTCGCTCCACGGCTGCGGCAAGCGAGGGCGATCGCCTCGACGGGCAGGATCGTGCCGACCTCGTGGTTCACCCACTGCATCGCGACCAGGGTCCGCGCATCGAGGTGCGCGGCGACGGCCTCGGGATCGAGCCCGACACCCTCGACCACCGGGAGGCGGATCACCTCGATGCCCTGTCGCTCGAGCGTGGCCAAGGGCGCCACGACCGCCGGATGCTCGATCGTGGTGGTGACGATGCGCTCCACGCCGCCCGCGAGCCCGAAGACGCCGAGGTTCACGGCCTCGGTTCCGCCCGAGGTGAAGACCACGTCCGCGGCACGCGCACCGACGGCCCGCGCGACGTGCGCCCGGGCCTCTTCCATGAGCTCGCGCGCCCGACGCCCGTGGCGATGCAGGCTCGAGGGATTCGCGAACGCGATGCCTTCGGCGGCACGCATCGCCGAGACCGCCTCGGGTACGACGGGCGCCGCGGCGTGATGGTCGAGGTAGATCACGGGATCTCGGGGCGCGTGAGCGAGCCGGCGGGGGTCGCGAGGACCGGCTGCGAGGAGACGCGGAGCCGGACCAGCGTGCCGGAGAGCCGGACTCCCGCGACGTTCTCGTCCGGTGGGCTGGTGATCGAGAGGTGACCGCTCATCGCTTCGGTCACTCGACGCGCGAACGCCAGCCCGAGCCCGACGCCACCGAACTTGCGCGTCATGGATCCGTCGACTTGGTAGAAGGGCTCGAGGATCCGCTCGATCTCGGTCACCGGGATGCCGGGACCGCTGTCCGCGACGAGCATCTCGTACGTGCGCTTCTGCCCGGGCTCGCCGATCGCGCGCACCGCGACCGCGATCTGACTGCCGCTCGGCGTGAATTTCAGGGCGTTGTCGAGTACGTGGACCATCGCGCGGCGCAGCTTCTCCGCGTCGCCGAAGGCCGGCATCGGGATGGCCTGGAGCTCGTCGCGGAGCAGCACGCCCTGCTCGAGCAGCCGTGGCTGGACCTCTTGGATGGCCTGGCTCGCGATCTGCTGGAAGTCGTACGCGAGGCGGTAGTAGTGCATCCGCCCGGTCTCGAGGCTGCTGACGTCGAGCAGCGTGTCCATGACCTGACGGAGTCGCTTGTTGGAGCGCTCGATCGCGAGCAGGCATTTGCGCTGCAGCGGCGTGAGCGGCCCGAGCTCTTCGTCCAGCAGCAGACGGAGGTAGCCGACCACCGGCGTCATCGGCGTCGCGAGCTCGTGGGTCACGTTCTGGAGGAATTCCCGCCGCAGACGCGCCATCTCCTCGAGCCGCTCGTTCGCCGCCGAGAGCTCGCGCACCTTCTGCTCGAGGTGCTCGGAGATCCGCTGGCTCTGCTGCCGGAGGCGGATTTCCCCGCTCTCGTCGGCGCGCACCCGATGGCCTCCGAGGAAGCGGTGCACGAGCTTCACGAAGCGTCGCGCGTCGACCGGCTTGTCGATGAACCCGTCGGCGCCGACGGCGAGGCTCGTCTGCGGATCCCCGTCCGAGCTCACCGCGACGATCGGCGTCTGTGCGAGCTCGCGGATGCCGCGCAGGCGCAACGTGACCTCGTACCCGTTGAGGTCGGGAAGCGTGATGTCGACGAGGATCAGATCGGGCCGGGTCGCGTGCGCGAACTGGATCCCCTCGAGACCCGAGTGCACGGTCGCGACGTCGTGTCCGGCGGCCCGCAGCAAGGATTCGACTCGCTCGGCACTGCCGGGATCGTCCTCGATGTAGAGCACCCGCGCCACGGGTGGGAGCCTATCAGCCGATCCGGGGCGTGGTCGAGCGCTTGACCCTCGCCCGCGTCCGTGGATACCAAAGCGCCATGGCGGAGGACGTCGGCACGCGCGCGGTTCGAGTGGGTCTCGCGACCCGAGAGCAGCTCGCGGAAGCCCTCGCGCTGTCGCAGCGGACCGGCATGCCGCTCGTCGAGGCGCTCGTCTGCGTCGGCGTGCCCGACGACGCCCTCGAGGCGCTCTTCGTGGCCGAGGGGCTCGCCGAGCGTCTCGAAGGAGGCCTTCCCGAGGAGCGGAGGCCCGACGTGCTGCCGGGCTTCGGGGGCGCGATGGCCCTCGCCTTCCTGGCCCTCCCGCTCGCGCGCGAGCAGGGCTCGGTCCTCGTGGCCATGGCGGATCCGACGGATCCACATGCGCTCGCCGAGCTCGCCTTCCGCGCGGCCGCCCCCGTGACCGGTCGGGTCGCGCGCGTGGGAGCGCTTCGCGAGGCCATCCTCTCGACCTTCCCCGACGCACGGGCGTCCATCGGCTCCGACCTCGTCGAGGAGCCTCGCAGTCTGCTCGAGTCGACGCCCGACGCGGTGCCCGCCCGGCACCGGGTCGCCCCGCGCGAGCCGGCCGCCGAGGTCGTCCCCGCGTCGTCCCCGCCTGTCGGACCCGCGGCGCGCGCCGAGGGCGTGTCCGAGGCGAAGCGGCCCTCGGAGCTGCCCCCCGCGGTCGATTCCTGGGGCGATCTCGCGACGGCGCCTCCCGAGTCCGACCCCTCCCGGGCCGCGCCCGCGCAGGTCGCCGTCCCACCGGGCGCAGCTCGCGTGCGGCTCGAGCGCGCGCCGAGGGGGCCGACGCGGCTCCCGGAGGTCGGGACCTTCCTCGCGGCCATGCGGGTGACCGAGGATCGCGATCGTGCGCTCGCCCTCGCCTGCGAAGCCGCCCTGAGCGTGTCCCGGACGGCGGTCTTCTTCGCGCTCCGCAAGGACACGCTCCGCGGACACGTCGCGCGAGGCGCGGGCCTCGACGACGACGGCGCCCGCCTCGTCGAGCTCCCCGCGCAGAGCCCGACCGTCCTCGGTCGAGTGCTCTCCCAAGGGCGGTCGCATTTCGGCACGTACGGAACGGGAGCGATCGACCAGATGCTCCGCGCCTCCCTGGGAAGCCGCGGCGGCTGGGTGTCGGTGCACCCCGTCGAGATCGAGGGGAAGGTCGTCGGCGTGCTGCTCGGCGACGAGGTCCGCCACGGTCCGCTCGGCGACGAGCGCGTCGGCCTCCTGGCGCATGCGGCGGGTCAGGCGATGCGCCGGATCATCGCCAAGGCGCGCCGACCCTAGCCCGCGTTCTTCGCACGGACAGGTCGGACGCGAGCTCTCGCCCGCGCCCGCGGGATCGCTCCCTCAGTCGTCGTCCTCGTCGTCGAGGTCGTCGTCCACGTCGAGGTCTTCGTCCTCGACGAAGGGGGCCTCCTCGTCCTCGACGGGCTCCTCTCGGTCGTCGGGCCGATCGTAGTCGTCGTCTTCGTCGTCGAGGTCGCGGTCCTCGTCGTCGAGGTCGCGGTCCTCGTCGTCGAGGTCGCGGTCCTCGTCGTCGAGGTCGCGGTCCTCGTCGTCGACGTCGCGCGCCTCGTCGTCGAGGTCGCGGTCCTCGCGATCGCGGTCTTCGTCGTCGACCTCGGGCTCGAGGACCTCTTCGGTCCGCTCGTCGTCTTCCGAGATCGCCTCGGCGCCTTCGTCGACGAGCTCGGCCTCGGCCGAGGAATCCTCGGCCCCCGCCGTCGCATCCTCGGCGCCGCCCTCCTCGCGCCCACCACCCCGGCGGCGCCGACGACGGCGACGACGCCGACGACGCGCATCGCCAGCTTCGGCGGATTCGTCGGTGGTCGCGCGGGCGTCGTCGCCCGAGGTGCCTTCGTCGCCCGTGGCGTCCGTGGTGTCCTCGGCGACCTGGTCTTCCTCGTCCTCGTCCTCGATGGCCTCGACCTCGCGGGCGGGCGCGCGAGCCGGCTGCTCTTCGCGACGACGCGGGGGCTCTTCCGTGCGGGGCGCCGGACGGCGCGCGCCCGGGCCACGCAGGGCCTCGAGCAGGTCCACGTCCACTCCGACGAGCGGCAGCGTGTACCGGCGCAGACCCACTCCCGACTCCTCCATGGAGCGAGCGAGCTGCATGCCGTCGAAGAGCGCGACCGACGCCGCGCCGGTCGTGGCGGCCTCCTCGCGGGCGCCCGACATCACCTGGCCGAGCGTGATGACCCAGGCGACGCGCGCGTCGCCGTAGTGGTGCAGGCTGCCCCGCATGTCGACGACGCGCTCGCGGCCGACCTGGCTCTGGGCGCGGACGACGACGATGGCGAGCGCCGTTTCCTCGGGCCCACGACGCAGCACGCCCGCGAGGTGGAACTCGCCCGGGGCCGCCCCGGGGCGACGGACGCCGCGGAGGGCCGTGACGCCGACGGCGTTGAGCCACGCGGCGAGCAGCTCCATGAGCCCGGCGTTCGGCAGGTCGTCGAGGCGGCGGAGGAAGGCCCGGTGCACCATCTCCCGGTGCCGAGCGATCTTCTGGGTCGCCTCCTGCTCGGCGCGGGCGACGTCGGGCGGCAGCGCCCAGTCGACGAGCTCGACCTCGCCGTACTGCACGCGGAAGCGGGGCTTCTGGCCGAGGCCCCCACGACGGGCCGTGTCGCCGCGGACGGCGGCGGCGATGGTGGGCGCGAGCTGCGCCGCGTCGCCCGAGAGTCGGCCTCGACGCACGAGCTCGTCGGCCACCTGGGCATAGGCGCGAGGCTGTCCGGTCCGCTGACCGAGGACGTTCTCGATCGCGTCCGCGAGCTCGCGGCCCGAGGCTTCGCCCGATTGAGGCTCGCGGTGCCAGTCGCCCCGGACCTCGGGCTCGCGACGGTCGCCGCGGTCGCCGCGGTCGCCGCGGTCCCCGCGCTCGGTCCGGTCGCCCCGGTCGCGCTCGCGATGGCGATCCCGATCGCGGTCGCGATCCCGCTCGCGACCCCGCTCGCGTCCGCGGTCCCGGTCCCGGTCCCGGTTCCGATCCCGGCCGCGGTCCGCTTCCGGCTCCGCTTCGCGCTCGGATCCCTCGCCGGCCTCGGCCCCGCCCTCGTCACGCTCGCGGCCCCGACGGCGCCGGCGGCGCTTCTTGCCGTTGCGGCCTCCGCCGTCGTCCTTGTCCTTCGACTCGTCGTCGAGCTTCGCGAGGATCGGCTCGTCGTCGTCCTCTTCCTCGGGGAAGACTTCCTGGCCGGGCAGCTTGTGCTCCGAGCGGGGGGGCTTGGACTTCGGCTCGGCCGCCTTCGGCGCGGCCTCGGCCTCGCCCTCGGTCTCCTCTTCCTCGACCTCTTCGGCCGGCTCGAGGATCTCGGGCTCGACGTCGCCCTCGAGGTCCGCCATCCGCATGACCTCTTCGCTGAACTCCCGCAGCCCGAAGATGCCGGGCTTCACCTTGACGATCGGCGCCTCGCCACGGTCCTTCTTGACCATGGTGGCGAGCCGGGAGCTCATGGTGATCTCGGGCGTCTTGCCGACGTGGGAGAGGAGATTCCGCTCGATGGCGATCTCCGTGATCTTCTTGTAGTGGAGGGGGCGGCCGACCAGCCGGAGCACCTCCACGGCAGCTTCCGTGAACGTCATGGATTCGTGGTTCCCGCTCCCCTGCCCGCCGGGCGGAGAGCCGTGTGTCTTCGGCGCGGGGGCCGGGGCCTATCGAAGCGAGGCCCGCGATCATCCTCTCGCGCAATCGAGGGACGGAGTACCACCGCCCTCCTCGGATGGCAACGGGGGTGACTCCGACCCGTCGTCCGCCCGCGAGGCCGTCCCCTTGACCTCGCCTCCCGCGCGGCTACCACCTTGGCCCCGGCTCACGTGGCCCGGGGCCTCCGAATCGCAGCCCCATGCGCCGAGCCCACCCCGACAGCCCCGCCGCCCCCTCCGCCGGGACGATCCTCGGCGTCGCCCTCTGGGCGCTCGTCGCGGCCGGCTGTCAGCTGGGCTCGGAGCCCGCCCGAGGGAGCCTCGACGATCGCGCTCAACGGAACGCGTTCCAAGCCCCCGCCTTCGATCCGGCCGCCCCCCTCGATCTGCGGCTCGTCCGGATCCGTCCCGAGGACCACGTGGGTCAGGAGCGCGTCTGCGACGTCGTCTTCGCCGGCTCCGTCGAGCCCGTGACGCGTCGCATGGTCGGCAGGTACCCCGTTCCGGTTGCCCAGCGAAAGCTGATTCGTTGCGGTAGTTTGTCGGGCGAATCGTGGGCCGATCTCGTGTTTTCGGACGGCGCGCGGGCGTTCCCCGGGGCCGTGCTGCCCGGCGTGAGGCTGAAGGTGCGGATCCTCGCCCCGGATGGGGGATTCGAGGACGCGACGGTCCTCGAGTTCCTCGCGGTCGTCGAGGGCGCCACCGATGTGACACCCCCGGCCCGGGAGGTCCTCGTGGTCAATTCCTCCTTCGATTTCGCGAGGGTGCGCTCCGAACCGCGGCTCGTCTCGCAGCGCCGCCGCTGTGCGATCGCGTTCGCCGGACCGATCCGGAGGGTCACGCGGGACGACGCGGATCTCTATCCGCGGGGGGCGACCCACCATGTCCCGGTCGCCTGCCACCATGCCCTCGGGGACACCTGGGTCGAGGTCGTCTTCTCCTCGCGAACGGCCTTCGGCGCCCTCGAATTGGAGCGTGGCCGGGTGGTCACGCTGGAGATCCGCACCCGCGGCGGAGGGCCCGCCGACCACCCGTTCGTGGTCCTGATCCCGTCCGGCGGGCCGCTGTCCCCTCCCCCCCGCGCCATTTGACAGGCTCCGGGGTGGGACCCATACCGCCTCCCCAGAGTTCACTTTTTTGACGCGAGCGAGCGCGCTCTGATACCCGACGACCATCAGGTCGGGTTCGGACCGACCGCTCCGGGAAGCCCGCTGCGTGAGCGCGGCCTCCCCAGCCCGGTCCGGACCGCTTCAGGCACCCGCGAGGTTCCCGAGGTCTCGGGCGCCGGGCAGAGGAGAACGAGGATGAAGAACAAGCACATCGGAGTCCTGCTCGGAGGCACCAGCGCGGAGCGCGAGATCTCGCTTCGCAGCGGGGACGCGATGTTCGAGGCGCTCTCGTCCCGCGGCTACCGGGTGTCGAAGATCTACGTCGACCAGGACATCGACCAGGTCCTCCGCCAGACGCGGATCGACGTCGCCGTCATCGCCCTGCACGGCACCCACGGCGAGGACGGCTGCATCCAGGGCCTGCTCGAGATCCTCGGGATCCCGTACACGGGCTCCGGCGTGCTCGCGAGCGCGCTCGCGATGGACAAGCTCAAGGCGAAGGAGCTCTTCCGCCTGCACAACGTGCCGACGCCGGCCTACTACGCCGTCGACGAGAGCCAGCTCGAGGAGCTCGAGGAGATCCACGGCTCCTTCGGCTTCCCGGCCTTCGTGAAGCCCCGACGCTCGGGCTCGAGCGTGGGCGCCGGTCGTGCGCGTGACATGGCCGAGCTCGCGGAGCGCTGCGCCGAGGCGGCCCGCTTCGATCGCTCGGTCCTCGTCGAGCGCTTCATCCAGGGCCGCGAGGTCGCCGTCGGCGTGCTCGACGGCCGTGCGCTCGGTGCCATCGAGATCGCGCCGAAGGGCGCCTTCTACGACTACAAGTCGAAGTACCAGGCGGGCCAGAGCGAGTACTTCCTGCCGCCGCGCCTCACGCCGACCCGCTACAAGGGCGTCCTCAACATCGCCGAGCGCGCGGTCCGCAGCCTGGGCTGCACCGGTGCCTGCCGCGTCGACGTCCTCGTCACCGAAGGCGAGAACGAGTACGTGCTCGAGGTCAACACGCTGCCCGGCATGACGCAGACCTCGCTGCTCCCGAAGATCGCGGCCTCCGCCGGGATGGACTTCGGCGACCTCTGCGAGGCGATCCTGAAGCGCGCGGCCGTCGGCGGCTCCGCGCAGGTGATCGAGTCCGGCCGCGGTCGTACGCGCGGGTTCGCCGCGGCCCAGTCGAAGCTCGTCGGCTGAGACGAGCCCTCTCGCGTCGTTCGGGGCGCCCGCGTCGGCTCGAGGCCGGACGGGCGCCTTCGTCCGTTCATGGGGCCGGGGAGAGCCCGCGGCGGCTCGCCTCGACGAGCGGCTCGAGGCCGTCGACCTGGGCCGCCCTGCCCTCGCGCACGACGATCCGCGCATCGGTCGCCTCGTCCGCCTCCACGACGATCGCCACTTCCTCGCGACGAGCCGCGCAGACCGCCGCGACGGCCGTACCCTCGGTGGAGCGGCCACGGGCCAGGCCTCGTCCCTCCGAGGACTGGAGCTCGACCGCGATCGTCCGCGGCACGGGCGCGCTCACGAGCACGGCGAGGCACGTGCCGACCTCCACGCCGACGGCGAGCCTCAGATCGCCGTCCGAAGGAATCGAGACGCGTCCGTCGTACCGGATGTCGACGAGCCCCGTGCGCGCGAGGAATTCGTCTTCCGGCGGAAGCGGCGATCGTCCGAGCTCGCCGCTCGCGGACGGCTCCCACACCGGGAGCGCGGCGGTCGACGCCTCGTCGCGGAGGGGACGCTCCGCGAAGGTCAGTCGCCCGGCTCCCTGCACCACGCGCGCGACGATCACGGCCTCGCCTCCCCGCGCTCCGCCGCCGAGGAGCACGCTCGGCGTCGCGTCCGGTCGATGGTCTGCGGCCAGCAGCGATCCGTCCGGGTCGTAGGCCTCGAGGTCCACGTCCACGAGACCTCGGGTTCCCGTCGCCACGACGGAGATCCGCTCTCCCGGCCCGAGACGAATCCTCCGCACGACGCTCATCCCGGCGGCGACGAAGTCGTCGGTCGGGACGTCCATCGCACCGGGCTCGCAGCGAGCTCCCGTCTCGCCGCCGGACGACGTCCTCGGAGCGGGCGCCGAGGACCCGCATCCGAGCGCGAGGGCCGAGACGAGCACCACTCGGGATCTCATGGCGGGGCCTCGAAGACGCGGAGGGTCGACGGAGAGGCGCCGCGCACGTAGGCCCGCAGCCGTTCGTCCGACGCGGGATGGACGAACACGCGCGCGACGCCGGATCGCGTGGCATCGGACGCGACGACTCGGCCCGACGGGTCGACGAGCCGAAGGGTGGCGTGGGTCTCGGACTCCACCTCGAGCGCGAGGGCGCGACCGGCGTGGACGTCGATCGGGACGGGTACGGCGAGGCCCCCGATCGACTGCACGCGATGGGACTCGCGCCCGCGCAGCCCGGTCGCCCCGGGCTCCACCGTCGAGGGCCCCGCCGCCGCGTCGGAAGCTCCGGGAGGACCTCCGGGATCGATCTCCCCACGCCGAGAAGAAGGCGTGTTCGCGGCACACGGGGCGGGAGGCGACGCCCCGGGCTCGGGCCCCGCGAGACGCGTGATCGCGACTCGGAGCGTCGTGGGGGCGCGGAGCACGGCGTAGCGGACCTCGAGCGGCTGGGCGCACGCGACGGCAGCCGACGTCGGACCGGGCGCGGGCTCGGCGAGCACCTCCCCGTCGGCCGCATGGATCGCGAGTCCGAGATCGATGGGATCGGAGGTCTCCGCGACGAAGGCCACGCACGGGCCCGTGCCGGCCGGAAGGCGGAGGACCGTCGGCCGACCCGCGACGAGGAGGACCTCGTGCGTCGGCTCGAGCCGTCGCAGGGGCGTCGAGGCCTCGAACGCATCGGCGCAGGCCGATGCGGGGCGCGCGGGCGGTTCGTCCGCGCGTGTGGCACGAAGCGGAGCCCCAGCGAGCAGACCGAACGCGAGAAGCCCCGCCGCCTGCGGCGCCCGTGGGGAGCGCGGGAGGGAGCGGGGCCTCGTCATTCGCGTGCTCAGTGCGCCGGCGCGGGGGTCGGCGCGGGCGCGGGGGTCGGCGCCGTGGAGCTCTGGGAGGCCTCGCGCGCACGCTGGTCGATCGACTGGAGCGCTTCCTGGATGGCCTGGGCGATCTCGTTGTTGCCCGGGTTCTGGTTGAGCTGGCGCAGCCGCGGCACGACGAGCGCGTCGCCGACCTGACCGAGGGCGCGCACGGTCTGCAGCCGGATGTCGAGGTTCCGGTTGTCGAGCATGCGGACGAGGGCGTTGACCTTGGCGGGGCCCTGGAGCGAGGCGATGGAGTTGATCGCCTCGAGACGGGCCTCGAGGGTCGCGCTCTCGTTGTTCACGTACCGGACGAGCGGCTCGAGCGCGCTCGGATCGCCGATGCGGCCGAGCGAGCGGATCGCGTCGAGTCGGACCGCGTCCGCTCCATCGCCGAGCAGCTGGATGAGCGGCTGGGTCGCGCGCGTGTCGCGGGTCACGCCGAGGGCGAGCGCGCCCCACTGGCGTGCCGCCGGGTCGGGATCGGAGAGCAGCACGACCAGCGCGGGGACGGCCGCAGGGTCGGGCAGGCGCCAGAGGGCCGCGGCCGCGACGACGCGCACCTCGACCTGGGCGTCGCGCAGCGCGCGCACGAGGTCGGGCACCGCGTCGCGGAGGCTGAGCCGTCCGATCGCTCGACCGGCCGACGCGCGCACGCGCCACTCGGGATCGCCCGTGAGGATCTGCCGCAGCTTCGGCCCCGCTTCGCGCCGGAACCGCCAACCACGCTGTCCGATCGCGTCGATCGCCTGGATCCGCTGATCCGGAAGCGGATCGTCGAGCTTCGTCATCGCGGCCTGGAATTCCTCGTCGGTCATGCGCTGGGCCGACGCCGGGCTCGCTGCGCCGAGCAGCATTCCGAAGAGCGCAGCGGCGCAGATCGCCCACGCGGTACGCAGCATCCGCGAGTCCTTGGAACCCATGAGCACCCCCATCTCCGCGCCACCTCTCCCGTGGCCCTCCGGAGAATTCCAATCCGACGCTAACACGGACGCGCGAGCGGCCGAACCGATTCACGTGACGGCTCCGGCCGTCTCCCCATGCGAGCGATCCTACCCCAAATCGGAGAATGCGGGGGCTCGGCTGGAGCGGCGGGAACGGCCGACCGGGGATTCTTGACATCTCCGATGCGGGAATCCATAACACCCGGCGTGAAGCTCTCGAACAAAGGGCGGTACGGCGTTCGCGCCCTCTTCGACATCGCGTTCCACAACGATGGCCGCGCGACCCAGATCAAGGAAATCGCCGAGCGTCAGGCGATCCCGGCGCGCTTCCTCGAGCAGATCTTCCAGGACCTCAAGAAGGCCGGGCTCGTGACCTCGAAGCGAGGGCCACGCGGAGGATACGCCCTCGCCCAGCGGGCTTCCGACGTCCGCCTCGGCGACGTGGTCCGGGCGCTCGAGGGACCGATCGTGATCTCCGAGCCGGGCGACGGCCGCGGCGAGGGCGATCCCACGAGCCGCGCGATCACCGAGGAGGCGTTCACCGAGCTCTCGGACAGCATCGAGGCCTGCTTCGACTCGATCACGCTGCAGGATCTCTGCGATCGGGGCGAAGCGAGCGGGGTTCGACGAAAGGCGCCTCGGCGCTATGTGTATTCGATCTGAGCCGCCCGGCAGGAACGCATGATCGCCCCCGTCGTCGACAACGTCCTCGATCTCGTCGGAGAGACCCCTCTCGTCCGTCTCCGCCGCGTCGTGCCCGAGGGCGCGGCCGCCGTCTTCGCCAAGTGCGAGCACCTGAATCCCTCGGGATCCGTGAAGGATCGCATCTGCCTCGCGATGATCGAGCGGGCGATGGACGAGGGACGCCTCCGCCCCGGTGACACCGTCGTCGAGCCGACGAGCGGGAACACGGGCATCGGGCTCGCGCTCGTCTGCGCGCGGAAGGGCCTCAGGCTCGTGCTCACGATGCCGCGCAGCATGTCGCTCGAGCGCCGAGCGCTGCTCGAGGCGCTGGGCGCCGAGATCGTCCTCACGGATCCCGAGCGCGTGATGGACGGCGCCCTCGAGGCGGCTCGACGGATCGCCGACGAGCGCGGGGCCTTCATGCCCCATCAGTTCGACAACGAGGCCAATCCCGAGGTCCATTCCCGCACCACGGCGCGCGAGATCCTCGGGGCCATGGAGGGCGTCCGCGTCGATGCCTTCGTCGCGGGGGTCGGCACCGGTGGCACGATCGCCGGCGTGGGCCGAGCCCTGAAGGCGGTGGACTCCACGACCCGCATCGTCGCGGTCGAGCCGGAGTCGAGCCCTGTCCTCGCCGGCGGCGCTGCCGGGCCCAGCAAGATCCAGGGGCTGAACGCCGGCTTCGTGCCCGCGATCTACGACGCCTCGGTGGTCGACCGCGTCGCTCACGTCTCGGACCGCGCCGCCTGGGACATGAAGCTCCGACTCGCCCGCGAGGAGGGGCTGCTCGTCGGCATCAGCGCCGGCGCCAACGTGGAGGCGGCCGTCCAGCTCGCCCGCGAGCTCGGCCGGGGTCATACGGTGGTGACCGTGCTCTGCGACACGGGCGAGCGGTACTTCAGCCTCGCCGAGTACTTCGCATGAGCCTCGGGGACCGTCGCGCGCTCGTGGTCGGCGTGGGCGGTCTCGGCTGCCCGTCGTCGCGCGTGCTCGCCCGGAGCGGCGTCGGCTCCCTCGTGCTCCTCGACGACGACGTCGTCGAGGAGACGAACCTGCATCGCCAGACCCTCTTCACCGACGCGGACGTCGGGCTGCCCAAGACCGAGTGCGCCGCTCGCGCGCTCGCCCGCGAAGCCCGCTCCACGGGCCGGGAGCCGAGGCTCGAGACCGTGCGTGATCGCCTGCTGCCCGAGAACGCGCTCGCGTCCCTCGCAGGCGTCGACGTCGTGCTCGAGGGGGCGGACAACCTCGCCTCGAAGTTCCTCGCGGTCGATGCCTGCCGGATCGCCGGCGTTCCGCTCGTGCAGGCCGGGGCCGTGCGCTTCCAGGGCTGGGTCCTCGCCACCCTCCCCGGTCGTGGGCCCTGCATGCGCTGCGTCTTCGAGGACATCCCCGACGATCGCGTCGAGACCTGCGCCGAGGCCGGGATCTTCGGTCCCGTCGTCGGCGTCGTCGGCGCCCTCCAGGCGGCCGTCGCGCTCCGCGTCCTGCTCGGCGATCCGTCCGTCGAGGGCGAGCTCTGGGCGTACGACGCCATCCGCGGCACGTTGCGCCGCACGAGGGTCGCACGACGAAGCGACTGTCCCCTCTGCCGCGGTGACATCCGCGACTTGAGCCGTTCCCGTTATGCGGCAACCTGCGCCGCCTGAGGTCCGCCCGGACCCGTCCATCCCAAGGAGAGCATCATGTCCGTGACCGTTCGCATCCCCACCCCGCTCCGCACCCTGACCGGCGGTCAGGACGAGGTCTCGGTGGAGGGCGCCACCGTCGCCGCGGTGATCGACGCCCTCGAGGCGAAGCACCCCGGTCTGAAGGATCGCGTCTGCGACGCGAAGGGCGTGCGCCGCAGCGTGAACCTCTATCTCGGCGAGGAGGACGTCCGCTACCTCGACGGCCTCGCGACCGCCGTGAAGCCCGGCGAGACGCTGAGCATCGTCCCGGCGATCGCGGGCGGCCGCTGAGCGTGACGCTCTCGCCCGAGGATCGCAGGCGCTACCTGCGTCATCTCCTGCTCGCCGAAGTGGGCGAGGCGGGGCAGGTGTGCCTCCTCGCCGGTCGCTTCGGTGGGCGATCGGAGGAGGATCCTCGGGCCCGGATCGTACGCGAGACGTACCTGCGTCGCGTCGGGATCACCGGCGATGCAACCGACGAGGCGGCGTCCACCGACGTCGTGCTCGGAACCTCGCTCGAGGTCTGCCGCTTCGCCGGTCGGCCCGAGCTCGAGGAGGCGTCCGCGGCGGTGCTCGGCGCACTCTCCGCGGTGGAGACGGCGAAGACGATCCTCGGCCTGGGCCGCGCCCTCGGGCCGCTCTCGGGGATCGCGCTCGCCGAGGAAGTCTGAGATGCGTTTCCGCAAGATCGAATCCGTCGTCGACGCCGTCGGCAACACCCCGCTCGTCCGCCTCCGCTCGCTCGAGAAGGAGACGCCCGGGGTGAAGATCTACCTGAAGCTCGAGTACATGAATCCGGGCGGGTCCGTGAAGGATCGCCCGGCGCTGCGGATGATCCGCGACGCGATGGCACAGGGACGCTTCGGCGGCGACAAGATCCTCGTCGACGCGACCAGCGGCAACACGGGCGTCGCGTACAGCCTCTTCGGCGCCGCGATGGGCTTCCGCGTGAACCTCGTCATGCCGGGCAACGTCTCGAAGGCCCGCAAGGACATCGCTCAGGCCTACGGGACGGAGATCATCTACTCCGATCCGATGGAGGGCTCCGACGGCGCGATCCGCCTCGTGCGCAAGCTCGTCGCGGAGAACCCGGACAAGTACTTCTACCCCGACCAGTACTCGAATCCCTCGAACCCGCTCGCGCACTACCACGGCACGGGCCGCGAGATCCTCGAGCAGGTCGGAGACGAGATCACGCACTTCTGCGCCGGGCTCGGGACGAGCGGAACCTGCATGGGCACGACGCGCCGCCTCCACGAGCATCCGCGCAGGATCCACTGCGTCGCGGTCGAGCCGGACGAGGCGCTGCACGGCCTCGAGGGGCTCAAGCACATGGCGAGCTCGATCGTCCCGAACATCTACGATCCGAACCTGCCCGACGAGATCCTGCCGGTGTCCACGGACGACGGCTGGGACATGTCCGATCGCCTCCTCGCCGAGGAGGGGCTCTTCGTCGGGCACTCGACGGGCGCGAACGTCTTCGGAGCGCTGACCCTCGCGAAGCGTATCGAGAAGGGCTGCGTCGTGACCATCGCCTGCGATCGCGGCGAGCGGTACTTCGCTCCGATGAAGTGGGAGAAGCGCTATGAGTGGTGAGGCCACGCCCTGGATCGAGGGGGATCTCGTCATCGACGCCGCGACGCTCGCCGAGATCGAGGCGCATGCGGTCGAGTGCTACCCGAACGAGAGCTGCGGCTTCGTCTGCGGCCCCGCGTCGGAGCCGTCCGCGCTCGATCAGGCGATCCGCGAGGTGAACGAGGCGGACAAGTACCACGCGCGCGATCCGATCACGTTCCCGCGGACCTCGCGCACCTACTTCAAGATCAACGAGCTCCGCGCCTCGCGCACCTTCGACGCCCAGGCCGCGTCGGGACGGCCCGTGAAGGTCATCTACCACTCGCACTGCGACGTCGGCGCCTACTTCTCGGAAGAGGACGCCTACACCTTCGCGAGCGAGGGCCAGCTCATGTGGCCGTGCGCCTTCGTGGTGATCAGCGTCGTCGACGCGAAGGTCGCCGACCGCAAGCTCTGGGTCCACGTGCCGGGCACGAACGGTTTCCGCGAGTCGACCCTGACCGTGCGCTGAGCCGGCCGTCCCCGGACCGTCCAGTGGCCTCCACGGGCCCGCTCGGGCGGCCGAAACGACACGAGCCCCCCGGGTCACCGGGAGGCTCGAAGGGCGCCCTGGGTGGGGCCCGAGGCCGTTCTCAGGCCTCGGCGCCGCCCTGCCGGCGCTCGCGGAGACGCGCCGCCTTGCCCTGGAGCTCGCGGAGGAAGTACAGGCGCGAGCGGCGGATGTGGCCGCGGCCGGTGATCTCGATCTTCTCGATGCGCGGCGAGTGCTTCGGGAAGATGCGCTCCACGCCGACGCCGTAGGCCATCTTGCGGACCGCGAAGGTCGCGCCGAGCCCGCCGCCCGACTTGCGGATGACGACGCCCTGGAACACCTGGACGCGCTCCTTGTCACCCTCGAGGATGCGGAAGTGGACCTTGACGGTGTCGCCGACGCGGAAGTCGGGGAGCTCGCGCATCTGGGAGCGTTCGAACGCGACGATCTGGGGGACGGGGCTGCTCATGGCGGTTCTCTCGGAAAGGGACGCATCGGTAGCATGCGTGAAAGGGGTCGTCAACGGACGGAGGCCTCGGAAGGCGTCACCGACCGAGGAGGCGGTCGAGGAGGATGGCGGTCGCGCCGCGCACCGAAAGGTGGTTGTAGCCGTCCCGGCCGCGGATGGGCTCGAGGACGAGATCGGCCTCCGCGAGGACGCGGTCGGCCAGGCCGTGTCCCGTGCCCATGACCAGGAGGTGGGGGCTTTCCGAGCGCGTGAGGGCCTCTCGTAGGCTCGCGAACGTCGTCGGGACCCTCCCCTCGGGGGGCCGGGCCGACGTCGCCACCACGACCGGCCGGCGGCCGTGGCGACGCTCGAGGTCCGCGATCGCCTCCTCCAGCGAAGCGAGCGGGGTGACGCGCTCGAGGGCGTCTCCTCGCTCGGGCAGGCGGGTCGCGCCCTCGCCCTCGCGCCAATGCTCGAGGATGCGCTCGACGATCGCGCGCTGGGCGGCGACGGGGCTCACGACGTAGAAGCGCTCGACGCCGAAGGTGCGGCTGCTCCGCGCGATGTCGTGCACGTCGAGGTTCGTGATCGCGGTCGTCACGATCGCGCCGTTCCGATCGCGCACGGGATGGTGCACGAGCGCGGTCGCGACCGGGGTCACGGCTCCTCCCGATCGAGCTCGGCGAGGAGCTTGCGATCGGTCGCGTCGAGCTCCGCGGCGGCGAGCAGCTCCGGGCGACGTGCACGCGTGCGCCGGAGCGATTCCTTGCGGCGCCAACGAGCGATCAGCGCGTGGTTGCCCGAACGGAGGACCTCCGGCACCAGGGCGCCCCGATACTCGAGCGGGCGCGTGTACTGCGGGTATTCGAGCAGACCGTTCGAATGGCTCTCCTCGTCGAGCGAGCCCTCGTTGCCGATCACGCCCGGGACGAGGCGTCCGGTCGCCTCGACGATCGCGAGGGCGCCGACCTCGCCGCCGAGGAGCACGAAATCGCCGATCGAGATCTCCTCGTCGACGTACGTGCGGATCCGCTCGTCGAAGCCTTCGTAGCGGCCGCAGACGAAGAGGAGATCGGTCTTCGCAGCGAGCCTCCTCGCCGTCGCCTGCGTGAACGGTGCGCCCTGGGGCGTCATCAGCACGCGATGACAGGCGTGCTCCGGATCGAGGTGCTCGATCGCGTCCACGATCGGACCGGGGCGGAGCACCATCCCGCTGCCGCCGCCGTAGGGCGTGTCGTCGCAGGACTTGTGCTTGTCCTGCGCGAAATCGCGCGGATTCGCGTACGTGAAGCGGAGGTGCCCGTCTTCCTGCGCCTTGCCGAGGAGGCCGACGTCGACGAAGCGGAAGAGCTCCGGGAAGAGCGTGACGATGCGGTAGTGGATCATGCGCCCGACTTCGCCGGGGGCTCGACGGGGAGATCGTCCACGTTCCGCGCCTCGATCCGGCGGGCCTCGAGATCGACGCCCGCGAAGAACTGCGGCAGCACGGGCAGCTCGCGCACCCCGTCGTCGCCGACGACGCGGAGGCAGTCGCAGCTCGGGTACTCGAAGAGGCGATCGACCTTGCCGATCCGCCGCTCGCCCTCGTAGACGTCGAGGCCGAGGAGATCGACGAGGTAGAATTCGTCCTCGTCCGTCGGGGGGAGCTGGTCGCGTCGGACGCAGATCTCGAGCCCGCGGAGGGCATCGGCCGCGTCGCGGTCGTTCACGTCCTCGAGGAAGAGGAGCACGGCCTTGTCGCTCGTTCGCGCCGAGCGGACGGACACCACACGGGCTCCGGTCCCGTCGGGCCGACGAAGGACGACTTCGTCGAGGTCGAGCAGGAGATCGGAGTCCGCGTTGAACCGGTGCACGCGGAGCTCGCCGCGGACGCCGTGCGGCCGCACGACGACCCCCAGGGCGACGAGCGTGTCGTCGTGCACGGTGGCCCTACTCGAGAATCTCGAGGACGGCGCGCTTCCGCAGCTTCGCCGACGTCGCGGCGAGCAGGGTGCGGATGGCGCGCGCCGTGCGTCCGTCCTTGCCGATGACCTTCCCGAGGTCGTCGGGGGCGACGGAGAGCTCGAACACCACGGCGCGGTCTCCGTCCACCACGTGGACCTCGACGGCGTCCGGGTCGTCGACGAGCGAGCGCGCCACGAAGGCGACGAGTTCCTGGAGCTGATCCAAGTCGGAGCTCATGAGCGGTTCCTCGGCGGAGGCCGAGGGATCACGCGCTCGCCGCGAGGGCCTTCTTGTGGGCCTTCGTGACGTGAGCGACGCGCTCGCTGAGCTGCGCGCCGACGCCGGTCCAGTACCCGAGACGATCGTAGTTCACGACGGTCTCCTGGATGGGGCGGCTGGGATCGTAGGTGCCGATCTGCTCGATGAAGCGGCCGTCACGGGCGTTCTGCTTGTCCGTGACCACGATGTGGTAGTAGGGGCGCTTCTTGGAGCCCGCGCGAGCGAGCCGAACGATGACCATCGGGAAATCCTCTGCTGCGTGTCCGAACGGCAGGGCGGTGGGGGCCGCACTGCGGGGACGGCAACCTAGCCGTAGGACCCCCTCCCGTCAAGCGAACCCATGGCCGGTCGCTCGGACGACGCCCGGGGGACTCGACCCTTCCGCCCTCCATTGGTAGGAGAGGCTCGATGCAGGTTCGTTCGTCCCGCCCGATCGCCTGGTTCGCCGGCGCCCTGGGGGCCTTGATCGTGGGGCTCGTCGTGGCTCGGATCGGTTGGCCGTCCACCCTGGGCGGCGAAACTCCCCCCCCGTCCGCCCTTCCCGCGCCCACGTTCCGCCTGGCGATCCTCACGGATCCCAAGGGCTACCTCGAGCCCTGCGGCTGCACGAGCCGGCCCCTCGGGGGGATCGATCGGCTGGCGGCCCAGCTCGCGTCGCTCCGGCGCCAGGGAGCGCCGGTCGTCGCGCTCGCCGCCGGCGATCTCTTCTTCCAGGGGCAGACCTCGAGCGAGTCGCAGGCCAACCAGGATCGCTGGAAGGCCGAGACCTTCGTCGACGTGCTCAATGCGCTCGATCTCGCGGCCGTGACCCCCGGCAAGCGGGACCTGGCCCAGGGGGCGCCGTTCCTGCTCGCCCTCCGTGCGCGTTCCCGCTTTCCCTGGCTCCTCGCCGGCGTCGAGGCGGAGTCGGGTGCGGTCGAGACCCCGTTCGAGGGGGGGCGCCTCGTCGAGGTCGCCGGGGCGAAGGTCGGTCTCGTCGGGATCTCGGATCTGGCGATCGGCCCGGAGTCGGATCCGGCGATGCGCTCGGCCCTCGATCCGCTGGAGGCCGCGCGGCGGGACGTCGACGCCCTCCGGGCTCGGGGGGCGGACCTCGTGGTCGCGCTCGTACGCGGCGATCGCCGGCTCGCGAACCGGGTCGCGGGGCTCGGCGGGATCGAGTTCGTCGTCAGCGCCGGCCTCGATCAGGAGGAGCCGCCGCCGCCCACCGAGAACGAGGGCGCGTTCGTCTTCCACGGAGGGCGGCAGGGACAGCGTCTCCTGGTCGTCGACGTCTACCTCCGGGGGGACGGGCGGTTCCGCGACGCGAGCCCTTGGACGCGCCAGGGCAGCCGCAACGAGCGGCTCCGCGAGATCGAGGATCTGCGTCAGCGCATCGCCGAGTGGGAGACGAGCCGCGAGGTCTCGTCCGCCGATCTGGCGGCGCAACGGCGTCATCTCGCCGAGCTCGAGCGCGAGTCGGCGGACCGCGACGGGCGTCCCGACCTCGGCGAGGGCAACGCGTTCGTCGCACAGGTGGTCGAGCTCGCCCCCGAGGCGCCGAAGGACGAGCGGATCACCGCGATCCTCGGGCGCTACGACGAGCGAGTGAACCAGCACAACCGCACCGCGCTCGCGCATCTCGCGCCCCCGCCCGTGGGGCCGGGGCAGGCGGGCTACGTGGGCTCGGCCGCGTGCGCGAGCTGTCATGCGCCACAGACCGCGTGGTGGCGCGGCCATCCACACGGCCACGCGTACGCCACCCTCGAACGCAGGCACAAGGAGTACAACCTCGACTGCGTTTCCTGCCACGTCACGGGCTACAACCAGCCCGGCGGCTCGACGGTCACGCAGAACCTCGGAGGAGCGCTCGTCAACGTCGGCTGCGAGAGCTGTCACGGGCCCGGCGCGGCCCACGTCGCGAACCCACGAGGGGCGACGCCGAACGTCGTCCGCGTCGTGCCCGAGACCACGTGCACCGGCTGCCACAACGAAGAGCACAGCGACGCCTTCGACTATGCCGTCTACCGCTCGCGCATCGTGGTGCCCGGGCACGGGCTGCCGCCGAGGGCCCCGTGAAGGCGGCCTTCCTCGCCGCGCTCGCGGTACTCGGCTCCTGCTCGTCCACGTTGGTCGCGGCGCCGGAGACGCCTCCCCCGCCGACTCCCGCGCCGTGCAACGCGGCCGCCCGACCGAGCTGTGAGGGCCCGGGCTGCGACCCCGAGCGCGCCGCGACGGGCCCCGCGCTCTCGGTCCGACGCGGGCGCGTGAGCTACTACGCCGACCGATTCGCGGGTCGGAGGACGGCCAGCGGCGAACGCTACGACCCCGACGACCTCACGGCGGCGAGCCGCGATCTGCCGTTCGGAGCGCTCGTGCGCGTCATCCGCAAGGAGGGCGGCCAGCGCGTGATCGTGCGCATCAACGATCGAGGGCCCTCCCAGCGGGGCCACCGCATCCTCGACCTCTCGAAGTCGGCCGCGCGCTGCCTCGACATGCTCCGGGCCGGGGTCGTCGAGGTCCGGGCCGAGGTCGTCGACTGGGGGCCGAGGGGGCGTCCCCGCTGACTCGCCCGCGGGATCGGGACGGCTCGGCCGGTGTATGCCATGCTCCGACCTCTCGTCCCCCTTTCCCCCTCCGTCCAATCCGTCCATGCGCATCCTCGTCACCGGCGGCGCCGGCTTCATCGGCGCGAACTTCCTCGAGCTCTCGGTCCCCCGCTTTCCGGAGCACCACTTCGTCAACGTCGACAAGCTGACGTACGCGGCGAACCTCAAGAGCCTCGAGTCGATCGCGGATCGGCCCAACTACGTCCTCGAGCGCGTCGACATCTGCGACGCCGACGCGGTGGACGGTCTCTTCCGGAAATACGAGCCGGAGCTCGTGGTCCATTTCGCGGCCGAGAGCCACGTCGATCGGAGCATCGTCGGCCCGCGCGAGTTCCTGCGCACGAACGTCGAGGGCACGTTCAACCTGCTCGAGTCGGCCCGCAAGGCGTGGAAGCCGGGACAGGGGCTCTTCCACCACGTGAGCACGGACGAGGTCTTCGGCTCGCTCGGTGACGAGGGCTTCTTCACGGAGACGACCCGCTACGATCCGTCGAGCCCGTATTCCGCGTCGAAGGCCGCGAGCGACCATCTCGTACGCGCCTGGGCCCGCACGTACAAGATGGACGTGAAGATCACGAATTGCTCGAACAATTACGGTCCGAAGCAGTTCCCCGAGAAGCTCGTCCCGCTGATGATCCTGAACTGCCTCGAACGGAAGCCGCTGCCGATCTACGGCAAGGGTCTGAACGTTCGCGATTGGCTCTACGTCACGGATCACTGCGAGGCGATCTGGGCCGTGATCGAGAACGGGAAGGTCGGCGAGACCTACAACGTCGGCGGGCACAACGAGAAGCGCAACATCGAGGTCGTTCGCGCGATCGCGGATGCCGTCGCGCGCGAGACCGGGGTCGACGTGGCGGAGCTCCGTGCTCTCGAGACGTACGTCACGGATCGTCCGGGCCACGACCTGCGCTACGCGATCGATCCGAGCAAGCTGGCCGACGAGCTCGGGTGGAAGCCGAAGGAGACCTTCGAGACCGGCCTCGCGAAGACGGTCCGTTGGTACCTCGACAACGGAGCGTGGGTCGACGCGATCCGCACGGGCGAATACCGCAGCTGGATCGAGAAGAACTACACGACGCGTTGAGCGCTCGGCGCTCTGCGATCCGTGGTGGCCCGGTCAGTTCGCGGGGGCCGGGTCGGTGAGCCGGAACCGCTGCTCGGGTCCCGAGGGCGCGTAGGTCTGGTACGCGCGGAGGGGCCTCGCACCCGTGGGTCGGAACCCGTGGCGCACGCCGGCCGGGACGTACGCGAAGGCCCCCGGACGGATCGCGATCTCGCGCTCGCCGAGGCGCATCGTGCCTTCCCCGTCGAGGAAGTAGAGGACCTCGGCCGAGCCCTCGTGCACGTGCTCCGGGACGTCGACGGACGGATCGGCGTCGAGCAGCCCGAGGCCCGCCCACTCCGCGCCGTGCCCCGCGTCGAAGTAGATCGAGACGCGCAGCGCACCGCCACGGTGGAGGAAGGGTCCGGCTCGGCTCCCGTCGGCGAGCGTGAAGGTTCCGTCGCCGAGCTCGCGGCAGTCGGGCGGCGAGAGCAGCTCGAGCGACGTGGTCTGGTCCGGGAACGGGCGGCTCTCGGGGCGGGCGAAGACGAGGAAGACCTTGGCGTGGTCGTTGCGCGCGCGGATCGTACGATCGGCGCTCGAGCCATGACCGAGCCGGATGCCGAGGCCGGGCTCGATCAGGGCCTCCTGGTCTCCCTCGGGGGCCACGGCAGCCGTGCCCTCGACGCCGAGGACGAGCACGTCCTGGCAGCCGCGGGTCGGCACGTGGAACGTCGACCGGGCGTCGAGCTCGAGCTCGGCCATCGCCACGAGTCGGCCGTGGCCGAGCAGCGTGAGCGTCCCTTCCGGCGTGCTGCCCGCGCGCGGCGTGGCGCCGCCGCAGCCGAGCGCGGTCGCGACGCCGAGGACGAAGAGGGAACGGACCATCGGGATGGGAACGGCGATCACGTGAGCGCTCCTCCGCAGCTCGATCCCGCGCCGGCCGTGCAACCGAAGCAATGGCGATCCGTCACGACGGTGCGCGCCGCGAGCGCCTCCTGGGTGACGTCGAGGATCGAGGGTCGATCGACCGCGCAGCGCAGTTCGAGCATCTGGTTGAAGTCGCAATCGTAGAGTGTTCCGTCCCATCCGACCGACAGGGTGTCGCGACACATGACGGCACCGGCGGCCGCTTCATTGAATGCGGAGACGAGCTTCTGCAGGTAGGGCTCGAGGTTGCCCGACTCGTCGAGCCATTCGAGGTAGCGCGCGATCGGCATGTTCGTGAGGGTGTAGAGGGCGTCGAATCGGATCCCGTGGAGCCGGTCGAGCTCGCGCTTCCATTCCGCCTCGAGCGAGGCCTGACCGGAGGGGAGGAACGCACCCACGGGGTTCGTGACGAGCACGAGCCGGAGGCCGGACCGGCCGTCGCCGTAGCCGAGCGCGTTCAGTCGGCGGAGGGCCGAGAGGCTCTTCGCGTGGACCCCTTCCCCTCGCTGCCGGTCGGTGGCGAGGGCGCGGTAGTGGGGGAGCGAGCAGACGAGCTCGACCCGATTCCGCGCCAGGAATTCCGGGAGATCGCGGCAGGGGCCCGTCTCGAGGACCGTGAGGTTGCAGCGATCCATCACGTGCCGGCCGCGGCGACGGATCTCCTCGACGAGGTAGCGGAAGTCCGGATGAAGCTCCGGGGCGCCGCCCGTGATGTCCACGGTCTCGACCGTGCTCCGCTCGAGGAATCGGAGGCAGGCGTCGATCACGGGGCGGGCCATGGACTCGGTGCGATCCGGGCCGGCGTCCACGTGGCAGTGTCGGCAGGTCTGGTTGCAGAGCCTCCCGAGGTTCATCTGGAGGACGCGGAGCGTCGACGGTCGAAGCGGCGGCTGGCCGGAGGCCGCGAGGGCCTCGTCGAAGTCGCGGGCGATCGGCAGGCTCCGCAGCCTCGCGCGCTGGGCCTCGGCCGAGGCGAGCGGGGCCGCCCGGGCACGCAGCGTCTGAAGCCTTCCTCGCGTCTCGTCGTCGGCCGACGTGGTCGCGGGCGGTCGGTCGTCGAACGCCGTCATCTCACATCCCGACCTTCTTCACGTGGTTGCGCATCTGCACGCCGTGCACGAGCGAGGCCCCGCCGCGGATCGCGGCCGCGACGTGGACGGCCTCCGTCATCTGGTCGAGATCGGCCCCCTTCTCGAGGGCGTCGGTCGAATAGGCGTCGATGCAATACGGGCACTGGACGGCGTGCGCGACCGCGAGCGCGATGAGGGACTTCTCGCGGGCGGAGAGCGCGCCGTCCCGGAAGACCGCCCCGTACCAATCGAAGAACTTCGTCGCCAGCTCGCTCCGGTTCTGGCCGATTTCGCCGAACTTCGAGAGATCGTGGGCGCAGTAGTAGTGCTCGCTCATGAAGACGCTCCTCCGGGGAACGGTTGGGGAGCATGGCACGACGGCTCGGCTCCCCCTGGCCGAAATCTTGGGCGGATCCCCCGGGATCGCTACCCTCGGGCCGTCATGCAGGCCCTGGCCCGCGAAGTCCCGGTCCCTGGGGGCGCGAAGGCGCGACCCGCGCTCGTCGACGAGCCGTCGTCGGAGCTGCTCTGTCCGTCGTGCGCGCGCCTGCTTCCCGAGACCTACCGGGTCTGCCCGCACGACGGCACTCCGCTCGGCGCTCGCACGGCTCCCGAGGATCCTCTCGTGGGCGCGCTCGTGGCCCACACGTACCGGGTCGTGCGTCGCATGGCGCGAGGCGGCATGGGCCGGCTCTACGAAGCCGAGCACGTCCGGCTCGGTCGTCGCGTCACGCTGAAGGTGATGCACGAGCACTTCGCGGCGAACCCCGACCTCGTCGCCCGCTTCGAGCGCGAGGCCCGTGCCGCCAGCCGGATCCGGCATCCGAACGTCCTCGAGGTGGTGGACGTCGTCCGCACGCCCTGCGGACGGCCGGCGATCGTCGCCGAATATCTCGAGGGCAACGATCTGCAGGTGGAGCTCGATCGCCACGATCGCCCGACGACCCGGGATGCGATCGTCTGGACGCGGGACCTCGCTCGTGGGCTCGGCGCCGCGCACGACGCGGGCGTCGTCCACCGCGACGTGAAGCCCTCGAACGTCTTCCTCGCCCGGACGCCGGGCGGCATCGTCGTGAAGGTCCTCGACTTCGGCGTCGCCAAGGTCGCCGGCGACGACAAGCTGACCCGCACCGGGGCGGTGGTCGGAACGCCGGCCTACATGGCGCCGGAGCAGGCACGGGGCGCGCTCCTCGCGGACGCGCGCTCCGACGTCTACGCGGTCGGCGCCCTCCTCTACCGGCTCGCGACCGGGTTCACCCCCTACGAGCCGGGCGATCCGTCGACGACCCTCGGTCGCGTCCTGTCGGAGGATCCCCGACCGCCCCGCGATCTGGCGCCCGACCTGCCGATCGCGGTCGAAGCGGTCGTGCAGCGGGCGATGGCTCGCGACCCTTCCCTTCGCTTCGAGTCGATGGAGGCGCTCGCCTCGGCGCTCGACGCGATCGCGTCCTCGTTCGAGCGATCGCCCCGCACCCTCCCCGAGTCCGGCCGGGCGGCCGAAGCGCTCGTGCGCGAGGCCCGCCTCGCACGGCCGCTCGCGGCCTCTGCGGCCCTCGGCGCGGCGCTCGTGGCGGCGCTCGCGACGGCCGCGACGATCGGTACGTGGATCCCGCATCCGGGTACGGACGAGGGACGCTTGCTCGTGGCCTTCGCCGCCCTCGTCGGGGGGCTCGGGGTCGGGCTCACGCTCGCTCGGGATCTGTCGGCGTGTTGGCGCAGCGCCCCGGCCTGCCTCGCGCAAGCGCGCCAGATCGCCCGATCGCTCTTCGCCGGCCTGCTCGTCGCCTCGGCGATCGAGCTCGCGACCGCCGGCTCGGCCGCCCTCCGGGGCGAAGCCGCCCCGGGGCTCCTCGCGACCCGATTCGTGCTCGCGGCGATGGCCTCGTTGCTGGTCCACGCATTCGTGCGGCGCGCGGCCTCGCGCGGCGCCTGACGCCCCAGGGCTCAGCCGCGATCGTGCCGTCGCGAGGCTGGCGGCTCGTCCGTCGTCCCCGGGAGGAGGTCGTCGTCGTCGTCCGCCGGCTCCTCGTCTTCCTCGTCGGTCTCCTTGAGGGCCGGCAGGTGGGAGGCGTCGTCGTCGTCGTCGTCGGAGCCGGGACCGAGGGGCTCGTCCGTTCCCTCTTCGCCGGAATCACCCACGATTCCGCTCTCGGTCTCGCCGTCCGACAGGTCCCCGAGGTCGAGATCCGAGACCGGCGCGTCGTCGAGGAAGCCGTACTCGGCTTCCTCGGCCGCCTCCGGCTCGTCGTCGAGCTCGGCGGTGGAGTCGTCGAGCCAGGAATCGTCCTCGTCCGGGAGATCGTCGAGGCTCTCCTCCGCGAGGCCGTCGAGGACCGAATCGTCGTCCCACGCCGAGCCGCGCGCCTCGTCGTCGAAGCCCACCTCGTCCGCCTCCACGTCCGTGCTCGACTCGCCGTCGTCGAGCAACGGGGGCAGTTCGGGCAGGAAGTCGTCTTCGTCGGGCGCCAACATCGAGAGCAAGGTAGTCACCGTCACAGGTCCGAGAAAGGGGCCGCTCGCTCGGGCGAGCGTCGGGGGCAAGCGCGTCAGCCGCGCGAGGGACGGCCGAGGTGGGCCATGACGCGCTGCAGATCGTCCCAGACCTGACGCTTGAATTGCGGGCTGCGGAGCAGGAATGCCGGGTGATACGTCGGCATCACCGGGATACCATTCCACTTCCCCCAGCTTCCGCGCCAGCCCTTGCCGCCCTCGGGCATGACGCCGAGGTTCTCGGCGGCGCATCGCCCCAGGGCGACGATCGCCTTCGGGGCGACCAGGCGGAGCTGCTCGGCCAGGAACGGGCTGCACGCGAGCGCTTCGTCCGGAAGCGGAGTCCGGTTGTCGGGCGGTCGGCACTTCACGACGTTGCAGACGTAGACGTCGTCGGGGTGGTAGCCCATGGCGGCGATCATCCGGTCCAGGAGCTGCCCGGCGGGACCCACGAACGGGACGCCCTGCTGATCCTCGTGGAACCCGGGGCCCTCGCCGACGAAAGCGACGTCCGCGAGCGGATTGCCCCGCGCGAACACGCTGTTCGTGCGCGTTTCGTGCAGCCTGCAGCCCTGGCAGGCGGCCGCCCGCTCCGCGATCACGGTGAGCGATGCCCGGAGGCTCGTCTCGTCGCGAGCCGGACCACCGCGATCGACCGCGGGGACGAACGCCGGCGGGGACGCCTGGGCGGCCAAGGGCTCGCCGGGGGGAGGCGACGCGACGTCCCGGGGCCTCTCGGGCGGGCCCACGGCGGAGGAGGCGTCGATGCGAGACTCCGCCCGGATCGTGCCAGGGCTCGTCGAACGCCCCTCCCGGGCGGCTTCGAGGACGCGGAAGCCGTGGCCCCCGAGCTCGTCCTCCCAGACCAGCCATTCGCGGGCCATCGCAGCCAGGTCGGCGAGCTCGCGTCGGGGATCGTCGGACACACGGACCGCATACACGTAGGCAGGGCCTACCGCAAGAGGCGGGGATCTCTCCGCGTTTGACTTCGCGCCTCCCGGATCGGTACGCTCTGCCTCTCGAATCGGAGGCATTGCACTCGATGGCATCCAGGGCGCGCGTGCTCGCTACGGGCGAGACCAACGTGGGCATGAAGCGAACCCACAACGAGGACAACTACGTGGTCCTCGACGAGGACCATCTGTACGTCGTCGCCGACGGCATGGGTGGCCACGCTTCCGGCGAAGTCGCCAGCCAGATGGCCATCGACACGCTCCGCGAGTTCTTCCGATCGACCAGCAACGATCCGGAGATGACTTGGCCGTACAAGATGGACAAGTCGCGTGGCTACGAGGAGAACCGCCTGATCACGAGCATCAAGCTCGCGAACCTGAGGATCTTCGAGGCCGCCCAGCGGGACGCGAAGCTCCGCGGCATGGGCACCACCGTGGTCGGCATCCTCGTGATCGACGAGGGGGTGCTCATCGCGCACGTGGGCGACTCGCGCGTCTACCGGATGCGCAACGGCAAGCTCGAGCAGCTCACCGAGGACCATTCGCTGCTCAACGACTACATCAAGATGAAGCGCCTCACGCCCGAGGAGATCGCGAACTTCCCCCACAAGAACGTGATCGTTCGCGCGCTCGGCATGAAGGAGACCGTGAAGGTCGACACGCAGCTCGATCGTCCGCAGCCGGGTGACATCTACCTGCTCTGCAGCGACGGTCTCTGCGGTCCCGCGTCCGACGCCGAGATGGAGGAGATCCTCCGCGGTCATCCGGACCTCAAGACGGCCGCCACGAAGCTCGTCGAGAAGGCGAATTCGAACGGCGGACCGGACAACATCACCGTCGTCCTGGCGAAGGTGATGGGCGTCGGCTGAGGCTTTCGCCTCGTCGCTAGACCCACCTGCGCCGGAGCGTGTCCTCGGCGTGGAGGGCGGCGGAGACGAGCGCATGCGGTAGCGTGCGATCGAGCGCGTGCTGACCCACGAGGCTCTTCAAGGATCCCGGATCGCCCTCGAGGAGCCGGTCGCGCACGAGGCGGGCGAGGCGATCGCCGACGGGATCGGGTGGCAGGCCTCCGAGCACGGCCCGTGCGAAGGCGCCGCGGTCCGGGCGCGCCTCCGCGGCGATGGGGAGCGCCAGGCGCGCCGCGCGTCCGAGGCCGTGGCTGACGAGATGCCGAGCCAGGACGTCGGGGCGCACTCCGTGCGTCTCCGCGACGAGCGAGAGATCGAGCGCGAGCGTCTCGGCCGCGGGCGTCGGGCGCGACTTCACGTAATGCCCGATGGCGTGAGCGAGCTGATCGCGTGGATCCGGCACGATCACTTCGACGCCGAAGAGCGAACGGTCGCGGGTGCCGCGCGCGAAGAGCGCCCACGTCGGCAGCGCGAAGAGCCCCCGACCGAAGAGGCGGCGATGGAGGTCGATCGTCACTCCGAGCCCCGGCGGAACCAGCACCGACGACGCGTCCGCGGACAAGGCTCGCTCGGCCACCACGAACGCGCCTCGCTCGAGCGCCTCGACGGCCCGCTCGAAGTCTTCCTCGGGGACGAGGAGATCGACGTCGGTGAACGCCCGGAACGGGCCGCTCCGATAGACCGTCTCCGCGAGCAGCGCCCCCTTGAGGGGCATGACCGGAATGCCCTCTCTCGAGAGAATCGTCGCGACGTCGTGCACGAGCGTGCGGGCCGTGGTCCGACGGACGAGATCGGCGATCCGATCGTCGACGATCATGGAATCGGGACCACGCCGTCCCTCGTGACGACGGCCGAACGGAGGGAGTCCCGGACGACGGCGTCGTGCCATACGACGACGTCCTCGAGCTCGACGCCCTTCGGGACGACGGCGCCACGGCCGACGACGCAGCGCGAGAGCCGACCCCGGACGTCCGCGCTCGGGTGCACGAGCCCGGAAGCCGTCGGGACGATTCCGGAGGCCGTGAGGCGGCCGTCGGCGAGGCCGAGGTTCGCGTCGAGGTACGTGCGCAGGGTCCCGAGATCCAGCCACGGCGAGTCGTCGACGTGCGCCGCGATCGGCAGGCCGCGCGAGAGCATCGGCTGATAGGCCTGGCGGACGACGCAGCCCTCCTCGGGCAGCAGCGCGAGGACGGCGGGAGAGAGCACGTGGACGCCGGTGAACACGTAGGGGGTCGTGGACGTGCGTGGCTCGCCGGGTGCGCCCGCGATCCGGACCACCCTGCCCTCGCCGTCGACCTCCACGGCTCCGAGCGCGTGCGGGTCCGGGTGGTGGCGCACCACCAGGGTGGCGAGCGCGCCGGAGCGGCGGTGGGAGGCGATCGCGGAGGCGAGATCGGGCGCGAAGAGGATGTCGCCGTTCATCACGACGACGAGCTCGTCGGTCATGCCGGCCAGGGCCTTTCGCAGGCCTCCGCCCGTGCCGAGCAGCGTGGTCTCGACGGAGAAGGCGAGATCGACACCGGACGGTGCTTCGCTCTCGACCTCGGCGACGAGGCGATCGGCGAGGTAGTGCGCGTTCAACCGGACCGCGGAGGCTCCGTGACGCACGAGATGCTCGATCGCGAAGAGACAGAGCGGGCGGTTCCCCACCGGCACGGCCGGCTTCGGGAGCGCGTGCGTCAGAGGCCGGAGGCGGGTTCCGAGACCCGCGGCGAGCACCATGCCGAGCATCGGCCGGGACTCTATCAGACTCGAACGCGCCCTCCCCAACGGTCGATCCAGGCTTCGAGCATCAGGACCGCCCAGAGCGCCGTCGTGCGTTCCGCGTCGCCCCGCACGTGGGCGTCGAAGACGGCTCGGACGGCCTCGGCGTCGAAGAGGCCCTGAGATTCGAGACGTTCCCTCGCGACCAGGCTCTCGGCCCATTCGCGCAGCGGTCCACGCAGCCACGCTCCGACCGGGATGGCGAAGCCCATCTTCGGGCGCTCGAAGAGCTCCACCGGTACATAGCGGCCGAGGACCTGGCGGAGCACCCGCTTGCCGCGGCCGCCCGAGACCTTGGCCTCTCGCGGGAGCGTCCAGGCGAAGGCGATCACGTCGGGGGCGAGGATCGGGACGCGGGATTCGAGGCTCGCCGCCATCGTGGCGCGGTCGACCTTGCACAGGATGTCGTCCGGCAGGTAGACGCTGGAATCGAGGAACTGCATCCGCTCGAGGTACGAAGGCAGCTCGCGGTCGAGGTCGTCGACGCGCGGCACGTCGAGGGGATCGTGGCCCCTACGGAGGATCGCCCGCGGGTCCGACCAGGCCGCCACGATGGAGCGGTAGAGGTCGCGAGTGTCCCGGCTCGCGAGCGCCTGCTCGACCTTGTGCACGCGCTCGACGAGGTGCTTGGGCCGCGCCGCGGGGGGCAGGAGCCGGAGCGCCTCGAGATAGGCCCGATCGGGGATCCGCGCGAGGGCCCGCGCCACGACCGTCCGTGCGCCCTTCGGGACGTGCTCGAGCACCGGGGCGAGGAGACGCCCACGGAAGTGGCGCGTGTAGCCGGCGAAGAGCTCGTCGCCTCCGTCGCCCGAGAGCGCCACCGTCACGTGCTGGCGGGCCATGCGCGAGACCAGCAGCGTCGGGATCTGCGACGAGTCGGCGAAGGGCTCGTCGTAGATCGTCGCGAGCTCCGGAACGACCGCGAGCGCGGCCTCCGGCTCGAGCCGCAGCTCCGTGTGGTCCGTCCCGAGATGCTTCGCGATGGCACGTGCGTGGTCGGCTTCGTCGAATTCGCGATCCGCGAAGCCGATCGTGAACGTGCGGACGGGGCGGCTCGACTGCGCCTGCATGAGCGCGACGACGGTCGAAGAATCGATGCCGCCGGACAGGAAGGCGCCGAGCGGTACGTCGGCGACCATCTGTCGCCCCACCGAGCCCCGCAGGAGCCGATCGAGCTCGTCCGCCGCCTCGGCGAGCCCCCCTCCCTGCCGAGCATCGACGCCACGGCGCGCGACGTCGCGCAGGGAGTAGTAGGTCTCCGAACGCCTCGTCCCGCGGGCGTCGATCGTGAGGAAGGTTCCGGGGAGCAGCTTCTCCACCTCGCGCAGGATCGAGCGTGGCGCGGGCACGTAGCCGAAGCGGAGGAAGCTCCCCACCGCCTCCGGATCGAGGCTCGGAGAGAACCACGAGCACGCGAAGAGGGCCTTCAGCTCGGAGCCGAAGAGGAAGGCTCCGTCGGCGCGCGCGACGTAGAGCGGCTTGATGCCGACGTGGTCGCGCGCCAGCACGAGCTCGCGTTCGCGGCGGTCGTACGCGGCGAAGGCGAACATCCCGTCGAGGCGGCGCAGCGTCCGACCGACGCCCCACCGGGCGCAGCATTCGAGCAGGACCTCGGTGTCGGAAGGTCCCCGGAAGACCGCGCCCTCCCCCTCGAGCTCGCGTCGGAGCGCGCGGTAGTTGTAGATCTCGCCGTTGAAGACGAGGATCCACCGACCATCGGCCGATTCCATCGGCTGGCGACCCGTCGGGCTGAGATCGACGATCGCGAGGCGTCGATGGCCGAGCGCCACGCCCGCTTCGACGTCCACGAACACGCCCCGACCGTCGGGCCCGCGGTGGACGAGGGCGTCCGTCATGGCCTCGACGTCGCGGGCGAGGTCGGGGAGCGCCCGCCCGTTCGTCCGCAGGATCCCGGCGATTCCGCACATCAGGGATTCTCGGCGAGCGAGGCCAGCTTCCGCTCGATGGCCAGCGCCAGGAGCTGCAGCGGCAGCCGCACGTCGGCCCAGTCGGGAGAGACCTCGTGCGGGAGCTCGAAGCGAACGCATCGGGGTGAGTCGGGGCCACCGAGATCGAACGCCAGCCAGTTCCAGTCGATGTCGTCCGGTTGGCTCACGCGCTCGAGGGCGACCTCGCGGCTCTCCACGACCGCCGCGCGAACGATCGTCGCTCCCGCGAACCGAGAGAGCACCGACGCGATCTCGGCGTCGGAGGTGGCGGAGCCGATCGCCTGGACGGCGTCGACCGCCGCGACCCGGATGGCCTGGGCAGCGCCGGCGTCGAGATGGGCGGCCGCGGAGCCGTGGACGCCGGCCGCCGCGAAGCGACCCGAGGTCCGGACCATCCCGAAGAGGACCACGGCGACGAGCACGAGGGCTCCGCCGACCTCCCAGCCCGATCCGATGGCGAAGGCGATCGCGCTCACCGTGAGCACGATCGTCATCGCATAGAGCACGAGCACCGCGCTGCGATGACCGATGCCGAGGTCGAGGAGGCGATGGTGGATGTGCTCGCGATCCGCCGAGAAGATCGGTCGTTTCGCGAGGACGCGGCGGACCATCGCGAGCAGCGTGTCGGTGATCGGCACGCCGAGCGCGATGATCGGGACGAGGATCGACACCGCCGTCGAGCTCTTGATCGTCGAGCCGAGGAGCGACATCGCCGCGAGGGTGAAACCGAGGAAGAGGCTTCCCGAGTCGCCGAGGAAGATGCTCGCGGGATTGAAGTTGTAGAGGAGGAAACCGAGGATCGCGCCGGCGAGCGTGCCCGCGAGCACGAGGACCATCGGGCTCTCGTTCAGGTACGCGACGACCAGGTTCGAGACGCAGGCGAAGAACGCGATCCCGCCGGCGAGCCCGTCGAGCCCGTCGATGAGGTTCAAGGCATTCATGATCGCGACGAACCAGAGCACGGTCGCAGGCGCGGCCAGGAAGTGCAGCTCCACCACGCCGAGGAACGGGAGGCTGATCGCCTCGATCCGGAAGCCGCACGCGTAGCCGATGGAGGCGGCGATCGCCTGCACCAGCAACTTCTGCGAGGGAGGGACGCCTCGGATGTCGTCGGCCACCCCGAGGAAGCAGACCAGCGCACCGCCGACGAGGAGACCGACGAAGCGGAGCGGCTCGCCGAAGAAGAGGCGCGCGGCCGCGCTGTGCGTGAACCCGAGCACGACGAGCGCGACGAAGAAGCCGACCAGCACGCCGACCCCGCCGAGCCGTGCGACCGGACGTCGATGCACGCGTCGAGCGCCCGGCAGGTCCACCGCGCCGATGCGGAAGGCCAGGTGACGGACCGCCGGGGTCACGAACGCGGTCGCGACGAGCGCGAGGGCGGCGCCGGCGGCGGCCCCCTTCACGGCTGCCTCGCCGTGGCGCGTCCGCGCGGCGCGCGGGCCAGAGCGGAGGTGGCGCCCATCAGAATGCCCGCTCCGGGACGAAGATGATGTCGCCCGCCTGGATGGGTACGTCTTGGGCCCGGCCGCGGCTGATCTCGTCGGCCGGAATGCGGAAGCGCCGTGGCTGGCCGTCGGCATTCTGTCGCGTGAGCACGGTGTCGTTCCGGGCCGCGAGCGCTGTGAACCCGCCCGCGAGGCTGATCGCCTGGACGACGGTGAGCCCCGGCGAGATCGGGAATTGTCCTGCCTGGGACACCGCACCCATCACCGTGATCCGCTTGCTCGCGTACTCGGTCACCGTGACCGAGACGTACGGGCGCACGAGGATGCGCTCGTCCCGGAGGCGAGCCGCGATCCGGTCGGCGACCTCGGGGGGCTCGAGGCCTGCGACCTCGATGCGTCCGACGAGCGGGAAGTCGATGGTCCCGTCCCGGGCGACGCGGTAGGCGTGCGAGAGCTCCGCCTCGCCGAAGACGGCGACTTCGAAGCCGTCGCCCGGGCCGAGCGCGGTGTTCTCGTTCGTCGACGCCTGCGCCAGGTCGTCCGGGGTCGACGGCGGGGGGCGACACGCGGGACCGAGCGGGAGGAGCCCGAATGCCACCACCAAGGTCGCCCACCGCGCGGGCGGCGAGGGACGGTGGGCGCTTGGCCGCCCTACGGTCGTACGGGGCTCGGCCCGATCAGTAGAACACACGGAGGCCCAGCCAGGCGTCGAACCGCTGGTACCCGCTGCCAGGGTCCGGAATGATGGTACCGGGCATCGTCACCACGTAGTCGTAGTTGGTGAACGAGGCGACGTAGCCGAGCGTGGCGGTGATGCCGAGCCAGCTGGTCGCGCGGTACTCGGCCGAGATCTCGCCGTTCACGCGGGTGTCGTTGCGGCGCGTGGAGTTGCCGACGGGGGCGCCGGTCGGCGTCAACGCCTCGCCGGTCTCGTTGAACGAGAGCCCGACGCGTGCGCCGAGCAGGGCCTTGCCGCGAATCATCAGCTGGCTGGACAGGTAGAGCATGTCCGTGCGCTGGTAGTTGCCGAGCCAGGATGGCAGGAAGTCGCGGGTGTAGCCGATCGAGGTCTGGATGGTCTGGATCGGACGGTAGCGAAGCTCGGCCCGGGCGGTCACGCCCGAGAAGCTGTCCATCAGCTTGTAGAAGCCGGCCGAGTACCCACCGGAGACGGTGAGCGAGATCTTCTGGGTGATGACGCCGTTCAGGCCGACGGTCGAGACCACCCGGTTGTTGTCGCTCAACGTGTTCGAGGTCGAGGCCGCGGGATCCGTGTAGCGCTGGAGGTCGACCGTCGTCGTCTGGAAGAGGCTCGTGCGCGGCAGGAACTGCCATTGTCCGCCGAGGCTCAGGCGATGGGCGAGGTAGTTGTTCGCGTTGAACAGGCTCGAGTCGAAGAACACGAAGCCGAACTCGTAGCCGAGCTGCCCCCTGAGCACGCCTCCCCGGGTCTGTGCCTGGACCATCGCGCCGACGGCGTTCTGGTTCATGCCGAAGGACGGCGTCGGCCCGGTGGGAGGCGCGTCGACGAACGGACGGATCTGCCGGAGGAAGCGGTCGTAGAGCCTGAGGCTGACGGGCGCGTCCGGGCGGATGTGGAGATCGAGGTTCGCATCCGCGGCGACGTTGTCGCTCACCGCATGCGAGAAGTAATGGTAGTACTCCGCGCCGAGCGTGCCCCGGAACGACAGCTTGCGGTTCAGCGGAGTGTTGCCAGGAGCGTCTCCCTGCGTCAGTCGCTGGTTCGTCAGGGAAGAGGCGGCAACGCGCGCGCTGAGCCTCGAGATCACCGACGAGGTGGTGTTGTCCTTGTTGAGGAAGACGTTGCTGTCCCAGCCGAGCTCGCCCTGGAACGAGGGATGGATCTCGAGGTTCCGGACTCGGAAGCCCGCGCCCTGGAGGTTCTGCCGATCCGGCAGGAAGGCGATCTGAGCGGAGGCGTCGAGAGGCAGCGCTCCCACGAGCACGAGCCCGAGGACCGCCCCCACGACCCAATGCACGAGCGAGCTCCGTCCAGCGTGCGGGTGCTTTCGATCGCGAGTCGCCATCATCGAGCGCTTCTCGACCAGCCTACGCATCCGGGCCCCAGGGTATTCCCGCGAGGGTGTCGGCCCGACCGGTCCGTTCGCACGGTTCGTTGTGGTCCCAGCCGGCAAGAACGAAGCCCTCTCTGCGGTTCGGGACCGTCGAGGAGACGGTCAAGCTCGGGAAGCGGCCTCCGCTCGCGGTGGCACCCCTCCTCGGCGTGCGAGTATATCGGGGCACTTCTGGGAGTCAACGCCACACCACCATACGGGTCGAGAGACGCGGGAAGCGGTCGTGGCGAGCCGTTCGGGAGGGAAGACCGCAGGGCTCCCTCCCGGCCCGATCCCTCAGTTCTGAGGCTGGAAGACGAACGGATACGAGAAGCGGACGCTCCCGCCCTCGGGGCCCGGATTGAACCGGAATCGGCCGATCGTGGCGGTGACGCAGCTGCCCAGGGCGGAGCTGCCCGTCGTGTTCTCCGTCACGCTCACGCCCGACACCGTGCCGCTGGTCTCGATCGAGAACTGGACCGTGACCTTGCCCGAGAGCGAGGGGTTGTTCCGGAGCTCGTTCTCGTAGCAGCGCTGGATGGCGGACTTGCGCTGACGGATCATGCCGCTGACCAGGCTCGAATCGAACTCGCCCGAGCCGCCGATGTCGCCGCCGCCGGAGACGGCCACGGAGCCGCGGACCTGACGCTCCTCGACCGCCTGGCCTTCGGCCGCGGTCTGTCCGGCGCCGCCCGAGGCACGCAAGCTGCCGAGATCGCCGCCTTCGCCGCTGCCGCCCTCGCCGCCCGAGCGCGCGCGCAGCGCACCTCCCGACCCTCGGCTCGCGACCGCGACGCCTTCCGCCTGCGCGAGGACCTCCGCGGCGTTGCCCGTGACGGCGCCGCCCGCGAGGACGTTGTCGAGCGACCCGCCCTGCCCGAGCGCGCCGATGAGGAGGGCCTGCGCCTGGGCGGCCGCCTCGTTGGCGATTCGCGCGTTGGCTTCGCCGCGGGACTCGCCGCCCGAGTCCCCCGAGTGGGCCTGCTGCTCGCCCGACGACTGGCCGGACGACTCGCTGTTCCGCTGCGGACGCTGCGTCGTGGCCTCCGCGGTCTCGGAGGGCTGGTCGCCCTCCGCGGTGGTCGGCTCCTCCTCCTGAGGGGGAGGCTGCGGCTCCTCGAAGATCATCTGCGCGAGGGCGTCCGGCACGGCCGTGACGTCCTGATCGATCTCGGGATCGAGCTGCTCCAGATAGATGAAGCTCGCGAAGAAGAGCATGAAGAAGCCGACGACGAACGCCGTGAACGGCCAGTCGATGCTCTTGAAGAAGCCCCCCCGGACGGCTGCGGGCAGCTGCGGCTTGGCCGCGGGCGGCGGAGGATTCACGAACTGGAACAAGATGGTCGTGTTGCCGATCACGACCTTGCCGCGCGACGACTCGCTCAGCTTCACCTGCCAGTAGCCGCCGGCGTTCCGAGCGCCACCCGTCGAACGGAGCTGCTCGAGCTGCTGCACGCCGCCCGGCAGACCGACCCGGCCCGACATCGAGTCGGTGTAGTTCAGGATGTAGTCGGCCCCCACGAGCTGGAAGAGCTCGAACCGGGACGGAAGACCCTCGGCGGAGAGGATGAAGTGGTTCCGTTCGGAGGTGCCGACGGAGACCGTCTCCCTCTTCCGGATCACCTCCTCCTTCACGATCGTGCCGTTCTGCAGCAGACCGATCCGCAGCACCTTCGGGCCGCTCGGCTTCACGTTGACGGCCTGCATGGCCATCGTCATCGCGCCGGGGCGGTTGCCCCCCTGCGGCTGCTGACCCTGTCCCTGTGGTTGCGACATGGTGCGGTACCCTGAGCGTTGTTCGCGCGCCGTCTCGGCCCGCGAGGGTGGTCGAGACTCAGACCCTCGGCGGACGGGGAAGTTCCCCCGGGAACGAACGAAACCGTCGGCGACTCTACCAGACCCGCCGCGGCCCCGTAAACGACCGCGTCAGAACGGGTCGTGCTGAACGGTGCGGACGAGATCCGGCAGGAAGCTACGCCGGAGGTCCATCACCTCGTAGCCGAGGTTCGAGCGATTGAGGATGTAGAACGCGTTCGGCTTCTGGACGCGTCCTTCGATGACGAAGTCGTCGGTCAGCTCGATGACGCGGGGCTGGCGACGGTTGCTGGGCGGCTGGGCCTCGGCGGTCCCCGCCCCTCCGAGGGCGCCGAGGGCCACGGCGAGGATCGCGATCGGCAGGGTCATCCGGCTCATGGGAATCCTCATTGGCTGGGCGTACCGCCATCCGCGTCGCGCGTGGAGCGGTCCGCGTTCTCCTGCGCCGCCCGGGCCTCGCGTTGGCGGCGCCGCTGGATGCGCTCGATGGTCTTGTTGAGCTGCGCCAGGTACTGCTCGCTCGCGTCGTCGCGGGGGAGCCGCGGGCCCATCAGGTTGCGGTAGGCCGTGAACTCCTCGACCGCCTTCTGGGCGGACTGCAGGTCGTCCATGCCCGGGAACTCGGGTCCGGCCGTCTGATACATCAGCCCGAGATTGTAGTGGGCTTCCGCGAGGTTGGGGTTCAAACGGAGAGCCTGGTCGAGCTCTGCCTTGGCATGCTGCCACTGCTTCGTGGACCGCAGGGCGTCGCCGAGGTTCAAGTGGACCGCGACGAGGTTCGGCGCGAGGTCCCGGGCGGCCTGGAACTGGGCGACGGCGTCCGGGTAGTTGCCGCCGGCGAGGAGCTGGATGCCGAGCGCCATGCGGGCGTCGACGTAGTCGGGGCGGAGATCCACCGCCTTGCGGAACTCGTCGAGCGCCTCGCGGAGACGGCCCGGCTGGTCCCGGAGGATCGTGCCCTTGAGGAAGTGGGCCTCGGCGTCGTTGCCGTCGATGCGCAGCGCCTGCTCGAGGATCGACTCGGCGAGCTCCTGCCGTCCCTGGGCGAGGCTCGTTCGCACCAGGGCCACCAGCGCCGGCACGTACCGCTCGTCGCATTGGAGGGCGCGCCGCGCCGCGTTCCAGGCGTCGTCGTACCGACCGGCGGCCGTCAGGGCCCGCGCGTAGATCGCCTGCAGCCGCTTGTTCGACCGGTACTGCTGAGCGAGCGGCGCGACCAGGTTCACGGCCTCCGTGACCGAGCTCCGTCGCAGGAGGATCGAGACGATGCCGTCCACGGCCTGCTCGTAGTCCGGCTGGATGCGGAGCGCCTGACGGTAGTAGTCGAGGGCCTGGTTCTCCTGGCCCTGGCGATCGGCGAGCACTCCGAGGTTGTACGCGGCCCGGTACGCGTTCCGGTCCTGCTGGAGGGCCGTCTGGAACCGCGCCTGGGCCGTCGCCACGTCGTTTCGGCTGGCCGCCGCGAGCCCGTCCTGGAATGCGCTCCGGGCCGACGCGGACATCCCGGGCCGCGTGGGCTCGGCGCACTCCTGCTCGCGAGTCGCTCCCCACGGATTCGCCGATGCACCGGCATCGCCCGAGGGCGTCGCGCCGGCACCGCTCGTCGCCACGCCGGCGTCCGCCGCGCCGGTCGAGCCGGCGCCCTGCTCTTCTTCGTCGGCCGGGGGTCTCGTCGAGCCTGCTCCGGCGTCCGGGCGATCCCAGGAGGACCCGCTCCCGCCCGACGTGCCCGCGTCGGCTCCGGTCTCGCCTCCGGCCGAGGACGAGCCTTGCGAGCTCGAGCCGCGGTTCTTGTGGCACGCGGACGCGCCGCCGGCGGCCAGGGCCGCGACGAGCAACACCACGTGCAGCCGACGTTCGTTCCGAACGTTCATCGTTCCGACTCCGTGGCCAGGGACGGCGCGCCCACGCCCGGGGTGACGTTCTGGTCCTGTCCGTGGGGGGCCCGGGAGAACTCGCCGGGCTGATAGGCCTGGAACGTCGCGTCCTGCGCCTGCGCCTGCGCGATGCACTCGGCGATGCGCTCGTCACCGTACGTCTGGAGGCGATCGATCGCGGTGCGGGTGTATTCGTCGTCGAGGCTTCCGGCGCGCGCCGCGCGGGCGGCCAGCGAGTAGCGGACGACGGCGAGGCATTCGATGGGGCGGGCGCGGGAGTCGAGCACCTGCCGGACCTGGTCTTCGACCTGGGTGCGGATGTCCTCGCGGTCGACCTCGTCCAGGCTCCGCAGCTGGCGCTGCATGTCGCCCGGCATCACGAACGGCGTGTTGAGGACCGCGCGCGCGAGGATCTCGTAGATGCGCCCCTGGCGGACGAAGGCCGCGATCGTCCACGTGGGACGGCGGTAGTCCGGGATCGGATCGTACGAGTTCTTGAGGGTCGTCGCCTGGTTGGCGCCGGCATCGATCGAGGCGACGAGGCCCTGCACGTACGCCTGCATCGTCGCGGGACGCCCCGGATTGATCGCGAAGCTCTCGAACGGGGCGAGGCCCGAGTCGACGAGGAGGAAGCGCGCGTGGGCGGCGTACTCGGCGGCCATCGAGCCGGCCGGCTGGCCGGAGCGCTGGTAGAGGTTGACCGTCTCGGTCAGCGCCGTCCGGTAGTCGTTCTGCTTGTTCTGCGCGAGGTAGCACTCGGCGATGTGCCATTGCGCCTCGACGACGAGCTCGCCAGCGGCCGACTCCGACTGGTACCGCTGGATGAAGTCGCGGAACGCCCGGATCGCGCCGTTGTAGTCGCGCGAACGGAACGCGATCATCGCGATGCTGAAGATGGCGCCGCGCTTGGTGTCGGCGTCCTGCACCGTGTCCGCGACGCGACGGTAGTACTGCGTCGCCTGCGGGTACCGCTGCAGGTTCTGCATGATGACGGCCGTGTTCACGAGCGCGTCGACCCGGCGGTCGCGGATGCTCGGATCCTGCGAGCTCGCGAAGCGCGGCGAGTCCGCCAGGACCTGGTAGCTCTGGACCGCACGATCGAAGTCGAAGAACCGCTCCGCGTTGAAGGCCAGGCGGAAGTAGGCGTTCGAGACGATGCGGTCGAGGCTGGCCTGCTCGTCGGGCGTCGAGCCGCGGCGGGGGCCGACCTCGTCGATGATGCGCTGGTAGAGGTCGCCGGCCGAGCTGAAGCGCTGCGTGCGCTCGAGGGCGGTGGCGGCGTACTCGAGGGCGATCGGAGCCTGCGGATCGCCCGGGTTCTGGTTCACCGCGTTGAGCAGCATCGTCGCGGCCTGCTCGTAGAGCGGGCGTTGGCGGTCCTGCGCTTCGCCCTCGGCGCGGCGGAAGACGTCGAGCGCCTCGCGGTACTGCAGGGCGTTGATGTCACCGAGGCTGAGGCACTGCGGATCGTTGCGATTCGCTTCCTGGGCGCAGAACTGTGCGTCGACCTGGTGGGCCTGGCCGGTCGCGCTGAACGTGCACTGGCGCTCCTGGATCTCGCGCGCGAGGGCGCCGATCGCCTCGTTGTCGTCCGTGGCGATCGCCATGGCACGGAGGTTCTCCCAGGCGATGCGTCCGGTCTGATCCGCGAGCGGGCCTGCGCACCGCTGCTCGAAGATGCGCGTCAGGCGCTCCTTGGCCTGGGGCCAGTAGCCGTAGAAATACAGCAGGAGGGCGTTGTTGAAGTCGTAGGCGGCTCGCACGTGCTCGGAGTCGTGCGCTTCGTCCACGCGGGCGAGATAGAACTCACGCGCCTGCGCCAGTCGCTGGACGAGCTCCGGCATCTGCACCGGCGTCACGGTCGGCGGCGTGCCCGACGGAGCCGGGGGCTCGGTTCGAATCGAGATGCGCCCCTGGGCCGCGGCCTGGTCGACGAGTCGCTTGAGCGACTCGACCACGCGGCGCGCAGCCTCGGACATGTGACTGTTGTCGAGGTTCGAGTCGCGGACCGCGGCGTAGGCGACCGCGGCCTCCTCGTACTGCTCCGACCAGAACAGCGCGTCCGCGAGGTTGTACTGCAGCTCGTACGCCTGCGGGTTGTTCGGGTACCGCGTCAGGTAGAGGCGATAACCCTGGGCGGCCGCCGTGTACTCCTGCGACGCCTGCTGGCAGAGCGCGAGGTTCTGCTCCTCGACGCACTGACGCCGCAGCCGCTGCGCCGTCTCGTGGTGGTCGAGCGCGACGCGGATCAGCGCGCCCTCGGCCATCATCTCGGCGGCGCGCTGGGCCGCCGGGTTGTCCATGTTGTTGCGGTACCAATCGCTGTCGGGGCCGAACCTCGAGAGGAGATCGAGCGCCTCGAACTCCTGCTCGCGCTGGTTGTGCTGCCGGTTCGCGAGGGCGATCTGGTTGACGATCTCGGGGACGCGTTCGTGGCTGGGCCAGCGACGCACCGCGTACTCCCAGACCTCGATGGCCTCGGGATACTTCGCGTCGTCGTAGAACGTCTGTCCGAGCTGGAAGTACACCTCCGGCGTCCAGGCCCGATCCTGCGGGAGCAGGCTCGAGTCCTGGATGCGCTGGAAACCGGAGGGCATGCTCTCCTGCACGTCCGGGACCTGGTTCTCGTTCCAGTCGTCGTACTCGAACGAGATGCCGAGATACTGGATGGCTTCCGGACGCAGGTCGGAGCCCGCACGACCCGTTCGCGCGCGCTCGTCGTCCGACCACTGCACGACCTGCGAGAAATACCGGATCGCCTGCGGGTAGTCGCTGTTCCGATAGTAGGCCCAGGCGATCTTGTAGAGCGCGAGGCTGTAGTTGCGGTCGGTCGGGTCGACGAGGATGCGCGAATAGGCGCTGATCGCGAGCTTCACGGCGTTCGGGGCGCCGTAATCGTCGAAGTGGCTCTCGCCGATCCGGAACCAGGTCTCGCTCACGAAGCGGGCCTCGCCGCTGACCGGATGGCAGTCGACGTAGGGATCGACCCACGCCGGCGGCGCCGGCGGCTCGGCGTTCGCGCGGCGACGCGAATCGAGCGTGAGCGACGGATGCTGCGACGCGGCCACCTCGGCGGGGGTCGGGGTCGGCTCCGGAGCCGGGGGCGGCGCCTCGCCGGGGAGCAGCGGCCGGTACTCGAAGTGATCGTGGCAGACCAACGCGAGCCACGCTTCACGCGCCTCGTCCGTCCGGCCCATCTCGTTCAAGCAGTAGCCGATGAGATAGAGCACGCCGTCGAGCCGGCGATACTCCGGGAAGCGGCGGACGAGCTGCTGGTAGAGCTCGATCGTCTGGGTGTAGTCCGGCGTGTCCGGAGGAGCCGCGCTGTTGCCTTCGGGCGGCGGCGCGCCGGCCTGCGCCGCGTCCGCGGCCCGCTGGAACTCGCTCTGGCTGCGCTCGTAGTAGAGCTCGCCGAGGCGGAACATCGCGTCCGGCGTGTAGGTCGGATCGTCCGGGTAACGGCGTACGAACCGCTCGAACTCCTCGATCGCGCGCAGGCGCGCCTCGTCGAGGGCGCGTTCCTCCCGTCCGATCTGATCCGTGTACCACTGCGTGCGGCCACGGCGCTGGCGGTTGTGCTCGCGGCGGAGGAGCGAGACCACGGCGGCCTGGTAGGCCTGGCCGGCGTCGGTCAGGCGACCGACCTCCGCTTCCATCTCGAGCAAGGCCGCGACCTGCTCGGCGCTCGGAGGCGGACGTGTGTCGACGATGGGGGCCGGAGGCGCGACGAGGAACGACGGGAGTCCGGTGGAGGCGACATCGCGCGGCGTGTCGCGGTCGCTCGGTGCCGCGGTCGTGGGGTCCGGCCCGGCGGACGCTCCGGGCTCGGAGGGCGTCGCTCCGGACGCAGGCGTGCTCGTCGTGCCGGCGGCACCGGAGTCGGACGCCGGGGTGCCCGGCGCCGTGGACGGAGTGGTGGACGCGGAGCCGGCGCCCGTCGGGGACGGGCCGGACGGAGCGGGCTGGGCCACGGCGGGACCCGTGACGAAGGCGAACGACACCACCCACGCGAGGAGGCGGAGGAAGGCGCGATTCCTCATGGCGTGCCCTCCGTGATCTCCCGGAACTCGTCATCGATGCGCTGGAGCTCGTCCGCACGGTCGCGGGTGAGCGTCTCGATTCGCACGCGGTGCTGCTCGCGCTGCTGCCATGCGACGTCGATGCGACCGACGTCCGCGCGGAGCACGAGGTCGTAGAAGCGATGACGCACGTTCTGGAAGGTCGCGTAGGTCACGCCGCCCACGACGTCTTCCGTCTCGGTCTCGAGGCCGCTCAGGACCTGCCGGTACCCGACCACGTTCTGCGTTTCCTCGTCGACGATGCGTCGCATGTTCGCGACCCGCTCGCCCACCACGCGATCGACCTCCGCGTCGCGAGCTCCGAGACGCGCCTCGATGGAGGCGATCCGTGCGTAGTAGGCGTCCTCGCGGGTTCCCGCCGAACCGGCCAGCTCGCGCTCGCGCGCGAGGAGCGAGTCGTACTCCGCCCTCGCCTCGTCCTGGTGGACCTGTTGGTCGTCGCCGAGCGTCACGCCGAGCCGAGCCAGCTCGAGGAGCCGCCGGAGCTCCGTCATCTGCTCGCGGTAGCTCGCGATCGCGGCCCGGTGGTTCGCGAGCTCGGCGCGGATCGTCGACGCGTTCGGCTGCTGGCCGGCGGTCTGTTCGAGGAAGCGATCCGTCGCGACGACCCGGGCCTCGAGGCCCATGACCTCGACCTCGAGCTCGCTGACCTGCGCGCTCAGCGCCCGGACCTCTTCGACCCGCCGCGCGGACGCGGCATCGAAGTCGCCCGCATCGGTGGGGATGTTGCCGAGCTGGGCCTCGAGCTCGCGGCGACGCGCGCGGACCTGGCGAAGCTCTTCACTCCCCTCCCCGCCCTGACGGGCTTCGATGCGCGCGAGATCCCCTCGGACGCGGAGGAGCCGGTTCCGCAGCGCCTGGACGCCCTGGCGTTGGCCGCGCAGGTCCGCGAACACGTTGACGACGTTCGGCGCGGAGAGCGCGCCGTTCAGGCGATCGATGAGATCCGAGGTCTCGGTGACGAGGTCACGGACCATCGCGAGGTCCGAGACCACCGTGGTGGCGCGCTCGAACTCGTCGTTCTCGAGGATCGTCCAGCGTCGGGCGCTCTCGGGAAGGAAGTGGTCGATGTCGAAGTCGTCGAGGTTCGTTCGGACGAGCTCGCGGAAATAGGCCTGCAGATCGGAGTGAGCGGCGGCGATGTCGTCGAGCTCGCGTCGCACGGGGGCGAACTCGTCGCGGACCTCGCGGAACACGCGGAGGGCCTCGTCGAATCGCTCGGCCCGCAGGAGCAGGTTGCCGCGCAGGAGCTTCGCATCGGGGATGAGCGGGCTGTCCGGCGCCGCGACGCTGAGCACCTCGAGGGCGCGCTCGGCCTTCACGCCATCGCCCTGGCGGATGTAGACCCAGGCGATCTCGAAGAGCGCCTGGGGGAAGAGCGACGACGTCCGAGGCACCGATTGGTACGCCTCGACCGCCTGCGGCAGTTGGTCGTTCTCGTAGCTCACGCGTCCGAGCGCGAGCCACGCGAGATCCGTGACGAGCCGATGCTCCGTCGTCGAGGCCTGCCCCTCGACCACCGAGCGGAACGCCTCGACGGACTGCGGGAACTCGCGACGAAGGGCGTGGACGACACCGACGAAGTAGCGCGCCTGGGGGCCGAACTCGCTGTCGGCGGGGACCTGCGCGAAGAGCGCCCTCGCCTGCTCGAGGACGGCCGTGTCCACCGAACCGACCACCGAACGGTCCTGTCCGATCGCCGTGTCCTCGTAGGGCACGGCGCGGCTGTAGAGGTACTTCGCACGGAAGTAGGTGACCGAGGCCTCGGCTTGCCCGGAAGGCATCTGGGACAGGCGCTGGAAGTAGTCGTCGACGCCGTCGAAGTTCCGGGTGCGGATCGCGATCTCCACGAGACGAGCCAGGGCCCTCTGGACGAGAGGCCGGTACGAGGCGTCGTTCGCTCGATCCAGGATCGTCCGGAAACGCGAGCGGGCGCCGAGGTAATCGCCGGCCATGAAGAGCGAGTCGCCGAGGAGGTAGGTCGCGTCCGGCGTGGCCCGATGGTTGGGGAAGTTCTCGACGATGTCGCTCAGGATGATGCTGGCGCGGACGTAGTCGTGCAGCCGATAGAAGAGCTCGCCGTCGGTGAGTCGTTCTTCGACGTAGGTCGCGCTCCGCTCGGGCGTCGCGCGCAGGACCGAGCCGACGAGACGCGACGTCTCGCCCTCGATCGAAACGAGCTCCCGTTCGATGCCGGAGTAGTCTTGTGCCCGACCGGCGGCCGGCGCGAAGGTCGTCGAGATCGCGCACGCGAGCAGGAGCGCCCCGCGCCATCTTCGCGCGGGGGTTCCCGGACCGTGCGAGTCGTTCGACGCCGCTTCGTGGCCGGTTCGGTTCGGGCGAGCTCGGGCGCCCGGTCCCATCAGTCGCCACCCTCGGCCGGCGGTGCGGCCGGAGCGGTCTCCGAGGTGCTCGCAGCGGCGGCGGCCGCGGCGGCGTCGCCTGTGCCGGATTCGAGGCGATCGCTGACGCGCTCCACGTAGCGGATCGAGGGACGATCCTCGAGCGGCGCCGTGGGCCCTCCCTTCTCGAGGCCGATGGCGCGGATCGTCACCGCCCGACCCTCGGGCGCCGTGAACGTGTAGCTCGAGCGCACCTTGAACCGGTAGCCCTTCAGGTAGCTGAAGATGCCGTAGCCATGCCCGCGGTACTCCAGGTTCACGCTGAGCGTGTGCTCGCCCGGGACGATCGAGCCCGTGTAGACCGGGAACGACTCCTGATCGCCGAGGCTGCCCTCTCCCTCCGGATCCGCCTGCGAGAAGATGCTGGCGCCGTCGAGGAGATAGAGGACCCGGACGAGTCGGTACGATGCCGACATCTGGTTCTCGTGGACGATCGCGAGCTGCGCGCCGGCGACGACGCCCTGCAGGACGGTCTCGGCGAGGAGCGACAAGCGGCCCTTCGACCGGAAGATCTGCTCCTTCAGCTCGTTGATGCGCTGCTCGAGATCACGCAGCCGGACCGAGTAGGTGCCGGCGTCCATCTGGTCCTCGCGGACGGTGGTCGTGGACGTCTGGCCCTCGACTCCTGCCGCCGCGGCGCCGACGTCGGCCGGGCCCTGGGCAGCGTCCGAGGGGCTCGCAGGGGCCGCCGACGGAGCCGAGGTGCCGGTGCTCGTCGCGGCAGGCTGCGCAGCGGCCAGCGAGCTCGCGAAGCACAGGAAGCCCACGAACGCCGCGCGCGCAAGGTTCATGCGCATGATCGATCCCCTCGAAGAAAGCCAGCCCCGAAAGGGGAATCCCCCGGGGTCCGAGCACCCGGGGCTTATAGCAACGGGCAAAAAATTGGTCAACGCCGGCAGACGGCCCCCCCACGGGGGAAATCCGTGGCGAGTTCGCGGGCTTCGGACCAGGGCGCCTTCCGCGAAAGTCGCCCCGGAGGGGAGAGACGGGCTATGCTCGGCCGCCCCCGGGCCTTTCTGGAGGTCCCCGGGAGATCTTCCGCGGACGTGATGCGTCGAACCCATACACACCCGTCGCCCGGATCCGGGCGGTGCCGCGGTCGGAGGAGCCCTTGAGCGCACCTTCGACCGGGCCGACCGACGAAGCGCTCCTCGAGCGCTACGTCGGCGGGGATCTCAGGGCTTTCGAGACCCTGCTCGATCGCTATCGGCGCCCCATGTACAACTTCCTGCTGCGAACCGTCCGGGATCCCCAAGCGGCCGAAGACCTGCTGCAGGAGGTCTTCGTGCGGGTGGTCCAGAGGGCCTCGGATTTCCGGGGCGACTCCCGGTTCTCCACCTGGGCGTACACGATCGCCCGGAACCTCTCGATCGATCACGCACGGAAGATGAGCCATCGGCGTCATGCCTCGCTCGACGCCCCGGCGCGAGGACAGGGGGATACGGAGGCCCCCCCCCTGTCCGAGCGGGTCGAGCACCCGTCCCCGACCGCCGAGCGGGCGGCCATCGGACAACAGGTGCAGGTGGCGCTCCGCGCCGCGGTCGAGGCGTTGCCGGACGACCAGCGCGAAGTATTCCTGCTGAGGCAGGTGCAGCACCTCTCGTTCCTCGAGATCGCCGAGATCGTCGGCGTCCCCGAGAACACGGCCAAGAGCCGCATGCGCTATGCCCTCGAACGTCTCCAATCGGCGCTCGCCGAGTACCGTGACTACGCGACCAAGCTGAGTTGAGTACGATGGACTGCCAGCACTGCGAGGATCAGCTCACCGAGCTCGCGCTCGGGCTCCTCTCCGCCGAAGCGGAGAGCGAGGTCCGTGCGCACCTCGCCACGTGTCCGTCGTGCCGTTCGTACGCGACGGTCCTCGAGGAAGGCGCCGCGATCTCCGGGCTCCTCGAGCTCGAGGAGCCTCCCGCCCGTGTGCGGGCCGCGATCGTCGCGCAGGCGTCGGAAGCCCTGGCCGAGCGTCGCCATGCGCCCGCTCCGGTCGCGGCGGCGGAGCCCCCGCTCCCGCTCGGAGCGAGGATCCTCGACGTCCTGCGTCGGTGGGCGACGGGCCCCCAGGGCGCGATGGCCACGATCACCCTCCTCGTCGTGGCGATCGGCCTCTTCTACCTGCCGGCCCATCGGCCACCGATGAGCGCCGAAGGGGATACGGTGCTCTCCCCCACGAGCCCCGATGTCGTTGCCGCGGTACCCGCGGGCGCGCCGCCGGATGTCGCCGCACCGCAGCCCGCCGTCCTCCCGACGCTCGCGCCCACGGCCCCGAGGCGCGAGGGAGTCGAGCCCGCTCGCGAGCGCGCCGCGGCAGCGGACGAGCTTCGCGCGGCGGAGGATGCTCCGCGTCCGACCGAGCGGGCGGACGAGGAACGGACGATCGTCGCCAGCGCCGAGCGGGAGCGGTTCGAGCCTGCGGCCGAGGTGGCCGACCTCGACGTCGCGCCTGCGGCGCCCGCCCAGCCGATGGCGAGCACCCGTGCCCGGAGCGCGGCGCCGGCGACCGCGCCGATGCCCGCCGCCGCGCTCGCCCAGCGCGCGGCCTCGGCGGATTCGGCCGCCTCTGCCACGGAGGCTCCCGCGGCGGCCGCCCCGCCTCCCGATCTCCTGTCCATGGCGCGCGCACAGCGCTCCGCCTCGCGCTGCGCGGCCGCCGCGCCGCTCTACGAGCAGTGGCTCGCCCAGAATCCGTCGAGCGCCCAACGCGGGCCTGCCATCGTCGAGCTCTCCGACTGCCTCCGGCGGACGGGACGCGTGGAGCAGGCGAGGACCTGGCTCGAGCGCGCGGCCCCGACCTACGCGGTGGCTCGTCGCGAGCTCGAACGGATGAGCCCGACGAACACGGCGACGGGTGGCGCACCGCCCTCCGCCGCGTCGCGGGCCGGCGCGGCGGCGCGTCCGGCCGAGAGCCCCGCGGCAGGCGCGGCTTCCTCGGATTCCTACTGACGCGGGGAGCGGTTCCGGCGAGCGTTCCGCAGCGCACGGAGCGGGCGCGTCAGGAAGCCGTCGGGACGCAGACCGAGCTCGCAGATCTCGAGGGCGCGTTCGAGCGCCGCCGCGAAATCGGGCGCCACGTCGATGCCCGCGAAGTCGAGGCCGATCAGGGCCGCCTGCTCGCGGAAGCCCGACTCCACGCCGGCCAGCACGAGCTTGAGCCCGAGCATGCGTGCGTTGTCGTGGAGCCCCACGAGGGCCCGGATGGTCCCGGGAGCGGGATCGGCGAGGCCCTCGACGTCGGCGATGAAGACCCGCGTCTCGTGCGCGAAGAGCTGCCGCGCCACCTCCTCGAACCGCGTCGTCAGCTCCTCGGTCCCGTAGTCACCGCGCAGGACGGTGGCGGCACACCCCCGGAAGAGATGCAGCACCGGGATGCGATGGACCGCATCGCGCAGCGCCTCCGCATGGAGCCGTTCCTCGCGACCTCGGACGTACCCTTCGACGAAGACGGTGGCGAGGGGCGCGTCGAGGCTCGCAGGGACGTCGAGGCCCTCGGCGCGGAACGCCGCGAGCAGCGCGGGCACGATGCCCATCGCCGCCGTCGGCGTCGCGTCGTGCATGGCGAAGCTCCGGCCGAGGAGAGTCACCATGGCGGTCGTCTCGTGGTGCTCGAGGGAGGTCGCGTCGTCCGCACGTTCGGTGGCCGTCGCGAAGAGCAGCGCGTGGATGGCGGGGCGCGCCTCGAGCGCGAGCTCGTCCACGGCGGTCGCGCGCAGCGGGAGACGCGCCGCGACGTCGCTGCGGAGGCGGGAGGCGATGCGATCCGCGATGACCTCGGGATCGTCCGTGGGAAGCGCAGTCACGATGGGGGGCGAGTCTAGTCGCTCGCCGCTCCAGGGTCGCATTCTCGGCGAACGACGGAACGGCAGAGGGCGGAGCATCTCCCGACGCCCCGCCCTCGCCTTCGCCCTACCGTCCGATCACTCGCGGATCTGGCGGCGGATCTTGCCGAGCGCCTGCTCCTGGAGCTGGCGGATGCGCTCGCGCGACAGGTTGTACTTGTCGCCGATCTCCTTGAGCGTGAGCTCGTCCTCGTCGTCGAGGCCGAAGCGCCAGCGGAGGATGCGCGCCTCCATCGGCGTCAGGGTCTCGAGCAGGCGGCGGACCTCGTCCGACCACTTCTGGCTGACCAGCTGCTCGTACGGCGTCGGGACGTTCTCCTGCTCGAGGAAGTCGATGAACTTCCGGCCGTCCTCGTCGTTGACGGGACGGTCGAGCGAGAACGGCGTCTCGGCCCAGTAGCCCTTGATCTTCTCGAGCTTGTCGGCCGCGATGCCGGTCTCCTTCTCGAGCTCCTCCGGCGTCGGCTCCTTGCCGGTCCGGGTCGCGATCGCCTGCGTGGCGCGCGCGACGCGGTTGTAGGTGTCGAGCATGTGGACCGGGATGCGGACCGCACGACCCTTGTCGGCGAGGGCACGGCTGATGGCGTGGCGGATCCACCACGACGCGTACGTCGAGAAGCGGTAGCCACGGTTGTGGTCGAAGCGCTCGACGGCCTTCATCAGGCCGATGTTGCCCTCCTGGATGAGGTCGATGAGCGGAAGGCGGCCGCGGTTGTAGCGACGCGCGATCGAGACCACGAGGCGGAGGTTCGCGGCGACGAAGCGGTTCTTCGCGCGCTGCTGGGCGCGCTGGGCGCGCTCGACGGCGTGCAGGTACTGCTTGAAGGCCGGCGTGATGCGGACCTCGTCACCGACGATGTCGCGCTCTTCCGCGTGCGCGCCGACGAGCCGGTGGACCGCCTTGTCCGACTGCTGGACGAAGATGCGGTCGCTGTCGAGCTCGCGCATCTTCGTGGCGAGAGCGAGCGAGAGCTCGTCCCACTTCTCCTGCTGCTTCTTGCCGAGCTTCGTCCGCTTGGCCGCGACGGCCAGCTTGCGGAGCGTCACGAGATCCGCCGGGATCTCCTCGACGTACGCCTCGATGACCTTCGCGACGGTCTCGAAACAGCTCGGGTACGAGAAGAGGGCGACCCAGTACTCGATCTCGAGGCGCTCGACGAGCTGGGCGGCCTCGATCTCCTCCTGCGGAGTGAGCACGCGGTGGCTCGCCATCTCGCGGAAGTAACGCGAGAGGGTCGAGTCCCCGGCGCCCTGGCGCTCCAGCTCCTTCAGGGCCTTCTCGGCCTCGGTGCGGGCACGCTCGAGCTGAGCGAGCGAAGGCTCGACCCGGCCGTCCTCCACGTCCACGTCGGCGAGCATCTCGTCCTCGAACTCGTCGTGGCCGTCCTGCTCCGAGGTGTTCTGGGACCCCTTCAGCTGTGCTGCCTGCTTTGCCATGGTGTCTCGCCTCCGGTGCGGAACCACCGAGTCTTCCGACCCGATGGAACGCCCCGTCATTGGATTCCGTTCCCGAGCTTCGGCGGTCGCAACGTCCGACCGTTCCCTGCCCTTGGCCGATACCTTCTGCACGATGTGTGCCTGACCCACACCAACTTCGTGGCGCGCTCCGGACTTTCGGGTCATGCTGCGCTCCGCAGCGGTTTCCCGGGCTTTCTCGCCCTTGGACCCGCCCTTTCCGGTGGGCCGGGTCGGGGGCTCGGCATTTCGGTCTTGCACTCCGGCATTGCGGGAATGCACGACTCGGCTCCCGGACCCGTGTTTTCCGCTTCGCCCGCCGCCCGCCATCTGGCCCTCTCCCTTCGCCGCCGCGCCTTCGCGGTGAGCGTGGTCGTGCTGGCACTGGCTGCCGTAGCAGCCACCACCAGTTGGTACGCCCGCATGGCGGGACCGTTCCTCTCGGGCGTCTCTGGGGTCGGGCCGGCACCCGGGCAACCGGCTGGGCCGGCCGGCTGGGCCGCGCGCGAGCCGGCGCTCGGCTGGGCCCTGGCGCTGCTCGGCATCACGGCGATCCGAGCCGTGGCCGGCCTCGCCTCCGCCGTCGCGTTGACTCGTCTGCGCCTTGGAATCGGAAGTGATTTCCGCGACCTGTTGCTCGGGCACGCCCTGCGGCTCGACGGGGGCGAGAGGGACGCGCGGGGAGGCTCCGCGGTGGCCGAGACCGTCCTTTCGGAGGCCCGCCGGGTCGAGGCCTTCGTCCAGGTGGGGATGCTCGGAACCCTCCGGAACCTCCTGGTGGCCACGGCCCTGGCCACCACCGCTTGGCAACTGGACAGCCGACTGGCCACCTTCGGAGCCATCCTCGTCCCCCTCGGGGGCCTGGCGGCGGTCTCCCTCGGGCGGCGCGCCCGCAAGTCGCTCGACCGAGCCCAGGGAGCCGAGCTCGCCCTCGCCAGTCGCGTGCACGAGGCCGTCCGGATGGCCGACGTCCTCGCCGTGTTCGGGGCCACGGCCCGCTCCGAGTCCCGTCTCGCTCCGTGGGCGCGGGCCGCGGAAGCGCACGCCCAGCGCGCAGCCCTCCTCTCCCAGCTCCTCCCCTTGGCGATCCAGGTCCTCGGAGTGGTCGCCGCCCTCGGCGTCGTCGCGAGCGGTGCCGTCTCGGAGGCCGCGCGGGAGGCCGGTTCCGAGGCGATCGTCTCCCTCGTGGTGGCCCTCCTCCTCCTCTACCGACCGCTCGAGGAGCTGCTCGCGACCGGCCACGCACTCGTCGTCGGTGCGGGCGTCTTCCGACGTCTCGATGGATTCCTCTCCCTTCCCGTCGTGCCCGACGCCTCGGGCCTCGCGACCGGGGCGGAGCTCGAGCGTTCGTCGTCCCTTCGTGTCGCGGACCTCTCGTTCGCCTACGGCTCGCGCGAGGTGCTCCGAGGCGTGCAGCTCGAGGTGCCCTCCGCGACGATCGTCGCGATCGTGGGGCCGAGCGGCAGCGGCAAGAGCACGCTGCTCTCCTGCCTCGTCGGCGCGCGTCGCCCGAGCGCCGGGCGCGTGCGCCTCGGGGATCGCGATCTCGGGTCGACGTCGCCCGCGGAGCGGGCGTCGATCGTCGGATGGGTGCCGCAGGAGCCCGTCCTCGTCGAGGGCACGGTCGCCGACAACGTCGCCCTCTTCGAGGACGAAGCCGATCCGGGCCGCTGCGAATCCGCCCTCCGGCGCGCCGGAGTCTGGGACGTCGTGCAAGCCAAGGAGGGCGGCCTCCACGCACCGCTGGGTCCCGAGGGCGGAGGCTACTCGGTCGGCGAGCAGCAGCGGATCTGCCTGGCCAGGGCTCTCTACCGCGATCCGGCCCTGCTCGTCCTCGACGAGCCGACGGCCTCTCTCGACGCGGAGTCCGAGCGACGGATCCTGGAGACCCTTCGAGCGCTGGCCGACGAGGGCCGCCACGTGGTGGTCGCGACCCATCGGCTCGCGACCCTTTACTTCGCCGACCGGGTGTTCGAGCTTCGCGAGGGCCGGCTCGCCGAGGATGGCGCGGTGTCGCGGGAGAGGACGTGAACGTGGAGCGGGATTCGATGCGATGGCCGCTGTGGCCGCTCCTCGGCATGGCGTGTCTGGCGGCGCCCGCGGGCGTCCACGCCGAGGTGCCGGCCCCGTCCCCTCGCGCTCCCCTCTCCTTCCCGCTCGGCGCGCACGGCGGCACCGTCGAAGCCCGCATCGCCGAATCCTCGGGGGCGTGTTCCGTCGTGATGGGAGGTCCGCGCGGACCGACCCTCGCCCTGCCGACGTGCGACGGCCTCGCGTCGAGCGTCGAGACCGTCACCAGCGACGGTCGGCGGATCGCGGTGCTCCGCGTCCAGACCGCCCGAGGAGCCTTCGTCGCCGTCGTGACCGGCGAGGCGACGAGCCCGCGTCTCGTCTTCTCGGGCCGTACCGACTTCCACGGAGACCCGGGAGAGCGTCGCCGGGCACGCGTGGACGTGACCGCGGAGGGCGAAGGCCGCTCCCGCGTCGTCGTGGGCCACGAGAGGGAGGACCTCCGCGCCTGCGGAGACGGTGACGCCTTCGTCGTCGCCGGGGAGATCGACGCGCGGACGGGCCATCTCGTCGAGACGCCGATCGTCGCTCCGTCGTCGGCCGAGGTGGTACGGACGACGCGCACGAGGACCGGGAGCGCGTCCCGTCCCCTCGTGCCCACCGTGCGTTTCGAGCGGACGCGGGATCTCGCAGCGGACGGTGCGCCCGTGGCCGACGAGAACCCCCTCGCGCTCGCGGACGGTCGCGCCGACACGCGCTTCCTCGTCTCGCCGTCGCGGCGCCGGATCGGCGGCCGGGCGCTCGGTCGGTGGATGGTCGGGCGCTACGCCCTGCGCGCGCTCGAAATCGTTCCGCGCGGCCCCGGCGGTGCCCCGGAGGAGGTGCCCGAAGCGATCGTCCTCCACGTCGAGGGCCACGCTCCGCTCCGCGTCGATCTGCCGAGGGATCTCGCCGAAGGCGAGCGCCTGCGGGTCGAGCTCGCGGCCCCGATCGTCACGCGATGCCTCGACGTCTCGATCCCCGGCTCTCCCGCCCGAGGCACCCATGGGTTCGCGCTCGCCGAGGTGGTGGCGCTGAGCGACCTCGACGAGGGCGACGGTCCGAGGCGGCTCCTCGGCGATCTCTCGTCGGGAGGCGAGGAAGCACGCGCTGCCGCCGAGCTCCTCGGCCGCTTGGGCGGCCCCGCCGCGGAGCTCCTCGCGCACGCCTACCCGGACATGGTCGCCTCCGAGAAGCGGGCCGCGCTCCGCGCCCTGCGGACCCTCGCGCCGTCGAACGAGATCGCGCGTCAGACCCTGCTGGTCGCGCTCGGTGACCCCGATTCCGAGGTCGCTCGCGCCACGCTCGACGTGGTGCTCTCGCTCGGCGCGCTCGGGCGGCCGATCCTGGAGGCCCGCCTCTCCGTGGGCGGCCTCGAGGTGGCGTCTCCACTGGCCCGGAGGTTCGCGTCGGACGCAGGGCCGCCGCTGCTGTCGGCGCTCGAGGCGGCCACCACCGATGCCGCACGCGCCCGCGTGCGCGATGCGCTCGGGGAGATGGCGAGCCGGGCTCCGGACGCGTTCGTGGCCACCGTCGCATCGGCCCTGGCGTCCGGCGGGGCCACGGCCGATGCGCTCGCCCAGCTCGCGGTGGCGGGGGCGGTCGTGCCGCCCGCGAGGGCGCCGGCCGCAGCCGCCGCTTCGCGCGCGCTCCTCGGGGACGAACCCTCGTTCACGGCCCGCTACCTCGCGCTCCGGGCCCTCGCTCGCCTGCCGCGCGACACCTGGGGCGAAGGCGCCGAGGCCGAGGTCTCGCGGCTCGCCGCGTCGGCCTCGGAATGGATGCTCCGTGCGGCCGCCGTGGTCGCCTTGCGCGGCTCGGCGCCCGAGGTCGAGTCGCCGGTGGTGGTCGCCGCGCTCGCGGACGCGTACCCGCGCGTCCGGGTCGCCGCCGTGGAGTCGGTGCAGCTCACGGAGCCCCGCATCGTCGAGGTCGCCACCCTCGCGCGTCGGGATGCCTGGCCGATGGTCCGCGAGGCCGCGGTGACGGTGCTCGCGCCCGCCCGGGAGGCCCGTCCGATCGTGATCGCGGCCACGCGGGATCGCTCGGCGCGCGTGCGGGCCCGAGCGCTCCGCGTGCTCACGCAGGCCCGCGACACGAGCCCCGAGGCGCGGGACGCCGTGCGTCACGTGCTCCGCGCCGAACGCGAGCGACCCGAGGTCGCGGTCGAAGCCCTCCGGTACGTCGCCCGCACGTGCGCGGCGTCGCTCGAGGGCGACGTCGAGGGCCTGCTCGAACGGAGCCGGCAACGGTCCTCGGACGTCGACGATCCGCGGGCCGACGAGGCGATCCTCGCCCTCCACGCGCTCGGCTCCGACGCCGCGCGACGGAGCTTGGACCGCCTCCGTTCCGACCCGATCCTCGGTCCTGCCATCGGAAGGCTGGAAGGGCGCCCCGCGGAGTGCTCGGCGGTGGGTGGACGGGCGACGGAGAACTGAGTTGTATGCGACTCGGGCCACGTGTTAGCGTCGCCCGCCGATCGAGGGTGAGAACGATGAAGCGTTCGGTCCGAGTGATCCTCCTGTCCAGTCTGCTCGGCCTCGTCGCCGGTGGCTGCGACCAGCTTTCGGGTTCGAGTCTGCGCGTGGAGCGTCTGCCGGAGGTGCAGCCGAGCCTGCCCGCCGTGCCGCGCATCCCGCCGCCACCCTTCCCCGTGACCTATCCGGACGGGACGTACAGCGTCTTCGGCGTCCGCCGTCGCAGCGCGACGACGCTCGACCACGATGCGACCGTCACGGGCTACATCGTGGAGATCTACCAGCCTCCCGCCTGCCCCGAAGGCGAGACCTGCCCCCGTCCGGCCGCGCCGCATTTCTTCCTGGCCGACACGGCCAACGAGGGGGACGCCGCGAAGCGACTGCTGGTGGCGGGCTACGCCCAGAGCGACGAAGAGCTGCGTGAGCTCATCCGCCGCGGATCGCGTCGCGATCCGGGCCCGGACGGGACCGTCCCGCCCGCGATCGACTTCACGGTCGGGAACAAGGTCAAGGTCACGGGGCGCTTCGCCACGATGAGCTCGGTCGGGTTCAACGCGAGCAACGGCCTGCTCGAGTACTCGACCCACCAGACGCTCGAGGCCGCCGCTCAGTGAGCGCGTTCGTCGCGTTCCTGCGCGAGGCGGGAGCGCACCACGACGTCGTGCAGTGGGTGTCGACCTCGGCTCCCACCCTCGAGGCGACCTGGGAGACCTGTCCGCGCGGCGATTGGCTCCTCGCCATCGCAGCCCGGCTGCGCGCGCCCTCGGACTCGCTCGCGCGAGCGGCCGTCGATTGCGCCCGGCTGGTCGTGGCCGACGCGGACGTCCCGGCAGCGCGCGAGGCGCTCCTCGTGGTCGAGGCCGTCCTCGACGGGACCGAGCCCGCGACGCACGCCGACGAGGCGCGCGATCGCGCGGAGCGCGCCGCGAGCGACGCCGACGACCCCCTCGCGGTCGCCATCCTCCTCGCGGCCGCCGCGGCGTGTGGATCCGTCCGCGACCCCTCGCTCGCCGCGGCTTCGGCCGCGCACGCCGTGGAGGCGGCCGTGGCCGGTGTCCCCGACTGCGCGATGATGTCCGCCCTCGGGCACATGCATCGGGAGACGGCGCGCGTCGCCCGAGCCCGCGTGGCTCGTCCGACCCTCCCGTGACTCAGGGGCGGTAGCCGAGAATCCGAGCGAGCCGGCTCGAGGACACGCGGTAGGTCACGGGCAGGCCCTCGCGCGCGAGGTACGTCATGGCGGCGTCGCCCTCGCCCTCGGACGCGCCGACGAGGATCGTGTACCTCCGCGGCTCGGTCGCCTCCGCCGCACGCTGGACCACGATCCGTGCGCGCGGCCGGGCGAGCCCGCTCGCGGCCGAGGGCGAGCCGTAGGCCACGGCCTCGTCGGCCCGGAGGTCCGCGAGGGAGCTCGTGAGGTCGATGGTGCGCGCTTCGTCGGCGGGACCCGCGTCGGTGACGAAACGGGCGCCGTCGCGCCGGAGCGCCACGGTACGGCCCTCGACGGTGATCGTCAGCGACTCGACGAAGACGGCGTCGGTGGAGAAGACGTCCCGGTCGGCGAAGGGGCTCGAGAGGAGCTCGACGAGGGCGGGAGCCACGAGGAAGACGGCGGGGTCGGCGTCGAGGGTCGCGAACGAGCCGCCCTCGCTCGGCGCTCCGATCCGGAGCACGTGGGTCTCCGTCGGACGCGCGTGTCCGTGGTCGTGACCGTCGTCGTCCGCGGTGGCGAGGCGGAACGTGGCGACGAGCCGGGGACTGCCGAGGCCGTGGCTCGGGAGGGCGCTCGGCGCGACGAACCGCACGGCCTCGAGCGCGGCGAGGCGCGCCGCCGTGTCGAGGAAGCGAGACCCATCGGCGCCGAGGGATACGGGCGCCGTGACGCGCGGGCCCGACGCGTCCCCGGGGACGATCGTCTCTCGTGCACCGGCGCGCTCCACGACGATCTCCGCGACGCGCGAGGCCTCGGCGCGGAGCAGCGAAGCCGCCCGGAGGTGCAGCGGCGTCGGATCGAGCAGCGATCGATCCGACGCGGCGAAGACGAGCAGGACGGCTTCGTCGCCTCGGCGCACGACGAATCGATCGCCGGCGATCGGCCCGAACGCCACGTCGAACGTCGAGCCATCGGCGCGGCTCACGCGGAGCCGACCGTCCCACGCGGGCGCGGCGGCCGGCATCGGCTCGACCGTCGACGCACGGGCCGCTCGGAGCGCGTCGAGGAAGTCCGCGAGCGCGGCCGCGTCGGTCGCTCCGCTCGCGACGTCGCGCCCGCCGACGCGGGCCGTGTGGCGATGCCCCTCGGCGGTCGACTCGATCACGAGCTCGCTCGTGGCGTCGCGCAGCTCGAGGCGCTTCACGTCGGCGTTCTCGAGGGGGAGAAGGCGCAGCTCGCGGTACGCGGCCGGATCGGCCGAGACGATGGCCATCGCCTCCGAGGAGACGCAGACGACGGGGCCGTCGTCCGCGCGGGCGAAACGCTCCCCGGGATGATCGGCACAGGGCGCGCCGAGCGCGATCGCGTGCTGGGTGGGCGCGGACGCCGTGCCGAAGCGGAGTCGCGCGGAGGGGGTCGCGAGGCCGAACCGGCCGAGATCGCGGGGGCTCTCCTCGACGAAGCGGGTCGCGAGAGCCTCGTCGAGCGCGTGCAGGACCGAGCTCACCCGATCGTTCGCCGCGAGCATCGCCTGGGGGCTCTCGAGCTTCCACGTCTCGCCCGAACGCGCGAGACGCGCGGTGCCTGCGGCCGTGGTGACCTCGAGACGATCGACGCCCTCGAGGGAGCCCGCGTAGAGCTGCTTGTCGCGGAAGTGGGACACGTCGACGTCGAGCGCCTCGAGCACGTCCTTGCCGACGACGTGGGCCTCCGCGTTGCCGACGACCTGCGCATAGACGCCGTCGCCGGAGGGGTCGTCCCGCCCGAGGGCGAGGAGCGACGTCTCCCCGAGCATGCGCAGGCGGACCTTCACCCGCGGACGATCGAGGCCGAAACGGCGGAGATCGTCGCCGCTCGGCCCCTCGAGCGTCCGCGTCGGCTCGGTCCATTCGAGGGTCGAGAGGAAGGACTCCACCGCCTCCTCGTCCGCGGCCGCGCGGAGCGGCGCGACGAGGCGCCACGGGCCGAGCTCACCGTCCTCGCCGGGATCGCGCGCGAGCTCGACCGTACCGTGCGTCCCCTCGACGGTGATGCGGTCGACGCGCCCGCGCACGAATCGCTCGACGAGCCTCGAGCTCCGTCCTTCGAGCTCGGGCGTCGTGAGCGTCTTGCGCTCGTAGAGCACGATGAAGGCGAAGAGCGCGAGGGCGACGACGAGAAGCGCGAGGGTGGTCCGCTGACTCATGCCCGCCTCGTCCACCACACGGAGAAGCCGAGCAGCACGAAGGCGAGCGGGAGCAGCCCGATCACGCGCAGCTTGATCGAGAGGAGGTCGCCGGTCGTCATCACGAGCGCCTGGGCGCTCGTGCGCCGCGGCGCGATCGAGATCATCGAGGGCCGGGCGGCGAGGAAGCCGGTGATGGCGGAGACGAAGTCGACGTTGGCGAAGCGCGGCTCCGAGAGGGCCTCGCTCCTCAGCCAGTCCGTGTCGCCGACGACGACGAGGGCGCCGTGCGGCCCCTCGCCCTCGGGACGTTCCTTCGGGTAGACGGCCGCGAGGCCGACGGGTCCCCGTGCGTCGCCCGCGCCCGGCGCGAGCGCCCCGCCCTGCTGGAGCGACGCGAGATCGCGTTCCGCGTAGCCGCGGTCCGTCGTCGTGAGCAGGATGGTCGAGGGACCGTCGCCCTCGACGGTGAGGCTACGCGCCATGTGCATCGCGACGATGCCCTGGGTCGCGGCGAGCTCGCGCACGAGGGAGTGCCCTCCCCAGGCGTTCGCGACGAATCCCTCGGTCGGCGAGCTGCCGAGCAGGTGGTCCGGGTCGAGCTCGAGCACGAGGTCCGTGCCGAGGTCGATGCCGAAGCCGTGGAGCATGCCTTCGAGCCCGGTCGGCGCGAGGCTGCTCGTCTCGCGGAGCACGGGGTCGAGCGCGAGGAGCAGGTGCCCGCCGCCGCGCACGTAGGCTGCGAGGACCTCGGCCTCCTCGGGCGCGAAGAGTCGCTGCGGACCGATGACGTAGAGCGCGTCGCAGTCCGCCGGAACGGTCGCGCGGCCCTCGAGCCCGACCTCGGCGAGGTCGATGTTGTCGAGCTGGAACTCGTCGGCCAGCGTCGCGAGGCTGCGTCCCCCGACTCCCTCGAGCTCCCACTCTCCGTGGCCCGTGGAGACGCAGACCTTCGCGTTCCGACCGCTCGTGACCTCGACGAGGGCCGACGTGATCGCCCGCTCGGACTTCACGTCCACCTCGGGCGCGCGCTCCTCGCCGCCGCCGAAGTCGACGCTCACGAGATCGCTCCGCTCGATCTTGTAGTTGCGGCTCCCCGCTTCCACCACGGCGGCCACGTTCGAGGCGGCCATCCCGTCCTCGGTCGTCACCGTGCCGAGCCCGAAGCGTCGGGCGAGGATCTGGTAGCGACCGCGATCGCGATCGGGATCGACGACCTTCACGTGCACGTGGGAGCTCGCCGCCTCGTAGCGGCGCACGAGCTCGCGCACGTCGTCGTAGTTCTCCTCGATGCGCGACAGGAAGAGGTAGAGGGTCACGTCGCGATCGAGGCGCCGGGCGACCTCCCGCGACTTGCTCGAGAGCGTGAAGTGCCGATCCGAGGTCAGGTCCCAGCGGGCGTAGTGCCGGAACGCCAGGTAGTTCGCCATCAGCACGATGAGCGCGACGAGGGCCGTCGCCAGCACGGCGTTCACGCGAGCGCCGCTCCGGGGCTCGGGAGCGCTCGTCGGAGCCGGGGTCTTCGTGTCTTCGGTCATGCGAGCCTCCGCCACTCGAGGATGCGGACGGAGAGGAAGAGAGCCACCATCGAGACGGTCACGTCGTAGACGAGGTAGCGGGAGTCGACGATCCCGCGCGAGAAGTCGCCCATGTGGGCCCAGACGCTGACGTAGCCCAGCACCTCCTCGACGAGGCCCTCCGCGAAGTACTGGCCGATGCCGAGGACGAAGAGGAGCCCGAGCGCGAGGAAGGTGAGCACGAAGGCGATGATCGGCGTCGGCGCGAGGGTGCTCATCAGGAGGCCGAGCGCCATGTAGTAGAGGCCGATGCCGACGACGCCGACGTAGCTGGCGGCGACCACGCCGGCGTCCACCCGGCCGTAGCGGGTGGTGAGCCAGACGTAGAGCAGCGTCGGGACCCAGAGCCAGAGCCAGGAGACCATCGCGGCGAGGTACTTGCCGACCACGATCGACGTCTCCGAGACCGGCGCCGTCACGAGCGCTTCGAGGCTCCCCGACTTCGTCTCGTCCGCCACGAGGCGCATCGTCAGCGCCGGAGCGATCGCGAGCAGCGGGACGTAGAAGAGGATCGTGCCGCCGAAGAAGTCGCTGAGCGGATTCGAGCTCCCGCCCATCGATGCGTTCATCGCGTAGTTCTCGCAGAGGTAGCCGAACGCGACGCCGGACCAGAGCAACCAGGCGACGACGACGACGTAGGCGATCGGATTGACGAAGAAGGAGAAGAGCTCCCTCCGGGCGATCTCGAGCGCGGCTCTCATGGGGCCTCCGTTCCGGACTGCGCGACGGTCTCTTCCTCGGTCGTGAGCTCGGCGAACACGTCCTCGAGGGTCACCTGCTCCCGGCTCAGCTCGCGGAGGCCGAGGCCAGCGGCGACGACCGAGCGGAAGATGGCGTCGATGGCCTCGTCGCCGGGCTCCGTGGTGATCGCGAGGCGGACCGTGCCCGCGGGTGCGGCCTTGTCGACCGAGATCCCACGCACGGCGCCGAGCCCGTCGAGGGCTCGCTCGAAGGCCTCGGCCTCTCCGGGGCCGGCGAGCCGGACGACTTGCTTGCCCTCGGCCGTCGTGCGCAGCGTGGAGGGGACGCCTTCGGCGACCTTCCTACCCTGCTTGATGATCACCACCCGCTCGCAGCTCGCCTCGACCTCCGGGAGGATGTGCGTCGAGAGGAAGACGGTCTTCTTCCCCGCGAAGCTCTTCACGAGCTCGCGCACGTGACGCATCTGGTTCGGATCGAGGCCGGACGTGGGCTCGTCGAGGATCAAGAGCGGGGGGTCGCCGAGCAGCGCGTCGGCGAGCCCGACCCGTTGCCGGTAGCCCTTCGAGAGCTGCCCGACGATGCGGGGGAGCGCGTCCGAGACCCCCGCGAGCGAGAGCGCCTTCTCGGCTTCCTTGCGCGCGTGCTTGCCGGAGACGCCTTTCAGCCGCGCGCGATGCTCGAGGTACTCGGAGACTCGCATCTCCGCGTAGAGGGGCACGCCCTCGGGGAGGTAGCCGAAGCGTGCCCTCGCCTTCACCGGATCCGAGTGGACGTCGATGCCGTCGATGCGCACGTGGCCCTCGGTGGGGGCGAGGAAGCCCGTGATCATCCGCAGGGTCGTGCTCTTCCCGGCACCGTTCGGACCGAGGAATCCGACGATCTCTCCCCGAGCGACCTCGAAGGAGACGTCGTCCACGGCGACCCGGCTCCCGTACCGCTTGGTCAGCTTCTCGACGACGATCACACTGCCTCCCGCCCTTTGCCGACCCCAGGGCCGGCGGCGGGGTGGATTAGTCGAACGCGACCCACGTCGCAAATGCGCCCGCCGATAATTTCCTACATGTGGGTGCTCTTGCTACCCTGGGCTCGTGGCAGCGCTCTCCGGCTTCGTTTCGCATCTCGGCAAAGGCCTCCTCGTGGCCGGCGCGATCGCGGCCGGCTCGGTGATCGCCCACCTCGCGCCCGAGCGGGCGGGGGCCGCCGTCCCCCGATCGACCCCCTCGCCGGCGTTCGTGGAGGCGGCTCCGGCCGAGCCGAGCGCGATCGCCGGACCGTCACCGGCCGCCCCCGACGCGCCTCGGATGCGCGATCCCCTCGGCAGCGACATGGCGCGCGGACTGATCATCGGGGGCGCGACCCCCCATCGGATCCTCCTCTTCACGTTCGACGACGGCCCCGAGCGTCGCACCACCCCGCGCTTGCTCGACATGCTCGACCGCGAGGGCATCAAGGCGGTCTTCTTCCTGACGACGAATCGGATCCTCGACGCCACGCCTCGCAACCGACAGCAGGCCGAGATCGCGCGCGAGATCCTGCGCCGCGGACACGCGATCGGTGCGCACTCCGTCAACCACGTGCAGCTGCCCACGCTCGACGACGTCGGGGTCGCCTACGAGATCGACGAGGCCGCGAGGCTCATCGAGCGCGAGGTCGGCGCGAGGCCTTTCCTCGTGCGCCCGCCCGGCGGCTCGCGCTCGCCCCGCGTCGACGGCCTCATCGCCCAGAGGGGCTACACGCAGGTGCTCTGGAACCTCGGGGCCGGCGATTTCCAGGTGAGCACGCCCGACCTCGTGTACGAGACCTTCTTCAAGGTCCTCGAGCGCAAGGAGCGCGAAGAGGGGCAGCGCGGCGGCATCGTCCTGCTGCACGACACCTACGAGCACACCGTCGAGGCCTTCCCGCGGATCGTGGCCGAGCTGCGGCGACGCAACTGCGAGCTCCTGGCCCGAGGCGAGGAGCTCTACGACTTCGGCGGCGACGTCGCGATGTTCCACGTCCCCCGGGGTGAGGAGGACGGCCCGAGCGCCGAGGCCCCCCCGATGGTGCTGCCCCCCGAGGTCCTGGCGACCCGTCAGGCGCGGCTCCGGGAAGAGAATCGCAGCCGGTGCGCCGCCCCGGCGGAACCCCGTTGAGACGCGCGCGCGGCCCGGTATCCTGAGCGGGCATGGCTCGGACCTCCGGATGCGGCGCGTGCGGTTTCGAGAATCCTCGGGCGTTCCGCTCGTGCGCCCGCTGTGGCGCGAGCCTCGTCGACGATCCGCGCAAGTCCATCCCGGGGACGCGCAGCGGGAACACCTTCGGCCGCATGCGCATCGCAGGCGGGACGAATCCGTCCGCCCAGCCCGTGCTGGTCTCGCACGAGGTGCAGCTCGCGCGCGGTGAGGAGTCCGAGATCCCGCTCGTCGGCCAGACGAACGTGACGAGGGCGCTCCAGACGGCGATCGAGCGCGCCTTCGCGCTCGGCGCGCCGACCGTCACGGTGCTCGAGGGAGCCCGCGGCTCGGGCAAGAGCCGTCTCCTCTTCCTCGCGAGCCAGCACGCGGCCCACCTCGATCCGCGCGTCCACCTCGCCTACGGCTCCTGCCGCGAGGACCGGGACGGAGAGTACGCGCCCTTCTCGCGCATGCTGCTCGAGCGTTTCGGGGTCACCCCGTCCTCGGTGCCGAGTCACGTCCGCGCGCAGATGTCGACCATCGTGTCCTCGGCGCTCGCCACCTCGAACGTCATCTCGGTGGCGGAGACGACACACCTGCTCGGCTACGTGGCGGGCGTGCCCTTCCCCGACAGCCCGTTCCTCCGGCCCCTGCAGGCGAATCCGGACGAACTCCATCGGCGCGCCGTCGCGGCCGTACGGAGGCTCTACGGCGGCGACGCGTCCCAGCGCCCGGTGCTGCTGCTCCTCGACAACTTCCACTTCGCCGAGAAGCCGGCGTGGGACATGGTCGCCGAGCTGAGCCGGATCGAGGGCCCCCTCGCCATCGTTCTCGCGGGGGATGCCCCCGTCGCGGAGCGGGCCCAGTCGATGCGGCCGCTCGGCGGCGTGCACGCGGTGCCGATCGAGGCGCTGAGCGAGGAGCACGTCGGCGAGGTGGTCCGCAAGCTCCTGCCGGATCTCGACGAGCTCCCCGAGCCGCTCGTCGCCGCGCTGACGCATCGCTCGTCCGGCAATCCGAGCCTCCTGCGCGAGCTCGCGTTCGCGCTCTGGGAGAACGGCCTCTTCGTCCGCTCGGGGCCGAGGCTCCGGGTCGACCTCGCGCGTCTCCGCGACGAGGACATGCCGGTCTCGATGGACGACGCGATCCGCGCCCGTCTCGCGCGCCTCGACGGCATCGAGCGGGCGACGGTCGATCGGGCCGCCGTCGTCGGCGAGGTCTTCTGGGACGGTGCGGTGCTCGCGCAGATGCGCTCGGAGCAGAAGGTGCCGGGCTCCTCGAAGGCACCCCTCTCGATCTGGCTCGACGACTTCGACGCGGACTCGCTCGAGGACGCGCTCTACCGCCTGGTCGACAAGGGCTTCCTCGAGCCCTCGGAGGGCACGGATCTCCCGGGCGCACGCGAGTACCGATTCGCGCTCCCGGGCACGCGCAAGCTCGTCTACCAGGAGATGGACGCCGAGCAGCGGACGCGACGCCACTCCGTCGTGGCGCGATGGCTCGCCGTCGTCGCCTCGCACCGCCGCGAGGGGCTCGCCGCGGTGGTCGCTCCGCACTACGAGCTCGCCGGCCAGCGGACGCGCGCCGCGCAGGCCTATTTCGAGGCTGCGATGGTCGATCGCCAGGAGCGACGCACGGCGCGCGCCCTCGGCTACTCCGACAAGGCCCTCTCCCTGCTCGACGTCGAGGAGGCCGCGCTGCGCCTCGAGGTCCTCCACGAGCACGGCTCCCTGCTCACGACGCTCGGCCAGTACGATCGCGCGATCGCCGCGTTCGCCGAGATGCTCTCGCTCGCCTGGTCGATCGGCGCCCGAGGCAAGGGAGGCGCCGCGCTGAACCGCATCGCGCGCGTGCATCGCCAGCGCGGCGAGGACGCGAAGGCGCGCGAGGCGCTCGAGCGGGCGCTCGACCTCTTCCGCTCGGCCGCCGACCTGCGGGGCGTGGCCTCCACGCTCGACGATCTCGCGCAGATCGATCTCTTCGCCGGTCGGACGTCCGAGGCGATCCGCGCCGCCATGGAGGCCCTCGACATCCGGCGCGCCCACGGCGACCGCCGCGGCGAGGCCCTCTCGCTGACCACGCTCGGTCGGCTCGAGCTCCGGCGCGGCAACATGGCGGCAGCCGAGACGATGCTCCGTACCGGGCTCGAGATCCGGGAGTCCGTCGGCGACGACGAGGGCGTGCTCCAATCGCTGATCTCGCTCGGACGCCTGCTCTTCGAGCGCGGCGATCGGCCGTCCGCGGCGCAGACCTGGAGCCAGGCCCTGGCCCGGGCGCGCGAGATGGCCGATCGGCGGTCCGAATGCCACGTGCTGCACAGCCTCGCCGAGACGCACCTCGTCGACGGCCGCCTCGACACCGCGCAGGACCTCCTCTCGCGCGCCAAGGAGATCAGCCGCGAGCTCGGCGACCGTCGCTCCGGGCTCCGGATCGAGCTCTTGCTCGGTCGACTCGCCATGCGGCGCGGGGACGACGATGCGCGCTACGTGCTCGAGGGCGCGCTCGCGCTCGCGGAATCGCAGGGCTCGAAGGAGTCGATGGCCTACGTACATCGGAGCCTCGGCCAGCTCCGGGCGCTCACGCTCTACGACGGGAAGGCGCCGGTCGGTCCCTCGACGGCCGAGGACAGCTTCCTCGCGAGCATCGATCTCTTCCGCGAGATCGGGAACGAGCGCGAGGCCGCCCGCTCGCTCATGGACCTCGGCCATCACCTCATCGAGCGAGGGGACTTCGAGGGGGCGCGCGAACGCCTCCTCGAGGCGCGGGCGATCATGCGCAAGATGGGCCTCCCGGAGGCCGAGCACGTGAGCCGGGTGCTCTCGGAGCTCGGCCCCGCCTGAGCCGGAGGGGCTTCCGGGTCAGCGCTCCGCGAGGCTGCCGCCGCACTTGGGATCGCGGCCCGGCAGGGCGGCGAGGCCACGGCGCTGCGCGAGGATCCGATAGACGGGCAGTCCGTCCTCGTCCGCGCGGCGTTCCCGGTTCGAGCGGGCTCCGTAGGGGTTCTTCTCGATGAGCCCGGTCGGCGTCGCGAGGAGGAAGGCGGGGTGCTCGCGGATGGCGTCGAGGTAGAGCTGGGCGCGGTCCTCGACGTCCGTCTGCACGTAGAGCTCGCCACCGGGCTCGAGCAGACGGGCGACCTCGTCGAGGAACGCCTCGCCGACGACGCGGCGGTGCTGGTGGCGCTTCTTCCACCACGGATCGGGGAAGTGCACGAAGACACGCGCGACCGAGCCGTCGGGGCCGGTGCGGGAGAGGATCTCGCGGGCGTCGCCGCAGAAGATCCGGACCCGGTCGAGCCCTTCCCGCTTGCGACGCTCGTCGACCCACGTCGCCAGCTTGCTCTTGATCTCGATCCCGAGGATCCGGGAGCCCGGCGCGACGCGGGCACGCTCGAACACCGACATGCCCCGGCCGAACCCGATGTCGATCTCGATCGGGCCGGTCCCGGGCAGGACCTCGTTCAGATCGACGGCGCCTTCGGGGGCGCGCGGCGCGATCAGTCCGTAGCGGATCGGGGGGGCGGTCTCGGTCACGGCGCCGACCTTGGAACGCGGGCCCTGGGCCGTCAAACGTCGCGGTCCGGCCGGCCTCCGGGGGATCGCGTTGACACGCCGGATCTCCGCGATTCATCGTGGCGCCCCCATGACCCCCCCTGCGACGTACCGACGATCCGGCGCCGTCCTCCACGCCGGGCTCTTCGTCTCCGGCGCTTCGGCGCTCGTCTACGAGTCCGCCTGGGGACGGATGCTGCACCGCGTGTTCGGCGTGTCCGATCTCGCGGTGGCCACGGTGCTCGCGGCGTTCTTCCTCGGGATGGGCCTCGGGGCCTTCCTCGGAGGTCGGATCTCCTCCCGCACGTCGCGCCCCGCCCGCACCTACGCGATGCTCGAGGTGGGGGTCGCGGCCCTGGCCGTGGTCTCGGTGATCGCGCTCCCCCAGGTCCACCACCTCTACGCGCACCTCGGGCGTGGGCTCTCCTTCGGCGCTCTCTCCGTCCTCCGGCTCGGGCTCGCCCTCCTCTTCCTCGTGCCCCCGACGGCGCTCATGGGCGCCACGCTCCCCGTGCTGGTCGCGGCCGTGGCCGACGATGCCTCGCGCTGGCGCGTCCGCACGACGGCGCTCTACGCCGTGAACACGCTCGGCGCCGTGGTCGGGGCCGGGCTGACGGGCTTCTACCTGCTCCCGGCGATCGGCGTGCGCGATTCCGTCCTGCTCGCGGCGCTCGGCAGCACGATCGCCGCGGCCCTCGTCGGATTCGGGGCGCGCGACCTCCGCAGACCCACCCACGAGGCGGGCCCCGCTCACGAGGCCACGGAAGCCGCCGAGCGAGACGCCCGCTTCGACGTGCCCCTCCTCGTCGGTGCCGCGGCCGCCTTCGCGACCGGAGCGCTCTCGCTCGCCGGCGAGGTGCTGTGGACGCGCGCGCTCCGGCTCGTCGTGCAGGCCTCGAGCCAGGCGTTCGCCGCCATGCTCGTCTCCTACCTCCTCGGCATCGCGCTCGGCTCGGCGCTCACGCAGCGTGCGCGGGGCGAGGGGCGCGATGCGCTGCGCGCGCTCGGGCGCGTGCAGATCGCGCTCTCCCTGCTCACCGCGCTCGGGATGGCCGCCTTGCCCTTCGTTCCGCGGCTCCTCGTGATGATCCACGGTCAGGCGGAGCTCGTCCCGAGCTCGCCCTGGGTCATCCTCGCGGTGAGCGCCCTCCTGCTCCTTCCGCTCGCGACGGTCCTCGGCACCGGGCTCCCCTGGCTCGTCCGAGCCGTCTCCGCGGGCCGCGGTCAGGAGGGGGCGGCGACAGGCGTCGTGCTCGGCGCGAACACGGTCGGTGGGCTCGCGGGCTCGCTCGGCGCGGGGTTCCTGCTGGTGCCCGCCCTCGGTCTCGAGCGCTCGCTCCACCTCGTCGTGCTCGCGCACGCCCTGATCGGGGGCATCGCCCTCCTCGTCTCCTCCGACGGCGTTCCGCGGAGGATCGAGGCCCTGGCGCTGCCGGTGCTCGTCGCCGGACTCTTCTTGCGGTTCCAACCTTCGATCCACCTCCCCTTCCTGCTCGACGCCTGGTACGAGCCCACGCGCGCCGTCATCGAGGGGCCGACCGAACGTTACGAGGAGAACCTCGTCTTCCTACGCGAGGGCCGCAACACCACGGTCACGGTGGTCCGTCGCGACGACACGCTGCGCCTCTTCAACGACGGGCGGCCCGAGTCCGGCATCGCGGCGAAGGAGCCCGTCTTCGGTCCGGAGCTCGTGCTCCTCGGGGGGCTTCCGTCGCTCGTCGCCGAGCGGACCGACCGCGCCCTGATGATCGGCCTCGGCGCGGGACACTCGACGACGATGCTGCTCGCGGGCCCGTTCGCGCGCGTCGACGTCGTCGAGCTCGAGCCCGCGGTGGTCGAAGCGGCCCGCGCCATGCACCGGGCGCGCCACCGTCCCTTCCCGCTCGACGATCGCCGCGCGCACCTGGTGATCGACGACGCCCGTGCCCAGCTCGTGCTCGCCGAGCCCGCGACCTACGACGCGATCCTCTCCCAGCCCTCGCATCCCTGGCTCGCCGGCTCGAGCGCGCTCTACACCCGCGAGTTCTTCGTCGAGGCGCGCCATGCGCTCCGTCCCGGCGGGGTCTTCGCGCAGTGGGTGAACCTCTTCCGCATCGACGTCCCGCGCGTCCGTCAGGTCGTGGCGACGTTGCGCTCGGTCTTCCCCCACGTCTCCGCGTTCGTCGTCGAGGACTCGAGCTTCATCCTCGTGGCGAGCGATCGTCCGGTCACGCTCGGCACGCGCGCCCTCGAGCGGATCACCGCGAATCCCCGGCTCCGGACGCTGCTCGCCGGCTACCACCTCGATACCGTGGCGGAGCTCGAGGCGACCCAGGAGCTCGACTCGCTCGGCTCCGCGGCGTTCGCGCAGGGGGCGGCGACGCTCTCGGACGATCGCCCTTCCTTCGAATACGCGCTCGCCCGCCTTCCGCACGGGAGCGCCCTCGAGGAGCGCGACCTCGACCAGGCCTTCGCCCACATCCCCTGGATCACACGCGAGACCCAGCGTGCGCTCCCTCCCTCGATCCAGGCCTCGAGCCTCCTCTTCCGCCTCGCGCGCCTCGAGGGGCGGCGGGTCGCCGCCGCACGGGTGGCCCGGGCGCTGCCGATGCTCTCGCTCTCGCGCGACGACCGGGCGCTCGTCGAGGGCGCGATTGCCGAGACCCTCGGCGACGTGCGGACCGCGCTCGCGCGCTACGACGCCTCGAACGACGAGGAGGCCGCGTTCCGGGCCGACGCGCTGCGCGAGGTCGACGGGCTCGGCACGGAAGCCCTCGGCGCGGCGAGCCATCGACGCACGGTGCCGAGCGACGCGACCCCGCTGGTGAAGGCGGCGATCGCCGCCCAATCCGACGAGCTCCTGCGGCGGGCGCTCGCGATCGTCGTCCGGGCGCCCCGGCGCGCCGACGCCACGCTCGTGGAATTCGCGAGCCTCCGCCTCGAGGGAGGCTGCCCACGCCTGCTCTCGCACCGCTGGGACGAGGCCTCCCTGCCCCCGGAGGCCCTGCTCTGGCTTTCGGAGTGCGCGATCGAGTCCGGCGATCGCGCCGCGGCGCGGCGCTTCGTCGATGCCCGGGCCTACGCTCGACGTGCGCTGGCGCACACTTGGCACGACCGGGGCAAGCGGGCCGCCGACGGCGGGAACCTCGCGCTCGCGATCCGGTTCGAGCGTCGGGCCCTCCGCGCCTGGCCGCCGCATCGGGAGGCGATCGAGTCCCTGGCGGACGCTCTCTGCGCCCTCGGCCGCTGCCCCGAGGCCCGCGAGGTCCTCGAGGAAGGGATCTCGGCCCTTCGGTACACACCGGGCAGCGAGGCTCCCCTCCGGGAACAGGCCGCTCGGCTCGGCCTCGAGCTCCGCGACCGCTGAACGGGCGTGGCGGGGTCGGCCGGCCGCCGCGGACCGCGCCGAAGCGCGTTGCGCGCAGTTCTTGACCCACGGCGATGACCCGCGGTATCCATCCCCTGCAGATTTCGCACGCGAGACGGCGGAATTCCGCGCTGATCGAGGAGGCCTTGCGTGGCGGTGAAGATCCTGGTCGTCGATGACAGCGCGACCATGCGCAAGATCATGGAAATGACCTTCGCGGGCGAGAACGCGCAGGTCGTCACCCTCGACAACGGCGATGCCGCCGCCGCGAAGGCGGAAGAGGTGCGTCCCGACGTCGTGTTCGCGGACCTCTCGGCCAAGACCGATGGCTACGCGGTCGCCCACGCGATCAAGACGCGTCCTTCGCTCGCGAACGTCGCGGTCATCGCGCTCTCGAGCCAGCACACGCCGTACGACGCCTCGAAGGGACAGGCGGCGGGCATCGACGACAACGTCGTGAAGCCCTTCGACACCCAAGCGGTGATCGACAAGGTGCAGGCGGTCCTCGGTCGTCCCCGCGTCATGCCCCAGGGCGCTGCGGCCGCCCCGCGCGCGGCCTCTCCGTCGACCGCTCCGGCAGCCGGCATGATCCCGCCCCCGGTCGCTCGCCCGCCCGCCCCCGTGGCTCCGGTCGCACCCGCAGCGGCCGCCGCGACGGGTCGCGATCTGAAGCGCACGATGGCGTTCGGAACCCCGCTCATGCCGGTGCCGAATCCCGTGGGCCCCGTCCAGCACGCGCCGGCCGCGCATGCGGCTCCCGCGCCCGCGCCGGCTCCCGCCCCGATCGCGGCGCCGGCTCCCGTGGCCCCGGTCGCTGCGGCGATCCCGGCCCCCAAGCCGACCCTCGAGGTCGTCGAGGAGCCCGTGCCCCTGACGACGCCGGCGCGCGTCGCTCCGGCGCCCGCCCCGATGGCCGCTCCCGCGCCCGTGGCGGCCCCGGCCCCCGCGCCGGCTCCCGCGGTCGCGGCCGCCGCGACGGCGGCGATGGGCACCCTCGCCCAGAAGCTCGGCGGCCTCGGCCTCTCGCAGGCCCAGGTCGAAGGCGTCCTCGCCCTCTCGCGCGAGGTCGTGGAGCAGGTCGTATGGGAGGTCGTACCCGACCTCGCCGAGACGATCATCCGCGAGGAGATCCGCCGCCTGACCGCCGAGTGAGCCCACCACGGCAGCCGAACGAGAGGCCCGGATCCCGCGAGGGACCGGGCCTTCGCCGTTGTGCGCCCAGCATGGGCGCGACCTAGCGGGTGCAAGTCCCGCCGAGAGGAGACCATCCTGATCGAAGCGAACCGCAACTGCGGGAGGGTGACCGACCGTGGGGAGGAAGCGGGGAGCGAAACCGCGGGCCGATGGACAAGAACCCGATATGAGGCGGCGCCGAGTGGGGCGAGCGGGCAACGCACCGCGAAGCTCCGATGGTCGAGGCTCAAGCGACGTAAATCGGGCGGTCGCGCGGTGAAGGGTCGCGTTCTTACCTGGGGAGATCTCGCCTCGGGCCTGAAAGGGCCACGCGAAAGCGGAGCGAGAAGTCAGCCGAGGCCGTAGTAGTCGCGGGGAACCGCGATGAAGGGCCGAACGGAGAGGAGAGCGAAACGAACGTGCGTCTCGGAGGCAAAAGGCCGCAGATGTCGAGGCAACTCGAGCTCCCGATCCACGAGCGGGGTGAAGCCCCGAAGACGGATCGGAGCGCGGAAGCGCCCACGGCGACGCACGGAAACGAGCGCTCGGGAGCGAGCGACCTGATGGAGCGTGTGTGCGAACGCACGAACCTCCAGGCCGCGCTGAAACGGGTGAGGAAGAACAAGGGCAGCGCCGGCATCGATGGGATGACGGTGGATGAGCTGCCGGAGCACCTGAAGACGCACTGGCCCGCGCTCCGCGAGCAACTGCTCGCGGGCACGTACCAGCCGTCGCCGGTACGACGGCATGCGATCCCGAAACGCGGTGGTGGGGTACGAGAGCTCGGCATCCCGACCGTCGTCGATCGGTTCATCCAACAGGCCATCCTGCAGGTGCTCGGACCTCGGTTCGATCCGACCTTCTCGCAGCACAGCTACGGCTTTCGTCCCAAACGAAGCGCCCACGACGCCGTCGTGCAAGCGCAGCGTTTCGTGAACGAGGGACGTCGCTTCGTGGTGGACGTGGACCTCGAGAAGTTCTTCGACCGCGTGAACCACGACGTGCTGATGGGACGGCTCGCGAAGCGACTCGAGGACGAGAGACTGCTCGGGCTGATTCGCCGCTATCTCGAAGCCGGGATGATGGCGAACGGGGTCGCGACGGAGCGACACGAGGGCACGCCGCAAGGTGGGCCACTCTCGCCGCTGCTCGCGAACGTGCTCTTGGATGAGGTCGACAAGGAGCTGGAGAGGCGCGGACATGCGTTCGTGCGCTACGCCGACGACTGCAACGTGTACGTGCGGTCGAGGCGTGCGGGCGAACGCGTGATGGGGTTGCTTCGGCGGCTCTACGCGAACCTCCGACTCCGCGTGAACGAAGCCAAGAGCGCCGTGGACCGGGCGTGGAACCGCAAACTCCTCGGGTACTCCTTCTGGAGCGGCCGAGGCGGCGAGGTGAAGCGTCGGGTCGCGCCCAAAGCCCTCGAAACGATGAAGGATCGAGTGCGAGAGCTGACGCGCCGCACCCGGAGCCAGAGCATCGCGCGAGTCGCGCAGGACCTACGGTCGTACCTGACGGGATGGAAGAACTACTTCCGCCTCGCGGACACGAACAACGTCTTCCGCGAGCTCGACGAATGGATCCGGCACCGACTCCGAGCGCTGCATCTCAAGCACTGGCGCCACGGCCCGACGATCTACCGCGAACTGCGCGCTCGGGGACTCTCCGAGCGCGGAGCCGCAAGGGTCGCCATCAACGGGCGCCGCTGGTGGAAGAACTCCGCCCAGCTCGTCCACATCGCGTTCCCCATCCACTACTTCGACCAACTCGGCATCCCGAGGCTGGCCGCGTAACCTCAACTCTCCGAACCGCCGGATGCGGACCCGCATGTCCGGTGGTGTGGCAGGGGTCCCGGGGGATTTCCCCGGGCCCCTATGCCGATTCTGGGCCCTGCCGCCGTCCCGAGCCGCCAACCGCCCGTTCTTGCGCTAAGAATCAGCCCCCACCGAGGGTCCGACCATGACCGACGACGCGACGCAGATGCCGAAGGCCTACTCCCCCACCGAGACCGAGACGCGGTGGTACGACTTCTGGGAGTCCGAGGGCCTCTTCCAGGCGAGCTCCGAGCCGGGCGACTCGCGTCCGACCTACACGATCGCGATCCCGCCGCCGAACGTCACGGGCTCGCTGCACATGGGTCACGCCTGCCGCATCACGTTCGAGGACGTGCTCATCCGCCACGCGCGCATGAGCGGCAAGAACACCCTCTGGATCCCGGGCACGGATCACGCCGGCATCGCGACCCAGGTCGTGGTCGAGCGCAAGCTCAAGGCCGAGGGCAAGACGCGTTACGACCTCGGTCGCGACAAATTCATCGAGCGCGTCTGGGAGTGGAAGGAGGAGTCCGGCGGGACGATCCTCCGGCAGCTGCGGAAGCTCGGCGGCTCGTGCGATTGGTCGCGCACCCACTTCACGATGGATCCGGGCTACGCGCGCGCGGTCCGCGAGGCCTTCGTACGCCTCTACGAAGAGGGCCTCATCTACCGCGCCACGCGCCTCGTGAACTGGGACGTCGAGTCGCGGACCGTCCTCTCGGATCTCGAGGTCGAGACCGAGGAGAACGTCCAGGGCGAGCTCTTCGACTTCGCCTATCCGCTCGCGGACGGGAGCGGCGAGATCGTCGTCTCGACGACGCGCCCCGAGACGATGCTCGGAGACACGGCGGTCGCGATCCATCCGGACGACGAGCGCTACAAGGCCTTCCACGGCAAGTTCGTGAAGCATCCGTTCGTCGACCGGCTCGTCCCGATCATCTGCGACGCGGAGCTCGTCGATCCGAAGTTCGGCACCGGCTGCGTGAAGGTCACGCCGGCGCACGACTGGAACGACTTCGCGACCGGCAAGCGGCACGGGCTCCCCGAGATCAACATCCTCCACCTCGACGGCAAGCTGAACGACAACGGCGGGCCCTTCGTCGGCATGGATCGCTTCGCGGCGCGCAAGGCGGTGAAGGCGAAGCTCGAGGAGCTCGGGCTCGCGCGTGGCTCGAAGGCGCACGTGATGACGCTGCCGCGCTCGCAGCGCTCGGGCACCGTGGTCGAGCCGATGATCTCCACGCAGTGGTTCGTGAAGATGGAGCCGCTCGCGAAGCCGGCGATCCGCGCGGTCGAGGACGGCGAGATCCAGATCCTCCCCGAGGAGTGGTCGAAGACCTACTTCCACTGGCTGCGGAACATCCAGGACTGGTGCATCTCGCGGCAGCTCTGGTGGGGGCACTCGATCCCCGCGTGGTACTGCGGCGACTGCGAGCACGTGAACGTCTCGCGCGACGACGTCACGAAGTGCGCCAAGTGCGGCGGGACGAAGCTCACGCAGGACGAGGATGTCCTCGACACCTGGTTCAGCTCGGGTCTCTGGCCCTTCGCGACGCTCGGCTGGCCGGACAAGACGCCGGACCTCGAGCGCTTCTATCCGACCCAGGACATGGAGACGGGCTACGACATCCTCTTCTTCTGGGTCGCGCGCATGATCATGATGGGCATGCACTTCATGGGTGCGGTGCCCTTCAAGCGCGTCCTGCTCGCGGGCCTCGTCTGCGACGAGCGCGGCGAGAAGATGAGCAAGGTGAAGGGGAACGTCATCGATCCCCTCGACGTCATCTACGGCGCGACCCTCGACGAGCTCGTCGCGAAGGCGGAGAAGTCGGGCACGGCGACGAGCGGCATCAAGTACCTGCAGAAGACCTATCCGGAGGGCTTCGCGTCCTACGGCGCCGACGCGCTCCGGATGACGCTCCTCAGCTATTCGCCGCAGTCGCGCCGCATCGCGCTCTCGATGAAGCGCATCGAGGGCTACCGGAACTTCGCGAACAAGGTCTGGAACGCCGCGCGCTACGCGCTCATGCGCCTCGAGGGCACCGGCGCGGTCGCGACCGGCTCGCCTCCGAAGGCGACGGCCCTCGCGAACCGCTGGATCCTGAGCCGTCTCGATCAGGCCCTCGAGGCCGCGGACGCGGGCATCGGCACCTACCGTCTCGACGACGCCACGCTGGCCCTCTACCACTTCCTCTGGGACGAGCTCTGCGACTGGTACCTCGAGCTCTCGAAGCCGCTGCTCGAGTCGGGCGACGCGGCTCTCGTCGAGGAGACGCGCAGCGTCCTCGTCCACGCGCTCGACAGCGTGCTCCGCGCCCTCCATCCGATGATGCCCTTCATCACCGAGGAGATCTGGCAGCGCGTTCCGAAGACCGACACGCGCAAGAGCATCATGACGGCGCCCTACCCGCGCGCCGGCGTCGAGGGGCGACGCGACACGGCCGCCGAGGCCGAGCTCGAGGTCCTGAAGAGCTTCGTCCAGAGCCTGCGGACGATCCGCGCCGAGCACGACCTCCCGCGCAGCCGGACGGTCGAGGTGCACTATCACGCGACCGACGCCGCGGCCGCGATGGTCGTCGCGAGCCAGGCCTCGCTCATCGAGGTCCTCGGCGGCGCGAAGCTCGTCGCCGAGCCGGACGCGCTGAAGTTCGAGGATCCGGGAGCCCACTTCCCGCGCTCGGCCGTCTTCGTGAACCCCGGCCTCAAGGCCGTGGTCCCCGACGTCATCGACGCGGCGAAGGAGCGCGACCGCCTCGGCCGCGAGCTGAAGAAGGTCGAGAAGGATCTCCTCGTCCTCGAGAAGAAGCTCGGGAACGAGGGCTTCACCGAGCGCGCGCCCGTCGAGGTCGTGCAGAAGGCCCGCGAGGATCTCGCGCAGCTCCTCGAGCAGAAGAAGCAGCTCGAGCAGGCGCTGGTGCGGCTCTGAGGCCGAGGAGGGAGGCTCAAGCCTCCCAATCGACCGCGACGCTCTTCTCCACCACGGACTTCATGTGCTTCAGCACTTCCTGGTGGATCGGATGCACCTGGTAGGCGTTCAGCTCGTCCCAGCTCCGATGCCGCGTGCGCAGGGCGATGTCGAAGGAGCGCTCGCTCTTCAGCTGATCGATGCCGACCTCGATGTCGACGAGCTCCGGGATCTTCCCGTCCATCGCGGAGAGCACTCCGGCGGTGAGGCGGAGGTTCTCGGGGCTCGGATCCTTGAGCTTGAAGAGGACGATGTGCGTGACCATGGGCCGGAACGGAGCACGGTCCGGCGGGACGCTCAAGCCGACGGGAGCGGTTCCTGCCGCGGGTCGCGTCCGGCGCGCTTCGGGGCCTTCGGGGCCCGCTTCGGCCGAGCCGAGAGCGGCTCGGTGAAGAGGTCGAGCTGCCCCGGGAGGACGTGGCCCTTCTCGACCGTGACGCCTTCGAGGGCGAGCAGCGCGATCTTCTTGTCGAGCCCGCCGCTGTAGCCGCCGAGGCCTCCACTCGATTCGATCACGCGATGGCAGGGGACGAGGAGCGGGACGGGGTTGCGGGCGTTCGCCATGCCGACCGCGCGCATGCCGCGCGGGGAGCCCACCTCGCTCGCGACGTGGGCGTAGGACGCGACCCTCCCCCACGGGATGCGCTGGAGGGCCTCCCAGACCCGGCGCTGGAAGGCCGTCCCCCCGAGATCCAGGGGGATGCGCGAGAGGTCGACCTTCTCGCCCCTCAGGTAGGCGCCGAGCGGCTCCGACAGCCACGCCGGCGCGCGCTTGCGCTCGTGCTCGCCCGTCATCGCAGGGGTCCGCTCGAAGTCGATCGAGCGGACGCCCCGGATGCCGTACGTGACGTAGAGGGTGCCGACGGCACCCGCCGCGAAGCGGGTGAAGACCCAGGCCTCGTCGGGACGCTCGAGCCGGAAGGTGGTAGCTTCCTCGTCGATGCCGGTCTCTGCGCGCCTCTTGCTCCTCGCCATCGTGCTCCTCGGCGGGTCGACTGGATGTGGGCCCAGCGTCCGCATGCTGCACGAGAGCACGACGTATTTCGAGCGGTGTCACGCGGCCGAGCTCCGGGACGACGTGCCCGTCGAGTGGCGCTACGAGTGCTGGGAGCGCTGGCTCCGCTGGTACACGCGGGATCAGGAGCAGGCTCGCGTCCTCTACGCCCGCGAGCGTCTGGTGTTCCTGGCCCAGGGCGAGAGCCTCGACCCGCTGCCTTCCTCGAACACGGTGACGGTCGTGCCCGCGATGGAGGGCGACGTGCCGCCCCCGATCGCGGAGGGCACGGCCGCGGCGTCGGCGGGAGCGGGCACGACGGCGACGCCGCCACCCGTCTCGGAGGCCGATGCGCGCCGTCGCGAGCGCTATCGTCCGAGCCCCCGGGCGACGGGGAATTCCGTGTGCGAACCGCTCTGTCGGCCCCGGTACAACGGATGCGTCGACCTCTGCGAGGCGGACGCTCGCCCCTGCGTCTCGGCCTGCGAGGCGAACTACCGCTCCTGCATGCAGGCCTGCTTCTGACCGGCGTCGGTTTGCCCGGGTGGGTACCCGTCTGACATAGTGCGGCCCGAGCGCGGAGGAAGTCGCCCATGCTCACGCTCGTGTGGATCCTGCTGGCTTGTGCCGCGTTCGCCCTCGGGCTCTTCAGCCTCGGGGTCTGGTCGACCATTCGACACACGTCGGCCCCTCCGCCCGCCTTCGAGGGCGAGTTACCGCCCCTCTCGATCCTGAAGCCCCTGAAGGGCACCGAGGAAGGCCTCGAGGAGAACCTCCGGAGCTTCTTCGAGCAGACCTATCCTGCCCCGCTCGAGATCGTCTTCTCCGCGGAGGAGGACGACGACCCGGGCATGGTGCTCGCCCGGCGGGTCGCCGCGAAGTATCCGGACGTGGACGTCCGCTTCGTCCTCAGCGATCCCCACTTCGGCCTGAACCCGAAGGTCTCGAATCTCCACGGGGCGTACGTCGCGGCGAAGTACGACCTCGTGCTCCAGTCCGACGCGAACGTGCGAGCGAGCCAGGGCTACCTCGAGCGCATCGTGCGCGAGCTGCTCGCCGAGAGGGCCGCCCTGCTCTCGAGCATCGTGGTCGGCGTGGGCGAGCGGTCCATCGGCGCCGCGCTCGAGAACCTGCAGCTCACGGCGCTCATCGGCCCCTCGATGTGCACGGCCCTCCACGTCGCCGGCGTGAACTGCGTCGTCGGCAAGTCGATGCTGATGCGCCGCTCGGACGTACAGGCGCTCGGTGGGCTCGAGGACGTCCGCGACATCCTCTGCGAGGACTTCATCCTCGGACAGAAGTTCCAGCAGAGCGGCCGCAAGGTCCTGCTCTCGACGAACATCCTCGAGAACTACAACCACGATCACACGGTGAAGCAGTTCCTGGCGCGTCACTCGCGCTGGATGAAGATGCGCGTCGTGATCCACGTCGGCTCCTACCTCGCCGACCTCTTCGCGAACCCCGTCTTCTTCGGCTTCGCCGCCATGCTGGCGAGCGGCTTCGATCGACGGGTCGTCGCCGCGTTCGTCGGCATCGTCCTCTACAAGCTCGCCGCGGACGCGTTCCTCGTCCGGAGGCTCCGAGGCGAGCCGATGGCCTTCCGCCTGCTCCTGCTCGGCCCGATCAAGGACCTCGTGATGGCCGGCGTGTGGTTCTACAGCATGTTCTCGCGCTCCGTCGTCTGGCGCGGTCGCAAGCTGCGTTTCGGCAAGGAGAGCCGGCTGCGCCACGACGAGGGCAACCTCGGCGAGCGGCTCGCGAAGCGCTTGCTCGGCTGAGCGGCAGAGTCGTGGCCTAGTGCGCCGCGCCCCAGCTCGGGCCCCAGCCGACCGAGACGGTCAGCGGCACCGAGAGCTCGGCGGCCGATTCCATGTGCGAGCGCACGAGCGCCTCGAGCGCGGCCTTCTCCGCGGCCGGGGCCTCGAAGACGAGCTCGTCGTGGACCGTCAGCAGCATGCGGGCCGCGAGGCCCTGCTTCGCCATCGCGTGGTGGATCGCGAGCATGGCGCGCTTGAGGATGTCCGCCGCCGTCCCCTGGATCGGCGTGTTGCGGGCGATGCGCTCGGCTGCCGCGCGCAGGTTCTGGTTCGTGCTCCGGATGTCGGCGACGGCGCGCCTGCGACCGAAGAGCGTCGTCACGTAGCCCGTCGCGTCGGCCTCGGCGACGACCTCGTCCATGAAGCGCTTCACGCCGGCGTAGCGGGCGAAGAAGGCCTCGATGTAGCGGCGCGCCTCCTTCCGGTCGATCTTCAGGTTCCGCGCGAGGGCGAACTCCGTCTGCCCGTAGATGACGGCGAAGTTCACGGTCTTCGCCTGACCGCGCTGCTCGCGGGTCACCTCTTCCTTCGGCACCCCGAAGAGGGCGGTGGCGGTGCGCGCGTGCACGTCGTCGCCGCGGACGTAGGCGTCGACCAGCTCCGGATCGCGGGAGAGATGGGCGAGCACGCGGAGCTCGATCTGCGAGTAGTCCGCCGACAGGAGCTCCATGCCCTCGGCCGGTACGAAGGCGTTCCGGATGCGTCGGCCGAGCTCGGTGCGGATCGGGATGTTCTGCAGGTTCGGATCGCTCGAGGAGATGCGACCCGTGGCGGCGACCGCCTGGTTGAAGCGCGTGTGGATCCGGCCCGTGCGCGGGTCGATCTGCTGGGGCAGCGCGTCGATGTACGTGCCCTGCAGCTTCGCCAGCGAGCGGTGCTCGAGGATCGCCGCCGGGAGCTCGTGCAGGAGCGCGAGCTCCTCGAGCACGGTCTGGTCCGTCGAGCGTGCCGTCTTCGTCTTCTTCACGACCGGCAGGCCGAGCTCGTCGAAGAGGATCGTCTCGAGCTGGCGCGGGGAGCCGACGTTGAACGGATGACCCGCGAGCTCGGTGCAGCGCTTCTCGAGGCGCTCGAGCTCGGCCGAGACCTCCGCGGACATGGAGCGGAGCGCGTCCGCGTCGACGCGGATGCCCGTGCGCTCGAGATCGGCGAGCACGGAGGCGAGCGGCAGCTCGAGCTCGCGGTAGAGGGCCGGGAATTCGCCGTGCGCCATCCGGGGCTCGAGGACCTTCGCGAGCCGCAGGGCGTAGTCGGCGCGCTGGCCGGCATGCGACGTGAGCTCGGGAATCGGCACGGTCGCGAAGTCGCGCGCCTTCGCACCCTTCCCGAGCAGCGCCTCGTCGTCCGGCAGCTCGGCGTCGAGCTCGAGGCGGGCGAGCGAGACGAGGTCGTGGCCCGAGCGGTCGGGCTCGAGCAGGTAGCTCGCGAGCATGGTGTCGACCGCGACGCCCCGGACCGTCACCCCGACCGTGTCCCACGCGAGCAGCTCGCGCTTCGCGTCGCCGGTCACCTTCGGGAGCAGCGAGTTGGCGAGCAGCGGCCGGAGCAGCGCGATCGCGGCCTCGCGGCCGGGGGCGTCGCCGACCAGGGGGACGTAGGACGCGTGCCCCTCGGCCCAGGAGACGCCCACGCCGAGCAGCGAGCCCCGACGCGGATCGTCGCCCTCGACGACCGTGTGCACCGCGAAGCGGCCGGCCTCGCGCAGCAACGTTCCGAGCCGAGCGAGGTCGGCGCTCGACGTCGCGAGCTCGTAGTGGACCTCGACGTTCTTCTTCGCGGGCTCGAGCGTCGCGAGCGCGCGTGTGAACTCGAGCTCGAGGAAGAGCTTCCGGAGCTCGTCCGGATGGCCGCCCGCGAAGCGCGCCTTCTCGACCTCGAAGCCGACGTCGACCTCGTCGCGGAGCGTGACGAGATCGCGGGAGAGGTAGGCGGCCTCCTTGTTCTCCTCGAGCTTCTGCTTCGTGCCCTTGGCCTTGATCTTGTCGAGGTTCGCGTAGATCCCGTCGAGATCCCCGAAGTCCTCGAGGAGCTTCGTGGCGGTCTTCGGTCCCACGGACGGGACACCCGGCACGTTGTCCGAGGCGTCTCCGACCAGCGAGAGCAGATCGCGGACCTTCTCGGGTGGCACGCCCATCTTCTCGAGGGTCTCCGCACGGCCGAAGACCTTGTTGCGCATGGTGTCGTACATGACGACCCCGCCGTCGACGAGCTGGAGCAGATCCTTGTCGGCGCTCACGACGACGACCTTGAGCCCCTTCGCACGGGCGGCCTTCACCACCGTCGCGATGAGGTCGTCGGCTTCGTAGCCGGCCTTCTCGAGGCAGAGCATCCCCCACGCGACGAGGACCTGCTTCACCCGCTCGATCTGCTGGCTGAGGTCGGGCGGCGGCGGTGGACGGTTCGCCTTGTACTTGTCGTAGACCTGGGCGCGGAACGAGCCTCCCTTCGGGTCCATGGCCACGACCATGTAGGCGGGCCGGCAATCCCCGAGGAATTTCTGGACCATCTGCGCCACGCCGGCGACGGCGTGCGTCGGCTCGCCCTTGCTGTTCGAGAGCGGGGGCAGCGCGTGGTAGGCGCGGAAGACGTACGAGCTCACGTCGAGGACGTAGAGCGTGTCGGGATCCCCTGCGGGAGGGAGGGAGGCGGTCGCGATCTCCTCGGACATCGCCCCGACCTTCGTACGCCGAGCCACGGGGGTCAAGCGCGGGCGAGGCCACCGATCCTCGCCTCATTTCGAGCGGTTGCGGGATGCGTCGCCGACGTGCTACTCCCCCTCGGCCGCGCGTGGGCCGGAGCGCCCGTTTTCTCCGCGCGGAAAGCGGCCGAAGTCCCATGTTCGAGACACTCACCAAAGGCTTCCGAGCGGCCAAGAACCGCCTCGCGGGCGTCACGGAGCTGACCGAGGAGAACATCGATCAGGCGCTCCGCGACGTGCGCCTGTCGCTCCTCGAAGCGGACGTCGAGTTCAACGTCGTGAAGGCGTTCCTCGCCCGCGTGAAGGAGCAGGCCGTCGGCCAGGTGCTCGCGAGCGTCGCGAAGACGAAGGACAAGACCCTCCGCGTCGGTGCGGCCGAGCTCTTCGTGAAGATCTGCCAGGACGAGCTCACGGCGATGATGTCGTCCGAGGGCGAGGCCGTGGTCTTCGCGCCGAAGCCCGCGATCACCGGCATCATGATGGTCGGTCTGCAGGGCTCGGGTAAGACGACGAGCGCCGCGAAGCTCGCGAAGCTGCTCGTGAAGGATCACGGGCGCAAGCCGCTCCTCGTCGCCGCGGACGTCGCCCGCCCCGGCGCCATCGACCAGCTGAAGGTCCTCGGCGAGCGCATCGGAGTCCCGGTCTTCTCGATCCCGGGGGGGCGCCCCGTCGACATCTGCACGAAGGGCCTCGCCGAGGCCCGGAAGCTGAAGTGCGACACGGTGATCTACGACACCGCGGGTCGTCTCGCGATCGACGAGACGCTCATGGCCGAGCTCGGCTCGATCAAGGGCAACGTCAAGCCGGAGAACATCTTCTTCGTCGTCGACGCGATGATCGGTCAGGACGCGGTGAAGACCGCGAAGTCCTTCCACGAACGGCTCGAGCTCTCCGGCGTCGTGCTCACGAAGCTCGACGGCGACGCTCGCGGCGGCGCCGCCCTCTCCGTGAAGGAGGTCACGGGCGCGGCGGTGAAGTTCGTCGGCATGGGCGAAGAGCTCGATCGGATGGAGCAGTTCCGTCCGGACGGCATGGCCAGCCGGATTCTCGGCATGGGCGACGTCGTCGGCCTGATGAAGGACTTCGAGGGCGTCGTCGACGAGAAGAAGGCCGAGGAGGATGCGAAGCGCATGCTCCAGGGCCGGTTCACGCTCGACGACTTCCTCCAGCAGATCGAGATGATCCAGGGCATGGGCCCGCTCAAGGATCTCCTCGAGAAGCTGCCCTTCTTCGGCGAGGCCATGCCCGAGGGCATGAACGTCGACGACCGCGAGCTCGTCCGCACGAAGGCCATCGTCAGCTCGATGACGAAGCAGGAGCGGCGCGATCCCGATCTCTTCCGCAAGGAGCCGCGACGCATCGAGCGCGTGGCGAAGGGCTGCGCCCGCGAGGCGAAGGACGTCCTCGAGCTCATCCAGCGCTTCATGTTCATGCGCCAGATGATGGGCGACATCGGACAGAGCGCGGGCATGCTCTCCAAGATCCCGGGCATGAAGCAGCTCGCCGCCGCGCGTCGCCTCGGCGACGTCGTCCGCGCGCAGGGCGGAGGCCTCGAGGGCAACCCGATGATGTCCAACCTGACGAACCAGCTGCTCGAGGCGGCGGTCGCGGGCGGCGGCAAGGGCATGCCGGGCGGCTTCCCCGGGATGCCGGGAGGCTTTCCCGGGATGCCCGGCGGGTTCCCGGGTGGAATGCCCGGCGGGTTCCCTGGGATGCCTGGCTTCCCCGGGATGCCGGGGATGGGGCCCCAGCAGGGCGTGCGCAAGAAGGTCGACAAGGACCAGAAGAAGAAGCAGCGCAAGCAGGAGAAGCAGGCGCGCCGCAAGTCGCGCAAGTGAGGTGAGCATGGGGGGTGCACGTCTCTCGCTCGTCGTGGCGCTCGTCGCCTCGCTCTCGGGCTGCGTCGAACGGAGCCAGGAGCTGACCCCGGCCGAGCGCGAGCAGCTCCGCCCCTACCTGTCCCGCCGCGCCCCGAGCCCTCGGAACGCGCTTCGCGTGTCCTTCGAGGACAAGCTCGAGCTCGTCGGATACGACGTCGAACCCATCACCGCCCCGAGGGGCGGACGCGTGCGCGTCACCTGGTACTGGAAGTCGCGCAAGCAGCTCGACGACGGCTGGCAGCTCTTCACGCACCTCGCCGGCGACGATGGACGCAACGTGGGCAACGCCGACGGCGAGGGCATCGTCCGGCGCCTCTACTCCCCGAGCCGCTGGCGCCCGGGCGAGTTCGTGCGCGACGTCCAGGAGATCACGGTGCCGCCCGAGCTCGCGGGCGACCATCTCGTCTTCTACCTCGGCGTCTGGAACGGTCCGGCGCGCCTCCGCGTGACGAGCGGCCCGCACGACGGCGAGAACCGGGCACGCGCCCTCTCGCTCCCGATCAGCAGCGGGACCGCCACCGCGGACGCCCTTCCGCGCCTCCGGGTCGTGCGGACGAACGGTCCGATCCGCCTCGACGGCAAGCTCGACGAGCCCGTCTGGGCCGCGGCCACGTCGACGGCCCCGTTCGTGAACACGATGACGGGCGCTCCGTCGGACGTCCCTGCCACCGTTCGCGCCGCCTGGGACGACACGAACCTCTACGTCGCCTTCGAGATCCCCGACCCCTTCCTGAAGAGCCGCTTCAGCCATGCGGACGACCATCTGTGGGAAGAGGACTGCGGCGAGATCATGCTCGACCCCGACGGGAACGGGCTGAACTACTTCGAGCTCCAAGCATCGCCGCGGGGCACGGTCTTCGACACCCGCTACGACTCGCGGCGGGTGCCCCAGCCCTTCGGTCACGTCGACTGGAACAGCGGCATGCGCACGGGCGTGGAGACCCGAGGCAGCCTCGACGATTCGATCGCGGACACGGGCTACACGCTCGAGCTCGCGCTGCCGTGGACCGGGTTCCAGGCGGGGGACACCCCGGCCCCGAAGCCCACCGTCGGCGCGATGTGGAGAGCCAACTTCTACGTGATGGACGCACGCGAGAACGGCATGGCGGCCTCGGGTTGGTCGCCACCGCGCGTGCCCGATTTCCACATGCCGCCTCGCTTCGGCGAGCTGCTCTTCGAGGCCGCGCCATGACCGTCGCTCGCGAACAGAGCTTCATGAAGGCCCTCTTCCACGGCGTCATCGCCGAGGACATGGTCTCCCCCTACCCGCTGCCCACCGTGCGCGAGAGGGACGCCGTGGGGCGCCTGCTCGAGGGGCTTCGTCGCCTCGCGGCCGATCACGTCGACTCCCTGTCGATCGATCGGGATGCGGCGATCCCGCCCGAGGTCTTCGCCGAGCTGCGTCGGCTGGGTGTCTTCGGCCTGACGGTGCCGGAGGAGCTCGGCGGACTCGGTCTCGGCTGGTCGGCGGCCGCCCGTGTGCTCGCCGAGCTCGGCGCGATCGACCAGTCGATCGCGGTCATCGTCTCCGCCCACGTCTGCCTCGGCATGAACGCGATCCTCGCGTTCGGGAACGACGAGCAGAAGCGGCGTCTCTTGCCGAAGCTGGCGAGCGGCGAGCGCATCGCGGCCTTCGCGCTCACCGAGGTCGGCGCCGGCAGCGACGCGTCGGCGCTCCGCACCCGGGCCGAGCTCGCGCCCGACGGGGCAGGCTTCGTGATCAAGGGCAAGAAGGCCTGGATCTCGAACGCGGGCATCGCAGACGTCTTCGTGGTCTTCGCCCGCACCGACAGCGAAGCGGGCCATCCCCGCATCTGCGGCTTCGTGGTCGAGAAGACCCACGGTGTCACGGCCTCTCCGGACGTGCCGATCTGCGGCGTCCGTGGCCTCAGCACGGGGAGCATCACGTTCGAGGACGTGAAGGTGCCCGCGCGGAACCTCCTCGGCGAGTACGGACGCGGTTATCCGCTCGCCATGCGCGTGCTGAACTGGGGACGCATCGGCATGGCGTCCACGTGCGTGGGCGGGCTTCGTCGCGTCGTGAAGCTCGCGACCGAGCTCGCCGTGCAGCGGCGCGCCTTCGGCCGCAACGTCGGCGAGTTCGGCCAGACCAAGGACAAGGTCGCGCGCATGGGCGCCGACCTCTACGCGCTCGAGAGCATGGTCTTCCTGACCACGGGGCTCATGGACGCGAAGGTCGAGGACTTCATCCTCGAGGCGGCGATCTGCAAGATCTTCGCGTCCGAGGCGTTCGTGGCGCATTCCGACGCCCTGGCTCGGCTCGCGGGCGCTCACGGCTTCGTGCGTGGCGAGCCGTACGAGCGGCTGCAGCGCGAGGCGCGCGTGCACCTCGTGCTCGCAGGCACGAACGAGATCCTCCTGGCGTTCCTCGCGCTCGCGGGCATGCAGAGCCCGGGCAAGAAGCTCCTCGAGGTCGAGAAGGCGATGCGCGAGCCCATCAAGGGCTTCGGATTGCTGACGGACTTCGCGGTGAAGCGCGCACGGACGGCCTTCGGACGCGAGCGCGTGGCGAACGCGCATCCGCTGCTGCGCGCCGAGGCCGTGCTGGTCGAGTACGGCGTCACCGGCCTCGCCCGCGAGGTCGAACGCGTGCTCCGGAAGCACGGCACCGCCATCGCCGGCAAGCAGTTCGTTCAGCGCCGCATCGCGGAGGTCGCCATCGACCTCTACGCGCTCATCGCGATCGTCTCCCGTACCTCGCTCCTCGTCGATCAGAAGGGCGAGGACGGCGCCCGCCGCGAGCTCGACGTCACGGCGGCCTTCTGCCAGCTCGCCGAGGTCCGCCTGCGCGATCGCATCGACCGCATGGAGCGGGACACCGACGAGCTCCTGAAGCACGTCGCCCAGCGGGCCTACGACGACGGCGGCTTCCCCTTCGACGTCCTCCGCTGAGGCGCGCCGAAGGGCGTGGTCGCGCGCCGCCAGGCCCTCAGTCGTCCCGGAGGACGTCCGTCAGCGGCAGGCCGCTCGCGCGGAAGTCCTCGATCGCCTCGAGGAAGGGATTGCCGACGTCGGGATCGAACTGACTGCCGCAACAGCGGGTGATCTCGCTCGTGGCGACCTCGTGCGGGAGGGCCTTGCGGTAGGCGCGGTCGCTCGTCATCGCATCGTAGGTGTCGGCCACCGAGATGATGCGCGCGATGATCGGGATCTCCTGCGCCTTCAGGCCGATCGGGTAGCCGTTGCCGTCCCAGCGCTCGTGGTGGAGGTGCACGCCCGGGATCAGCGGATGGAGGAATTCGATCGGCTTCAGGATGTCGCGGCCGTGCACCGGATGCTGCTGGAAGATCTCGTACTCCTGCTGCGAGAGCTTCCCCGGCTTGTTGAGGTTCATCACGCAGCCGATCTTCCCGATGTCGTGCATCAGGGCCGACTGGCGCACGATCTCCACTTGCTCCGGCGGCAAGCCGAGCTTGATCGCGAGGATCTGGGCGTAGGCGGCGACGCGGCTCGAATGACCGGCCGTGTACCGGTCCATCTTGTCGATGGCGCTGGCCAGACCGCGGATGGTCTGACGGAAGGTCTGCTTCAGGTCCTCGTAGAGCCGGGCGTTCTCGATGGCGGCGGACGCGCGGTTCGTCACCATGTGGAGCAGCTTCCGCTGCCCTTCGTCGAAGCGCTTGCCCCGCGTGAAGCTGATCGAGCCGAGGAAGCCGATGGTGCGGTCCCGGATGCGGAGGCGCGTCACGACGAGCGACTCGACGTCCGCTCCCTCCGGGATGCGGGCGAAGAAGGGGAGCGCCTTCGTTCCCTGCTCGCGGAGCGGCCGGTCCTCGAGGAAGTACTCGGTCAGCGCCGCCGGATCGAGCTGGCCGAGCGAGCTCGGCAGGCCGTCGAAGACGAAGCGAGGATTGAGCTCGCGGGCCCGCTCGAAGAAGCTCCCCTCGCCGTCGTCGAGGAGCACGGTGACGAGATCGGCGTCCACTTCGTGGATGGCCGCGTCGGTCACCGTGAGCAGCACCTGATCGAGCGACAGGCTGTTCGCGATGGCCTCGCTGACCTTGTAGAGCGAGAGCGCCTCGCGGAGGCGGATGTTCTCCGCCTTGAGCTTCTGCTTCTCGAGACCACGGCGGATCGTGTGGACGACCTCGTCCACCTTGAACGGCTTCAGGATGTAGTCGTACGCGCCGCGTTTCATCGCGTCGATCGCCGTCTCGACCGTTCCGAAGCCGGTCATGATGATGACGACGACGTTCGGGGTGTGCTGCCGGATCGCCGCGAGGAGGTCGAGTCCTCCCATGTTCGGCATCTTCAGGTCCGAGAGCACGAGATCGTAGTGGTTGCGCGAGAGCTCCACGAGCGCCGCCGCGCCGTCTTCCGCCGTCCGGACCCAGAAGCCCTCCATGCCCAGGAAGTCCGCGAGGATCTCGCGGATGACCTGCTCGTCATCGACGACGAGGATGCGCGGGGCTTCGTCGTTGCTGGGGTGTTCCATGGACGGGGACGGCCGAGACCAGCGCCGGTGTTAGGACGAAGGGGCCTCGGGGTCAACCGACCCCGGGCACCCACACGCCGGGCGGTCCCATGGGGAGGGTACACGACACGCGCGCCGAGCGGATCGGCGAACGACCGTGTCGCGATGAGACCCCGGCCGGTCCCCGGTCCACGAACCCAGTGTTGACGCGACGCCGGGACCTTCCTACCCTAGCCGAGCGACCCTTACCGCTCGCGGCTCATCCATTGGACTCCGACGTCAAGACGCGCGTCACGCCCCTCGAGAAGCTTCAGTTCCCGACGAAGCCGGGTAACGACTGCCTCGTCACGATCTATTCGTCGGACTCGCGGCCGCTCGGACGTCGCCACGTGCTCGGGGACGAGGCCGTCCAGATCGGCCGCGGCAGCGAGAACACGATCGTCCTCGAGAACGACAGCGTCTCGCGCCGGCACGCGATCATCGAGCGCGATGGGAGCAAGTACAAGCTCCGCGACCTCGAGTCGACGAACGGCACGTACGTGAACGACGTGCCCGTGAGCGACTGCATCCTGCGCCGGGGCGATCAGATCAAGATCGGCGACACGATCCTCAAGTACCTGAGCGGCTCCGACATGGAGGCGCAGTACCACGAGACCATCTACCGGATGACGATCGTGGACGCCCTCACGGGCGTGAACAACAAGCGCTTCCTGCTCGAGACGCTCGAGCGCGAGATCCCCCGCGCCCGGCGCTACGAGCGACCGCTGACGCTGGTCATGTTCGACATCGACCGCTTCAAGTCGATCAACGACCAGTTCGGTCACCTCGCGGGCGACTACGTGCTCAAGGAGCTCGCCCAGCTCGTGAAGGCGAGGCTCCGCCCGGACGACGTGATCGGCCGCTACGGCGGCGAGGAGTTCGGCCTCCTCCTTCCCGAGACCGACTCGAAGGGCGGTGCGGTCATCGCCGAGGAGCTGCGCCGCCGCATCGAGGGGCATTCCTTCGTCTTCGAGCGCGAGCGCATCGCCGTGACGGCCTCGTTCGGCGTCGCGCAGCTCAAGGAGGGCAAGGATCTGCTCGCGTTCGTCAAGGACGCCGACGACCTGCTCTACCAGGCGAAGCGCGACGGCCGGAACCTCGTCTGCTCCTGAGCGCTCCGTTCGGCCGCCTCGCGAGCGCGAGCCGACCGACTCAGAAGTCGCGGCGGAACGAGAGCAGCTCGCCGAACTCGCGCTGACGGCGCAGCGGCTGCAGGCCGGGATCGAGGAGCAGATCCTCGTCGCGGACGTAGCCCTGGTGATACGAGCTGCGGAGGGCCTGCCACCACGACTCGGTGTCGCCCGTGTTGGGGACGAGCCCCTGTCGGCCATGCCGAGGCGCGGGGGCCTCCTGACCGTTCACGATCGCCTGGCGGATCGCGCCGATCGTCGCCGTGGCGTCCGGATCGTTCTGAACCTGCGCGAGGAGCTGGTCGAAGATGCGCAGCCAGGGCCGCTTGTCCGGCGCGCGGGCCGCGATCGGCGCCGAGACCTCGGCCACCTTCACCGGGGTGGTCTCCCGGCGCGCCCAGGACGACTCGGGCCCGATGGTCGAGAGGCGCGACGCGGCCTCGCGGGCGCACTGGTCCTTGTCGAGGATCGCGGCGATCTTCAGCGCTTCCCAGTCGCACCAGGGCAGCGGCGGCACGCAGCGCGCCGCCATCAGGTAGTGCTCGAGCGCCTGCGCGGGGAGACCGAGCCGCTTGCTCGCATGCGCGACGGTCACGTGCGCGGCGCCGACGTCCTGCTCCACCGCGGCGTGGCGCTGGCCCTGCCTCAGGTACACGTCGAGGTCGAAATCCTTCGAGAAGTCGGGCGAGGTCCAATTCGCCACGCACACACGGCAGAAGCCGTCGAACGTCCGGTAGACGAGGTTGTGCTCGCCCGTGTCGGGGAAGTAGTCGACGATCGGCCACGTGTCGGCGACCGGGCCTGCGCTCCGATCGAACGCGAGGAGGCTGTCGTCCTCCGTCCGGAAGAAGGGGAGCAGGAGGTCGGGGTTCAGGAAGTCCTTGCCGACCTTGGCGGCGTACTCCCGGACCGTGGCGCCGATGGAGCCAGGGCCGATGCCTGCCGGCAGGAGGGTGCCGTTCGGGAGCTTGCCCCCGTTGAACCGGGTGAGCACGAGGCGGAGGTCGGTGGGCAGCGGCTCACCGAGCTCCTGTTCCAGCTCCGCGAGCTCCGCCACCGTGGCCGGCGCGTTGAGACGGATGAGGTCGGTGTCGCGGTGGGTCTCGATCCACTGGATGAACTCGCGCAGCCCTCGATGCACCTCGCCCTCCTCGGAGATTCCCCTTGTAACCCGGCTTGGGGCCGCGGGTCGAGACCTCGTCGATTTCTGGCGTACGTTCTCCCACCCCGATAGCGTTCGTCGGTGCTCCGTCGTCTCGTCTTCCTCGGGCTGCTGCTCGCGTCCGCGGGTGCCTCGGCACCCGTCCGAGCCCAAGCGCCCACGGAGACGCGGCTCTCGCCGGGAGTCCGCGCCCTGCTCGCGGCGGGAGACGAGTCTCCCGAGCTCCGCGAGCTGCGTCTCGCGGAAGAGGCCATGTTCCGCTACGGGCTCGGCGCGGGCGAAGTGGCGGGCATGCCCGCCGGGCTGACGAGCGAGGTCGAGACGCGGATCCCGCTGGCGGTCGGGAGCCAGGATCTCTCCTACCTCCAGGGAATCGCCCTCCCCGACATCCCCATGCGCTGGGACGACGCGGTGGTGCAGTACCTCGAGTACTTCCGCGAGGATCCCCGTGGGCACGAGCTGATGAGCGCGTGGCTCCGGCGCTCGACCCGCTACACGGGCATGATCGAGGAGGCGCTCCGCGAGGCGGGGCTGCCGATCGATCTCCGCTGCGTGGCGTTGGCCGAGAGCGGCTTCGATCCGCGCGCGCGCTCGGCCGTGGGCGCCGTCGGCATGTGGCAGTTCGTCTCGGTGACCGGCGACGAGTACGGCCTCGTGCAGAACCACTGGGTCGACGAGCGGATGGACCCCTACCGTGCGACGCGCGCGGCCGCCCGCTACCTCGGCGATCTCCACGAGCGCCTCGGGACGTGGGAGCTCTCGCTCGCCGCCTACAACATGGGGTACACGGCGCTGCTCCGCGCGATCCGGAAGTACAACTCGAACGACTACGGGCTGCTCTCGCGCATCGAGGCAGGCCTCCCTTTCGAAACGACGGTCTACGTCGCCAAGATCCTCTCGTGCTCCGTCGTGATGCGGAACCCCGAGCGCTTCGGCTTCGGGAGCGTGACGCGTGACGCGGCGCTCGTGACGCAGTCCGTCGAGGTCCCGGGAGGCGTCGCCCTCTCGGAGATCGCGGCCGCGGCCGACGTCGCGGTCGACGAGGTGGCGGCGCTCAACCCGCACCTCCTCCGCCGCCGGACTCCGCCCGGCGGGGCGTACGCGATCCGGCTCCCGCGCGAGAAGGTGGAGACGTTCTCGCGCGCGTTCGCGCGTCGCCGCCCAGGCGCGAACAGCTACGGGAGCTACGTGCTCCGCTTCGGCGAGCGGCTCGACGACGTGGCGCGTCGCTACCGCACGACCACGGCGAACCTCCGCGAGATCAACGAGCTCGAGGAGGCGGAGCGCGTCGGGCCCGGCACGGCCCTGCTCGTGCCGAACGTCCGTCCCCGCGTCGAAGCCGAAGGCGGCGAGCGCCCGGTCGTCGCGGTGCCCGAGGCTCGCTTCGTGTACGAAGGCCGGCGGCGCGTCTTCTACCGCGTCTCGCAGGGCGACGAGCTCGTCGAGATCGCGCGCTTCTTCCGCGTCGGCGTCGACGATCTCGTGCGGTGGAACGCGCTCGATCCCCGGGCGACGCTCGCGTCGGGGCTCCTCCTCCAGCTCTTCGTGCCGGGTAGCGTGGATCTCTCCCGGGCCGTCGTGCTCTCCGAGTCGCAGGTGCGCGTGCTCGTCGTCGGCAGCGAGGAGTTCTTCGACTACCACGAGACGCAGCGCGGTCGGGTCCGCATGCGCTACCGCGTCCAGACCGGCGACACGCTCGCGACGATCGCTCAGCGGTTCGGGCTCACGCTCGGCGACCTCTCGCGCATCAACCGGCTCGGCCGGAGCACGCGTCTGCGGGCGGGTCAGGAGCTGATCGTCTACACGTCGCGCGACGTCGCCGCCGGTCGCGAGGCCCCCGCGGTCGCCGCCGCACCGACCGCTGCGGCGAGCGGCACGAGCGGGGTGACCCCGCCGCCCGCAGAGGCGCCGCCCGCCTCGGCGATCGCGGACGAGGGCGAGCCCGTGCATCCGGATCCGGAGCCCGCCGGGACCGCCGGGGCCGTGATCGAGCCACCGCCCGAGGACTCGGAGCGAGGCACGGGCCGACCGTCGTCGCCGTAGAACCCGGTGACCTGCTAGCCTCGCGGCATGAAGACCATCGGCGAGGCGCTCACGGCGCTGCTCCCGTCGTTCCAGCCGCTCTCGGCGGTGCGGCTGCCGCTGCTCGAGGCGCGCGGGCTCCATCTGGCCGAGGCGCTGCACGCGCGCTGGGACTCCCCTGCCTTCGACAACAGCGCGATGGACGGCTACGCGGTCCGGAGCGAGGACGTCGCGTGCGCTTCCGAGTCGAGCCCGGTGCGCCTCCCCGTCGTCGGCGAGAGCCGCGCGGGCGGCCCTCTCCCCGAGCCGCTCGCGCCCGGTCGGGCCTGCCGGATCTTCACCGGCGCGCCCATGCCCGCCGGCGCCGACGCGATCGTGATGCAGGAAGACACCCACCGAGAGGGCGACGTCGTGGCGATCCGATTCGCGTCGAAGGCGGGGCATCACGTGCGCGCGCGCGGCTCGGACGCGGCCCGAGGCCAGGTCCTGCTCGACGCCGGGCAGCGCATCGGGCCGGGCGAGATCGGGCTTCTCGCGAGTCAGGGCCATGCGACGGTCTCCGTGCACCGGCGGCCCATCGTGGCGATCGTCTCCACCGGAGACGAGCTCCGCGATCTCGGCGAGCCCCTCGGCCCCGGCGAGATCGTGAACTCGAACGCCTACCAGCTCGCCGCCCTCGTCGAGTCGGCCGGCGGGATCCCGCGGATCCTCCCGATCGCGCCGGACGTCGTCGAGGAGGTCGAGGCTCGCTTCCGCGAGGCGCTGCGCGCCGACGTGGTGCTCTCCACGGGCGGCGTGTCGGTCGGCGACTACGACGTGGTGCAGGACGGGATGAAGCGCGCAGGCATCGAAATCGGGTTCTGGAAGGTCGCGATGAAGCCCGGGAAACCCGTGGCGTTCGGCGTCGCCGGGGACGTCCCGGTGGTCGGTCTCCCCGGCAATCCGGTCAGCGCCCTCGTCGGGTTCGAGCTCTTCGTACGGCCGGGGCTGCGCCTCATGCTCGGCGATCCGCGACCGCATCCCGAGGCCCTTCGCGTCGTCCTCGCGCACGATCATCGGCGCAAGCCCGGTCGGCCCGAGCTCGCCCGGGCGCGGCTCGCGCGCGGCCCGCAGCGGATCGAGGCGACGCTCCACGCGCTCCAGGGCTCGGGGTCGCTGCCCTCGATCGCCGCCGTCGATGCGCTCGTCTATTTCCCGGGCGACGTGGCGACGGTCGCCCGGGGGGATTCGCTCCTCGCCCTTCCCCTCGGTGGCGGGGCCGGGAGCGAGACCAGCCCCCTCCCCTGATCTCTCGCGGCACGGAACCGGCCCCGCCCCTCGGGCGTCGGAAGGATGGGATGGAAGGCATCGTCGGCACTCCACGGATCGACGCGCTCCTGCGCCGCGCTTCGCGTCGCCGTCGAGCCACGCGCGCCGTCCGTGCCCTGCCGTGGGCCCTCGGCGTCGCCACGCTCCTCTCGCTCGGCGCGACCCTCGTCCGCTCGGTCCGCGTCGCCTCGATGCCTTTGGACGCCTGGCTCGGCGCGGCCCCGCTCGTCGCCCTCCTCGGAGCGCTCGGGTTCGTCGCGGTGCGACGCGTAGCTCCCCTCGAGCTCCTCGTCGATCTCGACCGAGCGTGCGGTCTCGAGGGGCGGCTCGCGTCGGCCTACGAGCTCGCTCGGCAGGCCCCCCTTTCGGGCTTCGGTCGTGCGGCGATCGCGGACGCCGAGCGTCTCGCCGGCGGGGTCGATCCCGGCGCGCTCGATCGATTCACGCGGCCCCCCTGGCTCGTGGCCGCGTCGCTCGCGTTCGCGCTCTCCCTCCTCGTCGTCCTCGCGGTGCCGCGTCCGGAACCCGAGCGACCCGCCGCCGCCACGGCTCGCGTGCTCGTGCCCGTGCGCCTCGATCGCGAGAGCAGCGAAGCGCTGCGGGCCGATTCCGAGGCGCGGCTCCGCGGACCGATGGACGAGGAGACCCGTCGGCTCGTCGGGGCGTACAACCAGCTCCTGCTCGACGTCGCGGAGGGACGCATCGCGCGCGAGGAGGCCATGCGTCGGATCGGCGCGCTCTCGCGCTCGCTCGAGGCCGGGGACGCGTCGAGGGCGCGCGACGTCGCGGAGGACCTGGGCGCACTCGGTCGGAGGATGGGCCGTGCGTCTCCCCTCGGCGCGGAGCTGGCCGAGGCCCTGAGCGAGGGAGACGCCGCTCGTGCCGCCGGGGCGGCCCGGAGCCTCGCGGACCAGCTGCGCGAGGCTCCCCCCGATCGCGCGGCGCTCGAGGCGTTGAGACGGGATCTCGCCCGCGCCGCACGCGACGAGGACGATGCCGCGCGGAACGCCGAGCTCGAGCGTCGCCGTCGCGAGGTGGAGTCGCTGCTCCGCCGTCAGCGCGAGGCAGGGCTCGATCGCCAGGAAGAGAGCCTGCTCGAGCGCCGCCGACGCGAGCTCGAGCGTCTCGAGCGGGAGAACGGCGAGCTGGCCGAGCGAAGGCGGGAGCTCGAGCGCCTCCGCCGCGACCTCGACGAGGCCGCGCGATCGATGGGGGGCGAGGGAGGAGCGAGCGAGGCCGCGTCGGGGATGGATCGCGCGGCCGAGGACCTGAATCGCATGGCGGAGCCGCAGCGTTCGGAGGCGATGCGGCAGGAGCTCGAGCGTCAGCTCGAGCAGCTCCGCGAGATGCTCCGACGTCAGCGGGAGCGCGAGGCCGAGGGCGGCGACGCGAACGGTAGCGGCGACGGGAGCGGCGAGGATCCGATGCAGCGCTTCGTCCTCCGTGCCGGGGGCGAGGAAGGCGGCGGGCAGCGCGTCACCCTCCGCGGCCCCGGCGAAGGAAGCGGCGGTGGGTCGGGCACCGAAGGCACCGGCGCGGGGCAGAGCGGCGGCTCTCCGGGCTCCGAGGGCGCAGGGGCGGGGACCGAGGGCTCCGCTGGCACGGCAGGAGCCGGTGGCGCCGCGGGCACGGGCGGCGCGGCGCAGGGGGGGCGACCCTCGAGCGGCTCCGAGCCCGGAGGGGCGTCGCAGGAGCTCGTGCTCGAGCTCGGCGGACGCGGTGGCGGGGGCGCGACGCTCGAGATCCCAGGGGCCGGCGCACGCGGTACGAGCCCGTCGGGCGGAGGCTCCAGCACGGGCGCGGGACGCGGACGCCACGGGGACGAGCACGCTCCCTCGCAGCTCGCGGATCCCACGGGCTCCGAGGGCGAAGGCCGCGTCTCGCAGGTCGTCGGCGAGGAGCGCGGCGGCGCCTCGCGCAGCGAGGTGATCCTCGGCGCCGCGAGCCGCGGGTTCGTGGGCGCCGGGTATCGGCCCGTCTTCGCGGACTATGCCGGGCACGCCGAGGAGATCCTCCGCCGCGATCGGATCCCGCCCGGCTACCGCTACTACGTGCGACGGTACTTCCAGATGATCAGGCCACGGGAGGCAGGGGACGAATGAGCGAGCCGAAGAGCGTGGAGGAACGAGTCGCGGGATTCCGCGACGACGTCCGGAGGATGCGTGAGGCGATCGCGCGCGTGATCGTCGGACAGGACGCCGTCGTCGAAGGCGTGGCGACGGCGCTCTTCGCCGGCGGGCACGTGCTGCTCGAAGGCGTCCCCGGCCTCGGCAAGACGCAGCTCGTGCGCAGCCTCGCCGAGGCGCTCTCGCTCGGCTTCTCGCGCATCCAGTTCACCCCGGACCTGATGCCCTCCGACATCCTCGGGACCCACGTGTTGAACGAGGGCCCGGACGGCCGCTATTCGCTCGAATTCCGGAAGGGCCCCGTGTTCGCGCACGTCCTGCTCGCGGACGAGATCAACCGGGCGACCCCGAAGACCCAGAGCGCGCTGCTCGAGGCGATGCAGGAGCGATCCGTCACGATCTCGAACCAGACGCACGTGCTGCCCGACCCCTACGTCGTGCTCGCGACGCAGAACCCCCTCGAGATGGAGGGGACCTATCCCTTGCCCGAGGCCCAGCTCGATCGCTTCCTCTTCAAGCTCGTCGTGCCCTTCCCCACGCGCGACGAGCTCCACGCCATCCTCGATCGCACGACGGGCCAGGTGGACGCGCACGTCGGGCCCGTGCTCGGCGCGGAGCGCATCCTCGCCATGCGCGCGATCGTCCGCGAGGTGCCCGTCCCGCACCACGTGAAGGACTACGCGATCCGCGTCCTCGAGGCGACGCATCCGGACCGGCCCGACGCGCCCGAGGGGGTCCGACGCTTCGTGCGCTACGGCGCGAGCCCTCGCGGCGCGCAGTCCCTCCTGCTCGCCGCGAAGGTCAAGGCGCTCGTCTCGGGGCGCTTCGCCGCCGGCGTCGACGACGTGCGCTGGGCGGCGAAGCCGGCCCTGCGCCATCGCCTCATCCTGAGCTTCGAGGGTGAAGCCGAGGGTATCGAGCGCGATCGCCTGATCGACGAGGTCCTCGAGCGGGTGAAGGAGGCGCCGAAGGGCAAGTGACGACGGCACCGCGAGAGGAGGGCCGGGTCGCCGACGTCCCCTTCGACGCGACGTTCGCGAAGCGTCTCGAGGCGCTCGCGCTCGTGGCCCGACGCATCCACGCGGGACGGATGCGCGCCGAGAGGCGCTCGCGTCGCACCGGGAGCGGGATGAGCTTCGCCGACCATCGCCCCTACGTCCCGGGCGACGACTTCCGCTCCGTCGACTTCGCCGTCTTCCAGCGCACGCGGAAGCTGCTCGTCCGGCTCTACGAGCAGGAAGAGGACCTCTCCGTCCATCTCCTGCTCGACGCCTCGGGTTCGATGGGGCTCGGCGATCCGACGAAGCTCGAGCTCGCACGTCGGCTCGTGGCAGCCTTCGCGTACGTCGGACTCTCGCGTCTCGATCGGGTGTCGATCACGATCCTCCGTGACGCGATCGACGGTCGCCTGCCTCCGTTGCGCGGCAAGCGGCAGATCCTGCGCGTCCTCGAGTTCCTCGGGGCCGTCGATGCGCATGGGCGCACGGACCTCGAGACGGCGGTCCGCGCGTTCGTCGCGGAGACGCGGCGCCGCGGGCTCGTCGTGCTGGTCTCGGACTTCTTCGACGCGAAGGGCGCGGCCTCGGCCATCGACCGGCTCCGGCACGCGGGCTTCGAGACGCACGTCGTCCACCTGGTCGATCGGGACGAGCTCGCGCCTCCCCTCGTCGGGGATCTCCGCCTCGAAGACTCCGAGACGCGCGACGTCCTCGACGTGACCATCACGCCGGCGCTCCTCGCGCGCCACCGCACGGCCCTGCTGGGCGCGCGCGAGGCCCTCGCCCGCCACTGCCGCGAGAAGCGGGTGGCGCACCACACCGTGGAGGTCCACGCGCCGCTCGAAGACGCCGTGCTCGGACTGCTCGTGAAGGAGGGCCTCTTCGGCTGATCCGATGGAGTGGCTCGGCCTCGGAGCATGGGAGCTGTCGGCGGTGCTCGGCGCGAGCGTCGTGGCGACCCTCGCCCTCTACCTCCTGCGTCCTCGGAGACGCACGGTCGTCGTGCCCCATCTCGAGCTCTTCGAGGCGATCCGGGCCGAGCGCCGCGCGTCGGCCTGGCTCTCGCGGAGGATCCGGGTCCTCTCGCTCCTGCTCGCGCTCGCCATCGTCGTCTCGCTCGGAATGGCGCTCGGCGATCCGCGGAAGACCGCCGGTCCTCGGACGGGGCGTACCACCGTGATCCTCCTCGATCGCTCGGCCTCGATGGGCGCGACCGACGTCCGGCCGAGCCGGCTCGAGCGCGCCAAGGACTCCGTCCGTCGCTACGTGCGGGCGCTCGGCGGAGGGGACCGCCTCTGCCTCGTGGCCGTGGATCACCGTGCGACACCGCTCGCGCCCTGCACGGACGACGAGAGCACCCTGCTCGCGGCGCTCGATGCCGTCCGCCCCCTCGCCGTCCACGAGGATCTCGGGCACGCGCTCCGCCTCGCCGCCGATCTCCTCGCGGACGCCGAGCGCCCCGAGGTCCTCCTCGTCACCGATGGGGCCTCGCGTCCCTCGCCCGACCTGTTCGCGAGGCTCCGGCGCGGGACGCGCGTCGCGCAGCTGCGCGTCGGCCGAGCGGGGGACAACGTCGCCATCGCCACGTTCGCCGCGAGACGGCATCCCGTGGATCGCACCGAGTCCGAGGTCCTCGTCGAGCTCGAGAACCCGTCCGACGTCGAGCGGACGGTCGAGCTCGTCCTCTCCGGCGATGGACGTGCCCTCGACGTCTCGCGGCTCGCGGTGCCCGCGCGTGGCCGGGCCTCGCGGATCCTCCGGGCCGTCTCCGGCGTCGACTCCGCCCTCGAGGCGCGGATCCGTCCGGTCGATGGCCGCCCGGACGTCCTCTCCGTCGACGACGTCGCGCACGCGCTCCTGCCGCCGCGCGCGAAGGTCCGCGTCCTCGCCGTGACCCGGGACGACCTCTACCTCGAGGCTGCGCTGCTCCTCGACGAGCACCTCCTGATCGAGACGACGGATCCGACGCGATACGATCCGAGCCGGGCCCGAGCCCACGACGTGATCGTCTTCGATTCCTTCGTGCCTCCGGAGGCCCCGGGCCGGCCCGCGATCTACCTGCATCCGATCGGGGCCGAGCGGTATCGGCCCTTCGAGCTCGGGGGCACCTGCGAGCGACCGTACTTCGAGCGCGTCGAACGGAGCGAGCGATTGCTCCGCTATGCGGCGCTCGACGACGTCAACGTCGCGGAGGCACCGGTGATCCGCCCCGCGCCGGGAGACCGGATCCTCGGCGCCGATCCCCGATGCCCGCTCCTGCTCCGCGGCACGCGCGACGGTCAGCCCTTCCTCGCCCTCGCCTTCGACCCGCGCGCGAGCGACCTCCCGCTGCGGGCCGCCTGGCCGATGCTCCTCCTCCGGGCGATCGAGGACTTCACGGATCGCGGAGGCGACTTCGCCTCGGGCTACGAGACGGGCGTCGTCGCGCGTGTGCCCATCGCCGGCTCGGCGGAAGCCGTGACGGTGCAGAGCCCCTCGGGCGCGACGTTCTCCGCCCCCGTGCAGGAGGGCCGGGTGGTCTTCGTGCCCGTCGAATCGGGCCTGCACCGCCTGCGTGCCGGACGCGAGGCGCTGCGGATCGCCGCGAACCTCGCATCGCCCGAGGAGAGCTGGATCTCGCCATCCGCGCTCCCGGGCGTCCACGCCGCCGAGGTACCGACTGCGCGTGTGCGCGCCGCATCCCTCGGAGGCCTGCCCTGGCGGTGGCTCGCGGGGCTCGCCTTCGCGCTCCTCCTCTTCGAGTGGGTCGCGCACCATCGGAGGTGGACCGTATGAGGCGCCTCGTGCGGAGCGCGTGGCCGCTCGTCCTCGGGGCAATCGTCGCGCTCGCGATCGCCCCCTGGGCCTCGCGCGAGAGCCTGCCCTTCGCGCTCCCCGGGCTGCGCGGGTCCCTGCTGGCGCCGCGCTTCCTCTTCCTCCTCGCGGCCCTGCCTCCGGTCCTCGGAGCGGCGGTCGGCTCTCTCGTCGAGCGCCACGTGGCGCTCCGCATCGCCTCCGCGGTGTTCCGCCTCGTCGCGCTCGCGGCCGTCGTGGTCGCCCTCGCGCGCCCCGTGCGGATCGAGTCCCGTACCGACGTGAGCGTCGTCTACCTCGTCGACGTCTCGGCTTCGGTTCCGGACGAAGCGCTCGCGCGCGCCCGCGCCTGGGTGGAGCATGCCTACCGTTCGCGGGGCGAGGCCCGTGTCGCGGTGGTCACGTTCGCGCGCCATGCGAGGCGTGTGCCGCTCCCGAGCGATCCCGACGCGCCCTTCCCACGGTTCGAGCGTCCGACGCCGACGGCCGAGATCGAGGAGACCGATGTCGAGCAGGCGATCGAGCTCGCGCAGGGCCTGCTCGTCCCCGGCACTCTCCGGCGCGTCGTGATCGTGAGCGACGGCCGCGAGACCCTGGGCGATCTGCGTGCGGCCGCCGCCCGCGCCCGAGCGCAGGGAATCGAGATCCATGCGCGCTCCCTCGACGACGGAGCCCCGAAGGAGGTCGCCGTCACGGCGGTGGAGCTGCCGGACGATCTCGCGCCCGGTGCGCCCTTCGAGATCCGGACGAAGCTCCATGCGACGCGCGCGGCGGACGTGCGGATCGAGCTCTTCCAGGGCGAGGTCCTGAACGGTCTCGATTCGGTCCGCACTCTGCACCTCGAGCCCGGCGAGAACGTCGTCACCTTCCGATCCGTCGTCCGCGTCCCGGGCACGGTGACCTACCGGGCCGAGATCGCGGTCCAGGGAGGAGACCGCTTTCCCGGCAACGATCGCATGGAGGTCGCGGCCGTGGTCCCGGGACGGCCGACGGTGCTCTACGTCGAGGGCTCGCGCGGGCACGAGTCGTACCTCGCGCGCGCCCTCTCCGCGGCCGAGCTCGAGGTCGAGGTCCGCACCCCACGCGGCTTTCCCGTCGCGGCGTCGGAGCTCGAGCGCTTCGACTTCGTCGTCGTGTCGGACGTGCCCGCGGAAGCGCTGAGCCCCGGCCAGGTCGCCGCGCTCGAGCGCTACGTGGAGGGCGGTGGCGGATTCCTGATGGCCGGCGGCGAGCAGGGCTTCGGCCTCGGCGGATGGCAGGGCACCGCCATGGAGCGCCTGCTCCCGGTGCGCATGGACGCGGAGCGACGCCGTGATCAACCGACGCTCGCCCTCGCGCTCGTCATCGATCGCAGCGGCTCGATGGCCGGGCAGAAGATCGAGCTCGCGAAGGAAGCCGCCCGGGCGACCGCCTCCCTGCTCGGCTCCGAGGACGCCCTCGAGGTCGTCGGCTTCGACGCGGCTCCGGAGCGGATCGTGCGGATGCAGAGCGCCGGCAATCGCATCGGGATCGATCGCGACATCGGTCGCATGGCGGCACGCGGCGGGACCGCGATCTTCCCCGCGCTCGATCTCGCCTACCAGGATCTCTCCGTCACGCGGGCCCGCATCAAGCACGTGATCCTGCTGACCGACGGCCAGAGCCCGGAGGAAGGCATCGCCGAGCTCGTGCAGGTGATGCGTGCCGAAGGGATGACCGTCTCCACCGTCGGCCTCGGCGCCGACGTGAACCGCTCGCTGCTCGCGACCGTCGCGAGCCAGGGCGGCGGTCGGAGCTACTTCACGAACGATCCGTCGTCCGTCCCGCGCATCTTCGTCCGCGAGACGTCGCAGGTCGCCCGGTCCCAGGCGGTGGAGGAGCTCGTCCGCGCGAGGGTGGTCTCGTCCGCGGCATTCCTCCGGGGCGTCGACTTCGCGACCGCCCCGTTCCTCCACGGCTACGTCGCCACGCGACCGAGGGCGAGACCGGCCGAGGTGATCCTCGAGACCGATCTCGGCGAGCCCCTGCTCGCCCGTATGCGGGTCGGCCTCGGGACCACGCTCGCGTTCACGAGCGACGTGAAGAACCGCTGGGCCGTCGAATGGGTGTCGTGGAGCGGCTTCTCCCGCCTCTTCGCGCAGCTGGTCCGGGAGCACATGCGCCAGGATCGGAGCGAGCGCCTCCCGATGACGGCCGAGACGGTCGGGGAGGAGGCGCGCGTCGTCGTCGACGCGATCGGCGAGGACGACGAGTTCCTCGACGACCTCGTCTCCACGGCCGAGGTGGAGACGGCGGACGGCGAGGCCGTGCCCGGGCTGCCGAGCGTTCCCCTGCCCCTTCGACACACCGCTCCCGGTCGGTACGAGCTCCGCTTCCCGCTCGAGGCGCCCGGCTCGTTCGTCGTGGCGGCCACCCATCGACGGGGAGGACGCGCCGTCGCCCAGAGCCGGGCGACCCTCTCCCGCCCCTATCCGGGCGAGTACCGGGTGCTCGCGCCCGACCGCGAGGTCCTCGCGTCCGTGACCCGGCTCTCGGGCGGCACCCTCGACGGTCCGGCGCGCGCCCCGTTCGAGGCCCGCTCGGGACGCGTGGAGGCCCCACGCGACGCCTTCGCGGCCCTGCTGGGGCTCGCACTGCTCGCCTTCCTCCTCGACCTCGCCGCCCGGCGACTGCCGACGCCGGGCGAGCGCCCCCGGAAGACCGGGGTCCGAGAGGTGGGGGATCGGGAGGGGGCCCGTCGATGAGGAAGGCCCCCCTGTGTTAGCCTTGACGTTCCGTGCCGGGTGGGTACCCTCCCTGGCCCTCTGACCCTGGGAGCGAGGGAAGCGAGATCCATGAAGAAGAGCGACCTCAAGCGGTTCCGCCAGATCCTCGAGGAGAAGCGCGAGTCGGTCATCCAGCGCGCGAGGGAGACGATCGCGCAGGACATGACGCTCGACACCGCCGAGCTGCCGGACGAGATGGACCTCGCGTCGAGCGAGTACATGCAGTCGTTCACCTTCCGGCTCCGCGGTCGCGAGCGGGTCTTCCTGCACAAGATCGACAAGGCGCTGAAGAAGATGGAAGACGGCGAGTTCGGCGTCTGCGAGGAGTGCGGCGAGGAGATCAGCGTGAAGCGTCTCGAGGCCCGCCCCGAGACCGAACTCTGCATCAAGTGCAAGGAAGACCAGGAGCGCCGCGAGAAGGACTTCGTCTGATCGCCGCTCGACCGCGCGGAAAGCGTGGAGGCCGCCCTCGGGCGGCCTTCGTCGTTCCGTCCCCGGGGAGCGGCGGCGCCCTCAGGGCGCGTGCGCGGCAGCCGACGATGCGGGCTCGATGTCCTCGTCGGCCACGCGCTGCGGGAGGGTCATGGTGAAGGCCGTGCGGCCCGGTCGGCTCTCGACGCTGACGTAGCCGCCGTGGTCGTCGACGATGGACTTCACGATGGCGAGGCCGAGACCCGTGCCGCGCGACTTGCCGTGCGTCGTGAACGACTCGAAGAGGCGGCCGCGGATCGCCTCCGGGATGCCGGGACCGTCGTCCTCGAACACGAGCCGGATGGCCCCGTCCTCGACGCGATCCACCGTGATGCGGCAGTGGCCGCCCTGGTGACCGATCGCCTCGGCGGCGTTCCGCGCCAGGTTGTGGAGCACCCGGAGCATCTTCTGCTCGTCGAAGTACGCGATGCCGCGATCGTGGAGGTCGACCGAGAGCTCCACGTTGCGGTCGGCGAGCTCGCGACCGAGCTGCTCGGCGACCTCCTCGAAGAACCGGTAGAGGTAGACCTTGCGGATCCACAGCTTGCGCTCGCCGCGCGCGAAGGCGAGCGTCTCGCGGGTCATGGTGTTCAGCAGGTGCACCTGCCGCTGCACCCTCTCGGCGAGCGCCTCGCGCTTCACCGGATCGTCTTCGGCGACGAGCAGTCGCACGTAACCCGAGATCACCGTCATCGGGGTCTTGAGGTCGTGGAGCACGCCGGAGAGGAACTGACCGATCGTCGAGAGACGCTCCTGGCGGTGCTGGCGAATGCGGCTCTCGGCCTGCTGGATGGCCTGCGAGACGTGACCGGCGATCACCGTCGCGAGCTTGAGATCGTCCTCCGTGAAGGGCGCGAGGCCCTTCCCCTTGTTGAGCAGCTCGACCGCGCCGGTGCCGCCGTCCCAGCGGAGGGGAACGCAGAGCACGGAGCGCGGGTGATAGCCGACCTCGGCCGAGATGTGGCGCGAATGCCGGAGGTCGTGATCGACCTCGTTCACGATCTGCGGCTGTCCGTGGGCCGCCACCCAGCCGCAGATGCCCTGGCCCGCCTTGATCTTGAGCTTGCGCACCGCCTCGGACTCGCCGCCGACGGCGGCCCGGAAGTGCAGATCCCCGGTGTGCTCGTCCGCGATGAGGATCGAGGCCGCCTCGGCGTCGACGGCACGCATCGTCCTCGCGAGCACGCCCTGGAGGAGCTCCTCGAGCTCCATCGCCATCGCCGAGACCTGCGCGATCTCGAAGAGGACGTCGAGCTCCCGCACCTTCTGGCGGAGCTGATCGTGGGCCTCCTCGAGCTCGATGTTCTTCTGGAGCACCGAGAGGAAGAGCTTCGAGTTCTCGATCGACACGGCCGCCTCCGAGGCGAGCGCGGCGAGCAACGCCTCGTCGTCGGCCGTGAAGGGACCGTCGGCACGGTTCAGGCACTGCACCACGCCGATCGTCCGGCCGTGATGGTTCCGCATCGGGACGCAGAGGATCGAGTGCGTGCGGTAGCCCGTCTTCTGATCCCAGTCCTGCGAGAAGCGGGAATCCGCGTACGCGTCGGGGATGTTCAGCGTCTCGCCGCTCTCCGCCACGAAGCCGGCGAGACCCTGTCCCACCTTGAGCCGGATCTCCGACACGCCGGAATCCTGCGCGACCTTCGAGACGAGCTCGCCGGTCTCCGGATCGAGGAGATAGAGAGTGGAGCGATCGGCTCCCATCGCCTCCGAGATCCGCTCGACGACGAGCGAGAGGATCTCGTCGAGGTGCAACGTCGAGCCGAGCGCCAGACCGATCGCTTCGATGGCCTTCCGCTTCTCGCGTTCGCGACGCACCAACCGCCGCAGCTCCGCTGCGTCGGTCACGTCGTCGAGCTCGTCGAGGGACCCCATGACCCGGCGATTCTCGCCGAGATCGGGTCTCTGACGCAATGCATCAATGACGCAGCGTCAACGGAGCGTCATGTCGCTGCGCAAAACTCGTACGGTTTCCGCGCACTGGCGGCGCGCCCCGCGCGGCTCAGTATCCCTGACGCAGGACAGCGCGCTCGTGCAGGCGGATATCGGTCGAGGAGGCCGTCATGTAGAGGGTCGCCGAGTGGGGGCGAACGTCCACGACCATGCCCTCGCCGACCACCATCACCGGGTACTCCTCGGGTGCGGGAACGTCCTCGACGGTCTCGCCGAGCGGCTGATGCGGCGACGCGCGCGAGTACCGCCAGCCGTCCTCCTGCCGGATCATCTGGAAGCGGAAGCCGACGCGCACGCCGTCCTCGGCGCCCTTGTCGACGAAGACGTACTGCTCCTCGGCGATCGCCTGGCGCTGCACCATCGTCGCGATGACGGCGGCCTCGAGCGTCCGATCGGCCGGGACCGGGCTGACCATCTCCATGCGCCGCGGGATGTCCGCGACGTGCAGTCCGCGCTCGATCGGCTCGAGCGACTCGGTGATCGTGCCCGTGGCGACCTTCCGCTCCTGATCCCAGGCGGTGATCCGCACCGTGCCGGCGATGCGGACGAGCGTGCCTTCCTCGTCGGACATCCGCTCCTCGGGGCCGATCTCGCGATAGATCGTGAGGTCCTGGCCCGGCCGCGGATGCCGGTTCTCGTCGGTGAACTGCACGAAGATCGGGTCCTGCACCGTGAGCATCATGTGCTCCTCGGGGGAGCCCACGATCGTCCCCGCGCTCTGGAGGGCGTCCGCATCGAGGAAGCCACGCTGCCGGAGCAGCAGCGTCCCGCGGCCCACGCGTGGGGTGTTCGAGACGACCTGGAAGCCGCCTGCCCCGGCCGACCCACCGCCGGCCGCGACGGCACCCGAAGTGTCGACGTTGCCGCGAAGACGAATCTGCGCGTCCGGGTAGATCCAATGCGGATTCGCGATCTCGGGGTTCAGGGCCCAGACACGCGGCCAATCGTAGGGATTGCCGAGGTAGTGCGACGAGATGTCCCAGAGCGTGTCGCCCCGGCGAACGACGTGGTACTCGGGCACCGTCGTCGGTCGGGCCACCTGGATGCGACCGCGCGACGTCGACTCCGACGCGCCTCCGAACGCTCCGCCGGCCATGTCGTCCTGGCCGTGCGCGGTCGCGCCGGCGGCTCCGAGCGCCAGCAGGAGGGAGAGTCGAACGAGCCTCTTCATGATGCGTCCTCCCGCGACGCGAGACGCGCCGCGACGGTATTCGGGTATTCCGCCTGCACCCGGCGGAAATAGCTGCGCGCCGTGTCGCGATCGCCCAGGCGCAGATGGCACATGCCGATCTGGTAGAGCGCGTCAGGCACCTTGTTCCCGCGCGGGAACTCCGCGACGACTCGCTCGAAGTCACGCAACGCGTCCCCGTAGCGACGCTCCGCGTAGGAAACCGTGCCGCGCCAGTAGAGGGCGTTGTCCGTGTAGGGGTGGTTCGGGTACTGCTGGAGGAACCGCGTCAACGCGTCGTTCGCCTCCGCGAACCGCCGTGCGGTCACGAGCGCGAGCGCGGCCCGATACGACTGTTGTGCCGGGTCGTCCTCGGCGCTCCGACCGGGCGCGGAGGTCGGTGCGGAGGCAGGCGTCGGCGGCTGGGGAGTCGGCTGCGCGGTCGGAGCCGGCAAGGTCGCGGGGGCGGCGGCGGCTCCCGTGGGCGCGGCGACGACCGGCGCGGGCTGGGCGGAAGGCGGAAGGGGCCGCACGTCCGGACCGGGAGGCAGGCGCTCGCGCACGGTGATGTAGCCGGCGCCGTCGAGCGGCAGCGCCGGCGAGCCGTAGAGGCGCAGGACGGGACGCTCGTCGCGGCCCGAGGCGGAAGCCTGGGCGTTCCGTTCGGCCCCGCCTCCCCGTGCGGACCCGCGAGGCGCCGGCTCGGAGTCGAGCGGAGGCTCGACGTAGCCTTCCTCGTGGGTCGCGCCCTCGGCGCTGCCGATGCGGACCGTCTCGCGCGGGGCCGGAGCCGCCGCGGGCCCGCCGACGCCGCTGCGGAGATCGCGAACCTCGGCCTGGGCCAGCGCGAGCTGACCCCGGAGCTGTCGCACCTCTTCCTCGAGCTCGGCGTTCCTCTGGACGAGCTCCTCGAGCCGGGCCTCCGCTCCGGTCGGCTCGGGCGTGGTCGCCGACGCCGCGGACGCGCCGTGATGCGCGCAGCCCGCCGGAACGACGGAAGCCCCGGCGAAGAGCACCGCGAAGGCCGGTCCGAGCCGCGAAGAGGAAACGCCCATTTCGGGATCAGGGTACCGAACCCCGCGAACCGGCGTCAAAAACTCCGGCGGAGGCCTCAGACCCCGGTGAAGCGGCCCATCGCGCGGAATTTCCGATAGCGATCCTCGACGAGCCCCTCGGGCGACAGACCGCGGAGCGAGCCGAGATGCCGACGGAGCGCTTCGCCGAGGAGGCGCGCGGCCTCGACCGGATCGCGATGCGCGCCGCCGATGGGCTCCTCGATGACTTCGTCGATGATCCCGAGCTCGGAGGCGTCGGCGGCGAGGAGGCGGAGCTGAGCGGCCGCGTCGGGCGCGCGGGAGCCGTCGTGCCAGAGGATCGACGCGCAGCCTTCGGGCGTGATGACGCTGTACGTCGAGAACTGGAGCATCAGCACGCGGTTCGCGACGCCGAGCGCGAGCGCTCCGCCCGAGCCGCCCTCCCCGATGACCGTGGCGACGACCGGGACGCCGAGCCTCGACATGACGAGGAGCGACCGACCGATCGCCTCGCTCTGTCCTCGCTCCTCGGCGCCGATCCCCGGATACGCACCCGGCGTGTCGATGAACGTGAGCACGGGCCGCCGGAATCGATCGGCGAGCTCCATGATGCGCATCGCCTTCCGATAGCCCTCCGGATGCGCCATCCCGAAATTGCGGAGGACCTTCTCCTTGGTGGAGCGGCCCTTCTGCTGACCGATGACGGCGACGGTCTGACCGTCGAGGCGCGCGAAGCCCGAGATGATGGCGGGATCGTCGGCGAACTCGCGATCGCCGTGCAGCTCGAGCACGTCCTCGAAGATGGAGTTCAGGTAGTCGCTGAAGTACGGCCGATCCGGATGGCGGCTCAGCTGGACCTTCTGCCAGACGCCGAGGTCCTTGTAGAGATCCCGGCGGAGCGAGCTCGCCTTCTCCTCGAGCTCGCGCACCTGCACGCCGATTCCGCCCGAGTCGTGCGCCGCCAGCGCACGCAGCTCGCGAATGCGCTCTTCCAGCTCGACGATCGGCTTTTCGAATTCGAGATGCGCCACGCTCGGCCCCCTGCCGCGAAGTCCTGCGCCTGTTCTAGAAGAGCCACGCCGAATCGCAACCGTACGCGCGTCGAAGCCTTCGAAATGGGAGCGAAACGAGAGAGCGCGCGCCCCTTCGGCCGCGTAGCGCGCTACGCACCGACCCGCGGTCCGGGTGCGGCTCGGGGCTCCCGGCGCGCGAACGCGCCGCGTCCACCGCCGGGCGGACGGGGGCTCGATGCGCTCTCCGCTCCGCTCAGTCGAGGCGGGAGCTGTCGGTCGGGACGATGCCCGTCTCCTTGATGACGCTGAAGATGCGGAGCGCGTTCGCCTTGCCCTTCACCTGCGCCGGAGGGAGCTCCTCGACCACGAAATACTCGCGAACCTTCGCGTACGTGTGCTCGCTGATGATGATCTGGCCGGCCGTGGCGTGGGAGCAGAGACGCGCGCCCGTGTTCACGGCGTCGCCGATCACGGTGTATTCGAGCGCCTTGCTGCTGCCGATGTAGCCCGCGACCATGCGGCCGGTGTTGATGCCGGCGCCGATGTGGATCGGGGGCTTGCCCTCGGCCACGCGCGACTGGTTGAAGTGGTCGAGCGTCCGCATCATCTCGAGGCCGGTCTTCACGGCGCGGTACGCATCGTCCGAGTGAGCGATGGGCGCCCCGAACAGGGCCATGATCTCGTCGCCGACGAACTTGTCGAGCGTGCCTTCGTTCTGGAAGACGATCTCGACCATCAGCTCGAAATACTCGTTGAGCATGTCGACGATCTCTTGCGCTTCCGATTTCTCGCTCATCGAGGTGAAGCCGCGGATGTCGGTGAAGAGGACCGTCGTCTCGCGCAGCTCGCCGTACTTCTTGACCTCGACCTTGCCGGACAGGACCTGCTCGGCGATGGCGGGGGACAGGAGCCGCTGGAATCGCTCGCGCGTCACCGCCTCCTGCTCGAGGCGCTTCGCGTAGAGGCTGTTCTGGATGGCGATCGCGGCCTGGTTCGCGACGTTCTGGAAGAGTTGGAGATCCTTCTCGGTGAACGCGTTCGCGGCGATCTGCGAGTCGAGCAGCATGATGCCGAAGACCTCGCCCGCGTGCAGCAGGGGCACGGCCATCGACGACCGGATGCCCTGCATGATGATCGAGTGCGCGCCCTTGAAGCGGTTGTCGATCGAGGCGTCGCTCGAGAGCACCGCCGCCTTGTCGCGGAGGACCTCCTCGATGATCGTCGTCGAGAGGACGACCTCTTCGCCCTGCGCGAGCTGACGCTTGGTGCGCACGCACCGGGGGCGGAGCTCGTGCGCGTCGTTGTACATCAGGATCACGCCGCGATCGGCGGGGAGCAGCGAGAAGGCCGCGTCGAGGATCTTGGCCGCGAGGACGTCCACGTCGAGCTCGCCCCCGATGGCGCGCATCACCTCGTAGCTCGCGCGGAGCTTCTCGTAGTCACGGCGGAGCGAGTCGTTGTCCGTGAGCAGCCGCTCCGGGAGGAAGTTCTGCTCCTGGAGCGGAGCGAGCTTCGTCCGGATGTGCGACTCGATCATGCCCGGAGCGATCGTCACCTTCTGCGACGAGGGGCGCTGGCCGGGAGCCGGCGCGCCGGGGAGCATCTCGGGCGCGACCGCCGGTGCCGTCGGCGCTCCGAAGCCCGACGGCGTGGGGGGCGCGCCGACGGCAGGCGCGCCCTGCGCGGGAGCGACGCTCGTGGCCGTGCTCGTCTCGAAGACGATGCGCGTCGACCCCATCATGATCTCGTCCCCGTGATTGAGGACGCGCTCCGCGACGCGCTCGCCGTTGACGTACGTGCCGTTCAACGACCCGAGGTCGTGCAGCACGTAGCGACCGTCGCGCAGGTCGATGTGGCAGTGCTCCTTCGACACGATGCGGTCGAGGATCTGATGGGTGTTGTTGGGATGGCGGCCGAGCGTGTTGTGAGGGAGGAGCTCCCGCTCCTGACGTCCTTCCGGCCCGATGATCGTGATCTTCGCCATGTCCCGTTTTCGCCGGATGAGTCCGCCCGGCCGTCGGTGATGCTACGTTCGCGCGGAATCGCCTGTAAAGCCCGAACCGGCCCGGGGACGGAACGACGAAGGCCGCCCCGGTGTTCCGGCGGCGGCCCGAATCCGTGGAAACGCGACGCTCAGGAGATGTCGGCGTTGCGCGTCTCGACGATGAACTCCTGCACGGCGGACTTCACCGGGCGATCCCAGTAGACCTTGTGGGAGGCGATCTCGCGGAGCGCCGTGACGGCCGCCCGGTTCTTGCTCGAGACGAGCGCGGGCGCCCCCTTCATCAGCTGCCGCGCGCGACGCGAGGCCAGGATGACGAGAGCGAAGCGGTTCTCTTCGTGCTCGAGGCAGTCTTCGACGGTGACGCGTGCCATGAGATCCTCCCAAGACGGGACGTGCCTTGTACCAAGCGGGCGGCCGCGACGCAAACGATCCGTGGCGTCGCCCTCCCCGGACGGCGCCTCGGGTCAGTGGATCTTCCCGTCGCCGGGGACGGGAACGAGGCCGAGCCGCGAGAGGCGACGGGCGGCCCGGGGCGAGCGGCCCCGCTGGTAGGCCTCGAAGACGCGGACGATCTCGACCGGGGTCCCGGTCTCCGGATCCTCCCTCACCCAGGTCAGGAGCCGGAGGGCGCGCCGGAACCCGCGACCGAGGGCCTCGTAGGGGCCTCCGACGCCGATCCGCTCCCGGCGGAGGGCCGAGGCGCCGAGGTATCCGCGAGCGCCGAGCTCGGCCACGTAGCTCTCGGGGACCCCCTCCCCCTCGAGGTCCTCGGGCAGGAACCCGCCGCGCACGAGCGCGACGTCCCCCAGGGTGCGGAATCGCTCGAATCGCCGGGCTCGATCGGGCTCCTCGACGGCATCGCGGAAGAGCCAGGCCAGCGGCCGGTCCAGGTCCACGAGCACGTCGGGGGCGGCGTACCGGACCAGCATGTCGAGGAGGTAGATCCGGGCCTCCGGCTCGAGGTCCTGTCCCGAGTCGCGGGCGGCGAGGTCGAGCCTCTCGGCGAAATAGGCACGAAGCGTGGGCGCGGCCAAGACGGTCATGCATACCCTCCGTTCGGTGATCCTAAGGCCGGGAAAGCCCACCCCCCAAGCGGGATCCGCGGGGTCGCCGTCCCCCCGTCGGCGCTCGGGCCCCCTGGCAGCCTCGGGGCCACCCTTTCGGACGCGCCGGGACGGCACCCGAAAGGCTCCTCGTTCCGCAGACTTGGCATTCTCGAGCCGCACCCCTTGACACCCTGGGGGGGCTGGTTAGCTTCCGACGCGCTTTGGGTGCTCGGTCCCACGGGGCCGCACACCAGCGAGAAGAAGCGGGAGGCGCCGAGCGCCCATCCCGCACGAAGGAGGCTACCCAGATGGCGATTCGTCCTCTCCACGACCGGGTCCTGGTCAAGCGCGTTCAGGAAGAGAACAAGACCAAGGGTGGGATCATCATCCCCGATACGGCGAAGGAGAAGCCCGTCGAGGGCGTCGTGGTCGCGGCCGGCAACGGCAAGATCCTCGAGAACGGCTCCGTGCGGAAGCTGGAGGTCAAGAAGGGCGACCGCGTCCTCTTCGGCAAGTACAGCGGCACCGAGGTGAAGATCGAGGGCGAGGAGCACCTCATCCTCCGCGAGGAAGACATCCTCGGCGTCGTCGAGTGATCGATAGGGAGTGAAAGAGCCATGGCTGCCAAGGAAATCATCTACGACGCGAACGCACGCGACCGCATCCTCGCGGGCGTGAACACCCTCGCCAACGCGGTGAAGGTGACTCTCGGTCCGAAGGGCCGGAACGTCGTCATCGAGAAGAGCTTCGGCGCTCCCACGATCACCAAGGACGGCGTCACCGTCGCGAAGGAGATCGAGCTCTCGAACAAGTTCGAGAACATGGGCGCCCAGATGGTGAAGGAGGTCGCTTCGAAGACCTCCGACGTCGCCGGCGACGGCACGACGACCGCCACCGTGCTCGCCCAGGCGATCTTCCGCGAGGGCGCGAAGATGGTCGCCGCCGGGCACAACCCGATGGAGATCAAGCGCGGCATCGACGCGGCCGTCGAGCACGTCGTCGAGAAGCTGAAGAAGCTCGCGAAGGCGACGAAGGATCCCAAGGAGATCGCCCAGGTCGGCACCATCTCGGCCAACGGCGACACCGCCATCGGCCAGATCATCGCGGACGCGATGCAGAAGGTCGGCAAGGAAGGCGTGATCACGGTCGAGGAGGCCAAGGGCCTCGTCACCGAGCTCGACGTCGTCGAGGGCATGCAGTTCGACCGTGGCTACCTCTCGCCGTACTTCGTGACGGATAGCGAGCGGATGGTCGCGCACCTCGACGATGCGTACCTCCTGATCTGCGAGAAGAAGATCGCCAACATGAAGGACCTGCTCCCGGTCCTCGAGGCGATCGCGCGCAGCCAGAAGCCGCTGCTCATCATCGCGGAGGACATCGAGGGCGAGGCGCTCGCGACGCTCGTGGTGAACCGCCTCCGCGGCACCCTCCAGTGCTGCGCGGTCAAGGCGCCGGGCTTCGGCGACCGTCGCAAGGCGATGCTCCAGGACATCGCGATCCTCACGGGCGGCACCGTCGTCTCCGAGGATCTCGGCATCAAGCTCGAGAGCGTCTCGCTCAGCGACCTCGGCCGCGCCAAGCGCGTCACGGTCGACAAGGACAACACCACGATCGTCGACGGTCACGGCAAGAAGGCGGACATCCAGGGCCGCATCGAGCAGATCCGCCGTCAGATCGAGGAGACCTCGAGCGACTACGACCGCGAGAAGCTCCAGGAGCGCCTCGCGAAGCTCGTCGGTGGCGTCGCCGTCATCAAGGTCGGCGCTGCGACCGAGGTCGAGATGAAGGAGAAGAAGGCGCGCGTCGAGGACGCCCTCCACGCGACCCGCGCGGCCGTCGAGGAAGGCATCGTCCCCGGTGGCGGCGTCGCCCTCATCCGCTGCCAGGCGGGCCTCGACAAGCTCGACCTCCCGGCGGCCCAGAAGATCGGCGTCGGCATCCTGTCGCGCGCCATCGAGGAGCCTCTCCGCCAGATCGCGGCGAACGCGGGCCTCGAGGGCTCGATCGTCGTGAACGAGGTCAAGCAGGGCAAGGGCTCGTTCGGCTTCAACGCCGCGACCGAGCAGTACGTCGACCTCGTCGAGGCCGGCGTCATCGACCCGGCGAAGGTGGTCCGCACCGCCCTCCAGAACTCGTCGTCGGTGGCGGGCCTGATGCTCACGACCGAGGCGCTCATCGCCGAGCTCCCGAAGAAGGAAGAGCCCAGCCACGGCCACGGCCACGGCGGCGGCGGCATGGACTTCTGAGCCCGAGCAGGCACGCGCGGACGCCGGGCGGTCTTCGGATCGTCCGGCGTTCGTCGTTTCCGGGCGGGAGCGACCTCGCTCGCTCCGAACGACGAGGCCGGACGGTCAGCGACCGCCCGGCCTGGTTCGTCCCGGAGGTCACGTCGCGGCCCGACTCAGAACCGGGTGACGAGCGTGAGCAGCGCGCCGATGCGCTCGGCGAGCTCCGGATCCCCGGAGGCCGAGGCCGTTCCGAAGAGCGCCTCGAGGTTGCCGCGTGCCTCGAAGAACGCGTCCCGCAGCAGGCGCACGTCGCGCTCGAGCTCGACCGCCCGCTGGCGTTCCTGCTCGAGGTCGCGATCGCGGAGCCCGAGCTGTCGCTCGAGGTCGCGGAGATCCGACTCCGCCGTCGCGAGCGCAGCGAGCTGGAGGCTCCGCTCCTCGGCGACGCGCCTCGCCTCGCGCTCGAGACCGAGCTCCTCGCCGAGCCGCATCACGCGCTCCTTCTGCTCGAGGAGCTCGCGCCTCAGCGCTTCGTCGCTTCCCGGCGGAGGGGGCGTCGACCCGGAGATCCTCCGCTCGAGGGAGCGGATGCGGTCGTTCTTCTCCTCGAGCTGGGCGGTGAGCGAGCGGATCACGGTATCCCGTTCGAAGGTGTCGACCTCCTCCCGGCCGCCCCGCTCCTCGCCGCCATGGGTCGCTTCGAACCCCGGGCGGCCGTGTCCGGACCCCGCTGCACGCTCCGACTCGAGCCGGAGTCGCTCGAGGATGCCGCGGGTCTCCGCGAGGGCGCGTGCGTCGAGCTCGCGCGCATGATCCGCGGCGGCGGCGCGTGCACGCGCGTCCGCGAGCTCGATCTCGAGGCTCGCGACGCGGTTGGCGAGCTCGGTCCGGGCCCCATCGAGCTCGGCGTGCCGCGACTCCCGGGCGCGACGCGCGTCCGCGAGCTCCCTCTCGAGCTCGGCGATGCGGCGCTCGAGCGCCTCGCGGGCATCGACCGCGGAGACACCGTTCAGCACGGCCTCCCGCAGCCTCTCGCCCTCGCTGGCCAGATGTTGGGCGCGATCGCGGAGGACCCTGCCCGCCTGCTCGGCCTCGGCGAGATCCATCTGCAGACGGGTCACGAGCGCGTCCCGCGCCGCGACCGCCGACACGAGGTCGGCAGCCCGCTCCGACTCCCGTCGGCCATGGTCGCGCAGGTCGGCGAGCTCGAGCGAGAGCGCGCTGTTCTCCTCGCGGAGAGCCTCGACCTCGCTCCGGTACCGGTCGAGGTCATCGAGCACGCGCGCATCCGGAGCGACGCTCGTCCCTCCGCTCGCCCGTCCCCGTTCGACCGCGTCGAGCCGGAGCCGGAGACCGTCACGCTCGCCACGAAGGCCGTCGACCACCTCGACGAGCTCGGTGAGCGCACTCTCGACGCTGGTCGCGCCGGGCTCGACCGTGCGCGAGAAGACGGCGCCGGCGAGGGCCGCGCCGAGCTGCGCGAGCAGACGGCCGCGCGCCTGCTCGATCTGGGTCTCGAGCGCCGAGACCTGCGCCACCAGGGCGAGGTTCTCTCCCCGCGCGAGGTCGCGCTGGGCGCGTGCGTCGAGCTCCTTCTCGCGTGCGACGAGCAGCTGTCCGGTGAGCTGGCCGACCCGCTCCGCCAGCTGGCGCTCCGACGCGCGGAGCTCCGCGAGCTGCCGTTCGGCGTCGCCCGAGGAGCCCTTCGGTCCGTGGGAGCGGACGATCTCGAGCTCGAGCTCCTCGCGCAGGCGCTCCTGATCCGCGATGAGGCGGCGTTCCCGATCGCGGGCCGCGTCGAGGTCCGACTCGGCGAGCTGGAGCCGCGCTTCCGCCATCGCGTGCTGCTCTTCGAGCTCGGCCACGCGGGCGCGGAGCCCTCGCTCGCGACCGACCAGCTCGGCGTCGTGGGTCCGATGGGACTCGGCCCCGCCCGTCGAGAGCTCGGCGAGCCTCGCGTGGAGCTCGTCCACCTCGAAGGCGAGCTGAGCCCGCTCGGCCTCGGCGCGGAGCGCGCGATCGAGCACGCGCGGGTCGACCTCGTGCCCGTGGCGCTGCGCGAGCTCGCGGTTCTCCTCGACGAGCTCGCGAACCATCGCGCCCCGTCGTTCGACCTCGGACGAGAGCTCGCGGAGGCGCTCCGCCTGCTCCGAGAGGCGCTCCTCGAGGGCCGCGAGCTCGCCGCGATCGGCGGCCTCCTCCACGGCCTTCCGGGTCTTGCGGAGCTCGTTCTCGAGCTCGGCCACGCGGCTCCGCGCCACCTCCGCCTCGCGCGTCGCCTTCCGACGATCGGCGTCGAGCTGGTCCCGCTCGTTGGTCTCCTCCTCGAGCGCGTGGCGCAGTCGCTGCGCCTCGTCGCGCGCGAGCACGACCTCCTCGCGCTGCTCGACGAGGACGGCCTCGAAGCGCTCGAGCTGGTCGAGGAGCACCTCGTTCTCGCGCCGGAGGAGCTCCGTCTCGGCGTCCGAGCTCGGCACCGCATCCGTCTGGACGAGCACGAAGGGGTCGATCAGCAGGTCGGACTGGGCGCAGAGCGCGACGAACCGCGACGGTCGAGCGATCCGTTCGACGAGCGAGCCGTCGACGACCACCTCGACGTCGGGGGTCTCGCCGAGCTCGGCGACGGCCTGCCCGACGAACGGAGCCATGCCGAGCATGCGCACCACGTCGAAGCGACGCGCCAGCACGTCCCAGAGGGCCTCGTAGTCGAGGATCTCGTCGCTCGAGGCGATCCCGGTCACCAGGACGCCGACGTCGCCCGCGATCCGGACGAAGTCGTCGAGCCGCTCGGCGATCTCGTCCCCGAGGGCCGAGAGGTCCGGGACCACGATGACGTCGTACGACTCGGGAGAGAAGCCGAGGGGCCCCGGTCGGTACGGCGTCACCTTGACCTCGCGGCCGGCCCGGGGACGCTCGCGACGCGCCCCGGTGTCGAGAACGCGGACGGCGCGGGCGGTGCGAGAGAGACGTGCGATCGCCTCGACCGATGCGTCGCCCACGAAGAGCACCCGACGGCCTTCGACGACCGGCTCGAGATAGACGGAAAGGACGACGGCAGCTTCGTCGAGGGAGGCTTCGGAATTCCTGGCGCTCATGACCTCTACCGGAAAGCCACCCGGAACGGCGGCGCCGCACTATATCCGTGCCGCGACGAAGGGGTCAATCGCGGCTTCGGGATTGGCCGCCCGGTGCTAGAGTGCGCCGGGTGAGCGAGTCGTCGAGGGACCCGGAGTCGACGGTCCGCCGTGTGCTCCACGCCGTGCGGCGTCGTGCCGTGATCGCGCGCGGCCTCTCGGTTTCGCTCGCGGCCCTCGCCCTCGGTCCGCTCGTGCTCGCGGCGCTGGCCGCGTGGGTCGGTCCCGTCGCTTCGCCCTGGGCGACGGGATTCGCGATCGCCGTCGCGGTGGCTCCTCCGATCGTCGGGCTCGCGGCCGCCTACGCGCTCCGGCACCGGCTCTCGGCCCGAGAGGTGGCGTCGCTCTTCCGGGCTCTCGATCCGGCGCTGGCCTCCCAGGTCCGGAGCTCGGTCGAGCTCGGACACGAAACGGCGCCGGGCGAGTCCGAGCAGCTGGCCCGTGCCCATCGGACGGCCCTCGCGGAACGGCTCGCCCGCGTCGATCCGAAGCGCGTCGTCGACGTCGAGGCGGCCGCACGCGTCCCGTCGCGCGCCTTCGTGTCGGGCCTCCTCGTCGCGTTGGTCGTCGTCTTCGGCTCCGACCGCGCACGGTCGGGCGTCTATGCGCTGATCCACCCCACGGCCCGGACCGCGCAGGTGGCGTCGGCCTGGGTCGTCGCCCGGACGTCCTTCCGCGTCGCTCCCCCGCCGCATCGGCACCTCCCACCGAGCGAGGTCGAATCCGCCCAGCCGCTCCAGGTCCCGGAGGGCAGCCGTGTGACGGTCCTCCTCCGGACGGCGGTGCCGGCCCGGCGGGTGATCCTCGCGCCGCCGGGCGCGGAGATCGAGCTGCGCCGCCGCGACGCGCGGACGTTCGTCGGGGAGTGGACGGCTCGACACGCGGGAGCGCTAGCGGTCCGGGTGCGGACGGAGGACGGCGTCTTCCTCGACGCGACCTCGCGTTCCGTCTCCTTGATCCGTGACCAGGCTCCGCGGGTCGTCCTGCAGCTCGACGGTGCGGAGACGCCCGTCGCCCCGGATGCGGAGATCGGCTTCGCGATCGAAGCCACGGACGATGTCGCCCTGCGCACGATCACGCGCGTGGTGAAGGTCCCGTCCGGGGCCGAGCTGCGGACGCCCCTCGAGCCCGGCACGCCGAGCCCGCGCTTCGCGATCCAGGGATCCCTGAGGCTCGCGGAGCTCGGCCTCCGTCCGGGCGACTCCGTCGAGGTCCACGCCGAGGCGACCGACGACGACGGGGTGAACGGGCCGAAGACCACGCGCTCCGAGGCGCGTACGATCACCATCCAATCGCGCGCGACGGAACGCGAGGCGGTCGCCGTCGATCTCCGCGCGGCGCTCGAGGCTACCCTCACCGCGCTCGCGGACAGGCTCGAGATCCCGGTCCCCGAGGATCGCGCCGCGGTGGCTCGCCGCCATGCCCGTGTCCGGCCCTCGACCGATGCGCTCCTCGGGCTCCTCGCGCCCTTCGCCACGCGGGCCCGGCGCCCGGGTCTGCGCGCTCCCGATGCGGCCCTGCTCGCTGGATTCGTGCGCAGGCTCGGCCCTCTCGCCGCGCGGGAGCTCCGCGAGGTCGCCTCGTCGAGACCGGCCGCGCGCGACGTCGACGAGCGCATCGTATCCGCGCTCGAGGACGGGACGTTCCTGCTCTCCGATCTCCTGGCGCACGTGGAGCTCGAGGATGCCGCCGAGATCGCCCGCGAGCTCGCTTCGCTCCAGCGCGAGCTCGTGTCCCTCGTCGAGGCCCTGCGACGCGCCGACACCCCCGAGACCCGCTCGCGCATCGCGGCCGACATCGAGCGCGCGCGTCGTCGGATGGCGGAGCTCGCGAGCCGACTCGGGCGCATGGGCGACGAGGTCCCCGGCGAGTACCGGAACCCCGTGGAGAGCGGCACCCAAGAGGTCGCGGAGGACGCCCTTCGCTCGCTCGAGCAGGCGCTCGCGAGGGGCGATCTCGACGCGGCCGATCGGGCTCTCGCCGATCTCGAGCGCAACGTGCGCGAGCTCGCGCGCGCGTTCGAGTCGAGCTCCGAGGGCTTCGCGGAGTCGAGGTTCGGGCCGCGCGACCGCGCGTTCCAGGAGGCGATGGAGGCGCTCGCCGGGCTCGAGGCCGAGGAAGGCGAGCTCGCGAACGGCACCACGCGGATCCGTCGCTCCGTGACGGAGCGAGCGCTCTCCGAGGCTCGAGAGGCGCCGACGTCCGAGACCCGTCGACTGGCGGATCGCGCGGCGGCGCTCCGATCGCAGGCCGAGGCGCTCGCCCGACTTCCCCAGGCGCCCGTCGATCGCGAGGCCGTGGACCACGCGGCCGCGCGGCTCCGGGACGCGGAGGCGGCGCTCCGACAGGGAGACGTCGGCCAGGGCCAGGCGATGATGGAGCGAGCCGCCGGCGCCCTCGACGCGGTGGCGCGGGACCTCGACCTGTCCGCGCTCATGTTCCCGGGGCGCGAAGGGAGGACGCGTCAGGCCGCCCGCGATGCGCGTCAGGCGGCCGACCAGGCGATGGGCCTGCTCGGCGACGTGCTGCGCAGCGTGCCGAAGCTCGACGAGCGGCTCTCCCCGACCGAGCGCGGCGCCCTCACGGAGAACGCGGGCCGTCAACAGCAGGCCACCGAGGCGACCGAGCGGCTGGCTCGGCGCTTCGAGGAGCCCATCGAGGGGGAGCCCCTGTCGGTCGAAGCCGCGGGCGCGCTCCGCCGGGCGTCGGAGACCATGCGCCGCGCCGAGCGGGCCGTACGCGAGAGCGACGCGGTCGGGGGCGCCGAGGCCCAGAGCGAGGCCGCACGCGCGCTCCGCGAGCTGCGCGAGGAGCTCGAGCAGAGCTCGTCCTCGTCGGGCGGCGGGGGCGGGGGAGGCGGCGGCTCGGGAGGCGGTCGGGACGGGTCGTCGTCGCCGACCGAGCGTGTCGACATCCCCGGCGCCCGCGGCAGCGCGGAGGCGGCGGCTCGGAGGCGACGCGTGCTCGACGCGATGGGCGACGACGTTCCGCCCGCCTACCAGGGGCCCGTGCGCCGCTACTACGAGGAGCTCTTGCGATGAAGCGCTTCGCCCTCCTCGTCTTCGTCTGCCTCGTGGCCTGGTCGACGCGCGCCGACGCGGCGACCGGTCGGGATCTCGCGACCGTCCACGAGGCGTTCGTCGCGGTGGCCGAGCTCAGGCTGGAGACCGCCGCAGAGCTCGCTCGGGGGCTCTCCGCGCGGCTCCCGGACGATCCCCACGTGCGCTTCCTCCTGGGATCGCTCGAATTCCACCGCGGACGGTACCCCGAGGCCGTGCGGTCGCTCGAGATCGCCACGCGGAGCCTTCGCGGGCACGACCTCGAGCAGGCGGGGGAGCTCCTCGCGATCGCCCGCTCCACGGCCGAGGCCACGCGTGGCTTCGTCGAGGCCCGCTCGTCCGACGGGCGCTACGTCGTCCGGTTCCGCGAGGGCCCCGACCGGATCCTCCTGCCGTATGCGATGGATGCGATGCGTCGCGAGGACGAGGCCCTCCAGCGCATCCTCGGCGTCCGCGTGCCGGGACCGATCCGCCTCGAGATCTTCGCCGATTCGCGGAGCCTCGCGCAGGTCTCGACGCTCGGCGTCGAGGCCATCGAACGGACGGGCACGATCGCGCTCTGCAAGTGGGACAAGCTGATGCTCACTTCGCCGCGGGCGCTCGCACGCGGTTATCCGTGGACCGACACCATCGCCCACGAGCTCGTGCACCTCGTGCTCGCGCGTGCGTCCCGGGATCACGCCCCGGTCTGGATGCAGGAGGGATTCGCGAAGTACCTCGAGACGGCCTACCGGGGCGGAGCGCCGACCCTCGAGCTCGAGCCGGCCGCCGCGGCCCTCTTCGATCGCAGGCTCCGCGAAGGGAACCTGCTCCCGTTCGACGCCTTCCATCCCTCGATCGCCCTGCTCCCCTCCCAGGAGGATGCGGCGCTCGCGTTCGCCGAGGTCTCGACGCTGCTCGCGGCGTTCCATCGGCGATTCGGTGACGCGGGGCTGCGGGCGGTCGTGACCGCCGTCTCCGCCGGCACCGACGCGCGCAAGGCGTTCGCCGACGCGGTGCGGATGCCCTTCCCTCGCTTCGAGGAGAGCGTCTGGGCGGAGGCCCGCGCGCGTCCCCCCGTGCGAAGGGACTCTCCCGCCCGGTTGCCCATGCGCTTCGTCCACGGCGCGGCCGTCGACGACGCCGCCGACGTCGGCGTGGCCGAGGCCGCGCGTCGGCTCCGGCTCGGCGACATGCTCTGGAGCCGCGGTCGACCGCGAGCCGCCTCGGTCGAGTACGCCCGTGCGTCGGCCCTCGCCCCACGCGATCCGATCGTGGCCTCGCGCCTCGGGCGCTCCGCGCTCGAGGCCGGGAAGGCGGACGACGCCGCCGCGGCGGCGCGACGCATCCTCCGCGACCATCCGACGCACGCGCCCGCCCACGCCCTGCTCGCCTCGGCGCTCGCGCTCGCAGGCGACGCCCCGGGAGCCTACCGGGCCGCCGTCGAGGCCATCCGCCAGAACCCCTACGATCCCGCCCCGCACTGCGTCGTCGCCGAGGCCTCGACCTCCGACGACGAGCGGGAACGCGAAGCCGGCGCCTGCCGTACCCTCGGCGGCGCCCAGAGTCCGAGCAGAGGAGCCGCCGCCCGATGATCCCGAACGACACGAGCCCCACCGGCGTCGCCCCCGACGACGTCGCCCTGGTCGAGAAGCTCGCGCGTGCGCGCAACGACGTGATCCGCGAGGTGCAGCGCCGAGTGGTGGGGCAGGACGAGGTCATCGAGCTCCTGCTCACGTGCCTCTTCGCGCACGGCCACGGGCTCTTCGTGGGCGTGCCGGGGCTCGCCAAGACGTTGCTGGTGCGAACGCTCGCCGAGGTCCTCCACCTCGAGTCGAACCGCATCCAGTTCACGCCCGATCTCATGCCGAGCGACATCACGGGGACCGAGGTCCTCGAGGAGGATCCGGCCACGGGCAAGCGTCGTTTCCGCTTCGTCGCGGGGCCGGTGTTCACGCAGATCCTGCTCGCGGACGAGATCAACCGCACGCCGCCGAAGACCCAGGCCGCGCTCCTCCAGTCGATGGCCGAGGGACAGGTCACGGCGGGCGGGAAGACCCACGCGCTTCCTCGGCCCTACCTGGTCTTCGCGACCCAGAATCCGATCGATCAGGAGGGCACGTACCCCCTCCCCGAGGCGCAGCTCGATCGCTTCCTGATGCAGATCGACGTGGACTACCCGAGCGAGGCCGAGGAGATGGCGATCGTCCGTCGGACGACCGCGAAGTCCACCGAGGAGCCGGCCAAGGTCCTCGACGCCGAGTCGATCCTCGCGTTCCAGGAGCTCGTTCCCCGCGTTCCCGTCGCCGACCACGTCGTCGCCTACGCCGTCACGCTCGCACGCGCCACGCGCCCGGGCGACGGCGCGGCGACCACCATGGCGAAGAGCTACCTCGCGTACGGCGCCGGCCCGCGCGCGAGCCAGGCCCTCGTGCTCGCCGCGAAGGCGCGCGCCGCGATGCACGGACGTTTCGCCGCCGAGCGCGAGGACGTCCGGGCCCTCGCGCTCCCCATCCTGCGTCACCGCCTCGTGCCGAGCTTCCGGGCCCGGTCGGAGGGCGTCACCCAGGAAGCCCTCATCGCCGATCTCCTCCGATGCCATCCGGCATGAGCTCCCGGGCGCGCGATCCCTCGTTCTACGCGCGCGTCGAGGCGCTTCGGCTCCGCGCACGCGAGGTCGGCGAGGCGATCCTCTCGGGGCTCCACGCGAGCCGGCACCAGGGCGCGAGCGTCGTCTTCGCGGATCACCGCGAGTACCGACCGGGCGACGATCCGAGGACGTTGGACGTGCGAGCGATGGCTCGCACCGACCGGCCCGTGGTCCGTCGGTTCGAGCACGAAGCGAGGCTTCCGGCCGCGCTCTACCTGGACGTCTCCGGCTCGATGCGCTTCCGGAGCCGCGAGTCGCTGCCGACGAAGGCGGAGCACGCCGAGCTCCTGCTCGCGGGGCTCGCCTACGTGCTGCTCCGGCAGGGGGACGCCGTCGCCGCGCTCCGGTTCCAGGACGCGATCGAGGCGGATTCGCCGCTCCGATCCCAGATGGTCTCGTTCGAGCGGACGCTCGACGTGTTGCTCGCGGAGCCCGGCGACGCTTCGCGGACGTCGCTCCCCACCGTCCTCGAGCAGGCGCTCCCGAGGCTCTCCCGCCGTTCGCTCGTCTTCCTCGCGAGCGACCTGCTCGAGCCTGGGAGACCGCTCGACGGCCTGCGCGGCTTCGCGTCCGCAGGGCATCGCGTGGTCGTGCTCCACGTGCTCGATCCGGCCGAGCTCGAATTCCCGTTCTCGGACTCCGCCGAGTTCGTCGGCCTCGAGGGAGAGTCTCCCCTGACGGCCGACGCAGGCGCGGTCCGCGACGCCTACCTCCGCGCGTTCGAGCGGCATCGAGCGGCCCTCGTCGACGCCTGCGCGGCCGCCTCCGCACGTTACGTCCTCGCACGCACCGACGTTCCGGCGGAGCGCGTGCTCGCCGATCTCCTCGGCGGGAGCGTGCTCTAGATGGGCTTCGCCTTCCCCCTCGCCCTCCTCGCGCTCGCCGGCATCGCCGGGCCGATCCTCGCGCACCTCGTGCGGCGCAGGAATCTCCCGAGGATCGTGCTCCCGTCGATCTTCCTGCTCGAGCGCGCGGTCGCCGAGAGCCGACACCGACGTCGCGTCGAGGACGTGCCGCTGCTCTCGCTCCGGATCGCGGTGCTCGTCGCGCTCGCGCTCGCGTTCGCCGCCCCCTACGTCCTCGTCTCCGTGGCGGCCGGGGACGGGAGCGTCGCCGCCCTGGCGCTCGTGATCGACGACTCCCGGAGCATGGCGGCTTCGCGGGGCACCTCGACGTCGCTCGATCACGCGCTCGAGAGAGCGGAGGCCGCCGCGCGACGGCTGCCTGTCGGCTCGGAGGTCACGGTGGTCCTCGCCGGCTCTCCCCCGCGCGTGCTCGTCGATCGCCTCCGGGATCCGGAACGAGCCGCGGCCGCGATCCGTGCCATGCCGCGTTCGGCCGTGCGTGGCGATGCGCTCGCACGCGCCGTCGACGTCGCGACCCGCCGTCTCGCGAGCTCTTCGCTCGGCACGCGGCGGCTCGTGGTCTACTCCGACTTCGCGAGCCACGTCGCGCTCGAGCGGCTCTCCTTCCCCCCGGGCGTGGCGACCGAGCTCGTCCGCGTGGTCCCCGATGCCACGGCCAACGCGGGCGTCGGGGTCGAGGCGGTCGGCTCCGATCCCGATCGCGAGGGTCACCTCCTCGTCCGCGCGCGCGTGCTCTCGGACGTCTCCTCGGCCTTCGACGCGAAGCTCCTCTCGCCGAGCGGCGAGGTCCTCGCGGCCACCCGCGTCGATCGCTCGACGACGCCGAGGGCGCTCTCGTTCTCGGTCGCGGCCCCGCGCGAGGACGACGTCTTCGGCGAGATCCGCCTGGACGTCGCCGACGCGCTCGAGGACGACGATCGGACGTTCGTCCGGCTCCGGCTCCCCGACGAGATCCACGTGGTCTTCATCGACGGGGATCCGCATCCCTCGCGGAGGGACGACGAAGTCGGCTTCGCGAGTCGGGCCCTCGAGCTCGCGCCTCCGACCGAGGGGCGCTTCCGCGTCGAGACGACCGACGTCGATCGCGTGGATCCGACGCGGCTCGCGGCCGCCGACGTCGTCGTGCTCGCGAACGTCCGGGGCCCGAAGCCCGCGCTCGCCGAGGCGCTCGGTCGCTTCGTCGCCGGCGGAGGAGGCCTCTTCGTGACGCTCGGGGATCAGGTCTCCGGCCCGGTGATGGTCGATCGCCTCGGCGCCGTGCTCCCGGCGCGCATCGGCACGCGCATCACGCGTCCGGACACCCTCGGCGTGTCCATCGAGGGGGCCGTCGAGGGCTTCGACGCGGCCGGGCTCTCCGGCGTGCGCGTGGCCGCCTCGCACGAGCTCGAGCCGAGCGGAGGGGATGCACGCGTCCTCGCGCGCCTCGACGACGGCACGCCGCTCCTCGTCCAAGGCACGCACGGACGCGGCCGGGTCCTGCTCCTCGGCTGCTCGATCGACGACGACGACTCGGACCTTCCCCTGCGTGGCGGCTACTTGCCCGCGTTGGTCCGCTTCGCGCGCGCCCTCTCGCGCTCGGCTTCCACGGTCGCCCCGCGGCTCGCCCCCGGTTCGAGCGTCGCCCTGCCGCGCCTCGCCGGCCTACACGTCCTCACCCCGTCGGGACGAGACCTCGCGCTGTCTCCCGGCGCGTCGTTCACGGCCACCGACGAGGTCGGCCCCTACCGCGTCACGGCGGCGAACGGCCGGGTCCCGGGCCTCGACTTCGTCGTCGAAGCGCCGCTCGCGGAGTCGGTGCTCCGTCAGGGTCCCCTTCCCCGCGTGCCCCGCGCGACGGGACGCGGCTCGGGCGCCTCGGCGCTCCTCCCGCGCGACACGAGCCCCTGGGTGTTCTTGGCGCTCGGGCTCCTCTTGGTCGCCGAGGGCGCGGCGCGCGCCTACGGCGCTCGGAAACGAGCCTCGACGACGCGGGCCACCTTGCCGTAGTCGTCGGTGATCCGCGTCTCGATCGCGCCGGCCGAGAGGAAGGCCTGCTCGACGTCCGCGGCCTGGCCCTGACCGACCTCGACGAGGAGGACGCCGCCGTCGACGAGCCGCGCCGGCGCTTCCTTCGCCAGACGGCGGTAGAAGTCGAGACCGTCCGCTCCGCCGTCGAGCGCCAGGCGCGGCTCGAAGCTCGCGACGTCCGGGTCGAGCCCCTCGATGTCCCGGCTCGGGATGTACGGAGGGTTCGCGGTGACGACGTCGAAGGGCGCCTCGCCCCGGACGGCCTCGAAGAGGTCGCCACGATGGAACGAGATCCGCGAATCCACACCGTTCGACGCGGCGTTCCGGCGAGCGACGCCGAGCGCCTCCTCGGAGACATCCGTCGCGAGCACCACCGCCGAGGCGCGCAGCGCGGCGAGGCAGATCGCCACGCATCCGCTCCCGGTGCAGAGGTCGAGCACGCGCTTGGGCTCGTCCGCGGGAAGGTGCGCGAGCGCCCGCTCGACGAGGATCTCGGTGTCGGGCCGCGGGATCAGGACGTCCTTCGTGACCTCGAACGTCCGACCGTAGAAGTCACGCTTGCCGACGATGTACGCGACCGGCTCGCGCTTGCGCCGGCGCCCGACGAGCTCGCGGATCCGCGTGAGCTCGTCCGGGGCGAGCGGACGATCGAGGTCCAGGTAGATCTGGACGCGCCCGATCCCGAGCGCGAGCGACACGAGCAGCTCGGCGTCGAGACGAGGGCTGTCGATGCCGCGGGCCGCGAAGTCCTTCGCGGTCCAATCGAGCACCTTCCGGATCGTCCAGGTGTCGGCCAAGCGTGCTCAGCGCATGCGGGGGCGCGGCTGCTTGATCAGGCCCGTGCCCTGGATGACCTGCTTCGCGAGCTGCTGGAGCTCGGGGTTCACGCCGCGCTGCACGAACGGCGCCAGCATGTTCGGATCGATCGCCGCGAGCTTCTCCATCGCGGTACGCGCCAGACCACGCTTCTTCGCCGCCATCGAGCCGTAGACCGTCGCACGGAGCAGGAGGGGCCGGATCTCGCCGTTCTCCGGATCGTCCGCCTTGTACGTCTCGAGCAGCTTCAGCGCCTCGTCGTGCTTGCCGGTCCGCGCGAAGGTCTCCGCCATCACGGCCGCGTACATCGCGCGCGCCTTCGCCTGCGGCTGCCGGTCGAGCGTGATCTGGTCGACCAGCGGACGCGCGTCCTTCACGCGGCCGTTCACGAGGTACATGAGGGCCAGGTTCGCCCGCACGTCGTCCTGGATCACCGAAGGCGCCTTCTTCAGGTCGATGCCCTCGAGGATGCGCATCGCCGACTCGGGATCGTCCTGGGCGACGAGCTGCGCCTGGGCGAGCGCGTTCAGCGCGTCCTTGCCCTCGCCTCCCGCCTGCGCCTTCAGCTGCTCGAGCGCGGCCTTGCGGCTCTCGGCGTCCTTCGCGGTCTTGAGGATCTCGACGATGTTCTGGGACTTCCGGGTGAGGTTCCAGACGTAGAGACCGAAGCCGAGCGCCACGAGCGTGAGCACGCCGGCGATCCCGACGCCCCACCATCCGACGAGCGGCTGCGCCATGAAGGCGAGGACCCAGAGCACCGCGAAGCCCACGGCGATCTGCCCGATGACCTTCCAGTTCAGCTTGGGGGTCTCGACGTTCTCGAGGACCTCGCCCACCTCGGGGCGGGCCGGCTTCTGCGGAGTGATCTTCGGGGCCACGGCGCGGGCGTGTACCCCGATCCGGATTCAGGGGCAAGGAGCCGGGCCGGACAGCGCGCGCCGGAGGGTCTCGATTCCGGGGCGGTGCGACGGCTCGTCGGCCAGGCCCCGTTCGAGGGCGCCCACGAGCCCGGGGCCCAGATCCGCCCCGGCCTCCCGCGCGAGCTCGAGGAAGGTGGCCGAGAGGGCCCGGACGTCGGCGGCAGGGCCACACGGCTCGCCCCGGAGCTGCTCCGGCGCGGCATAGGCGGGGGTGCCCTCCGGACGACCCTCGCTCCGGCCATCGGCCCCGAGCGGGAGCGCCAGGCCGAAATCGGCGAGCACGGTGCGGCCGTCGGCTCGTACGAGGAGGTTCGTCGGCTTGAGGTCCCGATGGAGCCATCCCGCGGCGTGCACGACGGCCAGGGCCTCGAGCGCCGTCGCGAGCGCATACGCGAGGTCTGCCGCCCCGAGCTCGCCGCGCCGTCCCCTGTCCCGCAACGAGCCGTGCGGGAGGCGCTCGGCCGCGAAGCAGAGCAGCGAGGGATCGGCGTCGAGGATACGCAGGATCCCGGGATGCTCGAGCATGGCCGGCACGCGCGTCTCGGTCTCGAAGCGCGATCGGTCGGCCGCGGTCCGCCCATGATAGACCTTGAGCGCGACGCGACGCTCGCAGCGGACGTCGAGCGCCGCGAAGACTGTGCCCGCGCCCCCGCGTCCGAGCTCGCTCTCGATGCGGTAGCGCGAGCCGAGCTCGGCGCCGGCGGTGGCGATCGTGGCCCCGCCGTCCGTCGCCGTCTCCCTCGGGGCGAGCCGGGCCAGACGGTCCCGCGCGGCCGGTTGCTCGATGTCCCGCGCGAGCACGCGCTCGTACGCGGCGCGCGCCTCCGCGATGCGCCCTCGCCGCTCGAGGATCTCCGCCAGCAGGAGCTCGAGCGCGTCGTCGCGGGGCGCGAGCGCGTCGCTCTCGAGGAGCTCGAGGGCATCGGCGTCCTCGCCGCGATCCACGTGGAGGCGGGCGAGACGCTCGCCGAGCGCCGGATCGCCGAACCGCGCGAAGCCTGCGCGTCCGATCGCGATCGCCGTGCGTGCGTCGCCGCGGGCGAGGAGCTCCTCGACCCGTGCGAGGACCTCGCGGCCCGAGGCCGGCTCCCTCGGAGCGACCTCCTCGGCCCGAACCTCCGGATCGCGAGGCGCCGCGGCACGGGCCAAGGGCTCGGCGGAAGGACCGGGACCGGCCCCGGAGAGCCGCTCCCAGACGCGTCGGAAGAGGCTCACGGGACCACCTCGACGGTAACGCCACCGATCTCGAGCCGATCGCCCACGAGGAGCTCGATCGGGGCGTGGATCGTCCGGCCGCCGAGCCCGACTCCCTCGGCGTCCGGCCGGAGCACGGCCCAACCGCCGTCGAAGACGAGGCGGGCACCCCCGACGCCGAGGTCGAATTCGCCGCGGCCGGCTTCGATCCGCAGGCCACGGTCCGGTCCTTCGACGACCTCCATCGAGAAGCCGCGGGCCTCGGGAGTCACGCACACGGCGACGTCCTCGCCGAGCCCCACGCGGCTCGGTCCCATGAGCTCGAGCACCCCTCCGATCGGCACCCCGGACACGTGGGTGCCGTTCCGGCTCCCGAGGTCACGGACCCGCACCCCGCCGGGCAGCCCCTCGATCGAGGCATGCCGCCGGCTCAACGACGCCCCGCGCAGCGAGACATCGCCCTCGCGTCCCAGCACGACCTCCGAGGTCTCGAGGAGCAGGAGGAGACGGCCGGCTACCGAGAGCCGCACGCGCCCCTCGCGCAGGGTGCGGCGCGCGAGCTCCTCGCGGGCCGCGACGAGCGGGACGTCGCCCGGATCCGCGGCCGCGGCAGCCCCGAGCGCCGCGAGCGCCTCCCGCCGGGCACCGGTCGCGAGCGCGTCCTCGTAGCTGGAGACCGCCGAACGCAGCGCACGTGCCTTGGCGTTCTCGATGCTTGCGGCTCCGAGCAAGGCTTCGAGGCGCTCCACCTCCCCCGCCGCCTCGAGCACGCGGGAGGCCTCGTCCCGCGCGTCGGCCGCGAGGTAGGCCTCGGCCGACTCGACCGCGAGCCCCGCTCGATCGAGGCAGGCCGCCGCCTCGAGGAGCAGGAGCCGACGCTCGGCGCGCGACCGGGACGGCTCCTCGCCGAGCAACGCGAGGGTACGGCCGAGCTCGGACGCGAGCGCGGCTCCCCCGCCCCCGACAGGGAATGCCCTCAGCACGACGCGTAGGAAAGCGACGCGATCGTCGAGCGCGACCTTCCGGTCGAGCGCCGCGACGGCCGCGCGTTCCGCCTCGTCGACGGCGCCGGCTTCGACGAAGAGGCGAACCGCCTCCTCCACGTGGCCGGCGGCGGCCTCGCGGCGGGCACGCGCGAGGGTCGGTCGGAAGATGCGATCCAGGACACCCACGGACCGGAAGGTACCAGAGGGACGCCCGTGGGTGCGTCACGCACTCCGCCCGACCTCGACGCGGTGCGGCAAGGCCACGGGAGCGCGACCCCGTTCGTTCCGTGTTTGGGGCGGCGGATCGGCTTCCTGTATAGTCGTTCCGCGCGGCCTCGTCGGGAAGGAGGCCGTGGAGTCCCCGGAGATCCATCCATGAGCAACCGTCTCGGCGAGCTACTCGTTCGTGAAAAGCGCATCAGTCTCGAACAGCTCCGCGCGGCTCAGGACAAGCAACGCAAGGACAACACGACGCTCGGCTACGCCCTGGCGAAGATGGGCTTCATCTCCGACACGGAGATCACCGACTTCCTGAGCCAGCAGTACCGCGTCCAGTCGATCGATCTCTCCGAGTACGAGATCGATCGCGAGGTGCTCAAGCTGATCAGCCAAGAGGTCTGCCAGAAGCACAAGATCATCCCGGTCTCCCGCGCGGGCTCGTCGCTCATCGTCGCGATGGCCGATCCGTCGAACCTCCACGCGATCGACGACATCAAGTTCCTCACGGGCTACAACGTCGAGCCGGTCGTCGCCTCCGAAGCCGCGATCCAGGCTTCGATCGAGTCCGCCTACGCGCCTCCCGAGATCTCGTACGACCAGATCATGGAGGGCTTCGACGAGGGCGAGATCGAGGTCGCCGAGGGCGAAGCCGAGATGAACCTCATGGATCTCGAGCGTGCCTCCGAGGACGCGCCCGTCATCCGGCTCTGCAACGCCATCCTCCTCAACGCCATCAAGAAGGGCGCCTCGGACATCCACATCGAGCCCTACGAGAAGGCGCTCCGCGTCCGGTATCGCATCGACGGCATGCTGCACCAGGAGATGGCGCCGCCGCTGAAGCTCAAGAACGCGATCTCGTCCCGTATCAAGATCATGTCGTCGCTCGACATCGCCGAGCGGCGCCTCCCGCAGGACGGACGCATCAAGCTGAAGCTCGGCAAGGGCCGCGAGATGGACTACCGCGTCTCGGTCCTCCCGACCCTCTTCGGCGAGAAGATCGTCCTCCGCCTCCTCGACAAGTCGAACCTCCAGCTCGACATGACGAAGCTCGGCTTCGAGCAGAAGGCGCTCTCCGACTTCAAGAACGCGATCAACCTCCCCTACGGCATGGTGCTGGTCACCGGTCCGACGGGCTCCGGAAAGACGACGACGCTCTACTCGGCGCTCTCCGACCTGAACCAGCCGGACACCAACATCTCGACCGCCGAGGATCCCGTCGAGTTCAACCTCTACGGCATCAACCAGGTCCAGATGCACGAGGATATCGGCCTGAACTTCGCCGCGGCGCTCCGCTCCTTCCTGCGTCAGGACCCCGACATCATCATGGTCGGTGAGATCCGCGACTTCGAGACGGCGGAGATCGCGGTCAAGGCGGCTCTCACGGGCCACCTCGTGCTCTCCACCCTCCACACGAACGACGCGCCGAGCACCGTGACGCGTCTGCTCAACATGGGCGTCGAGCCCTTCCTCGTGACGGCCTCGCTGAACCTCGTCCTCGCCCAGCGTCTCGCCCGCAAGATCTGTGCGGAATGCAAGGCCGAGGTGAAGACCGACGAGAAGACCCTCCTCGACGTCGGCTTCAAGCCCTCGGAGATCGCGAACGTGAAGACGTTCAAGGGCATGGGCTGCAAGACCTGCGGCGACTCGGGCTACAAGGGCCGCATCGCCCTCTACGAGGTCATGCCCTTCACCGAGAAGCTGAAGGAGCTCGTGCTCCAGGGCTCGTCGTCCGCCGAGCTCAAGGCCGAGATGATCCGGCAGGGCATCAAGTCGCTGCGTATGTCGGGCCTCGGGAAGGTCAACGAGGGCGTGACGACGATCGAGGAGGTCTGCCGCGTGACCGCGCCGGACGCCGTCGCCTGAGGGCGGACCGCGGTCCGCACGCCCCGAGCCCTCGCGACACGCGCGCGAGGGCTCTCTGCTTCCGTCGTCCTCAGGGGCTCTTCGCGTGGACGGGCGCCGTCCGCAGGTCGAAGCGCATGACGACGAGCCGGACGACGAAGACGAGCGCGATGCAGACCACCGCCGCCTGCGTCGGGAGCACGCGTCGCAGTGCGACGAGGGCGACGAAGGTCGAGCTGCCGACCATCGCCGCCGCGGCGTAGTATTGGCCCGGCCGGAAGACGAAGGGCTCCTCGCGCGAGAGCACGTCGCGGAGCACGCCTCCGCCGACCGCGTTCACGACGCCGACCAGCGCGGCCGCCAGCGGCACGAGGCCCACGACGAGCGATTTGTAGGAGCCGACGACCGCGTAGGTGCCGAGCGCGGCCGCGTCGACGACGCCCACGAGCGTCTCGAGACGCCGCGGCACGCGCCGGAGCACGAACGCCGCCAGGGCTCCGAGGATGACCACGAAGAGGTAGCGCTGGTCCGTGAGGGCCGCGGCCGGGCCCGCGTCGAGGAAGAGCCCGTCGCGCAGGAGGCCTCCGCCCGTCCCGGTGACGAAGGCGAGCGCGAGGACGCCGACGAAATCCCAGCCCTTCCGCATCGCGGCGAGGGCTCCGGTCACGGCCAGCAGGAACGTCGCCACCAGATCGAAGGCCCCGAAGGCCGAGAGGAACTCCTCGGACATGGCGTGCATCTAGGGCGTGCCTTCCTGGGTTGCGAGAGCGATTCGAACACGGCTGTCAACGCGATCCAGCACCCCAGGGGGCGATCGCGACGTGCATCGGCGATCGCCTGTTGATTTCTTTCGATGGGCGTTTGTCGAATCGTTTCGATACCTTATATGTAGTATCACGTCACGGCCTTCGATTTTGTGACACTACGTTGCCGGACATGGATTGTCATCCGGAGGGCGCGGTGATAGATCGTCTCGCATGCGCATCTCGAACAGTTTCTCGGAAGGCGAGGTCCAGGTCCTCGAGTTCATCCTCCAGACGCTGCTCCGCGGCGGGACGCCGACGATGGCGGTCCGGAACAAGGACTTCGCGTCCCTGTACCGGAAGGTCATGACGATGAAGAAGCGGATGGGGGAGAAGATCACCCCGCCCGAGAAGTCGTCGGTCGGAACCATCGCGGCCGCGTCGGCGGACATCGACGTCAGCGAGGACGATTCGGTCGAGGACGTCGGCTGATCGCCCTCTCCTTCCCCTTCCCGACGGCGCATCGAACGGGCGCGGCACGGCCGTGCCCGTTTGACATCGAGCGCCGGACACCGTAAGCGCCGCCGTCATGCTCGTCCTTCGAGGAGGCCGCGTCCTGGATCCCTCCACGGGTCTCGACGCCGTTGCCGATGTCGTCGTGGAGAAGGGACGCGTGATCCGCGTCGGTCCGGGCGCTGGCGAGGGAATCGCCGGCGAGGGAGTCCGGGTGATCGACTGCCACGGGCGATGGATCGTCCCCGGGTTCGTCGACCTGCACGTCCATCTCCGCGAGCCCGGTCAGGAGTACAAGGAGGACATCGCCTCCGGTCTCCGCGCCGCGGCCGCCGGCGGCTTCACGACCGTCTGCGCGATGCCGAACACCAAGCCGGTGAACGACAACCGCGCGATCACGGAGATGATGGTCGCGCGCTCCCGCGAGATCGACTCGGTGCGCCTGCTCCCGATCGGCGCCATCACCGTCGGCCAGAAGGGCGCGGAGCTCGCCGAGATGGCGGACATGCGCGACGCGGGCGCCGTGGGCGTGAGCGACGACGGTCGCTGCGTGATGAACGCGCAGGTGATGCGACGGGCGCTCGAGTACGCTGCCACCTTCGACCTCCTCGTGGCCCAGCACTGCGAGGACCACGACATGACCGAGGGCGCGCAGATGCACGAAGGCGCGATCTCGACGCGCCTCGGCCTTCGTGGTTGGCCCCGACAGGCCGAGGACATCATCGTCGCGCGCGACCTCATCCTCGCCGAGATGACCGGCGCCCGGTACCACGTGGCCCACATCTCGAGCCTCGGCGCGGTCCGACTGCTCCGGGAGGCGAAGAGCCGCGGGATCAAGGTCTCGGCCGAGGTCACCCCGCACCACCTCCTGCTGACCGACGACTCGGTCATCGGCTACGACACCTACTGCAAGGTGAATCCTCCCCTCCGCTCCGCGGAGGATCGGGCGGCGCTGCGCGAGGCGCTCGCCGACGGAACCATCGATTGCATCGCCACCGACCACGCGCCGCACAGCCCCCTCGAGAAGGACTGCGAGTTCCAGGCGGCGGCCGTCGGCATCAACGGGCTCGAGACGACCATCCCGATGCTCCTCGAGCTCGTCCGCGACGGGGCGCTCAAGCCCCTGCGTCTCGTCGAGTCGCTCTCCACCGCTCCCTCCCGCCTCCTTCCGGACTTCGAAGGCGGGACGCTCAAGCCCGGCTCCCGAGCTGACATCTGCGTCATCGACCCCGAGCTCCGGTGGACGGTGAGCAAGGAAGCGCTACGCTCGAAGTCCCACAACACCCCGCTGCTCGGCAAGGAGGTCAGAGGCCGCGTCGCCATGACCATCGTCGCCGGGCGAGTGGTCCACGAGCTTGGGGAAAATCGATGAAGAAGGCCTACCTGGTCCTCGCAGACGGGACCCGATTCGAAGGCCGCGCCTTCGGCGCGCCCGGAACCACGATTGGTGAGGCCGTTTTCACGACAGGCATGACCGGCTACCAGGAGGTCCTCACGGATCCCTCGTACTGCGGCCAGCTCGTCACGATGACCGCCGCCCACATCGGCAACACGGGCATCAACGTCGAGGACATGGAGACGCGCGCGCCCTCGCTCGCCGGCTTCGTGATCCGCGAGCGCTCGCCGATGGTCTCGAACTGGCGGGCGAACGAGTCGCTCGACGACTACCTCGCGAAGAACGGGATCGTCGGCATCTGCGACGTCGACACCCGTACGCTCACCCGGTACATCCGCGACCACGGCGCCCAGATGGCCGCCATCGGCACCGAGGATCCGGCGACGCTCCACGACAAGGCGAAGGCCGCTCCCTCGATGGCCGGCCAGGACCTCACCGGCCGCGTCACCACCTCGTCGGTGTTCGAGTGGACCGAGGGGCTCGGCGACTGGTCGCTCGGACCCTCGACCAGCGAGAAGGTGCACGTCGTCGCCCTCGACTTCGGCATCAAGCACAACATCCTGCGCTGTCTCGTCGACGTCGGCTGCAAGGTCACGGTCGTGCCCGCCACGACGTCGGCCGCCGACATCCTCGCGCTCCGGCCGGACGGCATCTTCCTCTCGAACGGCCCCGGGGATCCGGCGGCGGTCGGCTACGCGATCACCACGATCCGCGACCTCCTCGGGAAGAAGCCGATCTTCGGCATCTGCCTCGGCCACCAGCTCCTCTCGCTCGCGCTCGGCGGCAACACCTACAAGCTGAAGTTCGGCCACCGCGGCCTGAACCAGCCGGTGAAGGACCTCCTCACGGGCAAGATCGAGATCACGACGCAGAACCACGGCTTCGTCGTCGACCTGAAGACGCTCGAGGGCAAGTGCGAGATGACGCACGTGCACCTGAACGACGGCACCTGCGAGGGCATCCGCCACAAGGAGACCGGCGCGTTCTCGGTGCAGTACCACCCCGAGGCGGCCGCTGGTCCCCACGACTCGCGCTACCTCTTCGAGCGCTTCCGCAGCCACATCCTCTCGGCCTGAGCGGGAGAGGCGGACGAGGAGGCCCCGAGCGGAAGGACCGCCGGGGCCTTCGTCGTTCCGTCCCCTCGACGGGGGCCGCTCAGCGCAGGCCCATGTGGGCCTCGAGGGCGCGTCCCGTGTGGCTCGCCTTCGCGCGGGCGACCTTCTCCGGCGTGCCCTCGAGGACGATGCGACCGCCGCCCTCGCCTCCCTCGGGGCCGAGGTCGATGACGTGATCGCAGGCGGCGACGAGGTCGAGGTGGTGCTCGATGAGCACGACGGTGTCCCCCCGATCGACGAGCCGCTGGAAGATGCCGAGCAAACGCGTCACGTCGCCGCGATGGAGCCCGGTGGTCGGCTCGTCGAGCACGTAGAGGGTGGGCCCCGTCCGCATGCCGACGGCGAGCTCGGCGACGAGCTTCATGCGCTGCGCCTCGCCGCCCGAGAGCGTGTTGCTCGGCTGGCCGAGGTGGAGGTAGCCGAGCCCGAGGTCGCGCATCAGGGCGAGCGGCTCGCCGACCTTCGGGACGGCCGAGAAGAAGTCGGCGGCCTCGGAGATCTCCATGTCGAGGATCGCGGCGACGTCCTTGTCGCGGTACCGGACGTCGAGCGTCTCGACGCCGAATCGTTTGCCACCGCAAGCATCGCAGGGCACGAGGACCTCCGGGAGGAAGGCCATCTCGACCGGGAGCGCGCCCTGCCCCTTGCACACGTCGCAGCGCCCGCCCTCGACGTTGAACGAGAAGCGGGAGCCGCCGAAGCCACGCGAACGGGCTTCGGGCGTACCGGCGAGGAGCTTCCGGATCTCGTCCCAGATGCCGACGTACGTCGCGGGCGTGGATCGCGGGGTGCGGCCGATCGGGCTCTGATCGACCTCGACGGCGCGCTTCACGCCGCCGAGGGAGACGAGCTTCGACGTCGGCTTGATCTCGCTGACGAGACCGCAGCCGAGGCGGACGGCGGACAGGAGCTCCTGACGGACGAGCGAGCTCTTCCCCGAGCCGCTCACGCCGGTGACGGCGACGAGCCGCGCGCTCGGGACGGAGAGGGCCACGTCCTTCAGGTTGTGGAGCTTCGCCCCGGCGATCGCGATGCGCGGGAGCTCGTCCGGCACCTTGCGCCGCACGACCGTGCGTGGGTCGATCGAGACGCTCTCGATCGCGGCCGAGATGCGATCCGGCGAGCCTTGATCGACGATCCGTCCGCCGTGGCGTCCGCCGCCGGGGCCGACGTCGATCACGTGGTCGGCGCTCGCGATCACCTCGGCGTCGTGCTCGACGACGATCACCGAATTGCCTCGGTCGACGAGCCCCCGGAGCGCGCCGACGAGCTTGTGGGTGTCGCGGGGGTGGAGGCCGATCGTCGGCTCGTCGAGGACGTAGAGGACGCCCGTCAGCCCAGCCCCGAGCTGGGCCGAGAGACGGACGCGCTGCAGCTCGCCGCCCGAGAGCGTGTGCGCCGCGCGATCGAGGCCGAGGTAGCCGAGACCGAGGGACTCGAGGAAGGCGAGCCGACGCTCGGCCTCGCGGATCGGAACCTCGCCGATTTCCTTCTCGCGGCCTTCGAGCACGAGCTCCGCGATCGTGGCCCGCGCTCCGCTGACGCTCGCACCGAGCAGCGCGTCGATGGAGCGGCCCGAGACGGTCACCGAGAGCGCGAGCGGCGAGAGTCGTCGTCCGTCGCAGGACGTGCACGCCTCGTGGACGACGCGCGCGTTCTTCCCGCGGCCGACCGTGCGCTCGACGAGGCCCTTGCCCTCGCAGCCCTCGCACTGCCCCTGCTTCGTGTTGAACGAGAAGAAGCGCGGATCGAGCTCCGGGAAGCCCTTGCCGCACGAAGGACACGCGCGCTTCGTCGAGGCGAGCCACTCTCCCTCGGGCGCGAGGACCTTCGCCACGCCGTCGCCCTCCTCGAGGGCTCGCGCGAGCAGCGCGGCGAGATCGTCGGAGCGACCGCCCGTGCGACCGACGACGACGTCGACGTCGTGCTCGGCGTAGCGGACGAGCTTCATGCCGGGCTCGATCGGCAGGAGCCTCCCGTCGACGCGAGCCTCGGTGAAGCCCGCTTTGCGCGCCTTCTCGAAGACCTCGCGGTGGTGGCCCTTCTGGGACCTCACGAGGGGAGCGAGGACGAGGAGCCCAGCCTTCTTCCCGTACCGCTTCTTCGCGTCGTCCACGAGCGCGAGCGGGCTGCGGGCCGTGATGGGCACGCGGCACTCGGGACAGTGGAGCAGTCCGGCGCGCGCGTAGAGCAGCCGCAGGTAGTGGGCGACCTCGGTGATCGTCGCGACCGTCGAGTTGGTGCCTCCGAGCGTGATGCGCTGCTCGAGCGAGACGCAGGGCGGCACGCCGGCGACGCGATCGACCGCGGGCCGCGGGAGCTGCGGCATGTACTGCCGAGCGTAGGGCGAGAGGGTCTCGAGGTAGCGTCGCTGTCCCTCCGCGAAGAGCACGTCGAAGGCGAGCGTGCTCTTGCCGCTCCCGCTCGGCCCCGTGACCACGACGAGCTTCTCGCGCGGGATCGAGACCGAGACGTCCTTGAGGTTGTGCTCGCGTGCACCGCGGATCTCGATGTCCGACGGCACGCCCGGAGCCCCGGCGCCCGCCTTCGCGGCCGCGGGCTTCGGGCGCTTCGCCGTGCCGAGGGCCTCCGCGAGGAAGCGCGCCGTCGCGCTCGTCGGATGGGCCGAGACGACCTCCGGCGAGCCCGCCGCGACGATGCGTCCTCCGAGGTCGCCCGCTCCCGGACCGAGGTCGACGACGTGATCCGCGTGAGCCGCCACGCGCATGTTGTGCTCGACCACCACGACCGTGTCGCCTCGATCGACGAGGCGGTCGAGGACCTCGAGGAGCGGCTTGATGTCGTCCGCGTGCAGGCCGGCCGTCGGCTCGTCGAGGACGACGAGCGAGCCCGGCGCCGCCTGGCCGAGCGCGAGCGCGAGCTTGAGTCGCTGGGCCTCGCCGCCGGAGAGCGTGTTCAGGGGCTGACCGAGGCGGACGTAGCCGAGTCCGACGTCGACCATCGGCCGCAGGGCCTTCACGAGGGCGTCGTCCCCCTCGGCCCAGGCTGTCGCCTCGGTCGCCGTCATGTCGAGCACGTCGGAGACGCTCTTGCCGCGGACCTCGACCTCGAGGACGGGTCCGGCGAAGCGCTTGCCTCCGCATTCGGGACAACTGAACGAGACGTCCGCGAGGAACTGCATCTCGACGGTCTCGGCACCCTCGCCGCGGCAGGCCTCGCAGCGACCGCCCGCGACGTTGAACGAGAACGTGCCTCCCGTGTAGCCGCGCTCCATCGCCACGGGCGAGGCCGCGAAGCGCTTGCGTACGACGTCCCAGACGCCGAGGTAGGTCGCGGCGTTGCCGCGGCTCGTCCGTCCGAGCGGCGACTGATCGACACCGACCACGCCGCGCACGAGTTTCGCGCCCTCGAGGCTCCCGTAGGGGAGCGGGACCTCCATGCCCTCGGCGCCGATCGCCCGGCCAACGGCCGGGAGGAGCGCCTCGAAGACGAGGCTGCTCTTGCCACTGCCGCTCACGCCGGTGACCACGGTGAGCGCTCCCACCGGGATCGCGAGCTCGACGTCCTTCAGGTTGTGGCCGCGCGCCCCCTCGAGCAACAGCGTCCCGCGGCCCTTGCGGGGCGTCCTCCGCTCGATGACGGGCTCCGTCAGCGCGCGTGCGGTCGACGTCCTCGCGCGCAAGAGCTCGGCGGGCGTTCCGTCGAACACGACTCTGCCGCCGTGCTCGCCCGCGCCGGGCCCGAGCTCGACGACGCGATCCGCGCCGAGGATCATCCGCGGATGGTGCTCGACGAGGAGCACGCCGTTCTCGCCCGTCGCGAGCGCTCGCACCACGCCGAGGAGCTTCTCGACGTCCTTCGGGTGCAGGCCGACGGTCGGCTCGTCGAGGACGAACATCGCACCGTTGAGCGAGGCGGAGAGCGCGCCGGCGAGCGAGACGCGCTGGGTCTCGCCGCCCGACAGCGTGCGGGATCCGCGATCGAGCGAGAGGTAGCCGAGGCCGACGTCGCGGAGCGTGTCGAGGCGGGTGCGGACCTCGTGGACGAGGAGATCGCTGGCCGGGTCGTGGGGTCGCGCGGCGGCCTCGTCGTCCACGAAGCGGCGCGCGTCGTCGATCGAGAGCGCGAGGAAGTCCGGCAGGGATCGACCGGCGACGCGCCAGTGCGTCGCCTCCTCGCGGAGCCGGCCGCCTCCGCAGTCGCGGCAGGTGTCGTAGCTCCGGTAGCGCGAGAGCAGCACGCGGACGTGCATCTTGTACGCGCGCGTCTCGAGCCACTCGAACCAACCACGGATGCCGAACCAGCCGGAATCGTCCTTCGAGCCGTCGCCATCGACGAGCCAAGTGCGCTGCGCCGGCGTGAGCGAGGCGATGGGGGCGTCGAGCGGGAAGCCGACGCGCTGCGCCATCTTGCGGAGGTGGCCCCGCTCCCACTGGGTCGACTTGCCGGACCACGGCTTGATCGCGCCTCCCTGGACCGACTTCGATTCGTCCGGGAAGACCTTCGCGAGGTCGATGCCGATCGTGCGGCCGAAGCCACGGCAGGTGGGGCACGCGCCGATGGGGCTGTTGAACGAGAAGAGCCCCGGATTCGAGGGCCGGAACGTGCGATCGCAGGTCGCGCAGACGAGGCCGCGCGCGAACCGGCGTCGTTCTCCGTTCTTGGCCCAGACGTCGACCCTGCCGAGGCCCCGGCCCATCGCGGCCTCTAGGGCCTCGGTGATCCGGCCTCGATCCTCCTCGCGCGCGACCGTGCGGTCGGCGACGACGTGGACCACCCGACCGAGGGCCTCGACGTCGCTCGGACGGACCTCGTCGAGCGAGCGCGCCTCGCGGCCGTCGAAGATCCGGCGATAGCCTTCCTTCACCAGCGACTCGCGCAGCCCGACGAAGTCCTCGGGCGCGGGGACGGGACACGGATACGTGATGACGATGCGCTCGTCGGGCAGCGTGCGCAGGACCTCTGCCGCGACTCGCTCGGGCGGCTCGTCGTGCACGTCCCCGCCGCAACCGGGACAGCGCAGCGTCGCCCAGCGCGACCAGAGCACCTTCACGTAGTCCGTGAGCTCCGACATCGTGCCGACGGTCGAGCGGCTCGTGCGCACCGGCGCCTGACGATCGACGGCGATGGCCACCGGAACGGGCTCGAGCGAGTCGACCGGCGGACGCGCCATGCGCTCGAGGAACTGGCGCGCGTAGGCGCTGAAGCTCTCCACGTAGCGGCGTTGGCCCTCGGCGTAGAGCGTGCCGAACGCGAGCGAGGACTTGCCCGCGCCGGAGCGACCGGCGATCACGACGAGCTGCCCGGGGGGGAGGTCGAGATCGATCGACTGGAGGTTGTGGGTGCGCGCGCCTCGGAGCTCGGTGGTACGCATGGCGGGACTCGGCGTCATAGCAGGTCCGCCGAGCGCCAGCGGGGGCAGTCCGACGCGTGCGGACGCTGGCGCGCGGGCCTTCTTCCGCCGATATTCTCCCGGATGACTTCGCGCTTGCCCTGCCGTCGCCTTCCAGGGGCCGTCCTGGTCACCGTCCTCGGCCTCGGAATCGGGCTCCCGGCGGGCCAGCTCTCGGCGCAGGCCCCGCGCGAGGCCGGCTCGGCGCTCGGAGCCCCTCGGCCCGGGATGTCGCGCCCCGGCACGGCACCCGCGGCTCCTGCCGCCGTCGGCGCAGCCGCCGCCGTGGGCGCGGCAGGTACGCCGCCCGCCGCCGTGGCCCCGCCCCCTGTCCCGTCGGCCCCCGCGGCGCCCGCGGTGCCCTCCGTGCCCGCGGCTCCACCCCCAGGCTACGCGACCTCCCCCTCGCTGCCTCCTCCGCCCGGCGGGTATCCGCCCTACGGGACGTCCCCCCTCTCGGCGAATCCCTTCGCGACCCAGCTCGGGGCGCCCACGGGGCCGCGCCTCGACCCGGGCATCGCCCAACGCCTCTCGGCGCTCGAGAGCAACCTCGGTGCCCTCTCGATGGGCCAGGGCGCCGTCGTCGAGGGCGTGATGGAAGCGCTGACGGGCGGACTCTTCATCGGCCTCGGCGCATGGGCGCGGAACTCGGGCAGCGTCCAGACGGGGAACTACTTCTACGTGTACGGCGGCATGAGCATCGGGCGCGCGCTCATCGATTTCACGTTGAAGCCGAATCCGCAGCGCTACGCCGTCGCCTTCACCAACATGCCGATGACGACGCCCGAGGATGCGATGGCGCGGCTCCGCTACGGCGAGCAATCGCTCCAGATGCTGGCCAACCGCTACCGCACGGCGCGCCTGCTCGACGGCGGCCTGCAGATCGCCGCGGGCGCGATCAGCATCCCGATCCTCGTCGGACCCGAGGGCTTCGCGCACGCGGACGCGTTCACGTACATCATCGCGATCACCGGAGGCATCACCATCGTCACGGGCCTCGTGGCGATGCTCACCCCGTCGAGCGCGGAGCGTCGGTGGAAGAGCTACAAGCGCCTCGTCGCTCGACTGAACGCCCGGAACCCCACGCCGGCGACGCAGGCGCCCTACTCGCTCGAGAGGCGCTACGAGGTCGGGGCCTACGCCCTTCCGGGTGGTTTCGGAGCGAGCTACCGACTGCGCTTCTGAGGCGTGCGCGGGCCGGCTCCCGCATGCGGCGTCGCCGATTAACCCCTGCGGCGGAAAGCCTCGTCATTTCGATGAATTCCGAGTCGCGCGCGGGGTTGACTCGCCGGCGTTCGACCCTCGAAGATGGGGCATGGACAAGCTCTATCCCTCGGCAGCGGCGGCGGTCGCGGACATCCCGGACGGCGCCGTCCTGATGTCCGGCGGCTTCGGTCTCTGTGGCAACCCCGAGAACCTGATCAAGGCCCTGCACGCGAAGGGCGTGAAGGACCTGTCGATCATCTCGAACAACTGCGGCACCACCGACAAGGGCCTCGGCATCCTGCTCGCGAACGGTCAGGTGAAGCGGATGGTCTCGTCGTACGTCGGCGAGAACAAGATCTTCGAGCGGCTCTTCCTCGACGGGAAGCTCGAGGTCGAGCTCAATCCGCAGGGCACCCTCGCCGAGCGGATCCGCGCCGGCGGAGCGGGCATCCCCGCCTTCTACACCCGCACGGGCTACGGCACCGAGGTCGCGAAGGGCAAGGAGACGCGTCAGTTCGACGGGCAGTGGTACGTGATGGAGACGGCGCTCCGCGCGGACTTCGCGCTGGTGAAGGCCTGGAAGGCCGATCGCTTCGGCAACCTCGTCTACCGGAAGACGGCCCGGAACTTCAATCCGATGATGGCGACCGCGGCGAAGGTCACGATCGCGGAGGTCGAGGAGATCGTCGAGGTCGGCGAGATCGACCCCGATCACGTGCACACGCCGGGCGTCTACGTGCAGCGTCTGATCCTCGGCCAGGGCTACGAGAAGCCGATCGAGCAGCGGACCGTCCGCAAGAGGAGTGCCTGACATGCCGCTCACCCGCGAACAGATGGCGCAGCGCATCGCGCGCGAGCTGCGCGACGGCTTCTACGTGAACCTGGGCATCGGCATGCCGACGCTCGTGGCGAACTACATCCCCGAGGGGATGGACGTCTTCCTCCAGTCCGAGAACGGTCTCCTCGGCATCGGGCCCTTCCCCTACGAGGGCGAGGAGGATCCCGACCTCATCAACGCCGGCAAGCAGACCATCACGGCGGTGCCCGGCGCCGCGTACTTCTCCTCCTCCGATTCGTTCGCGATGATCCGTGGAGGTCACATCGACCTCTGCGTGCTCGGTGCCATGGAGGTGGCCGAATTCGGCGACCTCGCGAATTGGATGATCCCGGGCAAGATGATCAAGGGCATGGGCGGCGCGATGGATCTCGTCGCCGGCGCCCGTCGCATCGTCGTGATGATGGAGCACACCGCGAAGGACGGTGCGTTCAAGATCCGCAAGGAGTGCACCCTGCCGCTGACCGGCGTGCGCTGCGTGAACCGCGTCGTCACCGACCTCGCCGTCTTCGACGTCGACTCGGACGGCCTCGTCCTCGTCGAGCGCGCCGCCGACGTCACGGTGGACGAGATCCGCGCGAAGACCGAGTGCGGTTTCCGCGTGGCGACGAACGTCGAGGTGATCCCGGTCGGTTGATCCCGCGAGCTCGAGCGACGAAGAGGGCCCGCGCGTCGTCCACGCGCGGGCCTTCGCGTCGTGATCACGCGAGGCCGAGCCGCCTTCGCGCCCACCACTCTCCGACGAGCAGCCCGAGCAGCGCGAGCAGCGCGAGGGGCGAGCGGAACGGGGCGTGTGGAACGATTCCGAGGGAGCGCTCCCGCGTCGAATCGAAGCTCGCGAGGCTCGGCGCCGAGCGCGCGTCCTCGACGTGGCGGCCGCGGCTCGCGGAGGCGAGGCGCGCGAGAGTGGCCGCGTCCGCGCGCGGATCCGCGAGCTCGTCGCCTCCCGTCTCGACGACGAACGCCGACTCGGCGAGGACCGACGCGGTCGTGCCGTCCACGAGTCGGAGCCGATAGGCCCCCGGACGGCTCGGCCCGGTCAGCCGGACCTCGCCTCCCCCCTCGGCATCGACGCGCGCCTCGACCGAGGCGACGCCCTCGTCGGCCGCATCGCGCACCTCGAGTCGGAGCGGATGCGCGAGGATGGGCGCGTACGCCGGGTCCCGCGCGAGGACCTCGACCACGAGCTCCGCACGCGGGCCCACGCGCTCGCGCTCGGGAAGGACCCTCGAGGCCTCGAGCGCCGGATCGCGGGCGAGCCAGCGCAACGTCCGATCCCAGAACCGCTCGAAGACCGACGCGTCGCCCGTACGACCGCCTGCGGTGATTCCCCAGCGGTACGACGAATCGGCGGCGAAGGCGAGCACGCGTCCCTGCCCCCGCTCGCCCACGGCCAACACCGGCATCGGCTGCCCCGCCGCGACGCGCATCCGCGGGTGCACGAGGAGCGGCACGGCGCCCTCGGCGAGCCCCTCGAGCAGGTTCGCTCCGAGCAGCTCGGGCAACGAAGCGAACAAGCGCCGGTTCTCGAGGGGCTCGGGCGCGAGCGCGACGATGGGATGCCGCTCGGCGAACGGAACGAGGGACGGCGCGAACGGATCGCCGACGACGGCCCCCGCGCCGTTCGCCGGCATCGTCACCGGCAGGATCCGTTCGATCGCGGTGCCGACGTAGTCGCCCGAGGCGAACGAGACGTCGCCGCCGATCATCGCGAAGGAGCCGCCGTTCTCGACGTATCGCGCGATGCCCGGCAGGTATTGGGCCATCGCGAACGGGCGGTAGTTGAAGTCCTGGAAGAGCACCACGTCGAAGCTCGCGAGGTGCTCGCGGAAGAGCTCGTCCGTGGGGAACGGGATCAGCGCCATCTCCGAGGGATCCGCCATCGTGAGGTCGGTGTTCGTCCGGAGGATGAAGAACGAGATCAGGTCGATCGACGGATCGCGCTTCAAGAAGGAGCGCAGGAACCGCACGTCCCAGCTCGGCTGCCCTGCGACGTGGAGCACCCGGAGGCGATCCCGTCCCACGTGGACGAGGAAGGAGCGCGCATCGTTCTCCGGGACGGCGTCGGTGGGATCTTCTTCGAAGGCGACGCGGTGGAAGACGGTGCCGACGCGCTGCGGCGAGACCTCGAAGCGCACCTCGCCGACGCCCCGATCGTCGAGCGCGGCCTCGCGCACCGACAGGACCTCGTCGCCCCGATAGAGGGTCACCGGAAGGCTGCCACCGGCCAGGTGCTCGGCGCGCACGTCGACACGGACCACGTACGGCTGTCGGAGGAAGGCTCGCGCATCGCTCCGGACGCGGAAGATCGACCTGTCGCGGAGCGGCGCCGGGTCCGGTACGGCCAGCGTGTGGACGCGGGCTCCCCCGAGCGTGGCCACGTCGAGCGGCACCGGGCTCCCGGACGACGCTCCGTCCGCGAGGACCACGAAGGCGCCCACCTCGTGTCCCCGATCGTCCGTCGCGAGCTCGCGGAGCGCCTCGGGGAGCCGTGTGCTCTCGCCGGTGAACGCCTCGTCGGCACCGAGGGCTTCGCGCGTCGTCGGTCGCACGCCGGAATCGAAGGCGAGCAGTGTCGCGCGTGCGAAGGCCGGCTCGCGCGCCCAGCGTGCGAGCACCTCGCGCACGATGGCGGCACGCGTCGCGCCTTCGCGGCCGACCCTCATGCTCCGCGACGTGTCCACGAGCACGACGAGGCGACCCGGCGTCCGCTCGGTGCGCTCCTCGAGCCACGACGGCTGGGCCACGACTGCGAAGCCGAGGAGGAGGCCGAGCGCCCGGAGCGAGAGGAGCAGAGCGCGCCTCCGCGGCGGCAGCGAACGGCTCTCCAGGACGGAATGGACGAAGAGAGCCGCGAGGAGCACGAGGACGAGCCCCGCGACGACGGCGCCGCCGGGGATCCCGAGCGCGAACGCGACTCCCGAACCGGGGCTCATGGCGTCGGCACGCTCTCCGGGCGCCGCCGCATCAGGAAGGGCGCGTGCACCTGGTCGTCCTTGTAGTCGAGACAGAGGGCGTACATCACGAGGTTCACCGCGAAGCGCATGGCCAGCTCGCGCTGGGCCTCGCCTCCCCCCACGAGGTCGAAGGTGTACGTGCCGAGGTTGTCGCGCGAGACGGCGCCTCCGACGTCGTGGTGCGTGAGGACCACGGCGAGGCGCCCGTCACGCTCGAGGCCGTCTACCGTGTCGGGCCCCTCGATGCGGCCGATGGGACGCGGCACGAGATAGAAGCTCCGGTAGATCGTGTGGCGCGACGAGACCGTGCGGAGCGGCCACGACGGGAACGCTCGCGCCAGCACCGCGCGCACCGAGCTCGCGAAGCCGGGGTCGTCGGGTCGCGCGTCGTCGAAGAGCACGAAGCCGCCGAGCTCCACGAAGCGACGCAGGCCGAGCACCTCGGCTTCGGTCGGTGCGGGGAAGGCGCCCTCTCCCGCGACGACGAGCAGGGGCGAATCGAAGATCGACGGGTCGTCGAAGCGGACGCGCGTCGTCGCGAGCCGGGCCTCCACGCTCGTTCGCGTCCGGAGCGCCCAGGCGATGCGGCTCCGCGCGAGGGGCCGCGGATCGCCCATCGAGCCGAAGTAGGCCCCGCGGACTTCGATCGCCGTGGCCTCCCCGATCGCTCCGCCTCGGACGGGGACGAAGAGCGGCACGAGCAGGACGAAGACCGCTGCGAGCCGGCTTGCGTGGGAGCGGAACCGCATGCGCGGCGGAGCGTACCATCCGATGGGCCGGTGCGCGGGTTGACGCGACCTTATTCCGCCCGGAGAGTTCGGCCCGATGGTCCGCCGCGCCCTCGCCTTCGTCGCTTGCTCGCTCGTCCTGCTCTCGCCCGGATGCGGAGCGCATGGCGACGATGCCCCGTCGGGGTCCGAGACACGCGCCCGTCCGCGAGCCGGCGGTCGCACCGAGACGCCGGCGGCGCCGCGCCCCCTCTTCGGGCGCAACCGCCAGATCATGGGGACCGTCTTCTCGATCCAGGTCGACGCGCCCGAGGACGTCGCCGAGCCCGCGATCGCGGCCGCCTTCGACGAGATCGCCCGCCTCGAGGACGTGCTCTCGGAGTGGCGTCCGACGAGCGAGATCTCGGCCATCAACACGGCCGCCGGCGACCATCCCGTCGCGATCGGGGCGGACACGCTCGAGGTGGTGCGCGCGGGGCTCGAGACGTCGCGCGAGAGCCAGGGCGCCTTCGATCTCTCGTGGGCCGCGCTTCGCGGGCTCTACGACTTCGGTCCGGGCTCCCACGACGATCCCGATCCACGGGAGATCCGGCGGCGCCTCCGCTTCGTGAGCTATCGGGACATCGTGCTCGACGAGACGGCCGGCACCGTCTACCTGCGGCGCCGAGGGATGCAGATCGGCACGGGCGGCATCGCCAAGGGGTACGCCCTCGATCGCGCGGGAAGCATCCTCGAGGCGGCCGGCATCCGGAGCTACATGCTCTTCGGCGGTGGCCAGGTGCAGGTCCACGGCATGAGGGGCGACCGCCCTTGGCGCGTCGGGATCCAGCATCCCCGCGAGCCCGAGGAGTACTTCGCCTTCCTCGAGGCGAGCGACGTGTCGATCTCCACGTCGGGCGACTACGAGCACTTCTACTTCGACCCGGCCGGCCAGCGCATCCACCACATCATCGACACGCGCACGGGCCTTCCGTCCCGAGGGGCCCTCTCGGTCACGCTGATCACGCGCGACGGCATCCACGCCGACGCTCTGTCGACGGCCGTCTTCGTGCTCGGAGTCGAACGGGGCCTCGCGCTCCTCGCCCAGCTCCCGTTCCACGCCGAAGCGGTGATCGTCGGTCCGGACTGCGTGCTCCACGCGACGCCGGGAACCGCGGACCGCCTTCGATTCCGCATGCCTCCGGACGCGAACGGCGTGCTGCCGCGCTGCGTGGGCCGTCCCTGAAGCGGCGACGGAACGAAGACGCCCCGGCCGGTCGGCGCGGGGCGTTGCGAAGGAGCGGCGAGCCGCTCGCTCAGCGCTTGTTCATCGGGACGAACGCGCGGTCCTCGGTCCCCGTCCAGATCTGGTTCGGGCGGAAGATGCGGTTGTCCTCGAGCTGCTCGAGCAGGTGCGCCAGCCAGCCCGCGACGCGCGCGATGGCGAAGACCGGCGTGAACAGGTCGATCGGGATGCCGAGCTTCTCGTAGACGATGCCGCTGTAGAAGTCGACGTTCGGGTAGATGCCCTTCGCGCCGACGAGGTCGGCCATCTGCTTCTCGAGCTCGACGGCCACCGCGTAGATCGGGGTCGAGCCGCGCTCGTCGAAGAGCTTCACGGCGAGGGTCTGGAGACAGTTCGCCCGCGGGTCCTTCACCTTGTACTCGCGGTGGCCGAAGCCCATGATCTTGTCCTTGCGCGCGAGGCGATCCTCGGCCCAGCGGCGGATGCCCTCGGGCGTGGTCTCCGGCAGCGCGCGGAGCATCGCGAGGACCTCTTCGTTGGCGCCGCCGTGGAGCGGCCCGGCGAGCGCGCCCACCGCCGAGGCGACGACCGCGTAGGGATCCGCGAGCGTCGAGCCCGTCACGCGCGCCGCGAACGTCGACGCGTTCATCGAGTGCTCGGCGTGGAGGATGAGCGCGACGTCCATGATGCGCGCTTCCGTCTGCGTCGGGACCTCGCCCTCGAGCATGTAGAGGAAGTTCGCCGCATGCGAGAGATCCGGATTCGGCGCGATCGGCTCGTCGCCGCGGCGGATTCGGTGCCACGCGGCCACGATGGTCGGCAGCTTCGCGATGAGGCGGATCGCGGAGAGACGCCGGAACTCGAGGTCCTTCACGTGGTCGCCCTTGTAGAACATGCCCATCGCCGCGACGGCGACGGTGAGCGCATCCATCGGATGGCCGCTCTCGGGCAGCGTCTTGAGGACGTCGACGATCCGGAACTTCACCTTCCGGACCTGACGGAGCTCGTGGTCGAACTTGGCGAGCTGCTGCGCGTTCGGGAGCTCTCCGTAGAGGAGGAGGTAGGCCACCTCTTCGAACGTGCAGTTCTCCGCGAGCACCTCGATCGGGTAGCCGCGGTACTGGAGCTTGCCGACGGAGCCGTCGAGGTAGCACACGCTGGTGCGCGCGGCGGGAACCCCGGCCAGGCCGGGCGAGTACTCGGGTGCATTCGCCATTGTCGTACCCTCGGACTTCGTGATCACGGCCGGCGGTCTGGGCCCCGGCCCGAAGCGGTGAGTTACTAGCCTCGGGATCGTTCCCGGACAAGGCAGGAACTGCTGAACGCCGATTCACTCGCCGGGGAGGTCTCCCGGCGCCCCCGTCGCGACGGCTCACCCTCGCCGAAGGGGGGGCTCGCGGCGCCCGAGGGCGGCGGAAGCGACCCCCCGAGCGAGCTCGGAGCGGGGCTCGACCACCTCGCCGTCCCACGTCGGACGCGAGGCGCGCACGGAGGCGCTCCACGTCGTGGGAGGGCGCCCCAGCGTGACGGCCAGGGTGAGAGTCGGCTCGACCACGAGCGGGACGTCCGCGCCGACCACCACGAGGGGCGTCGCCCCCGCGGCGAGGAGGGCCGCGCGTAGCCGGGAGGCTTCGGTCGCGTCGACGTCGACGGCCACGACCTTCTCGGCCCCAGCGGAGGTCAGCCTCGTCGCGAGGGCCCCACCCGCCTCGGCGGACGCGCCGCTCCGACCGAGCGGTGCACGCTCGACGATCCAGGCGTCCGGCACGAGCCCCCCGACGCGGAGCGCCCGGACCAGGTGCTCCGCGAAGGCGAGGGCCGATTCGAGGCCGCCGGCAGGGACCACGGAGAGGACGAGCCCTGGGACGGCGGGGCGCACGCCGTCGGTCGCCAAGGCCGTGTCCGGGCGTGGAGCGTCCGCGATCGGCAGCCGGAGGCTCACCCTCGCTCGACCTCGTTCCCGTCCGCTTCCCAATGGAGGAAGCCGCCGGCGAGGAAGCCGACCTCGATGCCCTTGTCGCCGAGCTGCTTCGCGAGATCCTTCGCCGGATCCTCCGAGCGACCGTAGAGCACGCGCAGCCGTCCGTCCGCGGGAACGAGCTCGCTCGCGCGCTCGAGCACCTGCTCGGCGGGAACGTTCACGGCGCCGGGGATCCGGAATCGACCGAACGAACGCTCGTCGCGCACGTCGACGGGCACCACACGTCGCTGGGCGAGCAGCTGCGCGAGCTGCTTCGGCTCGAGCTGCGAGGCCTCCTGCGGGAGCACGGGCTCCAGCATCGCCAGGAGGCCCTTCTTGTCGATGGCTCCGACGTGGTGGTTCACGAGCTGCTGCTCGTGGATGAGCACGAGCATCGGGATCGACTGGACGCGGAACGAAGCCGCGACGCGCGGGCTGCGCTCCACGTCGACCTTCGCGAACTTCACCTTCCCCGCGAATTCCTTCGAGAGCTCCTCGACGATCGGCGCGATGGCCTTGCAGGGCTGACACCAGTCCGCGTAGAGGTCGACCAACACCGGCAGCGGGCTGCGCAGGACCTCGGTCTCGAACGTTGCATCGGTGACGGCGACGACGCTCATCGTTTCCTTCCTCAGTAGCTCGGTGGGATGCTGCTCGGGGACGGCTCGCCGGCCACGAGCCGGGGGCCGCTGGACGTCCCGAGGCGCGTGGCGCCGGCCGCGAGGAGGCGCAGCGCGTCCTCGCGCGTACGGATGCCGCCCGACGCCTTCACGCGTGCTCGGCCGGCCACGGTCTCCGACAGGAGCCGCACGTCCTCGACGGTAGCGGTGCCGCGTCCCGGGAACCCGGTGCAGGTCTTCACGTAGGCGGCCCCGGCCGCCACCGACAGCTCCGCTCCGCGGACTTTCTCCGCGTCCGAGAGGAGGCCGGTCTCGAGGATCACCTTGACGGGACGGCCCTCGGCCGCGACGACGACCGCGGTCAGATCGGCCAACACGGCCGCGTCGTCCCCGTCCTTGAGCGCGCCGAGATGCATCACGACGTCGAGCTCGTGGGCGCCGAGGGCGATGGCCGCCCGGGTCTCGGCGACCTTCGCCTCCGTGACCACGCAGCCGAGCGGATAGCCGACGACCGTGACCACGCGCACGTTCGAGCGAGCCATCCGCGACGCGGCTCGCGCCACGTGGGCCGAGGGGATGCAGACCCCCGCGAACCGGTGACGCATCGCCTCGTCGCAGAGGGCGTCGATCGCGCTCAGGGTGGCGTCCGGCGTGAGCAGTGTGTGCTCGATGGCCTCGGCGATCCGGGTCTGCACGGCGGGGCACCCTACCACCTCGCCGTCACGGCGTCATCCGCGCCGGATGCAAAGCACGTTTCGACTTCGGAGTCGGTGTCGGTTACCCTCGCCGTCCCGTGGACGTCACCTGCGAACGCTGCCGCACGGAGTACGTGTTCGACGAGAACCTCGTGTCGGAGCGCGGCACGACGGTGAAGTGCACCCAGTGCGGCCATCTGTTCAAGGTCCATCGTCCGGGCTCCGCCGTGCCGTGGGACGTTCGTCGGCAGGACGGGACCGTCGAGACCCTCTCGACGCTCGAGGACGTGCAGCAGCGGATCGAGCACGGCCTGCTCTCGGAGGACGACGAGATCACGCGCTCCGGCGAGCCGTGGCGCGCCCTCGGCGACGTGCCGGAGCTGAGCCCGCACTTCGCCGCGGCCCGCGCGAGGCGCCAGCGAGGACGGGAGCTCTCGCTCCACTCGCCCCCGGGGCACATCGACACGCCGCGCCCGATCTCGAGTCGGCCTCCGCCGCCCGCGCCTCCTCCCGCGCCGCGCAATCCGCACGCGCACGCACGCTCGGGCGGCACGCTCCTCGGCGTGGGAACGAACGGCGGCGCGGCCTCGTCGGCGAGCGGCGGTCCGATCTCGGACCATCCGACGGCCCTGCTGGTGAAGCCGGCCGGTGGCAGCGCCGCGCATGCGGCCCCGCCGCCGGCCGCGTCCTCGACGCTCGTGGGCGTCGGTCCGATTCCGCCGCTCGGTCCGCCGCCCATCGATCCCTCGCTGATGCTCGACGAGGTGCCGACCACCTTGCTGGCCCGCCGCGCGCCCCGACTCGAGCCGACGCCGGCTCCGGAGCGCCCGTTCGAGCCCGACCGCAAGAGCCTCCTGCGCGTCGACGAGGACGACGAACGTCCGCCGCCGCCGAGCCGCGGCAAGCGCGGCGCATGGATCGGCATCGCGGTCGTCGCCGCGCTCCTGCTCGCCGTGGCCAGCCAGTGGTCGCGGATCGCGCGGACGGCCGGCGTCGGTCCGGAAGCGGCCGAAGCCCCGCTCGCGAATGGAGCGTCGCTGATCGAGCGTGACACCACGGATGGCTATCGCCTCGCGGCCGAGGCCTTCCTCGCGGCGCACCGACGCGAGCCCTCCGCGATGCGGCCGCTCGTCGACCTGTCGCGAGCGCACGCGTACTGGGCCCAGCTCCTCCTCTTCGACGCGCTCGACGAGGACGCCCGCGACCAGGAGAACCGGAACCGTGCGACGCGGGCCTCGCAGCTGCGTCGGCTCGCGCGAGAGCACGCGGAAGAAGCCTTCCGGTACGCCCAGCGCGCCGTCGGTCTCCACGGCGACGAAGCCGCACCCTACGTCGCCTCGGCGGACGCGCGCCGCATGCTCGGCGAGTTGACCGCCGCCCGCGCCGATCTCGATCGTTCGGTGCGGCTCGCCCCCGCGACCAACGCCGATCCGATCTACGTCGATGCGCTCCTCTCGGCCGACGAGCGCGAGGGAGACCTCGCGGCCGCGCTCCCCGAGGCGGAGCGGGCCGTCGGCGTGCAGCCGGCATGCATCCGGTGCCGCCTCCTCCTCGCTCGGGCCAAGCTCGCGGCGGGCGACCGCGACGGAGCCCTCGCCGAGGTCCATCGCGTGCTCGCCGACCATCCCGACCACGACCCCGCGCGAACCCTGCTGGTGCGCATGGAGCAGGCGGTCCCGGATGCGGCCGTCGCCGACGCCGGCGGGGTCCCCGCGCCGGTGCCCGCGCGTCCCCCCGGGGCTCCCCCCCCCGCCACGGACCGAACCGCGCTCGAGCCCTCGACCGCGGGGGGTCCGGCGGCGACCGCCACGGGAGGCGACTACTCGACGCTCGTCCGGCGCGGCGAGGATCTCGCGCGTCGCGGCGATCTCGCGCGGGCGCGGAGTCAGTTCGAGGCCGCTCTCGCCGCTCGCCCCTCGTCCCCCGAGGCCCAGGCGGGGCTCGGGGAGGTCCTCCTCCGCTCGGGATCCCTGGCCGGCGCGGTCCAGCAGCTCTCGTCGGCGTGTCAATCAGGATACGCCGAGGCCTGCTTCCACCTGGGCGACGCCTATCGCGCGCTCGGACGCATGGGCGAGGCTCAGCGCAGCTATCAGAGGTACCTCGATCGATACCCGTCGGGTCCCCGAAGCGCCCAGGCCACGCGCTACGTCGAGGCGCTTTCGGGCCCCAGCGGCGCGCCGTCGGAGACGCCGGCCCCCGGGGGGACGCCTTGAGCCCGGCTCGACGGCTCGCGCGCGCCCTCCTCCTCGCGGCCCTCGCGAGTGGATGCGGGAAGGCTCCCGGGCGCGAGCCACGGCCCGAGTCGACTGCATCTTCGGCCTCGGACGAGCCCCGGCGTCTCGTGGAGCTCGACCTCTCGGGGGGCGTGTCCGAGAGCCACGGAGGCGCCTTCGCCACGCCTCAGCCGACGCTTCGGGAGGTCCTGACGGCCATCCGGGAAGCGGCGGACGATCGAACCGTGGGGGGCGTCCTCGTTCGTCTCGGGCCGATGCTCGGGGAGGCCGCGATCGGAGACGAGCTCGCTGCCGCGCTCGGCCGCCTCTCGCACGCCGGCAAGCCCGTCCACTGCCACTTCGAGAACGCGGACAACACGTCCTACGCGCTTGCGGCGGCCGCCTGCAATCGAATCACGATGACACCCGGGGGCCAGCTCGCCCTGCTCGGCGGTTCGATCCAGGTGGTCTACGTGAGGAGCCTCCTCGCGAGCCTCGGGGTCTCCGCCGACCTCCTCCAGGTCGGCCGATTCAAGGGGGCCGCGGATCCGTTCACGCGTGACGACATGCCGGACGAGGTCCGGACCTCGCTGAACCGGCTCCTCGACCGACGCCACGGCCGCCTCCTCGACGTCGTCGGACGGAGGATCGGGGGCGGACGGGACGCCGCCCAGCGCCTCGTCGATCAGGGTCCGTTCGATGGCGAGAGCGCGCGGGTCCATCGGCTCATCGACGACGCGGAATTCGACGACGAGGCCCGCGCCCACGCGAAGGCCGCGGCCCACGCCGAGCGGGTCACGCGCCATGCGCTCGGCCGCCAGGAAGGACCCAAGACCCTGTCGGAGCTCCTCGAGGCCCTCTCCTCCGGCCCGGACGAGGAAGCCTCGCGCACCCCCTACGTCGCGCTCGCTCGCCTCGAGGGAACGATCACCGACGGCGAGACCCCGCGCACGGGAGAGGCGCGCTCGGGTCCGTTCGTCGCGGAGATGCGGCGGCTCGCGGACGATCCGCACTGCCGCGGCGTCGTGCTGCGGATCGACAGCCCCGGCGGCTCGGCCCTCGCGAGCGACCGCATGTGGCACGCCGTGCGGCGGCTCGCGCGTCGCAAGCCCGTCGTCGCCTCGGTCGGAGGCATGGCCGCGAGCGGGGGCTACTACGTGGCATCCGCCGCGACCACCATCCTCGCGGATCGCAGCAGCCTGGTCGGCTCGATCGGCGTGGTCGGAGGGAAGGTGGAGGTCTCGGCCCTGCTCGAACGCCTCGGCGTGTCGAGCGTGGTGCTGTCCCGAGGCGCGCACGCGGACATCTTCTTCCCGTTCCAGAGGTTCGACGACGAGGAACGTCGCGTCCTCGGCACGCTCATGCAGCGCACGTACGAGCGCTTCCTCTCGCGGGTGCGCGAGGGGCGGCACCTCGAGGGCGCGCGGCTCGCCGCGGCGGCGGAGGGTCGGATCTTCGCGGCGGAGGACGCCGAGGAGGCCGGCCTCGTCGACGGCCTCGGCGGGCTCGAGGACGCGTTCGTGCGTGCCCGCGCGCTCGGGAGCGTCGGCGCCGACACGCGCATCGTCGAGTGGCAGCGGCGTCAGGGGCTCTTCGACGTGCTCGGGGAGTGGCTGGGCGACGGCGAGGCCGCGCTCGCGCCGACGGCCCTCTCCTTCTTGCCGCCCGAGCTCGCCCCGTTGCGCGCCACGGTGGAGCTCCTCAGGTCGGGCGAGTCCGCGTACGCGAGCCTTCCCTACTGGCTCGACCTGCGCTGAGGTGCCCGGGGGCCGACCGACCGATTCGGTCACACTTCGCCTGGGAAGCTTGATAACCTCCGAGCCCGAATGGCTTCGAGGGGACTTTCGTCGAGCCCGCTCGCTCGTCTCCTGATGGAGCTCGCGGGGCGCGGAGCGGACGGCACGATCCGCATCGGTGGACGCACCCTCGTGTTGCGTCGCGGCATGGTCGTCGACGTGCTCGGCAGCGAGCACGACGAGCCCCTCGAGGACTTCATGGTGCATGCGGGCCGACTCTCGGCGGAGCAGGCACAGGAGGTCCGCAAGGCGCTCTCGGCCGGCGTCTCCCACGAAGCGGCCCTGCGGACGATGCGCGTCCCGGAGGCCGCGATCCGCACCACGCGCCGCGCGATGATGCTCGATCGGCTCGTGCGCGGTCTGGCGGTCGAAGAGGAGTCCGCCGAAGGCCTCCCTGCGTTCGAGCCGGACGCCACCGTCGACGCGGAGGGCTACGCCGAGCCCATGCCACCGCTCCTGCTCGACGCTCTCGAGCGTCGTGCCGGGGAGAACGACGCCGGTCTCGTGGGCGAGCGGGCGAGCGCCTACCTCCATTGGGCGGAAGGGCCGCACCTCGACACCGCGAGGCGCTGGAGCGCGCTCGGCGACGACGTGGATGGCGCTCACGTCTACGAGTGCCTGAAGCGGTCGCCCGCGGCCGCGTCGCGCATCGCCGCGCTGATCCGCGCCGGATTGATGGTGCTCCAACCGGATCGCCACAGCGCGCCGCCCCCCCCGCGTCCCCTGAGCGTCGCACCGCCCCCTCCGCGGCCGAACAGCGCACCGCCCCCTCCCGTGACCGTCGAGTCCGCCCAGGAAGCAGGCATCCACGTGACGCCGCCCTCGAGCACCCCCTCGTCCCCGCCCCCGAGCCATCGCGTGCCGGCGTCCGCGCCGCGCTTCCGCGACACCCTCCGGCCCGGCTCTCCGCAGCCGCCGAGGGAGCCGGTGCGCCGCCTCGATCCCGGAGAATCGGCCGTGGACGCCTCGGATTTCGACGTGGCCGGCGACCTTCCGGAGCTTCCGCCGGCCGGCTCTCCGTGGACCGATCCGCTCGACGAAGCGGAGCGGCGCATCGCGAGCCTCGAGCAGACGCAGGCGTCCGGTCCCGAGCGCGCCGAGGCCTGGCTCGCCTACGCGAGGCTGTGGCTGCGCCATCACCGGTCGCTCGAGGAGGCGGCGCGCGCGAGCCGCGAGGCGGCCGCCGCCGATCCGCAGAGTCTCGCCGCGCTCCGTGAGTCCGCCGCGCTCTGTGCGTCGGTGGGCAAGCTCGATCTCGCACGCGCCTACGCGCGCGCGGCCGCCCGGATGGCGACCGACGGGCTGCACCGGGCCGAGTGCCTCCTCGAGGCCGCACGGCTCGAAGCGCGCGGCGGAGACGCCGAGGCGGCTCGGACCGCCGTCGAGGCCGCCGCCGAGGCCAACCCCGACTCGCCGTCGGCGTTCGAGCTGCTCGCACGTCTACGCGCCTCGCACGGGGACACCGAGGGCGCGGTCGCGGCGGCGCTGCGCGCGGCCGAGCTCCGCCTCGATCACCAACCGGAGGTCGCACGCGCCTGGGCCGAGATGGTCCTCGACGTCGTGCCCGCGCATCCCGTCGCGATCGAGCTCGAGGGCCGCGCGGCCCTCGCCCTCGGCCACGGGGCCGCGGCCGGCGTCTTCGTCGCGCACCGCGCCCGCCGGGTCGCGGATCCGGAGACGCGCAGCCGCTTGCTCGCGACGGCCGCCGAGGCCGCCGAGCGCGGGTCCCGCATCGACCTGGCGATGGCGTTCCACCTCGAGGCGTTCGAGAGCAGCGCCACGCCCGTGTCGTTCTCCGAGACGCTCGCCGCGTACGCCGAGACGTGCGTCGATCCGTCGCAGCGTGCGCTCCTGCTCGAGGCTGCGGCACGCGTGGCCCCGCCCGACCGCGCCGCCGCCCTGCTCGCCGAGGCGAGCGCCGCGGTCGACCAGGCCTCCGCGGGAAGCGCCTGGGCGCTCGAGCTCCTCGGTCGCGCGCTGGCGCTCGCCCCCGGAGACGACGCCCTCGCCGCGCGACACCGTCGCCTCGCCGAGCATGCGCGCGACCTCTCGCTGCACGCCGACGCGCTCGAGCGCGCGATCCGCGCCGCCGCGGGAGGCATGGCCGATGGTGTCGAGCGCCGCATGCAGGAGCTCGCCGTCCTCGCCGAGATCGATCTCGCCGCGCCGCATCTGTCGACGTGGGCACTGGCGCGGCTCGAGTCGCGGCTGCGCAATCGCCTCGACGGCGCCGACGAGCACACGCGTCGAGCGCTCGAGGGCATGGTCGCCGAGGTGCGGGCTCGAGCCGAGACGCTTCGCGCGAAGACCGACATCGGCTTCGGTCTGCTCCAGATGGCCGAGACCGATGTGCGCGGCGCGGACGATACGTCGCGGCCGACCGCCGAGCGGAAGCTCGCCGGGCTCCTGCGCGAGCATCCGGAGGAGCGCGAGCGTGCCATCGCGCTCGCCGACGCGGTCCTCTCCGCGGATCCCTCGGACGCGGCGACGGCCCTCGCGATCGATCGGCTGCTCTCGCGGATCGGCGACGACCAGGGGCGCGTGGCGCTGGCACTGCGCCGGATCGAGTCCGCGACGAGCGATTCGGAGCGGCTTCGCTACGCCGACCTCCTGATGGGTCTCTCCGCGTGGACCGCGCAGCCCGACGTGACCCGCTACGCGGCCGCCGTCGTGACGACGCTCGCGCCCGAGCGCCGTGACGCGACGCTTCGTCTCGAGCTCGCAGCGCGAGCGCTCGGAGACGCGGAGAACCTGAGGTTCGCGCTGGAGCGCCTGGTCGCGGAGGCGACGACCGTCGGCGAGCAGGCCGCCGTCCTCGCACGTCGGGCGCGCCTCGAGTCGTCGCTCGGGGACGCCGCGACGGCGGTGTACTACGCGGATACCGCCTTCACGAACGATCCCGCCTGCCTCGAGGCGCTTCCGATCCTCCTCGACCACGTGGACGCGCTGACGCCCGCGCGCGCCGCGGAGATCGTCGAGGCCGCCCGGAGCGTCGTCGGGGACACTCCGGGGCTCCTCGGCCTCGGGCTGCATCTCGCGCGCGAGCGAGGCGACACGGCCACCGCGAAGGCGCTCGTCGAAGCTCGATGCAGGATCGGCGACGACCCCGTCGCGATCGCTCCGCTCCGCTTGCGGCAGGCGATCGACGATCAGGACGTGCAGGCCGTGCTCCTCGCCGCCGAGCAGGCCCTCGCGCCTCCCGCGCTCTCCGACCAGACGGCCGACCTCGTGGAGCGAGCGCTCGAAGTGCTCGGGCACGGCGATCCCGTCGACGCGGCGACGGTCGCCCTGCTCGCCGTGGATCGGCTGGGAGATGGACGCTTCGTCGCGGCTGCGCACCGCTACGCCGAGCAGAGCGGCCTCTTCGAACGTCGGGTCGCCGCCATCGAGCGCGCGATCGCCTGGACGGAGGGGGCCTCCCGGGCGACGAACCTGCGCGCGCTGGCAGCGATGTACGCGGAAGCGAAGGAGCCCGCGCGCGAGGCCCGCACGTATCTCCGCCTGCTCGCCGAGGTGCCCGAGGCGGCGGACGCCTGGGACCGGCTCTCGCATCTCTACGCCGAGGCCCGCGAGCCCGAGCGCTTGCTCGCCGTCCTCGCGCTCCGCCTCGAGGCCGCGAGCACGCCCGAGGCGCGCGCCTCCAGGCTGCTCCACCTCGCGCTCGCCGCCCTCGTCGTCGCACGTGACCCCGAACGCGCGGAGGGCTTCCTGCGTCGACTCGTCTCGGAGGCCGCCGAACCCGAGCGGGTCGTGCATCGCGCGGCGGCCGCCCTCGTCCGCTGGGGAGCGCCGGCGCGGGCCGTCGTCTTCCTTCGGGCCTTCGCCGCCGAAGCGGCCCCGGGACCGTCCGCGAGCCTCTACGAGCACGCCGTCCACATCGCCGAGACGCACCTCGGCGATCCGAAGGCGGCGCTCGACCTGGCGCGCGAGGGGCTCGATCGCGCGCCCGGAAGCCCGGCACTGCTCGTCGCCTTCGAACGGGCGGCCCTGGTCACCGCGGACGTGCAGGCGGCCGTCGACACCTACGCGACGCTGCGCGAGAAGGCGCTCGGGGACCACGGACGGCGCGGCATCCGCTACCGCGAGGCGCGATGGCTCGAGCGCGCCGGCCAGGCCCAGTCGGCGCTCGATGCCTACGTCGCCTGCTTCCGTCTCTCCCCGAGCGACGGCGTGGTGTTCCAGGCGATCGAGCGGCTGTCCGCCTCGCTCGGACGATGGAACGACCTCGTCGACGCCCTGCTCGCGCTCGTCGAGATCGCAACCCACGTCGATCGCCGGATGGCGCTGCTCCACAACACGGCGGCGCTCTGCGAAGGTCCACTGGACGATCCCGGTCGGGCGTTCGACCTCCTCTTCGAGGCATGGCGCTCGACCGGTCGATCGGAGCTGCTCGGAGACGTCCGCCGGCTCGCGCGGCGCCTCCGCGAACGGGACGCCACGCGCTCCGACGCGGCGCTGGCCGAGGTCGTCGAGGTCCTCGGCAATCGCGTCGACATGAGCTGGGACGCGGACGATCAGATCCGCTGCCTGCGCATCCTCGCCTCGGTCGAATGGGAGGATCGCCACGAGCTCGGGTCGGCCATCGCGCACGTCGATCGCGGCGTGAAGATCGCGCTCGAGAACGACGACGCCGACCGCGTCGAGGCGGCCGAGCTCCAATGCGACGCGGCCCGGTATCTCCTCGACTCGGGCAACCGGGAGGACGCCCAGGCGCGCATCGAGGGAGCGCTCGCGCTGGTCGCCGACCACGAGCGCGCGCTCGCGCTCCGCAACGAAGCGATGGCCCTGGCGCAGCCGCGCGACACGCTGCGCTCCCCCCACCCTTCGGTGCCGCACTCGGTGCGACCGAAGAGCGCGGTTCCGACGATTCCGACCCCGCCCCACCCGCTCGTCGCGAACGCGGGCGCAGCGGCCTCCGGCATCCGCCGCGACACGCTGACCGACAGCTGGATCGACGTCGGCGGGGCGAAGAAGCCGGAAGTCCGCCCATCCGTCCCCACCGACGACCACGAGCGCGAGCTCTCGGCGCGCGCGGCGCGTGGCGACGCGGAAGCCCTGGGCGAGTGGGCGAGCCTCCTCGCGGCGACGCCGGGCCGCGAGGCCGAGGCCGTCCGCGTCCTCCGCAGCCTCCTGCGTACGGATCCCACCCGGACGACGGCGTGGCGAACGCTCGCGTCGCTGGCCGAGCGAACGGGGCGCCTCGCCCTCGGAGCGGTCGCCGGCGCCGTCGTGTCGAGCTTCGATCCGTCGCATCCTGCACCGGACGAGACGCGCGCCACGCGGCTCGCCTCCGTGCTCGGCGGCGAGCTCGCCACACTCGTGCGCGATCCGCACGAAGAGGCGGTGCTCGAGCTCCTCGAGCTCGCATGGCAAGGGGGGATGCCGCTCTTCCGGCGCACGCTCGCCAGCTTCGGTCTCGTCGGGACGCAGCAGGTGCCGCCCCTCTCGTCGCGGCCTCTGGCTCGCACGCACGCGGATCTCGTCCTCGTCCTCGGCCGAGCGGAGATCCCCCTGTACCTCCACGAAGGGATCGAGCGCGACGTCGCGGTCCTACCGACCCAGCCTCCCTCCATCGTCGTCCGCGAGAACCTGGAGAAGGAAGTCGAGCTCCTGCGCTTCCGATTGGCCCGCGCGATGTCGCTCGCGTCGCCGAGCGGAGTGCTCGTCGCGGCGCAGGAGGAAGCGAGAGCGCGTGTCCTCGTGGAGGCGCTCCACGCGGCCTTCGGCTCTCCCGACCAGACCGGCCCCGTGGGCCGCGAGGCGGCTGCGCTCGCGGCCGAGCTCTGGCATACGGTGCCGGCGCGGCATCAGGCGCGGATGCGGGACGCCATGGTCCGACTGGCCGTTCCATTCACGTGGCCCGTCGTGAAGGCCATCGTGGAGGGCCTCGCCGCGCGCGTGGGTCTCGTCGCCGCGGGACGCGTGCAGGATGCGCTCCGAGGCCTCGCGATGGACGACGACGCCGTGGCCGCGCACGACCTCGGCAGCGAGGATCGCTTCCGCGAAGCCGCCAAGGCATCTCCCGGGCTCGCGTCCGTGCTGCGCTTCGTCCTCAGCGACGACTATCTCGCGGCACGCGAGCGCGTCGTGTCGAGTGATGCCGAGCCGGTTCGTCGGGAGGACTGACCCGCAGCCTCTTCGGACCGCGACTCGCCGTGCAGGGCGACCTGGGCGGCGTGATTCTCACGGGCTCGATGGCTCGTAGATCCGTGGACCGAGGAACGCGGCTCTCTCGTCTCGGATCCAGACCCCGGTGCTCAGCGACAATAAGAATTCCCCGCCAGCGACAACTAGAACGCCCCATCTGACAGCGGCGTGATCGCGGGCAGGATCGGGACCTCCACGAGGCCCGACCGTGACCGTGAGCAACGCGCAAGTGAGCAGACTGATGAGGGAATTCGAGAAGCACGGTCAGGTCGGACTGGCCGCGGCGAAGGCCGGGATGGACCGCAAGACGGCGAGCAAGTACCTCGCGGAGGGCAAGCTGCCGAGCGAGCTGAAGGCGCTGCGGACGTATCGGACGCGCCCCGATCCGTTCGACGAGCGCGACTGGGAGTGGGTTCGCATGAAGCTCAAGGCCGAGCCCGGGCTCGAGGCGAAGACGCTCTTCGAGTTGCTCCAGGAGCACAGGCCCGGCGTGTACGACGACGGGCAGCTGCGCACGCTGCAGCGGAAGGTGCGGCACTGGCGGGCGAGCGAGGGTCCGGAGCGGGAGGTGTTCTTCTCGCAGGAGCACCGTCCGGGCGAGGCAGCGCAGCTCGACTTCACCGACGGCGCCGAGCTCCACATCACGATCCTCGGCGTGGCCTTCGCCCACCTTCTCTGCCACTTCGTTCTCCCGTTCTCGAACTGGGAGTGGGTGACCACGTGCCTCAGCGAGTCGTTCGCGGCGCTGCGACGTGGACTGCAGTCGGCTCTTTTCCGGCTCGGCCACCATCCGGAGTGGCTGCAGACGGACCACTCGACGTCGGCAACCCACGAGGTCGGCGATGGAACGCGAGACTTCAACCGCAACTACGTGTCGATGCTCGCTCACTTCGACATGAAGCCGCGGACGATCGGCGTCGGCGAGAAGGAGCAGAACGGCGACGTGGAGGCCTCTCACCGAGCGCTGAAACGCCGCATCGAACAGCGTCTCCTCGTCCGCGGAAGCCGCGACTTCGACAGCGTCGAGGCCTACGAGCGCTGGCTCGCCGAAGACCCCATCGAGCGGGGGAACCGAGTCCGCCGCGAACGCCTCTCCGAGGAGCTCGCCGTGATGCCGCAGGTGCGCGTGGACCGCCTTCCCGAGTTCAAGGAGCTCGACGTCAAGGTCACGAGCTGGAGCACGATCCGCGTGGAGCACAACACGTACTCGGTGCCCTCACGCCTCATCGGCGAGAGCGTTCGCGTCCGGCTTTACGAGCGCGTGCTCCGCGTGCATTTCCCCCAGACCGCACCGATCGAGATCGAACGGCTGACGGGACGGAACGGGCACCGCATCAACTACCGCCACATCATCTGGTCGCTGGTCCAGAAGCCTGGCGCCTTCGCTCGGTACCGCTACCGAGAAGACCTCTTTCCGAGCCTCGTGTTCCGGCGCGCGTACGACGCGATCGTGGGTGGCGAGTCGACGACGAAGAAGGACCTCGAGTACCTTCGGATCCTGCACCTCGCCGCGGCCACGAGCGAAGCCGACGTCGAGACCGCGCTCGCCATCGTTCTCGATGCGCGAGGCGTTCCCGACGTCGAATCGCTGAAGGAGCTGATCGGGGCTCCACGGATTCCAGCCACTGCGCCGCACATCGCGGAGCCGATCGTCGACCTCGCGGACTACGATCTCATCCTGAGCGCGGGAGGCATGGCGTGACCCACGAATCGCCCCACCACGGCCTCGCGATGATGCTGAGGACGCTCAAACTTCCGACCTTCGCCGCGATGCACGAGCAGGTCGCGCTCCGCGGCGATCGGGAGGGATGGACTCTCGGCCAGTCCCTTCGGCACCTCTGCGAGCTCGAGATCGAGGAGCGCCGAATGCGGAAGATCGAACGCCTCCTGAAGGCTTCCGAGCTGCCGCCCGACAAGACCCTGGCGACCCTCGACACCAGGCGCTGGCCGACGAAGGTGCAGCGGCAGATTCCCGCGCTCTGCTCGGGCGAGTTCCTCGACCGCGCCGACAACGTGCTCGTCTTCGGACTCCCGGGACGTGGCAAGACCCACCTCTGCGCCGCGATCGGCCACGAGCTCGTCCGCAAGGGCCGCTCCGTCCACTTCACCTCGACGGCCATGCTCGTTCAACGGCTCCTGCGCGCGAAGCGAGATCTCGCACTCGAACGCGAGCTCGATCGACTGGACGCCTACGACGCGGTGATCCTCGACGACATCGGCTACGTGCAGCAGGAGCGAGACGAGATGGAGGTGCTCTTCACCTTCTTCGCCGCGCGCTACGAGCGCAGGAGCGTGATGATCACGAGCAACCTCGTGTTCAGCCAGTGGGACCGGATCTTCAAGGACCCCATGACCACGGCGGCCGCCATCGACCGCCTCGTGCACCACTCGGTGATCCTCGAGCTCGCGACCAAGCGCTCCTTCCGGGCCGACGTCGCCCTCGAGCGCAACGACAACTACGACGACAACTACGGGGAGGCCCTCACGACACGATCAGGAGACACCGCGGAACAGGGCACCGAACGTCAACCCGGTGGGGAATTCTAGTTGTCGTCGGATGGGGAATTCTAGTTGTCGTCGAGCACCCCGGACCACGCTTGCCCGCGCACGCGATTGCGCGGCCATGCTGGACCGCCTTCTGCAACCGCAGGGTCCTGTCGGCCAGTGCGTTGGCATTCTTTCCCGCGCACCCGCCATGTGCGGCGAAGCCGAGTCGTCTGGAAGTCGGGCGGCAGACTCCAGACGGCACGAACGCGTACGAGGCCGTGCAACCCAAGCGGCCCACGGGCCTGGGCTCTGCTCGGGATTCCGCCCGCCGCCAATGCGGTGCCGCACAGCGAACCGGGACTCGATCGGATGACATCCGGACCCAATGATGGCGAGCCAACAATCGCATTATACAGTAATCTGTATCTTATCTATCAAAACAAATGCTACATAGCGGGGAGCGTGTCACGCAAAAGAACACAAAGGATCTTCATGTCGCATAGATGGGCCCTCTACCTCTCCCTCAACCTACTGGCCTCCTCCGCGATCGGTTGCGCGGTGGTCGACTCGAGAAACAGCCGATTCACGGTGGCGAACACCACGACTCCGCTGACCCTCACCGGCTACTCGGATACGCCGAACATGCCCCTGTATCTCGCGTATTACGTAGGTACCAATCCCTCCAATCCCGACGAGGGAGATCCTGCTTCCTGGAGCTACGCCACCGATGCGGCGGGCAATCCGATCGTCATCGCAACCAGCAGTTCGGTGGCGAGCCTGGCCTGGAACGGAGGAAACCCGGGATACGCATGGTCAACCAACACCCGTGCCGTGGTGCCGTCCGGTGCATGGATACCCGGCGTCGTCGGAAGCGGTACGGTGCCGCTCACGCTCCGAACCGCGACGAGCTTCACCGGCAGTTCCAGTGCCGTCGCTCTCGTCACGGACCCGGCGACACAGATCACCTCCAGTGGCACGAACGCAGACGCCACGGTCTCCTGCCCAGGAGGCCTTGCTCGAACGCCCTCGGAAGCGGTCGACAAGCGATGTCTGACGAACCTCGGCCCTGCCCAGAACTACGTCGCGTATCACTACTTCTTCGTGACGACCGACGGATTCGTCCCCTTCGGCGCCCGCTGCTATTCCAACATCGTCAACGCCGACGGAACGCCTGCCAAAGGCAACTGCGCCCTCGGCCCCGCCTTCTACCGCCATGTCGGTTCGGGCGCCGCATGTGTAACCAGCGTCACACCGACCACTCCGTCCTGTAGTACCTGGTCAAGGGACATGGACTGCAATGGCCAACCCGACATCATTCCGATGGAAGGAACGTCCTGCAGTACTTTGGACACTGGTTGCGGCGCGAACGTTTCTGGAGTGTACGGTTGTCAGCTGGGAGGCGCCTACGCGCAGCCTGGTCAGGGCTGCACCAACTGCACCCTCGGCTGTCACGTCGCGGTCACCTACTGCGGCGGCCAATACGGCATCAACGGTACCAATGCCAACGCGCCGCGCGACGAGAATCGATGTGGCATCGGCACGTGCACGCAGTCTTCGCAATGTCGTCCAGGCTTCATGTGCGACACGGCAGGAACGTGCGTTGCGTGCACCGACCAGTCCTTGTGCCCCAACACGAATCCGAACATGGCATCCATCGTCTGCTATCCCCCTCTCTATTGAAGGGGCGCTGCTCGAGCGCCCCCCCCGCCGAGTCCGCCGGGGTTCGGCTTTCGTGGCCGTCGATTTCCCACGACGATCGCGCGCGTGAGAAATCGACGAGTCATCGGAACGACGGGGCGAACGAATCCAGGTGGGAGACGGATGCGTCGGCTCTACCCGTCTCGCTTTCGGGGGGCTGCAAGCCCCTCGATCCGTGTCTTCTCCAGCGCCGGCCATCGTGCAGGACGATGCACGCATCGACACGCTGGATCGCATGGCCGCGCGCACGTATCCAACCACGACGATGTGCGGCGCCTTCGCCCGATGCGAAGGAGCGCCTCCCCCCCCGGAGCGCCATCGAGATCATGAGGCTCGGCCGCTAGGAACGCACGCATCATCCCGATGGATCCGCCTCCTCGGATGCGAGCGCGCGTTCGCGTGTCAGCCGGGGCAGTACATCCCGTCGTTGAAGCCGGGCGAACAGGGGTCGCTCTTCGCTGGGTCGGTGCCCGTGGTGCACTGGTCGACCGTGTACTCGAGCCTTCCGAGCGGCAGCAGGACCACCTGGAAACTGAACGGCCCGGATTCCGTCTTCGTCGTCCCGAGCGTATGACCGTGAGCAGTGACTTCGACGGTGATGAAACTACCGACGAGCGCCGACAGACCTGGGTAATTGGCTGGGATCAGCGGAGCGGCAAACGACGCCGTACCAGGAGTCGTCCCGTCCATGCTCGCGGCTGGTAGGAAAGCGTTCACCGGCGTGGTGTAGCCACTACCAACTTCCGCCCCATAGGGATCGTAGATGTGGACTTCGAGCTCTTCGATGCGGATGTCGCTCGGATTCGCATTCAACTCCGATTTGCGAGTCCTCACCTGACTCTCGACCAAGAAGTCGGCCACGTACGCGGATCCCGACTTCAGGTCCCAATTGCCGAGATTCGCCTCGACGCCAGACTTCACCTGACAGTTGTTGTCCGGATCGGGCACGCCAAGGTTCCGGATGTACCAGGCGTTGCTCGAGTTGGCGCAGCTCGAAGCCGAAAGTCCCATGCCGAGGATCAAGCCGAAGAAACGGAGTCGACGCATCCGCAGGAGCTCCTTCGCGTGACGCACGCGCCCACCATCTTACCGAAAATCGCGGCCGGATGACAAATATGCGAGCAGCAAGCCGAAGGCGGAACCGCTCACCCGCGACCCGCGACCTCGACGGCAGCCCGGATCTGGGCCGCAGAGAGCGGAACGATCTCCGTCTGACCCGGCTCCCCCGGCGCGATGAAGCGGATCGACCCGCCCGCCTTCTTCTTGTCCGATGTCATGAAGTGGAAGACGCTGTCCGACAATCGCGCGTCGAGGTCCGTCGGAAGCCCGAGCGCGTCGAGGAGCCCGACCATCCGCTCCGACGCCTCGTCCGTGACGCGACCGAGCGAACGCGAGACCCGGAGCGCTGCCACCATCCCGAGGGCGACCGCTTCTCCGTGGCGGAGCTCTCGGTACTCCCCGGCCGCCTCGAGCCCGTGACCGACGGTGTGCCCGAGATTGAGGAGCATCCGCGGGCCCGACTCGGTCTCGTCGGAAGCGACGATGCGGGCCTTGAGGCCGACCGACATGCGCACGGCCCGGATCGTCGCGGCCTCGTCCCCCGCGCGGAGCGCCGCGGCGTCGCGCTCGAGAGCCGCCACGGACGCCTCGCCGTCGAGCCAGGCGCTCTTCACGACCTCGGCGAGCCCGGCCACGCGCTCGGCATCGGGCAAGGTCGAGAGGGTCGCCACGTCGCAGATCACGAACTTCGGCTGATAGAAGGTCCCGACCAGGTTCTTGCCCGCGGCGCGGTTGAAGCCCGTCTTCCCGCCGACCGAGCTGTCGACCATCGACAACAAGGTCGTGGGCAACTGACCGAGCGCCACGCCTCGGAGCAGCGTGGAGGCGGCGAACGCCGTGAGGTCACCGACCACGCCGCCGCCCACGCCGACGACGAGGCACCGCCGATCGACGCCCGCCTCGAGCGCAGCGTCCCAGACGCGCTCTGCGGCGTGGATCGTCTTGTGCTCCTCGCCCGCGTCGAGCCGGACGCCCACGACGCGCCGTCCGAGCTCGCGCAACGAGGCCTCGGCCTCGGCAGGCCAGGGGCGGCCGGCGTCGGCGTCGGCGTCGTGCACGAGGACCACGTCCCCCGATGCGGCCTCTCGCGCGCGGGCCGCGAGGCGCGCGCGGATGCCCGAGCCGATCTCGACCCGGTAGCTGCGTTCGCCGAGCGCGACCACGACGGGAGCGTCACGGACGACGGCGAGCACCTCGTCCGCGACCTCCGCCGACGACTTCCCATCGGTCCGCACGACGCCGTGCGCCTCGGCATACGCCGCGGCTCGACGCTCGAGCAAGTCGCGCAGGACCGCCACCGGCTCGCGTCCCACGAGGAGCGGCCGCCCTGCCCCGTCGCCACAGCGACGCGCGAGCTCCTCCGGCGCCGCCGTGAGCGTGATCAGCGTCCCGCGCTCGAGCAGGGCTCGTCGCGTCGTGGCGTCCGTGACGGCGCCGCCCCCGAGCGCGACCACGGCCCCGGAGGTCGCGAGACCGAGCGCCACCTCGCGCTCGAGCGCTCGGAACGCGGGCTCGCCCTGCTCACGGAAGATCTCCGGGATGGTCCGTCCCGCGCGATGCTCGATGCGCTCGTCGAGGTCGACGGCCTCGACGCCGAGTCGACTGGAGAGGAGCTTCGCGACCGTGGACTTGCCGGCCCCCATGGGGCCCGAGAGGAAGATCGTCACGGGCCAAGCATAGCAGCGGCCCGACGCGGCACACTCCACGCCTCCGACGGATCGGCATAGGGGCCCGGGGAAATCCCCCGGGACCCCTGCCACACCACCGGACATGCGGGTCCGCATCCGGCGGTTCGGAGAGTTGAGGTTACGCGGCCAGCCTCGGTGTCGTCCCCCACGCTATGCCACCGGCAATCGCTCACGCTCCCTCGTGACGCGACCGCGTGATTCTCTCGCATTGGTCTCCCGTCTCCGTCGGCGGGAAGCAGGGACGGAAAGCGAGACGCCGGCGCACGCGGGATGAACCCGTGCACGCCGGCGTCGGCGCGAGGACTGGATCTTCGTCAGGCGACTTCCTGCATGGCGATCTGAACGTGCTCGGTGGTGATGGACTTCGCCTTGGCGATCGCGGCGGCGATCAGAGCGTGATGGGCGAGACCGTTGGCCTTTCGAGGGAGGCCGCTCGAGGCCTGGTAGATGGCCTCGACGGTGGGCTGCTCGAAGAGTGGAATCTCGCAGCCCGCGAGGCGAAGTCGATGGGCGAGGTATGGCCCCATCTCGTCACGCGCGAGACCGCGCACGGTGGCCCTCACGACGATTCGTTGTGCGAGCGCGTCGAGGGCCGCCATGGTCATGCGGCGCCGCAGCTCCGGGTGCCCGACGAGCACGAGCGTGAGTCGGTTCTCCGAGTCCATCTCGTAGTTGGTCAGCAGGCGCAGATCCTCGAGGAGGTCGGTGCGCAGGTGATGGGCCTCGTCGACGAAGAGGACCGGCCGAAGTCGGTTCTCGGCGCAGAGCCTCGAGACCTCGCCGCGGATCTGGCGGAAGAGCGCAGCGCGGTTGCGTTCGGTCGGCAGCCCGAGCTCCCACGCGATCGATTTGTAGAGGTCCATGGCGTTGCCCGTCGTCATCGAGGTGTAGAGGACGCGGTAGAGTCCCGCGTGCAGTCCCGCGACGAGGCGCCGGCACGTGGTGGTCTTTCCGGAGCCGCTGTCGCCGGTGACGAGACCGATGCCTCGCATCTCGACCAGATGCCGCAGACGCATCGAGAGCTCGTCGAGAGACGCGGACTCGAAGAGGTCATCGGCGGCAAGGTCCTTGTCGAAGGGGTGTCGCGTGAGCGCGAAGTGCTTGCGGTACATCAGGACTCCTCGGGGTCGGTGGTGCGGAGCGACCGCATAGCGTTTCCGCGAGGGGCCTCTTCGGCCTCGACGTCGGCGTCGCTACTAGTGGCGGCGAACTCGATGTTCTTCGTGGTGCCGTTGCGCTTGACGAAGCAGTTGGCGAGGGTGTCGACGCGCCTCGCGATCTCGATGCGCACGCCACGATGCCAGACCTCGACGGTGCGCTTGTGGGGGGCGCGGCTTGCGTCGTAGCGGAGCAGGACGCGCTCGCCGACGAGCGCCGCGTCGACCTCGTACGCGACGCCATCGAGCGTCACCGTTCGATCCTTCTGCACGTTCCGGTTCTGCTCGGCGAGGAAGACCTGACCGACGTCGGAGTCGGGAAGCCGGACCCCTTCGGAGCGGCAGGCCCATCGGCTCGCGGGTGTCTCGCCGTCGAGTCCCTTGTGCTCGGCGTGGTGGTAGTCGCCCTCGATCCACGCGGCGAGCGCGCGGTTGAGCTGCTCGAGGCTCGTCGACTTCTCGAGCGCCATCACCGGGAGGAACTGCATCCGCACGGTGCGGAACCAGCGCTCGATCTTGCCCTTCCCCTGCGGCGTGTACGGTCGGGCGTGGATGAGCGCGATGCCGAGCTTCGCGCAGACCAGGCCGAGGTGCTTGCTGCGAAACGCAGCTCCGTTGTCGACGTAGAGCCGCTTCGGGATGCCTCGTCGGCGGATGGCCTGTTCGAGCACGCCGAGATACGCCGTCGTGCCCTCTGAGAGAGTGAACGAGGCATACGGGACGATCCGCGTCGCGTCGTCGAGGAAGGCGATGAGGTAGGTCTGACGGAGCTTCCCGTCGATGCGGAGCTTGGGCCCGTACATCACGTCGCTCGTCCACAGGTCGCCGGCCTCCGCGAACTCGAAGCGGCGGCGGTCCTTGCTCGTACCGTCGTCTGCCTTGCGCTTCTTCGTCAGCCCGCGACGCGCGAGCAGACGATGGACCGTCGACTCCGGAAGGGGCAGCTCGGCCGGGACGAGATCGCCGTGTTCCTTGCGGACGAACGCAATCACGAGCGGCACGCTGAGGTCCGGGTGCTCGTCCTTGACGTGACAGAGCACGTCGACGACCTCGGCGGGGATCGAACGCGCGCTCCCCGCGTCGGCACGAACCTTGGGGACGAGCGCCTCGAAGCCACCGCGCCGGTAGTCGCGGAGCCATCCCCGGATCGTTTCGGCGGCAACGCGTCGGCGAAGGGATCCTGGGATCTCGTACTCGCGAGCAGCCTTCTCCTCGAGCAGCTTGTAGAGACCTCGATGCCGCATCGAGAGGTGCGCGAGATCGGCGATCACGCCGTAGCGGAACAAGGCGACCTGCTGGCGCAGCTCCGCGGCTGCATCGGAGCGCAGGTACGGGTCGATGGTCTGAGTCGGGTCCATGGGCTTCTCCTCGAAGCGACGCGACGGATCCGTTCCGTGCGTCCTCGAGGCGAAGCTCGCGGACCTCCTCGTTGCCGACAGGCCCCATGTCGTGTGGACCGCCGCTAGCGAGCTCCCTTCACGTGCTCCACCGGCGGCGGAATCCGAAGGGAAAGGGAAGCGACGGGAGGTGCCGCTCGACCAAGTGGCGCAGTGCGACGAGCACCGAACCTTCCACGAACGCGGCCCGCATCGCCGTCATCGTGGGCGCGATGCCGAGGAAGAGCTCCGGCATCAGCGTGACGACCGCGACGAGAACCGCGCGCACCCATCGTGCCCGTCGACGGAGCGACCGGATCGCACCGGCGAGGCCGATCACGTTCGGCGCGTCGGCTGGGTGCACCTCGTCCACGGCCGCTGTGATCCCGAGAGTCTCCACCTGCTCCGCGGCGCGCTCGACCGCGTCGAGGGAGCCCCGGATGCCGGCCGCCAGCGACTCCGGCAGCAGGCTGATCGAGACTCGAGCCACCGGACAGTAGAAGCGCGGAATCCGGCATCCAGCAGGCCACACCCGGGGGTAGCTCCCGAGCCGCTGCACTCCGCAACCGCCTTCGGGATGCAGGGGACACGCGACGAGAATTGCGCGCTCCCACGCGCGTCCGCTAACGTACGCCTCGTCGGCGACAGTTCCTTTCGAGAGTATCTGCACCGTCGACAACGAGCCCGAGCGAGGATCAGTCGCTCGGGCTCAATCCTTTCGAGGACCCGATCTTCCGACGATGGGGCCTCGCGGGCTCAATTCCCGGCAGCGCATCCCGGATTGTCGGCACGCTTCACGCCATCCAACGGGCGCCCAGATCGGGACGAACGCGACGGGGGATCACGACGGAGAGGGAGAGCCGACACTCGGGATGCCGAGTTGGTCGAAGTAGCGGATGGGGAAAGCGACGTTGATCAGCTTGGCGGAGTTCTTCCACCAGCGGCGGCCGTTGGCGGCGATCCTTGCGGCCGCGTTCTCGGGGAGACCCCGGGCACGCAGTTCGCGATAGATCGTCGGGCCGTGGCGCCAGTGTTTGAGATGTAGCGCCCGTAGCCGGTGCCGGATCCATTCGTCGAGCTCGCGGAAGACGTTGTTCGTGTCCGCGAGGCGGAAGTAGTTCTTCCATCCCGTCAGATACGACCGTAGGTCCTGCGCGACTCGCGCGATGCTCTGGCTCCGGGTCCGGCGCGTCAGCTCGCGCACTCGATCCTTCATCGTTTCGAGGGCCTTGGGCGCGACCCGACGTTTCGCCTCGCCCCCCTGGGCGCTCCAGAAGGAGTACCCGAGGAGCTTGCGGTTCCACGGTCGATCCACGGCACTCTTGGCTTCGTTCACGCGGAGTCGGAGGTTCGCGTAGAGCCGCCGCAGCAGCCCCAGCACGCGCTCGCCCGCGCGCCTCGACCGAACGTACACGTTGCAGTCGTCGGCGTAGCGCACGAACGCATGTCCGCGCCTCTCCAATTCCTTGTCGACCTCGTCCAAGAGCACGTTCGCGAGCAGCGGCGAGAGCGGCCCACCTTGCGGCGTGCCCTCGTGTCGCTCCGTCGCGACCCCATTCGCCATCATCCCGGCTTCGAGATAGCGGCGAATCAGCCCGAGCAGCCTCTCGTCCTCGATTCGCTTCGCGAGCCTTCCCATCAGCACGTCGTGGTTCACGCGGTCGAAGAACTTCTCGAGGTCCACGTCCACCACGAAGCGACGTCCTTCGTTCACGAAACGCTGCGCTTGCACGACGGCGTCGTGGGCGCTTCGTTTGGGACGGAAGCCGTAGCTGTGCTGCGAGAAAGTGGGATCGAACCGAGGTCCGAGCACCTGCAGGATGGCTTGTTGGATGAACCGATCGACGACGGTCGGGATGCCGAGCTCTCGTACCCCACCGCCGCGTTTCGGGATCGCGTGCCTTCGCACTGGGGACGGCTGGTACGTGCCCGCGAACAGTTGCTCGCGAAGCGCGGGCCAGTGCGTCTTCAGGTGCTCCGGCAGCTCATCCACCGTCATCCCATCGATGCCGGCGCTGCCCTTGTTCTTCCTCACCCGTTTCAGCGCGGCCTGGAGGTTCGCGCGTTCGCACACGCGCTCCATCAGGTCGCTCGCTCCCGAGCGCTCGTTTCCGTGCGTCGCCGTCGCCTCTTCCGCGCTCCACCTTGCGTTCGGGGGTCCACCCCTATTTTCCAGCGGGAGCTCGAGTTGCCTCGACATCTGCGGCCATTTGCCTCCGAGACGCACGTTCGTTTCGCTCTCTTCTCCGTTCGGCCCTTCACCACGGTTCCCCGCGACTACTACGGCCTCGGCTGACTTCTCGCTCCGCTTTCGCGTGGCCCTTTCGGGCCCGAGGCGAGATCTCCCCAGGTAAGAACGCGACCCCGGTGAGCGTCAAGAGAGTTGCCGCCTGAAGTTCACGCAGCAGTCGCTTCGTCGGCGTGGTGCCGACGCCGTCCGGTCGGGCGGCGCGAAGTGTTCGTCGGCACCATGCTCGTCGACGACGAAGCTCCGATGCGGAGCTCCGACGTCGCCCGAGCTCGGGTCGACTCGAGGATGGGGTTGAGCGCCACGGTGGCGGGCGCATCCCAGCGACGGGAGGAGCGAGCCCAGCGGCGCGGATGACGGGAGCGCGCGGCCTCGTAGACGTCGCGCCGCGCGAGGAGCTTCGGGACATCGCGACCGTGATGCCGGTCGTCGGGCGTCACGAAGCCGATGGCGCTGTGCAGGTGGCGGTGGTTGTACCAGTCGACGAAGCGCTCGACCCAGGCCCAGGCCGCGTCGAGGCTGGCGAACGGCTTTCGCGGGTAGGAGGGGCCGTACTTCAGGGTCCGGAACAAGGACTCCGAGTACGGGTTGTCGTTGCTCACGCTCGGGCGGCTGAACGAGTGGACGATGCCGAGGTTCTGCATCGTCGCGAGCATGGTCGCGCCCTTCATCGGGCCGCCGTTGTCGGAGTGGACGAACAGCGTCCCGGGAAGGATTCCGTGCTCCTCGCATGCTTGGTGCAGCAACCTCGCGGCATGCTCGGCGCTCTCTTCCTCGAGCACGACGGCCTTCATGATGCGGCGGCTCCACACGTCGAGGAAGAGGTAGAGGTAGTAGAACTTCCCTCGCACCGGCGACGGAATGTAGGTGATGTCCCAGCTCCACACGCGGTTCGGTCCCGTGGCCACGAGCTCCTCGGGGCGCACGACGGTTCGCGGTCGGCTCGCCGAGCGATGGGCCATCAGACCCTCGACGTGGAGCAACCGATAGAACGTCGACTCCGACGCCAGATAGACGCCGCGGTCAGCGAGGCTCGGCACGATTTGCTTAGGGGAGACGTTGCGGAACTCGACCGACGTCGCCACCTCGAGGACCTCGCGGCGCTCCTCGGCCGTGAGCTGATGCGACGGGGGCCGGCTCGGGCCGCGGCGACGGTCTTCGACCTCGGCACCGAGCCCGCGCCAGCGCTGCACCGTGCGCGGATGCAGGCCGAGCTCGCGGCACGCCGGTGCGAGCCGGCATCCGTTCTTGGTTGCCTCGTCGAGGAGGGAGAGCGCCTCGACGCGGTCCAGGGTCACGTGTCTTCGCCCTCTTCCCCCCAGAGGGCGACGGCTTTTTTTCGCAGCACCAGGAGCGCTGCAGTCTCGGCGAGCGCCGCTTGGCTCCGCTTCAGGTCGCGCTCGAGCTCCTTGATGCGCTTCTGCTCCTCGCTCACGCGAGGCTTCTTCGGCGCCGTCAGGCCCGACACCGCCGCCTGACGAACCTCGTCGCGGAAGCGCTCGAGGTCCTCCTCGTGCAGGCCTTCGCGCCGAAGGTAGGCCCCCAGCTCGGCCTCATCCAGCGACCCCGCCTCGAGCACGATGCGAACCTTGTCTTCGGCCGCGACCTCGGACGGTCGCCGAGACGCTGCGCTCGTCGAGGCCTTCGCCTTCTTGCCGCTCTTCTTCTTCGCCACTTCCGCAACCGTAGCCGCGTCTCGCAGCCAGCGCGACAGGGTCGGCTGAGGAACCCCCACTTCCTTCGCGAGCGCCGTCGCCGTCAGCCCTCGATCGCCCGTCATCCGTTGGACCATCCGGTCCCGGAATGCCTCGGTGTAGTCCGCCATCGTTCGTTGCCTTCGCGCCCCCATCGACTCGTGTCAGGTGAGGCGGCAACTATCCTGACGCAGGGGGACCCTTCCCCGCACGACCGCCCGATCTACGTCGCCTGAGCCTCGACCATCGGAGCTTCGCGGTGCGTGGCCCGCTCGCCCCACTCGGCGCCGCCTCGTATCGGGTTCTTGTCCATCGGCCCACGGTTTCGCTCCCCGCTTCCTCCCCACGGTCGGTCACCCTCCCGCAGTTGCGGTTCGCTCCGATCAGGATGGTCTCCTCTCGGCGGGACTTGCACCCGCTAGGTCGCGCCCATGCTGGGCGCACAACGACGAAGGCCCCGCGCGAGCGCGAGGCCTCCGGCGGTTCCGCCCTGGCGGACGACCTCAGAGGAGGTCGGTGCCGGGGAAGAAGTAGGCGATCTCGATCTTCGCGTTGTCGAGCGAGTCCGAGCCGTGCACGGCGTTCTCGCCGATGCTGGCCGCGTACTTCTTGCGGATGGTGCCCTCGGCGGCGTTCGCCGGGTTCGTCGCGCCCATGAGCTCGCGGTACTTCGCGACCGCGTTCTCGCCCTCGAGGCAGGCGACGACCACCGGGCCGCGCGACATGAACTCCACGAGCTCGCCGAAGAACGGCCGCTCGCGGTGGACGGCGTAGAAGCCCTCGGCCTCCGCGCGCGAAAGGGTCTTCATGCGGAGCGCGCGGAGCTTGAAGCCGGCCCCCTCGATCATCGAGAGGATGTTGCCGATGTTGTTCTTCTCGACGGCGTCGGGCTTGACGATGCAGAGCGTACGTTCGATTGCCATGATGTCCTCTTCACGGGGACGCGCCCGCGGGGGTCTTCCCCGGGGCGCGTGGATGTCTTGAAAGGAAAGGGGCCGGGCCTCTCGGCTCGGCCCCTTTGTGGGTTCACTTGAGCAGGGACTTCAAGGTCTTGCCCATGTCCGACGGAGTCGGGGCGACCTTGACGCCGGCGGCCTCGAGGGCCGCGACCTTCTCGTCCGCGCCGCCCTTGCCACCCGAGATGATCGCGCCGGCATGACCCATGCGCTTGCCCGGGGGGGCGGTACGACCGGCGATGAAACCGGCGACGGGCTTCGTGAAGTTCTGCTTGATCCAGTCGGCCGCGAGCTCCTCGGCGTTGCCGCCGATCTCGCCGATCAGGATCACCGCGTCGGTGTCCGGATCCGCCTGGAACATCTTCAGGACGTCGATGAAGTCGGTGCCGTTGATGGGATCGCCACCGATGCCGACCGCGGTGCTCTGACCGATGCCGAGATCGGTCAGCTGCTTCACGGCCTCGTACGTCAGCGTGCCGCTCTTCGAGACGACGCCGATACGGCCGGGCTTGTGGATGTGGCCCGGCATGATGCCGATCTTGCAGGCGCCGGGCGTGATCACGCCGGGGCAGTTCGGTCCGATGAGACGCGTCTTCGACTGACCGTCGAGCACGCGGCGCACCTTGAGCATGTCCATGACCGGAATGCCCTCGGTGATGCAGACGACGAGCTCGACGCCCGCGTCGACCGCCTCGAGGATCGCGTCGGCCGCGAACGGAGGCGGCACGAAGATCATCGACGCGTTCGCGCCCGTGTGGTGCACGGCGTCACGGACGGTGTTGTAGATGGGCACGTCCTCTTCGAACATGTGCCCGGCCTTGCCGGGGGTGACGCCCGCGACGACGTTCGTGCCGTACGCACGGCACTGTCCCGCGTGGAAGCCGCCGGCGGAGCCCGTGATGCCCTGAACGAGCAGGCGAGTGTTCTTGTCGACCAGGATCGCCATGGTTCACTTCCCCTTCACGAGCTCGACGATCTTCTGGGCGCCCTCGGCCATCGTGTCGGCCGGATGGATGGCGAGACCCGAATTCGCGAGGATCTGCTTGCCCAGCTCGACGTTGGTGCCCTCGAGGCGGACCACGAGGGGGACCTTCAGGCCGAGCTCCTTCGTCGCGGCGACGACACCGTTCGCGATGATGTCGCACTTCATGATGCCGCCGAAGATGTTGACGAAGATGCCCTGGACCTTGTCGGAGCGGAGGATGATCCGGAAGGCGTTCGTGACCGCCTCCTGGCTCGCGCCGCCGCCGACGTCGAGGAAGTTCGCCGGCTCGCCGCCGAAGTACTTGATGGTGTCCATCGTGGACATCGCGAGACCCGCGCCGTTCACGAGGCAGCCGATGTTGCCGTCGAGCTGGATGAAGCTGAGGCCGAACTCCTTCGCCTCGATCTCCGTCGGCGCTTCCTCCGTGAGGTCACGGACGGCGCTCCAGTACTCCTTGTGACGGAAGTCGGCGTTCGAGTCGAAGTTCACCTTCGCGTCGAGCGCGAGCACCTGCTCGTCCTCCGTGAGGATGAGCGGGTTGATCTCGGCGATCGAGCAGTCCTCCTGCTCGAAGAGCTTCGCGAGGCCCGAGGTGAGCTTCGAGAAGTTCTTCTGCTCGGTCGGCGTGAGGCCGAGCGCGAACGCGAGCTGACGGAGCTGGTAGCCCTGGATGCCGACCGCGGGGTCGATGTAGACCTTGAAGATCTTCTCCGGGTGGTGCTCCGCGACCTCTTCGATGTCCATGCCGCCCTCGGTGGACGCCATGATCACGACGCGCTTGCTCTCGCGATCGACCGCGAGAGCCATGTAGAGCTCCTTCTTGATCTTGAGCCCCTGCTCGACGTAGAGGCGCTGGACGAGCTTGCCCTGCGGGCCGGTCTGGTGCGTGACCAGGACCTTTCCGAAGATCTGCTCGGCGGCGGCCTTCGCCGCGTCGGCTCCCTTGACGACCTTGACGCCGCCGGCCTTGCCGCGGCCACCAGCGTGGATCTGCGCCTTGACGACGACGACCTCGCTGCCGGTCTCGGCAATGAGCTTCTTGGCGGCCTCTTGGGCCTCTTCGACGGACATCGCGGGGATGCCCTTCGGCACGGGGATGCCGTACTTCTTGTACAGCTCCTTGGCCTGATACTCGTGGATGTTCATCTAACTACGACTCCGGTGGGCTTCAGAGACGGAGGCTGGCTTCGATCTGCTCGCGGACCTTCGCGGCGCTCGCATCCATGAGCTTCTGCTCGTCGGACGTGAGCTCCGCGACGACCACCTTCTCCACGCCGCCGGCCCCGAGGATGACGGGGACGCCGATGTAGAGATCGTTGATGCCGTACTCGCCGCTGCACTTGGCGACGCACGGGAGGAGGCGCTTCTGGTCGAGCAGGATCGCCGCCGCCATCGCGATGCCGGCCGAGGCCGGGGCGACGTACGCGGAGGTACCCATGAGCTGGACGATCTCGCCGCCGCCCTGCTTGGTGCGCTCGACGATCGCCGCGAGGCGATCCGCCGGGATGAGCTGCTTCACCGAGATGCCGTTGACGGTGCAGTAGCTCGTGGTCGGGACCATCAGGTCGCCGTGGTTGCCCATCACGAGCGCCGAGACCTCCTTGGGGGAGACGTTCAGCTCGAGGGCGATGAAGTGCTGGAAGCGCGCGGCGTCGAGGACGCCGGCCATGCCGATCACGCGGTTCGCGGGGAAGCCCGTCGCGCGCTGCATGGCGTCGACCATCGCGTCGACCGGATTCGAGATGACGATGACGAACGCGTTCGGCGCGTTCTCCTTGATGCCCGCGGCGACCGACCGGATGATCTTCAGGTTGATCGAGAGCAGGTCGTCGCGGCTCATGCCCGGCTTGCGGGGAACGCCGGCGGTGACGATGACGACGTCCGCGCCCGCGATGTCCTTGTAGTCCGACGTGCCGAGGATGTTCGCGTCGATGTTCTCGAGCGCGAGCGCCTGCGAGATGTCGAGGGCCTTGCCCTTCGCGACGCCGACCTTGTCGGGGATGTCGAGGAGGACGACGTCGCCGAGCTCCTTCCGCGCCGCGATCGAAGCCAGCTCACCACCGATGTTGCCCGCGCCCACAAGCGCGATCTTCCGACGATTCGGCATTCCTCAGCCTCCCATGTGTGCAATGATGTTGTCGCCGAACTCGGAGCACTTGATCTCGGTGGCTCCGTCCATCAGGCGAGCGAAATCGTAGGTCACGCGCTTCGACTGGATCGCGCCGTTGACCCCCTTGAGGATCAGGTCGGCGACCTCCGTCCATCCCAGGTGGCGGAACATCATCTCGCCGCTGAGGATCACGGAGCAGGGGTTGACCTTGTCGAGGTCCGCGTACTTCGGGGCCGTGCCGTGCGTCGCCTCGAAGATGGCGTGGCCGGTCACGTAGTTGGCGTTGCCGCCGGGCGCGATTCCGATGCCGCCGACCTGGGCCGCGAGCGCGTCCGAGAGGTAGTCGCCGTTGAGGTTCAGCGTCGCGATGACGTCGAAGTCGAGCGGGCGCGTGAGCACCTGCTGGAGCGTGATGTCCGCGATGGCGTCCTTGATGACGACCTTGCCGGCGGCGATCGCGGCCTTCTGCTCTTCGTTCGCGGCCTTCTCGCCGGAGGCCTTCTTCGTGCGCTCCCACTGGTCCCAGGTGTAGACCTGGTCGCCGAACTCGCGCTCGGCGAGGCCGTAGCCCCACTTCATGAAGGCACCCTCGGTGAACTTCATGATGTTGCCCTTGTGGACGAGCGTGACGCTCTTCTTCTTGTTGCGGATCGCGTAGTCGATCGCCGCGCGCACGAGGCGCTCGGTGCCCTCCTGCGAGACGGGCTTGATGCCGATGCCCGCGGAGCCCGGGAAGCGGATCTTCGAGTACTGCTTCGGGAACGTGGTCTTCAGGAACTCGAGGACCTTCTTCACGTCCTCGGTGCCGTTCTCGAACTCGATCCCGGCGTAGATGTCCTCCGTGTTCTCGCGGAAGATCACCATGTCGACGTCCTGCGGGCGCTTCACCGGCGAGGGCACGCCCTCGAACCACTGGACCGGACGCAGGCAGACGTAGAGGTCGAGGATCTGGCGGAGCGCGACGTTCAGCGAGCGGATGCCGCCGCCGATCGGCGTCGTCAGCGGACCCTTGATGCCGACGAGGTACTTCTTGAAGGCCTCGATGGTCTCGTCCGGAAGCCAGTTGTTGAACTGGTTGAACGCCTTCTCGCCCGCGTAGACCTCGAGCCAGGTGACCTTCTTCTGGCCGCCGTAGGCCTTCTCGACGGCCGCGTCGAAGACGCGCACCGACGCCGCCCAGATGTCTCGACCCGTACCGTCCCCCTCGATGAAGGGCAGGATGGGATCGTTCGGGACGACGAGTTTCCCGTCGGCGCCCATCGTGATGGGCGAACCCGAGGTCGGCGTTGCGATGGCTGTCATGATCCGGATACCTCCGTGACGCGGCGAAGGGGGCGTAAGTGCGCGGGCCGATAGTCGATTTTCCGTGCGCGCGGCTTATAGCACACCGCCCACGGACAGCGCTTGCCGGAACCACGAGAAAACCCTAGGCGGGCGCCCCTTCCGCCCCGACGGTTTCCACCGTGTTTCAGCCGCGGGGGTGGAACTTGTGGTGCATGCGCCGGACGTCCTCGCCCGTGAGGTGCGTGTAGACCTCCGTCGTCGCGATGTCCGCGTGACCGAGGAGCGTCTGGACCACCCGGAGATCCGCGCCGCCGAGCAGCAGATGGGTCGCGAAGGAGTGCCGCAGCTTGTGGGGCGAGAGCGTCTTCGTGATACCGGCCTCGAGCGCGTACTTCCGCACGGCCGCGAAGAACATCTGACGCGTCATGGGGCCGCCGCGTGCGGTGACGAAGAGCGCCCGCTCGCCTTCCCTCGCCCACTTCGGCCGGACGCTCGCCAGGTACGCGCGCACGGACTCGATGGCGATACCGTGCACCGGCACCACCCGTCGCTTGCGTCCCTTGCCGTAGGCCGCGAGGAACCCCGAATCGAGGTTGATATCACCGAGCCCCAACGTGACCAACTCCGACACACGCAGACCGGCCGCGTACATGAGATGGAGCATCGCCCGATCGCGGACCCGGTTCGGCTTGTCGCCCGTGGGGGCCGCGAGGAGACGCTCGACCTCGTCGCGGGTGAGGACCACCGGCAGACGACGTGCGAGCCGTGGCCCCTCCACCAGATCGGTCGGATCGCGGTCGGACTCCTTCTCGTGGAGCACGAAGCGGTGGAACCCACGGACGGCGCTCAGGTACTGGGCCTGCGATCGCGCATCGAGCCCCTGCCGGGAGAGGGTGACGAGGAAGCCGGCCACGTCACCGTCCCCGATCGCGCGGAAATCGAGGTCATGCGCCTCGAGGTACGTCGACCAACGTGCGAGGCAGCGCGCATAGGCTTCGACGGTGTTCTGCGAGAGCGAACGCTCGACCCGGAGGTGATCGAGGTAGGAATCCACCCATAGATCCGCGTCGCCCGCCATGCGTCCCATGGCTATCACGGACTCGCGGCGGACCGCGAATTCGGGTGGACGGCTCGTCGACCGGCGGGCCGGCGTGGCACGATCCCGGTGTACTCTTCCTTCGTCGCGACTTCGCGCGGCGGTCCTCTCCCGGAGGCGTCCGTGAACCGAATCCTAGGCATCCATGCGAATCGAGTCGACGCGCTGCGGCCGGTGCTGCGGAGCCCGGCGCTGAACGCCCTCCTGCCGACGGCCCGGGGCGGCGAATCGTTCGGATTCGTCTTCTTCCAGGGCGACGAGCTTCTCCACCAGAAGCGCCCCCTGCCCGAGGGCACGCCCGCCGTGCTCGCCGACGTCGTCGGCGACGATGTCCGGACGGATTGCGCGCTGGTCGCGCTCTCCAAGGCCGCGGCGACCGGGTTCCGCGCCCAGTCGACGGGCCCGTACCGCTATCGCCGTTGGGCTTTCGCGACGACGGGGGCCGAGTCGGACGACCCCGACGCGCGGGAGCGATGGGTCGAGGGGCTCCCCGACCACCTGCGCCGAGGGTTCGGGAGCGGGACGACGGCGGAGGCCCTCTTCGCTGCCGTGCTCGCCGAGCTGCCGGACTCCGGGCGCATCGACGACCCGGAGCTCCCGGAGGGCGTGATCGAGGACGCGATCCGGCGGGCGCTCGACCGGGCGGCCATGCGGGCGCGCACGACACCGGCGTTCGCCGCCCTGCTCACGAACGGCATACGGACCGTCGGTCTGGCCGTGGGCAAGCCGCTCGACTACGTCGTGAGGCTCCCCGTGAGTCCCGCCGGGAAGAACGAGACCCGCATCACCGCGCTCGTCGACGCTGCGGCGGCGCGTCCGGAGGTCGCGACCCGGAGCGGCGAGCGGGGGCTGCTCTTCGTCACGCGCGCCCTCGACGTCCGGGAGTCGCGCTTGTGAGCTCCGCCCGGGTGGCCCTGCTCGGCGCCGTGCTCGGCGCCGCCGCGTGCACGTCGTCGGCGGTTCCTCCGCCGGCTCGCCTGTCCGTGCGGGGCGGCCCCGGAGTCGATCCCCCGAGCGCCCTTCCCCCGGCCCGCGGCCAGGTGACGACCGAGGCGACGACGACCGGCGCGGCCGCCGGCCTCCGCCTCACGGACGGCGAGGACGAGGCCCGAGAGCTGGCAGCCCGCCTGCTGCGCGCCGTGCTCGACGGGGATCGGACGACGCTCGAGGCCTTGGTCGACGACCCGGTCGGTCGCGCCCTGCCTCGCATGGGCCCCGTGGACCGCGATCGGGGCCCCGTGCTCGACGCGGTCGAGCGCTCGCCGCTCCGGACGGGCCAGGAATCCTCGACCGAGCTCGACGCGCTGGTCCATGGGTCGCGGATCTCGGTCTCGACGCTCCCGGCCTACCTCGGGACCCACGAGCTGCCCGAGGGCCTCGAGGCGGACGACCGCGTGGTCCGCCTCCCGCTGACGCCGCTCGGATCGCAGGTGCTCCACGCCCTGCTGCCCGGCTGGCTCGGCGAGGGGATCGTCGTGGTACGACCCGGACGACCGCGCCCGATCGTGGCGCTCTAGGAGGGACGAATGCGGGACGACGAGGTCTGGGTGGTCCTCTGCACGGCGCCGAACGACGAGGTCGCCGACCGGCTCGCGCGCGGGCTCGTGGAAGCGAGGCTCGCCGCCTGCGTGAACATCCTCCCCGCCGTGCGGTCGGTCTACCGGTGGAAGGACGAGGTCACGGTGGACGCGGAGGTCCAGCTCGTGATCAAGACCACGCGATGGCGCTTCGACGCCCTCGCGAGCTTCCTCCGAGCGGAGCATCCGTACGAGCTCCCCGAGATCGTGGCGCTCCGCGCCGCCGACGGGAACCCCGCCTACCTGGAGTGGGTCGCGCGCGAGACGACGGCGAGCTGAGCCCGACCGTCCCTCGACCCACGGGGGGCCTCAGGCCTGGCCGACCGTGTGGACGTTGCTCACGACATCGAAGACGCCGCGCCGCTTCGCCGCGGCGAGCACGCGCAGGGCCTCGCGGTAGCCGCGGGTGAGCAGCTTGCGCGCGTTCGTCGTCGACGTGAACGAGTACCGCCCGAGGTCGGCCGAGACGTTCAGCACGGTCACGTGCGGGTAGAGCCGATTGATGAGATCGATGCCCCGCTTCTCCTTCTCGCTCAGCACGATGTTCAGCGTCTGACGCGAGATGCCCGCGATGCCCTCGTGCACGAGGGACGGCTGGCCGGGGCGGGTCACGTGCGGGCGGTACACGTTCGAGATGATCACGACGTCCGCGCCCGCCTCGACCGCGAGATCGATGCTCAGCGTGCGCACGAGCTCGCCGTCGCAGTAGTAGCGATCGCCGATGCGGAACGGGCGGAACAGGAGCGGCACGCAGCTCGAGGCGGCGACGGCCTGGCTGATGGGGACGTCGTCGCGGTAGCCGCGACCGAACACGACGCGCCCGCGACCGTCGATGTCGGTCGCCGTGACGAGGACGTGCTTGTCGAGCTGGCGGAAGTCGTTCGTGGGCAGCGTCTCGGCGAGGAAGCGCTCGAAGCGATCCGCCGAGAGCAGGCCGCTCGAGAGATACCCGGGGCTGCTCAGCTGCTCGCGGTTCGGCGGCGCGAAGAAGAAGCGGGTCTTCATCGAGCTCTGCGGGTACCGCTGCCGGTAGAACGGCCGGAACCAATCGACCATCTGGTCCGCGGTGTAGCCCTGGGCGAAGTACGCCGAGGCGATCGCCCCGGCCGAAGCCCCGACGAAGATGTCGACCCCGAGATCGAGCTCTTCGATCGCACGGAGAACTCCGAGATGGGCGACGCCCTTGGTCGCACCACCCGAACCCACGAACGCGATCCGCGGTCGTCGCATCCTACCCGACTCCTGGCCGCCCCGCGGTGGAGCGCACTCCATCACTGAACCTGAGGCCAGCTGGCCCGTCAAGCCAGGGGAGAGTCGCGGTTCCCGATTCCCGTTCCGACGAAGGTCGGATGGTGTGCGGCCTCACCCCTGAGTGGGTCCGCGGCGCTGCTGGACCATGAGATCCCGCAGACGCGGGCGCACGGCCTGGGCGTAGCTCGAGCGGGGCCAGCGCCGCAGGAGCGTGCGCAGCGAGTCGATCGCCGTGTCGTAGTCGTCGAGCTCCTCGGCGCACTCCGAGACGAGCCACATGGCGTCGTCCTGGAGCTCGCGGTCCATGTTCTGCTCGACGACCTGGCGGGCGTACACGATCGCCTCGCTCTGTCGTCCGAGCGAACGGAGGGCGATCGCGAGGTTGTACTTCACGGCCGGCATGTGGGCCGCGTCGTCGCGGAGGCGCATCGACTCCTGCAGCTTGTCGGCCGCCTCGGCGAAGCGTCCCGCCCGGATGAGCGAGAGCCCCGTCTGGTAGGCCGCCACGGAGAGGTCGAGGCGGAACTGGTCGTAGATGTCGCGGAAGAACGCCGACTCGGCGCGCGACAGGTTCTCCTGCGACATGGCCAGGTAGCCGTCGACGACCTCCTGGCGGCGCTGCTGGCGCACGAGATCGTAGAAGCGGCCGGCCTTGACCTCGGCGCGGGCGCGCTGCTCGTTGCGGCGGGTCTCCTCGGCGAGATCGCGCTGCAGCTCGCGCACCTCGCGCGAGAGGCCGGTCATCTCCGACTGGATCTCGCGGATGCGGGCGTCCGACATCAGCTTGAGGCCGGTGAAGGACAGCGCCGCGAACAGGACGTACGCGACCCAGCTGTTCAGGTTGAAGCGACGCTCGTAGCCCGCCTGACGCTTGGCAATCGACTTGATGTCGGCGCCGAGCGCGTTGACGAGGTTGTTCGTCTTGATGATGAGACCACGGGATTCGATGATCTCCTTCTTGATCTCGCGGATTTCCTCGTCGGCCTCGCGCATCGCCCGCCTCCGTAGCCTCCCGGCGGCCCGATGGCAAGCGCCCCCACCCCGGGGACGGGGGCGACTTGACTCCATCAGGGGGGCCGGCTACACGGCGGAGCCCCCGAGTCGGGCTCGTGCCCGTCCGAGCGAGAAGCAGCCATGGCCGATACCACCGACATCAAGAAGGGCTTCAAGATCGTCATCGACGGTCAGCCCTACGTCTTCATCGAGCACCAGTTCGTCAAGCCGGGCAAGGGCCAGGCCTTCGTCCGCTCGCGCCTCCGCAACATGATCACCGGCTCGGTCATCGACCGCACCTGGAAGAGCGGCGAGAAGCTCGAGAAGGCCGACACCGAGCAGCGCACCATGCAGTACCTCTATCCCGAGGGCGACGGGCGCGTGTTCATGGACACGTCGAACTACGAGCAGTTCACTCTCTCGAACGAGCAGCTCGGCGACACCGTCTACTACCTCCTCGACGGCACGAACGTCGACGTGACCTTCTTCCAGGGCCGCGCGATCGGCATCGAGCCCCCGACGTTCGTCGACCTCGTGATCGCCGAGACCGAGCCCGGCTTCAAGGGCGACACGAGCGGCAACGTCCAGAAGCCCGCGAAGACCGAGACCGGCCTCGAGATCACCGTCCCGCTCTTCGTGAACCAGGGCGAGAAGGTCCGCATCGACACCCGCACCGGCGAGTACGTCGAGCGCGTGAAGGGCTGAGCCCTCGAGCCACGTGGCCCCGCGCCATCCCACGACCGTCGCGTCGGTCGCCTCGCTCCCGGACGGGACCGAGGTCCGGCTCGACGGTCGCGTCGTTTCCGTCGACTCCGAGGGGATCGTGCTCTGGGACGCGACGGGCACCCTGCCCGTCCGGGGAACGTCGGCGCCCCTCGGCGCCTGGGTCAGCGTCGAGGCCTCGGTCCTCGGAGGCCGGCTGACGCGCGTCGCGTTCCAGGTGCACTCGAGCCCGCGACGTCCGTTCCCATCGCCGGACGGTGACTTCCAGCGCCTCCAATCGCGGGGGGGCCTCCGGGCCCGGAACCTCGTGCGCCGCGCGAGGGCGCACCGAGCCGTGCGCGAGTTCTTCGACGGGCGCGACTACCTCGAGGTCGAGACCCCGACCGTGGTCCCGAGCCCCGGCCTCGACGTGCATCTCGCGGCCTTCGAGGTCCGCGGTGGCCCGGTCACGGGCTACCTCGGCACGAGCCCCGAATACCAGATGAAGCGCCTGCTCGCCGGCGGGCTCCCGCGCATCTACCAGATCGGACGCTGCTATCGGCGCGACGAGGCCGGACGGAACCACGAGCCCGAGTTCACGATGGTCGAGTGGTACCGCGCGTTCGCGTCCGCCGACGCGCTCATGGACGAGACCGAGGCCCTCGTCCGTCATGTGGTCCGCGCGCTGAACGACGGCTCGTCGATCGTACGCCGCGGCGGGCGCTCCCTCGACGTCGGCGTGACGTGGGAGAGGCTCACGGTCGACGAGGCGTTCCGACGCTACGCCGACGTCTCGATGTTCGACGTGCTGCCGGACGAGGAGCGCTTCTACCGCTTGCTGATCGAGCGAATCGAGCCCGTGCTCGGCCAGGACCGCCCCGTCTTCCTCCATCGGTGGCCGGCTTCGATGGCGAGCCTCGCGCGGCTCGCGCCGGACGATCCGCGCGTCGCCGAGCGGTTCGAGGCCTACGTCGGCGGGCTCGAGCTCTGCAACGGGTTCGGCGAGCTCACCGATCCGATCGAGCAGCGAGCACGCTTCGAGGCCGATCGGGCTGCGCGAGAGGAGCTCGGGCTCGACGTCTATCCCGTCGACGAGCGCTTCCTCGCCGCGCTCGAGGAGGGCATGCCGCCGGCCGCGGGCAATGCCCTCGGCTTCGACCGTCTGGTGATGCTCGCGACGTCGTCCGAGTCGCTCGAGGACGTGCTCGCCGTCCCTTCGAGCCGTCTCTGAGGCACGAGCCTCGCGGCACCTCGGTCCGAGGGCTACGACTCCCTCGTCGCGCGCTTCGCCGCCTCCCAGAGCGCGTCGCGCTCCGCGTCCGTCAGGTCGGGCAGCCTGCGTCCCGACGCGGCGGCGGCGAGCTCGGCATGTCGGAACCTCCGAGAGAACCGATCGAGCGTGCCCCGGAGCGCCGATTCGGCGTCGACCCCCCGCTTGCGAGCGAGGCTCGCGAGCGCGAAGAGCACGTCCCCGAGCTCCGCTTCGATGGCCGCGGGATCGTCGCTCGCGAGGGCCTCGTCGAGCTCCGCGAGCTCCTCGCCGACCTTCGCGCGGACGCTCGCGGCGTCGGGCCAGTCGTAGCCCATCGCCCCCGCCTTCTCGCCGACGCGATGCGCGCGGAGCAAGGCCGGCAGCGCGAGCGGGACGCCCGAGAGCGTGCCGCGCTCCGACTTCTCCTTCGCCTTCATCGCTTCCCAGCCGGCGATGGCGGCGCCCGCATCCGCGGCCTCCGCGTCCCCGAAGACCCACGGATGCCGCTTGGTCATCTTCGCGGCGATCCCCTCGACCACCTCGTGGAGCGCGAACCATCCACGGGCTCTCGCGAGCTCCGTGAGGAAGACGACGAGGAAGAGCTGGTCCCCGAGCTCCTCCCGGAGGCCTTCCGGCGTTCCCGCGTCGATGGCGTCCACCACCTCGTGGGCTTCCTCGAGGACGTACGAACGCATGCTCTCGAGCGTCTGCTCACGGTCCCACGGACAGCCGCCCGGACCGAGGAGGCGACGCACGACCTCGACCAGGCGAGCGAGGGATTCCCGGTTCTCGTCTTCCACACGATACGGCCTAGCACGAGGGAGCTCGGCGGCGGAGCCCCGTCTTGACGGATCCATCGGGACCGGGCCATGGTCCCCTGCCTCATGCGCTACAAGAAGTCAGCCGTCAGCTCGCAGCAGATCGTGCAGGCCGCGATCCGCGTCCTCGCGCGCCAGGGCTACGCGCGCACCAGCCTCATGGACATCGCCAAGGAGGCGGGCATGAGCAAGGGCGCGGTGCACTACCACTTCCCGACGAAGGAATCGCTGATCCGCGTCGTCCTCACGACGGCGTGCAACGCGGTGCAGGACCGCACGATCGCGGCGTGGTCCACCTCGGAGAATCCCTTCGAGTCGCTGCGTGCCTCGCTGTACACGCTCTGGGAGGCGCGCGTGCAGCGCACGGACGAGGCGCTCGTGGTGGCCGACCTCCTCGCGCAGAGCCTCTACGACGAACAGCTGCGTCCGCAGCTCGCCGAGTACTACGGTCTCGCGGCCCAGCAGATCATCGACTACCTCGAGCGCAACCTCTTCGCGCTCGGCATCCGCTCGAAGCTCCCCGCGCCGATGCTGGCGCGTCTCGTGATCGGCCTCCTCGACGGTCTCGTGATGCAGGCGTTCGCCGAGCCCGGCGTGTTCGCGCCGGAGGACGTCGTGAAGGCGATCGAGACCATCGCGGTCTCGCTCATCGAGATCGGGCCTCCGTCGGCATGAGCGCGTTCGACGACGTCCTCGGCCAGGAGGTCGCGGTCCGCGTCCTCGATCGCGCCATCGCCGAGGGACGCGTCGCGTCCGCCTATCTCTTCGAGGGTCCGAGCGGCGTCGGCAAGGAACGGACGGCACTCGCCCTCGCGAGCGCGCTCGTGGCGAAGGGCGACGCACACGCGCGCGAGCGCATCGTCGCGCGCACGCATCCCGACGTGCGCGTCTTCCGCCCGCGCGAAGAGGGGAGTCGGAACCTGCAGGTGGAGTTCATCCGCGAGCAGGTGATCCCCTTCACGCAGTTCGCTCCCTTCGAGTCGGATGCGGCCTTCGTCCTCTTCCCCGAGGCCGACGTCTCCTTTCCGGAGAACCATCCGGAGGCGGCCAATGCCCTCCTCAAGACCCTCGAGGAGCCGAAGGCGCGTCTGCACTTCGTGCTCCTGGCCGAGCGCCCCGATCGCCTGCTCACGACGATCCGCTCGCGCTGCCAGCGCCTGCGCTTCGCGCCGCTCGGTCGCCCTGCGCTCGAGCGGATCCTCGCGCGGGAGGGAATCCCCGAGGAGGCGGCGGGGCCCGCGATCGCGCTCGCCCAGGGGCGGGCCGACCGCGCGCTCGAGCTCGCGGCCGAGGGACGCGCGGAATCGCTGCTCGAGACGGCGCTCTACCTCCACGACGCGACGATGACCGCGCGCCCGGGGCTCCTCGTCGAGGCCGCGGAGCGTCTCGCCAAGCTCGACGATCACGAGCGCTCCCTGGTGCTCGAAGCGCTCGCGACCCTGTACCGGGATCTCGCGGCGATGAACGTCGGTCTGCCGAACGAAGCGCTGCACTACCAGAGCAGTCTGCCGACGCTGCACGCCCGCGCCATGGCGGTCTCGGTCGCCGGGCTCGCCGAGCGGGAGCGCCTCGTCCGCCGTGTCGACGACGCGCTCGCGCGCAACGCGAACCCCCAGACGACCTTCGACGCCCTGGTCCACGAGCTCCGCCGCCACCGGTGAGCGAATCCGACGGCGGCCCTTCCGGCGTGTGCTGCTAGACTCGCTCCCCCCACAGGTGGCCTCGATGAAGCCTTTCTACGTCACGACCCCGATCTACTACGTCAACGACCGCCCCCACATCGGGCACGCCTACTCGACCATCGCGGCCGACGTGCTCTCGCGCTACGCGCGCCTGCGGGGGCGTCCGGCGTATTTCCTGACCGGCCTCGACGAGCACGGTCTCAAGATCGAGCGCCGCGCCCAGGAGGAAGGGCTCCCGCCGCAGGACTTCGTCGATCGCATGGCGCCGCCCTTCCGTCAGGCCTGGAAGGACCTCGACTGCCAGCACGACGACTTCCTCCGCACCACCGAGCACCGCCACAAGGAACGCGTGCAGAGGCTGTGGAAGCGCGTGGAGGCCGCGGGCGACATCTACCTCGGAGACTACGAGGACTGGTACTGCGTCGGCTGCGAGTCGTTCAAGACCGAGAAGGAGCTCCTCCCCGGGAACCTCTGTCCGGACCACAAGAAGCCGGTCGAGCGCATCAAGGAGCGGAGCTACTTCTTCCGCCTCTCGGCGTACACCGAGAAGCTGCTCGCGTTCTACGACGCGCATCCCGGCTTCGTGCAGCCGGAGGGCCGGTTCAACGAGGTGAAGGCCTTCGTCCGCGAGGGCCTGAAGGATCTCTCCGTCTCGCGCACGACGTTCCGCTGGGGCATCGAGGTGCCGAACGATCCGGCGCACGTGATGTACGTCTGGTTCGACGCCCTCGCGAACTACGTGACCGCGCTCGGAGGTCCCGCGGACGCCGGCGAGGCCGCGCTCTACGACCGCTTCTGGCAGTCCGAGGGCACGCGCATCCACATCGTGGGCAAGGACATCCTGCGCTTCCACGCGATCTTCTGGCCCGCGTTCCTGCTCTCGGCCGGCGTGCATCCGCCGACGCAGGTCTGGGCCCACGGCTGGCTCACGGTGAACGGCGAGAAGATGTCGAAGAGCCTCGGCAACTTCCTCCCGCCGAAGCCCCTCGTCGACGAGTTCGGCACCGACGTCCTCCGCTACTACCTGATGCGCGAGATCGGCTTCGGCCAGGACGGCGACTTCAGCCATGCGAACCTCGTGAGCCGGTACAACGGGGAGCTCGGGAACGGTCTCGGCAACCTGCTGAACCGCATGGTCTCGAGCCTCGTGCAGACGAGCCTCGGCGGAAAGGTGCCCCACCTCCGTCCCGCCGATCTCCTCGACGAGGATCGCGCCGTCATCGCCACCGCCGAGCGCGTCGCGAAGGAAGCCGCCGGTCACCTCGACCAGATCGAGCCGCATCGGGCGCTCGACTCGATCTTCGAGCTGGTCGCCGCGACGAACAAGCACATCGATCTCACCGCTCCGTGGGCGCTCGCGAAGAACGGCGACATCCCGCGCCTCGAGCAGGTCGCCTACACCGTGATGGAGTCGCTGCGCTGGCTCTCGACGATGCTCTGGCCCTTCATGCCGGGGAAGTGCGACGGCCTCCGGCACCAGCTCGGGCTCGGCTCGCTCCTTCCCGTCGAGCAGCTCGACGCTTGGCCCTCGGTGTGGGGCGGGCTCGCGGCCGGGACGGTGACCCAGCCGGGAACGCCCCTCTTCCCGCGCATCGACAAGGACCGGGAGCGCGAGATCCTCGAGCGCCTCGGCGTCCTCGCGAACGAGCCGGCCAAGGCCGCGCCGAAGCCCAAGGCCCCGAAGGCCGAGCCTTCGAAGCCCGCCCTCCCCAAGGAAGAAAAGCCGACGATGGACAGCGTTGCCACGACCGACGACGGGACGATCGAGTTCGACGACTTCGCGAAGGTGAAGCTCAAGCTGGGCCTCGTCCTTTCCGCCGAGCCGGTGCCCAAGAGCAAGAAGCTCCTCAAGCTCTCGGTCGACGTCGGCGAGGCCGCTCCGCGCCAGATCCTCGCGGGAATCTCCGAGCACTACGCACCGGAGGCCCTCGTCGGCAGGCGCATCGTCGTCGTCGCGAACCTCAAGCCGCGGAGCCTCATGGGCCTCGAGTCCCACGGCATGGTGCTCGCCGCGAGCGACGAGAACGGCCTCTCGGTCCTCTCGCCCGAGAAGGACATCGCCCCGGGCTCGCCGGTGAAGTGATCGCCCCCCCCCGCGGCGCTCAGACGATCTCGAGCTTCGAGAACGTCGTCGCGGGGAGGTGCTTGCGGATCACGCGCGCGGCCCAGCCGAGCGCGAGGGGACGCGCTTCGTCCGCCGCGGCGGCGCCGGCCACGGCCGAGCCCGTCTCGATGGTCACGCAGGTGGACGTGGCGGCGCAGGCCGCCTCGACCGCCTCGAGCAGGGCCTGCGCCGAGCCGAGCGCGCACGAGACGCGTGCGCCGTTCCACGCGTCCTCGAACGTGTACGTGGTGTCGTACTCGAGCTCCATCGTCACGGCCGCATCCCGCGCCACGAACGCGGCCTTCGCGGCGGCGAGCGACGCGTGCTGGGCCGCGCGGAACGCGCGACGCTCGATCTTCGTCCCGGTCTTCGTGTCGCGGTAGGCCTTGCCGACCTCTTCCGCGATCTGACCGGCCTTCTCGCACTGATCGGCCTTCGCCTTCCCGGTGAGGAAGAGTCCCGCGATGTCGACCGCTCGCTTCGGCCGCGGCTCCTTCGGGCCCACGTAGTCGAGCACGGCCTTCGCGGCCTCGATCGCGATGCTCACGCTCGTCTTGGGGTCGGCCCCGGCGATGCTCGCGATCCGCATCATGAGCGTGGGATCGGCGCACTCCAGCCAGAAGGACTCGAGGCCCCCCTGGTACCCGAGGAGGTAGGCGACCTCCGTCGGCGAGGCCCCCTGATTGCGCAAGGCGTCGGCGATCCGCTGCATCGGGGGCGATCCTGCGCGAAGCGACGCCCCGCCACAAGAGCGCATGCGAGCCTTCCCGCAGGCGCCGTCCCGACCGAGCCTTGACGGCTCGGCCGGTGCGCGCTTCGGTTGGGCCGTGAGCTTCCTCCCCCCCCTCGAGCCCACCTTCGAAGCCGCTCTCCGGGACGTGGAGGCGAAGGGCGCCGACTTCCGCGCGAGCGCCGCGCGGCGCTTGGCGTCGCCGCCGTCGGGGCTCGAGGAGGAAGCCCGCATCGGCCTCCGTCGGCTGCTCGCGGACGAGCGCGCCGACGTGCGGGCGGCCGCGTTCGAGGCCCTCGGGGCGATCGGCACGGGCGGGGACGGCGAGCGGCTCCGACGCGGGGTCGACGATCCCGCGGAGCGGGTCCGGGAGGCGGCCGTGCGCGCCCTCGCCCGACTCGGCGGAGACGGCGCGATGCAGGCGATCGAGCTCCTCCTCGGCCACGAGGCCCCCGAGGTCCGATTCCAGGCGGTCGGCGCGCTCGCGGCGTTCGGCGCCCTCTCGACCGCGTCCCTCCTCCGTGCGCTCGGGGATGCCGACGCCGCGGTGCGGGCCCAGGCCGCGCTCGCGCTCGGCGGCCTCGGCGAGCGCTCGGTGGCCGAGAGGCTCCTGCCCCTGCTCTCGGACTCCGCGGACGACGTGGCGCTCGCGGCCGCGCTCGCGCTCGCGGACCTCGACGACGCGCGCGGCGCTCCGACCCTCGCGAAGGCCCTCGTGGCCCGTCGTGGACCGGAACGCCTCGAGATCGCCCTCTCGGCCGCGAAGCTCCGCGACCCGAGCCTCGGGCCCGCGCTCGCTCGCGTGGTCGAGAGCTTCTTCACGCCGGCGCACGTCCGGGCCGCCGCGGCCGCGGGCCTCGCCGCCCTCGGCGACGCACGAGGCGAAGAAGCCCTTCGTCGCATCCTCGGGAGTTGGTTCTCCCCGGCGCGAGGACTGGCGGTCGAGTGCATCGGAGAGCTCGGCATCGTAGGATTCGCGCCCGACCTCGATCGCCTGGCGGCGCGCCCGCGCGGGGTGGACGGCGAGGTCCTCCGGGAGGCGCGCGGCCGCCTCGCCCGGCACGCTCCGTCCACCTCCCCTCCGAGACCGTGATCTCCCTCTTCGACACGCACTGCCACCTCGACGACCTGCGCCTCGCTCCCGAGCGCGAAGCGCTGCTCGCTCGTGCCTCCGAGCACGGCGTGCGGCGGATGGCCACCATCGGCTGCGTCCGCAGCCTCGAGAACGTGAGGAGCGCGCTCGACATCGCCGAGGCGCATCCCGATCGCGTGGTCTGCGCGATCGGCGTCCATCCGCACGACGCGGCCTCGGTCGACGACGCGCTCTTCGGGGCGCTCTCCGAGGTGGTCCGCGATCCGCGCGTGGTCGCCGTCGGCGAGATGGGCCTCGACTACCACTACGACCACTCGCCGCGCGAGACGCAGCAAGAGGTCTTCCGTCGGCAGATCGCGCTCGCGCGCGAGGTCCGGAAGCCCATCGTCGTGCACACGCGCACGGCGCCGGAGGAGACGCTCCGGATCCTCCGGGAGGAGAACGCCCGGGACGTCGGCGGCATCCTCCACTGCTTCAGCGAGGACGCCCCGTTCGCGCGCGCCTGCCTCGATCTCGGCTTCGTCGCCTCGTTCAGCGGCATCACGACCTTCCGCACCGCGACCGCCATCCAGGAGGCCGCGAGGGCCCAGCCGATCGACGCGATCCTCGTCGAGACCGACGCCCCCTACCTCGCCCCCCTCCCCCTGCGCGGGAAGCGGAACGAGCCCGCCTTCGTGTCCCATACGGCCCGCTTCATCGCCGAACTCCGCGGAATGTCATACGAATCATTCTGCGAAGCCACCTACCGCAACAGCCACCGGGTCTTCGGCCTGCCCCTCGAAATCGCTTGATCTTCCCTTGACGGGCAGAGCACCCGACGTATCCTTCGCACCCCTTTTCGGTTTCCGTATTCGGAGCGTCCCGTGAACACCAACCCCGGCCTCATCGGCACCAAGCTCGGCAACACCCAGGTCTTCCTCGCGGACGGCGAAGTTCGTCGCGTCACCGCCATCCTCACGGGACCCTGCGTCGTGCTCGGCAAGCGCACGGTGGAAGAGCACGGCTACTCCGCCCTCCAGCTCGGCTTCGGCACGAAGCGCGAGAAGCTCGTGAACAAGCCCGAGGCCGGCTTCTTCAAGAAGGTGGGCCAGGCGCCCACGAAGATCGTGAAGGAGTTCCGCCTCGGGGCCGACGTCGTCGCCAAGTACAACGTGGGCGACTCGATCCGGCCGACCGACCTCTTCGCCGAGGGTCAGCTCGTCGACGTCACGGGCACCACCAAGGGCCGCGGCTTCGCCGGCGTCATCAAGCGCCACGGCCTCAAGGGCTCGAAGTCGCAGACGCACGGCGCGCACGAGTACCAGCGCCACGGCGGCTCGATCGGTATGCGCAAGACGCCCGGTCGCACCCTCCCCGGCCAGCGCATGGCCGGCCACTACGGCGACGACCAGCGCACGATGCAGGCGCTCCGCGTCGTCCGCATCCTCGCCGACGAGAACATCATCCTCGTCGAGGGCGCGGTTCCGGGCGCGAAGAACGGCACCGTGACCGTTCGCGGCAGCGTCAAGAAGCGCGGCCAGGCCAACTGAGCTTCCGCGTCCCGAGGGACGCCCAGGGAGCCGGCGTGAGCCAGAACAAGAGACCGCAGGATCATTTCGGCCGTCGTGCGAAGCGCGACGGCTTTCCTGCTCGTTCGGTCTACAAGCTCGAGGAGATCGACCGCCGCATCGGCTTGATCAAGCCCGGCATGCGCGTCCTCGATCTCGGCGCGAGCCCCGGCTCGTGGACGCTCTACGCGGCGACGCGCGTCGGTCCGAAGGGCAAGGTCCTCGGGCTCGACATCAAGCCCCACGTCGGCGCGCTACCGCCGAACGCCGAGATCGTCGTGAAGGACGTCTTCACGGTGACCGCCGCCGACTTCGGCGGGCGCGGCGCGTTCGATCTCGTGATCAGCGACATGGCGCCGAACACGACCGGGAACCGCTCCCTCGACCAGTACCGCAGCTTCGAGCTCTTCATGCACGCGCTGTCGATCGCGACGCGCGTGCTCTCTCCCGGCGGCTCGTTCGTGGGCAAGATCTTCCAGGGAACGGACTTCCCCGAGGCCCAGAAGGCCGTCCAGAAGGCCTTCGAGACCGCACGCGTCATCCGCCCCGAGGCGACGCGCGACGTGAGCTACGAGGTCTTCCTCGTCGGCCACCGGCTCAAGGCCGATGCCGCCGTCGATCCGGCCGCCGAGACGCCCTGAGAGCCCTTCAGCGGCCCGCCGGCGGCAGGTTCCGGAGAGCTTCCTGGGCGGCGCGTGCGAGGCCTGCGTCGTCGGCCGAGAGGGCCACGGCCCTCTCCAGCTCGGCACGGGCCTCCGTATTCGCCTGACGCGCCGCGAGGAGCCGTCCGAGGAGCAGGTGGGCCACGGCGCTCCGATCGTCGGCGCGGACGGCCCGACGCGCGCTCTCTTCCGCCTGCGGGAAACGACGGGCCGCCACCTGGGCCGCGGCGAGCTCGACGAGGAGCGTGGCCGAGGGAGCGTCCTCGGCCGCCACGAGCCCTTCGAGGATCGCGACCGCCTCGTCCGCATGGCCCGCGTCGACGAGGCCGCGTGCGATCTCGCGCGAGAGGGCCGCGTCGCCCTGGGCGAGCGTGCGCGCGCGGCGGAGCTCGACCGTTCCGTCGTCGAGGCGTCCGCGTCGGACGAGGAGGAAGCCGAGGTTCACCCGCGGGAGCGGATCGCGGGGCGAGAGGCGAGCGGCCGTCCGGTACTCGGCCTCGGCCTCGTCGAGCCGCCCTTCCTCTTCGAACGTCATGGCGAGGTTCTGATGCGCCTCGCCGAAGCCGGGACGGATGGAGATCGCCCGCTGGAAGAGCGGAATCGCCTCGGCGCGGCGCTCGGTGTCGCGGAGGAGCAGACCGAGGTTGTTGAGCGCCTCGGCGAAGTCGGGCGCCACCGAGAGGGCCTCCCGGTAGCGGGCCTCTGCGCCCGGGAGATCGTCACCGAGCTCGAGGCAGAGGCCGAGGTCGAGCAGCGCGCGCGGATCCCGCGGATGTCCCTCGAGGTAGGCGCCCAGCAATCGCCGCGCCTCGGCGAGCTCGCCCGCGACGAGCCGCGCCTCGGCGGCCTGGACCTCGGCGGAGGCCGGGTAGCGGCTCGCGCCGTCGCCCTCGTCCTCGAACGCGATGTCCTCGTCCGCCGTCCGCGTGGCGGGCGTCGAACCGTGCGCGCAGCCGCCGACGAGCGCGACGACGATCCCCACCCAGAGCGCAGTCGATCTCACGCCTTCGCCCCCTCCTGGGCCGAAGCGTGCAGCGCATCGATCCGTTCGCGCAAGGCCTCCTGGATCCGTCGGACCCTCGCCTCGTCGCGGACCTTCTCGCCCTTCTCGTCCTGCACGTAGAAGACGTCGGCGACCCGCTGCCCCTCCGTGTTGACCTTGGAGAGCGAGATCGAGAGCCCGAGCTCGAAGAGAGTCCGGGAGATGACGTGGAGCAGACCGAGCCGGTCGCGCGTGAAGACGTCGACCACCGTACAGCGGGACGAGGTCTCGTTGTCGACCATGACCTCGGTCGGGACGTCGGGGCTCTTCCGCTGCGCCCAGGACGGCTTCGCGCGGTTCCGCGCGAGGAGCTCCTCCGGGCTCACGCGCCCCTCGAGCCGAGCGACCAGGTCCTGCGTGAGGTTCTGCTCGAGCGTCCGGTCCGCCGCGCTGGCGCCCTTCCATTCGCGGGCGACGAGGAAGACGTCGAAGGCCTCGGGGCCGCTCGGGCACGCCCGCGTGTAGATCTCGGCGCCCATGATCCCGAGGCGGTTCGCCGCGAGGACGGCCGCCACGTCGGCGAGGAGACCGGGACGGTCCTTGGTGGCGACGACGACCTCGGTGATCTCGTCGCCGGGACCGCGCGCGAGGGCGACCGAGACCGACTGATCCCGGCGATCCCGCGCGAGGCGTGCGTGACGTGCGAGCACCTCGACCGGATGACCGAGCAGGTAGCGGTCCGGCATCTCCTCGAGGAACGAGTCGAGCTCGGCCGCGCCGGACTCGCCCTCGAGCTCCTTGCGGGCCTCGGCGCGGATCGCGGCCACGCCCGTCTCCGTCTCGCGGAACTTCCCCTCGCCGTCCAGGATCGCCACGACGTTGAGGTAGAGCTCCTCGAGCAAGCGCGACTTCCAATGGGTCATCGCGTTCGGGTTGATCGTCGAGAGGATCGAGACCGTGACGAGGTAGAGGTCGCGGAGCTGCTCGGTGCTCTTCACGAGCCGGGCGACGTCCTGGATGGTCTCGGAATCGTAGGTGTCGCGCTGCGTCGCGAAGCGATAGAGCGTCATCTGCTCGCGGACGAGGAAGGACACGTAGTCCACGTCGACCGCGGAGAGGCCGAAGCGCTCGGCGATGCCGCGAGCGATCTCGGCGCCGCGACGATCCTGATCGCGACCGTGCGCCTTGCCGATCGCGTGGAGGAGCACGGCGACGTAGAGGGCCGCGTGCCGCGTCGAATCGGCGGCCAGGCGGCAGGCGAGACCGAGGCCCGCGGTCTGCTCGCCACGGAAGAGGGAGCGGAGACGATCGACGGCGAGCACGGTGTGAACGTCCACCGTGTAGACGTGGTAGACGTCGTGGTGCACGCGACCCAGGAGCGGCTCGAATTCCGGCACCATCGACTGGAGGATGCCGACCTCGTGCAGCTCGCCGAGCAGCGAGCCGTTGCGCACGGGCACGTCGTCCGTGCACATGAGCAGCGAGACGAAGAGCTGCGTCGCCTCTTCGGAGCGCATCAGGCGCCCGCGGAACGCGCGGTCCGCGCACTGGCTCGCGATCGCGTCCCGCGCGTACGGATACGGAGGCTTCTTCTGCTTCGCGACCTGGCGGTACAGGCGGAGGGCGAGCGCGGGATCGTCCGCGAGCCGCTCCGACTTCTCGAACGTGATCGCCTCGTCGAACACGATCGTCCCGTCGCCGAGGTCGATGGTGCGGGCGCGATGCCGGCGCTTTCGGGGGCGTGCGCGCTCCACCATGCGCTCGGCCATCTGCGCGACCGTCCGCGCGTGGCGATAATACGCCTGCATGAACTGCTCGACGCCGAGGGTGACTCCGTCGACGAAGCCGAGCTCCGCCGCGATGTCCTCCTGGTCGGAGAACGTGAGCCGGTCCTGCCTGCGTCCCGCGCGGACGTGGAGGAAGTTGCGAACCCGCCAGAGCATCTCTCGCGCGGCCTCGATGGCCTTCACCTCGCGCGGGAGCACGGCGCCGATGCGGACGAGGTCCTCCGTCGTACGCACGCCCCAGCCGGCCCGACCCGCCCACTCGGCGACGTCGAGGTCGCGGAGCCCGCCGCGTCCGTGCTTCACGTCCGGTTCGAGCAGATAGAGCGAGCCGCCGAAGCGCTCGTGGCGCGCCACCGTGTCGGCGACGAGCGCGTCGAGGAAGTCGCCGAGGGCCGGCTCGAAGACCTGGCGACGCGAGGCGCCGAGGAGCTCCTTGACGATCTCCGCGTCGCCGCCGACGCGCCGCAGATCGAGCAGCGAGGTCGCCGTCCGGATGTCGGTCCGCGCGAGCTTGATCGTCTCGTCGACGCCGCGAACGGCGTGCCCGATGTCGACCTTCAGATCCCACAGGGGATAGAGCATCGCCTCGGCGATGGCCGCGACGCGCGGATCGGTCGGATCGTCGCAGAGGAAGAGGACGTCGAGGTCGCTGTAGAGGCCCACGGTGCCGCGGCCGTAGCCGCCGTAGGCGACGAGCCCGAGGCGCCCCTTCACGGGAAGGCCCGCTGCGCGCGTCGCCGCATCGCTCGCACAGAAGAGCGCGCCGAGCAGCCCGTCGAGCGAGTTCGAGAGGGCCCGCGCGGTGGAAACGCCGGAGTCGCCCCGCCGAACCGCCTCGGCGAACGCCGTCCTGTACCGCGTGAGATACTCCTCACACGTGCTACCGAGGGACGGCGCAAGCCGGCTCAGATCCACGGCCGGCTCGGGGGAAGCGTCGGGCACGGGGCGAGTATGGTCACCGGTCCGGGGCCCCGCAAGGTTATGGGGGATCGCCGGTCCGGGTGGCCGCGTACCGGGCGATGCCCTCGGCGATCCCCTCCGCCAGCGACTGCCGGTAGGCCGCCGTCCGGAGGGCCGCCAGCTCCTCGGGCCGTGTCATGAACGACGCCTCGACGAGGATCGCCGGCATGCGGGCTCCGACGAGGACGTAGAACATCTCCGCCTTCACGCCGCGATCCGGGATCGCGGGCAGGACGCGTCGCGCCGAGCCGAGCGTCGACGCGTGGACGAGCTCCGCCAGCCTGCGCGATTCGGCGACCTGGTCCGCTCGATGCAGGCCCGCGAGGATGCGCTGCATGCCCGTGACCGATTCTTCCGAGGTGCCGTTCTCGCGGGCGGCGAGGCGCACTTCCTGCCGCTCGTCCGCGAGGTCGAGCACGAACGTCGTGATGCCGCCCCGCTCCACGGGTCCGGGGGCGTCGTTGAGGTGGATCGAGACGAAGACATCGGCGTCGACGGAGTTCGCCATCGCCGCCCGCTGCTCCAGCGTCACGTCGACGTCGTCGTCCCGCGTGAGCAGGATCCGCGTGCCGGGGAGGCGGCGGAGCAGCACCGACGCGGTCCGACGCGCGATGTCCATCACGAGGTGCGACTCCCGGACGCCGTCCACGCGTGCCCCGTGCTGATCGCCGCCATGGCCCGGATCGAGCAACACGACCCGGATGGGCCCGTGCTCGGGCGACGACGGAGGAGGTCCCGACGAAGCGCGCTCGAAGTCGAGGACCCAGCGGTAGGGCTCGCCGAGGGCGAAGGAGCGAACCGTCGCTCCCGGCGCGAGCTCGAACACGAGGTCGCGCACCTTCTCGCGAGCGTCTCCGAGGCGGATGCGGACGAGCCCGCCGCCACCGACCTCGCGCGGCAATCGCACCGCCGTTCCGACGGTGACCTCGGTGAGGCGCAGGAGCACGCGTCGTGGGCTCCCCGGCGCCGTCGCCTCTTCCACGAGCTCGACCGCGGCGGGGCGCTCGAAGCCGACGACGACGCGGACGGTTCCGCCGGGGTCGGCCGCGTCGCCGTACACGTCGACGGAGGTGAGACGCGAGGGCCCCGTCGCCGACGCGGGCGAGACCGTCGCGGGCGGCTCGTCGATCCCGGCACCGCCGAGGAGCCGCGCGAGCCGGGCGAGCTCGGCGCGGCATCCCGCGAGGTCGGCGCTGCGAGGCAGCTCGGCGAGCGCCCTCTCGGCATCGTCGCGGGCGGCGCGCGTGTCGCCGAGGTCCCTCGCGAGGAGCCGGGCGAGGTCGAGCGAGGCCAGGCAACCCACGGAGCCCGCGCCCCGGTCCGCGGCGGCCTGCACGAGCAGCCCGCGGGCACGCTCGAGCGCGGCCGCGTCCCCGTCGCGCACCCCACGGAGGCGGGCGAGGCGGGCGGCCTCGCGGCGGGCCTGGCTCGCGCCCGCACCGAACCCGAGAGCCCGGGCCCGGGCCTCCTGGGCTCGCTCGAGCGCCTCGAGACGCTCCGCCGGCAGGGCATACGCCTCGGCGTCGGTCGGGAGCGGTGCGTCCGCCGGACCGGTGGGCTCGCCGGCCCGGCCACACCCGGCCGCGACGAGGGTCAGGGCGAGGAAGGCGACCGCCCTCGCCCGCCCGGCGCCCCTCGCTCCCGTGGGTCGTCGCGTCGAGACCATCGGCGCGCGTCTAGCAAGGCGGCCCCCGACCGGTCAATGGAGGGCGCGCGTTGACCCGATCGGGCCCATGGCCTAGGTTCGGCCGCCATGGCGGGTCTCACGTATCGGGATGCAGGAGTGGACATCGACGCGGGCGACGCCCTCGTCGATCGAATCAAGCCGCTGGCGGCTCGGACGCGGATCCCGGAGGTCGTCTCCGGAGTCGGCGGTTTCGCCGGCCTCTGCGCGCTGCCCACCGACGTGCAGAACCCCGTGCTCGTCTCCGGGACCGACGGCGTCGGCACGAAGCTCAAGCTCGCGTTCCTGATGGATCGACACGACACGGTCGGCATCGATCTCGTCGCGATGTGCGTGAACGACGTCCTCACGGTCGGCGCCCGCCCGCTCTTCTTCCTCGACTACTTCGCGACCGGCAAGCTCGACGTCGATCGCGCCGAGGCGGTGGTCCGTGGAATCGCGAAGGGCTGCGAGCTCTCGGGCTGCGCGCTGCTCGGCGGCGAGACGGCGGAGCTCCCGGGCTTCTACGCGCCCGGCGAGTACGACCTCGCGGGCTTCGCGGTCGGCGTGGTCGACCGCACCAAGATGCTCGACGGCAAGGCCGCGAAGCCCGGCGACGTGCTGCTCGGCGTCGCCTCGAGCGGCCTCCACTCGAACGGCTATTCGCTCGCGCGCAAGGCCCTGATCGAGGGTCCCGATGCCCTCGCCCTCGACCGCGCGGCCCCCGGCCTCGACGAGCCCCTCGGCGACGCGCTGATCCGCCCCACGAAGATCTACGCCAAGGCCACGGCCGCGCTGCTCGCCGCCGGCCCGGTCCACGGCCTCTGCCACATCACGGGCGGGGGCCTGCCCGGCAATCTCCCGCGCGTGTTCCCGTCGGGCGTGGGGGCGGAGATCGATCTCGCCTCGTTCGAGCGCCCCGCGATCTTCCGGCTCATCCAGGAGAAGGCGAAGGTCGAGGAGCACGAGATGCGCCGCACCTTCAACCTCGGCCTCGGCTTCGTCGCCATCGTCCCCGCGGAGGCCGCGTCGGCGGCGCGTGCCGCGCTCGAGGGCGCGGGCGAGACCGTCTTCGAGATCGGCCGCATGGTGGAGATGCCGGGGGTCGACGACGAAGACGAAGCGCGCGTGCGCTTCCTCTGAGCGGTTCTCCGATGCGCCTGGTCGTCCTCGTCTCGGGTCGCGGTTCGAACCTCCGTTCGATCGCCCAGGCCATCGACGAGGGTCGCTGCGCCGCGACCCTCGCCGCCGTGGTCTCCGACAAGGCCGACGCGCCCGCCCTCGAATTCGCGCGGGAGCGCGGCATCCCGACGGACGTGGTCCCGTTCCGGAAGGGCGACGACCGCGCCGCGTGGAACGAGCGGCTCGCCGACACCATGGCCTCGCACTCCCCCGAGCTCGTCGTGCTCGCAGGGTTCATGCGGATCCTCGGCCCGAACGTGATCGACCGCTTCGCCGGCCGGATCGTCAACGTGCATCCGGCGCTGCTCCCGTCGTTCCCCGGCCACGACGGCCCGGCGCAGGCCGTTCGCGCCGGCGTGCGTCTCAGCGGATGCACGGTTCACCTCGTCGATCACGGCGTCGACACGGGCCCCATCCTCGCCCAGGGCGCGGTGCCGGTCCTGCCGACGGACGACGCGGCTTCGCTCCATGCGCGCATCCAGACGGTCGAGCACGTGCTCTTCCCCCGCGTGATCGACTGGATCGCCCGCGGCCTGCTCGCGCTCGAGCCCCCGCGCATCGTCGCGCCGGTGCAGGAGGCCTTCGTCCCCCTCGTCGCGCCGAGCTTCGAGGCCTGAGGTGGCCGCCAGCTTCTACGACGTCGTGCTGCTCGGGACGCGCCTGTCGTCCCTCGTCTGCGGCGCCGTGCTCGCGAAGCGCGGCTTCCGCGTGCTGGTCCTCGGGCAGGACGATCTCGCCCCGACCTACACCGCGGGCGACATCACGTTCCCGAGGGCGCCGTTCAGCTTCCTCGCGGGGCACACCCCGATCGTCCGTCGGACGCTGAGCGAGCTCGCGCTCTACCAGCTCGTGCGTCGGCGGATGTCCACGCGCGACCCGGCGCTCCAGGTGGCCCTGCCGCGCCATCGCTTCGATCTCGCGACCGACGCCGAAGCGCTCGAGCGCGAGATCGAGCGCGAATTCTCCGAGGTCCGGCGCCCCGTGGAGGACTTCCACCGCTCGGTCCTGCGGGCCTCCGACGCGTTCGACCGGATGACCGAGCGCGACCTCGTCTGGCCGCCCGAGGGCTTCTTCGAGCGCCGTGAATTCGATCGTGCGGCCACCGGCCTGCCCTTCGCGGCGCGCGCCGGCGAGGCGTGGGACCCGCTCTCGGAATTCCCCGAGGATCACGCGTTCCGCCACGTGGTGAGGGTCCCGGCGCGCTTCGAGAGCGGCCTCGACCCGAGCCAGCTCGCCGGCCTCGGGCTGACCCGCCCCTACGCGCTCTGGCAGAAGGGCGGGGCGAAGCTCGAGGGGGGCTACTCCTGGCTACGCCAGCAGATCCTCGATCGCATCGCGACCTACAGCGGCGAGGTGCGCCCGCGCGAGCGCGCCGATCGCATCCTCGTGCGACGGGGCGCCGCGGTCGGCGTGCGGATCGCCGGGACGCACGAGGAGATCGGCTGCTCGTTCGTCGTCGCCGCGTGCGAGGTGGCGGACCTGCTCCGCCTCGTGCCCGACCGCTCGCCGTTCGAGGAGATCTTCGAGCGCATCGGCGAGCCGCAGCCGCGCTGGTTCCGCTACACGCTCAACTGCGTCGTGCGCTCGGAGGGCATCCCGGAGGGAATGGCGCCCGACGTCTTCCTCGTCCGGGATCCCGAGCGCGCCCGTGGCGCCGAGACGCTGCTGCACGTGGAGACGCATCCTCCCGACGAGCTCGGACGGTCGCTCCTCTGCGTACAGACGCTGCTGCCACGTCGCGGCATCGAGGACGTCTCGGGCTTCGTGGAGGGAGCGCGCGAGCGCGTCCGGGCCGCCCTCGCGGACCTCGTGCCCTTCCTCGAGGAGCACCTCCTCTACGTCGACTCCCCCCACGACGGTCGGGACGTCGAGGACGTGCAGCGACGATCCACGTTCGCCGCGGACGAGCCCTGGGCCCGCGGCAAACGGACGATGGAAGCGATCCACGGCTATCCGGTCCGCGGCGCCCTCGGCGTCTGCGCGATGCCGAGCCGCATGCCCATCCGACGCCTCTTCCTCTGCAACGAGCAGGTCGTGCCCGGTCTCGGGATGGAAGGCAGCTTCCTCACGGCGTTCACCGTGGCGCGCCTCGTGACGAAGGCCGACCGCAAGAAGGAATGGATGCGTCGGGGCCTCTGGACGAAGATCGAGCTCTAGAGTCGTTCGAGCCACCCCCGGCGTGACACGCGCCCCTCCACCCGGACACGGCACCTCTGGTATCCTGCCGCGATGCAGGACCCGACCGAAGAAGGCCCTCGGATCAGCCTCAGACAGCTCCTCAAGGTGATGGTGGAGCGCGGGGGCTCCGACCTCCACATCACGACCGGGACGCCACCCCAGATCCGCATCGACGGCGATCTCGTCCCGATGCGCACGCCGCCGCTCGGTCCGATCGAGACGAAGGCGCTCTGCTACGAGGTCATGACCGAGGAGCAGAAGATCAAGTTCGAGCGCTCGAACGAGCTCGACTTCTCGTTCGGCGTGAAGGGACTCTCCCGCTTCCGCGCGAACGTCTTCATGCAGCGCGGCGCGATCGCGGGCGCGTTCCGTACGATTCCCTTCAAGATCCGCACGACCGAGGAGCTGGGGCTCCCCTCCGTGATCTCGAAGCTCGCCGACCTGCCGCGCGGGCTCGTGCTCGTCACGGGTCCCACCGGCTCGGGCAAGTCGACCACGCTCGCCGCGATCATCGACAAGGTCAACGCGGAGCAGCGCAGCCACATCATGACGATCGAGGATCCGATCGAGTACCTGCATCCGAACAAGCTCTCGATCGTGAACCAGCGCGAGATCGGCGCCGACACGTCCTCCTTCAAGACGGCCCTGAAGTACGTCCTGCGTCAGGACCCCGACGTCGTCCTCGTCGGCGAGATGCGCGACCTCGAGACCATCGAGGCGGCCATGACGATCTCCGAGACGGGCCACCTGGTCTTCGCGACCCTCCACACGAACAGCGCGGTCCAGACGATCAACCGCATCATCGACGTCTTCCCGGCGAACCAGCAGTCGCAGGTCCGCGCCCAGCTCTCGTTCACCCTCCAGGCCGTCGTGACCCAGATGCTCCTCCCCCGCGCCGACGGGCCCGGCCGGGTCATGTGCTGCGAGGTCCTGGTGCCCAACTACGCGATCCGGAACCTGATTCGCGAGAACAAGATCCACCAGATCTACGGCCTCATGCAGACCGGCCAGGGGGTGTCCGGAATGCAGACCATGAACCAGAGCCTCTTCTCTTTGTACACACGAGGCTACATCAGCATGGAGGAGGCCATCGGGCGGTCCCCGGAGCCCGGCGAGCTCCAGATGATGATCGAGAGCCCCCAGCGCCCGAAGCCTCCGTCTTGACGCGGAGAATCAATACCATGCATTCTCCTCCCTTAAGGGATTGGTGGGGATCGACGACATGAGGGACCTTCGACCGATGTCGGGCACGTCGATGCGTGCGCGTGTTGTGGGGATCGCGACGATGCTCTGTCTCGTCGGCGCACCTGCGCTCGTGTCGGCACAGGCCGCCTCACAGCCGCCTTCCGCCGATGACCGCCGCCAGGCCGCCGACGCGTTCGACCGCGGCACGTCCGCGATGCTCTCGCGCGACTACGCAGCGGCCGCGCACTGGTTCGAGCAGGCGAATCGCCTGGCTCCGACGCCCCCCGCGCTGATGCAGGCGATCCGGGCCAACGAGCGTGCGGGCAACTCGCAGCGCGTGGCCAACCTCGCGCTCCGCCTCCGCGATCTCTACCCGGACGACGCGCAGGCGCGCTCCATGTCGAACGACATCCTCGGCCGCGTGTCGGGGCAGTACGTCGAGGTCCGTGTCCACTGCTCGGCCGCGTGCGCGCTCGACCACGACGGCACGCTCCAGGAGCACCCTGCCTTCTTCGTCGCGCCGGATCGCGACATCCACGTGAACGCCACGTTCCCTGGCGGCACGCTGACCCAGACCGTGCATTCGCCCGCCGGCAGCGTGCAGAGCCTCGAGTTCGAGGCGCCCCCGCCGCCGCCCGAGCCCGAGCCGGGCGCCGAGCCGCTCGGAGGCGGAGGCTCCACGGCCCCTGCCGCCGACGAGCACCACGGAATGCCGCGAGCGGTCTTCTGGACGTCGCTCGGAGTCACCGCCGCGCTCGGTGGTGTGCTGGCCTGGTCGGCTGCCGACATGTATGGTGGGGTCTCCGACTACGAGGCGGCCGCGGCCGCGGGCGCCTCCAACGCCCAATCCCTCTACGACCAAGGCCATTCCGCCGAAATCCGCACGGACATCCTCATCGGCTGCACAGCCGCGGCCGCCGTCGCTACGACCGTCATCGGGATCTTCACCGACTGGAAGCGTGAACCCGATGCTTCGAGCCAACGCGTCGGCGCATCCGTGGGTCTAAGCCCCCAGGGAGGCTCCTTGCTCCTCCAGGGTCGGTTCTGATGAACGCGAACGCCACCGCCACCAACAACGACGGCCAGAGGAATCTCGCCGGGCGACAGCTCGGCCGCTACGAGGTGCTGACCCAGCTCGCCTCGGGTGGCATGGCGGGCGTGTACATCGCGCGCGCCCAGGGCGTCGCCGGGTTCGAGCGACTCGTCGCGATCAAGGTCCTGCACCCGCATCTCGCCCACGAGGAAGAGTTCATCTCGATGTTCCTCGACGAGGCGCGGCTCGCAGCGCGCATCCGTCATCCGAACGTGGTCGCCACGCTGGACATCAGCGACACCGAGGGCGACGGCTTCTTCCTCGTCATGGACTACGTCGAGGGCGATCACCTCGGCGCGCTCCTCGGCCGCTCCGCGAAGCAGGGCCGACGCATCCCGACCGCCGCCACCGCGCGCGTCCTCGTCGACGCCCTGTCGGGTCTCGCGGCCGCCCACCAACTGCTCGACGAGAACGGCGAGCCGCTGAACCTCGTCCACCGCGACATCTCGCCGCACAACGTCCTCGTCGGCACGGACGGTGTCTCCCGCCTGACGGACTTCGGCGTGGCGAAGGCCGAAGTCCGCATGTCCTCGACGCGGGCCGGCCAGTTCAAGGGCAAGCTCTCCTACATGGCGCCCGAGCAGGCCTCCACCGGCAATGCCGATCAGCGCTCGGACCTCTTCAGCATGGGCATCGTGCTCTGGGAGTCGCTCACGGGGCGGCGCCTGTTCCGCGGAGAGACCAACGCCGCGACCCTGAGCAAGATCCTGGTCGATCCGATCCCCCTCCCCTCCGAGGTCTGGCCCGAGCTCTCCGAGTGGGATCCCGTCCTCGCGAAGGCGCTCGATCGCGATCCGGACAAGCGGTACCAGACCGCCGACGAATTCATCGAAGCCATCGAGGAAGTGGCGCAGCGCACCGAGGGCGTCGCCACCGGTCGCGCGGTCGGAGCGCTCGTCCGCGAGCTCGTGGGCGAGAAGGTCGAGCAGGAGACCCAGCGCGTGAAGGACTCGATCGCGATGCTCGGCCGTGCCGACATCGGCGAGGCCCGCATGGCGATCCCGCGCGACGGGTCGCTCGGCTCGATCAGCCTGTCGGGTGCGCGGCCGCTCCAGCGCGGCGCGACCAATCCGATGATCCCGCTCCCCATGGCGCCCGCCTCGACGCTCTCGGAGCACTCGGGCGTCGGCGCCGTTCCGGTCGCGGCCCCGCCCCCCGAACAGAAGAGCCGCCTCGGCTTCTTCGTGGGCCTCGCGGTGGTCGCGATCGCCGGCGGAGCGGCGTTCGCCTACTTCCGCAATGCGGCCGACGAGCGCGCCTCGGCGAGCACGGCCGTCGCGCCGGCCGCCGCCACCCCCGCTGCGACCGCACCTCCCGCACCTGCGGCCGCCGCTCCGGCGCCCGCGGCAGCGAACGAGGCCGCCCCCACGGGCGCACCGGCCGAGGGCACGGGCACGTCGGCGGAGCCGGCCGAGGCCGCTCCGGTCGAGGACACGTCGGGTCGTCGCACCTCGACGCGCCGCTCGAGCGGGTCGACCACCAGCTCCATGGAGCCCTCCTCCGGAGCCACGGCTCCCTCGACGACCGCCGTCCAGGCCCCCGCGGAGACGCGGCCCGCGGAGACGCGGCCCGCGGAGTCGCGGCCACCCGAGCCGCCTCCGAGCAGCCGGAACGAAGACATCATCTTCAATCCGTATCGCAACTGAAGATCGGAAGGGTCGGCGCGAGCCGGCCCTTCGGCCTTTTTGACGGTAGCCGAAAGGGTCGGGTAGGATCCTCGACGGCGGGTCGCCGGAGGCAGCATGGCGGAGTGGGTCTGGGAAGCGCGAGGGCGGACGGGCGAAGTCCGCAAAGGCGTGATGGAGGCCGACTCCCAGGCCGCCGTCGAACAGCGCCTCCGGGCCCAGCAGCTGAATCCGGTCGCGATCAAGAAGAAGGCCTTCGAGATCAACCTGAAGTTCGGCGGCGGGGGCAGCGTCAACGAGACGGACCTCGTCATCTTCGTCCGCCAGTTCGCGACGATGATCGACGCCGGCCTACCGCTCGTGCAGTGCCTCGAGATCCTCTCGAGCCAGGGCGACAACCCCGCGTTCAACAAGGTCCTCAAGGACATCAAGAACTTCGTCGAGCAGGGAGGAACGTTCTCGGAAGGCCTGCGTCGACATCCGGCCATCTTCGACGACCTCTTCGTGAACCTGATCAACGCCGGTGAGCTCGGCGGCATCCTCGACACGATTCTCCAGCGCCTCGCCGTCTACATCGAGAAGCGTGTGCGCCTGAAGCGCCAGGTCCGCGGCGCCCTCGTCTACCCGGCCTCGATCTTCGCCATCGCGATCCTCGTGATCATCGTCATGCTCACGTGGGTCATCCCGGCGTTCCAGAGCATGTTCGCCGAGTTCGGCGGAGAAGACGCGCTGCCCGCCATCACGAAGCTCGTCATCTCGTTCTCCGAAGGCTTCCTCTCGAACTGGTACTTCTTCGCCGGCGGCGCCTTCGCGATCTCGAGCAGCATCACGTACAGCTACCGCCAGCCGAAGGGCAAGAAGTTCTGGCACAAGCTCTCGCTGACGGTGCCGATCCTGGGCCCGGTGATGCGCAAGATCGCCGTCGCGCGCTTCACGCGCACGCTCGGCACGCTGCTCACCTCCGGCGTGCCGATCCTCGACGCGCTCAACATCGTCGGCAAGGCGTCCGGCAACGTCGTCATCGAAGAGGCCATCGAGCGGGTCGCCGACAAGATCCGCGAGGGACGCACGATGTCCGAGCCGCTCGCCGAGACGGGCGTCTTCCCTCCCATGGTCGTTCAGATGATCGGCGTCGGTGAACAGACCGGTGCGATGGACACCATGTTGAACAAGATCGCCGACTTCTACGAGGAAGAGGTCGACGTCGCCGTCGCGGCCCTCACCTCGATGCTCGAGCCGTTCATGATGGTCTTCATCGGCGGCATCGTCGGCGTGATCCTCGTCGCCATGTACATGCCGATCTTCGAGATCGCCGGTCACGTGTCGGCCGAGTGATCGAGCGTGCCGGCGACGCCGCCCCGGCCGAGGCACGGACCGGACGCACGCGCGGGATCCTGTGGTGGATCCTCGGTCGCATGGGCGTGGCTGCGGGCCTGCTCGGCGGCACCCTGCTCTTCAGCCTCGATCCGGAGCGCGGCTACCGCTCGGCGACGGCGACCACGCTCATCGGGTTGATCCTCGCCTCCTTCGGTTCGTCGCTCGCCGCCACGCTCCTCCTCGCGCGATCGTCCCGCCCCGAGCACCAGATCACGACCGGGCTCCTGGCCCTCGACCTCGTCGTCGTCTCCGCGCTCGTCTACGTCACCGGCGGCGCCGGCAGCGTGTTCACCATCCTCTACGGCGCGACCATCCTGATGGCGGCGATGTGGGCCGGTCCCCGCGCCGCGCGCTTCACCGCGGTGGCCGCGACCACGGGCTACGTGGTGATCGGCGTCGGGCTCTCGCTCGGCCTGCTCCCGTTCCCGAAGGATCAGAATCCGGCGCAGTACCACCTCAACGCCGGAGACCTGGCCTACGCCCTCTCGACCAACGTCATCGGTCTCGTGGTGGTCTCGCTGCTCGGCGAGAACCTCTCGAACCGCCTGCGCCAGACCGGCGGCGAGCTCGAGCGCGCGACGCGCTCGGCCCTCGAGCTCTCGCGTCTCAACGACGACATCGTCCGCTCGATCGCGAGCGGTCTCGTGACGACGGACGCGGAGGGCCTCGTCCGCACGATCAACCCCGCGGCCTCCGACATGCTCGGGCTGCCGACCGAGTCTCTGGTCGGACGCTTCCTCGGCTCGCTCTTGCCCGACGTCGTCATCGGAGCGGTCGGCGCCGGCGGGCCCGGGATCGTCCGAGCCGAAGGGCGCGCGCGCCGCTCGGACGGCAACACCTTCCCCATCGGCTACACGCTCTGTCCGTTGCGCGACGAAGCAGGCCAGCCGACGGGCACGCTCGTGGCGTTCCAGGACCTCACGGAGATCAAGCGCCTCGAGGCGCGCGCGAAGCAAGGCGAGCAGCTCGCGGCGCTGGGGCGTCTGTCGGCCGGCATGGCGCACGAGATCCGCAATCCGCTCTCGTCGATCTCGGGCGCGGTCGAGCTGGTGCGCGAGAACACGGCGCTCCCGCCGGAGGATCGGCGGCTCCTCGGCATCGTCCTCACCGAGGTGGAGCGGCTCAACGACCTCGTCACCACGATGCTGAACGTGGCACGGCCGCGGAAACCCCGCCCCGTGCCGATGGATCTCGCCGCGCTCGTGCGCGACGTCGCCACGGTCGCGGGCCCGGGCATGCTCGGCTCCTCCGGCGTTCGCGTCGAGATCGTCGCCCAGCACGATCCCCTCCCCTGCGTCGCCGATCCGGACCAGCTCCGGCAGGTCGTGTGGAACCTCCTCAAGAATGCGGTCCAGGCCTCGCCCTCGGGCACGAAGATCGTGCTCGCCTCCGGGAAGGTCGGAGAGGATTCGGTCTTCTTCGAGGTGCGCGACGAGGGAGTCGGCATCGACGAGGAGATCACCGGCCGTCTCTTCGACATGTTCTATTCGGGCCGGACGCACGGCGTCGGCATCGGCCTCGCGCTCGTCAAGCAGCTCGTCGAGTCGCACGGCGGTCGCGTCAGCGCGATCAACGCCGAGCCCCACGGGGCCGTCTTTCGGGTGGAGATCCCGCGCGAGGTACGGGAGAGCGTCCTCGACCTCGATGACGCCTCGTGAGCCTCAGGCGCCCGGTTCGCGGAGGGCGTCGAGGACGAGGGCGTGGGTCCGATGGTCGTAGAGGAGGCCGTTGTGCCCCACCGCATCGAGGTGGTGCACCACGGCTTCCGCGAGCGACGCCGCGTTCGTGACGGGATGGACGACGGTGTCGTCGCCGCCGAAGATCGCCGTGGTCCGAGGGAGGCGAGCCCGCCCCTCGGCGGCCTCGAGGCGGCGCACGACGGGGCTCCCCGGTCGCAGGGCGGCCGCGAGGGCCGTGGGCACGAGCTCCGCGATCCGGGTGCCGGCGTGCGGGGTCGCGATCGTGACGAGTCGATCGGCCCGCCGATGCCCCTCGAGCTCCTGCACGTACCACCGGCAGAGGAGGCCCCCGAGCGAGTGTCCGACGAGCGAGACACCGACCCCCCGCGGGACCCTGTGCTCGACGAACGCCGCGAGCCGTTCCGCGATGGACTCGAAGCGGCCGACGGATCCGTACCCGAACTGCAGGGTCGGGAGACCGAGCTCGCGACGAACGCGCGTCGCCAGGGGATCGAGCAGCGCGGATGCGCCGAGGAAGCCGTGGACGAAGACGACGGCGCGCGGACCGTCGAAGACGGGAGCGGGCGTCCTCCGAGGCGTGACGACCAGGACCGCCTGCTTCACGTAGGCGGACAGCTCGCTCGCGTTCGGTGGACGCATCCGCCCCCGCGCGCTCATTCGTACCTCGGGACCCAACGCTCGGCCTGGTACCACTTCAGGACGTCCGCCCAGGCCTCGGCGAACCGCGCGTACCGCGGCGACCACCCGAGGGCCCGCAGCTTTCCCGAATCGACGACCAGGTCGTCGTAGAGCAGCGACATGGCCTCGCGATCGAGGTGGGGCCGGAGGGCGAGCTTCAGGTCGTGGCGCTTCGCCACCAGCTTCCAGAGCGCGACGGCCGACGCGTCCGACATGCGATGCACGCCCTCGCGCCCGAAGAACGTCCCGAAGAAGTGCCAGACCTCGGGCGAGAGCGAGCCGACGGATACGCTCTTCAGCCCGTACGCGTCGATGGTCGTGCCGAGTCGATCGCCGAGCGTCATGACGTCGCCGTCCGACACGTTGTAGGTCTCGTAGGCGGTGTCCTCGCGCGAGAGCACGAAGAGCGCCGCCCGAGCCACGTCCTCCGCGTGCACCATCGTTCCGAGCGGCCCCCCCGTGGGTCGGTAGACGACCGGGGAGAACAGTGCCTGGAGCGGCGCATACGCGAGCATGCTCGCCGCGAAGTGACGACCCCGGCGCCCGTAGATCGGGGCCGCGCGCAGGATCGTGAACGCAGGACCGCGACCACGGTCGCGGCCGCGCAGGAAGGCCTCGGCGCCGTGCTTCGAGAGGCCGTAGGGACCTCGGGGAGCGAGCGGGTGGTCCTCCTTGAGCGGACCGCGCGAGGGCGACTCGTACATCGTCGCCGTCGAGACGTGGACGAAGCGACTCGCGCCCGCGGCCGCGGCGGCCTCGTAGAGCGCGGCGACCGCATCGCTGTTCGTCTTCGCGAGCTCGGCCGCGTCGGCGGAGACGCTCAGCTGCGCCGCCGTGTGGATCACGGCGTCGCAGCCCTTCACCAGGGCCGGCAGCACCGACGGGTCGCGGATGTCCGCGGCGCGGATCTCCCCGCGGACGGGCGCGCGGAGACCACGTCTCTCCAGATCGCTGACGATGACGCGATAGCCTGCCGTCTCGGCGAGGCTCACCACGTAATTGCCCACGGTGCCCATGGCACCGGTGACGAGCACGGTTTTCACGTTCCCCCCAATAGCTGAGCCAGGCGCGCACCGGGATCCGGCGCGCGCATGAGTCCCTCGCCGACCAGGATCGCGTCCGCACGGGTGCGCGCCACCTGGTCCACGTCCTCGCGGGTCCGGATCCCGCTCATGAAGACCGCGACGCGATCGGCCGGGATCCGCGCCATGGCGCGCGCGGCCGCTTCCGGGTCGAGGCGGAACGTGCGCAGGTCGCGCGCGTTCACGCCTACGATGCGCGCCTCGGTCTCGAGCGCGATCTCGAGCTCGGCCTCGTCCGCGGCCTCGACGACCGGCTCCATCCCTCGCGCGCGCACTTCCGCGATCATCGCGCGGAGCGAGCGTGGATCGAGCGCACGGACGAGCAGGAGCACCATCGACGCGCCGACCACGCGGGCCAGCTCGACCTGGATCGGGTCGAGGACGAATTCCTTGAAGAGCACCGGAGCCTCGATCGCCGAAGCCACGCGACGTACCTCGAGCGCCGAGCCTCCGAAGCCCGGGCCGTCCGCGAGCACGCTGACGGCGGAGGCTCCCCCTTCGACGTAGCCTCGCGCGATGCGGGCCCCGAGGCCCTCCGCTCGCTCGCGGATCGTGCCGGCGCTCGGGCTCTGGAACTTCACCTCCGCGATCACGCGAGGCAGCGCCGCGCCGTCGCCGCGACGGATGGCCGCGAGAGCGCGCTCTCCGCGTCCGCGTTCGAGCGGGAACCGCGCGGCGTGGGCCTCGAAGGCCCTGCGATGCCGCGCCCGTCGTCCCACCTCGATCCGCTTCCGGTCGAGGATCCGCGAGAGGATGTCCGCCCCGGACACGCCTCAGGCCTCCAGGCTCGCGCGCACCCAGCGTTCGAGCGTCCGCTTCGCGTCGCCGCGGTCGATCGCCTCGGCCGCCCGCGCCGCGCCCTCGGGAAGGGTCGCAGCGACCCCCGAGACGACGAGCATCGCGCCCGCGTTGAGGAGCACCGCCGTGCGGGGCCCGCCCTGCTCACCGTCGAGGACGGCCCGGAACATCTGCGCGTTCCGCACGCGATCGCCTCCGACGAGCGTCTCCGGGCTCACGGGCTCGAGATCGAAGTCCGATGGCTCGATCGTGAAGGTGCGCACGGCTCCGTCGCGGAGCTCGGCCACCTCGGTGTAGCCCTGCACGGCGATCTCGTCGTAGCCGCCCTCGCCGTGGACGACCCATGCGCCCTCGATCCCGAGCATGCCGAGGACCGTCGCCAGCTGCTCGACGCGCCCCGGATCGTAGACCCCGAGGAGCTGATGCGTGACGGGTGCGGGATTCGCGAGCGGCCCGAGGAGGTTCCAGAAGGTCCGGAGGCCGAGCTGACGCCGCACGGGCGCCGCGTGGCGCAGGGCCGAGTGGAAGAGGGGCGCGAACATGAAGCCGATGCCCGCGCTCTCGATGCACCGGCGGACGCCGTCGGCCGTGAGATCGAGGCGCACTCCGAGCGCTTCGAGCACGTCCGCGCTCCCGGTCGGCGACGAGACGCCCCGGTTGCCGTGCTTGGCCACCGAGACTCCGGCGGAGGCCACGACGACCGCCGAGACCGTGGAGACGTTGAAGGTGGCGAGACCGTCGCCACCGGTTCCGCACGTGTCGACGAGCGGACCGTCCACGCGGACGTCGACCGGCGTGCAGGCCGCACGCATCGCGCGCACGGCCGCGGCGATCTCCTCGGCCGTCTCGCCCTTCATGCGCAGCGCGACCGAGAGCGCCGCGATCTCGGCCTCCGTCGCCTCGCCCTGCAGCACCTGGCGAACCGCGGACTCCATCATCGCGGGCTCGAGATCCTCGCCGTCGACGGCGCGGTGGATGGCATCGCGGAGGGTCACGTGCGGCCTCCGTGGAACGAGTCGAGCCAATTGCGGAGCATCGTGTGCCCGTGCTCCGTGAGGAACGACTCGGGGTGGAACTGGACCCCCTCGACCGCGAGCTCGCGATGCCGGAGCCCCATGATCTCCTGCTCGGCCGTCCAAGCGGTGATCTCGAGGCAGGCGGGCAGGCTCTCGCGCTCCACGATGAGCGAGTGGTAGCGCGTGGCGGTGAACGGCGACGGAAGCCCCCGGAACACGCCCTGACCATGGTGGTGGATCGGCGAGGTCCGGCCGTGCATGAGGCGCGGAGCGCGGATCACCTTGCCTCCGAAGACCTGGCCGATGCTCTGGTGTCCCAGGCAGACACCGAGGATCGGCACCTTGCCGGAGAGCACCCTCAGCACGTCCAGGCTCACGCCGGATTCGTCCGGCGTGCCGGGGCCAGGGCTGATGAGGATCCCGTCCGGCCCGAGCGCCTCGATGCCGCCCACGTCGATCGCGTCGTTGCGGAAGACGCGAACGTCCGCACCGAGCTCGGCGAGGTACTGCACGAGGTTGTAGGTGAACGAGTCGTAGTTGTCGACGACGACGACCGAGGGCATGGCTCGCCCCGTGTTCTGCGTCATGGAGGCGCTCCGGTCGAGCCCGAGGCGCTGCGCCCGGCCCGAGCGGCCGTGTCGGCTTCGTACGCTTCGGCGATCGCCTGTTCCGCCCTGCGTACGTCACGCATGGCGTCGAGGAGCACGAGGTCCTCGAGCGGTCCCCGGCCGAGGGCCCGGGCGTAGGCGTCGAGCGCCGCGACGCGCGCGTCGAGGGCCGAGGCCGTGCGGTCCCGGAGCCCGGCGCCCTCCTCGGTCGTCACGCCGAGCCGTCGGGCGTCGGCCGCGATCCGTCGCGCCGCGGGGAGCGCCACCGTCAGCAAGAGCTCGGAGGCCCGGACCGGCTTGTCGTCGTCGATGGCTCGCTGCACGTCGACCAGGGGCTGCCGCGTGGGGTCTTCGTCCAGCAGGCGCACGAGCACCGCCCCATCGGCGCGGAGCTCGGCATCGAGGTCGGGAGGCTCTCCGACGGAGGAGGTCCGCGGCGGCGGCGCGGCCTCGTCGCAGCCGACGAGCGCGAGGACGACGGGGAGCAGGAGGACGAGGAGCTGGCGCATCAGGCGTTGCGGGCGCCGTAGCCCCGCTCCTCGAAGAACTTCTCGATCCGCAGGCTCACGAGCTCGGGGTATTCGACGGCCACGTAGTGGGTGCCGCCTGGGATCGCGAGGAAGTCCGCCCCACGGATGCGGCGCGCCATGCGCTCGACCGCGGGCCTCGGCGTGAGGACGTCGCGATCCCCGGCGACCACCAGCGTGGGCACGTCGACGCTCGAGAGGAGATCGTGGGCGTCGTGCTCCCCGAGCTGCTCGAGGATCCGCATGTACCGTGCCATGTCGAGCTCCGCGAAGGAGCCGGCCAGCGCTTCGAACACGCTCTCGTCGAGCGACGCAGCGGCCAGGCCGACCCCCTTCACCATCTTCACGGCCTCGGGGCGCGCCACGACGGTGCGCGTGAAGGCCTCCGCGATCGTCGGGATCGAGCCGATGCCCCGGAGCATCGGAGGGATCACGTGCGAGAGCGCCGGCACGTTCAGCACCGAGCTGAAGGTGCGTCCCGCGACCCCGTTGAGGAACACGAGCGCCGCGACGCGCTCGGGCGAGGCGCGGAAGATCTCGAGCGCGACCTGCACGCCCATCGACCATCCGAAGAGGGCCGCGCGATCGATCCCCTCGGCGTCCATCACGGCGAGGCCGTCGAGGGCGTGGTCGACGACGCGCAGGGCGCGATCGTCCCTCGGGGCGCCGGAGCGGTACATGCCCCGGTAGTCCCAGGAGACGAAGCGGTAACGCCCCCCGAGGTGCCGCATCTGGTGCACCCAGGCCTTCCAGCTGCCACCGAGGCCGTTGCAGAGGAGCACGGGCGGACCGTCGCCGTAGACGTGGTACGCGAGCTCGGTACCGTCGAACGAGTGGATGCGGCGTTCCTCGACCGGGGGGAAGTCCATGGACGGGGGATGCTACCAAGGCCCCCCCCCCTTTTCGAGCGCTCGCCCGCGGATGAGGGTCGGTATTGACACTCCCGACCCCCGAACGGTAGCGTCGCCAACCACCTGAGGAGCGTCCGGGGACGCGCTCGAGGTCTCGCACCATGTCGGACGAAGAGTCGAAGCAACCTCGTAAAGTCAAAGACCTGAAGGCCCGTCTGGGCCGAACGATCGCCCCGAACACGCCGGGTGCGCCTGCCATCACGCCACCGCCCGGAGCGGGGGGTGTGGTGCCTCCGGCCGGTGTGGCTGCACCGCCGGCGGCGGCAGGCAGCACGCCGGCCGAGGGCGCGCAGGCGCCTGCGGGCGGGGCCGCCATCCCGCCGCCGGCCATCGCGCCGATCGCGCCGGGCCAGCCACTCCCGCCGCTGAACCTCGGACCGAAGCCCGTCGTGGTTCCGCCGATGGTCCAGCAGCAGATGGAGGAGGAAGCGCGCCGCAAGAAGCGCGAAGCCTCCGACGATCCGTTCGCGGCGACCGAGCACCGGGGTCCGCAGAAGGTCGTCCTCGCCATCGACGATTCGAAGGTCCACGACCACGAGGTCGGGCGGGCGGGCAAGAATCGCGGTCTGATCATCACCGTCGGGATCGTCGCCGTGATCGCCATCGGCGTCGGTTACGGCCTCGGCGCCGTGATGAAGGATCGCCAGACGCACAACGCGGGCATCCGCGCGGGCCGTGCCATCCACGAGGCCGTCCAGCACGCCGGGGATCCGCTGACGAAGGTGCAGCAGAACGTCGAGCGCGCCATCACGGCCGCTCGCGGCGCGCCGGGGCGTGCGCCCCGCGTGGACTACGACGCGCTGACGGCGCTCCGCGCGATCGAGAATCCGTTCCGCGCGGACCGCTTCTCGCGTCAGCGCTACGACCTCTTCAACGCGACCGCGGTCGACGCGCTGTTCTCGTACTACCTCAAGGTCAATCGCCTCTTCGAGCTCATCGACCGTACCACGGCGAAGAACCTCTCGACGCGTCGTCGGGCGGAGCTCGACGAGGCCGCGTCCAACGCGGGCAACATGATGACCGACCAGACGGGCTGCGTTCCGGTGCTCGCCCAGAACCGCCTCTGGTGCAACCTCGTGTACGTCGACGCCCCGCAGCAGGGAGCCCAGCCCTCCCCGATGCTCCGCGTCCGCGCGACGAAGGGCGCCCAGGCCCAGGAGCGTGAGATCTACGCCGGCCAGAACCTCGCGGAGAACTCGGACAAGTACGTCATCCTCACCAACACGCAGACCTCGGTCGGCGTGCTCGGTCAGCGTGCGGCGGCCTTCGCCGAGTACAACCGGGACCTCCTCGAGCTGAAGGCGCTGATCGACGAGGTGAACGAGACCCAGGGTCGATTCGAGCAGGAGCTCGATCGCATCCGCTCGATGCAAGAGGTCTTCACCTTCTGAGCCCTCTCGAGGGCCCCGGAGGCACCGTCGAGCCGGAGTCGCGCGAGCGGCTCCGGCTTTCGACTTCCGTCCGCCCGCCACGGGAAATCGACGTGGCGCGGGGGGCCTGTGTTAGCCTTCCGGCGAGGACCGTGTCCAGGTTCCGACTCCGTCACCAGTCGACCGACCTCGAGCTCCGCATCGGCGAGTTCGTCATCGGACGCAGCAGCACGTGCAATCTCGTGCTCGACGACGCGCTCGTGTCGCGACAGCACGCGCGCATCGTCGTCGCCGAGCAGGGAGCCACGATCGAGGACCTCGGCAGCCGGAACGGCATCCGCGTCAACGGCGCGAAGGTCGAGGGCGTGAAGTCGCTCCGCCATCTCGATCGCATCGGCGTCGGCAATCAGGACATGCTCCTGCTCGATGCGGACGCCGATCGGGGGCCCGGACGCGGCACGGGAGAGCGCTGCACCAAGTGCGGCGCCGTCGTCGGACCGAGCGACAACGCCTGCGCCGAGTGCGGGACGCCCCTCTACCATCGTCGACCGACGCTCGATCAGATGACGGTCGAATTCCGACTCCCCGTCGAGAGCCCCGAGGGGCCGCGGAGCTCGAAGCCCCCGGCCTCGTCCGCCCTCGTCGCGAGCATCGCCCACAAGGCCCTCGCCCTCGGTCGCCTCGACGAAGCGGAGCGCATCCTGGCCCCGTACCTCGATCAGATGCTCCTCGGCCTCGGCGAGCCCACGGCGCCCGGCGCGGCGCAGGTCCGCGAGGCCACGGACTTCGCTCTCCGGCTCGCCGAAGGCCCGGGCGGCGCTCGATGGGTCGGCTGGATCGTCGCGGCGCACACGGCCGCGCGGCGGCTCCCCGACGCACCGACGGTCGACAAGCTCTACGAGCTGGTCCGGAAGACCCGCTACGCCGACGCGCGCGCGCTCCAGCGCTACCTCGACGTGCTGGCGAACCAGTCGAGTCGTCTCTCCGCGGCCGATCGGTTCCTCGTGAAGCGGCTCGAAGGCCTGCTCCGTCTGGTCTCGGCCTGAGCTCCGGCTCGCGCGGGGGATCGGCGCGTCGTCCCCGGCCATGGTATCGTCCGCGCGTGACCGATACGGTGGAGTCGCTCGTCGCGCAGGTGATCCGTCCTCTGGTGACGGCGGACGGTGGCGAATGCCTGCTCCTCCGGCACGACGAGAACGAGGTCGTCCTCGAGCTCCGCGGCGCATGCCTCGGCTGTCCGGGCAAGCACTACACGCGGACCGCGGTCATCGAGCCGCTCCTTCGCACGGTCGTGGGACCCGGGGTCCGCATCGTCGTCCAATGACGAAGAGGCCCGATCCGTAGCCGGATCGGGCCTCTCGCGAGCTCGGGCGATCGAGGCTCAGCGCATGCTCGAGCTCGAGCCTCCGGACGAGCCCTGCGCCGGGGCGGCCGGGCTCGGCGCGGCCGTGCCCGAATCCGGCGAGGCGACGCCGCCGTCTCCGGCGCGGCGCTGGCTGTAGATGCGATCGACGATGTCCTGGTTCGTGTCCTGGACCTCGCGGTCGGGATCGTCGTGGGTCACGGAGTCGATCAGGGGGTTGCGACGCGACTGCGTCGGCCGTGCGTTCGGGCGGAGCTGAGCGATCCGCGCGACGGTCGCCTTCTCCTCGAAGACGAGGCAGTAGAAGCCGTAGCCCGCGTTGTTGTCGACCGCGCGGGCGCGCGTGGTCTCGTCCTGCCACTCGAGCCACTGCATCGGTCGGCCGCCCTCGTAGAGAGCGCCGCTCTTGTGCTCGGAGGCGCCATAGCGGGCCTCGAGCGCCGCGGTGAACCCGTCGAAGTCGACGCCGGCGAACACGCGGGTGTGGAACGCCCGATAGAGCTTCCAGAGACGACCCTGGATGAAGAAGTAGTAGTCGTCGCTGTTCTCGCTCTGGACCTTCATCATCGCTTCCTGGTTGTTGTGAGTGAATTCCTCACGCAGGAAGCTCGAGTCGTAGCCGCTGATGTTGCCGTTGAACTCGAAGTAGCTCTCGCGGACGGTGCGGATCTTCTCGTTCATCTCCGCTCGGACGCGATCCTCTTCGATCGCGCCGGGCGCACGCGCGATGCGGTCGCGGTACTCGTCCTGGATGCGGGCGCGGAAGTAGCGCATCAGCTCCTCGCGCGTCCATCCCCACTGCACGCCGTTCAGGTCCCCCTGGATCGCCGCGCTGTAGTTCGTCGGACGCGGCGGCTGCCGAGCGGACTGGCCGGACGACGAACGCCCTCCCCGTCGCTGCGCGTTCGCGTTCCACGCCACCGTCAGAAGCGCGCTCGAGAGCGCGATCATCGCCAGAGCTCTCCCCATCCGCATCGGTCCTCCACGGAGTCGCACGGTCCGCCTCGTTGCCGGTCCGTCCGGGCGAGAACGTATCAAAAAAGACGGCCGCGAGGGCCTCCGCATTCATCCGGCCTTCGCGTCGCCGTCCGCCTCCCGGGATGCGCCCTTCGCCCGGGCCTCGAGATCGAGGAAGAGGAGCGTCCCTCCGGCGACCGCAGCGGGCATGAAGAAGAGCTGGACGAAGGGTACGAAGAGCAGGACCGCGACCCCGGCTCCGAAGCCGAGCGCGGTCGGAAGGTTCGCGCGCAGGAGCCCGATGCGGACCCGCACCCCGTGGCCCCTCCGCGAGGCCGGCCAGTCGACGTAGTCGGCCGCGAAATAGATCGCCGTGAAGAAGAGTCCGAAGGCCGTGTAGACGACCTGCCCCACCACCGGAAGGGCCCACGAGAGGACGAAGAGCGGCCCCATGATGGTCGCGTAGACGAAGAGCTTCGTGCCCTCGACCCGCAGGGTCCGGACGAGCTCGTGGAGGAGCCTCCGGAAACCGAACGGCGGCCCCTCGCGCCCCGTCACGAGGCGCTCGACCTCCTCGGAGAGCGCGTCGTTGAACGGCGCGGCGAGGACGGGAGAGACCAACGCGACGACCACGAGGCCGAGCCCGCCGAGGACCAACGACACCAGGAAGCCGGCGATCCGATGCGCGAAACGGAGCGTGGCCGCCCCGAGACCGTCCCCGTCGGGCGCCGCGACGAGCAGCGAGACGAGCTCGTCCCCGTGCCCGAAGGCATAGACGAGGTCGGCGACGGCCAGGCCGAACACGACCAGGATCGGCCAGATCCAGAAGCGTACGAGCCCTGGATGGCGCAGGTAGACGAACGAGAAGCCGCGGAACGGGTAGCGGAGCCCGGCGAAGAATCCGAGCCCGAGGTTCCGCCCCAGCTGCAGTGGTGAGAGCTCGGCCATGGTCCTCAGGGGCGGAGCGAGCCGGAGAACGGGAGCAGGGACTTCAGGTCCTCGTCGTCGAACCGGAGCTGCAGACCGAGGAAGAAGTCGCGGTTCGTGTTGAGCGCGTTGTCGATGCCGGCGATGAGCCAGAACCGACTGACGATCTCGAAGCAGGCGCGCGTGCGGAGGCGAGGGAAGGCCTCGCGACCGACGTCGAAGACGTCGTTGTCGATCTCCAGCCGGTCGCCGAAGAAGTTGAAGTCGAGGCCCAGGCCTCCCGACGACTCGATGATGCCGAAGCGGAACGTCGCGAACGAGACGCGCTTGGCCATCATGATCGTGAAGAGCAGATCCTGCGTGCGCCGGATGCGCGTCTCGGTGTAGACGGGCGGGCCGCCGGGAATCGGAGGGGGGTTCTGGTACACGGTCGTGCGCGTGTACTCCTCGTCGCCCTGGGGATCGTCGACGATCTGGGCGAGGATGTACCGCCCCTCGCGAGGCACGAGGCGGACTCCGAAGTACGTCTTGAAGGTGTTCGCGCGGATGTTGTACTCGCCGCGCAGCTCGACGATGGTGCGCAGGCGACCGATGCCGCCGACGACGTCGTTCAGGCCCTCGGCGATGCCCTCGACCTCGTCGATGAGGACCTCGTCCCGGGACATGCGGCCGATCGTGCCTTCGCCGCGCGCCGCTCGGCCCGTGACCTGCGAGACGTCGGCGAGGACGACCTCGAGCTCTTCCGACGCGCGATGGATCGACGCGATCGTGTCGTCGACCTCCCCGATCCCGCGGTTCAGGTCCTGATCGTTGTTCCGGAGGAGCGCGTTGATCCTCCCCGAGGCCGCTTCCACGTTGTCGAGGATGCGGACGAGCCGGGGGCCGGCCGCCGCCGTCGTGCCCTCGATGTTGCGGATCGTCGACGAGATGAGGTCCGCGTTCGCCTGGATGGTGGCGTTGATCCGCTCGAGGGCCTCCGAGAGGTTGCGGAGCACGCTCTGCATCTGCTGGCCGGCCGTATCCGTCCCGAAGCTCCGCTCGAGCTGGGTCGTGACGGCTCGGACCGACTCCGCGATGTCGCGGACGGTGGCCATCACGTCTTGCATCTCGACCGTCTCCTCGACGACGAGGATGCGCCCCCGATCCGGGATGCGGGGATGCCCGACCGTCCCCGGGTTGATGACGAGCAGCTTCTCGCCGAGCAGCGAGGCCTGACGCATCGCGATCCGGGCGTCGGTGAAGAGGGCGACCTCCCCGTCCATCCGGATGTCGACCCGCGCGAGCTCCCCCTGGAGCGAGATGCGCTCGATCTGGCCGACGGGGATGCCGGCGATCACGACCCGGGACTGGGGGATGAGGCCCTGGGCGTCCTCGAACAGGGCATAGACGCGGTATCCGCCGGGCCCCGTGTGGCGCTCGTCGATGTATCGGTAGATGGCGACCGTCGCGATGATCCCGACGAGCACCATCAGGCCGACCCGGGCCGCCTTCCACGTATCCCGCATTCCCGTCGCGATGGTAGCAGGGTGAGCCCGGCACCGCACCGGTGGTGAAGGGTGGCGTACGTTCCAGGCTCGAAGTGGATTGACCCCGTGCCCGGGCGGTGGTCTACCCTTCCCTGGTGCGCCCCGGAACGTTCACGACCTGCCTGCTGGCCTCGCTCCTGGCGAGCTGCGGCACCGTCGACCTCGGCGACAACTTCGTCGCGCCGGATCTGATGCTCGACCCGGACTATTTCTACTGCGTCGTCCAGCCGCAGGTCCTGACGGCGCAGCGCTGCGCGTCCGGCGCCTCGGGCGAGATGGGGCAGTGCCACTCCGCGCGCAGCTCCCTCCGGCTCTCGCTGGCCGCGGAGACCGATGCGCCGCCGACCTGCGACGGGAACGTCGTGACGGGGACCGTGCCGGCTTCGTACGCCCAGAACCTCGAAGCGGTCCGGTTCACGGTCCAGAGCGACGCGCTCTCGAGCCCCCTCTACCGGCGCCCGATCCAGCTCGACTCGCACCCACGGAAGATCTTCGACGCCGCGTCGATGGAGGCCCGGATCCTGGAGCAGTGGATCGCCTCGGGGGCTCCGTGAGCCCCATCCGCGCCCGGAACGCATGGCTGCTCGTCCTCGCCCTCGGCGCGCTCGCGCCGGGTCCGGCACGGGCCGAGCCCGCCCCCTCCGCCGCGGTCCCGTCCCCCGAAGCGGCCGAGGCCCCCCTCCAGGGCCTGTACGGCCGGGTCGTCGTCGACGAATCCCCGCTCCGAACGGGCCCCGGCGTCTCCTTCCGCCAGGTGGGGGTCGCCCGGCGCGGCGAGGTGTATCGGATCGTCCACCGCGGCACGACGGGCTATTGGTGGGAGGTCGAGCGGCCCGACGGCACCCGCGCCTTCGTCCTCGGCGATGCGCTCTACGCCGTCGAGCTCTCCGCCGAGGAGGCCCATCGGGGCCGGTTCCTGCCCCGCCTCTTCGCCCCCGCTCCGCTGCCCGATTCGCACGGCGAGATCGCGGTCGGCTTCGGCGTCCTCGGCGACGCGGGGCTCGTGACGCTCCGCGTCGGCTTCCTGCTCGCTCCGACCTTCGGCTTCGAGCTCACCGGCGGCGCCGCGGTCTCCTCGTCCGGACGGCTCTTCCTGGCGGGCGTCGGCGGAGTCGTGAACCTCGCGCCTCGCTCGCCCATCGTGCCCTACGTCGCGGTGGGGGGCGGCCTCGCGCGGAGCGCGCCCAACGCCGACAGCTTCCTGCTCGACGCCGGCACGCTCGGCATGCTCTACGGAGGCGGCGGGCTCCGCTTCTGCTTCCAGAAGCGCATCACCCTGCGGGTGGAAGCGCGCACGTACGAATTCTTCGAGCCCGACCGTCAGGTGACCAAACAGGAGTGGAGCGGTGGTCTCACGGTCTTCTTCTGAATCGCGCCGCCGCCGAGGGCTCGGGTCCATCCTCCTCGTCGCGGCGCTCGCCACGACCGCGGGCTGCGCCACGGTGCGCCCCGAGGATCGCGAGTATCTCGCCGATCCCTCGATGACCTACGGCGGCGACGGGACCTCGGGAGACCACCTCGACCACGTGCTCGCGAACCGCGAAGGTGGAGTGGGCGCGGCGACCACCGGCGGAGGCGGTTGCGGATGCAACTGACGTTCGCGCGCGTTCTCGCCCTGCTCTGCCTCGCAAGCGTCCCGCTGGTCGCCGGCGATGCATCGGCCCAGCCGCGCGTCGAGGCGTCGAGCTCGTATTTCCGCGAGGCCGGCGGCCCCCTCTACATGGACGTCGTGACCCCGCGGGTCGATGTCTCCGGAGTGATCCGCGACAAGGTGATCCTCGACGCGCGCTGGGACGCGGACGTGGTATCCGGCGCCAGCGTCGCCGTGGTCGACGCCCCCGGCGTCGGCGTCGACGGAATCACGAGCGCCACTCGGCTCGCGGACTTCCGCAACCAGGCGACCGGCGTCATCGGCTTCCAGGGCGAGACCACGCGCTTCACGGGCGGCTACTCGTACGGTCGCGAGCGCGACTACTACAGCCACTCGTTCTTCCTCGCCGGGCGCACCGAGCTCTACGAGCGCAACACCGTGCTCGAGCTCCGCTATTCACGCGGCTACGACCACGTCTGCAATCTCCGCCAGCCGATGAACTCGAGCGCCGTCGAACGGCAGCGCATGCCGACGAGCGATGGTTGCTACGGCGGAGCGGACCGCGTGTGGATGCCGCTCGACATCCAGACCTTCCAGGGGTCGTGGACACAGAACTGGACGCCGGTCTTCAACATGCAGATCGCGCTCCAGGCCCAGCTCCTCGACGGCTTCCAATCGAATCCCTACCGCGGCGTGTGGCTCGGACGATCGGCGGCCCAGGAACACCTCCCGAACGACCGGGCCCGGTACTCCGCGAACATCGAGTCCCGGGTCTACCTGAGGCGCACGCACTCGACGCTCCGATTCGGGGTGAAGATCTACCGCGACACGTGGGACATCCTGGCGGGATCCGGCGAGGTCGGATGGGAGCAGGCCGTACGAGAGCGCCTGCGCCTGCGGGTCCTCGGGCGTGCCTACGGCCAGACCTCGGCCGCCTTCTACTCCGACGACTACGTGGTCGAGCCTCGCGGCCAGTACTTCACGGGCGACCGCGAGCTCTCCCGGATGCAGACGTACATGGCCGGATTCCGGCTCGATTGGACGCCGATCCCGGGCGCGGAGGGGCCGAGCGGCACCCTCGAGAACCTGCGCCTGGTCGCGGCGTTCGACTATTTCTACCACAATTTCCCCGACTTCCACTACGGCTCGACCTCCGTGCCGAACAACCAGAGCATCCTGGCCACCCTCGGTCTCGAGCTCGGATTCTGAGCGGCGCCGAGGCCTACCGCGCTCCTTGCCCTCGCCGTGCAGGGCGCTAGCCTCCGGCCCCGATGGTGGACCTCGGGGACGCGATCGTGCTCGGTGCGGTGCAGGGACTCACGGAGTTCCTGCCGATCTCCAGCGACGGGCACCTGGCGATCGGGGCGGCCCTGCTCGAGGTGCACGAGCCGTCCCTGGCGATGGTGGTCCTGCTCCACCTCGGCACCCTGGTAGCCACGCTCTGGGTCTTGCGCGACGAGGTGGTCGACCTCCTCGTCGGTCTCGGTCGCGCGTTCCGAACGGAGGCGCGCCCCCTCGCGACACCCGCGGGGAAGGAAGCCATCGCCATCGTGGTCGCCTCCGTCCCGACCGCGATCATCGGCCTCCTGCTGCACGACTTCGTGGAGCCGTGGGCGCGCGACCTGCGCATCGTCGCCGTCTGCCTCCTCGTCTCCGCCTTCTTCGTCGGCTCCACGTACGCGAACCGCAGCGGCGAGGGCGCGGTGCTCGACTGGAGGCGCGCCGCGCTCGTCGGGGTGATCCAGGGGCTCGCCGTCCTCCCCGGATGGTCTCGGAGCGGCTCCACGATCGCGATGGCGATGATGCTCGGCCTCTCGGGGCCGGCCGCGTTCCGCTTCTCCTTCCTGCTCTCCCTGCCCGCGGTGGGCGGAGCCTGCCTGCTCGAGCTGACCAAGGACGGTGCGCTCGCGGGCATGGGCATCGAGCCCTTCGTCGGCGCCCTGGTGGCGCTGGGCTCCGGATACCTCGCCCTCCGGCTCCTGCGCGGCGTCGTCGGCCAGGGCCGCTTCCACGTCTTCGCCTACTATCTCGTGCCGCTCGCGGCCGCCCTCCTCTTCCTGGCCGCTCGTCGCTGAGCGGCCCTCGTCCCTGGAGATCGTCGTGGACACCTACGCCGTCATCATGGCAGGCGGATCCGGCACCCGGTTCTGGCCCCTCTCCCGCAAGTCGCGTCCGAAACAGCTGCTCCCGCTGGGTCCGACCCCGGACTCGCTGCTCGCTGCGACCGTTCGTCGGATCGCGCCACTCGTACCGCCCGAGCGCGTGCTCGTCGTCACCTCGGCCGCCCTCGCGGACGCGATCGCGGAGGATCTCCCCGAGGTGCCGCGAGCCAACATCCTCGCGGAGCCCATGGGGCGGAACACGGCGCCGTGCGTCGGCTGGGCGGCCGCCGTCGTGGCCCGCAGGGACCCTCGAGGCGTGATGATGGTCCTGCCCGCCGACCACCACATCGGGGACGTACCGAGCTTCCTCGACGTGCTCGAGCGAAGCGTCGCGGCGGCGCGGGGCGGAGGTCTCGTGACCGTCGGGATCCGGCCCACGCGGCCCGAGACCGGCTACGGGTACCTCGAGGTCGGCGACGAGATCGCCAGCGGAGTCCACCGTGCCGTCCGGTTCGTCGAGAAGCCGGTCCGAGCGAAGGCCGAGGAATTCCTCGCCGGTGGACGTCACCTCTGGAACAGCGGGATGTTCTTCTTCCGCGCCGACGTCGTCCGCGCAGCGATCGCGAGCTGCCTACCGGAGGTCTCGTCGCTGCTCGATCGGTACGACGCCGCCGCGCGTGAAGGCACGGAAGCTCGGACCATCGCTGCGACGTACGGCGACATGCCGAACGTCTCGATCGACCACGGAGTGATGGAGAAGGCACCGAACGTCCTGGTCGTGCCGGGCTCGTTCGCGTGGTCCGACCTCGGGAGCTTCACGACCGCGTGGGAGCTGTCGCCGAAGGACGACGCGCAGAATGCCGTCCCCGAGGGCTCCGTCGTCGTGCAATCGAAGGGCTGCTACGTCTCGGCGCCCCGGCAGAAGCTCGTCGCGCTGGTCGGGGTCGAGGACCTGGTCGTCGTCGACACCGAGGACGCACTCCTGGTCATGCCCCGCCAGCGGGACCAGGACGTGCGCGAAGTGGTCGAGGCCCTGAAGCAGAGGAACGACCCGCGCCTCTAGCCCCCTGCCGACAGTGTTTGTCGGACTCGAAGCCTCGCGATAGAAACAGGAACTGAATGAATCCGAACATCTTCCGGGAATACGACATCCGCGGCGTCGCGGACCGCGACCTCACCGACGAGCTCGCTCGCGATCTCGGCCGCGCGCTCGGGACCTTCCAGCGCCGCCACGGCAACCAGCGCCTGGGGCTCGGCCGCGACTGTCGCCTGAGCTCGCCCCGCCTCCACGCGGAGCTCCGCGAGGGATTGCTCGAGGCGGGCTGCGACGTGGTCGACATCGGCGTCGTGCCGACGCCCCTGCTCTATTTCGCGGTGTTCCACCTCGACCTCGACGGTGGCGTCCAGATCACGGGCAGCCACAACCCGCCGGGCGACAACGGCTTCAAGATGATGCGCGGGAAGAAGTCGCTCTTCGGAGCCGACATCCGCACCCTGCGCGCGATGATCGAGCAGCGCGACTTCGAGCTGCCCGGCGGCGGACGCGTCGAGGAGCGCGACGTGCTGCCGGCCTATGCCGGCTTCGTGAAGGGGAACATCCGCCTCGCCCGCACGGACCTGCGCTTCGCGGTCGATGCCGGCAACGGCGCGGGTGGCCCCGCCGCGCTCGCGGCCATGCGTGCCGTGGGGCTCTCGCCGATCCCGCTGCTCTGCGAGATGGACGGGCGATTCCCCGTGCACCATCCGGATCCGACCGAGCCGCACAACCTCGAGCTCCTGATCTCGACCGTGCGCGAGAAGGGCCTCGACTTCGGCCTGGCGCTCGATGGCGACGCGGACCGCGTCGGGGTCGTGGACGCTCGCGGCGACGTCATCTGGGGCGACCGACTGCTGATCGTGTTGGCGCGCGCGCTCCTGCGGGAGCAGCCGGGGGCGGCCGTCCTCGGCGAGGTGAAGTGCTCGCAGACGCTCTACGACGACATCGCGAAGCACGGCGGGCGTCCGATCCTCTGGAAGACGGGCCACTCCCTCATCAAGACCAAGATGAAGGAAGAAGGCGCGCTCCTCGCCGGCGAGATGAGCGGCCACATCTTCTTCGCCGATCGCTTCTACGGATACGACGACGCGGTCTACGCGTCGCTCCGTCTGTGCGAGGTGATCGCGGCGAGCGACCGCCCGTTGCACGAGCTGCTCGCCGACGTGCCCAAGACCTTCGTGACGCCGGAGATCCGCGTCGATTGCCCGGACGAGAAGAAGTTCGACATCGTGCAGAAGGTCCTCGCGCACTATCGACCGACCCACGAGGTCGTCGAGGTCGACGGTGCCCGCATCCTCTTCCCGGGGAGCGCATGGGGCCTCGTGCGCGCGTCGAACACGCAGCCCGTCCTCGTGCTCCGCTTCGAGGCGAACAGCGACGAGCAGCTCCAGGCGATCCGGGCCGAGGTCGAGGCCAACGTCGCCCGCTTCTCGGCGGAATGAGCCGACGGCGCGTCGGCGCCGTCAGCGCGAGCGTTCGAGCGTGACGTCGACGGTGGCCACCTTGGTGCCGCCGACGTCCACGAAGTCGCTCGGCCCGAGCACGACGCGCTGGGACTCGAAGCCCGGCGCGTGGACCAGGAGCTCGTGCGCCTCGTCGATCGGAAGGTGCTCGACCCGGGCCTCGGGCGCGAAGCCGATCGTCATGAAGACCTTGGACGAAGGCGGATTCGTGATGATGCGGACGTTGCCGAGCGTGCCGTTCGGCGCCCCCATCGAGTCCGACGAGAGCTGGCTCGGCCCGAGCGCAGCGCTCGGGGATCCGCTCCGGGGCGGACCCGCCATGATGGCGAGCTCGTAGGTCGGACCGGTCGGGCCCGTGGGCCACGTCGCATCGCTCGGGACCACGCTCCGAGCCGGCTCGCGACCGTCGGCGACGACCACGAATTCGTGCGCGACCCCGACGGGGAGCCTCTCGACCGTGGCCGGCCCACGCCCCACGAAGAGCAGGATCTGGGCGCCCTCGGTCGCGACGCGGATCACCACGTCGCCGCTCGGACGGGACGGTCGCGTCGCGACGGACGGAGCGGGGGCGGCCGCGACGCCCGCGTCGAGCCCCTGTCCGCGGAGCCGCTGCACGAGGTCCGGCCTCAGGGTCGCGACGGCTCCGGCGAAGGCCGCGAGGAGCGCGACGACGCCGAGCAAGGTGATCAGGCCCGAGCGGTCGCGCTTCGGAGGAATCGAATGGAGGTCGGGCCCGCGCGACGACGTGGGGACGAGCTCGTCTTCGCTCGCGTCCCGGAACACCGAGGCGGCCTTCGGGGCGGGGGGCGGCGTCGACGCGCGGGCGCTGGGCCGGTCGGAGCGCGTCACGGCGCGCTCGGCGTACGACACGCGCTCGCCGCCGACGTCCGGCGCCTCGACGGTCCCGGGCGAGGACCAGGTACCCGGCGACGTGATCGTGCCGGGCGACGAGGGGACTCGCTCGGCGACCACCTGTCCCGACGAAGACACCCGGGCGGCCGGCACGACCCCGGGCGAGGTCGGGATCTTCTCGGCCGGCAGGATGCCGGGCGACGAGAGCACCCCCGGACTGCTGGGCATCCGCTCGGCCCCGAGGGCGCCGGGCGAGGTGCGCGAAGCGTCGCCTCCGCCGAAGAGCGCATCGAGGTCCGCGTCGAGGTCCTCTTCGCGTACCGACTGGGAGCGAGAACCGACGTTCGCCGCGTCGCGCTCGGTCTCGCGCAAGAGGCGCGCGAGCACGCGGCGCGAGGCCGCCCGGTTCAGCGGCAGGAGGGAAGCCTCGAGCTCGTCCCGGAGCCGCGCGAGGCCCCACTCGCCCTCGGGCGGGCCGGCCTCGACGAGCGAGAGCAGCATCGGAGCCACCTCCCCACCCGCCGCCAGGAGGAGCTGCTTCAGGATGCCGTGGAGCCCCGCGGCGGCCTGCTCGGGCGTCGAACGTCGCGAGACGTCGAGCAGCGAGACCTTGCCGTCCTCGAGGACGACGACGTCGGCGGCCCCGACCACGACGGGCGCCTCGAGGAGGAGCTCGCAGATCTGCAGGGCGAGGAACGCACCGACCTCGAACGGCAGCTTGTCCTTCCGCGCACGGAGGATCGACAGCAGCTCCTCGATGGTCAGTCCCCCCCCGTGCGCCATGCGCTAGCTCCCTTCGGTCCGCACGGGAGGTCGTACCACGACTCCCTGCGCCAGGAGGTATTCCTTCACCTGGGCGACCGTGTAGATGGCGTCGTGGAAGATCGAGGCCGCGAGCGCCGCGTCGGCTCGCCCCTCGAGGAAGCCGTCCCGGACGTGCTCCAGGGTCCCTACGCCTCCCGAGGCGATGACCGGGACGGACACGGCGTCCGCGATCGCCCGGGTGAGCGGCAGGTCGTAGCCGTCCTTCGTCCCGTCCCGGTCCATGCTCGTGAGCAGGATCTCGCCGGCTCCGAGGGCGGTCACCTTCTCCGCCCAGGCGATGGCTTCGAGGCCGGTGCCACGACGGCCGCCGTGCGTGAAGACCTCCCAACGGGGCGGCTCTCCCGGCGCGCTCACGCGCTTCGCGTCCACGGCGACCACGATCGCCTGCGAGCCATAGAGGTCCGACGCCTCGCGGACGAAGTCGGGATTCGACACCGCCGCGCTGTTGATCGAGACCTTGTCCGCGCCCGCGTGCAGGAGCTCGCGCACGTCCTCGAGGGTCCGCACGCCGCCGCCGACCGTGAGCGGGACGGAGATGGTGCAGGCGGTGCGCTCGACGAGATCGAAGAGCGTCCGACGTTCCTCGTGCGACGCCGTGATGTCGAGGAAGGTGATCTCGTCGGCGCCGCCTTCGCTGTAGCGTTGCGCGCACTCGACGGGATCGCCGGCGTCCCGCAGGCCCACGAAGTTGATGCCCTTCACGACGCGGCCGCTCTTGACGTCGAGGCAGGGGATGATGCGACGCGCGAGCATCAGCGATCCCCCGCGGCCTCGAAGGCCTCTTCGAGGGTGAACGCGCCCGAGTAGAGAGCGCGTCCGCAGACCGTCGCACGCACGCCGGCGTCGCGCAGCGCGCGGAGATGCTCGAGCGTGCCGATGCCGCCCGAGGCGATCACGAGCGCCGAGACGAGCTGCTGGAGATCCGCCGTGCTCTCGACGTCGGGGCCCTCGCGCGTGCCGTCGCGATCGATGTTCGTGAAGAGGATCCCGTCGACCCCCCAGGAGTCCACCTCGCGCGCGAGGTCGGTCGCACGGCGGCCGCTCGACTCGAGCCAGCCCTCGACCGCGACCTCGCCGCCACGCGCGTCGATCGCCACGATCACGCTGCCCGGGCGCTCGCGCGAGAGCGAGCGTGGGAGCTCGGGGTTCTTGATGGCGGCCGTGCCGAGGACGACGCGCGTGGCGCCGGCCTCGAGCCAGCGCTTCGCCGACTCCATCGTGCGGATGCCGCCACCGACCTGCACGGCGAGCTTCGTGCGGGCGAGGATCGACTCGATCGCGGGCACGTTCCCGGGCTTGCCGTCCTTCGCGCCGTCGAGGTCGACGACGTGGAGGCGGGTCGCGCCGGCGGCCTCGAAACGAACGGCCATGGCCGCCGGATCGTCGGAGTAGACCGTCACCTGGTCGTAGCGGCCCTGGTGCAGGCGCACGACCTGTCCACCGAGGATGTCGATCGCGGGAATGAGCTGCATCAGGTCGACTCCAGGAAACGTGCGATGAGCCGGGCCCCGAGGATGTGGCTCTTCTCGGGGTGGAATTGGCAGGCGAAGACGTTGTCCTTCGCCACGGCCGAGACGAAGGGGCCGCCGTAGTCCGTCGTCGCTGCGACGATCGAGGGATCCGAGGGCACGCAATGGAAGCTGTGCACGAAGTAGTACCAGCCGCCGCTCTCGAGGAAGGGATGGCTCGTCTCGACCTGGTTCCAGCCCATGTGCGGGATCTTCAGGTGACGACCGTCCGGACCGACGAGGTCGCCGCGGAAGCGCTTCACCTCGCCGCGGAAGAGCCCGAGGCCGTCGACCTCCGGGGCCTCCTCGCTGCGCTCGAAGAGCGCCTGCATGCCGAGGCAGATCCCGAGGTACGGCGTGCCGCTGCGGATCGTCTCGAGCAAGGCCTCGCCGAGCCCGCCCCGCAGCGCGATGGAACACTGCCGGATGGCGCCCTGCCCCGGGACCACGACGCGCGCGGCGCGACGGACGACGTCCGGATCGGCCGTGATCGTGGGCTCGCCGCCGCTCCGCTCGAAGGCTCGCGCGACGCTGTGGAGGTTCCCGAGCCCGAGATCGAGGATGGTGACGGAGCGGCTCATTCGGTCAGGGTCCCCTTCGTCGAGGGTACGGAGGTCGAGCGCGGATCGAGCTCGGTCGCGTCGCGCAGGGCCCGGGCGAACGCCTTGAACCCGATCTCGAGGATGTGGTGCAGGTTGTCGCCCGCGTGGAGGTGGAGGTGGAGGTTGCACTGCGCGCCGCGCGCGAACCCCTCGAAGAAGACCTCGCCGAGCTCCGTGTCGAAGTCCCCGACCTTCGCCTTGGGCATCGGCACCTCGTAGACGAAGTACGTCCGCCCCGAGAGATCGAGGGCGCAGGTCATCAGGGCCTCGTCCATCGGCAGCGTGGCCGAGCCGTAGCGCCGGATGCCGCGCTTGTCGCCGAGCGCCTGCGCGACGGCCTTGCCCAGCGTGATCGCGAGGTCCTCCGTCGTGTGGTGCCCGTCGATGTGCACGTCGCCGGTCGCCTTCACCTCGAGGTCGAAGAGACCGTGACGACCGATCTGCTCGACCATGTGGGTCAGGAACCCGATCGGGGTTTCGACGGAGGTCTTCCCGGTTCCGTCGAGATCGATCTTCACGGAGATCGACGTCTCGCTGGTCCGGCGCTCGAGCTCGGCGCGGCGCGTCATGGCGGCCGAACCATAGCAAAGGACGGGCCTTCGGGCCGGTTCCCGATGCGTGGACGGCCCCTCAGCCCTTGCCGACCTTGGCCTCGACCTCGGCCAGCTTGGCCTCGATCCCTGGATTTCCGGGGTCGTTCTGCAACGCGATGCGGAGATTGAGCCTCGCTGCCGACAGATCCCCGATCTCGAGCGCTCCGATGGCGCGTGCGAGGAAGGGGCGAGCGCGGGCCGTCCGGGCGACGAGCGCCCCGGGGACGTAGGCCCCCGGAGGACGCGTCGACCGGCGAACGGCCGTGCCCGGGAGCAGCCTCAGCTCGCCCCGCGCGAGGCCCTGGTCGTAGAGGCGACGGGAGTCCGGTGCGAGCAGCACGCGGTAGGCCTCGGTGCCGCGGCGGAAGATCTGGGCGGCCCGCTCGCGCTCGGAGAGCCCCTTTCCGAGGTGACGATCCGGATGGTAGCGGGCGGCGAATCGATGGAACGCGGCTCGTATCGCGTCGGCGGGCGCGTCCTCCGGGACCCCGAGGAGGGTGTAGTAGTCGAGCTGGTCGAGGCGGTCCTCGCTCACGAGGCCCTCCCGAAGACGGCATCCTGCCGGCGCCGGAGCTCCTCGATCGAGCCGTCGTCGACGGCGCCGAGCAGCCGGATCCGGATCCGCTGCTCCATGCCCGTCTCGGCATCGCGCGCGTGCACGGAGAGCGAGCCATCGACCTCGAGCACGAAGGTCACCTGCACGTGCACCTGACCGCGGTTCGCGCGCCGCAGCCCCACGAGCTCGAGCTCGCCGAGGACCTCGTTCTCCTCGAGGCGCCGCGACTCGCCCTGGCAGACCCGGACGCGGACCGACTCCTGGAAATCCTGCGCCGTGGTGAAGATCCGCGTCTCCTCGAGGGGCACCGGCGCGTTGCGCGGGATGACGACCTCGGAGTAGCCGCCGACCGTCTCCACGCGCAGCGAGAGCGGCGTGACGTCGACGAGGAGCGGAGCGACGGGAAGCTCGCCGCCCGGCGGGGGCGGGACCGTCGACGACTTCCACCGGGCGACGGCCGGGACCGGCGGCGCCGACGACGCGGGCGGCAGCCCCGGGAGCTCCTCGACCTCGACGCTCGGCAAGGTCTCGGCCTCGAGCCCCGCGGGCACAGCGCCGAACGCGCGTCCGAGGGGAGCGACGAGGGCGGCGGCGTGGATGGCGGCGCCCTGGGCGACGACGAGATCCGGATCGAGATCCGTGAGCGGCTCGCGATCGAAGTACCCGGCGACGAGACGGCGCACGATCGGCATGCGCGTCGAGCCTCCGACGAGGATCACGGTATCGACCTGCGTCGGTGCGAGGCCCGCCACGCGCAGCGCCTCGTCGCACACGCGGAACGCGCGCTCGACGATCGGCCGGACCATCCCCTCGAAGCGGGCCCGATCGAGACGCACTTGGAGGTCGAGCGGTCGACCGCCGGGACCGTACGCGAGCTCCTCGACCGTGACGTCGACCATCTCCTGGTAGGAGAGCTGGCACTTGGCCCACTCCGCGGCCACGCGGAGCCGCTCGAAGGACGTCGGATCGCTGCGCGGATCGTAGCGATGCTGGGCGAGGAATTCCGAGGCGAACGACTCGGCCAGCATGCGGTCGACGTCGTCGCCGCCGAGGAAGGTGTCGCCGGCCGTCGCGATGACCTCGAAGACGTCGCCCGCGAGCTCGAGCAGCGTGACGTCGAACGTCCCGCCGCCGAGGTCGAAGACGGCGAGCCGCTCGCGTGGGAGACGGTCCATGCCGTACGCGAGAGCGGCCGCAGTCGGCTCGTTCAACGTGCGGAGCACCTCGATGCCCGCGATCTTCCCGGCGGTCTTCGTCGCCGCGCGCTGCAGCTCGTTGAAGTTGGCCGGCACGGTGACCACGGCCTGCGCGACGGTGGTCCCGAGGGAGGCCTCGGCGATGCGGCGCACCTCGCGCAGCACGAAGGCGCTGATCTCCGGGAGCGAATGGCGCTGGCCGCGGCAGACGACCTCGACTCCGCCCGTGGCCCCGGGCGCGAGCTGGAACGGGAATCGCTCCTTCGCCTTCCCGACCTCCTCGCTCGCGAACGGCCGACCGATGAGCCGCTTCACCGAGTACACGGTGTTCGTCGCGTCGATGATGCGTCGATCGCGGGCCTTGGTGCCGACGAGGACGCTGCCGTTGGGATGGAAGGAGACGATCGAGGGGACGAGCTTCTCGCCGTGTTCGTCCGGGAGGACGACCGGGCCTCGCTCGCCGGCGATCGCGACGACCGAATTCGTGGTCCCGAGATCGATGCCGACGACTGCGCTCACGTGTCTCCCGCCCGAGCATCCTCCGGACGCGCACACCTCGTGCGCACGGAGAAGGCTCGGCGGGAATCGTACATCATTCGCACGCGTCTTCGAGGCGCGTGCGAGCGGGGCTCAGCCCTCGCCGCCCGAGCCGTCGTCCGGCTCGGTCTTCGGCTCGGTGTCGCCGCCGACGTCGCTGGCGCCGCCCTCGTCCGAGACCGCCTCGGCGCCCGTCTCGTCCTCTTCCGGCTCGCCGACAGGCTCGACGTCGACGACCTTCTCCTTCTCGTCGAGTCGGATGATGCGCACGCCCTGCGTGTTCCGGCCCGCCTCGCGCACCTCGGCGACGCGCGTGCGGATGATCTTGCCGCCGTCCGTGATGACCATGATCTGGTCCTCGGGCCGCACGAGCGTGAGCTTCACGAGGTCGCCGTTCCGCTCCGAGGTGTCCATCGCGATGATGCCGAGGCCGCCGCGGTTCTGGATGCGCCAGTCGCCGACCGGCGTGCGCTTGCCGTAGCCGTTCGCGCTCACCGAGAGCACCTGCTGGGCCTCGGCATCCTCGATCACGCTCATGCCGACGACGCGGTCGCCCTCGCGGAGCTCGATGCCCTTCACGCCGCGCGAATCGCGGCCCATCGGGCGCACGTCCTCGATCGAGAAGCGGATGCTCATGCCGGAGGCCGTGCCGAGGAGGACCTGCTGCCCCTCCTTCACGACGGTCGCGGCGAGGAGCTCGTCCCCGTCCTCGATGGCGACGGCGATGATGCCCGTGGCACGGATGTTCGCGTACGCCGCGAGCTCCGTGCGCTTCACCGTGCCGCCCTTCGTGCACGTGAGCAGGAAGCCGTCCTCGACGAACTCGCGGATGGGGACGACCGCGGCCACGCGATCGCCCGGCTCCATGCCGACGAAGTTCACGATGGCCCGACCTCGACCCGCGCGCGCCGACTCCGGGATCTCGTAGACGCGCTTCAGGTAGGCCTTGCCCTTGTCGGAGACGAAGAGCAGGTGGGCGTGCGCGTTCACGGCGTAGAGCGCCGAGACGAAGTCCTCCTGCTTCGTGTCCATCGCGCGGAGGCCCTTGCCGCCGCGGCCCTGGGCCCGGTACTCGGTGAGCGGGACCCGCTTGATGTAGCCGGCGTGCGAGATGGTCACGACCACCTCCTCGTCGGGCACCAGGTCCTCGATCGAGATGTCGCCCTCGGCCTCGACGATCTCCGTGCGGCGGTCGTCGCCGAACTTGCCGCGGATCTCCTCGAGCTCGCCGACGATGACCTCGAGCAGGAGCTTCTCGCTCGCGAGGATCGCCTCGAGGCGCGCGATGAGCTCGCAGAGCTCGCCGTACTCGGCGGCGAGCTTCTCGCGCTCGAGCCCGGTCAGCTTGCTGAGGCGCATCTCGAGGATGGCGCGCGCCTGACGGTCCGAGAGGAAGTAGTCGCCGCGGCCCTTGGCCCGCTCGATCTCCTGCTCGGGGCGGCCCGCACGGCGCACGAACTCCTCGAGGCCCTTGAGCGGCAGCTGCATGAGGCGGTTGCGCGCCTCCTCGGGATCCCGCGACTCGCGGATGGTCTTCACGACGAGGTCGACCTCGGTGACGGCCATGCCGAGACCTTCGACGAGCTCGCGCTCGGCGAGGGCCTGCCGGAGCTCGTAGCGCGTGCGGCGCGTCACGACCTCGCGGCGGTGCTGGATGAAGAGCTCGAGGCACTGCTTGAGGTCGAGGACCTGCGGCCGCTGCCCGACGATCGCGAGGCAGTTGTAGCCGAACGCGCTCTGCAGCGCGGTCATCTGGTAGAGCTTGTTCAGCACGATCTCGCCGTGGGCGTCGCGCTTCAGCTCGATGACCATCCGCATGCCGTCGCGATCGGACTCGTCGCGCAGATCGGAGATGCCCTCGATCTTCTTCTCGCGGACGAGCTCGGCGATCTTCTTCAGCAGCTCGGCCTTGTTGACCTGGTACGGGATCTCGGAGACGACGATCATCTCGCGATCCGAGCGCCCCGGGATCGGCTCGATCCGCGCACGCGCGCGCATGACGATGCGGCCGCGGCCCGTCTCGTAGGCCTGGCGGATGCCGCCCCGGCCGTAGATGAAGCCCGCCGTCGGGAAGTCCGGGCCCTTCACGCCGAGACGACCGTTCGCCGGATCGTCCGTCATGAGCTCGCCGACCGTCAGCGATGGATTCGCGACGAGACGGACCGTCGCGTCGATGATCTCCTTCAGGTTGTGCGGCGGGATGTTCGTCGCCATGCCGACGGCGATGCCGCCCGAGCCGTTGACGAGGAGGTTCGGGATGCGGCTCGGGAGGACGAGCGGCTCGAGCTCGGAGTCGTCGAAGTTCGGCCCGAAGTCGACGGTCTCCTTCTCGATGTCGGCCATCAGCTCGGAGGCGAGCCGCGACATGCGGACCTCCGTGTAACGCATCGCCGCCGCGGGATCGCCGTCGACCGAGCCGAAGTTGCCCTGCCCGTCGACGAGCGGGTACCGCATGGAGAAGTCCTGCGCGAGGCGGACCAGCGCGTCGTAGACCGACGCGTCACCGTGCGGGTGGTACTTGCCGAGGACGTCGCCGACGATGCGCGCGCTCTTCCGGTAACCCTGGTTCCAGGTCACCTTCTGGTCGTGCATCGAGTAGAGGATGCGGCGGTGAACGGGCTTCAGACCGTCCCGTACGTCCGGAATCGCGCGTCCGATGATGACGGACATCGCGTAGTCGAGATACGAACGGCGCATCTCGTCTTCGATCGTGACGGGCTGCTTGTGCGAGGACTCGGCCATGGAAACTCTCGGGATGACTCCGGAAGGGCCGGCATTCGTATCACATCCTGGACGCCTTTTCAGCCCTGGCCGACCGTAGGCCGTCGGATCACAGCTGCGCTTTTTTGACTACATGGAACCAATTGTCCTACATGGTCTCCAGATGCCCGGGGCGACGGGCGGGAGGCTAGGATGGACACGGCGATGCGCGATCTCGACCAGATTGAGGAGCGGAACGAGGGCGAAGGCCCGGGTCGCAAGGCGGCCATGCTCGCCATGGCCGGTCTCGCCACCGTGGCGCTCGTCTTCGCCATGGGCGTGATCCTCGGCCATGGCGGCGAGCCCGAAGCCGAGGGCGAGAGCGATCCGCTGGCCGCCCTGGACCAGGCCGCCGCGATCCAGCGTTCCTCCGATCGCGCGGACGACGCCGAGACGCGCGAGGCGGAGCCCGAGGTCCGGCCCGAGGACATGACCTTCCACGACACGCTGACGGCCACCGACGAGCGCCCCGAAGTGGAGGCCGCTCTCGCCGCCGCGGCCGCCGAGCAGCAGCATCCGGACCCGATCGCCGCGGGCTCGGTCGTCCTCCCGACCTCGACCGTTCCCGTCGACGACACCGTTCCGGCGATCCCCGCGCCCGCGCCGGTCGTGGCGCACGTCGAGCCCGCCCTTCCCCCGGCGGCGACCCTCGCCGAGGCGCCCGTCCGCTCGCCGATCCGTGCCGACGTCGCACCGGCCCACGCGGGCCACGACGGGGAGTACACGCTCCAGGTCATCAGCTACACGAACCGCGAGCAGGCCGACGTCTTCGCCGAGGCGCTGCGCCAGCGCGGTCACGAGGCCTTCGTGGTGCGCGCCGAGATCCCCGGCCGCTCGACGCCGTACTTCCGCGTCCGCGTCGGGCCCTTCGAGACGCAGGCCGCGGCGGATCGCTACCGCACGACCTTCGAGCAGGAAGAGCGGATGAACTCGTACGTCGTCCGCCGCCGCGAGGAGTGATCGCCCTCCCCTCGCCCTGCCCACGAAGGCCGATCCCGTCCGCGGGATCGGCCTTCGCCGTTGTGCGCCCAGCATGGGCGCGACCTAGCGGGTGCAAGTCCCGCCGAGAGGAGACCATCCTGATCGAAGCGAACCGCAACTGCGGGAGGGTGACCGACCGTGGGGAGGAAGCGGGGAGCGAAACCGCGGGCCGATGGACAAGAACCCGATATGAGGCGGCGCCGAGTGGGGCGAGCGGGCAACGCACCGCGAAGCTCCGATGGTCGAGGCTCAAGCGACGTAAATCGGGCGGTCGCGCGGTGAAGGGTCGCGTTCTTACCTGGGGAGATCTCGCCTCGGGCCTGAAAGGGCCACGCGAAAGCGGAGCGAGAAGTCAGCCGAGGCCGTAGTAGTCGCGGGGAACCGCGATGAAGGGCCGAACGGAGAGGAGAGCGAAACGAACGTGCGTCTCGGAGGCAAAAGGCCGCAGATGTCGAGGCAACTCGAGCTCCCGATCCACGAGCGGGGTGAAGCCCCGAAGACGGATCGGAGCGCGGAAGCGCCCACGGCGACGCACGGAAACGAGCGCTCGGGAGCGAGCGACCTGATGGAGCGTGTGTGCGAACGCACGAACCTCCAGGCCGCGCTGAAACGGGTGAGGAAGAACAAGGGCAGCGCCGGCATCGATGGGATGACGGTGGATGAGCTGCCGGAGCACCTGAAGACGCACTGGCCCGCGCTCCGCGAGCAACTGCTCGCGGGCACGTACCAGCCGTCGCCGGTACGACGGCATGCGATCCCGAAACGCGGTGGTGGGGTACGAGAGCTCGGCATCCCGACCGTCGTCGATCGGTTCATCCAACAGGCCATCCTGCAGGTGCTCGGACCTCGGTTCGATCCGACCTTCTCGCAGCACAGCTACGGCTTTCGTCCCAAACGAAGCGCCCACGACGCCGTCGTGCAAGCGCAGCGTTTCGTGAACGAGGGACGTCGCTTCGTGGTGGACGTGGACCTCGAGAAGTTCTTCGACCGCGTGAACCACGACGTGCTGATGGGACGGCTCGCGAAGCGACTCGAGGACGAGAGACTGCTCGGGCTGATTCGCCGCTATCTCGAAGCCGGGATGATGGCGAACGGGGTCGCGACGGAGCGACACGAGGGCACGCCGCAAGGTGGGCCACTCTCGCCGCTGCTCGCGAACGTGCTCTTGGATGAGGTCGACAAGGAGCTGGAGAGGCGCGGACATGCGTTCGTGCGCTACGCCGACGACTGCAACGTGTACGTGCGGTCGAGGCGTGCGGGCGAACGCGTGATGGGGTTGCTTCGGCGGCTCTACGCGAACCTCCGACTCCGCGTGAACGAAGCCAAGAGCGCCGTGGACCGGGCGTGGAACCGCAAACTCCTCGGGTACTCCTTCTGGAGCGGCCGAGGCGGCGAGGTGAAGCGTCGGGTCGCGCCCAAAGCCCTCGAAACGATGAAGGATCGAGTGCGAGAGCTGACGCGCCGCACCCGGAGCCAGAGCATCGCGCGAGTCGCGCAGGACCTACGGTCGTACCTGACGGGATGGAAGAACTACTTCCGCCTCGCGGACACGAACAACGTCTTCCGCGAGCTCGACGAATGGATCCGGCACCGACTCCGAGCGCTGCATCTCAAGCACTGGCGCCACGGCCCGACGATCTACCGCGAACTGCGCGCTCGGGGACTCTCCGAGCGCGGAGCCGCAAGGGTCGCCATCAACGGGCGCCGCTGGTGGAAGAACTCCGCCCAGCTCGTCCACATCGCGTTCCCCATCCACTACTTCGACCAACTCGGCATCCCGAGGCTGGCCGCGTAACCTCAACTCTCCGAACCGCCGGATGCGGACCCGCATGTCCGGTGGTGTGGCAGGGGTCCCGGGGGATTTCCCCGGGCCCCTATGCCGATTCTGGGATACGCCGCCGGGGATTCAGCGCACGTAGACCCAATCGACGCCCGGCACGACCTCGAGGTGCACGTGGTCCCGATGCGCCGCGTCGCGATGGGGCGTGACGACGATCTGGAAGCGCCCCTCGGCCGCAGCGTGACAGACCAGGCGACGAATCGGGCTCGTCTGCGCCGCTTCGAGGAGCACGGGATCGCAGGGCGCCGAGTCCGGCGTCGAATCGCCCCAATCGCTCGCGACGTCGAAGACGCGGCCGTCGTCGCGCTCGAGGTGACGCACGTCGATCGCGAGGGCATGGGCGTGCCCGCTCTCCCGATGCGAGCGGCGGACGACCGCTCCGGGACGGTAGATCGAGAGGTGCCCGACGCGGCGGATGCGCTCGCGCCGCAGCGCGGGCGCGAAGCTCCGGAGGACCATCGCGAAGCGACAGTCGATCACCTCGTGGACGCCGTCGCGTCCCTCGAACTCGAAGCTCACGCCTCCGAGCGGCCCGTCGAGCCGCACGTAGGCCACCCCCTCGTCGGGGCCCTCCGCCATCTCGAAGCGGGCATCGGACGAGAGCCGTTCGAGGCATTCGTGCGGCTCGAGCGCGAGCAGCGCCCGGACCTCCACGGAGGGCGTCCACTCGATCGGCGCCTCGTCCGGCTCGTCGCCCGGAGGCTCGATCACGACCCCCTGCGCCAAGGCCCCGGCCGAGCCGAGGAGAGCGGCCGCCACGACCGAGGCTCCGAATCCGCGTCGACCTCGGCTATCCTTCGATCGCATGGAAGAGACCACGCTGAACGCGCTCCTGTCGAAGGGCCAGCAGTACGGGGCCAGCGACATCATCCTCAAGGTCGGGCAGCCGCCGGCGTTCCGCGTGAACGGCGACCTCCATTACCTCCAGGGCGATGCCCTCCGGCCCGAGCACACCCAGGCGCTCGCGCAGATCATCCTGCGCAAGTCGCGCTTCAAGGGAAGCATCGAGGACCTGCAGGAATACGACACCTCGTACGCGATCCCGGGCGTCGGCCGCTACCGGTGCAACGTCTACCGGCAGCGGGGCACGCTCGCGATGGCGCTCCACGCGATCCCGAACAAGGTCCCCGAGTTCGAGGAGCTCCTCCTCCCGCCGGCCGTACGCCAGCTGGCCGAGAACGAGCGCGGCATGATCCTCTGCTGCGGCGCTGCCGGAAACGGCAAGAGCACGACGCTCGCCGCGATGGTGAACTACATCAACACCAACCAGCGCGTGCACATCGTCACGGTCGAGGATCCGATCGAGTACATCCATCCCGACAAGCTCGGCTGCATCTCGCAGCGCGAGATCGGGCTCGACACCCCCGACTTCCCCTCCGCGCTGCGCGCCGCGCTCCGGCAGGATCCGGACGTGATCCTCGTCGGCGAGATCCGCGACGAGGAGACCATGGACATCGCGCTCAAGGCCGCCGAGACGGGTCACCTCGTCCTCTCGACGCTCCACACACCGGACGTGCAGCGCACGGTCGGCCGCGTCCTCTCCCTCGCGAGCAAGCGGGATCCGCAGGAGGTCCGCGAGCGATTCGCCGACAACCTCAAGGGCGTCATCTGTCAGCGGCTGCTCCCACGCGCCGATGGCAAGGGACGCGTGATCGCGGCCGAGGTCCTCGTGAACACGGGCACCGCGAAGGAGTCGATCAAGCGCCCGGACGGCAATCTCCCGCTCAAGGACGTGATGGAGCGCGGAGTCCATCCCTACGGCATGCAGACCTTCGAGATGTCCCTGAAGGAGCGCGTGAAGCAGGGCCTCATCTCCGTCGAGGTCGCGCGTGCCGCGCTGACCTGATCGGAAGGGAAGCTCGCTCCGCACGGGGGACCTCCTCCGCCTAGCGAGCGGCTCGGGCCGCCGTGGTCGGCCGGCGCATCAGGTACTGGCGCAGAGTCTCTCGCGCCGCGTAGCTCGCCTTGATGCGCCACTCCGGCGAGTTGATCACGAGGGCGGCCACCGCGATGCGTGGAGCATCGGCCGGTGCGTAGCCGACCCACCACGTGTAGCCGCGATAGGGGGACTCGCGCGTCAGGGTTCCGGTCTTGCCGGCGACGGCGATGCCCGGGAGGAAGGGAGTCCCGCGCTCGTCGAAGAACGCCGAGTGGGCCGTTCCGTGCGTGACGGTCCGCCTCATCATCGTGCCCACGCGACGAGCCGTCGCCGGTGGCAGCACGGAACGGTAGTCCGAGGGAGCGAAGCGATGGAGGACGGCCCCGTCCGCCGCGACGATCCGCTCGACCATGCTGGCACGCGGCATGGTCCCATCGTTCGCGATCGTCGCCGCGATGAGCGCCGCGTGGAACGGGGACATGTGCATGTGCCAGAAGCCGGCCGCCGTTCGCGCGAATTCGAGTCGATCGTCGGGGACGTCCATCGGCGACGGCCGGGTAGCGACGTCGAACGGAAGCGCTTGACCGAATCCGAACGCCGAAGCGTAGCGCTCCAGCGTCGAGTGACGGAGGTTCCGGTCCGCGAGCTTCGCGAAGACCGCGTTGATCGACGAGCCCATGGCGTCGGTGAGCGTCGCGCACTGGCGATCGCGCGCGGAATCGTCTTCGAGATCCGCCAACGCGAGCCGATGCAGGCCGCCGCCGTAGCAGACGCGCGTGCCGGGCTCGACCCCGTTGTCGACCAGAGCCGATCCGGTGACGATCTTGAACACCGACGCCGCGGGCGGAGCCGGATCGAGGGCGATGTCGCCGGGCTCCCGCTCCACGCTCGAATGGCTCACGTAGGCGAGGATGCGACCCGTCGAAGGCTCGATCGCCACGACCGCGCCGTAGGGGACCTCGTAGGAACGGAACATCGATTCGACGTGCGTCTGGAGGGCACGATCGAGAGTCAGCTCGGCTCGACGGCCGTCCGTGAGATCCGCGACGAGGAGCTCTCCATCCGCGCGGTGCTCGGTCGGCGAGAAGCCGGCCAGGAGCTCTACGGTACGCCGGGCGCTCGGACGCACTGGCGGGGGGGGCGCGGCACGCGAAGCGGGTATCACATTCGAGCCGCCCGGCGGCGGAGTCGCCGGCGCCCTGGTCGCCGCCCCTTGGGGCACACGGCCGGGCTCCGTGCCGGGGGCCGGAGGTCGGGCCGAGACGGCGGCGCTCATGCAGGCGAGACCGAGGATCAGCGAGAGCCGGAGCAGGCCCCGGCGCAGACTGGAACGATCGAGGACGCGCGACATCCGGCCGGAAGCTACGGGTCCGCCGATCGGGGGGTCAAGAAAACGGCCCGCAAACGCCAGGGGACCGTTCGGACGCCGCCTCCGGACGCGGACATGCTCGGAGTGGATTCCCATGCCCCCCGACCTTCCGGTACGCTGGGCTCATGTCCGACGACGAGCGGACCACGAACCCCAACCGAACCGTGGTGACCGTGGTCGGCCCTCCCAAGAAGGCCGACCCGGACCAGAAGGCATGCCTGGTCGTCATCTATGGCGATGACCTGGGGCGACGTATCGAGCTCGCCAACCGGACGCTCACGCTCGGGCGATCGTCGGCCTGCGAGGTGCAGATCGACCAGGAGAGTGTCTCCCGGAACCACTGCCAGGTGAGCTTCCGGGGGGGCGCCTACGAAGTGCGCGACCTCGGGTCGACCAACGGAACGTACGTCAACGACCACCCCATCGACTCCGTCTTCCTGCGGGACGGGGATCAGCTCAAGGTCGGCCGGACGATCCTGAAGTTCATCCTCGGATCCAACGTGGAGGGGCAGTACCACGAGGTCATCTACCGTCTGATGACCACCGACGGGCTGACCCAGGTCCACAACAAGCGCTATTTCGACGAGGCGCTCGACAAGGAGATCTCGCGATCGACGCGATACAAGCGCCCGTTCTCGCTGATCCTCTTCGACATCGATCACTTCAAGCAGATCAACGACAAGCACGGCCACCTGGCGGGCGACGCCGTTCTCCGGCAGCTCGGCACGCTCGTGAAGGCGCGGGTCCGGAGGGATGACGTCGTCTCGCGGACGGGCGGAGAGGAATTCGCCGTCATCACGCCGGAGATCGACGCGCGTGGCGCGGTCGAGCTCGCGAACAAGCTCAACCGCCTCGTGCAATCGACCTACTTCGAGTTCGACGGAACGCGGATCGACGTGACGATCAGCCTCGGCGTCGCCGAATGGAGCGCGGAACGGCACAAGGGCCCCGAAGACCTGATCCGCGACGCCGACGAGCGCCTCTACGAGGCCAAGCGCACCGGACGCAACCGGGTCTGCGCGAACCTCGGTTGAGCCGTCCCGATCTCTAGGCGCGGGTGGATGCGGTGACCGGGGTGCGGACGACTCGCCGCGCCACCAACTCGGCGAGCTCGCCGAACGCGCGCCCGATCACCGCCGGATCGGCCCCGGTCGCACGGCCGGCCCGACGCGGGAGGTGCTCGACCGGAACCTGTCCGATGGAGTAGCCGAGGCGACGGGCTTCCGAGAGCAGCTCGGCCGAGAGCAGGGCACCCTCGCTGCGGAGGTCGGCCTCTTCGACGAGCCGTCGCGGGAAGAGCTTGAACGCGCAGTTCACGTCCCGGACGTCCGCTCCGAGCAACGTGTTCGTGAGCAGGGTCCACGCGAGGCCGTTCAGGACACGGGCCCAGGGATCCCGGCGTGCACGGCGGTAGGCGGAGACGACGTCGAAACGCGGAGCGAGCTCGAGCAGCCGCGGGAGGTCCGACAGGTCGAATTGGCCATCCCCGTCGGTGAAGAAGACGTGCTCGTGACGGACGGCCGCGAACCCCGTGCGGAGCGCAGCGCCATACCCGCGGTTCACACCGTGGCAGAGGAGCCGCACCTCCGGGTGCATGGAGCAGAGGTCCTCGACGACCTCGGCCGTCGCGTCGGTGCTGCCGTCGTCCACGACGAGGACCTCGAGCTGCTCGACCAGGCTCCGTCCGACCGAAAGGGCGGACTCGACGACGGTTCCGATGGCCTCGGCTTCGTCGAAGCAGGGAAGCACGATCGACAGCGACGTGGGCGCTCGGCGACGGGACATGGAGTTGCGCAGTGATACAGGCAGGACCCCGGTCCGGCAAAGAGGGGATGGCTCTGCGCCTCTTGCAGTCCGCCGCCGGGGACGTTAGTCCCTTCGCCGAGCCGGACCCCGACCCGTGACCGAGACCACCAGCCATCCCCCCGATTTCCGCCGCGCGGGCGAGCCACGACCGGTCCGTCTGGCGATCGCGCTCGTGCTCCTCGTCCTCGCCGGCTACCTCGGAGCCTTCGTCTACTGCGCGACGCTCCGATTCCCCTTCCCCTTCGATCTCGAATGGATGGAAGGGGGAATGATCACGCATGCGGCGCGCCTGCTCCGGGGCGAACCGATCTACGCGCGCCCCTCGAGCGATTTCGTCGCCTTCTTCTACACGCCGATCTACTCGCGGGTCCTCGCCGCGCTCGGTGCCCTCGCGGGCGGACTCTCGTTCCCTCTCGGACGTTCGATCTCGCTCGTCGCGACCCTCGCCACATTCGCCATGCTCTTCCACGCCGGTCGGCGCGAAGCAGGCATTCGCGGCGGGCTCGTCGCCGTCGGGCTCTACGCCGCGTTGTACCGCACGAACGGGACGTTCTACGACCTCGCCCGTGCGGACGCGTTGGCGCTCGCCCTGGGGCTCGCCGCGACCCTCGTGGCGTACGAAGCCCGGAGCACCCGAGGAGCCGTGGCCTCCGCGCTGCTCTTCGTGCTCGCCTTCTTCACGAAGCAGACGAGCGCGATACTCGCGCCCTTCGTCGGACTCTACCTGCTCACGGTGAACGTCCGTCGGGCCCTCGTGTTCGGCATCGTCGGCGCGACGGCCGGCTTCGCCGTCGGCGAGCTCGAGGACGTGCTCTCGCGCGGCTGGTTCCGCTTCTACATCCTCGAAGGGCACCAAGGGCACCTCTTCTACGTGCGCAATTTCGTCCTCGAATATTGGCGCGACCTGCTCTTCCTCTGTCCGACTCTGGTGCTCGTCCCGACGCTCGGAGCGTCGTTCGGCCGGCGCACGCGCTTCGTCGCCCTCGCCTTCGGCGCCTTGCTCGTCGCCGCCTTCGTGCAGCGCGTGCAGACCCTCGACTTCCCGCCCCACATGTACTTCTCGGAGCTGTGGTACGAGAGCCCCCGCTGGCGCCTGCTGGTTCCTCCGATCGCCATCGTCTCGCTGCTCGGCCTCACGCGCGCGCTCGGGCGGGGCATGGATCTGCCTTCGCCGTACTTCCTCTTCCTCGCCGTGGGCGGCGCGCTCGCGTCGGACCTCAATCACAGCACGCAGTGGGCGTACTCGAACTGCTTCATACCGGTCGCCGCCTACGCGAGCCTCTACACGGGCATCGTGATCGCGAAGGTCGCGGAGCAAGCAGCGATGAGCGAAGGCGCCGCCCGGTTCGCCGCCCTGCCGGCGGCGATGGCGATGCTCGTGCAGCTGGCCGCCCTCGCCTACGATCCACGCGCGCAGACGCCGACCGAAGCCGACTACCGTGCCGAACGACGCTTCGAAGAGCAGCTCTCGCGCTATCCGGGCCCCGTCTTCGTGCCCGCCCATCCCCTCTACGCCTACCGTCGCGACGGCACGGTGCACGTGCACCAGATGGGCATCAGCGACGTGGCCTTCGCCGGCGGCCTGCGCGATCTCCCGTACCGTCTCGAACGAGGCCACTTTCCGACGGTCGTGACGGATACGGGCTGCGTGGTGCCCGACCTCGACGATTGGTACGTGCCGGTGGCCCGATTCGAGTACGAGGGTCGAGAGCTCTACTCGCGGACCGGGTTCGCCGTCCGCCCCGACATCCTCTGGGTCCACCGCGACGTCTACGCGCGTCGTACCGATCGAAGGCGCTGACGAGCCCTCCCGTCTCGGGTGATACACTCCGCCGCGCATGGCCTTCACGAGTGCCACGTTCTTCTTCTTCCACCTCGCCGTGGTGCTGCTCCGATGGGTGGTCCCTCGGCGGCTCGTGGGAGCCCTCCTGCTGCTCGCGAGCTACGCCTTCTATCTCACGTGGGGACCGCGCTACGGCCTGCTGATCGGTGGCCTCACCCTGCTCGGCTGGGGCACGGGCCTCGCCCTCGAACGCGTCGACTCGGCTCGGGCCCGCAAGGCGGTCCTCGCGGCCTCGATCGTGGCGCTGCTCGGCACGCTCTCGTACTTCAAGTACGCCGACTTCCTGCTCGATCAGGCCAGGGCGCTGGCGTCGTCCGTCTACGACGGTCGCCTCTCCGTGCCGCGGCTCGACGTCGTCCTTCCCCTCGGCATCTCGTTCTACACCTTCGAGGTGCTGAGCTATGTCGTCGACGTCTATCGCGGCGAAGCCGCCGAGCGTTCGCTCGCGAGGTTCGCGCTGTACGTCGGCTACTACCCGCACCTCGTCGCAGGTCCGATCGTGCGCGCACACGAGCTCCTCCCCGCGCTGAGGCACGACATCGAGTTCGACGGGGAGGTGTTCAGCGAAGGCATCTTCCTCGTCCTGGTCGGCCTGCTGAAGAAGATGGTGATCGCCGACCGACTGGCGGAAGCCGCGGACGCCGTCTTCGCTTCGCCCGGCTCGCATTCGACGATGTCCGCGTGGATCGGCGTCCTCGCCTATGCGGGTCAGATCTTCTGCGACTTCAGCGGCTACACGGACATCGCGCGCGGCTCGTCGCAGATGCTCGGCTACCGCCTCCCCGACAATTTCGACTACCCATACCTCGCGTCCAGCATCACGGACTTCTGGCGGCGCTGGCACATGACGCTCTCGCGCTGGCTCCGCGACTATCTCTACGTCCCGCTCGGAGGCAACCGGGGAGGCCGCCTACGCAGGTACAGGAACCTCTTCCTCACGATGCTGCTCGGAGGTCTCTGGCACGGAGCCAACTGGACCTTCGTGCTCTGGGGCGCCGCCCACGGTGCCCTCCTCGGGCTGCACAAGGTCTGGGACGAGCTCGTGGCTCCGCGCGTTCCCTACGCGAACGCCGTGCGTCGGAGCCTGCCGTGGCGGGTCATCGGATGGGGCGCCACGCAGCTCGCGGTCGTTCTGCTCTGGGTCTTCTTCCGGGCTCCGGACGTCACGGCGGCAGGCCGGGTCTTCGGACGGCTCTTCGCCCCGCAGCCCTCCATCGGACCGCACATGCTCGCGACGCTCGCCCCCCCGATGACGGCCGCGTGCCGGCTCCTCGCGCTCCTCGTGATCGTCCACGCTCTCGGAAGCCGCCGCGTCGGGCTCCGCTCGCACGCCGGTCTGCCGGCGAGCGCCCGCGGGCTGCTCTTCGGCGCGATGCTCGCCATCACCTACCTCTTCGCGGAAACGCGAGCGACGTTCATCTACTTCCAGTTCTGAGCCGGAGAGCGTCTTGAACGAGCCTCGCGTCATCCCCTCGACGGAGCCGCCGTCCACCGACCGCCAGGCGTGGCTCGTCACGGTCGGTACGCTCGTCCTGGTGATCCTCGGTGCGGAGCTCGGTCTGCGCACGAGCGCCGTCGGCCGGGGCATCGCTGCCGAGTCTCTCTACGCCGCCAAAGCCTCGGAGATGGGCTCGCTCCGAGCCATCGACGTGCTCTTCACCGGAGACTCGAGGTTCCTGCACGGGATCGACCCGACCGTGATCGAGCGCGTCGTCGAGGCCGAATCCGGTCGCCATGTCACGGCGTACGACGCGGCGCTCTCGGGAGCCCCGCCGATGGCGCAGCTCGCGATGATCCTCCGGGCGCTCGATACCCCGCGCCCGCCCCGCGTCGTGGTGATGGGGATCTCGCCCTACATGTTCGGATCGCGCATCGATCGGAATCTCGCGAGGGAGTCGCTCCACACCGTCTACCGCGTCCGCGACGTCCCCGAGGCGCTCGAAGCCGGGGCATCGATCGACGATGCAGCCGACATCGTCGCCGCGCGGACGTTCTTCGCGGTCCGGTTCCGGCCACGCCTGCTCGAGATCCTCCTGCACGGCGCCGCGCCGGGCGCACCCGCCTCCACGGGCGTTCGCGGCTTCGTCGCGCTACCTCCGGTGGCCCCCGCGGTCCAGCGCCAGCGGGCCGCCGTGCGGGCCGAAGGCTACGAGGACGAGCTGGCCCGACCGGGCGCCCGCTTCGGGAACGAGCACCAGGGCTACTTCGAGCTCGCTCTCCGCCTCCTCCGGCGACGTGGGATCGCGACGATCGTCGTCGACACGTTCTCCTCGAGCGCGGTCGAGCGGTCGGCCGGCCCCGGGAGCATCTACCCCGACCATCGTGCGTATGTGCGCCGCGTTTCGGCCCGATACGGGGCCGAGTACGTCGACCTCCGTCGCCCGCCCGTGCTCGAGGACGACGATTTCGTCGACGGCGACCACCTCTCGGGAGGAGGCGCAGGGCGTGTCTCCGCCTATCTCGCTCGTCGCTACCTGGTCCCGCGCTTCGGCGGGCCGCGAACGGCGCTGCCCGAGGGATGTCGCCGGCTCTTCGACTTCGAGCGCGACCTGAACGGCTTCGCGATCGAGGGGCTCGACCGCGCGAGCGTGCGCACGCAGGCAGCCCATCGCCCCGGGAATCCCGCGTTCGGTTTCGAGGGAGGGTGGTTCCTGACCACGGCCCGGCCGGGCGATGTCGACGGCCCCCGGGGCTCGATGACCTCTCCCCCCTTCGTGGTCCGAGGCACGAAGATCCGACTGCGCATCGGGGGAGGTTCGGCCTCGGCGGTACGGGCCGAGATCGTCGTCGACGGGCGGGTCGTGGCCAGGGCACGGGGACGGGACGACGAACGGCTCGCGCCCACCACGCTCGACGTGACGTCGGCCACCGGACGCACCGCCGTCCTACGCATCGTCGACGAATCCACGAGTCCCTGGGGCCACCTCCACGTCGACGACGTGGCCACCTGCCGCTGAGCGCATCCGTCGAGGAGCCAGCCTCGCCGCCTCGAGTGGATGTGCGGCCCGCGCCGCTTGGCCCGCGGGGGGGCGTGTGTTAGGTACGGCGGCCATGCCCCGGGGACGGTTCCAGGCAGCCACCGTCGAGCGGTTCCAGCGGGCCGGACGTGCGCTCGGCGCCCACGCGGTCGCCGGCCTCGCGGCCGCGCTCGGCTGCAGCCTGGTCGACCTGGCCTTCGCCCTCGGGCGTGCCCGCGAAGCCCGCCCGCACGGCTTCGCGCTCCTCCTCTCGATCACCTGCGACCTCGCCCTGCTCGTCCCCTGGGGAGTCGGGATCGGGCTCGCCATCGGCGCCCTCGACGCGCTGACGCGCCCCCCCCTCACCGTGCGTGCGGCGTTCCGAGCCTACCTCGCCCCCCAAGCGTGGCTTCTGCGCGCACCCGAGGGAGTCGGATTCGCCATCCTCGCCGCACTGCTCGGGACCGCGTACGTCGCGACCGTCCACCGGATCCTCCTCGCCCTCCACCCCGTCATCCATCGCCCCGCGAACCTCGGCTGGCTGGTCGGCGCGGCGGCCCTCGGAGCCGCCACGATCTTCGCGCTGGTCCACCGGACGATCGCGCCCGCATTCGAACGCGTCGTGGATCGGGTACCCCTCCTCGCACGACCCATCGTCTCGATCGCCCTCGTCGCCGTCCCCGCCGTCGCATTCGTCCAGCGCTCGTCGTCCTCGCTCGCCGAGACGCTGCGCGCCGTCGACGGCTTCTACGCGGCCGGCCTCGCAGCCGGGGCCCTCGCGCACGGCGCATCCATCGCTCGGCAGGCCCGTCTCGAGTCGGGAACGCGGACGCCGTTCCGCACCATCGGCACCGTGCTCTCGATCGCCGTGCTCTCGATCGCCTTCTCGGGCCTCGGCTACGGCCGGATGCAGAGCCAGCGGACGTTGATCGAGGACTGGTCGCGTGCCGCCAGCCTCTCCCTCCGAGCCCTGCGGCGTGTCTCCGACCGCGACGGCGACGGGTACTCGAGCTTCTTCGGAGGGGGCGATTGCGACGATCGCCGGGCGGACGTCCATCCGGATGCGTTCGATCGCAAGGGGGACGGTGTCGACTGCGACTGCTTCGACGGTGATGGCACGGGGTCCTACGACGTGCTCGGCGACGGGCGTCCCGGCCCCTACCCGCTCTCCGGTCTGCGGGAGCCGAACGTCCTGCTCGTCACGGTCGACACGCTCCGCCCGGATCGACTCGGCTGCTACGGCTACCGAGAGCGGCCGACCAGCCCGAACATCGACGCCTTCTGCCGAGAGGCCGTGGTCTTCCGTCACGCCTCGGCCCAGGCACCGCGCTCGGTCCGATCGATACCGGCGCTGCTGACGGGCATGTACCCGACGCAGATTCCCTTCGGCCCCGAGAACGTCTTCCCGTCGATCTCGGACTCGGCGACGACCTTCGCCGAGATCCTGCCCCCGCGCTACCGAGCCACGGCCGACGTCGGGACGCGCTACTTCAGCTCCGTTCCGGGTCTCTTCCAGGGCTTCGACGAGGTCCGCGCTTCGACCGAGTACAAGCCCCCTCGGGGCGAGGTCGTCGACTGGGCCATCGAGCGCATGCGAGCGATGGTCGCGGCACGGACGCCCTTCGTCGAGTGGGTGCACCTCTTCAGCGTCCACGAGCCGCGCCTCTGGGATCGTCGACGTTCGCCCTTCGGCGACGACGACGAGGGCGCCTACGACGCCGAGGTCGCCTTCGTCGACAGGGAGCTCGGCCGCCTCTTCCGCTTCCTCCGCGAATCCGGCCTGCGCGGCAACACGGTCGTGATCCTCGCCTCCGACCACGGCGAGGCCCTGGGCGAGCACGGGTACTTCGAGCACGGATCGAGCGTCTACGAAGAACAGATCGGGAGCGTGCTCGTCGTCGCCGCGCCCGGCGTCGGTCATCGGGAGGTCGACGTCCCGGTCGGTCTCTTCGACGTGGCACCGACGGTCGCGAACGTCGTCGGCGCCCGTTTCCCGGCACCGCTCGCCGCGCAGAGCCTCGTCCCGTACCTGGTCGGGGAGACCCGCCCTCGCGACGCCCGCCCGCTCTTCGCCGAGGTCGTACCCGACGGGGCATTTCCTTCGGACATGCGCATGATCCGCCGCGCGGACGAGAAGCTCGTCTACTTCCCCCAGTCGAATCGATTCCAGCTGTTCGACCTCGCCCACGATCCCCACGAGCTCGTCGATCGCTCCGACGTCGATCGAGGCCGGGCAGCGGATCTGCTGCGGACGCTCCGTCGCTTCATCCACACGACCCATCACGGCATCTTCGATCGCGAGGCCCAGATCCGCGACGCGATCACGAGCTCCATGCCGCCGCGCTCGATCCGGGCGACACCGACCCGCTTCGCCGGATCCATCGCCTTCCTCGGCCACGATCTCACGACCCCGCTGGTGGAACGGGGACGGCAGGTGCGCTTCTCGCTCTACTTCCGGGCCGAGTCCGCGACTCTCCAGGACCTCTACGTCGACGTGATTCCGGACCCACCGTACGGCTTCGGCATGCGCCCGGATTTCCGCCTCGGCCACTTCCCGGTCAATGGCGCGTATCGAACACAGCGATGGCTGCCCGGCCAGATCATCCGGGATACGGTGGTGATGACCGTGCCACCCGACATGCCCGCTCCGCTCCGCATCCGCTACGCGCTCCGACTGCTCGACCGCGGCAATCCGGTCGCGGCCGAGACGGGCGGGACGGTGGGAACGCAAATCGATCTGTTCGAGCTCGCGATCGAATGAGCGCGCCGGAACCCACCAGCCACGATCCAGCCACGACTCCGGGCTGTCGCCATGCGGGGGTCTCGCGGGCCTTCGCATTGGCCATGGTCGCTGCGATCGCCTGGCTCGGAGTCCAGGCGGGGCGCCACGTCGACTTCACCGTCGACGATGCGGGGGTCAGCTTCGCCTACGCGCGGACTCTGGCGGAATCCGGGGAGCTCGATCTGTATCCGGGCGCCGAACGCGTGGAGGCGGCGACGAACCTCCTCTGGTGCCTGCTGCTCGCCCCGTTCGCATGGCTTCACCTCGACGTCGAGCTCGCGTCGAAGGTCCTCGGCATCGCATTCGCCTCGCTCGCCGCGATCGGCATCGGCTTCCTCCCTTCGCGACTCGAGAGGCGGGCACCACGACTCGTCGATGCCTTCGCCCCCGCACTCCTCGCTTCGCTTCCGAGCTACGCGCTGTGGTCGGTCGCCGGACTCGAGAACGGGCTCGTCGCGATGCTCCTCGTCGCCGCCGTCCTGGCCCTCGACCACGAGGAAGGGGACGCGTCTCGCAGACCGTGGAGCGGCCTCCTCCTCGCCCTCGGCTTCATGGCGCGCCCCGACGTCGGGCTCTATGCGGCCGCGTTCGGCATACCGAAGCTCCTCCGCACGGTCTCGGAGCGACGGCTGCGACGCCAGGACCTCCTCTGGCTCGCCTTCGCCGCGGCACCGATGGTCGGTCTGACCGTCTTCCGGATGCTCTACTACGCGTGGCCGGTCCCCAATTCCTTCTACGCCAAGCAGGGAGGCCTCTCCGTCGGCTCCCATCTCTTCGACCCGGCCAAGAACCCGGGATTCGCCTACGTCGGCGAGTTCGTGAAGGCGGGGAGACTCGTGCCCGTGGCGGCGTGCGTGCCGCTCGTGCTCGGGGCCCGTCGTGGCGGGGTCGTCCGCGGAGCGCTCTTCCTCTCGAGCGTCGTGTTCTTCGCGCTTCCCATCTATTCGCACGGCGATTGGATGGAGCAGCACAGATTCCTCACCTTCGGGGCGCCCCTCTTCCTCGTGGCCGCGACCATCGGCCTTTCGCGGCTTCCGGAGGCGCTGCTCTCGTGCATCGGACCTCGCTCGGAGCGCGTCGGAGCGGTCGTCGGGGCGCTCGCCGTCCTCGGACTCGTCGCCTACTCGCTCGAGGGCTTCACCGTGCGGTCGCGCATCGCGACCGTGCATTCCACGCTCTCGTTCCACGACGTCACGCTGCGTTCGCAGTACTTCGAACAATTCGCTGCCTCGCTCGGCGTCGACGAGCGTCCGCTCCTTCTCGACGCCGACATCGGGGGCACGTCCTACCGACGCCGCATCGATATCCTCGACCATTTCGGCCTCGCCGACGTTCCCGTGGCGCGGGCGTACCCGAACCGCCAGGGTCACGTCCGCGAGTCGATCTTCGGAGAACGGGCACCGACCTTCGTCCATCTGCACGGAGCGTGGACGACGCATACGCGCCTGCTCGAAGCGCCGTTCTTCGCTGCGGCGTACACGAGACTGCCGAGCTCGTCTCCAGGGGGCCTCGTGGACGCCGCATTCAACTACGTGCGCCGCGATCTCGTCGCATCGCCCGCCCCCGAGCTGGCGCACGTCGTGCCAGGGCGCGGCCCCCGCGCGCCGGGATCGCTCGTCGGCGCGACGCTCTCGGGGGACGCATTCGAGCCCGGCGATCCCCTCGTCGTCGAGCTCGGGATCGCCGGCCCCGCCCGCACGACGGCCCGCGGCCGACTCGAAATCGTGACGGAGGGCGATCGCGTGGTCGCGAGCCGTGCGGTGATCCCACTCGCATCGCGGATCGGGGCTACGGATTTCGGTCCGAGCGAAGTCCTTCGCGCTCGGGTCTGGGTTCGCCCGCCCCGGGGGCGATTCCGAGTGCGCTACGTCGACACGGGCGGCCACGTCACCCAGCTCGGATCCCTCCGCGTGCACGACGAGGCCCGTGACGAAACGGCATCGCGCTCTGCTCGCGATTTCGCGCCCCTCTCGCTCGGCAGCGCCACTCCGCGGACCACCGCGCTCGCGGTAGCGGCCGCCCTCCGTGCCGCGACGACCCACGACGCCGTCGCGAGGGCCCGCGTCGACGACTACGTCCGCTTCCTCGTGCGGCATGCCCTGGCGCTCGAGGCGAACGGGGCGACGGAACTGGCCGCGGCGACGTCCGAACGCGCGCGACGCTTCGCCGAGCATGGCGGAAGTGTCTCTCGACTCTCGCTCCGCTTCCTGGCGGACCGCTTCTCGCGTGCTGCCCGCGCCCGACTGCGGACGGGTGCGACGGAGTCCGCATTCGAGCTCTCGATCGTCTCGGTCCGGCTGGACCCCCGGCGGGCCTGGGACCGCCGACACGCCGAATCCCTGCGAGGGCGGCGGACGACGCCCTACGACGGAGAACGCGACGCGGCCGCGACCCGCATGGCCCGAGCGGCCCGCAGGGATGCAGCGCTCCTCGAGGACGCCGTGCTCTTCCTCGCCGAGAACCGTCGGTGGGCGGAAGCGGTCGATCTCGTGGCCATCGTCGGAAGGCAGCCGCTCCGTGACCTGGCTCGACTGGCCGTCGCGCGAGGGCATCTCGTGCGGGGCGAGGTCGAGGCGGCGAGCGTGCACCTCCTGGGACTCCGCTGCGTCGAAGGGTCCGACCCGGAGCTCATCGCGGTCCTCGAGCGGCTCCAGGGGCCTCTGCCAGGCGTCCCCGCGGCCTGCCGGGCGCCGGGTCGCCGTCCCCCTCCCCCGTTCGACGACGCGGTCGGCTCGTTCGAGAGCGGCTCCTACCGCGGCTGGCAGGTCGGCGGTGCGGCCTTCGGCCCGGGCCCGGCGGACCGGACCCGGGAGGGGCAGCACCTCGTCACCGGCTACCGGGGACTGCGTTTCGCGAGCTCGTTCGCGCGGGGGGACGACGCGAGAGGCACGCTCCGTTCTCCGCCGTTCCGGGTCGAGGCTCCCGCGCTCTCGTTCGTCGTGGCGGGGGGAGCCGACTGCGAGACGGTCGGCGTCCGGCTCCTGATCGACGGCCGGGAGGTGACTCACTCCTGCGGGGTCGGGACCTCCACCTTCCGCCGGGTCTTCGTGGACCTACGACCGTATCGAGGACGGCACGCCGTGATCGAGGCGTACGATCGCGCGGGGGGGGCCTGGGGCCACGTGTTGTTCGACGACCTACGACTCGAGCCCGCCTTCCCTGTGGACTGAACCGAGGCCAGCCGACGCCCCCCCCTGCCCCCCGGACGCCGGTCTTGCGACGCGGGAAGCAGGTGACTATTGTCGGATCGGTCGGCCGACGGCAGTGGTGCGGAGCTGCCGAGCCGACGAAAGGTGTCCATGTCCGACGACGAGAAGACGACCCCGAAGGTCCCCGACGAGAGCGAGCTCGAGCTCGACTCCGAGCTGCCCATCCTGCCGATCCGGAACGCGGTCCTCTTCCCAGGTGCAGTCGCTCCGTTCGACGTGGGGCGCGAGAAGTCGGTGGCGCTCGTCGAGGACATCGAGAGCCTCGAGCAGCCGATCATCGCCATCTTCGCCCAGCGCGATCCGTCCACGGACGATCCGGGCCAGGACGACCTGCACCCGGTCGGCGTGGCCGCGCGCGTCCTCAAGGCGCTCAAGCACAGCTCGGGGAACTACAGCCTCATCCTCCAGGGGCTCGTCCGCATCCGCCTCGAGCAGGTGACCTCGAACACGCCCTTCCTCCGCGCCCGGATCTCGAAGCTCGAGGAGTCGAAGGCCGAGGACGTCGAGAGCGAAGCGCTCGCGATGAGCCT